>NZ_JASNRA010000001.1 GCF_030411955.1 Massilia sp. YIM B02443
CTCTACTTTTAGCGTGCTCTAAAAATGGGGGGATTACCAGTGTTGCTTTTGCCCATGTACGACAGCGGGGCGAAATCTGGCAGCTATTCCATGGATCTCGGCGGTCAACGGGTGGCCCGTCATTCGAAGCGCGCAATACCAGAGGCAAGCCAGCGGCAGGAACAAAACCAGGAGAACGGACATCGGTGCCAGCGAGGCGGGAAGGGACATTTTCAGAATCGCTGCGCCTGTCATGCAGATGAGCGCAACAGCGGCACTGGGCCATAAGGCAGCAAGCATCGTGGCGAACCCGTGATGGAAATAGATGCGGTGCTGGATAATCAGCACGGGCGTCGCAACGATGGTCGCAGCGCAGATGATCCAGGAAAAACTCCAGATACTGCCGTCAAACAGGGCAAGAGCGAAGGCAATGCGCGACAAGAGGGTCGTCGCGACAGGAAGCGCAGCCAGATGAGGTTTGCCGATCGCGCTCATGGCAGCCGGAGAATAATTGAAGATCGTTCCAACGGCGCAAGCGACCAACAATCCGTCCATTGCCGGAACCGACGGCAGCCATTTTTCGCCATATAGCACGATAATGATCTCCTTGCTGAAAACATAGGTCAATGCAAACGCTGTCCACGCGATACCCGTCAACAGCGTCGTTGCCTTGTTCAACAATTCGCCAACGCACTCGCCACGATGGTGGGCCTGGGCCAGGTAAGACTCCGAGCCGTAGTTTGCCGTACTGCCGGCGATGTGGAAAAAGATCGTAACGGTCGAGTTTGCCCGGCTGAAAAAACCGACCAGCGTGGCATTGCCGAGTTTACCCAGGAGGATGTCGGGAATCGAATGATTGGTCGCGGCCAGACAGTTGGTGAGCAGAGACCCGATGCCGAAATGCAGGACGCGGCGCCAATGCCGCAATGAGGGTAGCCATGGAAGATATTCTGGCCGGAGAGGAATGTAAGCAAGACAGCAGGTAACGATATTGGCCAGATTGGCCCAGGCCATGCTGGCCGTGCCAAAACCCAAGTGAGCGAGGCCAAGACAAGTAACGGCTGACACAACGGTACTGATGATCGATACCCATGCCTGTTTGGTGGCGGCAAATTCGCGGGTGAGCAGCGAATGGGTGGTGGACGCGAAGGGGATGAGCGCGAAACAGATGGCGAGTATCTTCATCACCGGCGCCATCTGCGGTTCGTTGAACCAGCGGCCGAACCAGTCACTGCTGGCATATATGGCTGCGGCCATCAACCACGATGTCGTAAAAAACACACCCATGGCAGCGCGCAGTTTTTCCTGCGTCAGATCCTTTTCCCTTTGGAGATAACTGCCTATGCCAAAATCCTGGAAAACGTGCGCGATATTTATGAGCACGATGGTCATGGAATAGACCCCGATGTCGCTGGGGCTTAGCATGCGCGCCAGCACCAGGCTGACGGCGAACTGGATCAGCGTGCCGCCGGTCGAGGCGAAAAAGTTAATGTATAGAGAGCGCCGAATGTTGGCCATGAATGCTGCAATTATTTTTAATAGAATATTTCTCTCATTATGCATGGGGATGCAGTACTGACAGCGGCGAAAACAAGGCGGCAGGGGTGGCGGCATCCGAAGAGGCGTGTGCTGTGCCGGTGTTCATGCGCTCGACGGGCGTGCGCCGGACGGCAAGTGATGCACTGCCGAGTAGACCGTGCTCGTGCGTGCAGTGGCGCACCAAACCTTGTCATGCGCCGGTGTAGTCTGATGCCATCGAGCCGGCAATTGGGCCGCCTCGTCTGTCCAAAGGAGTCGTCATGCCGCAGGGGGATAAATCGTCGTACACCGACAAGCAGAAGCGTCAGGCCGAGCACATCAAGGAAGGCTACGAGAAGAAGGGCGTCGGCAAGCAGGAAGCCGAAAAGCGCGCCTGGGCTACCGAAAACAAGATTTCGGGCGGCGGCAAGAAGCATTGAGCGCCGGGCCGGCGCGCCACACTGCGCCGAGCCCTCAGGCCGACAGCGGGCAGCTTAGCTCGATGCGCTCCAGCAAACCCTGGCGCAGCGCTTGCAGCTGGGCGATGCGGGCGTCGATCACCGTCACCTTGTCGGCCAGCAGGCGCGCCAGCGCCTGGTCCGGCGCCGGGTTGTCCCATAGCGCCGGCAAATTTTCCCCGATCTCGGCCAGGCTGAAGCCGAGTCCCTGCGCCATGCGCACGTAGCCGACCAGCTGCGCCGTCTCGGGCGCATAGCGGCGGTAGCCGTTGGCGCCGCGCAGCGCCCGGATCAATCCCCGTTTTTCATAGAAGCGCAGCGTGTCGCAGCTCACGCCGGTCGCCTGCGCCAGTTCGCCGATCCGCATGGTTTTCTCCCTGAAGGCTTGACCCTGGAGTGTACTCCAGGCTTTACGCTGGGCTTTTCAATCAAGGAGAAGTCCGATGCAGCCTGCCCGCTACCTGAAGATCGTGCGCCTGAGCGCCTGGTATGACCTGGTCGTCACCGCCGGTTTTGCCACGCCCTGGACCTTCATGTTGCTGCATGGGGTGCTGTCGACGCTGGCTCAGCAGTCCGGTCTGCCCGGCGAGGTGCCGCCGTTCGCGCCGGCGCACGTGCTGATGGCCAACCTGCTGGGTTCGGTCGTGGTGGTGTGGTCCCTGCTGCGCCTGCACGCGACGCAGGTACTGCATGGACGCTACGATGCGCTGGCGCGCTTCCTGTTCGCTGCCTGTCAGCTGTACGCGGTTGCGCATGGCGCCAGCTGGCTGATCCTGGGATTCACGGCGGTCGAACTGGCGTTTGGCATCGCCCAGCTGCTGCCGGTGGCAATGGAAAAACAAGGAGAGGAGCGCTTGAAACAGGCGGCCTGAAAACACAAACGGCCCGGTTCGCGAAAACCGGGCCGTCAGGTATTGTGGTGGTGATAGGTGGACTTGAACCACCGACCCCAGCATTATGAGTGCTGTGCTCTAACCAGCTGAGCTATATCACCGGAAGCTGATAAAGCAAAATGGCCTGACTCGTTGGAGAGCCAAGCCATTCGCTTGGAATTCTTGGTGGTGATAGGTGGACTTGAACCACCGACCCCAGCATTATGAGTGCTGTGCTCTAACCAGCTGAGCTATATCACCGGAAGCTGATAAAGCAAAATGGCCTGACTCGTTGGAGAGCCAAGCCATTCGCTTGGAATTCTTGGTGGTGATAGGTGGACTTGAACCACCGACCCCAGCATTATGAGTGCTGTGCTCTAACCAGCTGAGCTATATCACCGGAAGCTGATAAAGCAAAATGGCCTGACTCGTTGGAGAGCCAAGCCATTCGCTTGGAATTCTTGGTGGTGATAGGTGGACTTGAACCACCGACCCCAGCATTATGAGTGCTGTGCTCTAACCAGCTGAGCTATATCACCGCAACGACCGATATTATCGGGCGCGACAGGTTGCGTGTCAAGATCGTGACGAATTCTGTGCGGAAAATTCTCGTGACGATGCTATTTCTTCAATGATGCCAGATGCGCCAGCATTGCCCCTGCCGGATCCGGTCCCAGGCAGTCGATCACGATCCGCTCCGGCATCGCGCGCAGCCAGGTCACCTGGCGCTTGGCCAGTTGGCGCGTGGCGATGATGCCCAGCTCGCGCAGCTGCTTGCGGTCGATCGTGCCGTCCAGGTAATCCCAGGTCTGGCGATAGCCGACGCAGCGGATCGACGGCAGCGCGGGCGACAGGTCGCCGCGCGCACGCAGCCGTGCCACCTCGGCCACCAGGCCGGTATCGTCGCGCGTGCCCAGCATCTGGTCGAAACGCAGCGCGATGCGCTTGTGCAGCACGGCGCGGTCGTTCGGCTCCAGCGCGAACGAGACCAGCTCGAACGGCAGCTCCGGCTTGGCGCGTTTCGCCAGCAGCGCCGACATCGGCTGGCCCGCGAGTTGGATGATCTCCAGCGCGCGGTTGATGCGCTGGGCGTCGTTCGGCGCCAGGCGGTCGGCGGTGACCGGGTCGAGTTCGCGCAGCTTGGCGTGCATGCCGGGCCAGCCGATGCGCGCCGCTTCAAGGTCGAGCGCCGCGCGCAATTCCGGGTCGGCGCCGGGCAGGTCGTCGAGGCCGTCGACCAGGCCCTTGAAGTACATCATCGTGCCGCCCACCAGCAGCGGCAGCTTGCCGCGCGCCTGGATCTCGCCCACCAGGCGAATGGCGTCGGCGCGGAACTGGGCCACGGAATAGGCGTCGAGCGGGTCGATGATGTCGATCAGGTGGTGCGGCACGCTGGCCAGTTCTTCGCTGCTTGGCTTGGCGGTGCCGATGTCCATCCCGCGATATACCAGGGCCGAATCGACCGAGATGATCTCGACCGGATGTTCTTGTGCGATACGCAGGGCGGCGGCGGTCTTGCCGGACGCGGTCGGGCCCATGATGGCCACGGCCAACGGTTTGTTCATCGTCTTCATTACTGGCCGCGCAGGAACAGCTTGTCGAGCGCGGAAATCTCGAGTTGGACCCAGGTCGGGCGGCCGTGGTTGCACTGGTCGGCACGCTCGGTGCTTTCCATCTGGCGCAGCAGGGCGTTCATTTCGGGCACGCTGAGGATGCGGTTGGCGCGCACCGCCGTGTGGCAGGCGAGGGTGCCGAGCAGTTCGTTGCGCCGTTCGATCAGCACGCGCGAGCCGCCGTATTCGCGCACGTCGCGCAGCACGTCGCGCGCCAGCGTCTGGGCGTCGGCGTTCTTCAGCAGCGTCGGCACGCTGCGCACCGCCAGCGTGGTCGGCGACAGCGCGGCGATGTCGAAGCCGAGCGTCTTCAATGTGTCGGCATGGTCCTGCGCGGTGGCGACCTCGATCGCGTCGGCGTAGAAGGTCACCGGGATCAGCATCGACTGCACCTGCATTTCCTGGCCCCGGGCCTGGGCGTCGAGCGCGTTCTTGATCTGCTCGTACAGGATGCGCTCGTGCGCCGCGTGCATGTCGACCAGCACCAGGCCGCGCGTGTTCTGGGCCAGGATGTAGATGCCGTGCAGCTGGGCCAGGGCAAAGCCGAGCGGGAAGTCGTCGTTCGACAGTGGACGGTCCGACGCCGACAGCGGCACGTTCAGCGCGGACGATTCCTGTACCGACTGCGCCGGGACGCGCTCGCTGTCATTCGACGCGAACAGCGCGCCATACGCCTCGGTGCGCTGCGCCACGCCGCCGCCCGCGCTCGGATCATCCCAGCGGCTTCCCGGCGCGAACGGCGACGGCGAGAAGGTCGACGGAACGCCAGGCGCCAGCTGCGCGCCGAACGAGGTCTGCTGGTGCGGCCGCATCGGCGCCTGCGCCGGCGTTTGCGACAGTTGCCACAGCGGCGTGCCGCTCGGGCGCACTTCGGCTGCCGTGATCGGCGCCGGCACGCTGCCGTGCGCCGTGGCCGAGGTCTGCGCCAGCGTGCGCTGCACCGCATGGAACACGAACTGGTGCACCGCGCGGCTGTCGCGGAAGCGCACCTCGATCTTGGATGGGTGGACGTTGACGTCGACCAGCGCCGGATCGAGGTCGAGCGACAGCACGTAGCAGGGGAAGCGGTCGCCGTGCAGCACGTCCTGGTAGGCGGCGCGCACCGCGTGCACCAGCACCTTGTCGCGCACGAAGCGCCCGTTCACATAAAAGAACTGGCCGTCGGCGCGCGCCTTGGAGGCGGTCGGCAAGCCGACGTAGCCGTGCAGGCGCAACGGGCCGGCCGACTCGTCCAGGTGCAGGCGCGCCTCGGCAAAGTCGCCTCCCAGGATCTGGGCGCTGCGCTTGGCGTCCTCGCTGACGTTCCAGTGGTCGATGGTGCGGCCGTTGTGGGTCAGGCTGAACGACACGTCCGGCCGCGACAGCGCGATGCGGCGCACGACCTCGGCGCAGTGGCCGTATTCGGTCTGTTCCGACTTCAAAAACTTGCGCCGCGCCGGGGTGTTGAAATACAGGTCCTGCACGTCGATGGTGGTGCCGAAGGCGCCCGACGACGGCGCCACCACGCCTTCGTGCGAACCGACGATCTCGAACGCATGCGGGGCATCGGGCGTGCGCGAGGTGACGCGCACCGCCGCCACCGAGGCGATCGAGGCCAGCGCCTCGCCACGAAAACCGAGCGTGCCGACGTTTTCCAGGTCTTTCAAGGACGCGATCTTCGAGGTCGCGTGGCGCGACAGCGCCAGCGGCAATTCCTCGGGCGGGATGCCGCGGCCATTGTCGGTGATGGCGATGCGCTTGACGCCGCCTTCCTCGAGGCGCACGGTGATCTGGGTCGCGCCGGCGTCGAGCGCGTTTTCCAGCAATTCCTTGACCACGGCCGATGGCCGTTCGACCACTTCGCCGGCGGCGATCTGGGAGATGAGCTGATCAGGGAGCTGCTGGATGGGACGGCGGGTCGAGTCGGGGGCGTTCATTCCCGGATTATAGCCCGACCTCGCGCACCGGAATCGGCGCATTGCATACGTCGATGTGGCCGGCGGCGAGCTTCGTCCACGGGCCGCCGCGGTTGCGTTGCGCTTCCACTACCGCCTGATACGAGGCGCTGTCGGTGCGCATCACTTCGAGCTTGCTGCGCTGCTCTTGCGGCACGTCGGCGGCCAGACGCACGGCCGTGATCGGCGTGCGCTGCTCGGGTTTGTCGTAGAAACCGGCAGCCGCAGTGCCGCGCGGGACCACAGTCAGCAGCGGCATCCCCCACACCACACGGCCGACTACGGTGATGTTGCGGTCCAGGTGGCGCGGTGCGTGGCCGATCACGGTGTACAGCTGCGAGCCGTTGCCGGTGTCCGATCCATTGTCGCGCGCCACGCCGACCGTGGCGTAGCAGTGCGGAATCCAGGTTTCGCCCCTGGCCGGGTCGCGCGCGGCCGGGAAGCCGTTGACGTGGCCGACCTGCGGCGCGTAGACGTCGGCGTCCTTCAGGCGGGTGAAGGCGCCGGCCGCTTTGATCGGCGCGGTGAACTCGGCCTTCACGGTCGACGCCGCCTTGAACGGTTTCGGGTTGGGGTTGTCCGCTTCCGGGTCGCCCCATTGCACCACGAAGCCGTCCTGGGCGCGGATGATGGCCAGGCCGTCGAAGTAGCGCTCGCGCACCAGGGCGCGGATGTTGGCAGCCGTGTTCGGCGCGAAGGCGGGCGCCAGTTCGATCACGACGCGGCCGGTCGGCAGTTCCATGTACAGCGTGTTGTCCGGATCCAGCGGGCGCCATTCGGCCGCCTTGGACGCCTTGACCACGTCGGCCACCGAGGGCTTGGGCGGCAATTCTTTTTCCGCCTTGGCTGCAGCGTGGGCGCCGGACATGGCGAGCAGTGCCGCACCGACGGCGGCGGCGTGAAGGGTGGTCGAACGTGCCTGCATCCCGGATCTCCTGATTGTTTGTTGGGTCACTCTGAGGTAACCGAGCGATTGTAATCCAAGCCATTTTTGACTTGCCGAAATGTCTTGGATATCTTTTCGAATACGCAGATCCGGCAAATTCTCACCATTTGTTGCTGTAGCGCACTCAAGTTACGCCCCTGGATTCCGATAACGGGAGAGTATGCCCACTCATTGGAACACCATGCGTAACCTGATCGCCCCCTTCGCCTTCGGCCTGGCCCTGGCGGCCGCGAATGCGACCGCGAGCGAAGCCGCTCCCAAGTCGGACAAAGCGGCCGACGCCGTCAAGGCCGCCGCCGCTGCCGTCCCCTCGATCAAGCCGAACCTGAAGCTTGCCGCGGCGACCCCGGCCGTCGCTTCGCCTGCTGCCGCCGCATCGAAGTCGGAAGACGACGCCGAAGTCGACCTGTCGGTCCGCATCGCCGAGAAGCTGGCCGAACTGCGCGCCAAGCAGGCCCTGCGCGCCGAGCAGGCTGCGCGTGCGCGCAAGGTCAATGAAGCGAAGCGCCGCAAGGAAGCCGAAGCGGCTGCCGCTGCGGCAGCCATCGCGACCGCTGCAGCGGCCAAGCCGAAGAACGGCACCCACTGGACCTATGAAGGCGAGTTTGGCCCGGAGAACTGGTCCAAGATCAATACCGCTTGGGCCTCGTGCAATACCGGCAACCGCCAGTCGCCGATCGACCTGCGCGACGGCTTGAAGGTCGACCTGGAGCAGGTGACCTTCGACTACCACCCGAGCTCGTTCAACGAGATCGACAATGGCCACACGATCCAGGTGAACGTTGCCGGCGGCAATTTCCTGACCGTGGGCGGCACCACCTACGAACTGCAGCAGTTCCACTTCCATCGTCCGGGCGAAGAGCGCATCAACGGCAAGGGCACCGAGATGGTGGTGCACATGGTGCACAAGAGCTACGACGGCAAGCTGGCCGTGCTGGCGGTGCTGCTCGAGCGCGGCATCGCCAACCCGATGATCCAGACCGTGTGGAACAACCTGCCGCTGGAAAAGCTGACCACGGTGACGCCGTCGATCGTGCTCGACGTGAATGAGATCCTGCCGGCACGGCGCGATTACTTCACCTACATGGGCTCGCTGACCGAACCGCCGTGCACCGAGAACGTGCTGTGGATCGTGATGAAGCAGCCGATGACGGCCTCGCCGCAGCAGATGGCGCTGTTCTCGCGGCTGTATCCGTTCAATGCGCGGCCTATCCAGCCGAGCAATGGCCGCATGATCAAGGAATCGCAGTAAGGGTTGAGCAGGCGCGGCGCTAGTCGTCGCCGTCCTCTGGCGCGCGCTGCATGGCCACGAAATCGCGCTCGAACATGGCGTGCAATTCCTCGCGCGCACGCCGCGCCATTGACACATATTGGGCCCGATTTTTGTAATACGGGTACACCTCGAGCACGCTCTTGAGGTTGTGCTGACGGAACCGCATCGACGCCTGGCGCGCAAAGTACGGCCCGAAGCCCAGCTCTTCCATCGCGCGCCGGCCCAGCATCAGCGCCGCTTCGAAGGTCTCGCGTTCGATCACCGATACCCCCAGGTCCATCAACTGGTAGTAATGCGTCACGTTGCGGGCGCGCGCCAGGATGGTCAAATCGGGAAACTCGGCGCGCACGGCGGCTGCCAGCCTGAGGCTGTCTTCGATGCCGTCGATCGCCAGCACCAGCGCCCGCGCTTCTGCGGCGCCCGCCGCATGCAGCAGGTCGATACGGGTGGCGTCGCCGTAATACACCTCGAAGCCGAAATCGCGCAGCGTGTCGACGTTGTCCGGATCGTGGTCGAGCATGGTCAGCGGCACCTGGTTGGCGTGCAGCAGACGCGCCACGATCTGGCCGAAGCGGCCGAAGCCGGCCACGATCACGTGGTCGCGCCGCGCGTCCACCGTGTCGTCGTCGCGCCGCTTGCCCTGGCGCCAGCGCGGCTCGAGCACGCGGTCGAACAGGATCAGCAGCAGCGGCGTGGCCATCATCGACAGCGCCACCACCACCACCAGGATCGAGGCCGTCTGCGGATCGAACACGCGCGCCGCCGCGGCCGCGCCAAAGACCACGAAGGCGAACTCGCCACCTTGCGACAGCAGGAAAGCGAACAGCAGTTGCTGGCGGCCGCGCATGCCGAAGGCGCGCGCCAGCAGCCACAGCGCGGCCAGCTTGATCGCCAGGAAGGCCAGTGCGATCAGCACGATGCGCCACGGCTGGGCCAGGAACACGCCGAAGTCGGCCGACATGCCGACCGCGATGAAGAACAGGCCCAGCAGCAAGCCCTTGAACGGTTCCAGGTCGGTTTCCAGCGCATGGCGGTATTCGGAATCGGCCAGCAGCACGCCGGCCATGAAGGCGCCCAGCGCCATCGACATGCCGACCCATTGCATCAGCAGCGAAATCGAGATCACCAGCAACAGGGCGAAGGCGGTGAAGATCTCGCGCATGCCGGTGCGCGCGATGAAGCGCAGCACCGGACGGATCAGGAAGCGGCCCGCCAGCACCAGGCCGCCGATCACGGCCACCGCCTTGAGCACGCCGCTCCAGCCGGCGTCCGGATGGCTGTCGGCCACGCCCAGCAGCGGCACCAGCGCGATCATCGGGATCGCGGCGATGTCCTGGAACAGCAGGATCGAGAAGCCGGCCTGGCCGGCCGGCGTGGGGATCAGGTTACGTTCCTGCATCGTGGTCAGCGCAATGGCCGTGGACGACAGCGACAGCCCGAGCGACGCGATCAGCGCGATCTTCCAGCCGATGCCGCCCAAGAGTGCCGCCGCCATCAGCAGCCCCGTGACCGCGGCCACCTGGGCCGTGCCCCAGCCGAAGATCGAGCGCCGCAGCGCCCACAGGCGCTTGGGTTCGAGTTCCAGGCCGATCACGAACAGCAGCAGCACCACGCCGAATTCGGCGAAGTGCAGGATGGTCTCGACTTCGCGGATCAGGCCCAGGCCCCAGGGGCCGATGGCGATGCCGGCCAGCAGGTAGCCGAGCACGGCGCCCAGGCCGAGGCGTTTGGCGACCGGCACCACCAGGACGGCGGCGGTCAGGTAGATCAGGGCGTTGAGCAGCACGTTATGTTCCACGGTGCGCTCCTGCTTCAGCTCCCGCTCCCGCTTCGGCGTTGTCCATGTATCGGCTCAGCAGCGCACGCAGATCGGCGGCGTGGGCATCCGTCGCCTCGGCCGAGGCGGCGCCGGCGCCGTAGAACACGTGCGGCGTCAGCCAATGCATGCCGCAGGCGTCGACGGTCTGTTCGAGCGGCGCCAGGTAGGCGGCGAACGGGCGGCCATGCTTGCCGCCTTCGCGGTAGTCGTCCGGCAGGTCGGCGCAGGCGACCGCGGCCAGCGCATGCTTGCCGTGCAGGCCGCCGGGCTGCCGGCGCGCCCACTCGGGCTTGAACACGGTGTCGAACCATTCCTTGAGCAGGGCCGGCATCGCATACCAGCCGAGCTGGAAGATGAACACGACCAGCGGCGCCGCCTCGAGCAGCTCGCGCTCCTGGCGCACGTCGATGTACAGGTCGGGGTAGAGCTGGTAGAGGTCTTGTACCTTGACGCCGGGGAGGGTGGCGACGGCTTCCAGCACGCGGCGGCTGATGCGGGAACGGTGCAGCGAGGAATCGGCAAACACGACCAGGGCGCGCAGGTCGGAGGGCATGGGAACTCCTGGGATGGCAGTCAATACGGAGTAGCAATTTTACATTGCACTAACGAAATTGAAGCAAGCCCGGCCACCACGCCGGTGGATCAGGAAATGCGGTAGCGGCCTTCCCAGCTGGCGCCTGGGGCCAGGACGTCTTGCTGCAGCCGCGCCGGTTCGATGCAGACGAAGCGCTGGTATTCGTCGTCTTCCATGTCCGCCAGCGCCGCCGTGTCGGCCGCGCCCGGGTTCCAGACCACCGCGTCGGTAAACCCTTGCTGTTCCAGCGTCAGCACGCGCGCCGGCGTGGCCAGCGTGATCGCGCCCTGGATGCCGGCGTAGATCCGGTCCAGCTTGTCGTCGATGGCCAGCGTGCCCGGCTCGACGCCGTCGATGCGCACGTCGGCCAGGTGCGGCACCAGGTGGTAGGTGTGCAGCGCGGCCGCGAACGGGAAGGGCGCGGCGCCGTTGTTGTGCACCGTGAACGTCATGCGCAGTTCGTTGGCTTGCACCGTCACGCGCAGCGTCAGCGCGAACTGGTGCGGCCAGGCGGCGGCATGTGCCGGCGCCAGGTCAGATTCGGACAGCGCGAATTCGGCCCACGCGGCGCCATCGTCGACGCCGTCGGCAATCGCGCGCCAGGTGCTGACGCGTGCAAAGCCGTGCCGCATGCCGCTGCCCTGTTCGGCGAACTGCGGAAAGATCACCGGCACGCCGCCGCGGATCGCACGGCCGCCGTCGAGCGATGAGCGCCGGCTCATGAACATGCGCTCGCCACCATCCGCGCCGACCCAGGACACCAGATGCGCGCCATACAGCGTGACCACGGCCACAGCGCCATCAGGCGCCGTGATGCGTACGGCGGGCAATTGTCCGAAGGTGATGTGTTCCATGTTCAGGTCTGGCGGCTCTTGGCCATCGGCGGATTATCGGAGAAGTAGCGGCGGATGCCCTTGGTGATCGCTTCGGCCAATTGATCCTGGTAGCCGTCGTCGTTGAGCTTGGCTTCTTCCTGCGGATTCGAGATGAAGGCGGTCTCGACCAGGATGGACGGGATGTCCGGGGCTTTCAGCACGGCAAAGCCGGCCTGTTCGACCGAGGCCTTGTGCAGGCGGTTGATGCCGCCGATCTCGCCCAGCACGGCCTTGCCGAGCTTCAGGCTGTCGTTGATCTGGGCCGTGGTCGACAGGTCGAACAGCACGCTGGCCAGGTGCTTGTCGGTGCTGCTGCCGAACTGGGCGCCGCCGATCAGGTCGGCCCGGTTCTGGTCGTTGGCCAGCCAGCGCGCCGCGCTCGAGCTGGCGCCTTTTTCCGACAGCACGAACACCGACGAGCCGCGCGCGTCGGGCTTGATCCAGGCATCGGCGTGGATCGAGACGAACAGGTCGGCCTGGACCTTGCGCGCCTTTTCCACGCGCTTGCCCAGCGGCACGAAAAAGTCGCCGTCGCGGGTCAGCATCACGCGCGTGTTCGGCATCTGCTCCAACTTGGCCTTGAGGCGCTTGGCCACCGCCAGCACGATGTCCTTCTCGCGGCTGCCGCGCGCGCCGATCGCGCCCGGGTCTTCGCCGCCGTGGCCCGGATCGAGCGCGATGGTGACCATGCGCGCCACTTTCTGGGTCGGCACGGTCGGCTTGCCACGCGCCGGCGGCGGCTGGATCGGCTGCGCCGGCGGCGTGCCCTGCAAGCCGGACATGGCCGATTCGAGTTTGGCGATCGCGTCCGGCGCGGCGTTCGGCCGGGTCGGCGGCGCC
Organism: Massilia sp. YIM B02443; assembly: GCF_030411955.1. Lineage (GTDB taxonomy): Bacteria > Pseudomonadota > Gammaproteobacteria > Burkholderiales > Burkholderiaceae_D > Telluria. The sequence continues at coordinate 12,702 of NZ_JASNRA010000001.1, forward strand.
ACCGGCGGCGGGGTAGGGATCTGCACCGGGGGCGTGCCGGCCACCGGGTCGCCCAGCGTGGTCGTGCTTTCGGCCACGGCAGTGGTGGAACCAGGGCTCCAGTCGCCTTTTTCGATCATGGCCGCGATCGGATCGACTTCCTTGATCGGGTACAGGTCGAAGATCAGGCGGTGCTGGTAGCCGGCCACCGGGGCCAGCGTGAACACCTGCGGCTTGACTTCTTCCTTCAGGTCGAACACCAGGCGCACCACGTTCGGGCGGTTCTGGCCGACCCGCACCTGCTTGATGTACGGGTCGTTCGGCTCGACCTTGGCGACCAGGCTTTTCAGCGTATTGCTCAGGCCCAGCCCCTCGATATCGACCACCAGGCGCGGCGGATCGGGAATCAGGAAGTGTTCGGTCTTGAGGTCGGTGTCGTTTTCCAGCGTGACGCGTGTGTAGTCGTCGGCGGGCCACACCCGGACCCCGAGGATCTGGTTGGCGAACGCCGGCAGCGGCGCGACAACCGACAGCAGCAGCGTGCCGCCGGCTTTGAGCAGGACGCGGCGGCGCGACGAACCTGGCTTGTTGGCGGGGACGGCGGGATTCAGAGCGGCGGGAAGACGAGACGGTCGAGGCATAGCAGGCCCAATTCGGACAACGCCTGCAATTCTACCTCACGGCCGGGTCCGCTAACGTTGAGCAGGACGTGCACGTCGGGCGGCGGCAACACCGGATCGCCTTTTTCCGGCCACTCGACGATACAGACGTTGCGGCCGTCGAAGTCTTCGCGAAAGCCTGCATCCAGGAATTCTTCCGGGCTCGACATGCGGTAGAGGTCGTAATGGATGATGTTCAGTGGCTTGCCATCAAGCATCACCTTGTACGGCTCGGAAAGCGTATAGGTCGGGCTTTTCACCGTGCCGACGTGGCCTGCGGCATGGATCAGCGCGCGGGTGAGCGCGGTCTTGCCGGCGCCGAGGTCGCCGTGCAGGTAGATCACCAGCCCCGGCTGCAGGGCGCGGGCCAGCGCGGCGCCGAGGGCGGCCGTGGCAGACTCGTCCGCAAGATAGTGCCGACGATGTGGCTTGGATTCGGCTTTGATTGGCTGCATCGAATAAAATAACGGGTTGTGCGGCGTCATGCGCCGCGATGTTGTCTTCTTTCCATGTCCACTTCCCCAGATCTTATTGCCGAACTACCCGAGCTGGCGCGCGCCATCAAGGCCTGGGGCCTCGAGCTCGGCTTTGCCGACGTGCGCATCGCCGACGTCGACCTGGCGCACCTGGAAGCCGGCCTGCAAGCCTGGCTCGACGCGGGGTGTCATGGCGAGATGGATTATATGGCAAGCCACGGCATGAAGCGTGCGCGCCCGGCGGAGCTGGTGCCGGGCACGGTGCGCGCGATCGTGGCGCGCATGGATTACCTGCCGCATAGCCGCGCCGATGACTGGCGCGCGCAGGAACGCCGGCGCCACGAGGATCCCGACGCCGCCGTGGTCTCGGTCTATGCCCGCGGCCGCGACTACCACAAGGTGCTGCGCAACCGCCTGCAGTCGCTGGCCGAACGCATCCAGGGCGCGATCGGCCCCTTCGGCTACCGCGCCTTCACCGATTCGGCGCCGGTGATGGAGTTGCCGCTGGCCGAAAAGGCCGGCCTCGGCTGGCGCGGCAAGCACACGCTGCTGCTGTCGCGTTCGGCCGGCTCGACCTTTTTCATCGGCGAGATCCTGGTCGATATTCCCTTGCCGGTCGACCCGCCCACCGGCCGCCATTGCGGCGGGTGCAGCGCCTGCATCGACGCCTGCCCGACCGGCGCCATCCTCGGCCCCGGCCGGCTGGATGCGCGGCGCTGTATTTCTTACCTGACGATCGAACTGAAGGGCAGCATCCCGGAAGAATTCAGGCCGCTGATCGGCAACCGCATCTACGGCTGCGACGATTGCCAGGTGGTTTGTCCGTGGAACAAGTTCGCGCAACGGGCGCAGATTGCCGACTTCGACGAGCGCAACGGCCTGGGCGAGGGCGACCTGGTCACCCTGTTCGGCTGGGAAGAGGAAGAATTCAACCGCCGCATGGAAGGCAGCCCGATCCGCCGGATCGGCCACGAGCGCTGGCTGCGCAACCTGGCGGTGGGACTGGGCAATGCGGCTGTCGCCAAACGCGGCGACGAGCACATCTTGGCGGCCTTGCGGGCCCGGAGTGCGCACCCGTCGGAACTGGTGCGCGAACACGTGGCCTGGGCGCTGGCCCGCCACGTGCAGTGAACAAACTACGTGCGCATCACAGTTCGATGCGCTTCAGGCGCAGCGCCGACCAGTCGCCGTCGATCGAGATCATCGCCACGCCGGTGATGCCGTTTTCCTTGGCGTAAGCGTTGATCGAATCGCGGTTGATGTCGGTCGCCTTGGAGGCGGTCTGCTTCAGGTAAGCGATCCACAGCGACCCTTTCTCGCCCAGTTTTTCCTTGGCCACCGGCAGGTATTGCTCGAGATCCTTGCGATGCATGCAGAACATCAGGATCGCGTCGAACGGGCCGTCGCCGTCCTTCACCAGCTCGGCCGGCATCTGGGCCGCGACATTCGGATTGGCTTGCCCGTTCAGGATCAGCATCGACTTCGCTGTCCTCAAAAACATCTTGTCTGCAACTGTCTTTTCGTTCATCGGAGTTCCTAAAAGAGAGTGCGCAGCGCGGCGCGTGGCCGCGGCGCGTTCAAATTTATTTTACAAGGCTTCCCCGGATCGGCAGGGCACGTTGGCGCGCGGCATCATGGAACGGCAATGACGCGGCGCGTCCGTGCGCCGGGGCGGAATATGTGGAACAGGTAAGGATGGGCTGCCGGATCGCAAGAGCATGCGCCGGCGAAAAGGCAGAGCGATCGGGCGTTATTTGAGCAGCCCGGCCAGTTCGACCGCCGTCTTGACCTGCATCTTGTCGAAGATATGCGCCCGATGCACCTCGACCGTGCGCATGCTGATACCGAGCTTGTCGGCCACGACCTTGTTCATCATGCCGGCCAGGATCAGGTCCAGCACTTCGCGCTCGCGCGCCGACAGCGTGGCCAGGCGCGCCTGCACGCCGGCCGAGGCGGCCGCCTTGCGCGACGCCGCCAGCGCTTCTTCGACCCGGTCCATCAAGACATTGTCGTTGAACGGTTTCTCGAAGAAATCGAACGCGCCGCGCTTGAGCGAATCGACCGCCATCGGCACGTCGCCGTGGCCGGTCAGGAAGATCACGGGCAGGCCCGGCAGCAGGCCGCGCTGGACCAGGCCATCGAACACGGCGATGCCGTTCATGCCCGGCATGCGCACGTCGAGCAGCACGCAGTCGCCGTTTTCGTCGGGCGTGCCGACCGCATCCAGGAATTCCTGGCCGCCGGCATAGCCGCGCGCAGCCAGGCCGCGCGATTGCGCCAGCCAGGCGAGCGAATCCCGAATGACGTCTTCGTCGTCGACGATGTGCAGCATGCGTGTCTCCGTAGGGAGCGGGATGGGCAAGGTGCGCGCTCCCGCTTCGTTGTTGCTGGTGGTGATGAACGGCGCGTTCCGGATACGAAACGCGCCAGAGGACGGATTTTAGCCCAGCGCCCGGCTCGCCGCTTGGGCCGGCAGCGAAAAGGTGAACACGGTGCCGCCGGACGGGTGCGGCGCGTGGGTCAGCGTGCCGCCATGGAACTCGATCGCGGTGCGGCAGATCGACAGTCCCATGCCCATGCCTTCGGCCTTGGTCGAGTAGAACGGCGAGAACAGGCGTTCGGCCACTTCGGGCGAAATGCCGTGGCCGCGGTCGATCACCGACACCGTCACCTGGCCGTCCTCGTGGTCGGCCTCGATGCGCAGCACGCGCTGCTCGGGCCGGGTATCCTGCATCGCCTCGATCGCGTTGCGGGTCAGGTTCAAGAGCACCTGCTCCAGCAGCAGGCGGTCGGCCAGCACCGGCGGCAGGCCGGGCGGAATGTGCACGCGCAGGGCGACGCCGGCTTGGCGCGTCTGCAGTTCCACCAGCGCACGCACGCCGTCGATCACGGTGCGGATCGGAACTTCCTGGCGCACCGGTTCGCGCTTCTTGACGAACTCGTGCACGCTGCGGATGATCTGGCCGGCCCGCTGGGCCTGCTGGCGCGCCTGTTCCAGCGGATGGCGCAGCATGCCCGGTTTCAATTCCTCGCCGCTGCTCGCAGCCCGTTCCAGCAGGTTCAGGGCGCCCGCCGTGTAGCTCGAGATCGCCGCCAGCGGCTGGTTCAGCTCGTGCGCCAGCATCGACGACAGCTCGCCCATGGTGGCCAGGCGCGCGCTGGCCTGCAGCTTTTCTTCCTGCTGGCGATTGAGTTCCTCGACCCGCTTGCGGTCGGTGATGTCGAGCACCGAACTCATCCAGCCGGTATGGCGTCCGTTGCGCTCGACCAGCGGCGCCTCGAACACCAGCACCGGCACCCGGGTGCCGTCCGAACGTTGGAACACGGTCTCGAACTGCGGCGTGACCTTGCCCGACAAAATGCCCTGGAACCGTTCCTCGTACTCGGCGGTCGCTTCCGGCGCCCAATAGGCCATCGGCGGCTTCTTGCCGATCAGCTCTTCCGCCGGCAAGCCGACGATCTGGCAGAAGGCGCGGTTGACGTAGGTGACGCGGCCCTCCAGGTCGCGCGCGCGCAGCCCGGTCAGCAAGGAATTTTCCATCGCCGTGCGAAACGCCATCTGCTGGCGCAGCGCCCGTTCTGCGGCCAGGGTGCGCGAGATGTGGCGCCACAGCGCGGCCAGGCTCAGCAGCAGGCCGAGCGCCAGCATGATCACCGAACCGACCAGCAGGTTCGGCAGCAGGCGCGGGGCGCCTTTCACGCTGTCGGTGGCCAGCACCAGCTGGGCGCCGGGCAGGTCGAGCTCGCGCTGGTGGGTGTACACCCCGCGCCCCGGGCCGCCCGAGGCGCGCCGCGCCACCGTCAGCTCGTTGCGGTCGAGCAGGGACAGCGCATTGTCCTGGGCGAACCACCAGGGCACGGTTTCGTCGAGCAGCACCTGCAGGCTGTAGGTCGCCACCAGGCTGCCCATGAACTGGCCGTTGCGAAACAAGGGCAAATAGAAATCGATCAGGCCGTGGGTGGAGGGCGTGGCGCCGTACGGCTCGCTGTAGCGGCCGCGCCGCATCGAGCGCGCCATTTCGCCGGCCTGCAGGGTGGTGTCGGGCAGGCCGGCAGCCGGCAGGTCGCTGCCGTGCGTGTCCAGCACGGCGCCGTCGGCATCGCTCCAGATCACGCGCACCAGTTCCGGGCCGTTCTTGAACATCTGCGTGAAGCGCGCCTGCAGCTTGGCCTGCGCCATCGGCGCCACCACCAGGTCGGCGCCCAGCGCGGACAAGGCTTCCTCGCTGCGCGCCAGTTCGAAGCGCAGGGTCTGCTCGACCCACAGCGTATCGGCGATCAACTGTTCCTGGCGCTCGGTGCTTTCCATCTGGCGCGCCTGCCATGGCAGCCAGATCAGCACTGCCAGGAACAGCAGCACCAGCAGCATCGGCACCAGCCAGCGCATGAAGCGCCAGGCGCGGCGCGTACTTCTGCGCTGTTCCGGCAGGCTTGGGTCGATGGGAATTGTCATGCTGGGTCCTGGTTTGGTTAAACTGTCGGGCTGTTGTGGAAGTCCACGATGGCCGCGCGGGGCGTGGCGGCGCATAGTGTTGCCTGCTTTTAGCCCAGCCCTCCAGCATAGCAATGTCTGATCAGGAAGAACCAACCGTCATGCAGATTTCCGTCCTGGCCGCCCGCGTCCTGTTGTCCGTATGCGCTGTCCTCGCTGCCCTGGCCGCCGCGCCCGCCTGGGCGCAAGGTCCGATCGTCATCAAGTTCAGCCACGTGACGGCGCCCGACACGCCCAAGGGCATGGCCGCCGAACGCTTCAAGGAACTGGCCGAGCGCATGACGAATGGCCAGGTGCGGGTCGAAGTCTATCCCAACAGCCAGCTGTACAAGGACCGCGAGGAACTCGAAGCTTTGCAACTGGGCGCGGTGCAGATGCTGGCGCCGTCGCTGGCCAAGTTCTCGCCGCTCGGCGTGAAGGAATTCGAAGCGTTCGACCTGCCCTATATTTTCCCGGACAAGGCGGCGCTGTACAAGGTGACGGAAGGCCGCATCGGCGCCGACCTGCTGCGCAAACTCGAGCCGAAGGGCATCACCGGCCTGGCCTTCTGGGACAACGGCTTCAAGATCATGTCGGCCAATAAACCCCTGCTGGCGCCGCGCGACTTCGGCGGCCTGCGCATGCGGATCCAGGCTTCCAAGGTGCTGGACGCCCAGATGCGTGCGCTGGGCGCGCGTCCGCAGGTGCTGGCATTCTCGGAAGCGGCGCCGGCGCTGCGCGATGGGGTGGTGGAGGGCACCGAGAACACGCCTTCGAACATGTACACCCAGCGCATGCACGAGACCCAGAGCCACCTGACCGTGTCCAACCACGGCTACCTGGGCTATGCGGTGATCGTCAACCGCAAGTTCTGGAACGGCCTGCCGGGCGGGATCCGCGCCACGCTGGCGCGCGCCATGCGCGAAGCGACCGCCTACGAGAAGACCATCGCCCAGCGCGCCAACGACGAAGCGATGGAACAGATCCGCGCCGCCGGCACCACCACCATCCATACCTTGTCGCCGGCCCAGCAGGCCGAATGGCGGCGCGCCATGCTGCCGGTGGTTGGACAAATGGAAAATCGAATCGGCAAGGACACGGTGCGTGCGATCCTGCGCGAAGTGGGGCGCTAAGGTCTGTCGCAGAGGCAAGCCGATGACTATCGACAATGAAGTGTTAATTGCGTTTTCTTTATAAGTAAAATAATTTTATGTGTTTGTGGTCGAAAACATACGTTTTCTCATGGCACTTGCGTTATGATGGGGACTGTTCGCACCGCCATGGTGCGTCCATGAGTACAGAACAAGCAAAAATAGACAAGAACGATTGCATTGCAACGATTTTTGGGGGAGTAACACAAAAGAACGGTAATCCATACCGGAGACATTCGAGGAGACACCACGTTTTATAGAATGCCATCTGAATGGCCGCAAACGTGACCCGAATTGGAGCGCACCAGATGGTGCGCTTTTTTTTCGCCCGCGTGGTCCAAACACTGGTTCCCGGTGTTGTCAGACGTTAAGATGTGCGCTGCGCCGCCGGGATCATCGACTGTCCTGCTCACTGTCCCGGCCACTGCACGGAAAACCACCATGAAGCCCCAGGCCGAGCTCAACCCCGCTATCGACATCTTCAACGCCATCGTGCCCGCCCCGTTTGGCGCGCTGGGCATCCGCACGATCGACGCGCAGGTGCGCGAGCTGGTCTACCTGCCGCCCGCGTTCGCCGAAAAGGCGCCCGATAACGCGATTGCCGAGCTGGCCGCGCGCCAGGTCGCGCGGTATCTGGTCGATGCCGACTTCGCGTTCGACCTGCCGCTGCAGCCGGTCGGCACCGCCTTCCAGCGCAAGGTGTGGGAGCGCATCAATGCGATTCCGCGCGGCAGCGTGCGCACTTACGGCCAGCTGGCCGGGCTGCTCGAATCGCATCCGCGCGCGGTGGGCCAGGCCTGCGGCGCCAACTGGTTCCCCCTGATCGTTCCCTGCCACCGGGTCACGGCGGCGGGCGGCCTGGGCGGCTTCTCGAACCACGACGACGAGCACGGTTTCCACCTGTCGGTAAAGCGCTGGCTGCTGCGTCACGAAGGCGCCACCGCGCATGCAATGAGCCCATGGCAGCAACAGGCAATCTGGCCCTGATCGACGAATTCTGCGACACCCTCTGGCTGGAACAGGGGCTTGCGAAGAATTCCCTGGACGCCTACCGGCGCGACCTGCGCCTGTTCGCCGGCTGGCTGGAGGCGAAGCGTCCCGCCTGCGCCGGCCTGTTGGCGGCGGGACCGCACGATCTGGCCGCCTACTTCGCCGAACGCCATCCCGAATCGCGCCCGAGCACGGCGAATCGCCGGCTGTCGGTGTTCAAGCGCTTCTATGGCCTGGCCTTGCGCCGCGGCCAGATCGCGGAAGACCCGTGCCTGAACATGCCGTCGGCGCGCCAGCCGCTGCGCCTGGTCAGCACCCTGACCGAGGGCCAGGTCGAGGCCTTGCTGGCCGCACCCGATGTCTCCACACCGCTCGGCTTGCGCGAGCGCACCATGCTGGAACTGATGTATGCCAGTGGCTTGCGGGTGTCGGAACTGGTGGCCCTGAAACTGGTCGAAGTCAGCCTGAATGACGGCGTGCTGCGCATCACCGGCAAGGGCAGCAAGACGCGCCTGGTGCCGTTCGGCATGGAAGCGCGGCGCTGGCTGGAACGCTACCTGGCGGACGCGCGCGGCATCATCCTCAACGGCCAGGTCGACGACGCCCTGTTCGTCACCGGCCGCGGCGGACCGATGACGCGCCAGATGTTCTGGATCCTGGTCAAGAAACATGCGCAGAAGGCGGGGATTCAGGGACCGCTGTCGCCGCACACGCTGCGCCATGCGTTTGCCACCCACCTGCTCAACCACGGCGCCGACCTGCGCGTGGTGCAATTGTTGTTGGGCCACTCCGACATTTCGACCACGCAGATCTATACCCATGTTGCGCGCGAGCGTCTGAAGCACCTGCACGCCCAGCACCACCCCCGGGGTTAGGGCAAGCCACGCGCGCCGCGCTGGTCCATAATGGCCGTGGAAAAAAGCGGCGTCCTCCCGACCAACCACAGCGAGGTGACTATGGCACGGAATAATTTCCAGTATGAAAAGCGGCAGCGGGAACTCGAGAAGAAACGCAAGGCCGAGGAGAAGGCCAGGCGCAAGCTCGACGCCAGGAACGCGCCGCCGGCGGCCGACGGTGCCGAGGCGGTGGATGCGGCGGAGGCAGAGGCAACTGCGGAGCAAGCCGAGCCCGGCGCCGCCGACCCACAGCGCGAAGCCGGCACGGCGGCGCGTCCCAGCATCGCCTGATCGAACTAACGGCGTCTTCGACGGTCTGAACAATCTGAGCACTCTTCATTTCAGATCGAAAGGCCTGCCGTGAGCGAAGAGACGCCGGATATATCCGATCCGCCCGGACGCGGGCCCGCGGCCTTTGGCTGGCTGCACCATTTCGTCACCGCGCTCGAACTCGCGCCGGCGGTGGCGGTGCACTCGATGGACCGCGCCGGCGTCATCCGCTTCTGGAACCACGCCAGCGAACAGTTGTACGGCATTCCGGCGGCGACCGCGGTCGGCCAGCCCTACCGCCAGCTGGTGCAGCACATCGAGCGCCAGGACGAGTTCGAAGCGGCGATCGCCAACATCTGGAACACCGGCCTGGCGCCGCCGGCACTCGACTGGCAGGTGCAGTCCAGCGCCGGCCGCCGCCACTGGGTGTATTCCTGCCACTATCCGATCAAGCACGACGGCGTGATGCAGGAAGTGTTCTGCATGGAAGTCGACATCACCGCGCGCAAGGAAGCCGAGAGCAACCTGCAGCAGGCGGCCCAGGTGTTCCAGAACGCGCGCGACGCCATCATCATGATGGATGCCGAATACCGCGTGCGCGCCGTCAACGGCGCCTTCACCGGCATCACCGGCCATACGCCCGAGCAGATCGTCGGCCGGCCGCTGGCGAGCCTGGGCTGGGACGCCGACGACGGCTTCTACGAGCGCATCTGGGCCGAGCTGGACGGCAAGGACCACTGGGAAGGCGAGCTGGCCGGCGTGCGGCGCGACGGCCAGCGCTATCCGGTGCGCATCGCCCTGACCGCGATCCGCGACCCGCACGGCGACGTCAGCAGCTATATGGCGATGCTGTCCGACATCAGCGAGCGCAAGCGCGCCGAAGCGCAGGTGCGCCACCAGGCCGAGCACGACGCCCTGACCGGACTGCCCAACCGCATCCTGTTCCTCGACCGCCTGCACCAGGCGCTGGCCACCTGGCGCCGCCAGCACGAGCAGTTCGCCGTCATGTTCCTCGACCTGGACAAATTCAAGGCGGTCAACGACACCCACGGCCACCAGGCCGGCGACATCGTGCTGCGCGAAGTGGCGGGCCGCCTGCGCGGCTGCGTGCGCGCGGTGGACACCATCAGCCGCCTGGGCGGCGACGAATTCGTGGTGCTGCTGGCCGATATCAAGGGCGCCGACCAGGCCGCCCACGTGGCCAGCGCCGTGACCCAGGCGGTGGCGCGCCCGGTCGACATCGGCGGCCAGGCCTTGACGCTGTCGACCTCGATCGGCATCGCGCTGTGCCCGGACGACGGCGATGAGGTCGAAACCCTGCTGCACCATGCCGACCTGGCCATGTATCACGCCAAGCAGGAGGGGCGCGACACCTTCCGCTTTTTCAGCCCGGCGATGAACGCGCACGTGGTCGAGCGCGTGGAACTGGAAAACCGCCTGCGCCAGGCGCTCGACGGCGGCGAGTTCGTGCTCGAATACCAGCCCGAGATCGAGGTGGCGAGCGGGCGCGTCACCGCGGTCGAGGCGCTGCTGCGTTGGCGCCATCCCGAGCGCGGCCTGCTGCTGCCGCACGATTTCTTGCCGGCAGCCGAAGCATCGGGCCTGATCGTGCCGATCGGCGAATGGGTGCTGCGCGAAGCCTGCCGCCAGGCGCGCGCCTGGCAGGATGCCGGCCATCCGGTCGCGGTGGCGGTAAACCTGTCCGACGCCCAGCTGGCGCACGACGGCTTGTTGCCGGCGGTCGACGCCGCGCTGGCCACGGCCAGCCTGGCGCCCCAATCGCTCGACCTGGAAATTCCGGAGGATGCACTGATCCGCAGCGAAGCGGCGTTTGCCGCCACAGCGCAGGCGCTACGGGCGCGCGGCGTGCAATTGAGCGTGGACCGCTTCGGCACCGGCCTGTCGAGCCTGGAAGCATTGCGGCGCTTCCCGCTCACCAAGCTCAAGATCGACCGCAGCTACGTGGGCGACACCGGCCACGACCCGGTCGACGCCGCCATGGTGCCGGCCATCATTGCGGTGGCGCGCAGCCTGCGGTTGCGGGTGGTGGGGGAGGGCGTGGAAACGCCGGACCAGCTCGATTTCCTGCGGCGCCATGGCTGCGACGATTACCAGGGCTTCCTGGCCAGTGCCGCCAGTGCCGAGCCGGACCTGGCGCCGCATCCGGGGTAAGTGGGTGTAGGGTGGACGGCTATGCCGTCCACGCGTCGACCGTTGGCCGTGAAATCATCCGGCGCGATACCGGAAACGATAACAATTGCTGCAATGGTAGGGTTGGCGGCTACGCCGCCGACGCGGTGATCGTTGGCCGCAATATCATCCGGTACGACATTGGCACCGATAACAATCGACGCGTCGGCGGCATAGCCGCCAACCCTACGTGTCCTAGTACCAGATTATCCCAGCGCCGCGTCCAGCTCGCCACCCTGCTGGAACAACCTGATCCGCGCCAGCACCTGCCCGTGGTCCGACGCCTCGGGCAGACCCAGGTTCAGGTGGTCGTTCAGGTACACCACATCCACCACTTCCCCGATCGCCTGCGGCAGCGCGGCATTGAATTCGGGCGACACCAGGATGTGGTCGATGGTCGAGTGGCGCGTGTCGTGCAAAATCGAGAAGCCGACGTGGCGCTGGTGGTCGAGCCGGCGCTGCACCTGCACCGCGTCGTACAGGCGTTCGCCTGGCGGCGTGCCTTCGCCCAGCACGATCTCGGTGGTGACCGAATCTGCGACGTCGTTGAAGTCGCCCAGCACGATGCGCGGGCGGCGGTTGGCGTGGCCCATCTCGGTGAGCAGCACGCGCAGCGCGGTGGCCTCGGTGCCGCGCCGCACCAGCGAGCGCAGGCAGGCCAGCGCATACAGGTGCGGATCGGCGCCGCTGTCGCTGGAACGGTAGTCGGGCCGGCGCGACTTGAGGTGCACCACCACCACGTCGATCGTCACGCCGGGCGCCGCGATCACGCCCGCGTGCAGCGGCGCGCGCGTGAAGCGGTCCGGGTCGCGGCTGCCGGGCGGCATCGCCACGTTGGACGGGAACATGCCCAGCGCCGAGCCCGGCTCGGCCAGCGGCAGGCGCGACACCAGCGCCACGCTCGGCGTCAGGCGCGCGGCCAGCGGATCGGGATCGAAGCCGACGTGGTGGGCGTCGCGGTAGCGGCGGGTACGGCGCAGCACTTCGCGCAGCACGCTCTGCGAAAAGATTTCCTGGAAGCCGATCACGTCGGCATTGATCAGGTCGAGCTGGTGCGCTGTCCAGTCGAGCTTGGCCTCGTATTCCTCGGGCGTGGTGGGCGCGAGGTTGTCATACAGGCGGACGCCGGGCGGGGCCAGGTTGAAAGTGTTGAAGGTGGCAAACCGTATTTCTTCCTGCATAATAGAAACCCCTGTTATTCAGAGTTAGCGTACCACGCATGGCAAAGAAAGAGCACGTGTCAGAGACACCGGCGACGCAGTTCCTGCGCAGGCACGGCGTCGCGTTTTCCGAGCATCCTTATGACTACGAAGAGCACGGCGGCACCGCGGTGTCGTCGCAGGCGCTCGGCGTGCCCGAACACGACGTGGTCAAGACCCTGGTGATGCAGGACGAAGCGGCGCGTCCGCTGATCGTGCTGATGCACGGCGACTGCAAGGTCTCGACCAAGAACCTGGCGCGCGCTATCCCCTGCAAATCGGTCGAGCCGTGTAAACCTGAGGTGGCGCAGCGCCATTCGGGTTACCTGGTGGGCGGCACTTCGCCGTTCGGCATCCGCAAGGCGATGCCGGTGTACGTCGAAGAAAGCATCCTGGCGTTGGAGAAGATCTACATCAACGGCGGCCGGCGCGGCTACCTGATCGGGATCGATCCGCGCGTGCTGGTCGAGGTGCTGAAGGCGCGGCCCGTGCAATGCGCGCTGGCCGAGTAGCTTTCGCCGCCCGCTCCCGATGGTGTATATTCACGCACCAATTTCCGGTAAGTACCTGATTGCACACGTAAGCAGCTTGCATAGCAACGCGCAAAAGCGCGCTCCGGATCACACGAGAGAGACCCGATGAATACCCTGATTGCCACCATTGCCGCCTACCTGCTCGGCTCGATTTCCTTCGCGATCGTGATGAGCCGCGCGTTCGGCCTGAACGATCCGCGCACCTACGGTTCCAAGAATCCCGGCGCCACCAACGTGCTGCGCAGCGGCAGCAAGAAGGCGGCGATCGCGACCCTGATCGGCGATGCCGCCAAGGGCTGGCTGGCGGTGTGGCTGGCGGTGCGCTTCGGCGCGCAGTACGGCATCGACGACGACGGCGTGGCGCTGGTCGCGATCGCGGTCTTCCTCGGCCACCTGTGGCCGGTGTTCTTCCGCTTCGTCGGCGGCAAGGGCGTGGCCACCGCGCTCGGCGTGCTGCTGGGCATCAACGTCTGGCTCGGCCTGGCGACCCTGGCCACCTGGCTGATCATCGCCTACGCCTTCCGCTATTCCTCGCTGGCGGCGCTGATCGCGTCGATCTTCGCGCCGCTGTACTATGGCCTGCTGTTCGGCGCCGACAGCATCCTGTTCGCCGTCATCGTGATGAGCGCGCTGCTGATCTGGCGCCACAGCAGCAATATCGGCAACCTGATCGCCGGCAAGGAATCGAAGATCGGCAGCAAGTCGGCGGGCGCCAAAAAAGCCAAATAACGCCAGCTCATCCCGCACTTTCCACAGCCGCCCGGCCGCCAACCGCCGGGCGCGCGCTGAAAATCCCGTCACGCGTTACCATAGCTCTTGAATGCGGCGCAGCGTGCGCCGCGCAAGACAGAAAGGTGGTGCGCTGTGAGCAAGCAACTCAGGATCGATTTCGTGTCGGACGTCTCGTGCCCGTGGTGCGCGATCGGCTTGAAATCGCTGGAACAAGCCCTGCTGAAGGTGGGCGAAGAGGTCAAGGTCGACCTGCATTTCCAGCCCTTCGAACTCAATCCCGACATGGGGCCGGACGGCCAGGACATCGTCGAGCACGTGACCCAGAAATATGGCGCCACCGCCGAGCAGCAGGCCGCCAGCCGCGAAACCATCCGCGCGCGCGGCGCCGCGGTCGGCTTCACTTTCGACATGGAGCGGCGCGGCCGCATCTACAACACCTTCGATGCGCACCGCCTGCTATCGTGGGCCGAGGAAGAAGGCAGCCAGCGCCAGCTCAAGCAAGCCCTGCTCGAAGCCTATTTCACCCGCTGCGAAGACCCGAGCAACCACGACGTGCTGCTGCGCACGGTGGAAAGCGTCGGCCTGGACCGCGAAGTCGCCGAACGCATCCTGAAGTCGGACGAGTACGCTGACGAAGTGCGCCAGCGCGAGCAGTTCTTCCTGCGCGCCGGCATCAAGTCGGTGCCGGCGGTGATCATCAACCAGAAGCACCTGATCTCGGGCGGCCAGCCGCCGGAGATCTTCGAGCGTGCGCTGCGCGAGATTCCGGCCTACGAGGCGCCGGCGGCTGCGGCGTCTTAAATCAGTTCCAGCACCAGCGGCTGGTGGTCCGAGGCGGCCGTCTCGGACTGCACGTCGATCGCCTTCAGCCGCGGCGCCAGGTCGTCGGTGACGAAGAAGTAGTCGTAGCACTCGGGCCGCTCCGGCCACGGGAAGCCGTGCAGCCCGGTGGTCGGCGCGCGCACCGCGTCGCCGTGCAGCACGCGCCAGGCGTCCACCAGCGGCAGCGCGCCGTGCTCGGGCGCCGCCAGCAGCGCCGCGTAGTCATCGGCGTCGGGCGCCAGATTGAAATCGCCGCACAGGATCGCCGAGCCGGGCCGGAAGCCCAGCTGGAACGGCGCATCCAGGCTCGGATCGGGCTGGAACAGGCGCGCCCGCGCGCAGGCTTCGGCGTGCAGTTCGCGGATGCGCGCCACCTGCGCCATGCGCTGCGGCGGCGAATAATATTCCAGGTGTGTGGTCAGCAGGCGCAGCTTGCCGGCCGGGGCGTCGACCACGGTTTCCAGCAGGCCGCGCGGCATGCCGGCCGGATGCGCCGGATCGGCCGGCCACGGCAGCAGGTGGCGGTGCACCTGCGAAATACGGTACTTCGACAGGATCAGGTTGCCAAACAGGCGCGGGACATTGTTCTTGTAGATTTCGCTCGGCGCATGCTCCATCGCATGGTAGCCGCCGAAGGCGCCGGCAAGTTGCTTGAACTGGTTGGCGCTGGCGCTGCCCTCGAGCTCGGGATGGTTGGCAGCCACTTCTTGCAGGCAGATTACATCGGGATTCAGGCGCCGCAACACGTCGATGATCGCATGGATCCGTATTCGTCCGTCCTTGCCGCAACCCCAACGAATATTCCAGCTTACAACGCGCATTGTTCACCTCCGTAAATCTTGACCATGGGATATTGCCACCGTTTGGCAAGGGACGGTCACACGGTAGGATCGGTGTCAGACTGGCAAGTTCAATGCCGAAGCCACTGAAAAGAGGGGGCGCCACTCGCCGAAATCGACAGCGCCGCGCCCGCTATTGCGGTGTCATGCGGATGACATTCAGGCGGCTTCGAGCTCGTCGAGCGGCCAGCGCGGCCGCACGTTGAAAGCGTAATCACGCTGCGCCAGATCGGGATTGCGCTCCAGCCGCATGGCGCCGGCGAAGGCGATCATGGCGCCGTTGTCGGTGCAGAATTCCAGCTCCGGATAATAGA
This sequence comes from Massilia sp. YIM B02443, assembly GCF_030411955.1. Taxonomy (GTDB): domain Bacteria; phylum Pseudomonadota; class Gammaproteobacteria; order Burkholderiales; family Burkholderiaceae_D; genus Telluria. Next base: position 28,223 of record NZ_JASNRA010000001.1, read on the forward strand.
CTTTGAATTTGCGCTTGACGGCCGCCGCATCGAGCGCCGCGCGCAGCTGGCGGTTGGCGCCGACGCCGCCCGCGATCACCAGGCGCTTCAGGCCGGTGTGCTTGAGCGCATTGACGCACTTGGCCACCAGCACGTCGACGATCGCATCGACGAAGCCGCGCGCGATATTCGCCTTGTCCTGCTCGCAGATGTTCGCCACTACCTTTTCTTCGTGGTTCTTCACCACGGTCAGCACCGCAGTCTTCAAACCCGAGAAGCTGAAGTTGAAGTCCTTCGAGTGCAGCATCGGCCGCGGCAGCGTGTAGGCGCTCGGGTCGCCGAACTCGGCCAGGCGCGAAATCGCCGGCCCGCCCGGGTAACCCAGTCCCAGCAGCTTGGCCGACTTGTCGAAGGCTTCGCCGGCGGCGTCATCGAGCGTCTCGCCCAGCAGCGTGTAGCGGCCGACGCCGTCCACGCGCATCAGCTGGGTGTGGCCGCCCGACACCAGCAGCGCCAGGAACGGAAATTCGGGACGCTCCGAGGCCAGCAGGGGCGACAGCAGGTGGCCTTCGAGGTGGTGCACGCCCAGCACCGGTTTATCGAGCGCCAGCCCCAGGCTGCAGGCGACCGAGGAGCCGACCAGCAGCGCGCCGGCCAGGCCGGGACCTTGGGTATAGGCGATGGCGTCGATATTCGAGGCCGGAATCGCGGCGCGGTTCAGCACCTCGTCCAGCAGCGGAATGGCGCGCCGGATATGGTCGCGCGAAGCAAGTTCCGGCACCACGCCGCCATACTCTTCATGCATGGCCACCTGCGAGTGCAGGGCATGGGACAGCAGGCCACGCTCGGTGTCATACAGAGCAAAGCCGGTTTCATCGCAGGAGGATTCGACGCCGAGAACGATCATGGGGGATTACCGAGGAAGAGAGCGGAACCGGAGATTTTACCCCGGGAACGAGCGTTCCCGGGAGAGCGCTGCGTTTTTACGGACGTTGCAGCAATTCTTGATGCGCGCTGCGCAACATTGCCGCGGTTTCTTCCCAGCCGATGCAGCCATCGGTCACCGAGCAACCGTATTTCAGCTGCGACAGATCCGCAGGAATCGACTGAGCACCGCTGACGATGTTCGATTCGATCATCACGCCCACCAGCGAGCGGTTGCCGTGGCGGATCTGCTGGATCACGTCCGACATCACCAGAGGCTGCAGTTCCGGCTTTTTATAGCTGTTGGCGTGCGAGCAATCGACCACCAGGTTGGCCGGCAATTTCGCCTTTTCCAGCGCCTGCTCGGCAATGGTGACCGACACCGAATCGTAGTTCGGCCGGCCGCCGCCACCGCGCAGCACCACGTGGCCGTAGGCATTGCCGCTGGTACGCACGATCGCCACCGAGCCCTGGTCGTTGATGCCGAGGAAGGCGTGCGGGCTGGACGAGGACAGCACCGCGTTCACCGCGATGCTGACGTCGCCGTCGGTGCCGTTCTTGAAGCCGACCGGGGTCGACAGGCCGGACGACATCTCGCGGTGGGTCTGCGATTCGGTGGTGCGGGCGCCGATCGCAGTCCAGGCGATCAGGTCGCCCAGGTATTGTGGCGAGATCGGGTCCAATGCCTCGGTCGCGGTCGGCAAACCCAGCTCGCACACGTCGAGCAGGAAGCGGCGCGCGCGTTCCATGCCGACGTCGACGCGGAACGAATCGTCCATGAACGGATCGTTGATATAACCCTTCCAGCCGGTGGTGGTGCGCGGCTTCTCGAAATACACGCGCATCACCAGCACCATGGTGTCCTTGACTTCTTCCTGCAGCGCCTTCAGGCGCCGCGCATAGTCGAGGCCGGCTTCGGGATCGTGGATCGAGCAGGGACCGACCACGACGAACAGGCGCTTGTCCTTGCGGTCGAGGATGTTGCGCAGGGTGGCGCGGCCGGCCATCACGGTGGCGAAGGCGGCGTCGCTCAGCGGCAGGGTGGCGTGCAGCTCGACCGGCGTAGGCATGCGGGCGAACGAGCTGACGTTGGTGTTTTCGATATCGGGCGTGCTGATCATGATGCTGTCTTGGAGTCTCTTGGTGGATTGACCAGTGTAGACGGAAATTGCTGCACGTGCACAGATCCTTGAGGAGCCAGTCGGTCTGAGAGCAGGCGGATTTTTAGCACATCAATTTCCTGGCCGCAACTAGCATGCAATTCAGATGTTTAGTACGCTTTGGTGTGGAACAATCTTGAGTTGACTAGGATTTACATTACTTCATGAAATTCAGACGCCCTCAAGCTCTTCAGCGACACGCTGTTGCAACACCATTACCGTCGCCCTATGCGAGGATACTGAATGGAACAGTATTTCTTTCTATACTTACGTGGGCAGCGTATCTAGTAGGCGTTGTGTACCACCAAACTCTTCTTGACGACCTCGGCATCGATTCAGATATCTACCCGCAGGATGCAGCTCGATATTTCATTTTTGCCTTTTATGCCTTCTTCTCATCATTTATTTCGCTTCTGTCTCCAATGCTCTCGGACTTCACCGTTGCTGGTGTGATCTTGCTTGCATGGATATTGATAATGGTGGTCGTGTTGCTGATGGTGATGCTGGAAGAACGTTTGTGGGTGAAGCGGATCCAGGCTCAAGTCAAGAACGCTCGTCGACTTAGGCAGATCTCGTTCAGCATTGCCCTTCCGATTTTCGGCTCACTGATAACTTTTTATACGCCAATTTTGATCGCGTTTTTTCTCATCTTGCCAGTAGCGGTAGGACAAGGAGCGGGAAAGCGGGATGCTAAAAATTATTTAAAGCGCATCGAAAAAGGATGTGAGGTCGTTTCAAAACAAAGATTTTTTTGTGCCGAAATTATGGAAGATGGGAAGCCTATTGCGTTCGGGCTCGTCATCGCGGCAACGGATAAGCACGTTGCCATCGTTGAACAGAATAGAAGCAGGTCGATCCCTTTGGAGGGTAAGGAGTTGGTAAGGCGGCGTCACGAAACAGTGCCTTAGTTCGTTAGCTAACATGGCAGCCGTATCATCGCAGTATCCGTGTATCCTTTTGCCATGACTATCGATATCCAAACAGATCAAACGCGCTTTGTAGCCGCACCCTTCATCAAGGAAATCGGCCGCGGCGTCAAAGGGGCGCGCAGCATGTCGCGCATTGATGCCCGCAATCTCTATGAGGCCATGCTGCAGGGCCGGGTCTCGGACCTGGAACTGGGCGCGATCCTGCTCGCGATGCGCATCAAGGGCGAAGCCGTGGACGAGCTGGCCGGCTTCATGGACGCTGCCGAAGCTTCATTCGCGCCGCTGCCTGGTCCGCCGGGCGAATTCGCTCCGGTCTTGATCCCGACCTACAACGGCGCACGCAAGCTGGCCAACCTGACCCCGCTGCTGGCCTTGCTGCTGGCGCGTGAAGGCGTGCCGGTGCTGGTGCATGGCGTGCGCAACGATCCTGGCCGCGTCACCACTGCCGAGATCCTGGCCGAGCTCGGCTTGGCCGAAGCCGGTTCCAGTGCCGATATCGTGGACGCTTTCGCCGCGCAGCGCCCGGCCTTCGTCCCGATCGAGCGCCTGGCGCCGCAGCTGGCGCACATGCTGTCGCTGCGCCGCGTGCTGGGCGTGCGCAACTCGACCCACACCCTGGTCAAGATCCTGCAGCCATTCGACGGCCCGGCGCTGCGCCTGGTGTCGTACACCCACCCCGAGTAGCTGGAAACGCTGGGCGCTTATTTCGTGGAAGCAGCCAACGAAAAACGCGGCGACGCCTTCCTGATGCGCGGCACCGAGGGCGAAACCGTGGCCCATCCGCACCGCGCCCAGCGCATCGACTGGTTCCATGAAGGCCAGCAGACGCTGCTGGTCGAGCGCGACGCGCCGACCGACCTGCAATCCGACGTACCGGATGGACGCGACGCGGCCACCACCGCAGCGTGGATCGGCGCCGCGCTGCGCGGTGAAGTGCCGGTGCCGGCCTCGATTGCGACCCAGGTGGCGCACTGCGTGCAAGTGGCGCGCGCGCTGCGCCAGCGGCAGCCGCTGCCGGCCTGAGTTGCAGCCAGGGCGCAATTGAGCTGCTGACTGCGACCCGCCCGCCGGATTACAATGGCGGGTTTGGGCAAGCGCGCGAGCGCCAGGAAGACGGCAGCATGGCAAAACAATATGATGTGGCGGTAATCGGCGCGGGCGCGGCCGGCATGATGTGCGCGGCCGTGGCGGCGCAGGGCGGCAAGCGCGTGGTGCTGCTCGACCATGCAACGAAATTGGCCGAGAAGATCCGCATCTCGGGCGGCGGGCGCTGCAACTTCACCAACATCAACGCTGCCCCACAGAACTTCCTGTCGCAGAACCCGCACTTCTGCAAGAGCGCGCTGTCGCGCTACACGGCGCAGGACTTCCTGGGCCTGGTCAAGAAATACCGCATCGCCCATCATGAAAAGCACAAGGGGCAATTGTTCTGCGATGACTCGAGCGAGCAGATCATCACCATGCTGCGCGCGGAATGCGAGCTGGGCGGCGTGAAATGGTGGATGCCGTGCAAGGTCGGCGGCGTGCGCAAGAGCGATACCGGCTTCGTGGTCGAGACCGACCATGGCGAGATTGACGTTGCCAATGTCGTGGTCGCCACCGGCGGCCTGTCGATCCCGAAGATCGGCGCGACCGACCTCGGCTACCGCATTGCCAGCGGCTTCGGCCTCAAGATCATCGAGACCCGTCCCGGCCTGGTGCCGCTGACCTTCGACGGTCCCAGCTGGCAGCCGTTCGTGCCGCTGGCCGGCATCGCTTTGGAGGTGGAAGTGAGCACCGGCAGCGGCAAAGGCAAGGGTTCAGTGCGTGGTCATTTCCGCGAAGACTTGCTGTTCACCCACCGCGGCCTGTCCGGTCCGGCGATCCTGCAGATTTCCAGCTACTGGCAGCCGGGTACGCCGATCATGATCGACCTGCTGCCCGAAATGGACGTGGCCGAAACCCTGATCGGCCTGAAGAAGAGCGAAAAGAAACAGCTGGGCAATGTGCTGGCGCAATGGCTGCCGGCGCGCCTGGCCGAGGGCTTGCTGACGGCAAATGGTTTCGAGCCGGATGCGCGTCTGGCCGACATGGCCGACGCCAAACTGCGCAAGCTGGGCGACGCCATCAACCGCTGGGCCATCGTCCCAACCGGCTCGGAAGGGTATAAAAAGGCCGAGGTCACGCTGGGCGGCGTCGACACGCGCGAGCTGTCGCAGCAGACCATGATGGCGAATAAAGTGCCAGGTTTATATTTCGTCGGCGAGACGGTCGACGTCACCGGCTGGCTGGGCGGCTACAACTTCCAGTGGGCCTGGGCCTCGGGCGTGGCGGCCGGCCTGGCGCTGGCGGCAACGTGAGAATTGCCGATGTGGCAAATGGATCACATCTTGATAAAAGCTTCCACTGGGCTTGAAATGCTGCTAGAATTTCGTTCTTCCCTAAATCCAACGGTTTGAATTTTTTACATGACCACTATCCGCCTTAAAGAAAACGAGCCGTTTGAAGTCGCAATGCGTCGCTTCAAGCGCACCATCGAAAAGACCGGTCTGCTGACGGAACTGCGCGCTCGCGAGTTCTACGAAAAGCCAACCGCTGAGCGCAAGCGCAAGCTGGCCGCTGCAGTGAAGCGCCACTACAAGCGCATCCGCAGCCAGCAACTGCCGAAGAAACTGTACTAAGACAGTCCAGCCGGCCAAGACCCGGTGACGGCATTGCCTGTCCCGGCGAGTCGCTGACGTCCGCAAGCCCGCTCCGGTATCGCCGCAGCGGGTTTTGTCGTTTGGCTGCAACTTATTGCGTGCATTCTATTGCATGCATTTCAGTATGATTTTGCAGCCCCATTCATCTAATACGGAGATCCCATGAGCTTGAAAGAACAACTGACCGACGACATGAAAGCGGCAATGCGCGCCAAGGAAAGCGGCCGCCTGGCAGCGGTGCGCCTGATCATTGCCGAAGTCAAGCGCAAGGAACTCGACGAACAGACCGAGCTGAACGACACCCAGGTGCTGGCCGTGATCGAAAAGATGATCAAGCAGCGCAAGGATTCGATCACCCAGTTCGAAGCCGGCGGCCGTGCCGACCTGGCCGAGATCGAGAAAGCCGAACTGGCGATCCTGTCGACCTACATGCCGGCCGGCCTGTCGGACGAGGAAATCGCCGCCGAAGTCGCTGCTGCGGTCGCCGCCACCGGCGCCGCCGGTCCGGGCGACATGGGCAAGCTGATGGGCGTGCTCAAGCCGAAGCTGGCAGGCCGTGCCGACATGACCTTGGTGTCCGCGCTGGTCAAGAAAGCGCTGGCCGGCGCGTAAGATGCGTTGCTCGGCGAGCAGCGTTAGCAATATTATTCGTCAGCTCTGAAACCGTCGTCCCCGCGCAGGCGGGGACCCAAGTTTCGTCACTCAACCATTATGTTCGCGTTTAGTGGCGCGCAAACAAACTTGGGTTCCCGCCTCCGCGGGAACGACGTTGATTTGAGTTAGATGGTGAGCCGGCCTCGGCGATTTCTCCAACGCCAACTAAACAACACCGACAGCCACCACCACCTACAGCGGACCCATCCTCGTTCGCAACTTGTTGCACATCAACTTGCAGCGAGCCCTGCGGTATAGTCTGAACCCGGACAAACACTGAGTAACGCCAAAGTGATCCCGCAAACATTCATCACCGATTTGCTTAACCGTGTCGACATCGTCGACATCGTCGGCCGCTACGTCCAGCTGAAAAAGGGCGGGGCCAACTTCATGGGCCTGTGCCCGTTCCACAACGAAAAGTCGCCCAGCTTCACGGTCAGCCCGACCAAGCAGTTCTATCACTGCTTCGGCTGCGGCGCCCACGGCACCGCGATCGGCTTCCTGATCGAGTACTCGGGCATGGGCTTCGTCGACGCGGTCAAGGACCTGGCCCAGAACGTCGGCATGATCGTGCCGGACAACGACGACAAGATCCCGCCGGCCCAGCGCGCCGCCCAGCAGGCGCAATCGCTGGCGTTGACCGACGCCCTGACGCAAGCCTGCAACTTCTACCGTGCCCAGCTGCGTGACGCCCCCAACGCCATCGGCTACCTCAAGAAACGCGGCCTGACCGGCGAAGTGGCCGCCCGCTTCGCCATGGGCTACGCGCCTTCCGGCTGGGACAGCCTGCGCAGCGTGTTCCCCGATTACGACGCCCACGTGCTGGTCGAGTCCGGCCTGGTGATCGACAAGGTCGACGAAGAGGGCAACCGTCACAAGCGCTATGACCGCTTCCGCGAGCGCGTGATGTTCCCGATCCGTAACACCAAGGGCCAGGTGATCGGCTTCGGCGGCCGGGTGATGGATGGCGGCGAGCCGAAATACCTGAACTCGCCCGAAACGCCGCTGTTCCAGAAAGGCCTGGAACTGTACGGCCTGTTCGAGGCGCGCCAAGCGATCCGCGACGCTGGCTACGTGCTGGTGACCGAAGGCTATATGGACGTGGTCGCGCTGGCCCAGCTCGGCTTCCCGCAAGCGGTCGCCACGCTCGGCACCGCCTGCACCAGTACCCACGTGCAAAAGCTGCTGCGCCAGACCGACACCGTGATCTTCAGCTTCGACGGCGACCGCGCCGGGCGCAAGGCCGCACGCCGCGCGCTCGAGGCCTGCCTGCCGCAGGTGGGCGACGACAAGACCATCAAGTTCCTGTTCCTGCCGCAGGAGCACGACCCGGACAGCTTCGTGCGCGAACGCGGCGCCGAAGCCTTCGAGCAAGAGATCGCCGACGCCATGCCGCTGTCGCAATTCCTGCTGCGCGAAGTGACCCAGGAACATGACCTCGATTCACCGGAAGGCCGCGCCCACGCCCAGTTCGAAGCCCGGCCGCTGCTGCAGGCAATGTCGCCGACCAGCCTGCGCCTGCAGATCGTGCGCGGCCTGGCCAGCATGACCCAGTCGACTCCGGCCGAGATCGAAAGCCTGTTCGAATTGTCCAAGCCGGTGGCCGCCGTAAAACGCGCGCCGCCGCGCCAGGGCCGGCCGCAGCCGGTCGGCCTGGAACTGAAGATGCTGCGCATCCTGGTGGCCCATCCGCACCTGGCGCTGGCGCTCGACGAACAGGCGCTGGCGGCGTTCGACCATTTCGGCGAAGAATCGAGCGAGCGCTTGCGCCATCTGGTCGAAACGGCACAGGCGCTGGGCGAAGCCGGCACCTTTGCGGCGTTGTCGCAACAGTTGCGCGAGGTGACGACCGAGTACGACGACATGATCGCCGAGATCGCCGCGGAACCGGAAAACGATGCCGATTCCGACCGCATTGTGCTGCTCAGTGCGGTACGTCAAATCAAGATGGACTCGTTAAAACAAGAACTTAACCAGTTGTTTTCTGCGGGACTGACCCCAGATCAGGTAAGCACCCGCTACCGCGAGATCGTCGCTGAGCAGGACCTCCTGGCCCGCGAGGCTGCCGCAGAGATGACACCCCGATGATCGCCTTCAAAACCGGTCTCATCCGCCATGGATGGGCAGGCGTCCGCAACTGGAAAAAAAAGGGGTGCGTGCTATAATAAAACGCTAACTATTGCAACTGTTGAAACCATTTTTGGTTCAATTGCATGCGTCGTGTTTCAGTTAGCGGGGCCATAGATTTGTGCCTGCAGGAGATGTAAGGTAACAAAACTTTATCTTTAACCATCGTAAAGTTCGTCGTTGTGACATCGAAAGCGCCTGTGCCAACCAAGAAACCCGAAACCAAAGTGGCTGTAAAAACCACGAGAGCGTCCGCCGCCGCCAAGGTGGATAAATCGCAAGACAAGGCCGAGGTTCGTACGGCGAACCCAGCGCCTGTCAGCCAGACGACCGATGCAGCCGCACTGGCTGCGATCGACACGTCCGGCTATGTCCTGCCGACCGTCAAGGTACCGGGACGCCGTGGCCGCAAGCCCAAAGAATTCACCCCCGAGAACGATGAGATCGCCGCACTGAACGCGGTCGAGCGCGCCGAACTGAAGGCTGCGGACAAGGCCAAGGCCAAGGACCGCAAGGCCAAGGAAAAGGCGCTGCTCAAGGACGCGTTCTCGTCCGATACCGAGGCCAGCGAAGAAGAACTCGAGCTGCGCCGCAACAAGCTCAAGGCCCTGATCAAGTCGGGCAAGGAGCGCGGCTTCCTCACGTACTCCGAGATCAACGACCACCTGCCTGAGAACATTGTCGATCCGGAAGCGATCGAAGGCATCATCGGCACCTTCAACGACATGGGCATCGCCGTGTACGAACACGCGCCCGATGCCGAGACGCTGCTGCTGTCCGACAGTGTTCCGAACGCTACCAGCGACGACGAAGCCGAGGCTGCCGCCGAAGCGGCGCTGTCGACGGTCGACTCCGATTTCGGCCGCACCACCGATCCGGTGCGCATGTACATGCGCGAGATGGGTTCCGTAGAACTGCTGACGCGCGAAGGCGAGATCGAGATCGCCAAGCGCATCGAAGACGGCCTGCGCGACATGATCCAGGCCATTTCCGCCTGCCCGGTCACCATCGCCGAGATCATCGACGCCGCCGCCAGGATCGAGCGCGACGAGATCAAGATCGACGAAATCGTCGACGGCATGGTCGATCCGGAAGAGGACGAGCAGACCTCGCCGACCGCGGTCGCCCCGACCACCACCGATTCCGACGACGAAGAGGATGACGAGGCCGAGGAAGAAGAGGAAGAAGAGGAAGAAGAAGCCTCGAGCAGCTCCGGCGCCGCCGGCTACTCGGCCGAGCAACTCGAAGCCCTCAAGCAATCGGCCCTCGGCAAGTTCGGCGAGATTTCTCAGCAGTTCGAGAAGATGCGCAAGGCGTTCGAAAAGGACGGTTACAACAGCAAGGCCTACGTCAAGGCGCAGGAATCGATCTCGAACGAGCTGCTGGGCATCCGCTTCACGGCGAAAGTGGTCGAGAAGCTGTGCGATACGCTGCGCGGCCAGGTCGACGAAGTGCGCCACATCGAGAAGCAGATTCTCGACGTTGCGGTGAACCGCTGCGGCATGCCGCGCGCCCACTTCATCAAGGTGTTCCCGGGCAATGAGACGAACCTGGAATGGGTCGACGGCGAAGTCAACGCCGGCCACGCCTACAGCGCCATCCTGGGCCGCAACATCCCGACGATCAAGGAACTGCAGCAACGCCTGATCGACCTGCAAGCGCGCGTGGTGCTGCCATTGCCTGACCTGCGCAACATCAACCGCCAGATGGCGGCCGGTGAAATGAAGGCGCGCAAGGCCAAGCGCGAGATGACCGAGGCCAACCTGCGTCTGGTGATCTCGATCGCCAAGAAGTACACCAACCGCGGCCTGCAGTTCCTGGACCTGATCCAGGAAGGCAATATCGGCCTGATGAAGGCGGTGGACAAGTTCGAATACCGTCGCGGTTATAAATTCTCGACGTACGCCACGTGGTGGATCCGCCAGGCGATCACCCGTTCGATCGCGGACCAGGCGCGCACGATCCGTATTCCGGTGCACATGATCGAAACGATCAACAAGATGAACCGGATCTCGCGCCAGATCCTGCAAGAGACCGGCGCCGAACCGGATCCGGCGACGCTCGCCATCAAGATGGAAATGCCGGAAGATAAGATTCGCAAGATCATGAAAATCGCCAAAGAGCCGATTTCCATGGAAACGCCGATCGGTGACGACGACGATTCGCATCTGGGCGATTTTATCGAGGACAACAACACGCTGGCGCCGTCGGACGCCGCGCTGCACGCCTCGATGCGCGGCGTGGTGAAGGACGTGCTCGACTCGCTGACCCCGCGCGAAGCCAAGGTGCTGCGCATGCGCTTCGGCATCGAGATGTCGACCGACCACACGCTGGAAGAGGTCGGCAAGCAGTTCGACGTGACGCGCGAGCGGATTCGCCAGATCGAGGCCAAGGCGCTGCGTAAACTGCGTCACCCGTCGCGTTCGGACAAGCTGAAGAGCTTCCTCGAGGGCAGCAGCTGATTGTCGGTCCACGCTTGACGGACCTGTAGTAAAAGCAATATGCTCTCGCCACTTCGCTCGTCCGGCAGCATGCCGGTGAGCCGGTGGCGAGTTCATTTTCCACCGTTCCAGTTTCTGGGCCTCTAGCTCATGCTTGGTTAGAGCAGCGGACTCATAATCCGTTGGTGCCGTGTTCGACTCACGGGAGGCCTACCATTAAAAACAAAGGCTTACGCGAATTTCCGCGTAAGCCTTTTTTGTTTCTGGTCCATTTCTGATTTAGTACCATAGCTCGGTCATATACGGCCAGCAAGCAATTGAGCGATCACGTTGTCCTGGTCTGAATTACATTAATCGGCCTCCACGACGGCCGCAGCGATTCAAACCGAAGGCAACGGTATTGAGCTTGGTCTTGAGCAGTACAAGAGGATGGCCGAGCTACTTCAACAATCGTAGTCATCCAGGCTTTTCCCGGTCTGACCATCCATGCCGAAGTAACAGGAGTGGCCATATGCCTTTGTCCACGTACAAGTAAGGTCGCTTCGACGTCTTTCCCGGTAGTCAGGACTAGGCTTGCATTCGACTTTTGAATCCCGACCAATGTGGTCAAACAGTTCTTTCGCGAGCGGCCCTGTCAGCATGAAAGACACTTTGCGGTCGTTCGATGTCGGCGGGGTGGAATCGCCAGAGCTTCCACCGTACACGTAATAGTCGCCCATCAGCGGCTTTGCCATATATCGCCGGTTCTCCTTCGTTCCCTCAGCGGCCTGAGCTGGCAATAAAATGATTGCTCCGACGATAAGAATCAAGCGGGGGGGCATAGGTTCTCCCTGATCGCAATATGCAGGTGATCGTCATGCTTCTTCCAAGACTTTACGCGTGGCCCGCATGCCTTCTGCACCTCTGGATCATTGAAGAGGATGGTTCGCGTCATGGGGTGCTTTAAGAATATTCGGACTAATTTGATCGTCGCGGCTTGGTCATAGATCGAGGTGTCACGGTAAGAGCACCCTGCGGTTGGACCGACTACCTTGTCTTTTCGAACTGGTCGGATATCCATTTCGATACCGCTCATATGTGTACCGTGGTCGTATTTCGAACCATCAGAGACGCTAATATTTCCGATGCCAAATTTCCTGTGATCGACGGCCTGCCACTCCCGCTCGACCCAGAAGATCACCGACAACATATTGGCGTGCGCGTACTGCGCCAGGTGGCCGGTGCCGGCAACACCTCTTACATTGCCATAAACATAGTAGCCCGCTTGCTCGGGCGCCTGAGGCAGCATAAACCACCCCTTCTCGCCCCTCGGCTGAATTGGCACGACCATGGTCGGCTCCTTATACGCACTTCTTGGCCGCGAGATCCCAGCCGCCGGACGTACTGCCGCTCGTGCCACCGCGGATCGTTTGATGGGTGTATGTCCATTTGACCTTCGAGAAGCACAAGCCGATTTCATCCTGGAGCAGGCCACCATCCTGCATGATCTGATCCATGTGAGACACCAGGACATTCTCAAGTTCGACCTGGTAATACTTTACTGGCTTGCCGTCGCCATCCGCGCGCATGAATTCAAGCTTTGCCTTCGGAATGGTTTTGCCCATTGAGCAGTGCTTCATGAGAAGCGGCGAGGCCAGGTCGGCAAGTTTGGTGAGCGAAATAGTGCGGTGCTCGCAGTGGCCGGCCGTATGGCCGCCGCCAGTAGATTTGGCGCTCACCGTTGGTTGCGTTACACCCCAGTGAGTAAACGTTAGCTCGATCCACCCTTGGTGCGAGCTGTCGATTGACTCGCCTTTGATACCGTCAATTTGAAGATATGCGTCAGCAGCCATGATGCCTCCTTGTTAATGGAAGTCCATCATCACAGAGTTGTTTTTATTAAAACATAGTGATCGTCAGTTTTTTGTTGGTTCTATATCAATGGTTTGTGCGTCTGCGCATGGTTCGAATCGCGCATGTACGCCGAGCGAAGAGCCAGTACTCTCAATATCAAGAAGAGTGCCGCTGCTCGAACACCATAAGCCGCAGGTATGCCAGCAAGTGGTCAACTGCGGCAGCTCGCCATGCGGCCTCCTCACGCCTTGCTCACTTCCGCCATGCATCGCCATGAGCCTCCCGCGACCTGGCTGAATCGACCTGAAGGGTTGCGGTATTCCACAGCCCCTTCTGTTTTTCCAGGGGCAGGTCGTGATGGCTTGTACAATCACCCGCATCGTTTCCTGACCAAGATTCCATGACCAGTGCCATCGCAGCCAACACCGGCTTCACGCTCAACGACATCGACATCGGCCTGCGCGTGTTCGACGCGCTGGCGCACCATGCCCATGCCATGCACGGTGCCCCGATCACCTACACCGATCTGCTGACGCTGGCACGCAAGCTGCAACCGAAAGATGCTGCGCTCGGCCGTGCCGTCCCGGTCGGGATCGGCATGAAGCTGCGCTTCGTCAGCGGCTTTTGCGCGGCGTACGGTCATCCCGACCTGGCCTGTCTCGCCGTCAACCGCGCCACCATGCGCCCAGCCACAGGGGATGCAGATGCATGGGAAGCCGAGTGCCACGCCGTTGCCGCCGTCGACTGGAGCGCGGCCCGGCCAACGATTACCACCTACGCCGATACCGTACGCGCCACCGTGCCGGCACGCCTGAAACCGCGCAAGGAGCGCCCGGCCGATGTCGCCTGGTACGCCTATTTCTGCTCGCACCGCAGTGCCTGCGACAAGGTGACGCAGCACGACAAGCAGGAGATCATCAACCTGATCATGGCGGGCCTGGACCCGGACACATCGCTCCGGCGCGTGCTGGCGGCAAAGGCCGACTTCAGCGAAGAGCCGTAAAGCTCGCCGCGTTGGCGCACTCGCGGCCACCTCATCCCAAGCGGCGTCACCGGCATCTCCCGCTGTGCGAGAACGCCCTGCATGTACGAATCAGAACGTTCTTTCGATGCATGCCTCCAACAAAACTAGTCATGTATCACAGCCGTACGAAATAAGTTGTGATTTTTCTCACTTTTCATCCAAACCTAGTAACAGATCGTCTACACTCCCACTCAATGATTCGAAGAGGCGAGAATGTCTGATCCTGCAGTGACGAGCAGCGTCGTACCCACTGAGCCGGGTATCGTCCCGAGCACCCTGCAATTCCCGGTCATCGGCATCGGCGCCTCGGCCGGCGGCTTGCCCGCCCTCCAGCGCCTGTTCGAAAACATGCCCTCCGCGCATGAAATGGCCTTCGTCGTAATCCTGCACCTGTCGCCGCGCCACCCCAGCTCGGCGGCCGCGATCCTGCAGCGCGCCACCCGCATGCCGGTGGTCCAGGTCACTTCGCGGGTCCAGATCGAGCCCGGCCACGTGTACGTGATCGCGCCCAACCTGCACCTGTCGATGGTGGACGGCCTGCTGCTGGTCGAGGAGTTGCAGCGCCCGCGCGGCCAGCACGTGGCGATCGACCTGTTCTTCCGTACCCTGGCCCAGGTGCATCGCGAGCGTTCGATCGCGATCGTGCTGTCGGGTACCGGATCGGATGGCGCGGTCGGCATCACCCGGGTCAAGGAGCAGGGCGGCCTGACCATCGTGCAAAGCCCGGGCGACGCCGAGCACGACGGCATGCCGCTGGCGGCGATCCGCACCGGCGCGGTCGACTTCGTCATGCCGGTGGTCGAGATGCCGCAGAAGCTGATCGACCTGTGGGACAACGCCAAGCGCATCCGGCTGCCGGCGCCGGGCGACGCCGAGACCCCGGTGCCGCAGCCGGACGGCCCGGACGAGGATCCCGGCGCCGAAGATGCGCTGCACGACATCATCGCCTCGCTGCTGAACCGCACCGGCCATGATTTCCGCCATTACAAGCGCGCCACCGTGCTGCGCCGCATCGAGCGCCGCATGCAGGTGCGCCAGACGGCGATCCTGTGCGACTACCGCGACCTGCTCGAGAACGACGTCGCCGAAAACAAGGCGCTGCTCGACGACATGCTGATCGGCGTCACCAATTTCTTCCGCGACCGCGAATCGTTCGAAGCGCTCGAGCGCGACATCATTCCCGAGCTGTACAAGGACCGCGCCGCCGGCGACGAAGTGCGGGTCTGGGTCGCGGCCTGCGCCAGCGGCGAGGAAGCGTATTCGATGGCGATGCTGCTGGCCGACCAGTCGGCCCTGAGCGAGCAGCCGCCGCAGTTCCAGGTGTTCGCCTCGGACATCGACGACCACGCGATCGACGCCGCGCGCGCCGGCAACTACCCGGTTTCGATCGTCACCGACGTGGCCCCGTCGCGCCTGCGCCAGTACTTCAAGCGCGAGGACAGCCGCTACCGCATCCGCAAGACGCTGCGCGACCGCATCCTGTTCGCCTCGCACAACCTGCTGCGCGATCCGCCGTTCTCGCGCCTGGACCTGATCAGTTGCCGCAACCTGCTGATCTACCTGAACCGCGAGGTCCAGGCGCGCGTGCTGCAGACTTTCCATTTCGCCTTGAAACCGGGCGGCTACCTGTTCCTGGGCTCGTCCGAGTCGGCCGAATCGGTGTCCGAATATTTCATCCCGGTCGACAAGAAGAACCGCATCTACCGCGCCCGCGTCAATGGCCGCCAGCTGCACTACCAGAACCCGTCCTCGGCCCTGTACGGCGTGCGCCTGCCCGAGGTCAGCCGGCCCAAGCTGCAGGGCAAGCGCACCTCGACCTATGCCGACCTGCACCAGCGCGCGCTGGCCGAGATCGCGCCGCCGTCGGTGGTGGTCGACCGAGAGGGCAACCTGGTGCACGTGTCCGAACAGGCCGGCAAATACCTGCGCATGGGCGGCGGCGAGCCGTCGCGCAGCCTGCTGGCGCTGGTGCTGCCCGAGCTGCGCCTCGAACTGCGTTCGGCCATGTACCAGGTGGGGCAGAGCGGCGGGCGGGTCGATTGCCGCCCGCTCGAACTGGACACCAGCGCCGAACCGGTCACGCTGGCGATGTCGGTGCGCGCCTTCCGCGACGAAGAATCCGAGAACGATTTCATCCTGGTGCTGTTCCAGCAAAGCACGGCCGACGCCGCCGCCGCCGCGCCGGCGCGCCCCAACGGCAGCCACGACGTGGTGCTGTCCCAGCTCGAGGCCGAGCTGCAGCGCAAGCGCGAGCAGCTGCAGGAAACCATCGAGTATTCCGAGATCTCCACCGAAGAATTGCGCGCCTCGAACGAAGAGCTGCAGGCGATCAACGAAGAGCTGCGCTCGGCCACCGAGGAACTCGAAACCAGCAAGGAAGAACTGCAGTCGGTCAACGAAGAACTGGTCACGGTCAACTACGAACTCAAGGTCAAGGTCGAAGAGACCGGCAAGGCCAACGACGACCTCAACAACCTGATCGCCTCCACCGACATCGCCACCATCTTCGTCGACAGCGGCCTGCGCATCAAGCGTTTCACGCCGCGCGCGGTGGACCTGTTCTCCATCATTGCCAGCGACGTCGGCCGTTCGCTGCTCGACCTGACACACAAGCTCGACTACGACCAGCTGGCCGAGGACGTCAGCGCCACCTTCGACACCCTGCGCATGGTCGAGCGCGAGGTGCGCAGCAACGAAGGGCGCTGCTACATCGTGCGCCTGCTGCCCTACCGCACCAACGAGGACCGCATCGAAGGCGCGGTGATGACCTTCTTCGACATCACCGACCGCCGCCACGCCGAGGAGCAGGCGCGCGCCAGCGAGGCGCGCATGCGCATGGTGGCCGAGAGCGCCAAGGACTACGCCATCATCACGATGGACGAAGAGGGGCGCGTCACCAGCTGGAACAGGGGCGCCGAGACCCTGTTCGGCTACAGCGAAGCCGAAATGCAGGGACAGGATACCGAACGCCTGTTCGTGCCCGAGGACGTTGCCGCCGGCGTGCCGCAGGACGAATTGCGCCGCGCGCGCGAGGACGGCCGCGCCGAGGACGAGCGCTGGCACCAGCGCAAGGACGGCAGCCGCTTCTTCTGCAGCGGCGTCACCACGCCGCTGCGCAATGGCGACTTCTATGGCTACGCGAAAATCGCGCGCGACGAGACCGCGCGCGAGCGCCAGGGCAAGGAGCGCGAGCAGGCCCTCAACCGCGAACAGGCCGAGCGCTCGGACGCCGAGAACGCGGCCGCGCTGAAGGACGAGTTCCTGGCCGTGATGTCGCACGAGCTGCGCCACCCGCTGAACATGATCCACATTAACGTCGAGCTGCTGTCGCGCATGCCCGAACTGCGCGGCTCGGCCAATTTCATGCGCGCCGCCACCGTCATCCGCAGTTCGGTGATGAGCCAGGCCAAGATCATCGACGACCTGATGGACATGTCGCGCGTGCGCACCGGCAAGCTGTCGCTCACGATGGCGCCGGTGGTGCTCGACACCCTGCTGCAGGGCATGGTGGATGCGGCGCGCAACGATCCGGCCGCGCAGGACATCACGATCGAATTCACCGGCGGCGCCGACAACCTGCCGGTGCTGGCCGACGTGGTGCGCATCGAGCAGGTGGTGATGAACCTGCTGAGCAATGCGGTCAAGTTCACGCCCAAGGGCGGGCGCATCGAGGTGCGCCTGGCGCGCGAGCCGGAAGCGCTGCGCATCGACGTGGTCGACAACGGCCAGGGCATTGCGCCGTCGTTCCTGCCGCACGTGTTCGACATGTACGGCCAGAGCATGGCGGTGACCACCCGCAGCAAGGGGGGCCTCGGGATCGGGCTGGCGCTGGTGAAGGAGCTGGTGGCGCTGCACGGCGGGCGCATCGAGGCCGCGTCAAGCGGCATCGGCAAGGGCGCGCGCATGAGCGTCTGGCTGCCGCTGTTCGACAGCAGCGCCGCGCCGCACGGCGCCGGCGCCGGCAAGGGCGGCGACGACCTGGCCGGGCTGCGCATCCTGGTGGTGGACGACATGGAAGAGATGCTGATGGTGTTCAAGTCGCTGCTCGAGACCAGCGGCGCCACCGTGTTCGAAGCCGGCAGCGCGCTCGAGGGCCTGGCCGTGCTCGAGCGGCAGGAAGTCGACCTGGTGATCTCGGACGTGTCGATGCCCGAGATCGACGGCTACGAATTCCTGCGCCGCGTGCGCGCCATGCCGAAGCATGCCCGGCTACCGGCGATCGCCCTGAGCGGCATGCGGCGCGACGCCGACATCCAGCGCGCGCGCGACGCGGGCTTCTCGGCCCACCTGGGCAAGCCGGTGTCGGTCGAGCGCCTGCACGAGATCGTGCACGACCTGCTGCCGCGGGGTGGGGAATCGTCGGCTCCACCGACGACGCGGTGATTGTTATCGGCTCCGCTTTCGCGCCGGATGACCGCGCTGCAAATTACTGCAGTGCAGCTAGCGCGGCGGAGGAACGTAGGGTTGGCGGCTGCGCCGCCGACGCGTCGATTGTTATCGGCTCCGCTTTCTCGCCGGATGATCTTGCTGCAAACTATCACCGCGTCGGCGGCGAAGCGCGAGGCCGCCTAGGCCAACCCTACTCTACGCCCGTATGCAATTCCTCCAGCACCGCTTCCAGCTGCTCCGGCCTGAGCGGCTTGACGTAGTGGCGCTCGAAGCCGGCCGCCAGTGCGCGCGTGCGGTCCGCCGGCTGGCCGTAGCCGGTCAGCGCCAGCAGCCGCATCGGGGCCAGCGCCGGCTCGGCGCGCAGGGCGGCGGCGATCTGGTAGCCGTCCATCCCGGGCAGGCCGATGTCGACGATCGCCAGCGCCGGGTGCGCCTGACGCGCCAGCGCGATGCCATCGACACCGTTGGCGGCTTCCAGCACCCGGCAGCCGGCCGCCGCCAGCTGCGCCGCCAGCACCGTGCGCGCGTCGTCGTTGTCTTCGATCAGCAGCACCGTGGCGTCGCCGGGCGCGGCCTGGCGCGCCGCCGCGGCAGCGCCGGCAGGCGCAGCCTGCGCCGCGCCGTCGCCCGCGCCGCCAGCCTGCGCGGCCAGCAGCGGCAGGCGCAGCGTGAACGTGCTGCCCTGGCCGGGTCCGGCGCTGGCCGCCTCGATCGACCCGCCGTGCAGCGCCACCAAGCTGCGCACTACCGACAGCCCGATCCCCAGCCCGCCCTGGGTGCGGTCGAGCGTCACCTTGCCCTGCACGAAGATGTCGAACAGGCGCGGCAGCAGCTCGGGCGTGATGCCGATGCCGTCGTCGCGCACCGTCAGCCGGGCTTCGCCGCTGTCCTCGTTCGCGGTCAGCGCGATCTCGACCGTGCCGCCGGCCGGGGTGTACTTCAGCGCATTGCCCACCAGGTTGCCGATCACCTGTTCGATGCGCGTGGCGTCGCCGCGGATCCAGGCCGGCGCCAGCTGGCAGCGCAGCGTGTGCTCGACCCGGCCACCGACACGCAGCGCGTCGACGATGGCGCCGGTCATGGCGGCCAGGTCGAGCGGCCGCATGTCGAGTTCGACCTTGCCGCGCGCCAGCCGCGCCAGGTCCAGCAGGTCGTCGACGATGCGGGTCAGGTGCTTGCTCTGGCGTAGCAGGATGTCGTGGGCGCGCTCCTTCAGCGCCGCGCTGGCCGGCCCGCTGCGCAGCAGCTGGGTGGCGCCGACGATGCCGCTGAGCGGGTTGCGCAGCTCGTGGCTGAGCATGGCCAGGAAATTGTCGCGCGTCTCGACCTGCTGCTCGGCCAGCACCCGCGCTTCCTGTTCGCGCTGCAGCAGGGCGGCGCGCTCGGCCGCGGCGTGGGACAGCTTGGCGCCGGCGTCGTGCAGCGCATGCTGCAGGCGGTCGACTTCGGCGATCCCGCTGGCGCCGCTGGACGGCACTTCGCCGCGGCTGAGCATGGCGGCCGAGCCGCCCGCGTCTTGGATCGCGCGCAGCAGGCGGCGCCCGAACAGGGCGGCGGCGGCGGCCGCGCACAGCATGGCCAGCAGCATGCCGACGGCGGCCAGCGTCACCGCGCGCTGCGCCACGCCCTCGATCTCGCGTGCCGGCACCGACACCGTCACCAGCCAGCCCGACATCGGCGAGCGGAAGAAGGCGTGGTAAGCGTCCACGCCGGCGCGCGTGTCGTAGCGCGCCAGGCCTTCGTCGCGCCCGGCCGCGGCGCGCATCAGCGCCGGATTGGCGAACTGGCCGAAGCGCGCCGGTTCGTTGCTGCGCGCGATGACGTGGCCTTCGGTGTCGACCACCGACAGCTTCCAGCCCGGCGCCAGCGCCCGGCGCGCGATCACCTTCGAAAAATAATCGGGCGAGAACACCGAGGCCAGCACGTAGCGGCGGCCGCCGTCGAGCGGCACCGGGATGTTGACGGTGGTGACGGGAATCTTTTGCACGGCGCCGCTGATCAGGCCCGAGACCACAGTCTTTTGCGTCTCGATCACGCGCCGCGTGCGGGTGCGCACATAGTCGGGCGGCGGCGGCAGCGGCGCGCCCAGCGGCTGCACGGTGTTGATCAGCTGCTGGCCGCTGGGCGCGAACAGGATGGTGCGCCCGCCGTCGCCACGGTCGGCGCTGGTGGCGTGGCGGTAGAAGCCCTGCATGTCGCCGCTGGCCAGGTGCGGCGAGCGCGCCAGCACCCGCAGCGCCGCTTCGGCGCTGCCCAGTTCGCGGTCGACCAGCAGGCGGTGGCGCTGGCGGTTTCGCTGAGCGTATGCAGCGCCGCTTCGCGCTCGGCCTGCAGCAGGGTGCGCAGCGCGATCGCGGCCAGCAGGAACACCGGGACGATGATGGCGCCGATCATCAGTAGCAGGTAGGAACGGATTTTCATTCGGTAAGCGCGCCGAGCCGCCGTATCCGGATAAAACGGCACAGGCGTCAGCTGGCGATTTCAATGGCAATATTATATGCGTCGGCCTCGTCGGCGTCGCCCGTCTGCGGCCGCTACCGGTGCTGCCTCAATCCGTTGGAACCGTTCCCACCGTCTCAAAACTACGTTACTATTCGTCAAGTTACGTAATTACGTAACCCTGAAAACGATAACGATAACGGAGACAACCCTTGAACACGACCGAGATCTTCCTGATCGCGATGCTGCTCATCTTCGTGGCGCCCTACCTGCTATGGCGCCTCGGACGCACCGACTATTTCGCCCCGCTGGTGGTGGTCCAGATTGTCATGGGCATCCTGCTCGGCCCCGGCGTGCTGGGCGCCGCCTTCCCGCAGTACCACGCCTTCGTCTTCAACCCCGACGTGGTCAAGACCCTGAACGGCATCGCCTGGTGGGGCGTGATGCTGTTCGTGATGCTGGCCGGGATCGAGCTCGACCTGAAAAAAGTGTGGCAATACCGGCGCGAGAGCGTGACCACGGCCGGCCTGTCGCTGAGCATGCCGTTGCTGTTCGGCTGCGGCGCGGCCCTGTTGCTGGTGGGCTACCAGGGCTGGATGGGACCGCGGGCCGCCACCTGGCAGTTCACGCTCGGCATCGGCATGGCGTGCGCCGTGACCGCGCTGCCGGTGCTGGTGCTGCTGATGGAAAAGCTCGGCATCCTGCGCCAGCCGATGGGCCAGCGCATCATGCGCTACGCCAGCCTGGACGACGTCGCGATCTGGGGCGTGCTGGCGCTGATCATGCTCGACTGGGAACGGGTGGGGCGCCAGGCCGGCTTCCTGGCCGGGTTCACGCTGCTCACGTTCCTGTACCGGCGCCTGATGGCGCGCCTGCCGAAGAGCGACCGCTGGTACGTGGCGCTGATCTGGCTCATCGCCTGCGCCTTCGGGGCCGACTGGGCCGGGCTGCACTACATGGTCGGCGCCTTCCTGGCCGGGGTGGTGATGGACGCCGACTGGTTCGAGCAGGAGCAGCTCGACAGCCTGTTCAGGAACGTGCTGCTGGTGCTGATGCCGGTGTTCTTCCTCAGCACCGGCCTGCGCACCAAGTGGGACCTGGGCGGCTACTCGGTGTTCTTCGTGGCCGGGCTGCTGCTGTTCGCGTCCTGCGGCGGCAAGCTGGCCGGCGCCCACATCGCCGGCCGTGCGCTGGGCTGGAAGCGCGGCGAAGCGACCATCATCGGCTGGCTGCTGCAGACCAAAGGCCTGATCGAGATCATCTTCGCCAACATCCTGCTCGACAAGGGCATCATCACTAGCGAGATGTTCACCGCGCTGCTCCTGATGGCGGTGGCCAGCACCATGCTGACCATCCCGGTCGTGCATCCGAAGCTGAACCGCAGCCAGAACGCGGGCCTGGTCAACCAGGCCAGTTCCTGAGGAGACGCGCATGGCACGCACCGGATTGAGCAAGGCCCAGGTCAGGGCCTGCCGCGACGAATTGCTGGCGCAGGGACGCCATCCCTCGGCCGACGCCGTGCGCACGGCGCTGGGGACGGGATCCAAGTCGACCATCCACCGTTACCTGAAGGAGCTGGCGGCGGAAGCTCCCGATGCCGCCATGCAGCGCCAGCAGACCGCGCACACGTTGCAGAGTCTGGTCGAGGAGCTGGCCGAGCGCCTGCACCTGGATGCCGAGCATGACATGCACGACCTGCGCGCGCTGTGCGCCAACTACGAGGCGCAATTGCAGGAAAAGGAGCGCCAGCTGGCCGCTTTGCGCGGCACCGTGGCAGCCCTGAATGCGCGGCTGGAATCGCTGGCGCAGGGCGCAGACCAGGACGGCCAGGCGGCGTCCGGCCACGGCGGCTTCGGCGGCCTGCTGCCGAACCCGGTCCTGGGGGCGCGCGGTCCGTCGCCGTTCAGCATCATGCTCAGCAGCGGGCGCTCGGAAGTGTTCGACATCGAGCGCCTCGGCCCGGCCGGCTTCAAGTTCCAGTAAGCCCGCGCGCCGGCCGTCTCACACGGCCTGCCGTAATTCCCCGGTGCGATCCAGCACGTAGTGATCGAGGTCGCGCGCCAGCACCAGCTGGCCGTCGAACTCGGCGCGCGCCTCGTCTTCCAGCAGCGACAGCGGCAGTGGCCCGCCGTCCTGGTAGCGCGGGCTGAAGTGGGTCAGCACCAGGTTGCGCACGCCGGCCCCCTGCGCGAAGCGCGCCACCCGCAGCGCCGAACTGTGCTGCGGGCCGGGGCCGACCTTGAGCAGGACTTCTTCGGTATACGTCGCTTCGTGCACCAGCACGTCGGCGCCGTGCGCGGCGGTGGCCAGCAGTTCGGGCCTGTCGTTGTCGCCGGCGACCACGATGCGGCGCGCGCGGCGCGGCGCCAGCAGGTAGTCGTGGGCGGCGATGCGGCGCCCGTCTTCCAGCGTCACGTCGCGCCCGCGCTGCAGTTCGCCCCACAGCGCCGACGAAGGAATGGCGTCGGCGCGCAGTTTGTCGGTGTCCAGCCGCCGCTCGAGCGCGCTTTCGGTGAAGCCGTAGGCCCAGCACGGGATGCGGTGCGACAGCGCGGTCGCCTCGACCGCCAGGTCGGGCAGGCTGTCCTGCAGCAGCGCCGGGTCTTCCAGCTCGTGCGGCGTGAGAAAGGTGAGCGGGTAGGGCAGCGTCAGTTCGCTCGCCGCCATGATGGCCTCGATCATGGCGCGCAGCGGCGGCGGGCCGACGATCGTCAGCGGCTCGCTGCGGCCCAGCATGCCGGCGCTGGCCAGCAGGCCCGGCAGGCCGTAGCAGTGGTCGCCGTGCAGGTGGGTGATGAACACGGCGCGCAGGCTCATCAGGGAAAGCGGGGTGCGCAGGACGCGGTGCTGGGTGCCTTCGGCGCAATCGACCAGCACCCACTGGCGCGCGCCGCGCAGGCGCAGCGCCAGGCCGGACATATTGCGTTGCCGGGTCGGGGTGCCGGCCGAGGTGCCGAGGAACAGGATTTCCATGGATGCGTGTCTGGGTTGAAGTCGCTCCATTATGCGCGACGGCGCCGGATGGCGGCGCAGCCTGCCGTGACCCGGATCTTGTTTGAGCCTTCTCAAAAGGCTCACGCGCGCCGCCGCCGGCCGCGCACTCGCGCTACTCCCCGTGGTCTGACCTGACGGGAAAGCCGCCATCGGGGCGGCCATGCCCTACTTCATGACTCGGGGTCACGACTCGGGTCGCCACCTTTTTCCAGGAGGGACCATGCGCACCATGATGTCCGGCGCCGCCGCATTGACGGCCGCCGCAGCCTTGACCTTGCTTTCGCCCCTGGCCGCCGCGGCCGACGGCGTCGACGGCGCCAGTATGTGCCTGCGCGGCACGCCGCCGCAATCGCTTCCCACCGGCAGCGACGTGCTCGACCAGATGGAAGGAAAGTACCGGTTGTCCAACGGCCAGCGCGTGACGCTGCACCGGATCAACCATCGCCTGTGGATCGACTTTGGCCGCCGCCGCGACATGCCGCTCGAACGGGTCGGCGACAACCAGTTCATGTCGCGCGACGGCTCGGTCAACCTCAGCTATGTGCCCGAGCGCGAAGAGATCTCGATGCGCTATCCGGCCGACGCGCGCGGGCGCTTCGTCAGGGCTTGCTGAACGGCGCCACGCCGAACAGCAGCGAGCGGTGCACGCCGACGCCGGCCATGGCGCCGTCGGCCACCGCCATGGCCACGTTGCCGGCGTTGCGTATCGCGTCGCCGGCGGCGAACACGCCCGGCACCGTGGTCTGGCGCGTGTCGTCGGTGCGGATGTAGGGGCCGAGCGGGCCGTCGTCCAGCGCGCAGCCGAGCCCTTCGGCGACCGGGCTGGCCATGTGCAGGCGGCCGAAGGTGAACAGGCCGTCCATCTCCAGGCGCCGGCCGCCGGCCAGGATCACGGTGGCGCGCTCTTCGATGCGGTCGACGCGCGCAGGCTCGACCTGCACGCCGCGCCGGTCCAGGTCGGCCTGCTGCTCGGCGTCGAGCGGGCAGACCTCGTTGGCGAACAGCGTCACCCGGCCCCAGTGCGGCAGCATCTGCGCCTGGTGCAGCGACATCGGACCGTTGGCGATCACGCCGATCCGGCCTCCGTCCAGCTCGTAGCCGTGGCAGTAGGGACAGTGGAACACGCTCTTGCCCCAGCGCTCGGCCAGGCCCGGGATTGGCGGCAACTCGTCGCGCACGCCGGTGGCCAGCAGCAGGCGCGCGGCGCCTGCCAGCGTGCCGTCGTCCAGCGCGACGCTGAAGCCCTCGCCATCGGGCCGGGCGCCGAGCGCCATCCCGTCGTGGAAGCGCACGGTGGGATAGGCGGCCAGCTGGGCCCGGCCTTCGGCGGCGATGGCGGCCGCCGGCTGGCCGTCGCGCGTCAGGAAACCGTGCGAATCGCCGGCGAAGCGGTTGCGGCGCTGGCCGGCGTCGACCACCAGCACGCGGCGCCGCGCGCGCGCCAGTTGCAGCGCGCCCGACAGGCCGGCGTAGCTGCCGCCGATGACGATGACGTCGAAGTCCAGTGTGGAATCATTGCGGATCGTGTTCATGCTGGAGCTTTCCATAGAGGTGAAGGTCGTAGCGGCCGTTGAAGTCGCGCGCCAGGTCGGCCAGCGTCACCTGGCCCAGGCGCTCGACCAGCAGCGCCTCGGCCTGGGCGAAGGCGTCGGCCAGCGAGGCGTTGACCACCTGCTCGACCAGGCAGGCGCTGTGCTCGTTGCGGTTGCCCATCGCGAACACGGTCGGCGCGCCGACCGCGTCGTAGACGTCGCGCAGGGTGACCGTGGCCAGGTCGCAGGTGATCGACCAGCCGCCGCCATGGCCGCGTTCGGAACTGATGTAGCCGCGCTCGCGCAGGCCGGCCAGCACGCGCCGCACCAGCACCGGGTTGGTGCCCAGCATGGCGGCCATCTGGTCCGACGTCATCGGGCGCTCGCTGTGCGCCAGGTGCAGCAGCACGTGGAGCACGGAAGAAAGTTTGCTGTCGCGTTTCATGTAACTAATGATAGTACAAAAAACGGCGCGGGTGGTGAAGGCTGCCGAAAAACGCCGGCCGGCCCTTGTGCCTCAGGACTTGGCGGCGCCGGCTTTCAGGCGGAACTGGGCTGCCTTGTGGCGGTTGCCGCAGGTGCTCATGCTGCACCAGCGCCGCCTGTGGGCCTTGGTGCGGTCGTAGAACCACAGGATGCAGTCGGGATGTTCGCACTGCTTGACCAGGCCGAAGTCGCCTTCGGCCAGCAGTTGCGCCAGCGCCTGCGCGACCGGACCGAGCAGGGCGGCGAGCGGCTCCGCGCGCGTCACCCGCGCCAGCACGGGGGCGCCGTCGGCATTGCGTTCCAGCGACGGCGCGCTCAGCCAGGCGTGCAGGTAGCCGTTGAGGGCGTTCGTGTCGTCCGTGTCGAGCGCGTCGCCATTGCGGCGCGCCGTGACCAGGCGCTGCGCCAGCGTGCGCAGCGCCGTTGCCTGCGCCAGCAGTTGCGCAGGGGCAGGCGCCGGCACTCCTGGCGCCAGGGTCACGCCATGCTGCGCCAGCCAGCGCAGCACGTCCGCGCCATCGTGCCAGTAATCGACCGTTGCGCCATCCTTGCGCGCTTCGGTGTTGAGCAGGTCGAGTGCCAGGTGGTCGGCCAGTATCGGCGCGGCATCGGTATTGGTGGACGTGTTCGTCATTCAGCAACCCCTAAAAATGAGATTGACAGGTTATTTGGCGCGTGCTTATACTCGCCGCAAGTAACCTCTAAAAATTAATTATACGGGTTATTCGTCAACCTTCCCACCGCAACAGGAGAACGCATGCAAACCCATGACACAGCACCCGCCAGCGACGACGCCACCCGGGTCCGCTACCGCACGGCGCACCTCGACGGCGTCGACCTGTTCTACCGCGAAGCCGGTTCGCCGGCCGCGCCCACCGTGCTGCTGCTGCACGGCTTCGGCGCCTCGTCGTTCATGTTCCGCGAACTGATTCCCGAACTGGCGCGCCACTACCACGTGCTGGCGCCCGACCTGCCGGGCTTCGGCCAGACCGTCGTCGCCCCGGGCGCCGGCTTCGACTACACCTTCGACGCCCTGGCCGCCGTGATCGACGCCTTCACCGTGCGCCAGGGCGTGCAGCGCTATGCCATCTACGTGTTCGACTACGGCGCGCCGGTCGGCTGGCGCCTGGCGGTCAACAATCCCGGCAAGATCACGGCAATCTTCACCCAGAACGGCAACGGCTACGAAGAGGGCTTGAGCGCGGGCTGGGCCGACATGCGGCGTGCCTGGGCCGAGCCGACGCCGGCCAACCGCGAAGCGCTGCGCCGCTTCAACACGCCCGAGATGATCCGGTGGCAGTACACCGAAGGGGTGCGCGACACCGCGCTACTGGCGCCGGAAGCCTGGCTGCTGACCTCGGCCGACCTCGAACGCATCGGGGTCGAACCGCAGCTCGACCTGCTGCTCGACTACGGCAGCAACATCCGCCAGTATGGGCAGTTGCACGAGTACTTCCGCCGCCACCGGCCGCCGCTGCTGGCCATGTGGGGCCGGAACGATCCGTTCTTCACGCCGGCCGGCGCCGAAGCGTTCAAACGCGACAATCCGAACGCCGAGGTGCGCTTCCTCGACACCGGCCACTTCGCGATCGAAACCCACGGCCGCGAGATCGCGGCCGCCATGCTGGAATTTTTGGCGCGCAGCGTGCGCTGAAAGGCGGCTAGGCGCCGCCGTCGCGGCGGGTGCTGTCGGACGGCAGCGCCGCCTGCGCCCGCTTGCGTTCCGACTTCGGCGGCAGGCGCAGCGTCGGCAGGAAACGCCACAGGTAGGTGCTGACGCAGACCCCGATCAGGATCATCAGCAGCAGGATGGCGCCGCTGTCGAAATGGCGGGTCGACCACAGCATCGAGCCCCACAGCATGACGGTGGCGACGATCTTGCCCTTCAGGGGAATGCCGCGTCCGGCCTCGAAGTTGGCCAGGTAATCGCCGAACACCGGGTGCGACAGCAGCCAGCGGTGCAGGCGTAGCGAGCCGCGCGCGAAGCAGGCCGAGGCCAGCAGCAGGAAGGGCGTGGTCGGCAGCAGCGGCAGGAAGATGCCGAGGATGCCGAGCACGACGGCCAGCACTCCGGCCACGTTATAGAACAGTTTCATGGCATCACTTTAGCATTCGCAGAACGATCCGATTACTCTCTCATGCATTCAGCATGGATTGTGCATGAACCGCATGTGTCTCGCATAAAAAGCATAATTATTAGCAACATTTAGTGCATATCAGCAACTTCTGTATAATAGCCGCTTCCTATGACGGGCGCATCCGCTTTATGTAGCGGCAGCAGCAAGAGGAGACGCAAACGCACGCCCGGCCGCGTTCCGATTGCCGCCCCGTGCCTTCCCCGGTCGTGAACCGGGCGACCCTCCCAATGCCTCATTCGACTTCGTCCAATCCCATCGTGGCCACGTTCGGCAGTTATTTTCATGGCCGCGTGCTGCGCCGGCTCGCCGTCTACCTGGCGCTGATGCTGTCGGTGGTATGGAGCCTGGTGGCGATGGAACAGGCGCGCTTCGACCAGCTGGCCGAAATCGGCAGCAAGAACAATGTCCAGAACCTGTCGCGCGCGTTCGCCGAAGAAGTGCGGGCGACGCTGGCGGTGGTCGACCTGTCGCTGGTGCAGCTGCGCGGCACCTGGCAGCGCGACCAGGCCGACTTCGGCAAGGCGGTGGCCGACCATGCGCGCTACCTGCGCGACCGGGTCCCGATGCGCATCGCCGTCACCGATGGCGCGGGGCGCCTGGCCAGCACCGGTGCTGCTACGGCCCGTGCCGGGCTGATGCTGGGCGACCTGCCGCAGTTCAGCATCCACCGCGGCCGCGGCGACGACCTGCTGGCGGTAGGCGGCCCCGAACACTGCCGCATCACGGGCCGCCCGGCGCTGCAGCTGACGCGCCCGATCCGCGACGGCGCCGGGCGCTTGAGCGGCGTGATCGCGGCCTCGGTGCCGCCGGCCTATTTTCTGCGCTTTTACGACAGCATCGACCTCGGTCCCAACACCACCGTCAGCCTGGTGCGCGAAGACGGCACCGTGGTCGCGCGCAATACGCAGGGCGGGCGCAACCTCGACATGGGACGCAAGCTGACCGGTGCGCCATTCCTGTTGACGGACGCCGCCAGCGGCGCCTTCCGCCGTGCCAGCCAGCTGGACGGCATCGAGCGCTTCTATGCCTGGCGCCGCCTGCCCGAGTACGGCCTGGTGGTGACGGTGGGGCAGGCGGTGCAGGACGCGCGGGCGCGCTACGCCCAGCAGCGCGCAGTCATGAACAGCGCCGGGGTCACGGTCTCGGTCGTGCTGGCGCTGCTGGGCTGGGCGGCGATCGGCGCCGCCGACCGGCGCCGGCGCGCGCTCAAGGCGCTGGCCGCGGCCGAGGCGCGCTGGAAGCTGGCCCTGAACGCGGCCGGCGACGGGGTCTGGGATTGCGACGTCACCACCGGCATGGCGACGCTGTCGCCGAGCGCCCAGCGCATCCTCGACAGCGAGCATGCCGAGATTTCCTGGTTCGGCAACAAGGGCATCGCCGAACTGCTGCATCCGGACGAAATCGAGGCTATCCGCGCCGCCCTGGGCGCCCATATTTCCGGCGCGACGCCCGATTACGTGTACCAGCACCGCATCCGGCTGCGCAACGGCGAGTGGCGCTGGATGGAGGCGCGCGGCACCGTGGTCGAGCGCGGAGAACGCGGCGAGCCGCTGCGCATGGTCGGCACCTTCTCCGACATCGACGCCCGCAAGCAGGAAGAAGAACGGATGCGGCGCATGGCGCACGAGGACGCGCTCACCGGCCTGCCCAACCGCGCGCTGCTGGAGGAGCGCCTGCGCCAGGCGATCCTGGCTGCCCAGCGCGAAGGCCACAAGGTCGGCCTGATCTACTTCGACCTGGACAAGTTCAAGCCGGTCAACGACACCCACGGCCACGCGGTCGGCGACCGCCTGCTGCGCATGGTGGCGGCGCGCGTGCGCGGCGCGCTGCGCGCGTCGGACACGCTGGCGCGGGTCGGCGGCGACGAATTCGTGGTGCTGCTGCCGCGCTGCGCGCAAGCGGCCGATGCCGAACGGGTCGCCGTCACCATCCTGGCGCAGCTCGAGCAGCCGTTCCGGGACGGCGACCTGGCGCTGCACATCTCGGGCAGCCTCGGCTACGCGCTGTATCCCGACTGCGGCGGCGACGGCGAGGCGCTGCTGCGCTGCGCCGACCTGGCGATGTACGACGCCAAGGCGCATGGCAGGAATCGGGTGTCGGGGAGTTATCGGACGACGGTGGCGTAACGTGGCCGCAAGGTCCAGAGACCGTCATCGCTCCCATTGGTCGCAATGACTCACGGCGCCACCCCCACCACCGGCTCCGGCAACGCCGCCACTTCCGGCGCCACGTGCCGCGGCAGATAGATCGTCACCGTGGTCCCGGCCCCCGGCGCGCTGGCCAGGCGGATGTGTCCGCCGCTCTGGCGCACGAAGCCGTGCGCCATCGACAAGCCGAGGCCGGTGCCCTTGCCCTCGGGCTTGGTGGTGAAGAACGGCTCGAACGCGTGTTCCATCACGTCGGGCGGCATGCCGTGGCCGTTGTCGCTGACCGCCACCGCGACGTAGTCGCCGGGCGCCATCTCGGCGTCGAACTGCTCGGCCGCGCCGGGCGGCAGGGGAGAGGCGGCGGCGGCGATGGCGGCGGAACCCGGCGCCTGGCCCGGCTCGACCGTCACGTTGGCCAGCTGCAGCGCGATGCGCCCGCCCCCTTCCATCGCGTCGCGCGCATTGATCACCAGGTTCAGCAGCACATGCTCGAGCTGGTTCGGATCGACCAGGGTCGGCCACAGGTCGGGCGGGCTGCTGCGGGTCAGCACCACGCCGTCGCCGGCGGCGCGCTGCAGCAGGCTGTCGCTGCGTTCGAGCAGCTGGCCGGCGTCGACCACGCTCGGGTGCAGCGGCTGGCGCCGCGCGAAGGCCAGCAGCTGGCCGGCCAGGCGCGACCCGCGCTCGACCGCGTCGAGGATGTTGTGCAGGCGCTTGCGCGACGGCGGGCCGTCGGCGCGCAGCATCAGCTGCACGTTGGCGCTGATGATGTGCAGGATGTTGTTGAAGTCGTGCGCCACGCCGCCGGTGAGCTTGCCGACCGCCTCAAGCTTCTGGGCCCGGTCCAGCGCCTGGCGCGCTTCCACCAGGCGCGCCTGGCGCTGCTGTTCGCGCGCCTCGGCCTCGCGCCGCGGCGTGATGTCGCGCACGAACACGGTGATGCCGGCGCCGTCCTTGTCCTCTGCCTTGCCCGGCAACAGCGCCACCGCCAGCTCGACCGGGATGCGGCGCCCGCTGCGGTGCAGCGCCTCGGCTTCGGTCGGGCCTTCCAATAGTGGGCTGGCAGCGCCGCGCGCGAAGGCGGCGAAGGCGGCGCGCAGCGTGGCACGGGTCTCTTCCGGCGCCAGCACCTCGGCCGCCTGCCCGATCGCTTCCTCCGCCGTCAGCCCGAAGATGCGGGTCGCCTGCGCGTTCCAGTCGGTGATGCGCCCGTGGCGGTCGAGCGCGACGAAGCCGTCGTAGGCGTTCTCCAGGATCACCTTGATGCGGCGCTGCTCGGCCGCGATGCGGTCGTGCGACGCGCGCAGCTCGAGCGTCATGCCCTGGGCCAGCTGCAGCGCGCGCCGGCGAGAGCCGGCCAGCAGCCACACCACCAGGCTGACCAGGCCGCCGAGCAGCACGCCGGCGGCGGCGATCAGGCGCGGACCGGCGCCGTCGTAGGTCGCTTCCAGCTCCGGGCTGGAGGTCATCTCGACGGTCCAGGTGCGCCCGGCGATCAGGACCGGGATCGCCGTGCGCATGCGCGGCGCCCGGGTCCGGCCCGGCTGCGCGGCCGGGCGGTACAGCAGGGCGTCGGGCGTGGCCGTGTCGCCGTCGTACACCGCGACCTCGAGCTGGGACGCCGCCACGCCGCCCACGCCGCGCATCAGGTCGACCATGCGGAACGGCGCGTACACCCAGCCGAGCAGGGCGGCGCGGCGCTGGTCCCGGCTCCATACCGGCGCGCCGGTGCGGTACACCGGCAGATACATCAAAAAGCCCGATCCGGTGCCGGCGCTGCCTTCCTGCACCAGCACGACTTTACCGCTGAGCGCGGCCTGGCCGCTGTCGCGCGCGGCCGCCATCGCCGCGCGCCGCACCGGCTCGCTGTACATGTCGAAACCGAAGGCGCGCAGGTTGCGTCCGCTGAACGGCTCGATGTGCGAGATCGCCGTCACCAGCGGGCGTTGCTGACCGGACCCCTCCACGCCCGGCTGCACCCGGTATTCGGGAAAGCCCTCGGCGCGCACCCGCGCCTCGTGCGCGGCGACGTCGCCCGGGCCCATGGCGCTGGCGATGCCGAGCGCTTCCAGGCCGGGGAAGGACTGGTCCAGGCGCAACTGGCGGTAATACTCGCCGAACCCGGCACGGCTGACGTCGACCGAGCCGCGCAGGTAGCCGCGCGCGCCGCGCAGCACCTGTTCATACACCGCCAGGCGGCGCACGATGCTGTAGCTCATGTCGCGCGTGCGATACTCGAACGCCTGGCGCAGCTGGGTGTCGGCCTCGCGCCGGGCGCCGGACCAGGCGACGAAGGTGACCGCCAGCGCCAGCACGAACACGGCCAGCGCCAGCAGCAGCGGCGCCTGTCCGGCGCCGGGCCGTTCCGACGATGGCGGCGGTGCAGATGCAGGTGGGGGAGTGTGGTGGGTGGTCTGCTGCATGTCCCTGGAGTTGGCGCAGCCGGGGCGGCGGGGTTGATCGAAAGCCCGAAGTTTTCGTAGCATACGCATCCTTGTCATGACAGGGCGCACGCGTTTGCGAATTTTTCAATTCACCATGGTCGTTGAATGTTTACTCGGGGCAATATTTTAATATGCGTGCGGCATGGACGCCAGCCGCGCCGCATGCAGCCGGCGCCGTGCGCGTGAGCGCGCTGCTGTTGCGCCACTGGCCGCTGTCCGCCGGCGCCGCAGCGCTCGCGCTGCTTTTGCTGTGGAGCATGCTGGCGCCGCTGGGTGGCGGCAGCCATGAGTTGCTGCTCGAGTTTCCGCCCGGCGCGCGGCGCGACGGCCTGACGGTGCCGGCCGAGATCCGCCTGACGCGCGGCGTGCGCGACGTGCTGCTGCTGCGCAACCGCGACAGCGCGCCGGTGGTGTTCGGTCCGCTGCGGGTGGCCGCCGGCGCCGAGCTGCGCCTGCCGTTCGAGGACGAAGGGAGCCACCTGTTCGCCTGTCCGCCGGTGGCGGGCGGGGTGGTGGCGGTGCGGGTGCTGGCCGCGCCCGGCCCCGGCTGGGGCCGGCTGCGCTGGCGCCTGGGCAACCTGGCGCAGTCGCTGCGCTACCTGCCGCTGCGTTCGCCCGACGACTGACGCCGCCTCCGGCGCAGGCCGGCGCGGGCCACTTGTGCCGATGGCAATCGTGCTCCCGCGATGCGGGCGATTCTGTCATCATGGGGCCATGTCGACGCTTACCATGCCACTGTTCCCGCTCAGTACGGTATTGTTTCCGGACGGGGTCTTGCCGCTGCAGGTGTTCGAGGTGCGCTACCTCGACATGATCAGCCGCTGCCTGACCGACGACACGCCGTTCGGCGTGGTGCTGCTGACCCATGGCCACGAGGTGCGCCGCCCGGACGCCGACGGCGAACGCTTCGTTGCCTCCGGCACCGTGGCCTCGGTCACCGAGACCACCACCGACACGCCCGGGCTGCTGCAGGTGCTGTGCCGCGGCGGTTCGCGCTTCAACGTCGTCACCGCCGAGCAGCGCGTCAACGGCCTGTGGATGGCCGAGGCCGAACTGGTCGAGGACGACCGCAGCATCCGCATCCCGTCCGAGCTGCAGGGCGCCGCCGACGCGCTTGACCGCGTCCTCGGTTCGCTGCACGATGTGCCGCAGGGACGCTGGCCGGTGCAGCCGCCGTTCCGGCTCGACGATTGCGGCTGGGTGGCCAACCGCTGGTGCGAGCTGCTGCCGCTGCCGAATCAGCAAAAGCATAATATGCTGATGCTCGACAATCCCGTGATCCGGCTCGAATTGCTGCACGACGTGCTGGACGAACATGGCCTGATCACCTCCTAGCCACTCACCGACACTCAACCCACCGGGCGCCAGCATGAGATTCTCGGACGACCTCCTGATCGCGTACATCCACGGCGAACTGGCCGAGCCGGCGCGGGCGGCGGTGGAACGGGCGATGCGCGCCGACCCGGTGCTGGCAAGCCGGATTGCACAACACCGCGCGCGCCACCGCGCCGAGGACGCCGAGGGCAGGGCGCGCCAGCACACCGGCCGCAGCCGCCTGTTCGGGGTTTCGGCCAACGGCCACGAACGGCGCGAGGACGCCGGCCACGGCAGCCACGCGGCGCCGCCGTGCGGGGCCAAGGTGGTGCACCTGAACAGCCTGCGCCCGGGGCGCGCGCCGCCGCCGCCGCAGGTCGCCTACAGCAACTGGTGCCGCCGCCACTGGGTGGCGATCGGCGCCGCCTTCGTGGTCGGCGCCGCCGCCGGCGCGCTCGGCTGGAGCACGATGGGCCACGATCCCGGCCTGGCCATGCTCGACGACGACAACGGCACCCTGGTCGCGCGCGGCCCGCTGGTGGCGGCGCTCGACGGCCAGCTGGCCAGCCCCGGGCCGTCCGGCAGCGGGGTGCGCATCGGCGTCACCTTCGTGGCGCGCGACGGCGGTTATTGCCGCAGCTTCGTGGTCGACACCATCGCCGGCCTCGGTTGCCTGAGCGGCGGGCGCTGGACCATTCCGGTGCTGGGCCAGGCCGGCGCCGCCTACGTCGACGGCAGCACCCCGCCGCCGGCGGTGCGCGAGGCGATCGAGCAGCGCATTGTCGGCGCCACCCTCGATCCGGACGCCGAGCGCGCGGCCAAGCAGCGCGGCTGGCGCCAATGAGAGCAACGAGCGCATCCCCCGTGGCTTGTTGTTTCTTTTGGTAAACTGTCTGGAAAACAGGACAGCATATACAGTGGTGCCGATTTCGGGTATCGTGTCACCCGCTAAAAGTGTCTCTACGTCCGCTCAACCGGCCAACTCAGCGGCTTGCCGACGGTCTGCCGCTTCCGGCCTGCCGCCGCCGGACCTGGTCCCGGGCCTGGCGCGCTGGCCGATCGCCGGTCTGCACCGCCCCGCGCGTGCGCCGGCTCCCCGTTGTCGCCCCTTGCCGTGTCGCGTAGCGCGACCCACGGCGGGAGTAGCTGCCCGATCGTAGAACAGAACGAAATAACGCCTGGAAAACTATGTCTGATACACCGAACAACAACGAACTCGCCGCGGCTCCTGTCGACGCACCGGCCGCGCCTGCCGCCGACGCTGTTGCTTCCGCTCCTGCTCCAGTCGCTGCCGCTGCTGCTTCGGCCCCTGCACCTGCTGCTGTGGCTCCTGCTGCTGCGGCTCCCGCCCCGGCGCCCACCGTGCGTTTCGCCGATTTCGGCCTGGCGCCGGAAATCGGCCGCGCGCTGGCCGACCAGGGCTACGAGCACCCGACCCCGATCCAGGCCCAGGCAATCCCCGTGGTGCTGCAAGGCCGCGACGTGATGGGCGCGGCCCAGACCGGCACCGGCAAGACCGCCAGCTTCTCGCTGCCGATCCTGCAACTCCTGATGCCGCATGCGAACGCCAGCATGTCGCCGGCGCGCCACCCGGTGCGCGCCCTGGTGCTGGTGCCGACGCGCGAACTGGCGGTGCAGGTGGCCGACAACGTCAAGGCCTACGCCAAGCACACTCCGCTGCGCGCCACCGTGGTGTTCGGCGGCATGGACATGAAGCCGCAGACCGAGATCCTGCGCCGCGGCGTCGAGATCGTGATCGCGACCCCGGGCCGCCTGCTCGACCACGTGGAACAGAAGAACATCAGCCTGGGCCAGGTGCAGATGCTGGTCATGGACGAAGCCGACCGCATGCTCGACATGGGCTTCCTGCCCGACCTGCAGCGCATCATCAACCTGCTGCCGAAACAGCGCCAGAACCTGATGTTCTCGGCCACCTTCTCGCCCGAGATCAAGAAGCTGGCGAATACCTTCCTCAACAATCCGCTGACGATCGAAGTGGCGCGCAGCAACGCCACCGCCGAGCGCGTCACGCAGGTCGTGTACAAGGTCGAGGACGCGCACAAGCAGGACGTGGTCGAGCACCTGATCCGCGAACGCAACATGAAGCAGGTGATCGTGTTCTCGAACACCAAGATCGGCGCATCGCGCCTGTCGAACCACCTGGAAAAGCGCGGCATCAAGGCCTCGGCGATCCACGGCGACAAGACCCAGCAGGAACGCATGGCGGCGCTGGACGCGTTCAAGAACGGCAGCGTCGAAGTGCTGGTGGCGACCGACGTCGCCGCGCGCGGCCTCGACATTTCGGACCTGCCGGCGGTGATCAACTACGACCTGCCGTACAACGCAGAAGACTACGTGCACCGCATCGGCCGCACCGGCCGCGCCGGCGCCTCGGGCGACGCGCTGTCGGTGTACTCCGAGAAGGACGAGCGCCTGCTGGCGGACATCGAAAAGCTGATCAAGCAGACCATCGCGCGCGGCGAGCTGCCGAACTTCGTGGCGCCGTCGAGCCGCGGCCGCGAAGGTGGACGCGAAGGTGGACGTGAAGCCGGACCGCGCGACTCCGCCGCACGCGACAGCCACGCCCGCAACGGCAACGGTGCACGCCGCGGCGACGAAACGGGCGGCTACGGCGCGCGCGGTCCGCGCACCGGCCTGGGTCCAGGGTCGCGCCGCGAGAAGGTCGATCCGTGGTTCCTCAAGCCCTACGAGCCGGCCAGCGCGCCGCGCAAGGAGGCGGAGGCGGCCCCGGTGGCGTCGGCCAAGCCGGCGCGCCAGAAGCTGGCCTTCCTGCTGGGTGGCGGTCCCAAGGCGTAAGCTTCACAACGAAAAAAACGGCGTGCACTGCACGCCGTTTTTTTCATGGGGATCGTAGGGTTGGCGGCTCGGCCGCCGACGCGGTGATTGTCGGGGGCTCCGATATCGGGCCGGATGATCTGGCCGCAAACGATCACCGCGTCGGCGGCGTAGCGCGGGGCCGCCTGGGCCAACCCTACGCCGCACGCTTGAGCGCTGCGCTGACCCGATCGAGCAGGTCCTGGTGCTGGTAGGGCTTGGCCAGTACGTCGAGCGGATCGCTGCGCTTGCTGCGCCCCGGCAGTTCGTCCATGTAGCCGGTGGTCACCAGCACCGGCAGGCCGGGGCGCCTGGCGTGCACGCGCTCGATCAGTTCCAGGCCGTTCATCCCGCCGGGCATGATCACGTCGGTGAACAGCAGGTCGACCTGCTCGCCGTTTTCCAGGATCCCGAGCGCGCGTTCGCCGCTGGGCGCGGCCAGCACCTCGTAGTCGGCCATCTCGAGCATGCTTTCGGCCAGTTCGCGCACGTCGTCGTTGTCCTCGACCACCAGGATGCGGCAGCGCCGGCGCTGCGGCGTGGCTGCGGCTTGCGGCGCGCCGGCGTCCGGACCATGCCCGGCGTCGTCGGCCGTCTGCGTCACCGGGAAGATCATGCGCACCAGGGTTCCCTTGCCGGGTTCGCTTTCGATGTCGAGCCGGCCGTGCGACTGCTGCACGAAGCCGTGCACCATCGCCAGGCCAAGGCCGGTGCCCGGGCCCTTGGTGGTGAAGAACGGTTCGGTGGCGCGGCGCAGGATCTCGGGCGCCATGCCCTGGCCTTCGTCGTGCACGCAGATGCAGACGTAGTCGCCGTCGCGCAGCTTGAGCAGGTGGCGCCGCTCGGGCGTCAGGACGGCGGTGCCGACCGTGACGGCGCCGCCGTCGGGCATGGCGTCGCGCGCATTGAGCACCACGTTCAATAGCGCCATCTCGAGATAGGTCGGGTCGACCGTGCAGGACGGCAAGCCGGGCTTGAGGTCGAGCCGCAGGTCGATCTTGTCGCCCAGCGTGCGCACCAGCATGTCGGAGAACTCGACCACCAGGCTGTTCAGGCTGAGGCGCTGGGCTTCCAGGCGCTGCTTGCGCGCGAAGGTCAGCAACTGCTGGGTGAGCTTGCCGGCCTGCATGGTGGCGCGCTGGGCGCGCCGGATCGGTTCGCTCGCGCGGGGATTGTCCTTCAAGCCCAGCAAGGCCACCTCGAGGTTCCCGTTGACGACTTGCAGCAGGTTGTTGAAGTCGTGCGCCATGCCGGCCGAGAGTTGGCCGATCGCTTCCATCTTCTGCGCCTGCAGGTAGGAATCCTGGCTCGAGCGGCGCTCGGAGATGTCCATCTGCGAGGCGAAGAAGTACAGGATCTGGCCGTCCTGGTCGAAGATCGGGCCGAAGAACAGGGCGTTCCAGAACGGCGTGCCGTCGGCCTTGTAGTTGAGCAGGTCGACCGCCGCCGCGCGCTGTTCGTCGACCGCCTTGCGCAGTTCGGCCACGGTGGCGCGGTCGGTGTCGGGGCCTTGCAGGAAGCGGCAATTGCGGCCCAGGATCTGCTCTTCCTTGTAGCCGGTGAGGTCGAGGAAGGCGCCGTTGACGAACACGATCGGGTTGTCGTGCTGGCGCGGGTCGGTGAGCAGCATCGGCATGCGCGTCATCTCGACCGCGGCGAAGAAGATGTTGCCGCGCTGGTCCAGGCCGTCGCGTTCGATGTAGCCCGACTGCCAGTGGTTGACGCCGTCGCTGCCTATCGGACGCACCGAATTGCCTTCCATTTCGCCGTCGGCGGGCACGCCCATGCTCTGGCCGCCGCCCTGCACGTCGAGCGTTTTCTTGAGCGCGTCGTCCTTGTCCGGTCCGAGTACCATTGCTTGTCCTTGGGGAATGCATGTCGGCCCGCTCGCGAATGCGAGCACCGTGTCTGGAATACTGTAGCGACCGGCGTGGCGGCGCTCCGTTCGTGATCGCACAGAGTGCGCGCTTCAGTGCGGCGGCAGGGCGGCGCGCCACGACGCCAGCGCGGCCTGCATGCGTGGCCAGGAAAAGAAGCGGCGCCGCTCGTAGTACAAGGCGCCTGCGTGCGGGCGTTCGCGGGTGCGCGCCGGCGACACCGGCTGCAGCGCTTCGGTCCCGTACGCCAGGTAATGCCACGCCACCGGCCAGAACAGCAGCGCCCAGGTGGCGCGCTGCGACGGGTAGCCCAGGCAGCAGCGCAGGTTGCGCCAGCGGTCGCGCCAGGGTATCGGACGCAGGCTTGCCGCGCCGTTGGCCGCCAGCGGCGCCAGCACCCGCGGCAGCGGTCCGCGCCGGCCGGCGCCGTGGTACAGCGAATATTGCCAGGTCGATCCCAGCAGGCCGCGCGCCGCCGCCAGTTCCACCGCCACCGCGTGCAGCGCGTCATGGTCCTGGTGGCCGCCTTCCCAGGCCGGCACGTGCAGCCTGGCCGGCGCGCTGTGGCGGTCGAGCCAGGCGCCGATCCAGGCGTGGGCGCAGTCGAGGCGCAGCGGCAGGCAGGCGTCGGCGATGCCGAGCGCTTCGCCGGCAAAGGCGATGTCGTGCGCCGCCACCCCGAGGCGCTGCAGTACGCGGCGCGATTCGGCGTTGCGCTGCGCCGCGCGCGCGCTCCTGGCCTGGCCGTCGGTGAGGTAGGCGCAGGCCACCCGCACGCCATGGCGGCGGTAGTCGGCGATGTGCTGCAGGACGCCGAATTCGTCGTCCTGGTGCGCGAACAAAAACAGGGCGGTGCGCTCGCAAGGCATCGGATGGCGGGCCGGCGTGGGGCCGGCGCGCCAGGCCATTCTAGCGCGCCGTGCGCGCCTTGTGCTCAGCGCGGAACGATCGCCCGCACCAGCGGAATCGCCTGCAACACCCCCACCAGCAGCGCCGACAGCGCCGCAGCGGCCAGGGTCAGCAGGGGCACGCCGAGCCAGGGATTGATGAAGCGGTAGTTGATGCCATACCCTTCCAGCACGAACAGCACCCAGACGTGGACCAGGTAGACCCCGAAGCTGGTGGCGGCGAACCAGGCGACCGCGCGCTGGCGCCGGCTGCCGGCCGGCAGCCAGGCCGCGCCCAGCGCGCGCAGGGCGACGAAGGCGGCCACGCTCGACAGCGCCACCAGCGGGCTGGCATACACGTAGAAGGTTTCGTTGGACTGGCCCAGCGTCACGCTGCGCCACCAGGTCGCCAGCGCGATCGCGGCGCTCAGAAGCGCCCACCCCAGCCAGGCGCCGGCGCGCAGGCGCGCGCCGGGCAGCGCCGGCAGGCCGTGGTAGAGCAGGGCGCCGAGCGCCATGTAGCCGGCGTACAGCGGCAGCACCGCCCAGTCGACCCCGACCGTCCGGGCGGCGGTGAAGGTGACTTCCAGCGGCACCAGGGTGGCGCCGATGAACCAGAACAGCAGGCAGAACAGCTTGATGGAGACGCTCGAATGCTGGTGGAACGCGGCCAGCACCGGCACGAACACATAGGCGCCGATCAGCGCGTACAGGTACCACAGGTGGCCGACCACGGGGCCGGCGACGATCAGGGCCGGCCAGTTCTCGTGGTGCTGGCCGGCGTGGCGGAACCACAGCAGGTACAGCACCGACCACGCCGCCAGCGGCAGCGCGACGCGCCAGATGCGGCGTCCGAGCGACGTCACGGTGTGGCTGCGCGCCAGCAGCAGGGCGCCGGTGAGCATGAAGAACAGCGGCACCGACACCCGCGCCATGCTTTCCCAGGCGTTGACCGCCCACCAGTGGCGCTCGCCCAGGCGGCCGAAGCCCTGGGCGCCGACGTGGATCAGGATCACCAGCAGGGTGGCGGCGGCGCGCATGCCGTCCAGGGCGTCGTCGCGCGCCGCCGCCGGCGCATTTGCCGCATGCGAAGAATGCGCCGGCCGCGCCGGCGCCAGTGCCGCGCGCACGTTCATGGCGCCGGCGGCGTGCCGCGGCGGCACAGGAACACGATGTCCATGTCGCTGCAGACCGCGCCGGCGCCCATCAGGCGTTCGGCGTCGGCCTGCTGCGGGAAGGCCTGCTTCTCGAACGAGACGGCGGTGCTGGCCGGCAGGCGCGCGATCTCGGCGCCGTAGTTGTCGCACGGCTTGGAGGCGCGCGCGACGTAGCCGGTCGAGAGCGGATAACCGTGCTGCACCGCGTAGGCCATCACCGGCAGCAGCGCCTTGGAGGCGGCGGTCTGGCCGCAGCGGAACGGCGGATAGTGGTGCAGCGCCTTGACCCCGGGGCCGAGGAAGGCGTTCCAGCGCGCCGGGTCGATCGCATGGCCGCCGGCCTGCGCCACGGTGG
Organism: Massilia sp. YIM B02443; assembly: GCF_030411955.1. GTDB lineage: Bacteria > Pseudomonadota > Gammaproteobacteria > Burkholderiales > Burkholderiaceae_D > Telluria. Next base: position 68,969 of record NZ_JASNRA010000001.1, read on the forward strand.
CGCGCACCCGCGCATTGTGTTCGCGCAGGTCCCAGAACTGCAGCACCACGACGGCCGCCAGCAGCGCCGCCGCCGGGCCGGCGCGCAGGTAGCGGCTGGCGCCGAGCACGCCGAACACGACCACCGCGTAGCCCACCGGCCAGAAGAAGCGGCCGGACGAGCGGAAGGTCGAGGTCAGGCCGTCCAGCGCCGACGGCAGGTGCAGGGTGAACAGCTGGGCGTTGCCGAGGTGGACCGTGTTCGACAGCGCGTACAGCGTCAGCGCCACCAGCACTCCCAGCAGCGCGCGGTGGCGGCGCCAGAAACCGGGGTCGTGACGCCGGCGCAGCGCCAGCGCGCAGCCGGCCAGCGCCAGCACGAACACGCCCAGGTAGTTGTAGCCTTCGCCCTGGCCGTCATGCGCGATCGGATGCGGGAACTGCAGCAGCAGGCCGCCGTGCAGCGGCGCCAGCAGGTTCATCGAGTAGTAGCCGAAGCCCCAGTCGCGCCCGCCGGCGCCGTTGGGCAGCGGCAGCATGGTGATCCACATGGTGGCGAACAGCAGTCCATACACCGCCAGCGGCGCGCGCAGCGCGCGCAGGGCCGCCGCGCGGCCGGCCGGGGCGCGCCTGACATCGCGCAGGATGTCGGCGCCAAAGATCGCCGAGGCCATCACGAACAGGTAGATGTTGACGTAGAAGCCGCACACCAGCAGCGCCATCCATGCGCCGGTGGCGATGCGCCCGCGGCGCGTGCCGCGCACGTAGATGGCGAGCGCGAACAGCAGCATCCATTGCGACATCAGGCTGGTGTGCGAGATGCGGAAGGTCAGCGCCGGGAAGCTGGCCAGCAGCAGCGCCAGCGCCGCCAGCGCGGCCCAGCTGCGCAGGCGCGCTTCGCGGCAGATCCACCAGGCGCCCACGCCCTGCAGCGTGAAGCACAGCCCGATCCAGAAGCCGTACGGATTCCAGTAGCCGGCGCCCGGGTAGAACAGCTTGAGCAGCGCCGCATACAGCGGCGCGGTGTCGAGGAAGGTGGCGAGGGTGCCGTCCGGCGTGTTGAGCGAATCCAGGCGCAGCAGCGGCCAGTGCCACGGTTCGTGGACGAAGGCGTTGAAGCCGGCGATGTACTGGGTGATGTCGGCGTTGTCGCGCCACCAGAACGGCGCATCGCCGCGCAGCAGGGCGCCGGAGTACAGCCACCAGGCGTAGCCGAGTCCGAGCAGGGCGGCCAGCAGCAGGCCGGGCCAACCGTCGGGCGCGAACCAGGCCGGCGCCGGGCGCCGCGCCGGGGGCGCCGCCGGCTGCCCCAGCGCGTCGAGCGGGACCTGGCGCGTCATTGCCCGCGCTCCGCCGCCGCCGTAGCCGTAGCTGCAGCATGCGGCGCCGACAGCAGCGCCAGCAGCGCGCGCGCCTGTTCCTGCCAGGTCATCCAGGTCATCGCCTGCGACGACGGATGGCGGCCCTCGGCGTGCAGCGCCAGCCACTCGCGCACCGCGCCGGCCAGTGAGGCGCCGTCCAGGCCGGAGAAATAATGGGCGCCGGCGCCGGCCACTTCGCGGAACACCGGGATGTCGCGCGCCAGCAGCGGCAGGCCGTACTGGGCCGCTTCGATCAGCGGCAGGCCGAAGCCTTCGCCTTCGCTCGGGAACAGCAGGCAGCTGCTGGACTGGTACACCTGCTGCAGGGCGTCGTCGTCCAGGCCTTCCAGCCACAGCAAACGGCGGCCCAGTTCCGGGCTGGCGCGCAGGCGCGCGACGATGCGCGGCAGGGTGCGGCGCTCGGCGTCGGCCAGCTGGGTCCAGCCTTCGCGGCCGACGATCACCAGGTTGGCGTCGAGCCCGTCGGCCCACAGCTGCTCGAACGCTTCCAGCGCCTGCAGGTGGCCCTTGCGCGGCTCGATGGTGCCGACCATCAAGAAGGTCGGACGCGCCGCCAGCTGCTGCGCCAGCGCCGACGGCGCCGCCGCTGCCGAGGCGGTGGCCTTGACTTCCAGATCGGCGCCCGAATGCAGGGCGGTGAGCAGCTGGCCGGGACGGCGCGCCACGTTGTGCGCCGCCAGCCATGCGGCCAGGTCGTCGCGCACCGCGCGCGAGACGCAGATCAGGCGGTCGGCCTCGGCGGCCACGCATTCGAGCCAGGCCGCGTGGCTGCGGTCGGCGTGCGGCGGGAAGAATTCCGGGCGCAGCACCGGCAGCAGGTCGTGCACCGTGAAGTTGATCGACACGCCGCGCGCGCGCCAGGCCGCGTACAGGCCCGCGCGGGTCGATTCCAGCACCACCTGCGGCGACAGCTCGGCGCAATAGAAGATGTCGCCGGCCTGGACGTCGACCACCGGGTCGGGGCCCTGCAGCACGGCGTCGATCCCGAGCAGGCGCGCGCAATAGTTGCGCGCATAGCGGTAATGCGGCTGGCCGCCTTCGTCGCTGAAGCGCACCGGCTCGATCCGGTAGCCGGCGCCGCGCAGCTGGAGCAGTTCCAGCAGCTGCTTGCGCACCACCCGTTCGATGCCGGTCTTGAGGTCGTTGCGGGCGATGGTGCTGACGTCCAGCAGCAGCTGGCGCGGCTGCAGCGGATCGGGCGCGCGCGCCACGCTGCGCGCCAGCCGCTGCAGCATGGCGTCGTCGCGCTCCAGGCCCGGGGTGTCGAGCAGGGCGCCCAGCACGGCCTGGCGGCCGCTGCGGTCCTTGCGCGCGGCCAGGTCGAGCGCTTCCTTGTACATGCGGCCCACGCGCTCCGGGCTGTTGCGGTGGCGCATCAGGGCGAAGCCGGCGGCGCCCAGCGCCAGCCGGCGCGCATCGTCGCCGCGCAGCGTTTCCAGCGCCTCGACCAGTTGCGCGCGCGCGAACGCGTCGGGCAGCATCCACACCGCGTCGTGCGGGAATTCGGCCATCGCGCCGTTGGCGTTGATGATCACCGGCAGGCCGTAGATCATGCAGTCGAGCACCGTGCCCGAGGTCTCGCCGCGCGAACCGGTGCGCAGCTGCACGCCGATGTCGGCCGCCTGCACGTAGCGGAAATAATCCTCGTCCGAGGTCCAGCCCGAGATCGTCACGCGGGTCTGGGCGCCGGCGGCGGCGATGGTGTCGGTGATCCGGCGGCCGTAGTCGCCGCCGTGGTTTTCGCCGACGAACACCAGGCGGCAGCGGCGGTCGTGGTGCAGCGACGAGGCCAGCCAGGCGTCGAGCAGCTCCAGGCAATGCTTGGTCGGCGCCACGAAGCCGAAGTTACACACCACGAATTCGTCGTCGGCGATGCCCAGCGCGCGGCGCGCCGCGGCGCGGTCGTTCACTTCCGGCACCGCGCGCGGCAGTTGCGCCTGGCTCCAGTCGGCGCCGGCGTCCGGCCCGATCCAGTCGCGCGCCAGGCTGCGCGCATACTCGGAGTGCACGATCACGTGGCTGGCGTCCTGCAGGATCTCGAGGTTGGACGGGTAGTCCTGCTTGGCGCGCTCCATGCCGTCCGCGCCCAGGCTGGCCTGCACCGCGCCATAGCCGTGCGAATGCAGCAGCGCCTGGGTCCAGACGCCCGGCATCGCGCCGCTGGCCTGTTCGTAGGCCAGCATGCTGCTCAGGAAGTAGTCGTGCAACACCACCACGCCCGGATGGCGCTGCAGCAGCGCCAGCATGTGGCTGTGGAACGGGCTGTTGCCGAACTGGTAGACGATGTTGCGATAGTAGTGCGGGTGGGCGTCGAGCCAGGACAGCGGCCGCCGCGGCAGCTGCGCCAGCTCCGGCGGCAGCGCCACCTCGGCCTGGTCGGTGACCAGTTCGACGTCGAACCAGGGCAGCAGCGTGGGCAGCACGCGCACCGCGTAGTCGGCGATGCCGGTGCGTTCCGGCGGCAGCGGCGACAGGAAGGCGATGCGCGGACGGGCGCCGGCATTGGACGCACATTCCGGTCCCAGTTGCGGTTCCGGATCCCGGGCGTTGCCGGCGGCATGCGCTTCCAGCGCCGCCAGCGCGCGGCGCGCGCTTTCGTCCCAGCTGAACTTGCGGCGCTGGACCAGGTTGTGTTCGCGCAGGCGCGCCTGCAGCGCCGGGTCGCCCAGCACCTGGCCGATCTTGGCCGCGATCGCGCCCGGGTCGCGCGCGTCGAACATGGCTTCCGGGTTGCCGATCACTTCCGGGATGCTGGTGCTGTCGGCGCCGATCACCAGCGCGCCGCAGGCCATCGCTTCCAGCACCGGCAGGCCGAAGCCTTCGTGCAGCGAGGGGAACACGAACAGCGCCGCTTCGCGGTACAGGTCGATCAGGTCGGCGTCGCTGACGTAGCCGGTGAACACCAGTTCGTCCGGCCCCAGGCCGTGGCGCCGCGCCAGGTCGGCCAGGCGCTGGCGCTCGGCGTCGTTGGCCTTGCCGGCGATGACCAGCTGGTGCGCCGCGCGCTGCGCCGCCGGCAGCATGCTGTAGGCGGCCACCAGGCCGTCGATGTTCTTGCGCGAATCGAACCCGCCCGGCGCGCACATCAGCGCGGCGCGGGTGATGCCGAAGCGCGCGCGCAGTGCGGCGACGTGCGCCTCGCGCTCGGCGCGCTGCTGGGCCGTCATCTCGGCCGGAGCGGGGCAGAAGCTGTCGTCCACGGCGGTCGAGATCGAGACCACGCGCCCCGGCTCCAGGCCGAGCGCATCGATCGCTTCCTGGCGCGAATAGTCCGAGATCGCCAGCAGCAGGCCGGCGCGGCGCAGCGAGGCGACCTTGCGCTCGTAGTAGGCGCGCTGTTCGGGGTCGCGCAGGTATTGTTCCGGATTCAGGAACGGAATCAGGTCGTACAGCACCGCCGCGGTGCCGGCGCCGTCGGCGAAGCGCCCGATCGAGACCAGGCTGTCGTCGACGAAGCCTTCGAACAGGCTGGTGACCAGCACCGCGTCCGGACGCAGCTGGGCCAGCGCGTATTCGCGCAGCAGTTCGCCGGCGCGCGCGCGCGGGCTGTTGCCGGCATACGCTTCGGCGCTGTGGCCGGCGCCGTCGAACACGCGGATGCGCTCCGGCGGCACCAGGCCGGCGAAGGCCTGGCGCAGGTCGTCGATGGCGCCGCCCAGCGCGCCGTTGAGCAGCAGCCAGACTTCGTGCCGGCCGGCGTTGCGCGCCACGCCCAGCGCCAGCGCCAGCGAATAGCGGCCGATGCCGCGGAAGCGGCTTTCCGACTGCGCGCCCTGGAGGTCAATCACTATCCGCATGGGTCTTCCTTGCTTGTTCCTGTTTCAGTTGGCGGTACACCCGCGCCGCGCGCGGCGACAGCTCGCCCGTTTGTTCCTGCAGCACCACCGGCGCCGCTTCGCGCTCGAGCATCAGCGCGTACAGGCGCGCTTCCAGCGCCGGCACCCGGCGCAGCGCGGCGCGCGCCAGGCGCTTCAGGCCCGGGCGGCGCAGCACGGCGCCGCCGGCGCGCCGCACCAGGCGCTTGGCGCGCGCCTTGGCGCCGCTGGCCAGGCGGCCTTCGCGCTGGGCGCTGCGCACCCGGTAGTACAAGGTCGCCGCGCGCCGCAGCGGTTCGGTGACGCGCCACGAACTGCTGGAGAGCAGGTCGACCACGCGCTGCGACATCTCGGCCGCATGCGCTTCGGCGCGCACGATGCGCGCTTCCTGCTCGGCGGCCAGGCGCCGGTGCTGCTCGTGCAGTTCCTGGTGCGCCGCATGCGCTTCACGCTGCTCGTGCAGCGCGCGTTCGAGTTGCGCCAGCCGGATATCGCTTGCCTGCGCCAGCTCTTCGTCGCGGCGCGCCAGGCGCGCCAGGATGTGGTGGATCTCGGCGTGCTGCCCGGCGCGCTGGTCTTCGTAGCGCTGCGCCAGCCGGCCCAGGGTGATGCCCCAGGCGGCGTCGAACGGGGCGTCGAACGGCGCCAGCGTTTCGGCCGCAGCAGTCTTTTGCGCCACCACCGCATAGTCGGGGCTGACCCCTTCCAGCACGTTGATCACGCCCAGCGGCGCGTCGGTATGCAGCTGCGCTTCTTCCTGCAGGCGCACGATGCGCTGGCGCGCGAAGCCGGCGTGGTCGGCGGCGAAGCCGAGCAGGTCGGGCGGCAGCGGGCGCACGTGGGTCGGATCGCGGTAGAAGCTGGTGGCGCCGACGGTGAGGTTTTCCGGGTTCGGCGTTTCCATGATCAGCAGGCCGCCCGGGCGCAGCGCGCGCAGGGCGTCGGCGATCAGGTCCTGCACCAGTTCGAACGGCAGGTGCTCGACCAGGTGGAACGCCGACACCAGCGCCAGGCTGCCTTCGGGTTGCTCGCGCAGCGCGGCCAGGGCGTCCTGGTGGCGCGCCGCCAGGCCGCGCTCGCGGCAGGCGGCCAGCATGCCGTCGTCCAGGTCCACGCCCTGGGCTTCGAAGCCCTGCTCGCCCAGCAGCTCGAGCCATTCGCCGCGTCCGCAGCCGAGATCGAGCGCGCGGGCGGGGGCGCCGGCCTGCAATAGCGGCGCGGTGAACGGGGCGTAGGCGCGCAGGCGCTCCTTGATGGTCTCGCGCGAACCGCGGTAGCGGTCTTCGAAGGCGCGGTAGAACGATGTTTGGCTCATCGCCGAATCTCCAGTTGCGGTTCCAGCCAGCTGGTGCCGAGGAAGGGAAGGCGGGTCAGGTTCAGGACCTCGAAGATCGCCACCAGGTCGCGCCATTCGTAGTTGTCGCCCAGGTGGGTTTCGGTGCTGGTCAGGGCGGTGGTGATCGAATAGCTGCCCGGCCCCAGGTTGAGCGGGAAGCGGAAGTAATATTCGATGATCTCGCCGGCGCGCACGTCGGTGATCGCCTGCTGCAGGTGGTGGGTGTTGGTGCCGAAGATCTGGTGTCCCAGGCGGTCCTTGATCATGTAGCCCATCACCAGGCGCGGCAGGTCGGCATAGGCCTGGACCCGTACCCGCAGGGTGGCCGGCACGCCCACGTTCATCACTTCCATCACCTGGCCGTGCTCGTTTTCCAGCGCCACCTCGAGCACCCGCGCCATGCCGTTGCCGGACGTGGTCTGGACCCGGCCCTCGGCGGTGCGCACCTGTTCCACGGTGCTGCCTTCGCGCTCGGCGATCAGGGCGTTGTAGTAGTCCATCACTTCTTCGGGCGTGCCCTGCATCGCCAGGCGTCCGGCGTCGAGCAGGATGGCGCGGTCGCAGATCGACTGCATGGCGGCGCGGTCGTGGCTGACGATCAGCAGGGTGGTGCCCTGCTTGCGGAACTGGCGGATGCGGTCGAAACTCTTGTGCTGGAAATAGGCGTCGCCCACCGACAGCGCCTCGTCGACGATCAACACGTCCGGGCGGCGCACGGTGGCCACGCTGAACGCCAGGCGCATCTGCATGCCCGACGAATACACCCGCACCGGCTGGTCGATGTAGTCGCCGATCTCGGCGAACGACTCGATCTGCGGCATCAGCTCGGCGATCTCGTCGACCCCCAGGCCGAGCAGCTGGCCGGCCATGAACACGTTCTGGCGGCCGGTGAAATCGGGATGGAAACCCATGCCCAGTTCGAGCAGGGCGGCGACGCGCCCGCTGATGGTGACGCTGCCCGTGGTCGGCTGGGCGGTGCCGGTGATCAGCTTGAGCAGGGTGCTCTTGCCGGCGCCGTTGATGCCGATGATGCCGACCGCGTCGCCCGGACTGAGGCGGAAGTTGATGTCGGTGAGTACCCACTTGAGCTTGTGGCGTGGCTTGTTGCCCGGCATGATCCATTCTGCCAGGCGGCTCCAGCGGTTACCGTATTGCTTATAGGCCTTGCCCAGGTTGCTGACGTCGATCGTGCCCATTACAGTTCATCCACCATTTCACCCGCGCGCTTGCGGAACAGCTGCATCCCCAGCGCGCACAGCAGCACTGCCAGCACGCTCACCGGAATCAGGCTTTGCCAGTGCGGCAGTTCGCCGCGCAGCAAGATGCCCTGGTAGGCCTGGACCACCGATGCCATCGGATTCCACGCCAGCCAGGACCGGAATTCGACCGGCAGCGCGGTTATTGGATACACCACCGGGGTGAACCAGAACCAGAATTGCAGCAGGATCGTGAAGAACTGGCCGACGTCGCGGAAGAACACGTTGAGCACGCCCAGCACCATGGCCAGGCCGATCGAGAACAGGATCTGGATCGCCAGCACCGGCAGGAAGGCCAGGAAGCTCCAACCCGGGAAGGCGCCGGTGGCGACCAGGAACACCAGGAACAGGCCGAAGATGATGGCGAAATTGACCAGCGCATTGAGCACCACCACGATCGGCAGACAGATGCGCGGGAACTGCAGCTTCTTGATCAGGTTGGCGTTCTCGAGGAACACGTTCTGGCCGCGGGTGGTGATCTCGGCGAACAGGCCCCAGGTCAGCACGCCGGCGCACAGGTAGATGCTGTAGGCAAACTGGCCGGTGCCGCCGGGCAGGCGATTACCCATCACCTGCGAGAAAATCACGGTATAGACCACGATCATGGCCAGCGGATTGAGCACCGTCCAGGCGGCGCCGAGCAGGGAGTTGCGGTACTTGGCCTGGAATTCGCGGCGCACGCTGCCGGCGATGAATCCGCGGTAGCGCCATACGCCGCCCAGCATGGAACGGGAAATCATAGGTGTTGGAGCTTGATCATGACATCGGGAATCGGAACGCAGAGCGCGTTCCTGTTCGGAAAATACCCGAAAAATAAGTTGCCGATTATAACATGATGACGTTTAGGAATTTACCGCTTACCAATTGTTACTTGTTGCATGGCGGTAATTTTCAGCCCGTTTCGGGAGCGACATCCCGGGCCGTTCCAACGCCGCTACGGTCGATCAGCTATTGCCTTGGATAAGCTTTTGCAGCTCGTCCGGCTTGATGATGGTGATGCGGTGTGTGCCTTTTTCGATGATGCCCTGCTGTACCAGCGCCAGCAGCGCACGGGTGACGGTCTCGCGGCTGGTATTGATCATGTTGGCGATGTCCTGGTGGGTCGGCAGGTTTTCCACCACTTGGGTGCCGCCTTCTTTCTGCTCCTTGAGCAGGTTGAGGAAAGTGAAGATGCGGCGCGAGGTGTTGTGGATGCTGAGCAGGGCGCGGAATTCGGAATCGCGCTGCACTTTCTCGGCCAGGAAGCGCAGCATCTGGTTGGCCACCGACGGCGAGTGGGTAAACATGTGCAGCGCGATGGCGCGCGGCAGCAGGGCAACCAGCACCGGGGTCAGCGCCACCACCGAAGCGGAACGGATCGAGCCGTTGATCACGGCGATCTCGCCGAAGAAGTCGCCCGGCTGCAGCATGCGCAGGCCAATCGCGCGCCCATCCTCGGTGACGTCGATCACCTGCAGCGAGCCGCTCAGCAGGAACAGCAGGCTGTCGCCGGGCGCGCCTTTCTGCAGCACCACGTCGCGTTTGGCGTATTCGCGGATGCGCAGGTTGGCCTTGACCCGCTGCATGTCTTCCTCGCTGAGGTTGGCCAGCAGCGGAATCTTGCGCAGGTGAATCTGTACCTCATGCTCCTGGGCGGCCGGTTCGTTGGCCGCCACGGCAGCCGGGTCCGGTACCAGGGGACTGGGCGCGAGCTCTTTCTCGAGGTCGTTCTTGCGTTTGGTCGAGGATGTCATGCGTATCTCAAATCACCTGTATCAGCCCGAATACCAGCGTGGCGGCAGCGATGCCGGCGGTATTCGCACCCATGTCGCGCCAGCAAAAACTGCGTCCGGGGACCAGTTTTTGCAGGATTTCGATGGCCAGTCCGGCCAGCAGCAAACCCAGCAGCCACAGCACGCGGCCGGCCCAGGCGGGCTCGATGAGCAGCGCGAGCGTGCTCAGTCCCGCGAATGCAACGAAGTGCAGCAACTTGTCATGCGGAAGCAGCGGAAGCCAGCGTGCCGGCAGCAGGCATCCGAGGACGACCGCACCAGCGGCCGCCACGAAGACGATCAATTCCCAGGACATATCGGCCTAATGCTTGTACACCAATCCTGGCGTTAGAAATTATCCCAGCGCAAACTCAGCTGCAGGGCATGGCTATTATATTGGAACAGCGAGATATTCTCGCGGTTGAGTGTGGCGCGCCATTCCAGCACCGCAACATAGTGCGGCCGTAATTGCCAGTTGACGGCCGAGCGCAGCGCCGCCGTGTCCTGGCGCCGCCGGGTCTCGATCAGCCCGGGCGAGTACAGCTGTTTGCTGCGCCAGTGCTGCCAGGTGAGGCCGCCTTCCAGCGTCAGCCGGCTGGCCACCTCGCCATACCATTGCAGGCTGCCGAACCAGCCATTGCGGTCGCCTCCCGGGCGGCCATCGCGGCTGTCGTCGCGCATGCCCGTCAGCGTTGCCTGCGTCAGGTTGCGCTTGCCGCGGTAGCCGAAGATGCCGCCGACTTCGACCATCGTTCCGTCATAGGCCGGGCGGGTCGGATATTCCATGCGGCTGAGGTTGCCCAACAGCGTGAACTCGGTCTTGTCGGGCATCTTCCACGACGGTGTCGCGCGCAGCTGCAATTGCTGCTGGCGCTGGTAGAGCGTGCGGTCCAGCGTCACGTAGCCGAGCGCGGCGGTGCCGCGCAGGCGCCAGCCGCCCGGTTTCCAGGTGTGCTCGACTGCGCCCAGCAGCGACACCGTGTCCTGGCTGCGCTGGGTGTCGTGCCAGCGCGAGTAGGCCTGGACCACGGCGCTGCTGCCGCCGCTGCCGAGCGGCCGCACGTAGGAACCGGCCAGCTGGCTGAAGCTGTCCTGTTGCGGCAGGAAAGACGGGTCGAGCTCGTATTCGGTCTGGGCGCTGCCGGTGCCGATGGTGAAGCGCGGGTCGTTGGCGCCCTGGTTGACGTTGTCGTCGTGGCCGCGCGTCGCCGCCAGCAGCCAGGCGCCGCCCTGGCGCGGCGCCGGCCGGCCGCAGCCGGTGGCGCGGTAGCGCGCGATCGTTTCCGCAATCGCGGACGGCAGGGTGAAGCGCTGCTGCAGGCCGGTAAACAAACGTTCCGCCTCGGCCGTATTGCCGAGCTCGCACTGGCTGATCGCCAGGTCGAGCCAGGCGCCGGCATGGCGCGGTTCGGCGGCGATCACGCGCTGCAGCATGGCGGCGGCTTCCTCGAGGCGGCCCTCGGCCAGCGCGCGCAATGCTTCGCGGTACAGTTCTTCCTGCTGGCCCGGCGCGCTGTCGGGCGCGACGGCGGTAGAGACCACCGCCGGCGCCGCCAACGTCGCCACGACGCCGTCCTGCGCCAGCGCCTGGCAAGACCAGCCTGCCGCGACCAGCGCGGCGCCCACGATCCGGCGCATCATGCGCTGCGCTCCAGGGTATAGATGCGGGTCGGGCGGCCCTTGCCGCGCAGCTGGCGTTCGTCCAGCAGCAGCAGGCGGTGGCGCCGGGTGAGCGCGGCGGTGCCTTCGCCGATGATGACGTCGTGCGGATAGTCGCGCGCGGCCTGCTCCAGACGCGCCGCCGTATTCACGCTGTCGCCCACCGCCGTATAGATGCTGCGCGCGGCGGTGCCGTAGTCGCCGGCCATCGCCACCCCGCTCTCGATGCCGATGCGCACGCGCAGCGGCGGCAGGCCGCCGGCCACGCGCAGGGCCGAGAACTGCGCCACTTCGTGCAGGATGCGCGCGGCCGCGTCCAGCGCCAGGTCGGCATGATCGGCGTTCGGCAGCGGCGCGCCCCAGAACGCCACCAGGCCGTCGCCGGTGTATTTGTCGAGCGTTCCGCGATGCGCCAGCACCGGGCGCGTCAGGCATTCCAGGAATTCGGTGGTCAGGCGCGACGCTTCTTCCAGCGACAGCGCCTCGACCTGGCTGGTATAGCCCTGCATGTCGGCGACCAGCGTCGTCACTTCCAGGCGCCGCGGCGCCAGCGGATCCTTCAGGTCGCTGCGCAGCAGTTCGTCCACCACCTCGCCAGCCACGTACTGGCGCAACGTGCCGAGCAGCTGGCGCGAGCGGCGCTGCGCCAGCTCCCACTGGAACGGCACCGCCACCGCCAGCAGGTACAGGCAGCACAGCAGCGGCGCGGCCGGCGCGAAGTCCGGATCGCGCGGCGCCAGCAGCCAGGCGATGGCCAGCCACAGCAGGGCGCTGGCGCCCAGCAGCAGCGCGTTGGCGGCGGCCGACATGCGCGGCAGCGTATAGGCGGTCAGCAGCACCACCGCCAGCACGAAGCCGAAGGCGATCGCCTTGCCCGGCAGCGGCGCCGGCGCCAGGCCCTGCTGGCGGTCAAGCAGCGAGGTCAGCATCGAGGCATGGACCAGCAAGCCGGCGCTGGACGCGCCCAGCGGCGTCGACACGCGGTCGCCGATGCTCAGCGACGACGAGCCGATCAGCACCAGCCGGCCGCGCGCCATGCCGGCCGGCATGCGGCCGGCCAGCAGGTCGGCCGCCTTGACCACCTCGTAGGCGCTCCAGTCGCGCACATACGGCACACGCTCGACCGCGCGTACAGGGGGCAATGCGCCTGTCGCGCTGCCGCAACACTGAAGTAAGGCGAGCGCGAGCGTAGGATAGACTCGGCCCTGGTAGCTGGTGAACATGGGCAGGCGGCGCAAGGTGCCGTCGGAATCCGGCAGCACGCCGATATTGCCGGCGTAGCGGCCCTGGGCCAGGCCGCCGTGGTTGGCCAGGTAGCCGCGCGCCGCCAGCGCGGCGCCGGCGCCGTTGGCAGGCGTACCGCCGACCAGGCGTCCGCTCGCCAGCGGCGCCTCGGCGTGCAGGTAGTCGAACATTTGCGCCAGCACCAGCGGGCCGTGGCTGGCCAGCATCGCCAGGCGCACGTCGCCGTCGGCATCGGCCGGTTTTTCCATCAGGATGTCGAGCGCGACGCCGCTGGCGCCGTCGGCCAGCGCCAGCTCGACCAGGTCGGCGATGCGTGCACGCGGCCATGGCCAGGGAATCTGCGCCACGCTGCTTTCATCGATGTCGATCACCAGCACCCGTTGTTCCGGTGTGTCGCTAGCCTGCAACTGGATCAGGCGGTCGCGCAGCCACTCGTCGGGGGCGGTGGTTGGGATGCTTCCACCTTGCCACTGCAGCCAGCCAGCCATGACGAGCGCGACGAGGGCGATCACGCCGCGCAGCGCGGCAGGATCGCGCAGCTTGGTGCGCAAGAGGCTGGAGATGGTCATCGGGGCGGACGAGGGGCCGGAAGTGTGGGAGAAATGAAAGGCTGGATTGTACCGGTTGTATTTGCAAGAAGAAATATTTTGCCGGTAGCGAGCACAGGTGTAAGAATTGTAAATTGTGACGGGTATCACAGATTTTATCTGTTGAGCCCGGACAATGCTAGGGATGGAGGATTGTATGTTCAAAAAAATCGCTGCGGCTGCCGCACTGCTATTGGCGTCGACTGGCGCACTGGCGGCGGAGGCCGGCCGTGTTGTATTTGTCACCGGACAGGCCCAGCTCGGCCGCCACGCTGCCGTCCAGGACGCCGCGGTGGAGGAGGGCGACGAGCTGTCCACCGGGGCCGACGGTTATGTCTATGTCAAGACGGTGGACAGCGGCTTCCTGATCCTGCGTCCGAACAGCACGGCGCGCATCGTGGCGTATGCGATCGACGACAAGGATCCTTCCAAAACCCAGGTCAAGCTCGAGCTGGTGCGCGGCGTCGCCCGCACGATCTCGGGGCAGGGCGTCAAGCAGGCGCGCCAGAATTTCCGCTTCAACACGCCAGTCGCGGCAATCGGCGTGCGCGGCACCGACTTCACGGTCTTCACCGACCAGCAGACCACCCGCGTGACCGTGCTGTCGGGCGGCGTGGTGATGAGTGGCTTCGGCGCCAATTGCTCCGCGACCGGGACCGGTCCGTGCGAAGGGCGCGATGCGCGTGAGTTGTTCGCGGGCCAGGGCGGCATGCTGCTGCAAGTGGAACGCGGCAGCACGATGCCGCAATTGCTGGCCAATCCCGCGCTGGCGCCCGACCAGGCCGAAAAGCCGCGTAGCGACGAGCCGGCGGTCAAGCCCGCGGCGCCGGCGGTACCGATGGCGCAGGTGAACCTGGATCCACAGCGCTCGGAACAGGCGCTCGGCAACGTGCGCCCTGTCACCCCGCCGCCGGTGACCACACCGGTGCCGGTGCTGCCGCCTGTGACGAATCCGGGCATCAAGCCGCCGCCTGATGTGGTCGTCGAGCCGCCGATCGCGGCCGTTCCCGCCGTGCCGGAAGTGTTCTGGGGTCGCTGGCAGGCAGTGCTCAACCGCGCTCCGGCGACCGGACGCATTGGCGACGCCGACGTCGATATCGCTACTTATTACGGGCCTTATGCGATTACGCGCTTGAGTAATTCGGCGCTGGTCATGCCGAAAGAAGGCAATGCGGCATTCAAATTGATGAGCGGCGAAGCAATCATGACCAATTCGGATGGTGAGCGTTTCGCGACAATCGAATCGGGCCAGCTGAATATGGATTTCGCGAAACGAACGTTTGCCACGTCACTGACGGTGAATGCCGATGGCGATCGTGCCGGTGTCGCCGGTAGCGGTGTCATTACAGATAAAGGCATGCTTTACGAAGACAATCGCTCGGAGACGATCATCCGCGGTTATCTCGGCGGCGCGAAAGCCGACCAGGCAGGATATATCTTTAAAAACTATGCAAACCCCGGTGTCGTAATCAGCGGCGCCACGTTGTGGGGGCGCTGAATTTAGAAAGATTTGCATCAAAAGTCGGTGATTATTTGAAAGAATTTGTAAAAAAGTTGTATTAAGAGAGTAAAAAACTTCTGTTTTGTGATGGCCGTCACAACGCTAATTTCGTGATCTGGCAATATACTTCGCAGTTCTGCAATAGCCGTCTGGACATTGCCTACTGTACTGTCCAGCAGCAGACTCAACCACAATCTTTAAAGGATTCAAACATCATGGCAGCTCAAGATTACACCGCCGTAGTCCAACAACTGTACATCTCGTACTTCGGCCGTCCGGCTGACTACTATGGCCTGCAGAATTTCTCGGCCCAGCTCGACGCAATGGGCGCACCGAAGACCTTCGCCGAAGTGCAAGCTGCCGTGCAGGCTGACGGCGCCGGCACCACCGCCCTGTCGCGTCTGGTGAACACCTTCAGCAGCTCGGAAGAGTCGATCGCCCTGTACGGCACCGACACCACCCAAGTCGGCATCTCGAAATTCGTCGCCGCGATCTACGAAAACGTCCTGGGCCGCCCAGCCGACCTGCCAGGCTTCAACTACTGGGTCGAAGCCATCACCTCGGGCGCCGTGACCATGGCTAACGCCGCTGCCGCCATCACCCAGGGCGCGCTGACCAACACCACCGCTCAAGGCCTGCTGGATGCACAAGCCGTGAACAACAAGGTTGCAGTCGCTACCGCCTTCACCACCGCCCTGGACACCCCAGCTGAACTGAACGCCTACTCGGGCGAAGCAGCAGCTGCAGCCGGCCGTGGCCTGCTGAGCGGCGTGAACTCGTCGACCAACGTCACCGCTTACCAAGCTACCATCAACTCGACCATCAGCAGCATCGTGACCGGTTCGGCGCCGATCTCGAACCTGGTCCTGACCGAAGGCGTTGACAACATCGTTGGCACCAACGCTAACGACACCATCACCGCACTGGTTCGCGCTGATGCGGCTGCTGACAACAACGGCACGAGCACCCTGAACTCGGGCGACGTGATCGACGGCGGCGCTGGCATCGACACCCTGAACCTGATCGTTGGCAAAGCAGGTTCCGTCCTGCCAAGCACCGCAACCGTCAAGAACGTTGAAATCATCAACATCACCGGCGTGAGCAACATCGGTGCAGCTGGTGTTGACGATGCCCCTTCGACTCTGGCAGTTGTTGATGCGTCGTACTTCGCTGGTTCGACCACCATCAATCTGGTCGGCGCCACCGGTGCAACCGCAACCGTCAACGGCCTGGCCGGCAAGACGCTGGGCGTGCAGGGCAAAACCGAAGCAGCCGTCACCGGCAACTTCGGCACCGCAACTTCGGCAACCGTTCAGCTGAATGGCGCTTCCAACGCTGCTGGTACCGGCAACGCTGCTATTGCTCTGGGTGGTGCTGCAGTCAAGACCGTTACCATCAACGGTAGTGGCGCTGCGACCGTCACCGCTGCTGGCTTGGTCGAAACTCTGAAGATCAATGCGACCGGTGCAACCACCATCAACGCATCGTCGGAAGCTACTTCGCTCAAAACCATCGACGCTTCGGGTTCGACTGCTGGCGTTACCATTGCAAATGGCGGCACTGCTGAAGCGCCGGTTAATTACACCGCTGTCGAAACCATCACCACCGGTTCCGGCAATGACACCTTCACTGTTGGTCTGACGACTGCTGGTAAAACCGCAACCGTCAACTCGGGTGCTGGTAACGACAAGATCACTGTCGCTGCTGATGCCGTGAAGGTCAACATCAACGCTGGCGCAGGCGATGACACCATCACTTTCAACCGCGCGCTGACCACCACCGACATCGTCAACGGCGGCGAAGGCAAGGATACCCTCTCGATCGTCAACAGCACCATCGCTGCTTCGGATCTGGAGATCCTGAAGGCAACCGTGACCAACGTCGAAACCTTGAAGTTCGCTAACCTGGTGACCGGCGTCGATGCAGCTGTTCTGAACCAATTCAGCACCTTCTCGTTCTCGGCTGCTGGCGGCACCGTCACCAAAGTGGCTGACGTGCAAAACGTGGTCGCTGCTGGCGATGTCGACGTGACCGCTGCTGGCTATGTTGCTGCTACCGAAACGGCTAATGCAACCTACGCTGGCAAGCTGACCGTCGACGTGACTGGCGGTACTGCTGCTCAGGCTGGCGAAGGCGAAGAGGAAGGCACCGAGCAAGTCAACGCGACCGTCACCGCGCGCGCTGATTCGATCACCCTGAACGTGAAAGCTACCCCTGCTACTTCGAACACGGATGGTATCGCGACGTTCGCAGAGCTGACCGGCGACGTGAAGTCGGCGACCGTCAACCTGACCAACAGTGTCTTCGAGCGCACCAGCAACACCGCAACGGAAGATGCAGTCGCTACCTTTACCTTGACCACCAGCGAAGCTACTGACGAAGACGGCGCGACCACCAACCTGGGCAACCTGACCTCGCTGACCCTGACCGGTAACGGCAACGCTGTTGTCGTCAACGGTGCAACCGGTTCCCTGGCAACCATTGATGCTACCGGCCTGACTGGCAAAGCTGCCTTCGGCGGTTCGGACGTGACCACTGGCCTGACCTACACCACCAGCGCGAACGTTGCTGAAACCATCAAGCTGGGTGCTAGCCACGACGTCATCAACTTCAGCGCGACTTCGTCGACCTACGCGAAGATGGACACCATCGAAGGCTTCAGCCTGGTTAAGGACGCTGCTGGTTTGCTGGATACTGAGGCGTCGGACAGCATCTCGATCAGCGGTCTGGTTGACGGCGCATCCTTCACCAAGGCAGCGAACGTCACGGGCACCACCTTCGGTCTGGTTCTGACCAACCTGGGTCAGAGCACCACCGCTGACCACGTTGTGTTCCAGTACGATGGCAACACTTACATCTACGCTGACACCGGTGCAAACGGTCTGGGCAACGATGACGTCGTCATCAAGCTGACCGGTACCGCTGTCGACCTGGACCTGCTGGTCTCGGCACTGAACGCAGCTTAATTTCCGTCACAGGAGATGCCCCTTGCCTCGGCAAGGGGTTGCGATACCCAAACCCTGGCTCCCTGAGCCAGGGTTTTTCCCGTACATCGCGATGTAAAAGTGGCATCCCAGTTTCGCCAGGTGAGCGATCACATGGTTTCATGGAGCGGCAAGTCCAACTTCTGCAGCGCTGTCGAATGCGGAAAACACCCCGGCTGAGTTTCGGCGCGAATGGATAACGTAACGCCCCTCCAGGATCGACGATGTCCCGAAGGCCATGCTGTACAGCATGGCCTTTTCTCGTTGAGCATGCCTGTACCATGCAGAACCGCAACGAAACTTGATTCAAAATGTGATGCTCGTCACATTTTTCTATGTTTTTAGGCGATAATGTCCGCTCTGCTTGATGCTGGACAAAATCCGTTGGTCAAGCACCTTCTCCTTGACGGCCTAAAATGCTCAATAAACTAACTGAATCCAAGGGTGAAATCGCGGTAGCCCTGCGCGGTTTCAAAAGCACGTTCATCACCATCGGCGTCTTCAGCGCCATCACGAACCTGCTGGCACTGGTCCCTTCCCTGTACATGCTGCAGGTCTACGACCGCGTGCTGGCAAGCCGCAACGAATTCACCCTGTTGATGCTGACGCTGATGATGCTCGGCGCCTATCTCTTGATGTCTTCGCTGGAGATGATGCGTAGCTTCGTGCTGGTGCGCGTGGGCGCGAAGTTCGACATGCTGCTCAACAAGCGTGTGTACACCGCCGCGTTCGAGCAGAACCTCAAGAAAGCCGGTGGCAATGCCGGGCAGGCGTTGGCCGACCTGACCAACCTGCGCCAGTTCCTGACCGGTAACGCACTGTTCGCGTTCTTCGACGCGCCGTGGTTCCCGTTCTACCTGGCGGTGATCTTCTACTTCGAGCCGTGGCTCGGCCTGTTCGCGCTGTGCGGCACGATCGTCCTCATCATCCTGGCCGTGATCAACGAGCGCGTCACGCGCGGCCCGCTGGGCGAAGCCAACACCATGTCGCTGGCCGCCGGCAACCTTGCGACCAACAACCTGCGCAACGCCGAAGTCATCGAATCGATGGGCATGCTGCCCAACCTGATGAGCCGCTGGTTCAAGCTGCACAGCCGTTTCCTCAACCTGCAGGCCGCCGCCAGCCAGAAGGCCGGCGTCATCAGTTCTATCACCAAGTTCTTCCAGACTTCACTGACCTCGCTGGTGCTCGGCCTGGGCGCGCTGCTGGCGATCGAAGGCCGGATTACCCCGGGCATGATGATCGCCGCATCGATCCTGATCGGCCGCGCACTGGCTCCGGTGCAGCAGGTCATCGCCGTCTGGAAGTCGTGGAGCAGCACCCGCAGCGCCCACGACCGTCTGTCGAAACTGCTCAACGACAACCCGGAGCGCAGCGCCGGCATGGAACTGCCGAAACCACAGGGCACCGTTACCGTCGAGAGCGTGACCGCGGCGCCGCCAGGCGCGACCCAGGCCGTGCTGCGCGGCCTGTCGTTCGGCATCGTGCCTGGCGACGCGCTGGGCGTGATCGGTCCTTCCGGTTCCGGCAAGTCGACCCTGGCGCGCCTGCTGGTCGGCGTGTGGCCGGCCGCCGGCGGCAAGGTGCGCCTGGACGGCGCCGACATCTACAGCTGGAACAAGGGCGAACTCGGCCCGAGCATCGGCTACCTGCCGCAGGACGTCGAACTGTTCGGCGGCACCGTCAGCGACAACATCGCCCGTTTCGGCGAAGTCGATGCCGAGAAGGTGGTCGAGGCCGCCAAGCGCGCCGGCGTGCACGACATGATCCTGCACCTGCCGAAGGGCTACGATACGCCGCTGGGCGATGGCGGTGCCGGCCTGTCCGGCGGCCAGAAGCAGCGCCTGGGCCTGGCCCGCGCCATGTATGGCGACCCGGCCCTGATGGTGCTCGACGAACCGAATTCGAACCTCGACGAAGTGGGCGAACATGCACTGGTCCAGGCCGTGCTTGACATGCGCCGCCGCGGCCGCACCGTAGTCTTGATCACGCACCGCACCAGCATCATCGGCGCCACCAATAAATTGCTGCTGCTGCGCGATGGCGTGGCCCAGGCGTTCGGTCCGACCGAGCAGGTGATGGCCGCGCTCCAGGAAGCGAACCAGAAAGCACAGGCGCAGGCCCAGGCACAACAGCAGGCAGCCCAGCAGGCGCGCCAGGCGCAGTTGCAGGCGCAAGCGGCAGCCTCGATGGCGGCAACGACCGAACAAGGAAGCAAGTAATGAAGCTGATTGAAAAAAAGGATGCGGCCAGCGAAGTCATCAGCCATGACGTCACGCCGCTGACCGTGAATACCGATGCGCGCTCTTACGCGCGCATCGGCTGGCTGATCGTGCTGTTCGGCGTGGTCGGGTTCCTGATCTGGGCCTCGTTCGCGCCGCTCGACAAGGGCGTGCCGATGTCGGGCACCGTGGCCAAGGAATCGAACCGCAAGAGCGTCCAGCACCAGACCGGCGGCACGATCCAGGAAATCCTGGTCAAGGATGGCGACACCGTGAAGGCCGGACAGGTCCTGGTGCGCATGAATCCGATCACCGCCAAGGCCGGTTACGACATCACCGAAGCGCAATTCCTGACCGCGCGTGCCACCGAAGCGCGCCTGATGGCCGAACTGACCGGCCAGAAGACGATCCGCTTCCCGAAAGAGTTGACGGACCATGCCGGCGACGCGCGCGTGGCCGAGATGATGGCACTGCAAAACCAGCTGCTGGCGTCGCGCCAGGCATCGCTGCAGAGCGAGCTGGGCGGTGTCGACGAAAACATCGCCGGCCTGAAAGTGCAGATCCAGGGTTTGCAAGAAGCACGCGACAGCAAGAAGGCGCAGGTAGGCTTTCTGAAAGAGCAGCTGGACGGCATGCGCGACCTGGCCAAGGAAGGCTACGTGGCGCGCAACCGCCTGCTCGACCTGGAGCGCACCTATGCCCAGCTGCAGGGCGAGATCTCCGAGGACATCGGCAGTATCGGCCGCGCCCAGCGCCAGGTAATGGAACTGACGCTGCGCAAGGCGCAGCGCACTCAGGAATACCAGAAGGAAGTGCGCACCACCCTGGCCGACACCCAGCGCGAAGCCGGCGCCCAGGGCGCGCGCATGAGCGCCCAGCAGTTCGAGCTGTCCAATGTCGACGTCAAGGCGCCGGTCAGCGGCACCGTGGTCGGCCTGGCCGTGTTCACCAATGGCGGCGTAGTCCAGCCCGGCTTCAAGATGATGGACATCGTGCCGACCGACGATCCGCTGATCGTCGAGGGCCAACTGCCGGTCAACCTGGTCGACAAAATCTACGACGGCCTGCCGACCGAGCTGATCTTCTCGGCATTCAACGCCAACCGGACCCCGCACATCCCGGGCGTGGTCGAAACCGTGTCCGCCGACCGCAGCGTCGACGAGCGCACCGGCGCCCCGTACTACCACGTGCGCGTGAAGGTGTCGCCGGAAGGCGCGAAGATGATCGCCCAGCACAACATGACCATCCGTCCCGGCATGCCGGTCGATATGTTCGTCAAGACCGGCGAACGCACGATGATGAGCTACCTGCTCAAGCCGCTGATGGACCGCAGCCATTCGTCGTTGAGCGAGGACTGACCATGGCGCAAGCGATCAAAAAGCCGGGCGTCCTGCGCTGCAGCGGACTGTTGCTTGCCTCATTGCTGGCGCTCGCCGCCGGCAATGCGGCCGCAGTCAGCCTGCAGCAGGCCTATGAGGCGGCATTGAAGAACGATCCTCAGTATCGCATGAACTATTACGAGAACGAGTCGGTCAAGGAAAACGCGATTCTCGGACGTTCGGCGCTGCTGCCGCGGGTCTCGGCCAGCTACCGGGCCAACCGCAACATCGCCGATACGAATACCTGCTGCAACCTGGCAGGCAACAGGGTGCTGGAGTATCCGCGCTACATCAGCCGTTCGTCGGCGATCCAGGTGCAGCAGCCGATCCTGAACCTGGACGCGATCTTCCGCTACCGCCAGGGCAAGGTGCAAACCGCGCAGGGCGCGAAGAAATTCGAGTCCGATACCAACGACGTGATCATCCGCGTGGTCGGCGCCTACGCCGACGCCCTGTTCGCCGAAGACCAGGTCGAGCTCTCGCGCGTGCAGCGCGACATGTATATGGAGCAGATGAAGGTCAACAACCGCCTGTTCGAAAAAGGCGAGGGCACCAAGACCGACATGCTCGAGACCAAGGCGCGCCTGGACCTGGCCGAAGCGCAACTGGTCGAGGCGCAGAACAATGCAGTGGCGATGCGCAACACGCTGGCCGGCATCATCGGCATGGACCCGGGCACGCTCGACCAGCTCGGCACCGAATTCCGCTTCCAGGATCTGCCGCTGAAATCGTTCGAAGACTGGCGCGCCATCGCGCAGGAGCGCAATCCGCTGCTGGCCGCGGGCCGGCTGGCGATCGAGAACGCGCGCCTGCAGGTCAAGCGCGACAAGGCGGGGCACTTCCCGACGGTCGACTTGGTCGCCGGCTACAGCCGCGACGACGCGGCGTCGCTGACCAACTACCGCCAGGATTCGATCAACCGCACCGTCGGCGTGCAGGTAAACATCCCGATCTACCAGGGTGGCGCCATCAGCGCGACCACGCGCCAGGCGGCCGCGAATCTCGAACGTTCGCGCGCCGAGCTCGATTACCAGAGCGACCGCATCATGGTCGAGCTGCGCAAGTCGTATGACCTGGTGCTCAACAGCGTGGCCAAGATCAATGCGCTGGAACGGGCGGTCGATTCGGGCAAGGAATTGATGGTCGCGACCGAGAAGAGCGTCGCCGGCGGCGTGCGCATTAACCTCGACCTGCTCAACGCCCAACAGCAGCTGTACACCAGCCAGCGCGACCTGGCCCAGGCCCGCTACAGCTATCTGCTGGCCCTGCTGCGCCTGCGCGCGGATGCAGGCACTCTCGACGAGCAGGCTGTGCGCGAAGTCGCCGCTTACTTCCGCTGACCGGATCGGTTGCCGAAAAGGTTCGACGGGCGCTTGCAGCGCCCGTTTTTCATGGCAGCGCCGAACCGGAAAAATTAGCGATCAAGCAAAATTCCCGATGAATAAATGATAAAGTTTGCAGTTGCACCTATCTGCCGCACGAACTGATTTATTCACACGAACAGGAATTGCCATGCAAGCTTGGTCTGACGGTTACATGACGGATGTGGAATACACATACGGGTACTACGCTGAACTGAATCCCCTACGCACCCGGCTGGCGCTGCTGAACGCCGGCTACGCTTACCCCGAAATCGGGACTGCCTGTGAACTGGGGTTCGGCCAGGGCCTGAGCATCAACATCCATGGCGCTGCCTCTTCCACCGAATGGTTCGGCACCGACTTCAATCCGACCCAGGCCGCGTTTGCGAAAGAGCTGGCCGGCGACCCGGCGCGGGCGGCGCGCATCTTCGACGATGCATTCGATGCCTTCTGCAACCGCAGCGACCTGCCGGATTTCGATTTCATCAGCCTGCATGGCATCTGGAGCTGGATTTCGGACGCCAACCGCGCCGTGATCGCCGAATTCATCCGGCGCAAACTCAAGGTCGGCGGGGTGCTCTACATCAGCTATAACACCCAGCCGGGCTGGGCGGCGCTGGCGCCGCTGCGCGACCTGCTGACCGGATTCAGCGACACCCTGGCGGTGCCGGGCCTGGATACCGGCAAGCGGATCGCGGCCTCGCTCGAATTCGCGGGCAAGGTGCTCGACAGCGGTGCGCTGTACGGGCGCGCCAATCCGGCCGTTACCGAACACCTGAAGCGCCTGAGCAGCCACCCAAGCAACTACCTGGCGCATGAGTATTTCAATCGCGACTGGATGCCGATGCCGTTCTCGCAAATGGCCGACTGGATGGAGTCGCTCAAGCTCAGCTTTGCCGGATCGGCGCATTACCTCGATCACGTCGACGCCCTGAACCTGAGCGGCGACCAGGTCAAACTGCTCAACGAGATTCC
This sequence comes from Massilia sp. YIM B02443, assembly GCF_030411955.1. Lineage (GTDB taxonomy): Bacteria > Pseudomonadota > Gammaproteobacteria > Burkholderiales > Burkholderiaceae_D > Telluria. Next base: position 92,400 of record NZ_JASNRA010000001.1, read on the forward strand.
CGACAAGGGGTTCCGCGAGACGGCCAAGGATTTCATGGTGAACCAGCGGTTCCGGCGTGACTACTGGATCCGCGGCGCGCGCCGCCTGACCCCGCTGGAACAGACCGAGCGCCTGCGCGCGCAGCAGGTCGTGCTGGGCACGCCGCTCGACAAGGTGGTGCTGAAAGCCAAGGGCATGCTGCTGGAGGCCGACCTGAAAGAGGAGGTCTACCGCCCCATCCTCGACGCCTTGAGCGACTACCAGCCGCACTACGTCAGCGACATCGAGCGCGCCGTGGTTGGACATGGCGTCACCATCAGCCAGATCCTGCAGGCGCTGATCATCCTGGCCGGCAACGGGACCATCTTCCCGGTGCAGGACGAACAGGCGATCCGCAAGGCGCGTCCGGAAACCGACGCCATCAATGCGCGGCTGTGCCGCCAGGCGCGCTATTCCACCGACATGAATTACCTGGCCTCGCCGGTGACCGGCGGCGGCGTGCTGGTGCCGCGCCTGGAGCAGCTGTTCCTGCTGGCGAGGGAAGGTGGAAGCAGCGAGCCGCAGGAATGGGCCAGGTTTGCGTCGGCGCTGCTGGAATCGCAGAACCAGCGCATTCTGATTGAAGGCAAGCCGGTCGATTCGCCGGCGCATCAACTGGAAGAACTCGGCAAGCAGGCCGCCAAATTCGCCGAAGCGCGCCTGCCGCTGCTGCAGGCATTGGGCGTGGCGCGCTGAATCGATTGTTGTCCTCGATAAACGCCCTGGCCGCATCGCGCGGCCGGGGTGTTTGTTTTAATGGAGCGCGCATGTCATTTCTCGCGCTCGTACTGGCACGGCGGGCGCTTTGATTCCAGGCCGCGGCGCGTCATCGGCCGTCGGCGATGCGCCGTGGCGGGTGCATACCGCTGGTATAATTTTCGGGTTCACCGCCGACGATATCCGCTCCTACATGATCCACATACCAATCCATCCCGAGACGCCGCGTAAGGATACGCCCCTGCCAACGACGGAACAAAAGCCGGCGCCGGTAAATGACTGGATCATTCAGCCAGACGTATTTTTCCTGGAGCTGACCAATCACTGCAATATGCATTGCACCTTCTGTCCGTCCGACTACCTGAAAAAAGAACGCACCAATGCCGACGACGAACTGGCGGTGCGTTTCATCGAACAGGTGCGCGACCTGGACATCAAGCGGCCGATCCAGTTCAATGTCCTGGGCGAGCCCTTGTTGAACAAGAAGGTCTACAAATACATCGACCTGTGCGAGCAGTACGGCATCGAGGTTTACCTGATCAGCAATATCTCGATCCTGGACCAGCAGCGCGCGCAGTCGATCTTCCAGCACGATAACGTCGCGCTGGTGCTCAGCCTGCAAACGCCGACCGAAGATTCGTACAAGCGCCTGCGCGGCTACGACAAGCTGAGCTACGAAGAATATTTCGACCGCATCTTCCCGGCGCTGCGCGAGAAGTTCGCGAACGGCAGCCAGTCGCGCGTCGAAGTGCACGTGACGTCGACCTCGAACATGCGCGCCGATTCCACCATCCAGTCCGACGTCGAGCTCGATATGTGGGATCCGTTCGCATCCGAAGACAAGGACGCGTTCATCCGCGGCATGCTGGACCGGTTCGAAGCGTTCTCGGCGCAACTGCGCGAGGAATTCCCGGAGCAGTATGCCGCCGAGCAGGCGCGCTCCCTGGACAAGTACGGAGAACAGATTGCCCGCAACCATCTGGCCGCGACCCGTGCCGACGTGCCGGAGAATGCACCCGACCTGACCGAAGACCAGTTCTGGGGCTATATGTTCGCCCCCAACTGCTTCATCCGGTTCAAGAACTTCGGCCTGTGGACCAAGGAAGAATCGTTCATGAAGACGTTCTTGCCGAAGGAATCGATCGTCTATGTCGAAGAGCGCGAGGAAGCGCTGGACTGCTCGATGGCGCACAACGTCTCGATGCTCGCCGACGGCCAGCTGTCGCTGTGCTGCCTGGACTACGAAGGCGAGATGAAGCTGCCCAACCTGCGTGACACCTCGGTGGTCGAACTGCTGCGCAGCCCGGAGCGCCAGGCGATCGCCAAGGATTCGATGCAGACCGAAGTGTGCCGGCGCTGCCAGGGCAATATGTTCGTGTTCGACCCGGAAGCGGCCGGCGCCGAGGCTGCGCGCATCGACAAGTTCGGCCGCGGCTGGTACCCATTCGAGCCGGAAGCAAACGGCATCGGCGGCCGCTGGTCAAATGGCCAGGGCTGGATGTATTTCCTGGCGCGCCACAGCGCCAATACCCTGTCGCTGCGGTATCTGAGCGTGCACGATTCCTCGTCGCCGCTGACGGTCGAACTGCGCGAACTCGACCGGGGCAGCAACCGGGTTTCGGAGGTCGTGCAGCGCGTGACCTTCCACGCAACGCAGAACGAAGTGAGCACGGCGGAGCTGGCGTTGAACTTCGAGGCCGGCAAGCTGTACCGCATCGATCTGCTGTCGCCGACCTTCGTGCCTGGCGGCGCCGACGGCAGCGGTGACCAGCGCGCGCTCGGCCTGATGCTGTTCGAAGCCGGTGCGCAGTATCGCGAGCCACGCGTCGAGCCGGTGGCCGCGGCCGCGCCGCAGTCGCTGCAAGAGTCGCAAGAGCCGCTGCCGCAGCCGGCGCTGCCGTCGGCCGGCTTGTTCACGCGTTTGCGCAGGCTGCTGGTCGGTCAGGATTGACGGGGCAGGGCAGCGCCCCGTATCCGAGGATGAAAAAATGCCCCGGGCCGCGTGAGCAGCCCGGGGCATTGTCATTGGATCCCGGGAATCAGCCGGCGGCGACGCCGCTGTTTTCCGGATGGCCGGCGCCATTGGTACCCTTGCCCGCGCAATGCGGGCACGACACGCCCACCACGTAGTCGGGCGAGAGCTGCTGGCGCGGCGTCACCACGGCGCGGCAGGCGAAGCACTGGGCGGTCTCGGTCGGTTCCAGCTTCGGATTGAGTGCGGTGCGGTAGTCGAACACGAAGCAGTCGCCCGAGTAGTGGTCGCCCCCGACTTCCTCGAAATACTTGAGGATGCCGCCTTCGAGCTGGAACACGCGGTCGTAGCCGATTTCCTTCATGTGGATCGCGGCTTTCTCGCAGCGGATGCCGCCGGTGCAGAAGGTGACTACGGTCTTGCCGGCCAGCTCGTCCTTGTGCTGGGCGGCGACCGCCGGGAACTCGGTGAACTTGTCGATGCGGTAGTCGAGCGTGTTGTTGAAGGTGCCGACATCGACTTCGAAGGCATTGCGGGTTTCCATCATGACCACCTCGACGCCGTCGTCGTCATGGCCCTGGTCGAGCCAGCGCTTGAGCGTGCGCGCTTCGACCACCGGGGCGCGGCCGAGTTCCGGCTTGATCAGCGGCATGCGCATGGTGATGATCTCTTTCTTGATCTTGACCAGCATGCGCTTGTGCGACTGTTCGTTCGACAGGCTTTCTTTCCATTCCAGGTCGGCCAGGCGGGCGTCGCTGCGCACCCAGGCCAGGTATTGGTCGATGTGCTCGCGCGTACCCGACAGGAACATATTGATGCCTTCCGGCGTCAGCAGCACGGTGCCCTTCAGACCCAGCTCGTTGCACAGGTCCTGGTATTGCGGGCGCAATTCTTCCAGGTTGTCGAGCGTGATGAATTTATAGGCGGCGATGTTGACGTATTGGATTTCGGAAGACATGGTCGTGTGGCCTTGCAAAGGCTGGAGAAAAGACAGGGCGATATTATAAGTCAGCCGCGGCGGCTGACCGTCACTTGCAGGCACGTTCGCGACAATTCACAGGCGATGCTGTCGTAAAACGGCAAACCCCGCTTCATGCCTGTTGCTGCAGCGCGCGCGCCACCGCATCCGACCCGCACAGCAGGCGATCGGCGCCGATGGTGCGCGCGGCCTCGGCGTCGCCCGGCGCGCGCACCAGCAGGTTGACCGTCACGCCGCGCGCGCGCCAGGCGGCCAGCAGGCCGGCTTGCGCTGCCGCGGCCAGCGCGGGCGCGGCCGCATCCGGCGCGTAAAAGATGTCGCCGGCATGCACGTCGAGCACCGGCTCGTCCTGCACGGGCCAGCCCAGGCCCAGCAGGCGTCCGGCCGCGTTGCGCCCCTGACGGTAGCGCGGCGGGTCAGCGGTGGTGTCGAGATACACCGGCTCCACGCGCAGGCCGGCGCTGTCCTGCGCCAGCAGTTCGCGCAGCTGGGCCGCCGTCAGCGCATCGAACGCGGCGCCGGGCCGGACGCACTCGCTGACGTCGACCAGCAGCTGGCGCCGCGTGCCGGGCTGGCGCGCCGCTTCGGCGTCGGCCAGCGTGGCGGCCAGGCGCTGCAACGCCGCTTCGTCCTGCGGCGCCGCCCGCGCCAGCGCTGCGCGCCAGGCCGCGTGGCGCGCAGCGGTGTCGGCGCGCGCCTGCGTCAGCGTGTCCAGGTACTGGCGCGCGCACTTGGCCGGGCGGAACGACGCGTCGAGCAGCGCCACCGCGTGTTGGCCCAACAACCGGCGCCGTTCCGGATCGCGCCGCAGTTGTTCCAGCGCCGCCGTCAGCTCGGCCACCGCGAACGCGTCCGCCAGGCGCCACACCGCGTCGTCGGGGAACTCGGCCATCGAGCCGTTGGCGTTGACGATCGTGGCCAGGCCGTAGTTCATGCAGTCGAGCACCGCGCCCGAGCTTTCGCCCTGGGCATTGGTGCGCAGCTGGACGCCGACGTCGGCCGCCTGCAGGTACTGGCGATAGGTGTCGTCGTCGGTCCAGCCGGCGATGCGGATGTTGGCGTTCGGACTGGCGCGGCGGATCAGCGCCTCGACTTCCATGCCGTACGGGCTGTCGTGGTTGGCGCCGACCAGCACCAGCGCGCAATCGCGCTCGCGGTGCAGGTTCGAATCGGTCCAGGCCTGCAGCAGTTCGTGGGTCAGTTTATGCGGCGCGACGAAGCCGAAGCTGCACACCAAAAAGCAATCAGGTGCGATGCCGAGCGCCGCGCGCGCTGCGGCGCGGTCCAGCGTCTCGGGGGGCGTGCGCGGGTGCGGGATCACGTCGATGCGGCCGGTTGCGCCCGGCCCGTACCAGTCGGCCGCCAGCCGGCGCGCATGCTGCGAGTGGACGATGGTGCGGGTCGCGCCTTCGAGCACCGGCAGGCTGGCCGGCCAGTCCTTGTGCACCTGCCCCCGGCCGCTGGCGGCGGCCGCTTCGCTGGCGCGCACTGCCAGGTAGCCGTGCGAGTGGAACAGCGCTTCGCGCCACGCGTGCGGCGCGGCGCCGCTCATCTGCGCGTGCACCAGCGCGCCGCCGAGGAAGAAGTCGTGCAGCACCACCACGCCCGGATGGCGCGCCATTAACGCGAACATGTGGCTGTGCAGCGGGCTGTTGCCGAGCTGGTAGAGCACCTGGTCGTAGCCGGCGCCATGTTCGTCGAACCAGGCCGCGCTGCGCAGCGGCAGGTGGGCCAGGCTGGGGGGCATGCGCACCTCGTCCTGGGCCGCGACCAGCTCGATGTCGGCATGCGCCGTCAGCTCCATCAGCAGTTCGGTGGAGTAGGTGGCGATGCCGCTGCGCTGCGGCGGCAGCGGTGCGACGAAGGCCAGGCGCGGTTTGCCGTCGGCGCGGGGCTCTGCACGGTCCAGCGTGCGCAGGGCGCGCAGGATGGCGTTGGCGCGCGGCGACAGTGCGGCGACGTGGTCGGCCCCGGCCCGGGCGGCGGCCGGCGCGGCGCTGCCGGACGCCATCACCATCCGGTAGGCGCGTTGGTACAGCGTCGGGAAGCGCTTGAGGATGCGCAGCGCCAGCTGGCGTACGCGCGGACTGCGCAGCACGGGACGCGCCGCCAACAGCAGCGGCCGGGCCAGCGCGCGCAGCGGCGACGCGGCGCGCGGCGCGGCCGGGGCGGGGGCTGGTGCGCCATCCGGCTGCGCCGGCGGCAACATGACCATGTGCACATGCGGCGCGCGCGCTGACCCGTCCGGGAGGTTGGCCGGCGCGCTCAGGACGGCAAGCAGCAATTGGTGAGACGGACGGGTAGGCATGCGCAACAGGTCGGTTGAATACGGTGAGCGGCATTATAAGACCCTGCGCCAGCCCGGCGGTTTCAAGGGCCGGGAAACCGGCGCGCAGCCCGCCTCCGGGGCACGTTTGCATCGTGTCCAAGTCGCGTAATGACGACAGTGCCAATCTCCGCCGGCGCGCCTGCCGAGGTAAAATATCGGGATGACTTCCCCGACCTTCACCCACCTGCGCGTCCACTCCGAATACTCCATCGTCGACGGCCTGGTCCGCATCGACGACCTGGTCAAGGCGGCGGTCAAGGACAACCAGCCGGCGCTGGCCGTGACCGACCTGGCCAATACCTTCTGCCTGGTGCGCTTCTATAAAGCGGCGCGCGGCAAGGGCGTCAAGCCGATCGTCGGGGTCGATGCCTGGATCACCAACGACGACAACCGCGACAAGCCGCACCGCCTGCTGATCCTGGCCAAGAACCACACCGGCTACCTGCAGCTGTGCGACCTGCTGGCGCGCGCCTGGCTCACCAACCAGTACAAAGGCCGCGCCGAGCTGCGCGTCGAGTGGCTCGAAGCGCTGGCCACATCAAGGTCGACCCTGCACCCGGACGAACCGCAGGACAACGCCCTGATCGTGCTGTCGGGCGCCCACTTCGGCGACGTCGGCCAGGCGATCGAGAACGGCGACCTGCCGAAAGCCGAGGCCAACGCCGAGCGCTGGGCGCGCATCTTCCCGGGCCACTTCTACATCGAGATCCAGCGCGCCGGCCAGCCGAACCAGGAGCAGCAGGTGCGCCACTCGGTGGCGCTGGCCGGCCGCCTCGGGCTGCCGGTGGTGGCCACGCACCCGGTGCAGTTCCTGGAAAAGCACGAATTCATCGCCCACGAAGCGCGCGTCTGTATCGCCGAAGGCGAGATGCTGGCCAACGCCAAGCGCGTGCGCCGCTTCAACGAGAACATGTGCTTCAAGTCGCAGGCCGAGATGGCGGAGCTGTTCAAGGACCTGCCGGGCGCGCTTGCCAACTCGGTCGAAATCGCCAAGCGCTGCAACGTCACCCTGACGCTCGGTAAACCGCAGCTGCCGAACTTCCCGACCCCGGGCATGACCATCGACGAGTTCCTGGTCGCCGAAACCAAGAAGGGCCTGGAAGAGCGCCTGCTGCAGCTGTTCCCGGACCCGGCCAAGCGCGAAGCCGAGCGCCCGCGCTACGAGGCACGGCTGGAATTCGAGAACAACACCATCATCAAGATGAAGTTCCCGGGCTACTTCCTGATCGTGGCGGAGTTTATCCAGTGGGGCAAGAACAACGGCGTGCCGATCGGCCCGGGCCGCGGCTCGGGCGCCGGCTCGCTGGTCGCGTACGCGCTGAAGATCACCGACCTCGATCCGCTGAAATACAACCTGCTGTTCGAGCGTTTCCTGAATCCGGAACGCGTCTCGATGCCCGACTTCGACATCGACTTCTGCCAGGAAAAGCGAGAACTCGTCATCCAGCACGTGAAGGACCTGTACGGCCGCGACGCGGTGTCGCAGATCGCCACCTTCGGCACCATGGCGGCCAAGGGCGCGATCCGCGACGTCGGCCGCGTGCTCGATTTCGGCTACAACTTCTGCGACGGCATCTCCAAGCTGATCCCGTTCAAGCCGGGCAAGCCGGTGTCGATCGCCGAGGCGATCGAGGAAGAACCGCTGCTCAAGGAACGCCTCGAGAACGAGGAAGAAGTGAAACAGCTGCTGGACCTGGCGCAGCAGGTCGAGGGCATCACGCGCGGCATCGGCATGCACGCCGGCGGCGTCTTGATCGCGCCGGGTAAACTCACCGACTTCTGCCCGCTGTACACCCAGGGCGGCGACGCCGGCGTGGTGTCGCAGTACGACAAGGACGACGTGGAGGCCGTGGGCCTGGTCAAGTTCGACTTTTTGGGCCTGACCACGCTGACCATCCTCGACCGCGCCGTCAACTACATCCGCGCGCTCGACCCGCAGGACGCCGGCTTCAACCTGGAGACGCTGCCGCTGGACGACCGCGCGTCGTACAAGCTGCTGTCCGAGGCCAAGACGGTCGCGATCTTCCAGCTGGAATCGCGCGGCATGCAGGGCATGCTCAAGGACGCGCGCCCCGACCGCTTCGAGGACATCATTGCGCTGGTGGCCTTGTACCGCCCGGGCCCGATGGACCTGATTCCCGACTTCTGCAAGCGCAAGCACGGCGAGAAGTTCGACTATCCCGATCCGCGCACCGAGTCGATCCTGTCCGAGACCTACGGCATCATGGTCTACCAGGAGCAGGTGATGCAGATGGCGCAGATCGTGGGCGGCTACTCGCTGGGTGGCGCCGACATGCTGCGCCGCGCGATGGGCAAGAAGAAGGCCGAAGAGATGGCCGAGCACCGCGAGATCTTCCGCGCCGGCGCCGCCAAGGACGGCCTGTCGACCGAGAAGGCCGACGAGATCTTCGACCTGATGGAAAAGTTCGCGGGCTACGGCTTCAACAAGTCGCACGCGGCCGCCTACGCGCTGCTGTCGTACCACACCGCCTACCTGAAGGTGCACCATACCGCCGCGTTCATGGCAGCCAACATGTCGCTGGCGATGGAAGACACCGAGAAGATCAAGATCCTGGTCGAGGATGCGAAAGAAGTCTGCAAGCTCACGATTCTGCCGCCGGACGTCAACGAATCGCAGTTCCGCTTCACCCCGGAAGGCGAGCCGCGCTCGAAGACCGGCAAGCAGGTGAGCCAGATCCGCTACGGCCTGGGTGGCGTGAAGGGCGCGGGGCAGGGCGCGATCGAGGCCATCATCGCGGCGCGGCTTGACGGCGGCAAGTTCAAGGACCTGTTCGACTTCTGCAAGCGCGTCGACCGCAAGCAGATCAACCGCCGCACCATCGAGAGCCTGATCCGCGCCGGCGCCATGGACTGCTTCGGCGTCGACCGCGCGATTCTGCTGGCCTCGGTCGCGTTCGCGATGGAAGCGGCCGGCCAGGCCGCCGCCGCCGCCAACCAGGTCAGCCTGTTCGGCGGCGACGATTCGGACCTGGTGGCGCCGCCCGAGTACGTCAAGGCGACCCCGTGGACCGACCGCCAGAAGCTGTCGGAAGAGAAGATCGCGCTCGGCTACTACCTGTCGGGCCACATGTTCGATTCGTACGCGGGCGAGGTGCGGCGCTTCGCCAAGACCAAACTGAAGGACCTGGAACCGTCGCGCGACCCGCGCATGCTGTGCGGCGTGATCACCGGCGTGCGCACCCAGATGACCCAGCGCGGCAAGATCCTGATCGTGGCGCTGGACGACAAGACCGGCGTGGTCGAGGTGACGATCTATAGCGAGGTGGCCGAGGCCAACAAGCACGCGCTCAAGGAAGACGAATTCCTGCTGGTGGTCGGCAAGGTGTCGGAAGACCGCTTCAACGGCGGCCTGCGCATCACCGCCGAGAAGGTGTTCGACATCGCCGCTTCGCGCATCCAGTATGGCCACAAGCTGGAGATGGACCTCGCCACCACGGTGAGCCCGGCGAAGATCGCCGAGGTGCTGCAGCCGCACCGCCTGCAGGACGGCATGCCGGTCAGCCTGCGCCTGGAGAAGAACGGCATCCCGTTCATCATGCAGCTGGGCGACGACTGGCGGGTGGCGCCGTCGGACACGCTCAAGCAGGCGCTCGAGCTGACGCTGGGGGCGAAGGACGTGGCGGTCGAGTACTGATCGTCCTCATCGCACCGGCCGTCATGGCGCCGATGCCGGCGCGGCGGTCGGGCGTACCCGGACCGAGGACGAGATCGTGTGCCACAGGTCGAGCAGCGCTGGTTCGCCCAGGAAGCTGGGGGCCGGCTTGCGGCGGCCGTCGCGGCGATGGCCGGTCGATATTTCGAGGTGCATCTGCGGTTGCATCACGTCCTGCGGGTCGGCCAGGCGCTCCCAGTCGAAGAAATAGACGTGGGTGTGGCCGGCGCCGCCTTTTACCTGGATGACTTCTTCGCCTTGCACGCCATTGATGGCGCGCGCGCCCAGGCGTATTCGCCGCGTCAACGCCTTTCGCCACAGCGGCATCTCGTCATAGACGCGCTGGTGGCGGGCCAGGCGTCCCGGGTCGCCGTTCGTGTTGATCAGTCCAGCCCGGGTGTAGAACGATAGCGCCAGATCCGGATGCTCCGGGAAGCCTGCGTAGACGCCGACGCCTTCGGTCCAGTCGGCGGGAATCGGGTCGATGAACATGGCGGGGCCGAGGCAGAAGCCGGGCGTGGTGGGGAGGGTGCCGGGTTCGATCAGGCGCAAGCGGGCGATGACTTCGTGGATGCCATGCACCTGGTCCGGGTCGTAGCCATCGGTGATGATGTTGAAGCTGATGCCTTGGGAGTGAACATACGCTTCAGCTGCCACATTGGAATAATCCACCCGGAGCGGTCCCTCGAAATAGTAGCCGAACTTTCGGCCAAATATGAACGTCTTTCCGGTAAATCCATTGGTATCGACTGTCGAGACTTTTTCCATACTTGCGAGCCCGGATGTGTTTTGTTCCGCGTTGATCTGTGCCTCGCGCTGCGCCACGCGTGCATGAAACGCTGACTCCGACTCGCGCCGGTTGGAAATCCAGAAACCATTCAGGAATACACTGCGATAAGTGACTTTCATCTTGTCCGGCAGGTCGATGACATAACGGCCGACACAGACTGGACGCATCGGGTCGGTCAGGCGTGCGACTTTGAAACGATCCATCACATTGTTTCCCCAAGCGTAGACAATAGACAGGCCCAATACCAAGGCCACGATGCCGACAAAACGCGTGCCGCTTTCATTTTTTTGGTTCATGCCGTTCCAGCTCCTGGACGATCTTGACGATGCAATAGCGCGTGAGTAGCAGCGCATCGCGTTCACGGAAGCTGTCTTGATGCCGGTGCCCTCGCACCGCGAATAATTGCTTGATCTTGCCTGCCGGAGCCGCGCCGGACTGATGCGACACTGTGTCGTCGCCACTCGCATCCTGGGGCGCTACTGAGAAACTCAGGATGTGCATGCCATCGACTTCCACCGTCCGTGTGCCGTCAGCATCGTGCACGAGATATCCCGCACGTTGAATGCCGTGCGATGTAAGTGAAACTGATGTCGAGGTCTGATGGACCCGGGCAGACCAATGGATATGGCTATAAGCCGGTCGCTCTTGGTCATGCCCATAATAAGCAAAAGTCGTTGGATGATAATAATCGCCGAGCCAGCGATGAAAGTGCTCGGCAGTCAAAAGGGCATCATTGACAACGGCGCGAGCATCTTTTTTCTTTGACTCGTAAAGCCTTGCGGGATCGACCAATGCCGGATTGATGAGCCGATACCACGATTTCATGTCTCGATAAAAATCGTAGGGATTCGGCGCGGCTTCGCCTGGAAACTGGAGATATTCGGTCAATATTTCCTTTGACCCGGAACGATGTTTTACGCCGATATGCAGCCACGGCCGCGGATAAAGATGATTCGGCAACAGTTCAAGTGCACCCACCGATGCAGCCAGCACCGGCGTCGTTTCCTCTGTCGTGCGGCCGCTGATATCGGCGAACTTGCCGGCCCGGTAGTTATCGAGCATTCCATTCGCCGGGTTGTCGCACTCGGTTCCGCACGCCAGGCGCCGATAAGCCAGCGGCGCTCCCAGCGCAGGCATCATGCCGTGCACTACGCCGGCGATCTTGTCGGGGATACGCTTGGCGCAGGCGCGCGCGACCAGCCCGCCCATCGAATGCGTCACCAGGATGACCTTGCTGCACTGGTGCTTGCGCGCCTGCCACCAGGCGATGATGGTTTCTATCCGCCGCTGCAGCAGCTGCGCCGATTCGCCGCACGATCGCAGCCAGTTGTAGCCGAAACAATAAATCGGATACTGGTAGCGCGCGAACCGTTCCAGTTCCGCTTCGGTCAGCGGCGCGACCGAGCGCACGCCCCAGCGCGCCAGCGTGTCGCCCTGCATCGCCAGCATCACGTCTTTCCAGTAGCTGCGCACGTGGCGTTTTCCCAGTGCGTCGTGGCGGAACGTCAGGTCGAGGTGGCTTTGCAGCTCATATAACAAATGACCGTAAGCGCCGTTGAACAGTTGTCCCCAGCCGCGCTCGCGCATGTCGTCCGGATGCAGCCGGCAAGCGTCGATATCGAGTTCGCCGCCATCGTCCACTTCTACCAGGTCGGGGTGAAGGATCATCTGGCGCACCGCAGGACTGCGTTCTTTCCAGAGGTCCGCGTAATGCCAGGAGTCGTAGTCGCCGTTTGGCGGACGCCAGGCGGCCTCGCCCGGCTCGAGCGGATGGTTTTCAGGCAGCGCGACATCGCGCCGCACGCGCAGGTTGGTCCCCATCATTCCCGGAACAAACATCACCGGAATGACCCGCCGGGATCCGACGTACACGGCGCCTCGTATCCTGAAGGCGACCGGCGTGGCGACCGAATGGGTCGTCAGTGATCCGTCCAGGTTGGGCCTCGGGTCGCGCAAGGGGCGGGTGGGTTCTGGCATGGCGGCTCAAAACAGCGAAAACGCAATGCTCACATGATCCGGCGCGTCCGTTCCTGATCCGCCATGTTCGCTTGCCAAGCCGTGCTTGAGCCCCAGCAAGCAGGCTTGTTTTCGCGCGCCCGGCAGCACGCCGGTCTTGCCGCAGCCGTCGCTGCGGCGCCCTGTCGCAGGCGGGCCACACCGTCCAACACGGAATGCCGGCCACGGTTTCTGATCACCTCGACAACATTCTCACAAAATGTTGCGTCCAAGCCTTGATGGGCTTGCAAGAGGTGCGCACGATTGAAAATCGTATTTGACTAGAACTGTCGAGCAAGAAATACTTGTTCATTAGCGTTTTATTCAAAACATTTTCTCTTCGGCAATCCCCCTCATCAGCAATGGCAACCGTTTCCGACATCACCACTACCCCGTTATCGGGCCTGAACCATATCGACGCCCTGTTGGACAAGGGGCCGGATTGGAATTACCTGACCAATCCCTATGGGAACGTCCTGTATTACACCTTTTCGACGGCGTCGGGTAACGAGGAGAGAGTGACGGGCCAAGAGATGTTTTCGTTTTCCCAGCAGGCGGCGACGCGCACCGCGTTCGACTACCTGAAGCAGGTCACCGGCATCGTTTTCCAGGAAACCACGAATGGCACGGCGGCCCAGATTCACCTGGCGAACATCGATATCGAGGGCTACAACACGGTCGGCCTGGCGAGCTGGCGCGCCAACTACGGCAGCTACGGCAACAACCTGAGCAGCTATAGCGCGAACGCCTATGTCTATCTGGACAATGTCGAGTTCCGTGCACTCACCCAAGATCTGACGCCGGGACGCAGCGGCTACGAGACGCTGCTGCACGAGCTGGGCCACGCGCTGGGCCTGAAGCATCCGTTTTACGAGGCAAATGGCGAAACGCAAATCACGCTGGACCGCAACGAGGATCACACCGGCAACACCCTGATGTCGTACACCCACAAAGGCGGCCCTTACAGTACCTACAGCCCGTACGACATCGCGGCGCTGAACTGGCTGTACGGCGGCGACGGCCTGCGTGGCGAGCTTGGCATCAACAGCAACACCGGAGGGCGTTACTTCACCGGCACCAGCGGGGATGACGAACTGATCGGCACCGAATTCAACGATACTTTACAAGGCAATGGAGGAAAAGACATGATCGACGGAGGAGCGGGCCGGGACACGGCCGTATTCAACGGGGTGCGCAGCGCATATGCCATCAACAACCTGGCCGACGGCGCCCTGGCGGTATCGAATGCAGTGCAAGGCACGACCACCCTGCGCAATATCGACGTGCTGCAATTCGCCGACATGAGCGTGGAGCGCGCGAATGTGGTCGACACCACTGCGCCGGCGCCGGCCGTGGTGGGAATGACGCTGAACGCCAACGATTACGTGAGCGGCAACGTGCCGACGATTTACGGCTCCGCGGAACTGAATTCGACGGTCCAGGTGTTCGTCGACGGCCGCATCGTGGCCACCGTGAAGACCGACGCCAACGGCATGTGGAACGCCAAGATGCCTGCCGCGCTGAAAGACGGCATGGGCTACAGTGCCAGTGCGCTGGTCATTGACGAGGCCGGCAACGTCTCGGCGGCCAGCAATGTCGTGAAATTCAATATCGACTCGATCGCGCCGTCGGCGCCCACGGTCCGCGTCTCGCTGAGCGAAGGCGGCAACATGCCGGTGTTCTACGGCACTGGCGAAGCCGGCACCAGGATCGAACTGTACCGCGACGGCGACTTCATCCAGATCGGCACTGCGCAAGTGCGCGCCGACGGTACCTGGCAGCTCAATTCGAAACCGCTGCCCGACGGCGCCTACACGGTCTATGCCGCGTCGGTGGATGCGGCCGGCAATGCCACCAGCGGCGTGCGCGAGATCCAGCTGACGGTGGACAGCGCCATGGACCGGATCGGCACCGATGGCGCCGACACGTTCAACATGGAAGCGGGCAACCTGGCCATCAGCGGCGGCAAGGGCATCGACATCGCCGTGTTCCAGGGCGAGCGCGCCGACTACGCCATCGCCAAGGATAGCTGGGGCTATGCGATCACCAACAGCGACGGCAGCGTCACCGGCCTGTACGACGTCGAGCGCTTGCAGTTCAGCGATGGCTGGCAGGCGATCGACGAAGGCGCGGCCTCGATCTTCCGCCTGTACCGGGCCGCGCTCGGGCGCGATCCCGAGGCGTTCGGCCTGGGTTACTGGATGGATCGTCTCGACAACGGCACCTCGATGCAGCAGATCGCCCACGAGTTCACCTGGCAGCCGGAATTCGACCAGAAATACGGCGAGAATCCGAGCGACGTGGTGTTCCTCGAGCGCCTGTACCAGAACGTGCTGAACCGCGCGCCGGATGCCGACGGCTTTGCCTACTGGATGACCCGGGTCGACGATTCGAGCCGCGAACAGATCATGCTCGAATTCAGCGACAGCGTGGAAAACAAGGCCCAGGTCCTGGCCAGCACTTCGGACGGCATGGAATTCATTCCATGGGCCGGCGTGCCGCAGGATCAGGCGTCGGTGCAGGTGGTGGGCGTGGCGCAGCCTGTCGCCGCCGATTTCATCGCGGCCTGATCCGCCGTTCCCCGGCGCGGTCTCCTTGACCGCGCCATTCGCTTCGCCTTCCCGGTTTCGCCTCCCGCCTGGGCCACGCGGCGCCAGGCCGTCATCGTCGTGTCCCGGCGGCAGCGCGCCTGCCGTCTGGCCCGGCTCCCGCCTGCGCCATTCGCGCCGCAGCGTCCGGCCCGCGCGGGCCATCGACTATAATCCTGACTTCACGACACGCGGCAAGCGCGGTTGCTCACTCAATGACAGAAACAATAACGACGGAATTGCCCGTGCCCGTGCCCGCGCCCGTGCCTGCACCCGCAATCGGCCGCGCCAACCAGGCCGCGAGCTGGCTGATGCTGCTGTTCCCCGCGGCGGTCCTGACCACCAGCTTTGCCGTGCACCTGACGCTGCTGATCGTGCTGCTGTCGCTGGTCTTCCTGGTGCGGCGCGGCCTGGCGTCGTTCTATGCCGCGCACGCGCGCGAGATCCGCTGGATCGCGCTGGCCTTCGGCGGCTATTTCCTGCTGAGCGTGCTGCGCATGCTGTGGTTCCGCGATTCCGCCGGCACCCTCGACGGGCCGTCGCGGCTGCTGTTCGCGCTCGGCTGCATCGGCTTCGTCGGCTTGCTGCGACCCAGTATCCGCATGTTCTGGATCGGCCTGTGCCTGGGCACCATCGGCGCGGCGCTGATCGGCGGCTACCAGTGGTTCGTGCTGGGCGAGGACCGCGCGGTGGGCGCCACCCACCATGCGATCAGCTTCGGCGACATCGCGGTGGCGATGGGTGTGATGTCGTTCTGCGCGCTCAACGAATTGCGCAACACGCGCCTGGCCTGGCTGCCGCTGGTGGGACTCTTGTGCGGTGCGCTGGCCTCGCTGTTCTCCGGCTCGCGCGGCGCCTGGCTTGGCCTGCTGGTGGCGCTGTGGCCGATGCTGAAATACGGCAGCCACATGCACGGCAAGACGATCCGGGTCACGGTCGGCCTGGTGCTGGCGGCCTGCGTCGGCGCCTACCTGGTGCCGCAGACCGGCGTGGCCGGCAGGATGGCCGACGCCGTGTCCGACATCGAGCGCTATTACAGCCTGAACGACGCCAGCACCAACGTCGGCATCCGCCTCGAACTGTGGAAGGCGTCGGCGATGATGATCGCCGAGCACCCGCTGGTTGGCGTCGGCCGCGACGAATTCCACGACGAACTGCAGGCGCTCGAGCGCGAAGGGCGGCTCCAGAAGTCGCTGGCGCTGATCTACAGCACCCCGCACAACGACGTGCTCAACACGCTGGCCACCGGCGGCCTGCTCGACCTGAGCTTCCTGCTGCTGATCTACGGCGCGCCGTTCGCGTTCTTCATGCGCACCCTGCGCCACGGCCCGCCGGCGGCGGCCGCCCCGGCGCTGGCCGGGCTGCTGCTGGTGATCTGCTTCATCGTGTTCGGCCTGACCGACGTGATGTTCTGGCTGATGCTGACCAAGGCCTTCTATGCCACCACGATCTGCATCCTGACCGGCTTCTGCCTGGCGGCGAAGACGCCGGCGGCGGCCACCTCCATTTCTTCGCACGAACGCCATGCGACCACCTGACCGCATCCTGATCTGCCGTACCGACAATATCGGCGACGTCGTCCTGACGCTGCCGCTGGCCGGCTACCTGAAGACGCGCTTCCCGCAGGCGCGCATCGACCTGCTGTGCCGCGCCTACGTGGCGCCGGCGATGCGCCATTCGCGCTTCCTCGACCGCGTGATCACGATCGAGGAAGCAGGCGAGCCGGAAGCGTTTTTCGCAGCCAGCGGCTACGACGCCGTGATCTTCGCCTTCCCCAACCGCGCACTGGCCAAGGCGGCGAAACGCGCGCGCGTGCCCGAGCGGGTCGGCACCAGCCACCGCCTGTACCACTGGCTCACCTGCAACCGGCTGGCCCATTTCAGCCGCGTCAAGTCGAACCTGCACGAGGCGCAGCTGAACTTCTTGCTGCTCAAACCCCTGGGCATCGGGCACGTGCCGCAGCTGGACGAGATGCCGGCCCTGTACGGCCTCGAAGCCCCGCGCCGGCCGGCGGTCGACGCGCTGCTGCAGGACGGGCGGCGCCACATCATCCTGCATCCGAAGTCGAACGGCAGCGGGCGTGAGTGGCCACTTGCGCATTTCACCGCGCTGGCGCGCGAACTGCAGGCCGATCCGGAGATTCGCCTGTTCGTCACCGGCAGTGCGGCCGAAGGCAGCTTGATCGCGCAGCAGGCGCCGGACTTGCTCTCGCTGCCGAACGTGGAGAACGTGTGCGGCAAGCTCGATCTGGACGGGCTGCTGGCCCTGATCGGCGCCTGCGACGGCCTGGTGGCGAGCAGCACCGGGCCGCTGCACTTGTCGGCCGCAGTGGGCACTCGCACCCTCGGCCTGTTCCCGCCGATCAAACCGCTGGATCCGGGCCGCTGGGGCCCGCTCGGCACGCGCGCCGAAGTGCTGTGCGCCAGCCGGGAATGCGCCGGCTGCAAGGATGCGGCGACCTGCACCTGCATGGCGTCGATCACGCCGCAACAAGTCGCCGCGCGCCTGCGCGCGTGGGCGCGGAACTGAACCAACGAAGGCAAGAACGTGGAAACCAACGTCATCGTCAAACGCCTGCTGGCGATCATCAAACCGTACCAGTCGCGCGCCTGGATGGCGCTGCTGGCGATGGCGCTCACCGCCGCCACCCAGCCGCTGCTGGGCAAGGCGCTGCAGCTGCTGCTGGATAAAGGTTTCGAGGAGCAGGTCGACTTCAGCCTGTGGTGGATCCCGCTGATCCTGGTTTCGATCTTCATCCTACGCGGCATCGGCACCTTCGCCACCGCCTATTTCAACAACTGGGTGCTGTCGCGCGTATTGAACGACCTGCGCGCCATGGCCTTCGAGCGCGTGCTGCGCCTGCCGGTGGCGCGCTACCAGGATGAATCGACGGGCAAGATCATCAACACCGTGGTCAACGACGTGCGCCAGGTGGTGGACATGATCCAGTCGGTGTTCGTGGCCTGCGTGCGCGACGTGCTGGTGGTGATCGGCCTGCTGGGCACCTTGCTGTACCTGAACTGGAAGCTGACCCTGGTCGCGATCATCGTGGTGCCGCTCACCGCCGTGATCGTGCGCACGACCACCAAGCGCCTGCGCAACCTGAACCGCGAAAGCCAGCGCGTCACCGCCGAGATGACCGGCGTGGTGGAAGAAGCCGCGCGCGGCCACCAGGTGATCCGCGTGTTCTCGGGCGAAGCGTATGAACGCCAGCGCTTCCACCAGCGCAGCGAAGCGCTGCGCGGCTTTTCGCAGCGCATGACGGTGGCCTTCGCCGCCACCACGCCGGTGACCCAGATCGCCACCTCGCTGGCGCTTTCCCTGGTGATCGTGCTGGCGATCCAGGCCGACATGACGGTCGGCGAATTCACCCAGTTCGTGACCATGATGCTGATGCTGCTCACGCCCCTGAAGTCGCTGGCCGAGGTGAACGGCCCGATGCAGCGCGGGATCGCCGCCGCCGAAACCGTGTTCGGCCTGACCGACGCCGAGCCGGAACGCGACACCGGCACCCGCGACCTGGGCCGCGCGCGCGGCCACCTGGTGCTCGAGAACGTGACCTTCCGCTATCCGAATGCGGCGTCGACCGCGCTCGACAACGTCTCGCTCGACGTGCAGCCGGGGCAGACGGTGGCGCTGGTGGGGGTGTCGGGCGGCGGCAAGTCGACGTTCGTGAACCTGGTGACGCGCTTCTACGATCCGGAAGCCGGGCGGCTGCTGCTCGACGGCGTGCCATATCACGACATCGCCTTGGCCAGCCTGCGCGGCCAGCTGGCGATGGTGAGCCAGAACGTGGTGCTGTTCGACGACACGCTGGCGGCGAACATCGCCTACGGCATGGAAAAGATCGACTACGAACGCCTGGGCGCGGCGATCAAGGCCGCGCACCTGATGGACGTCGTGGCGCGCCTGCCGGACGGCATCGACACCCGCATCGGCGAGAACGGCTCGCGCCTGTCGGGCGGCCAGCGCCAGCGCGTGGCGATCGCGCGCGCGATCTACAAGGACGCGCCGCTCTTGATCCTGGACGAAGCCACGTCGGCGCTGGACAACGAGAGCGAGCGCGCGGTGCAGGCGGCGCTGGACACCCTGATGGCGGGGCGCACCACGATCGTGATCGCGCACCGCCTGTCGACCATCGAACGGGCCGACCGCATCGTGGTGATGGAGGCGGGGCAGGTGATGGAACAGGGGACGCATGACGAGCTGCTGGAGCGGGGCGGGATGTATGCGAACCTGTACCGCCTGCAGTTCGCGGCCGAGAGCAAATAACGCTGCGCTCCACGCGCTCCATGCGCTCCATGCGCTTCGTCGTCCGCCCCTTGCACCTGCAACTTATGCACGTCATTCCCGCGAAGGCGGGAATCCAAGTTGTTCACCGCACCGCCAGCGCAAATCGTAGCGGCTGAACGACGAACTTGGATCCCCGCCTTCGCGGGGATGACGTTCATCAGCCAACGAAGATTTTCCCAGCCGACGGCCGGCACGCAAGCAAAAAAGCCGCGCAGCTTGATGGCATGCGCGGCAATCACAGACAATCTTCCTGCAACAATCAGCTGGCGTAATGCGCCGCTTCTCCCGGCTGCTCGCTCCCTGCCTCGTTGGCTTGTTCCTGCACCGCCAGCACGTAGCGCTTGAGCGCATCGTCCAGCGGCGGCAGCAGCATCGCCCGTTCGCTGCCCAGCGCGCTGTACGCCGGCCGCTGCGCCGTGTAGCCGAACGATTCGGCAGACACTTCCTCCAGCCGCTCGCTCGACACCCCGGCCGCCGCGCAGGCGCGGCGCGCCAGCTCGGCCCAGCTCACCGCGTCGGCATTGGCCAGGTGCCAGATGCCGCGCTCGCGGTCGATCAGAAGGTCGAGCGAGACGTTGACCAGGTCCGGCACGTAGGTCGGCGACACCATCACGTCGCCCGCGGCCTGGAACGGCTGGCCGATGTCGAGCGTGTTCAGCGCCTGGGTCACGAAGTTGTGCTGGTCCCACGGCCCGAAGAAGGAACTGGTGCGGATCACCAGCGCCTGCGGGTCGGCTTCCAGCACGCGCTGCTCGGCTTCGAGCTTGCTGCGGCCGTAGGCGCCGAGCGGATTGACCGGGTCCGATTCCAGGTACGGCGTGTCCTTGGCGCCGTCGAACACCAGGTCGGTCGAGAAGGTCATGAAGCGCAGCGCGTGGCGGATGCAGGCCAGCGCCAGCACGGTCGGCCCCAGCGTGTTCTCGCGCATGCAGCGCTCTTCGTCACCCTCGGCCTCGTCCACCCGCACGTAGCCGCCGGCATTGATGATGGCCCACGGCTTGAAGCGCACGATCGCCGCTTCCACCGAGGCCGGGTCGGTGATGTCCATCTCCTGGCGCGTCAGCACGTGGCAGGCCAGGTTGCGCTTTTCGCAGATGCGCTTGAAGGCCGAACCCAGGGTGCCGCTGGCGCCGCTGATCAGGATCGGCTGCACGTGGGTCGACTTGAACTGGCTGCGCACGGCGAGGTCGGCCACCGCAGTGCGGGTCGCCACCGGTTTGCACAGGAAGCGTCCCGGACGGCGCCACCAGCCTTCGCCCTGCAGCACCGGGTTGCTGAGCGGGCGCTTGCTGGCCAGCTCGCGCATCAGGGTCGCCACCGCGGTCGGGCGCGGCGCATTGCCCAACACTGCGCCACGAACGTCGAACGGCCCAGGTTCGTAATAGCCGCGGCATTCGGTCACCAGGCAGTTCCAGTCGAACGAGCCAAGCAGCGCCCAGACGGTGACGGCGCGCACGTCGGCGCCCTGCTGGCGCGCCTTGAGCGCCGCGTTCCAGATCTCGACCAGCCAGCGCAGCTGGTCTTCGCGGTTGGCGTCGATGTGGGCTTCGGTGATCGCGATCGGCAGGCCGTAGCGTTCCCAGGTCTCGACCAGCAGCGGCGCGATGCCCGGGGTCGGCGTGGCTAGCGCGCGCGGCGCCTCGATGTCGGCGTGCTGCACGCCGCGGTACACGTGGCGGCGCGATTCCGGATAGCGCTCCGGCCGATGATCGAGCCAGCGTTCGCTGGTGACGTAGTAGTTCACGCCCATCACGTCGGGCGGGCAGGGGTTGTCGCAGAACCAGCGCAGTTCGTCCTCGGTGGCGCCGGATTCGCGCAGGTAGTTCCACAGCTTGTGTTCATCGTCGACCATCCCGCACAGCAGATCCCAGGCCAGCCAGCGGCGCTCGTTGAAGAAGCCGCTGATCTCTTCCATCTCGGGCGTGCCGTAGGTCTTCGACAGGTCGTCGGTCTGGACCAGTTTGGCGTCCGGGTTGACCGCCCGGATAGCGCGCATCGACAGCACGGTCGCCTTGCACTGGGTGAGCAGGGCGCGGATGAAGGTGGCTTCGCTGTCGCCGTGCGGATACCAGACCCCGTTCAGGCCCGAGAAGCGCGCCGTGGTGCAGATCTCGTTGACCGGGGTGTAGTACTCGACCCAGGGATAACGGGCCGCCACCGCGCCGGCGTACTCGGCCAGCAGTTCGGGGAATTGTTCGTCGACCAGGCTGGTGTGGCGCGGGCCGCTGCCGTGGTGGACCAGGCCGACGATCGGGTTGACCCCGAGTGCGCGCAGGGCGGGCAGGCGTTCGTCGGACCACGACCAGTCGGCCTTGTCGACGCCATCGGGGGCGGTGCGCTCCCAGAGCACCGGATAGCGGATCGCCTGGATGCCGAGCGAGGCGAAGCGTTCGATGTCCTGCAGGCGCTCGGCGTGGCCGTTGCGGTCCATCTGGCTGAAGTAATTGTCGCGTACCCGGTTGACGGTGCATTCGAGTCCGCCCCAGAGTGCGAGGTCGGATGCTGGATTCGGCGAGTTGGCCGATTGGGAGTCTTGACGGATATTCATGAGGCTGTACCTGCGTTATGAACACAGGTGCAGCCTAATGGCCTGCTGCGGCTGCTTATGTGAAGTGGGCCACATAAAACTGGTTTTTCGGACAAGTCCTACTTACTGTGGATATTCCGGGTCCTTCTGGTACTCAACCGGCTTTAACTGCATTTATCTGCTCCGAACCGCTGCATGTGCGCCAAACCGGCGGCAAAGCGGCGACAATCGTCGCCATCGTGAACCGAACCATAGTGGGAGAAAGCAATGTATATGGTGTACTGGACCGAGCTGGATGACGAGGGCGGCGCCGCGCCGCACGCGCAGCAGTTCGACACCTCCGCGATGGTGGAGGCGATGGGCTTCATGGAAGCGCTGCGCAAGCGCCAGCGCGGCGGCGAGGGCGTGCGCTTCGTGACCATGTGTTCGGAGCATCCGGACGTGGTCGGCCATCCCGGCGTCGACGTCACCGGGCCTGATTACAACTGGAAGAAGCGGCGCCGCTGAGCAGGCGCTTCAGGGGAACGCGCCATCCAACCCCAAGCGTGGCACAATTAACAATATGAACCCGTGTGACGTCTCTCCCGCAGCAGCGCACGCCGCCCCTTACCGGCCGCGCATGTCGGCCGCGCACGCCAGGCTGACCCAGGAGGTGCTGGCGGTCGACGAGCGTGGGCGCCATTCGACGATCGCGATCCCGGCCGAGCGTCCGCTCACGGTGTACGTCGACAAGCGCGAGATCGTCACCCTGATGACGCTGGGCGGCGCGCCGGAGGCGCTGACCCTGGGCTACCTGCGCAACCAGCGCCTGGTGCGCAGACTGGAAGACGTGGTCTCGATCCAGGTCGACTGGTCGGTCGACGCGGTGGCGGTGACCACGCGCCACGGCATCCAGGACGTCGAGGAACGCACCGCGAAGAAGGTGGTCACCACCGGCTGCGGCCAGGGTTCGGTGTTCGGCGGCCTGATGGACGAGGTGGACCAGATCGCGCTGCCGCTTGATGCGCGCCTGAAGCAGTCGACCGTGTACGCCATCGTCGACATTATCCGCAGCCAGCAGTCGGTGTACAAGCAGGCCGGCTCGGTGCACGGCTGCGCGCTGTTCGGACACGACGGCCGGCTGCTGTATTTCGTCGAAGACGTCGGGCGCCACAACGCGGTCGACGCCATCGCGGGCCTGATGTGGCTCGACGGCCTGGATGGCGCCGACAAGGTGTTCTATACCACCGGGCGCCTGACCTCGGAGATGGTGATCAAGGGCGCGCAGATGGGCATTCCCTTCCTGCTGTCGCGCTCGGGCACCACCCAGATGGGGCAGCAGGTGGCGACGCAGGTCGGCATGTCGCTGCTGGCGCGCTGCAGCGGGCGCCACTTCTTGCTGCTGGCCGGGCACGAGCGCATGGTGTTCGAGCCGCACCTGCCGCAGCTGCAGGACCTGGCGCCGCTGCGTCCCACGCCGGCCACGCCTTTACCCGTACCACCCGCCGTCCGTCCGGCCTGATGGGCCTGCTGGACGCTACCGCGCACGCCTTTGCGCTGCTGTTCAGCGGCGACGCGGCCCTGTGGCACATCGTCTGGGTCTCGCTCAAGACCAGCATCCTGGGCCTGCTGTTCGCCACCCCGCCGGCGGTGCTGCTCGGCTACCTGATCGCGATGCACCGCTTTCCGGGGCGCCGGGTCGCGGTCTGGCTGGCCCAGGCCGCATTGTCGCTGCCGACCGTGTTGATCGGTCTGCTCTTGTATCTGCTGCTGTCGCGGCGCGGGCCGATGGGGGGACTCGAATGGCTGTTCTCGCAGCCGGGCATCGTGCTGGGGCAGATGGTGATCGGCCTGCCGGTGCTGCTGGCGTTCACGCTGGCGGCGGTGCAGGCGCTCGATCCGCGCTACGCCGAGACCGCGCTGGCGCACGGCGCCTCGCGCTGGCGCGTGATGACCACCGTGCTGCACGAAGCGCGCTACGGCGTGATGGCGGCCGTGATCAGCGGCTTCGGGCGCGTGATCTCGGAAGTCGGCTGCGCCCTGATGGTGGGCGGGAACATCGAAGGCCAGACCCGCACCATCACCACCGCCATCGCGCTCGAGACCAGCAAGGGCGAGTTCGCGCAGGGGATCGCGCTGGGCATCGTGCTGGTGTCGATCGCGCTGCTGATGAACGGCGCGCTGGTGCTGCTGCAGGGCGAGGCGCACAGCCCCGGAGCGCGCCTGTGAATGCCATGATGTCGTCCACCTTGCTGTCGGTGCGCGCGCTGCGCAAGGCGTACGGCGAGCGCCACTTGTTCGACATCGAGCGCCTCGACATCGAGGCCGGCGGCGCCTACGTGCTCACCGGCGCCAACGGCACCGGCAAAAGCACGCTGCTGCGCATGCTGGGCGGGCTGGAACGCTGCGACGGCTGCCGGGTCGAACTCGAAGGGCGCGCCATGCCGCTGTACCCGTATCCGGCTGCATTGCGGCGCGCGGTGGTCTACGTGCACCAGCATCCGATCATGTTTTCCACCAGCGTCGGCCACAACATCGCCTATGGCCTGCTGGCGCGCGGCGTCAGCGGCCATGACGCGCGGCCGCTGGTGGAAGAAGCGATGGACTGGGCCGGCGTGGCCCACCTGCGCCACAGCGACCCGGCGCGCCTGTCGGGCGGCGAGAAGCAGCGCGTGGCGCTGGCGCGCGCGCGCGTGCTGCAACCGCGCCTGTTGCTGCTGGACGAACCGACGGCCAACCTCGATGGCGCCGCGCGCGAACAGGTCATCAAGCTGATTCCGACGCTGCTGGAACAGGGCCGCAGCGTGGTGATGGCCTGCCACGACCGCGACCTGATCGGCCTGCCGGGCGTGCGCCGCTTCAAGCTGCGCGACGGCCGGCTCGAGACACGGTAAGCGTTACGACAACCACGTTTCATCACAAGGAGAACAACCATGCAACGCCGTCCACTGCTAGCCATCCTGCTGTCCGCCATGTCCAGCGTATTGATTGCGCCGCTGGCCTGCGCCCAGTCCGCAGCGCAGACCATTCGCCTGTCGACCACCACCAGCACCGAGAACTCGGGCCTGCTCAAGGTCCTGCTGCCGGCGTTCGAGGCCAGGACCAACAGCAAGGTGAGCGTGATCTCGGTCGGCACCGGCAAGGCGCTCGAACTGGGCAAGAACGGCGACGTCGACGTGACCCTGGTGCACGCGCGCGAGCTGGAGGACAAGTTCGTCGCCGAGGGTTGGGGCATTGACCGCCGCGACGTGATGTACAACGACTTCATCGTGGTCGGACCAGGCAGCGACCCCGCGAAAATCAAGGGCTCGAAGGACGTGATCGAGGCCTTCAAGCGCATCGCCGGCGCCAACGTGCGCTTCATCTCGCGCGGCGACAATTCGGGCACCGACGTGATGGAGAAGGGTTACTGGACCCAGGCCGGGACCAAACCGCAGGGCGCGAACTACGTGTCGGCGGGCCTCGGCATGGGAGAAGTGCTGAACATGGCCTCCGAAATGCGCGCCTACACGCTGACCGACCGCGCCACCTACGGCGCCTACAAAGCCAAGACCGGGCTGGCGATCGTGGTCGAAGGGGACAAGCGCATGTACAACCCGTACGGCATCATCGCGGTCAATCCGGCCAGGCACCCGGGCGTGAACTACAAGGGCGCGAAGCAGCTGATCGAGTGGATCACCTCGGCCGAGGGCCAGGCGAAGATCGCGTCGTTCAAACCGGCCGGCGAGCAGCTGTTCTTCCCGTCGGCGCGTTAAACACTGCCTGGCCCCGCGGTGTCAGTGCCGACAAGTGGACACGAGCTGAACAGTAACTGATGTCCAGCCCGCGCCGCCTTGGCGGCACTGGCGCCCGGCTTACACCGCCGGCGGATCGGTCTCGCGTGCAAACACCCGGTGCGCGGCCAGCGCGGTCTTGAAGCCGTCCAGCGCCGCTTCCAGGTTGGCCGGGTCGCCCAGCACCAGGCCCGGATCGGCCGAGCCGTCCGGCAGCGCTTGCGGGATCATCGCCTTCGACAACAGGGCCGAGGCGGCGCCGTAGACCAGGATCGGCTTGCCGTGGCGATACTGCTCGCGCAGGAACTCGATCACCAGCGCGTTGCGGCCCAGCGCTTCGGCGGCGGCCGCGCCGTCCGGCACGATCACGCCGTCGTACATCACCGACGGACCGGCTTCGACCGAGATCTCGACGTCGAGCTTGTCGCCATCGACGCTGGCGACCTTGCCCAGCATATTGCCGACCAGGCGCGGCACCGCGCCGTCCTCGAGCAGGCTGGCGTACAGCTTGCCGGCGGAGGCGCCGTCCACGCCCGACGCCACCAGCACCGCCACGCGACGGCCCTTGACGCCGGTCTGGCCCGGACGGCTCAGCAGCGACAGCGGCGGCGACGCTTCATAGGCCGGGATCGGGGCGTCGCTCGCCAGCGGCAGCGGCGCCGGCACTTCCATGCCCAGGCCCTCGGCCACGCGATTGACCAGGACCGCGTCGACGTTGGCCAGCATGGCCAGCATGCGTTCGCGCACGGCCGGGGTCTGCACCCGGGTCAGCTCGAAGCGGAAGGCATTCACGATGTGGTTCTGCTCGGCCGGCGTCTGGCTGTGCCAGAACAGGCGCGCCTGGCCGTAGTGCTCGGCGAACAGCTCGGGCTTGCCGCGCACCTTGTCTTCGCTCGGCTGGCGCTCGGGGAAGCTCATGAAGCCCATCTTGCCGGCCTGGAACGGGCAGCCGCCGCCCAGCGAATTCGGTTCGTAGTTCACGCGCCCGCGGTTGATCGCCTGGCGGTGGAAGCCGTCGCGCTGGTTGTTCTGGATCTGCACGATCGGCGAATTGATCGGGATCTCGTGGAAGTTCGGGCCGCCCAGGCGCGTCAATTGGGTGTCCTGGTAGGAGAAGTTACGACCCTGCAGCAGCGGGTCGTTGGTGAAGTCGATGCCCGGCACCACGTGCGAGGTGCAGAACGCGACCTGCTCGGTCTCGGCGAAGAAGTTGTCCGGGTTACGGTCCAGCACCAGCTTGCCGACCGGGGTCAGCGGCACCAGTTCTTCCGGCACCAGCTTGGTCGGATCCAGGATGTCGAAGGCGAAGCCAGCGGCCTGTTCTTCCGTAAAGATCTGCAGGCCCAGTTCCCATTCGGGGAAATTACCGGCCTCGATCGACTCCCACAGGTCGCGCCGGTGGAAGTCGGGGTCGGCGCCCGAGATGCGCACCGCTTCGTCCCACACCAGCGAGTGGGTGCCTTGCTTCGGCGTCCAGTGGAACTTGACGAAGCGCGATTCGCCCTGCGCATTGACCAGGCGGAAGGTGTGCACGCCGAAGCCCTGCATGGTGCGGTAGCTGCGCGGAATGGCGCGGTCCGACATCACCCACATCAGCATGTGCGCGATCTCGGGCGAGAGCGAGGCGAAGTCCCAGAAGGTGTCGTGCGCGCTCGAGGCCTGCGGCATGGCGTGGTGCGGTTCCGGTTTCACCGAGTGCACCACGTCCGGGAACTTCATCGGGTCCTGGATGAAGAACACCGGGATGTTGTTGCCCACCAGGTCCCAGTTGCCTTCCTCGGTATAGAACTTGACGGCGAAGCCGCGCACGTCGCGCGCGGTGTCGGTCGAGCCGCGCTCGCCGGCCACGGTCGAGAAGCGCACGAACACCGGGGTGCGCTTGCCCTTCTTCGAGAACGGGATGGCGCGCGTCAGCTTGCTGAAGTCGTCATAGGCTTCGAAGTAGCCGTGCGCGGCCGAGCCGCGCGCATGCACCACGCGCTCGGGAATGCGCTCGTGGTCGAAGTGCATGATCTTTTCGCGCAGGATGAAGTCTTCCAGCAAGGTCGGGCCGCGCAGGCCGGCCTTCAGCGAATGCTGATTGTCGGCCACCGGCACGCCCTGGTTGGTGGTCAGGTGGCGCTTGGCCGGGTCGACGCGCACGCGGTCGAGCGGGTCGACCGTCGGGTTTTCGCCCTTGGGCGGATTGCCGTCACCGACCTTGTCGTTAGCGATGATCTCGCTGGCGGTGCTGCCGGTGGCGGCGTGGGTCGAGGGCTTGAAGTGTTCGCCCTCGGGCGGAATACGCGAGGCCTCGCCGTATTCGCTGGCCTTGGTCGCGTTGTAGGGACGCTCGGCGGAGAGTTCCTGTTCGGACGGAATCTTGTCCAGCAGGCGGTCGGCGACCGGATTGCTGATCCCCAGGCTGCTCGGCGGGTTGGCGTCGGACGGGCCGGCCACGGTGCTCAGAATCGAGCCTGCGCCTTCGACGGCGCTGGGGTTCTTCGGAGTGTTCATCCTTGTCCTCGTATTGTTGGGTTAAAGAAGTAGCCCGAACAACATAGCCCATCAATATGAGGTGGTACTGTGGGATCACACACATAGTGCAATTAATGCACTAAATTATTTCTATTGCAACGATAGCGGTGTGCTATTAATGACGCGGTGACATGTTTGTTGCATTGCCGGTGGCGCGCGCCAGATTGTGGCGCGCTTGCCATTCAAGTCGGCTCTGCAGGACGGGCGTGGCATAGATTGCGTCGCGTTCGAGAAAGCCGCGCAGGACCGCGCGCCGCTTGACTGCGTAGATCTCGGGGGCGACCCAGGCGTACTCGGCGCGGATCTGGCGCTCGTATTCGGCGAAGCGCGGTTCGGGCGCGCCGAGGATGGCGAGGTCGATGTCGGTGAGCAGGGCCGCGTCCGGGTTGGTGGAAGCCGGCGCGGCGCCATGGCAGGTGGCCATGATCAGGTCGTGGATGCGCTGCACGCTGTCCGGTCCGAGGCCGGCGCCGCACAGGGCCTCGCCGGCCCAGCGCGCCGAGCGCGCTTCGTTGTCGTGGGCGCGTACGTCGTAGACGGCGTCGTGGAACCAGAGCGCCAGTTCGATTTCGGCGGGGCGTTGCGCCTGGTCGCGCAGATCGTCGAACAGCGCCAGGCATTCTGTCAGATGCTGCAGGGTGTGATAGTGGCGCTGCGGTTCGCGCCAGGCGCCCATTAACTGCGCCAACAGACCCGCAGGCGGCGTCAGCATCAGCGCGCTCCAGAGCGCGTGCCAGCGTTGCGTCATCCCATCTGCTGCCGGTGGCGATATCGGTGTTGTGTTCATCGTCAGGCCTCAAGTCAGCATGGCGTGGATTCAGTGGCACAGGACTTCGACCTGCGTCTCGCCTGCATGGCCTCCCTTCTTTCCAGTCACCGAGCATTCCTGGATTTCATCAGGGAGCCGCTTCGCGAGCGACGCCTCGCCGAATACGCCGTAATCACACCTCAACCACTTGCCTTCAGGATACTCGCCCTTCAACGAATACTTTCTTGTCCAGCCCGTTTTCGTTTGCGTGTACCTGTCTTCGCGCAGAACCCCAAGGCGCTCAGGAGGGCCGTCCGCCAGCGCAGCACTGCTAAGATACAGTGGCGACGATACGAAGGGCTTCCATTCCGGACCAGGCGCAGTCAGCTTTACCGATGTCTCCGGAACGGAATGGGGACACGCAAACAGAGCCTCAGCGGCAGATGCATTCTTTCCCAGCACCAAGGCGAAGGGCAGGGCGGCAAGCACGGATACTATTTTCATGACTCATCCGATCACGAAAAAAACACCAACATCGCCGCTAAAGGCGCTTGCTACTACATCAATATTACGTCGTACTGTTCCTGCGGATACCCCTTTTCCACCTGCAGCGAAATCCGCTTGCCGATGAAGTCCCCCAGCATCGCCAAGTGCTGCGACTCTTCTTCCAGGAACAGGTCGATCACCTCCTGCGAAGCGACGATGCGGAATTCGCGTGGGTTGAACTGCTTGGCTTCGCGCAGCAGTTCGCGCAGGATTTCGTAGCAGATGGTGCGGCTGGTCTTGACCTGCCCCTTGCCGGCGCAGGCCGGGCACGGCTCGCACAGGATGTGGGCCAGCGATTCGCGCGTGCGCTTCCTGGTCATCTCGACCAGGCCGAGGGCCGAGAAGCCGCTCACCGAGACCTTGGTACGGTCGCGCGCCAGGGTCTTCTTGAGCTCGGCGAGCACCTGGTTGCGGTGCTCGTTGTTCTCCATGTCGATGAAGTCGAGGATGATGATGCCGCCCAGGTTGCGCAGGCGCAGCTGGCGCGCGATGGCGTGCGCCGCTTCCAGGTTGGTTTTAAAGATGGTGTCGGCGAAATTGCGTCCGCCGACGTAGCCGCCGGTGTTGACGTCGATGGTCGTCATCGCCTCGGTCTGGTCGACGATCAGGTAGCCGCCGGACTTGAGGTCGACGCGCCGCCCCAGCGCGCGCAGGATTTCTTCTTCCACGCCGTACAGGTCGAACAGCGGACGCTCGCCGGTGTAGTGCGCCATGCGCGACAGCACGCTCGGGGTATACACCTGGGCGAATTCGACCAGTTTCAGGAAGTTCTCGCGCGAATCGACCTGGATGCTGGCCGTTTCTTCGTGCACGAAGTCGCGCAGCACGCGCTGGGCCAGGCTCAGGTCCTGGTACAGCAGCGTGGTCGGGGGCAGGGTGCGCGCGCCCTGCACGATCGCGCCCCAGGTCTTGCGCAGATAGTCGACGTCGGCGGACAGGTCCTCGAGCGAGGCTTCCTCGGCCTGGGTGCGCACGATGTAGCCGCCTTTTTCGTCGGCCGGGAGCAGGCTCTGCAGCTTGGTGCGCAGTTGCTCGCGGTCGGCTTCCTTCTCGATCTTTTGCGAGATGCCGATGTGGTGGTCTTGCGGCAGGTACACCAGCATGCGCCCGGCGATCGAGATCTGGGTCGACAGGCGCGCGCCCTTGGTGCCGATCGGGTCCTTGATCACCTGCACGGTGAGCACCTGGCCGTCGAACAGCAGCTTTTCGATAGGGGTCGGTGGGGCGTTGCTGCCGTCGTGGGGACGGGCTTCCCAGATGTCGGCCACGTGGAGGAAGGCGGCGCGTTCCAGGCCGATGTCGATGAAGGCCGACTGCATGCCCGGCAGCACCCGCACCACCTTGCCCAGATAAACGTTCCCCGCCAACCCGCGCGTGAGCGTGCGCTCGATGTGCAGCTCTTGCACCGCGCCCTGCAGGACCAGCGCCACGCGCGTTTCCTGCGGAGTGATGTTGATGAGGATGTCTTCGTTCATGGACCCGGCCGCGCGTATTGTTCAGGGTGACAATGATACACGCTGGGGTGCGGCCTGCGGGGGCGCCGTGGTCCCGGATTCAGCGCCGGATTCAGCTCCGGATTCAGATCGAGAGGCCGGCCTTGCGCAGCAGATTGGCGGTCTCGAACAGCGGCAAGCCCATGATCCCGGAATGGCTGCCCTCGATATGCTCGATGAACAGCGCCGCCGGTCCCTGGATGCCGTAGCCGCCGGCCTTGTCGTAGGGCTCGCTGGTGGCGCAGTAGGCGCGGATCTGGGCCGGGGTCAGTTCGGCGAAGCGCACGTTGGACACCTGCGTGATCTGTTCCGCACAGCGCTCGGCGTGCACCGCGACCGAGGTCAAGACCTGGTGGGTGCGGCCCGACAGGCGTTCAAGCATGGCGACCGCTTCTCGGTTATCAATCGGCTTGCCCAAAATCTCGCCGTCGATGGTGACGGTGGTGTCCGCCGTCAGCACCGGACGCAGCGGCTGGCGGCGCTGCAGCAGCAGGTTAAAGGCGAACGCGCCTTTCTCCTTGGCCACGCGTGCCACGTAGTCGTGCACGTCCTCGCCCGGCAGCACGTCCTCGCTGACGTCGACCACACGGCCCGGATCGCTGCGTAGCAGCATCAGCTCGAAATCAACATTGATCTGACGCAGCAGTTCGCGCCGGCGCGGGCTCTTGGAAGCGAGATAGATTCGATTGTGCTTGTGTTTCATCGAGGTTCGGACACGGTGATTCAGAGACGGCGATTCAGACGCGGTGAGTCAGACGCGGTGATACGGATGATTCTGCGTGATCGACCAAGCTCGGTACAATTGTTCCGCAAGCATGACACGGACGATGCCGTGTGGCAATGTCATACTCGAAATTCTAATCAATCCTTCGGCGCGCGCCTTGAGCTCGGGGTCGAGCCCGTCGGCGCCGCCGATCAGGAAAGCAGTGTCGCGGCCGTCGCGTTGCCAGGTTTCCAGCTGCTGCGACAGGCCGACGCTGGTCAGGTCCTTGCCGCGCTCGTCGAGCGCGATGATGCGTACGCCCTTCGGCAGCGCCGCCTCGATGCGCTCGCGTTCGAGCGCCATCGCGGTGGCCGCGGTCTTGCTGCCCGAGCGTTCGACCGGCTTGATTTCCTTGAGCACGATGCGCAGCTCGGGCGGCATGCGCTTGGTGTACTCGGTAAAGCCGGACTCGATCCAGGCCGGCATCTTATGACCGACCGCGGCAATGATCAGCTGCATGAAAAAGCGTCCGAACGATTACTCGTCTGTCTTCTTGATGCGGCGGATCACCTTTTTCGCAGGCGCCGCTGCCTCGGCGGCCGGGGCGGCGGCCTTCGGCGTACGCTTCGGCGGTTTCGCCTTCAGCGCTTCGACGGCGGCGGTTTCGCTCTTGCTCGGCGCGACCTTCACGGTCTTGCCGGTCGGGACGGCTGCCTTCTTGGCGGCCGGCTTTTTCGCAGCGGTGGTGCCGGCGCTGGCAGCAGTACCTGCGGTCTTCGAGGCGGCGGTGGCGCGCTTGGCGGCCGGCTTGCGCTCCGCAGTTCGCTCATTCACCGGTTTCGCGGCTTCCTGTTCCTGGTTGGCGGCCAGGTGCTTCGACTTGGTTTTCGGCGCATCGGCTTCGATGCCTTCGGCGGTCGACTTGCGCTTGGCGGCGCCCAGCTTGACCGGCTTCTCGCCCCAGATCTCTTCCAGGCGGTAGTACTGGCGGATCGCCGGCTGCATGATGTGCACGATCATGTCGCCCAGGTCGACCAGCACCCATTCGCCGGTGTCTTCGCCTTCCAGGCCGACGACGTCGCCGCCTGCGGCCTTGACCTTGTCGCGCACCGAGGCGGCCAGCGCCTTGGTCTGGCGGTTCGACGTGCCCGAGACCACGGCGATGCGGTCGAACAGGCTGGTCAGGTGGGTCGTGTCGAACAGGACGATGTCCTGGCCCTTGACGTCTTCCAGGGCGTCGACCACGAGCGTTTGCAGTTTCTTGATATCCATTAGTTCTTATACAGGTTATGTTGTTGAATGTAGTCTAGCACTTGCGCCATCGCGGGCGCGTTCATGTCCGCGCCCAGCGCGGTGCGCAGGTTCGCGTCCCTGGTGGCGTCCGTGCCGGCCTGCAAGGCCGCGCGGATGCGGGTGGCCGACACGTCGACCGCCAGCGTCTGCGCGAGACAGACTTTGCCGTGCGCGCTGGCGCGCACCGCGTCGGGCGTTGCAAGCCGCGCCGACAATTCTTGTGCCACCTGAGGTGGCAATGCTTCCTGGGCCAGGTCGTAGCCGGGGCGCGTCGCCACGCCCAGGTTGGCCAGCCCGAACAGCTCGCGCCAGTCGCGCCAGGTATCCAGCCGCTGCAGCTGGTCGGCGCCCATCAGGAACACGATCGATGCCTTGTCGCCCAGCTCGGCGCGCAAGGATCGCAGCGTGTCGACCGAGTAGGTCGGCGCGCCGTTCTGGCTGCGAACGATTTCCTGGCGGTCGATCGTGGCCTTCGGTGTTACTTCCGCGAAGGCCAGTTCGAGCATGGCGACGCGGTCGTCGTCGCCGGCCTGCAGGGAGCGCTTCTGCCATGGGCGGCCGGCCGGCAGGATGCGCAGCGCGTCCGGCTGCAGCAATTGCGCGAACAGCCGGGCCAGCGCGACGTGGCCATGGTGTACCGGGTCGAAGCTGCCGCCAAGAACGGCGACGCAGGTCGGGCGCTCCGGCGGGCCGGAGGTCGCCATCACGACGCCAGCCAGTCCCGGTGCACCAGGAAGTCGGAATACAGACGCTCTTCCGCGCTGCCCGGTTCCGGATGCCAGTCGTAGCGCCATTTGACGATCGGCGGCATCGACATCAGGATCGCTTCGGTGCGTCCGCCCGACTGCAGGCCGAACAGCGTGCCGCGGTCCCACACCAGGTTGAACTCGACGTAGCGGCCGCGGCGGTAGGCCTGGAAGTCGCGTTCGCGTTCGCCGTACGGCTGGTCCTTGCGCGCATTCACGATCGGCAGGTAGGCGTCGAGGAAGCCGTCGCCGACGCTTTGCATCATTGCGAACGACTGATCGAAGCCGAGCTCGTTGAAGTCGTCGAAGAAGATGCCGCCGACGCCGCGCGGCTCCTTGCGGTGCTTCAGGTAGAAGTACTCGTCGCACCAGGTCTTGAAGCGATCGTGCAGCGTGTCGCCGAACGGCGCCAGGGCGTCGTGGCAGACCTGGTGGAAGTGGCGCACATCCTGTTCGTTGCCGTAGTACGGGGTCAGGTCCATGCCGCCGCCGAACCACCAGACCGGGTCCTTGCCCGGGGCGGTGGCTTCGAAGAAGCGCACGTTCATGTGCACCGTCGGGGCGTACGGGTTGCGCGGGTGCAGCACCAGCGACACGCCCATCGCTTCCCACGCGCGGCCGGCCAGTTCCGGGCGCACGGCGCTGGCCGATGGCGGCAGGGCGGCGCCGGTGACGTGCGAGAAATTCACGCCGCCGCGCTCGAACACATTGCCTTCTTCGATCAGGCGCGAGATGCCGCCGCCGCCTTCAGGGCGTTCCCAGCTGTCGCGCAGGAAGGGCTTGCCGTCGACCTGCTCGAGGGCGGCGACGATGCGCGCTTGCAGGTCGAGCAGCCAGGCTTTGACGATGGCGGGATCGGGGGAGGACATGCGGTTCGGGTGCGGAAGTGAAAAAGTGCGCAGATTGTACACCTGCGCGTGGGGTTGATTCTAATTGGGGTGTTGCCGAGGTATGTGGTGCAAGGTGGCCGTGTGGCTGATCTGCGGACTTGGATTCCCGCCTGCGCGGGAATGACGTTCATAAGAACTGTCTGAGAATCACCGTATCCGGTTCTTTCACCACAAACCTGAAAACCGTCGTTCCCGCGAAGGCGGGAACCCAAGTTCAACCAGCATTGCGCAGCCGCGCCAGCGAATTATTTCACGCCGCGCCAGCCGATATCGCGCCGGTACTGCGCGCCATTGAAGTGGATGCGCTCGACCGTCTCGTAAGCCTGCTTTTGCGCCATCTTGACGCTGTCGCCCAGGCCCACCACGCACAGCACGCGGCCGCCGCTGGTCTGCAGCGTGCCGCCCACGGTGCGGGTGCCGGCGTGGAAGGTGACGCATTCCGGGGTCTCGGCCGGGATGCCGTCGATCACGTCGCCCTTGCGCGGGCTGTCCGGATAGCCGGCGGCGGCCATCACCACGCCCACCGCGGTGCGGCGGTCCCACTCCAGCTCGACCGTGTCGAGGCTGCCGTTGCAGGCGTGCTCGAGCACCGTGGCGAAGTCGCTCTTCAGGCGCGTCATGATCGGCTGGGTTTCCGGGTCGCCCATGCGGCAGTTGAATTCGAGCGTGCGCGGGTTGCCTTCGCCGTCGATCATCAGGCCGGCGTACAGGAAGCCGGTGAACGGGATGCCGTCGCGCGCCATGCCCTGGATGGTCGGGTTGATGATCTCGCGCATCACGCGCGCATGCATCGACGGCGTCACGATCGGCGCCGGCGAATAGGCGCCCATGCCGCCCGTGTTCGGGCCCTGGTCGTTGTCCTGCAGGCGCTTGTGGTCCTGGCTGGTGGCCAGCGCCAGCACGTTCCTGCCGTCGCACATGACGATGAAGCTGGCTTCTTCGCCGGCCAGGAATTCCTCGATCACGATGCGCGCGCCGGCGTCGCCGAAGGCGTTGTCGGACAGCATGTGATCGACGGCGCCGTGCGCTTCGTCCCGCGACATCGCCACCACCACGCCCTTGCCGGCGGCCAGGCCGTCGGCCTTGATCACGATCGGGGCGCCGTTGGCGTCGATGTAGGCGTGCGCCTCCGCCGCATCGGAGAAGGTCTGGTACTTGGCGGTCGGGATGCCGTGGCGCTGCATGAAGGCCTTGGCGAAGTCCTTCGAGCTTTCCAGCTGGGCCGCTTCGCGGGTCGGGCCGAAGATCTTCAGGCCGCGCGAACGGAACAGGTTGACGATGCCGGCGGCCAGCGGCGCTTCCGGACCGACCAGGGTCAGGGCCACCCCTTCGGAGACCACGAAGTCGGCCAGCGCTTCCGGTTCGCTCAGCTGCACGGTGACCAGACGCGCGTCGCGCTCGGTGCCGCCGTTGCCGGGCGCGACGAAGACCGTCTGCACACGTTCCGATTGGGCCAGTTTCCACGCCAGCGCGTGTTCGCGGCCGCCCGAGCCGACTACGAGGATTTTCATATGCTACCTACTCTTATTCTTCGATCACGGCGTTGGTGTACACCTCTTGCACGTCGTCCAGGTTTTCCAGCGCGTCGAGGATCTTCTGCATCTTGATCGCGTCTTCGCCGGTGAACACGGTCTCGGTCGCGGGCTTCATGATCACTTCGGCCACCTCGGCCTTGAAACCGGCCGACGCCAAAGCTTCCTTCACGCCGGCGAAGGCGTGCGGATCGCACAGCACCTCGAAGCCACCTTCTTCGTCGGCCACCACGTCGTCGGCGCCGGCTTCCAGCGCCGCTTCCATCAGCTTGTCTTCGTCGACGCCGGGCGCGAACAGGAACTGGCCGGTGTGCGTGAACATGAACGCGACCGAACCTTCGGTGCCCATATTGCCGCCGTACTTGTTGAAGGCGTGGCGCACTTCGGCCACGGTGCGCACGCGGTTGTCGGTCAGGCAGTCGACGATGATCGCCGCGCCGCCGATGCCATAGCCTTCGTAGCGCACTTCTTCGTAGTTCACGCCTTCGAGTTCGCCCGAGCCGCGCTGGATCGCACGGGTGACGTTATCCTTCGGCATGTTGGCGTCGGCCGCCTTGTCGACCGCGAGACGCAGGCGCGGGTTGGACGCGATGTCGCTGCCGCCCATGCGCGCCGCCACGGTGATCTCCTTGATCAGGCGCGTCCAGATCTTGCCGCGCTTGGCGTCAGTAGCGGCTTTCTTGTGCTTGATATTGGCCCATTTGCTGTGTCCAGCCATGTTCGAGAATCCTTAGACGGTATGCAAGAGTGGCCGATATTCTAGCATAGCCCCCCTTGCCAAAATCGCCGCGGACTCGTCATGGAAACAACAGTCGGGTGCCCAATGCCAGCAGCGCCAGCCCGCCCGCGCAGGCGATCCAGTGGCCGGCGTCGAACCGGATTTCGGCCAGTACCAGCAGGCCGATGGCGGCGATCGCGGCCGGGTTATCGGGCCCCGCCGCCAGCAGCACCAGCATCAGCAGCCAGCAGCAACCCAGGCTCTGGTAGGCGTGCGCCGCGCCGCGGCCGAAGGCGCCGGCCAGGCCGTCGCGCCAGCCGGCCAGGATGCCGGGTAGCGGCGCGCGGCAGTGCTCCAGGCAGGCGTGCTTGGCTGGCGTCCACTGGTAGATGCCGGCCGCCGCCAGCGCCAGGCCGAGCACGGTGGGGTGGCGCGCCGTGCCGGCGGCGGCCGCCGCATCGAGGGTCCATTGGGCAATCATCGCCAGCAGCGCGAAGCCGGTCCAGGCGAGCAGGTAGGCCAGCACGAACAGGAAGGTGCACAGGCGCGCGCGGCGCCGCGCCGACTGCGCGCGCCGTCCCGCCAGGCGCGCGAACAGCACCGCCGCGCGGCTGGCCAGCGGCAGCATCAGGGCCGTGCACAGGCCGGCCCACATCAGGAACAGCAGCGCCATCTGGGCGGCGCGCCAGGGCAGGGAAGGGGCGGCGGCGCTCTCCATCATGGCATCGAAGGTGGGCGGCGCGACCAGGGCCAGGGCGGCCCAGCACACGCTGGCCAGCAGCGACAGCAGCAGCAGGGCCAGTGCGACCGGGCGGTCGCTGCCGGCGCGCAGATCGGGCTCGCCAAAGGTCATCGCGGCGCTCCGTGGACCTGTGCGGCGCAGGTGTTGCGGGTCATGGGCTTCTCCTGTCGGGGTGCACTAGGCTGTTCGACCGCACCGCCGGCGCCTCCGTTCGGCGAGCGCGGCCCCGGGATTGCCGGACCGGCACCGGGATCCGGCACGGTTGTTGTCTGCTCATGCGTTGTGGCGGCGGCACTGCGTCTCCCGCGCAACAGCGCCGGGCGTACTGGTCCGTGCGTTCGTGGCGCTGGAAGCATGCTGGCGGCCGCTTTTCAGCGTTGCCGCCACAGCCGTGCGCCGTGATTGATCCTGTTCAGCATCCGTGGACGCCGCCGGTGTTTATTCTTGACCTGGGAATGGATGCGGTATCCTTGGTGCTCCCCGTCTTTACCGACAGTCTCTACCAACACTACGCGCGCCGACATGACCACGACCACCGCTTCCGCCGCCCAGCCCCCACAGGTTCCACGCATCGCCCTGATCGCCCACGACAAGAAGAAGGACGACATGATCTCGCTCGCCGCCGAATACCTCGACTTTTTGAAAGGCTGCACGCTGTCGGCCACCGGCACCACCGGCGGGCGCCTGATCAACGAGCTGGGCCTGAGTGTCGAGCGCAAGCATTCCGGTCCGGTCGGCGGCGACCTGCAGATCGGCGCCCAGCTGGTCGACGGCCTGGTCGATTGCGTGATCTTCCTGCGCGACCCGATGACGCCGCAGCCGCACGAACCCGACATCAACGCCCTGGTGCGCGCCTGCGATGTGCACAACGTGCCGTGCGCCACCAACGTCTCGACCGCGCGCCTGGTGCTGTCGCAGTTGCAGGGTGCGCGCCGCTAAGTCCCGTTACTTTATCGAGGAGAGGTCCATGCACGCCAAAGCGATCCGCTTCGCCGCCACCGGCGGCCCCGAAGTCCTGGAATACGTCGACGTCGAGGTGGGCGCGCCCGGCCCCGGCGAGGCGCTGGTGCGCCAGCATGCGATCGGCCTGAACTTCATCGACGTGTATTACCGCACCGGCCTGTACCCGCAGCCGCTGCCGTCCGGCCTGGGCCGCGAAGGCGCGGGCGTGGTCGAAGCGGTGGGGGAGGGCGTAACGCACCTGCAGCCGGGGGACCGGGTCGCCTACGCGGGCGGACCGAACGGCGCCTATGCCGAGCTGCGCACGATGCCGGCCGACGTGCTGGTGCGCCTGCCGGATGCGGTCGGCTTCGACACCGCCGCCGCCATGATGCTGCAGGGCCTGACGGTGCAGTACCTGCTGCGCAGCACCTATCCGGTGAAAGCCGGCGAAACCATCCTGCTCCACGCCGCGGCCGGCGGCGTCGGCCTGATCGCCTGCCAGTGGGCGCGCGCCCTGGGCGTCGAGCTGATCGGCACCGTGGGCTCGAAAGAAAAGGCCGAGCTGGCGCTGGCGCACGGCGCCGCCCACGTGATCAATTACAACGAGGAAGACATCGCCGCGCGCGTGCGCGAGATCACGAACGGCGCCGGGGTGCCGGTGGTGTACGACTCGGTCGGCAAGGATACCTTCGCCGCCTCGCTGGCCTGCCTGCGCCGGCGTGGACTGATGGTCAGCTTCGGCAATTCGTCCGGCCCGGTACCGCCGGTGGCGCCGGGCGAACTGTCGAAACACGGCTCGCTGTACCTGACGCGGCCGACGCTGGGCGACTACATGGCCACCCGCGACGAGCTGGAGGCGATGGCGGCCGACCTGTTCGAGGTGGTCACCAGCGGCAAGGTGAAGGTCGAGGTGCGCCAGCGCTTTCCGCTGGCGCAAGCGGCCGAGGCGCACCGCGCGCTGGAAGGGCGGCGCACGACCGGGTCGACGGTGTTGCTGCCATAAAAAAACGTCGTTCCTGCCAGCGGCGGGAACGACGTTTTCAGGATGGTGCGGCGGACTGCGTCGCTTACGACTTCGGTTCCTGCTTCAGTTCGACCCGGCGCGCCACGCCCGACGGTCCCGGGAACCCTTCGAACGCGCTCTGCACCAGCGCCGGCATGATTTCCGGCGTCGACATATTGCGGCTGGTATTGTGCACCGTGACATCGAACAAGCGTTTGCCGTCGCGCGCCTGCTTGATCGACACCTGCAGCTCGCGCCGGAAGTGGTGCTCGATCGAGCTCTGGTAGGCCGGGTACGGGCTCCAGAACGGATCGTAGAACGGGCTGTACCAGCCGCCCCAGTAGCGGCGGTTGAAGCCGCGGTAGCCATAGCCGCGGAAGCCGAAACGGGCCGACGGGTAGTAGTACGGCGTCATCAGCGGTTCCAGCACCCGCACCGGGATGTCGGTGGTGGTGAAGCGCATCGACACCGTCAACGCCGGCGTGGCGCCGTTGGCGTCGGTGAAGCCCTGGCGCGCCAGCTGGCCGCGCACCAGTTCCTTGTAGCTCTGCCATTCCAGCGTATCGTCGGGCGGTGGCGGCACTTCGAACACGTAGCTCTTGTCGGCGATCTGCGCCGGCCACTGGTGGAAGGTGGTGACATCGCTGCGGATGGTGGTCGCGCAACCGCCCAGCAGCAGCGCGAGCGCCGTACCGGCAGCGACCATGATGAGGCGTTTCATGCATTTCTCCCTGTTTTATACGTTCGGTATTTCCCCGATGCTCCAGCTTAGCGCTTGTCCAGAATCCATAGACCAGAATTTACACCCGGTTACGCGCCGTACCCGCCCGATACATGACGACACATTCACTTCCCGCCGCGCGCCCGTGGCGCGTCCGGCAAGCTTGTCGAAACGCTCAGAACCGGGGCTTATGGGTACAATAAGGTCTTCTCCCACTGTGTCAGCGGAATAACCCATGCGCACCGATACGCCCCAGACCATCTACCGGAAAGACTATACCCCGCCAAGCTACCTCGTGGATACTGTCGAGCTCGGCTTCGACCTGGACCCGGCCCGCACCGTCGTCGCCAACCGCTTGACGCTGCGCCGCAATCCGCTGGGCGTCGACCGCGCCATCGAACTGCACGGTGAAGACATTGAACTGGTGGCGCTGCGCCTGAACGGCAAGGCTTTGAGCGTCGGCGAATACCGCCTGGCCAATAATTTGCTGGTCATTCCCGATACACCGGACACGCCGGACGAGCTGGTGCTGGAAATCGAGACCGTCTGCGTGCCCGAGCAGAACACCACGCTCAGCGGCCTGTACGTGTCGAACGGAAACTTCTTCACGCAATGCGAAGCGGAAGGCTTCCGCCGCATCACCTATTTCCCGGACCGTCCCGATGTGATGGCCAAGTACACCGTGATGCTGCGCGCGGATAAAGCCCGCTATCCGGTGCTGCTGTCCAACGGCAACCTGATCGAAGAGGGCGAGCTGGACGACGGCCGCCACTACGCGCTGTGGGAAGACCCGTTCAAGAAGCCCTCTTACCTGTTCGCGCTGGTGGCGGCGCAGCTGGTGTGTCAGGAAGAAACCTTCCGCCTGGCCGACGGCCGCGACGCGCTGCTGCAGGTATGGGTCGAAGAGGGCAACCTCGACAAGACCGACTACGCGATGCAGTCGCTCAAGCACAGCATCCGCTGGGACGAGGAAAAATACGGCCTCGAGCTCGACCTGGACCGCTTCATGATCGTCGCCACCAGCGACTTCAACATGGGCGCGATGGAAAACAAGGGCCTGAACATCTTCAACACCAAGTTCGTGCTGGCCAACCCGCGGGTGGCGACCGACATCGACTTCCAGGGTATCGAGGCGGTGGTGGCGCACGAATACTTCCACAACTGGACCGGCAACCGCGTGACCTGCCGCGACTGGTTCCAGCTGTCGCTGAAAGAAGGCCTGACCGTGTTCCGCGACCAGGAATTCACGGCCGACATGATCGGCACCGAGACCGGCCGCGCCGTGACCCGCATCGACCAGGTGCGCACGCTGCGCCAGGCCCAGTTTCCGGAAGACGCCGGCCCGATGGCGCACCCGGTGCGGCCCGACTCGTTTGTCGAGATCAACAATTTTTATACGGTGACGGTGTACGAAAAAGGCGCCGAGGTGGTGCGCATGTATCAGACCCTGTTCGGCGTCGACGGTTTCCGCAAAGGCATGGACCTGTACTTCGAGCGCCATGACGAGCAGGCGGTCGAGTGCGACGATTTCCGCCGCGCCATGGCCGACGCCAATGGCGTGAACCTGACCCAGTTCGAGCGCTGGTACAGCCAGGCCGGCACGCCGGTGCTGCGCTTCGAAGGGCGCTACGACGAAGCGGCGCAAACGTACTCGCTGACGTTGTCGCAATCCTGCCCCCCAACCCCGGGCCAGCCGGAAAAACTGCCGTTCCACATCCCGGTGGCGGTTGGCCTGCTGGATGCCGACGGCAAGGACATGCCGTTGACGGTCGACGGCCAGGAGCGCGGTACCACGGCGGTACTGGAACTGTTCAGCGAAGAGCAGACTTTTGTGTTCAGCAATGTCGCCAGTTCGCCGGTGCCGTCGGTGCTGCGCAACTTCTCGGCGCCGGTGATCCTGCAGGGCAGCTACCTGGATGTCGACCTGCTGCACCTGTTCAACCACGACAGCGACCCGGTCAACCGCTGGGAAGCCGGCCAGCGCCTGGCGATGGGCCGCCTGCTCAAACTCACCGGTGAAGCAAAAGTCGGCGCCAGCCTCAACCTGGACGACACCTTCATCGAAGCGATGCGGAAAATCCTGGTCGACGACAGCCTCGACCCGGCCTTCCGCGAGCAGTGTTTGATGCTGCCGTCCGAAAGCATGATCGCCGAGCAGCTCGACAACGTCGATCCGCTGGCGGTGCACATGGCGCGCCAGTTCGTGCGCGCCAACATCGGCAGCCGCCTGCGCACCGAATTGCTGGCCGCCTACCAGGCCAACCTGACCCCGGGCGATTACAGCCCGGACGCCGCGTCCGCCGGCAAGCGCGCGCTGAAGAACCTGGCGCTGGCTTACCTGAACGCAGCGCCGGACGAAGAAAGCGTGCTGCTGGCCCAGCGCCAGTTCAACGACGCCGGCAACATGACCGACCGCGCCGCCGCCCTGCAAGCCCTGATCGGCTCGCGGGTGCCGGAAGCGGCCGACGCGCTGGACGAGTTCTACGAACTGTTCAAGGGCGAAGCGCTGGTGGTGGACAAGTGGTTCTCCATGCAGGCGTCGGCCCCGACCACCGACGTGGCGGCGGTGCGGGCCTTGATGCGCCATCCGGCCTTCACGCTGCGCAACCCGAACCGTGCGCGCAGCCTGGTGTCTACCTTCTGCGCCAACAACCCGGTCGGCTTCCACGCCCCGGACGGCAGCGGCTACGATTTCTGGGCCGAACAGGTGATCGCGCTCGACGCGCTCAACCCGCAGGTTGCCAGCCGCCTGGCGCGCGCCATGGACCGCTGGCGCCGTTATGCACCGGAACTGCAGGTGCAGATGCAGTCGGCGCTGCAGCGCGTTGCGGGCCAGGCCACGCTGTCGAACGACGTGCGGGAAGTGGTGACCAAGGCACTGTCGAATTGATTAAAACGGTGGCCATCGTAGGGTTGGCCTAGGCGGCCCCGCACTCCGCCGCCGACGCGGTGATTGTTATCGGCTCCGATATCGTGCC
The DNA here is from genome assembly GCF_030411955.1 of Massilia sp. YIM B02443. Taxonomy (GTDB): domain Bacteria; phylum Pseudomonadota; class Gammaproteobacteria; order Burkholderiales; family Burkholderiaceae_D; genus Telluria. The sequence continues at coordinate 135,606 of NZ_JASNRA010000001.1, forward strand.
GGATGATCTTGCTGCGAACGATCACCGCGTCGGCGGCAAAGCCGCCAACCCTACGTCGTCGATAGTTGGCCGCACCGTACAAAAGAATTGAAACCAAACCTGAGGAAGTCATGAAACGCGTCAGTCTTACGCAATACCTGGTGGAAGAGCAGCGCCAGCACCAGACCATCAACGCCGAGTTGCGCCTCCTGATCGAGGTCGTCGCACGCGCCTGCAAGCGCATCAGCTATTCGGTCAGCAAGGGCGCCCTGGGCGAAGTGCTGGGCAGCGCCGACACCGAGAACATCCAGGGCGAAGTCCAGAAGAAGCTGGACGTGATCTCCAACGAAATCCTGCTGGAAGCCAATGAGTGGGGCGGCCACCTGGCCGCGATGGCGTCCGAGGAAATGGAAACCATCCGCCAGATCCCGAGCCGTTATCCGAAGGGCGAATTCCTGCTGCTGTTCGATCCGCTCGACGGCTCGTCGAACATCGACGTCAACGTCTCGATCGGCACCATCTTCTCGGTGCTGAAGGCCCCGGAAGGCATGGATTCGCCGACCGAGCAGGACTTCCTGCAGCCGGGCACCAGCCAGGTCGCGGCCGGCTACGCCGTGTACGGCCCGCAGACCATGCTGGTGCTGACCACCGGCAATGGCGTGCACTGCTTCACGCTCGACCGCGAGCAGGGTTCGTGGGTGCTGACCCAGAGCGATATGCAGATCCCGCCGGCGACCAAAGAGTTCGCGATCAATATGTCGAACCAGCGCCACTGGCATTCGCCGGTGCAGCGCTACGTCGACGAGCTGCTGGCGGGCTCTACCGGCCCGCGCGGCAAGGATTTCAATATGCGCTGGATCGCCTCGATGGTGGCCGACGTGCACCGCATCCTGACCCGCGGCGGCGTGTTCATGTACCCGGCCGACCGGCGCGATCCGTCGCAGCCGGGCAAGCTGCGCCTGATGTACGAAGCCAATCCGATGGCCATGATCGTCGAGCAGGCCGGCGGCGCCGCCACCGACGGCAAGGGGCGCATCCTGGACATCCCGCCGACCAAGCTGCACCAGCGCGTGCCGGTGTTCCTGGGCTCGAAGGAAGAAGTCGAGGTCGTGACGGGCTATCACGCCGGCTGAACACCTGACTCGGCAAATGATCCGGGAACTTGCCAGGCACTGTAGAAATACAGACTAGCAAGTTTACGGGATTGTTTGCTAGAATATGGTTCTTTCATCAGTACGCGTCTTTGCGCATGCATTGAAGCAGTACAGGCGAAACCCAGGTTTCGCCGCTGTAGCTCAGTCGGTAGAGCAGCGCATTCGTAATGCGAAGGTCACCAGTTCGATTCCGGTCAGCGGCACCAAAACAAGTAGTTGGATCAAAGGGTTACAAGCGAAAGCGTGTAACCCTTTTTTCTTTTCATGGTACGCGCATGGTGCATCGCGATGTCTCATGACGCTTCACTTATTTTCCGCGGCGATGCGCCGAGAACGCGTTTGAACGCTGCACCGAAGGCGCTGTCCGACTCGTAGCCGAGCGATGTTGCGACGCTGCTGATGGTGGCCCCTTTCATGGCCAGACGCTCGCAGGCCAGCAGCATGCGCCAGCGTGTAACGTAAGCCATCGGCGCCTCGCCCACTGTCCCGGCAAAGTGCGCGGCAAACGCCGAACGCGACATGCCGGCGGCGGCGGCAAGCAGCGCAACGGTCCAGGGGCGTCCCGGTTCGGCATGGACGGCGCTGAACGCCATGCTCAGCTTGCTGTCCTGCAGCGCGTACAACCAGTTGCCCCGCCCCGGCGGCACGCTGTCGAGGTATTGGCGCAGGGCTTCGATGAGCAGCGCCTGAGCAAAATGGCTGGCCATCAACTGCCCGCCCGGCCGTGGGCAGCGCAATTCTTCCATCAGCCGTGCAATCGATCGCCGCAAGGCTTCACCTGTGGCCGACACGACGTGCAATACCTCCGGCAACATGGCGAGCAAGATGCCGGCATGAGTACTGCCAAAGCCAAAGTAGCCACCCAGCCCGGCGCAGTCGATGCCGGTCCCGATGTGCGCCACATTCCCGGGTCCGACTACCGTCAATGCCTCGGCGACGTCGACTGCCCGACTTTCCAGGTCGCTGCACAAGCGGAAGGCGGTGCCGCCCGACACCATCACCACATCGCCCTGCCGCAAGCGGCGCTGGCCGATCGGCGCATCGCCATACAGCCAGCAGCTGCCCAGCGTGATCGCGAAGCACTTCAACGAGCCGTCGGCGGGATAATGGAGAGACCAGCTTCCGCCCGCTTCCAACCCGCGAAAGGCGTAGTCGGTGGGACGCAACATCGATAACACATCGGACAATGGATCCATCAATCAGGCCAGCGTGAGCATTCAAACCACGCATCATATCCGTTCGCGATAGCGACCGCCGCGCTGCCACCAGCCTGTTCGGCTAATTATTTTGGATAGGCCATTGCTGGACGAATGCGACGATTTCAGCGGGTTTTGCGCATTGTCGATCCATTCCTCTCTGCTTAGCATGTGTGCTCGTCATCTCGGAGCGCACCCATGCAAGATACCGTCAACAATGCCTTGTGGCTCGCTGCCAAGCAGGCCGCGTACAGCGTGGCGCCGGCGCCGTATACCGCGCCGCGCGGCCGCGAAGTGGTCGTGCGCACGCGCGCCGTCGCAATCAACGCCTTCGATCGCCATCTCCAGACCATCGGCTCGCTCGCTTGTCCGTGGCTGACCTATCCCATGGTCGTCGGCCATGATCTGGCTGGCGACGTGGTCGAAGTGGGCGAGGCCGTCACCCGCTTCCGGCCTGGAGATCGCGTGCTGGGCCTGGCCGCCGGTGTCGACAAGGGGCGCAATCGCGCGGCGGAAGGCGCGTTTCAGCATTACGTCGTGCTGCTCGAACACATGATGACGCCGTTGCCTGCCGAGCTGAGTTACACCCAGGCCAGTGTGCTGCCGCTGGGCCTGTCGACGGCGGCCTGCGCCTTGTTCCAGGACGATTTCCTGGCCCTCGCGCCGCCCCGGCTGCAGCGGCAGCTTCGCGGCGAGACCGTCATCGTCTGGGGCGGTTCGACCAGCGTCGGTGCGAATGCGATCCAGTTGGCCGCCGCCGCCGGCTACGATGTGCTGACCACCTGTTCCCCCGCGAATTTTGAATTTGTCCGGGCATTGGGAGCGCGCCAGGCATTCGATTACCGCAGCGCCAGCGTCGTGGCCGATCTGGTGGGCGCGCTCCGACAGTCGCGCTGTGCCGGCGCGGTGGCGATCGGCCCGGGCGCCGCGTCCGCCTGCCTGGACCTGGTGGCCGCAGCAGGCGGCGCGCGTACCGTGGCGGTGGTCACGCCACCCGCCACCTTCGACGGCATCCCCGCCGGTCGCGGACGCCTGCGCAAGCTGCTGCCCATTCTGCTCGATAACGCAACCGGCCTGCTGAAACTGACGTGGCGTGCCAGGCGGCGCGGTGTCGCTACGCCGTTTGTATGGGGCACCTCCCTGATTCACAACCGGGTGGGCCCGCTGATTTTCCAGGATTACCTGCCAGAGGCGCTGGCGCGCGGTGCATTCAAGCCTGCTCCGCCCTGTCAGGTCGCAGGCCACGGCCTGGAGGCGATACCGGGAACGATGGCAATGCATGCGGCAGGCGTGTCTGCCGCCAAACTGGTCGTGACGCTGTGAACATGCGCAAGAAAAATTTCTGGCGCGGCCTGCTGGGCCTGCCGTTACTGACGGGCTGTGCGTTCAGCGGCGCCGATGTCCCCGGTTCGCCTTACGCGGCATCCGCCCAGTATGCCGGCGGCGTGTTCCATAACCAGGACGGTTCAGCGGGCCCGGCGGGCGCCGGCAACTGGCGCGCCGGTCTGCGGGCGCTGTTGCGTGCCAAGGTCGACACCGTGCCGAAGACAGCCATCCCGGTGCAGCGGCTCTCCGCGCAGGTGCTGGATGGCTTGGAAGGCAACGCCAACCACCTGGTCCGGCTCGGCCATTCGTCGCTGCTGCTCAAGCTGCAAGGGAAGTACTGGCTCGTCGATCCCGTCCTGAGCCGGCGCGCGTCGCCCGTGCGCTTCGCCGGTCCGCGCCGGTATAGCGAACCGCCCCTGCCACCGGAAGCGTTGCCCGATATCGAAGGTGTCGTCATCTCGCACGACCATTACGATCATCTGGATGCGCCCACGATGGCGGTTCTTGCCACCCGTGCCCGGCGCTACCTTGTGCCGCTGGGCCTCAAGGCGCGCCTGGTGGGCATGGGCGTACCCGGACAGCGCATCACCGAGCTGGACTGGTGGGAGTCGGTCACGCTCGACGGGCTGGTCGTCACGGCAACCCCGGCGCAACACTTCTCCGGCCGTGGGCCATGGGATACCAATCGCACCTTGTGGGCTTCCTGGGTGTTCGAATCGGCCGGTCAGCGCATCTTCTTCAGTGGCGACTCGGGTTATTTCGGCGGGTTTCGCCAGATCGGCCAGCGCTTTGGCCCCTTCGACGCCGTCTGTATCGAAAATGGCGCTTACGACCCGGCATGGCCGGACATTCACATGCGGCCGGAGCAAACCTTGCAGGCGTTCCTCGACCTGCGCGGAAAACTGCTGGTTCCTGTGCACAACGCCACCTTCGACCTCGCCTTCCATGCGTGGAGTGCGCCGCTGGAGGCCATTGCCCGCCTGGCCGAAACGCAAGGCATTGCGCTGGCGACGCCGCAGCTGGGTGAGCCGGTGACCATCGGGCGCGCCAGGGTCAATCGGCGTTGGCGGGAGGCGATTCGATGAGCGGGACAGCGCGCGCAGTCGACATGGAGCCGGGAAGGATGCTATCGAAAGCGATCCGCTACGGCGGCGCGCTGCTCGGCGTAGGTGTCGGATTGCTGTCCCTTCGCTATATTGCAGGGGTCGGACCGGTGCCGGCGAACGTGCTTGCCAACCGGTACTTCGATCCCTGGATTGCCGTGCATGCCGTCGCGGCATCCATCGCCCTGATGCTGGGCGCCATGCAACTGTCCAGCGTCATGCGGCGGCGCTGGCCGGGACTGCATCGCGCGAGCGGGTGGCTGTATGTCCTGGGTTGCATCGTCGGCGCTGCCTCGGCGCTCGTCTTGTCGGCGGGCCTGTCATCGGGCCCGGTGGCGGCTGCAGGTTTCGGCGCGCTTGGTGTGCTGTGGCTGCATGCCACGATGCAGGGCCTTGGCAGCGCGCGCGCACGCGATTTTTCGCGCCACCGGGCCTGGATGATCCGCTCTTACGCATTGACGTTCGCGGCGGTCACGCTGCGCGTCTACCTTCCGGCGTCCCAGCTGATCGGTATCGATTTCGACCTCGCCTACCGCTGCATCGCATGGCTGGCCTGGGTGCCGAATGTGGTGATTGCCGAAGTGTGTATCCGGCATGGCGCCCGCTAACGTTTTTATGTCCGTCGTGTCAGGGGACTCAGTCCGCGATCCGCTCCAGCTTGCGGTCGAGCGCCTCGCTGCGCACCTGCATCGCCTGCTCTGCCTGTTCCAGCGTGCGTTCGGTGACGCCGTCGATCGCGGCGCCGCCGGCCGGCACGATGCGCGGCGTGATCACGACGATGGTCTCGGTCGCCGAGCCGCCGTCGTCGGTGCTGGAGAACGCGGCGCCGATCACGGGAATGTCCGACAGCAGCGGTATGCCCTGGCGCCGATAGGTCTTGCTGCGCTTGATCAGGCCGCCGATCAGCACCGGCTGGCCATCGTTGGCCACCAGCTGGGTATTCACCTCGGTGGTCTTCTTCGACGGAATGCCGGCCGACACCGTGCCCGAGCTGACCTCGGGCCGCACCTTCAGCATGATGCGGCCGTCGGCGTCGATCGACGGCGTCACGCGCAGGATCACGCCGGTGTCCAGGAACTGGATCGATTCGGAGGTGACGTTGTTGATGGTGGTGGTCAGGCGGTAGCCGAGCTGGTCGCCGACATTGGTGCTGGCTTCCTGGTCTTCCAGCGCCAGCAGGCGCGGCGTCGCCAGCGTGTGCACCCGGCCCTTGTTGCTCAGCGCGCTGAGGTAGGCGTCGATGTTCTTGTTCACCAGGTTCAGGTAGAAGCGCGGGCCGACGCGGGTGGCAAAGCCGGTCGCGGCGGCCACGTCCGGACCATCGGCGTTGAACACGCGCGTCCAGTCGACCCCGAAGTTTTCGTTCTGGTCGAGCGTGATCTCCAGGATCTTGGCCTCGATCAGGATCTGCTGCGGCGCCTTGTCGATTTCGCGCAGCGCCGCGGCGGCGCGCGCCAGGCCGGCGGGGTTGGCTTCGAGCACCACGGTCCGGGTCTGTTCCAGCACCGTCACCGCGCCCAGCGGGCCGAGCTGGCGTGCCAGGATCGCGCCGACCTTGGCCACGTCGGCATAGCGCACCTTCAGCGCCTTGACCTGCAGCGCCCCGGCGCCGGCGCCGTCCAGCGCCGCGCTCTTGCGGTCCTCCACCAGGAAGCCGCCGGCGCGCTCGCTGACCACGTAGCCGCCGGCCTCGGCGATGGCGCTCACGGCCTCGCGCACGGTCATGTCGTACAGGTTGATCGAGACCCTGCCGCCGACGCCACGGCCGAGCATGATGTTGACGCGGGCGCTGCGCGCGATCATGTTGAACAGCTCGTCGATCGGGGTGTCGCGGAAGGTGTACGACATGGTGGCCGGCGCAGCGATCACGGCCGCCGCTGTGGCTGTGGCAGCGGCCGCAGTGATCGTCGTCGTGGTAGTTGTCGATGCGGTGGTGGATGCGGCACCGGCCGGCGCGGGTGCGCTCTGGCCGAGCGCGAAGGCGGGCAGCGCGATCGCGGCGCACAGCGCCAGCAGCGCGGATATCGGGTGGCGCGGGGTCATGGAGATTCCTTGTCTTGCATGGTCAACAGCTGTGCGTGGCCGTTACGGACGATCAGCACGCCGCGCGCATCGATGCGGCGCACGGTGTAGCCGGAAAACTGCTCGCCGACGGCGACGATGTGGCCGTCGATATTCGCCAGCGACTGCTGCGCGTTGAGCACCAGCGCGCGCAGGCGCGGCGGCGCCGCCGGCGTGCTGTCCACCGGCGCGGTCGGCGGCGGCGCGGCGGGCCGCTGGAACGGGTCGCGCAAGGCCGCCCATGGCGTGCTGTCCGCCGGCGCGGCCGCCGAAGGCGCGGCGGCGGCCATGCCCAGCACCAGTGCCGATAGCCGGGCGCGCATCATGGCACCGTCCCGGCGTCGTAGATGGCCAGCTGCAGCCGGATCGCGCGCGCGCCGGCGGCGCCGGGCTGCAGCTCGAAGCCGACGATGCCGACCGCCGGCTGGCCGGCCTGGATCTCGGCCAGCCAGGCCATCAGGGCGCCGTAGCTGCCGCCGGCGGCGATGTCGAGGGTCTGCGCGCGCAGCCCGGCCAGGTTCAGTTGCGGGCCTTGCGCCGCCGACGATACCGTCACGCCGTGCCGGCCGGCGCTGCGGCTGACCGCGGCGATCAGTTCCAGCGGCTGCGGCGCCGGCGCGGGCGCCGCGGCCGGGCGCTGCGCTGCGTCCGGCAAGGCGGCGGCGGGCGGCGCGTTGCGCGCGGCCGCTTGCAGGGTCGCCAGCGCCGCGCCCTGCTGGCGGTAGGCCGCCAGCGGCGCGCGCAGGCCGGCGCTCCAGGCCAGCATTGCGGCGATCAGCACCACGCCGGTCAGGATCAGGTTCAGCTGGCGCGCCGGCAGCGCGGCCAGCATCTGGCGCAGGCGCGGGCTCATGGCTGCGGCACCGAGGAGGACGACGCAGTGGCCGCCAGCGTCAGCGCGGCCTGGAAATCGATCGCGCCGTCCGTGGCGTTGGCGCCGCTCGATTGCAGGGCGACCCGCTGCACGCCCGGCATGCGCGCCAGGCGCGCCAGGAAGTCGGTGACTTCCTCGTAGCCGGCGGCCTGGCCGGCCAGTTCGACGGCGGTGTCGGGCAGCTGCGGGGCGGCGCCCGCATCGGCCGTGGCAGCCGCCGCCGCCACGGTGCGGCGCAGCGTGACAGTGGTCAGCCAGGCCCTGGCCGGCAGGGCGCCCTCGAGCGCCTGCGCCAGCACGGCCAGCTCGTGCTCGCGGCGCAGCGCGCGCAGCAGCGTGGCCTGCCGTTGCCGGCGCAGCTGCGCTTCGTAGGCGCCCGCTGCGCGCGCAATGCTTGATTGCGCGGCGCTGGCGGCGGCGCGCAGCGCGGCGCTCTTGCGTTCGATGCCGGCCGTGCTCCAGCGCAGCGCGGCGTGGCCGGCGGCGGCGCACAGCAGCACCATGGCCAGCGCGGCGCCGGTGCGGCGCAGCGCGTGGCGCAGGCGCACGCCGTCGCGGTAGCTGCGCGGGATCATGTCGATGTCAGCCATCGGCGCCTCCGCGCAGGGCCAGCCCGGTCGCCAGCGCGACCGAGGTGGCGGCCTCGGTGGCCACCGCGTCCGGACGCGACAGAGGGAAGGCGCCCAGCGGCGCCAGCAGGTGCACCGGGACGTCGATCAGTTCCGCGATGCGTTCGGCGATGTCGGGATAGTGTGCCAGGCTGCCGTTCAGGTACAGGCGGCTGATCGAACTGCCGCGCGTGCGCGAGGCCACGTACACCTGGGTGTGCGCCAGCTCGTCGGCCAGGGCCCGGCAGGCCGGGTGCAGGATGGTGCGGATCGCGCGCCGCAGCTCGCCGCGCGGCAGGTCGCCGTCGGCGGGTTCCGCCACGCCGGCGCGCGCGCCGATGCCGTGTTCGCGCAGCAGGTTCGACGCGGTCGCGGGCGGCAGGTCGAGCGCCGCCGCCACCGCGCCGGCCAGCATCTCTTCGCCGAACGCGATCTCGCGGTCGAGCATCAGGCGCCGGCCCCAGATCACGGTCAGGTAGCTGCGCGCGGCGCCGAAGTTGAGCAGCGCCACCGACTGGCCGACGTCGCTGCCGTGCAGCGTCGCCAGCAGGCGGCCGATGGCGGCCGGGCCGATGTCGAGCGCCATCGGCGTCAGGCGCGCGCTTTCCAGCATCGCCAGCGTGTCCAGCACGCGTTCGCGCGGCGCCGCCGCCAGCAGTACCTGGCGCTCGCCGCCGTCCATGTCGGCGCCGCGCACCTGGTAGTAGTCGATCACGTGCTGTGCGGCTCGCTCGCCCAGCTGCTCGGCGGCGGCGCGCGCCACCGCCTGCGCCTCGCTCTGGCCCTGGCCCACGTGCACGGTCAGCGGCAGGATGCGCACGTCGGCCGGCGCCAGCGCCGCCACCACGCGCCGGCCCTGGAACGGCGCCAGCTTGAGCGCGGCGTCGACGAAGCGCAGCAGTTCGCGCGGCGCCGCCAGCAGCGCTTCGCGCGGCATCGGGTAGGCCAGCGAGGCGGCCGCGCGCAGGTGCCAGCGCTCGCCCTGCAGCTCGGCCTGCACCAGGTTCAGGCGGGTGGCGGCGAAGTCGACGCCGATCGGGCGCGCCGGCGCCGGACGCATGCTGCGGCCCAGGCGGCTGGCGAACTGGCGCAGCGTCATGGTGTGGCTCCGGTCGACATGAGGTTCAGCATTTGGCGGCCACCACCACGCGCAGCACCGGGCGCACGCTCGACGAGTTGGCCTTGCGGCTGTAAAAATTCAATGCCTGGCCATTGTCCACCAGGCGCAGCAGCACACCCATGTTCGATGCCGGGCCGCCGCTCAGCCAGGATTCGACCAGCGGCGTGACGTCCCAGCTGGCGCCCGTGCTGCCGGCGGCGATCGTGGTCACCAGCTCGGCCTTGCTGTAATCGCCGCCGCCAGCGCTCCAGGGCGTCAGTCCGCGCGCCCAGTTCCAGGTGGCGTAGCTGTCCCAGCGCGTGGTCACGCGGTGCAGGGCGACCCGGCGCGCGCCGGGACTGCCTGCGGTCAAGGTCAGCGTCAGTGTTGCCGACAGCACCTTGTCCTCCTTGCCGATGTCGCTGACCGACCAGTACAGCAAGGCGTGCGACGCGTTCGACACCAGCGCCAGGGTGGTGGCGTTGCTGGAGGCGGGACGCAGCGGATCGATCGTGGTGTCGAGCGCGTCGTCCATGGCGTCGTTGTCGACTTCGAGGTCGGTGAAGTCATGGACCCGGAACGCGGGGCGGCCAGGATCGGTGGCGCGCTGCGCATCGGCGCGTTCGGCGTCGCGCGCCACGGTGCCGCTGGCGGCGATGGTGAGTTTCGCGCCTTCGCCGGTTGCGCTGGCCTCGAAGCTGCCGTTTCCCAGCCGGGTGGCGGCGATGGTGTCCTTGACCTTGTTCTTGGGGCAGCCCTTGACCTGGGTGCGCCACTTGGCGGCGGCAAACCCGGCTTCGGCCAGGTAGCCGGCGGCGCGGCCGTCATAGTCGTCGCGCACCGACCGCAGTTCGCCGCTGGCCGCACGGTTCAGGCCGAACGCCAGCGCCGCCAGGGTGGCCAGCAGCAGCGCGACCAGCAGCAGGAGTGCGCCGCGCTGGCGCCGCAGCATCATGGCGACGGCCCCAGTCGCACCGTGCGCGCATGGGCGCAGTGCGCGCCGCACGCGCTGGCGGCCGGGTCCAGCGTCAGGGTTACGTACAGCACCGGACGCCAGCCTGGTTCGGGCAGTGGCGCTTCCAGCTTGAAGCTGGCCACGTTGCTGGCGATGATGCTGCGCACCGCCTTGGCGTCGCTGTTGGTTTCGATCAGGTCGCTGCCCTGGAGGGTGTACTGCCACGGCGCCAGCCAGGCCTGGGCGACGTCGGCGGGGCTGGCGGATGGCGGCAGCGGCGGGGTGGCGCCGGTGGCGAGACTGGCGTGGGTGGCAATGCGGTCGAGCGCGAAGCGGGCGTCGGCGCCGGCGTCCAGGCTGCTGCGCACCGCGCGCGCGGTGTCGGTGCCGACGTGCAGCATGTCGGCCAGCGGCAGCAGGATGATGCTGGCGATGACCAGCGCGATCAGGAGTTCGGCCAGCGTGAAGCCGGCCGCGGGCCGATAGCGAAGGTGGTGCGCGTTCACTGGGTCACCAGGGTGGTCAGGGTGAAGCGGTTGCCGGCGTTCGGGTCGGCCAGTTCGGCGCTCACCTGCAGCAGGTAGTTGCTGCTGCCGTTGGCAACCAGCGTGCGGGTGCCATCGACGCCGTAGCGCGCGATGGCCACCTTGATCGCCGGGCAGGCGCCGCCGGCGGCGGTCGAGAACCTGGATGCGGCGTCGGCGCTGCCGGCCGCGCCCAGCAGGCGGGTAAACGGTTCGGCCAGCACCGCCTCCATGCGCGCGCTGACGCAATCGAGTTCGCGCGCCGCCTGCGCGCTGACGCCCGGCGCACCGATGGCGCCGCGCAGCGCCTCGGCGGCCGGCACCAGGCACACCGACAGCAGCAGCAGCGCCAGCAGCGCTTCGAGCAGGGTCATGCCGGCGGCCCGTTCGATGCGGGCGATGGAGGACGGCGCGAAGGACATGGTCAGGAGAGCGTGATGCGGCCGCTGGCGTCGAGCGTGATGGTGCGCCGGGTCGCGCCGTCGCCGATCACGACAGCGCCCGAGCGCAGCCGCTGAGTACGCGCCGGACCCTTGCCGATGCCGCGCACCGGATTGCCGGACGCGTCGAAGGCGAAGGTGGCGGCGCTGCTGGGGTTCTCGGTGAAGGTAAAGGTGCAGCTCACGATGGCGATCTGGTTGGCGGCAGGAATAGGGGCAAGCGCCGCCGAGTACCATGGTGCGGCGTTCGACACGACACTGTTGTCTTTATCGGTATCGATGGAACGGACCGTCGCCGTGGCGGCGGCGGGATTGCAGGCGAACAGGCGGGACTGGCCGCTGCGGCGCGCATCGTCGCGCGCGAAGCGCAGGGCCAGCGCCACTTCGCCGGCCGCCGCATCGGCGCCGAACCCGGCCACCGGCTGGGCCGAGGGCAGGGCGACCGCGGCGGCGATGGCGAGGATCGCCAGCACCAGCATCAGTTCGATCAGCGTGTAGCCGGTGCGGACGCGGCAGGGCATGGCGCCGTCGGCTGGGCGCGACCGCTATGTTAAGGGTTGGCCTCTCCAGAGCCAGTGTTATCACTGTCTTCGGCTACCTTGTTCAGAGCGAATTCGCCGGATTTCACGTCGTAGAGCCAGCCACTGCCAGTGGCATGGGTCGGCGTGATCTTGTCGCCGGTAGTTTTGAAATCGATGTCGTTGCTCTGACCGAACGGATCGGCCGGAATGCCCTGACGCAGATAAGGACCGTAGCGGAAATCCCCGTGCGCGACGCTGCAGGTCTGGCCGGCGGCGTTCGATGCGTAAGTGAGCTGCTCGATCAGCGCCTCTTTGCTGTTCGCTGCGCCTTTCCCTGCCACGCCGGTGGTGCAGGTAGCTCCCTTGGAGTCTTTGGCGCCCGGGTTGACGTCGCCGCCATGCTGTGCACGGTACAGCTCGATCGCGTTGCGCACGGTGGCCAGATTAGTAGTGGCAGCCGCATTCTTTGCGTCCGTGGTGGTCGCTGTAAATTGAGGAATCGCGATCGCCGAGATGATCGCCAGGATGATCACCACGATCAGCAGTTCGATCAGGGTGAAACCGGCTGCTGCCGTGCGCTTGAAAGAAGTCGACATGAAGTTTTCCGCCTTTGTGCAAAGTCACGCAAATGACTTTGTTATTTGAAATTATTAATTCCAGAGAGTAACACGCACGACTTGCCGCACGACACGAAGTTACCAAATGTGTGGGAATGTGTGGTTTTTCGTTAACGCTTCAATGAACACTTCGTGACAATTTGAATATCGGCAGGATCAGCGAGCTGACGATTGTTCCCACCAGCAGCCCCATCACCAGCAGCATGACCGGCTCGGCCATCTTGGATAGCCGCGCCAGCGAGCGCGTCAGTTCACGGTCATAGGCGTCCGCCACCCGGCTCATCACGCGGCCCAGGGTGCCGGTGGCCTCGCCGGTGGCGATCATCTGGCGCACCGCGACCGGCACGAAGCCGCTGTTCTGGAAGCCGGCGGCGATGCCCTTGCCCTCGGTGACGTCGGTTTCCAGGTCGCGGATGAAACCCTGGATGTCGGCGTTCGGCACCACCGCGCGGCAGGCTTCGAGCGTGGCCAGGATGGTCACGCCGCGCTCGAGCGAGATGCCCATCACGCGCAACAGGCGCGTCATGTAGATGCGGATGAACACCTCGCGCACCAGCGGCAGGCGCAGCTTGGCGCGGTCGAGCGCAGTGCGCACCCCGGGCTGGCGCGCCAGCAGCCAGCCGGCGCCGACCAGCGCAGCAGCCAGCGCCGCCGCGATCGCGCCATGCCCGGTCAGGAACTGGCTCACCACCATCAGCGCGCGCGTGGTCCACGGCAGCTGGTCGTGGATGGCGGCGAACATCACGGCGAACTTCGGGAACACCGACACCAGGATGAACAGCACCACCGCGAACGAGAACGCCAGCAGGATCAGCGGATACGACAGCGCCGCCACCAGCGTGCTGCGCAGGCGTTCTTCCTTTTCGTCCATCTCGACCAGCTGCGCCAGCACTTCGGGCATGAAGCCGCCGGCCTCGCTGGCGGCGATCAGGTTGATGTAGGTAACGGGGAACAGCGGGTGGCGCGCCAGCGCCGCCGAAAAACGTTCGCCGCCCAGGATGTCGTCGCACAGCGCCGCGATCATCGCGCGCAGCTGCGGGTGGTCGGTCTGCTCGTGCAGCGACTGCAGTGCCGCGTGCAGCGGCACCCCGGTTTCGAGCAGCAGCGCCAGGCGCTCGGTGAACATGGCGCGCTCGCGCATGCCGGGAGCGCGCTGGCCGAAGGCGCGCGACGCGGGGATGCGGGGGGCGGCGGAGTGCGGCGCGGCGTCGGCCGCCACGGCAAAGGCATCGAGTTCGATCGGCATCGCGTCGTTCCTTACAGCGAATGCACCACGCGCGCGATTTCCTCGGGCGTGGTGTGGCCGTCGAAGGCGCGCGCCATGCCGTCGGCGTACAGGTCGTGGTGGCCGCTGGCCGCGACGTGGGCCGCCAATTGGTCCTTGCTGGCGTTGGCCACGATCATGCGCTGCAGATCCGGGCCGACTTCGAGCAGCTCGTAGATGCCGAGGCGCCCCTTGTAGCCCGAGTCGTAGCAGGCCGGGCAGCCGCGTCCGCGCACCAGGCGCAGGTCGCCCTGGCCGCGCCAGCGGTAGGCGGCGGTCGCTTCGGGCGTGGCCAGGTAGCTGGTGCGGCAGCCCTGGCACACGCGCCGCACCAGGCGCTGCGCCATCACGCCGATCAGCGCCGAGGAAAGGAGATAAGGCTCGACGCCCATCTCGACCAGGCGCGAGACCGCGCCCAGCGTGTCGTTGGTGTGCAGCGTGGTCAGCACAAGGTGGCCGGTCAGCGCCGCCTGCACCGCGATCTCGGCGGTCTGGCGGTCGCGCACCTCGCCGATCATGATGATGTCCGGGTCCTGGCGCAGCACGTGCTTGAGGATCTTGGGGAAGGTCAGGCCGATGGCGTCGTTGACCTGGTTCTGGTTGATGATGTCGAGCTGGTACTCCACCGGGTCTTCGATGGTGACGATGTTCTTCTCGATGCTCTTCAGGTGGCTGATCGCCGCGTACAGGCTGGTGGTCTTGCCGCTGCCGGTGGGGCCGGTGACCAGGATCAGGCCGTGGCTGCGTCCCAGCAGGCGCTTGAAGGCGCCGACCGCGTGCGCGTTCATGCCGAGTTTATCGACGTCGAGGATCGACTGGTTCTTGTCGAGCACCCGCAGCACCACCTTTTCGCCATAGATGCCGGGCAGCGAGGAAAAGCGCAGGTCGACCGTACGGCCTTGCGTGGCGACCTGGATCCGGCCGTCCTGCGGCAGGCGCCGTTCGGCGATGTCGAGGTTGGCCATTACCTTCAGGCGCGAGACGATCGCCGGATGCTGGTCGACCTTGGGCGACATGACTTCGTACAGCACGCCGTCGATGCGCAGCCGGATGCGCGCGCGGCTGCGCGAGATCTCGATGTGGATGTCGCTGGCGCCGTCGCGGATGGCGCGCTGGATCACGGCGTTGACCATGTTGATCACCGGGCTGGCGCCGGCCATCTCGTCGATCTGGGTGTAGTCGTCGGGAATGGTCGACTCGATCAGCTCGAGGTCGCTCGCTTCGGTATGGATGAAGTCGGGCAGGGCGCCGCCGTAGGCTTCGTCGGCCAGGCGCCGGATGTCGGCCGGCGGCGCCACCGCCACCCGGATGCGCAGGCCGGTGCGGGCGCGCAGCTCGTCGATGCTGTGGATCGCCTGCGGCTCGGCGCTGGCCACCGTGAGCGTGCCGCGCACCTCGAACAGCGGCAGCACGTTCAGGCGCCGCGCCACGTCGCGCTCGAGCAGCCCGAGCGCGCCCGGGTCGTACAGGCCGGTGCGCAGCTGCACGTAGGGCAGGCCGAGCTGGTCGGCCAGGGCGCCGTACAGGGCCGCCTCGGTGATCCACTTGCGCTCGACCATGATCAGGCCCATGCGCTTGCCGGTCTGGTCCTGCAGGCGCGCCGCTTCGGCCACCTGTTCGGCGCTGGCGGCGCCGCGTTCGACCAGGATGTCGCCCAGCTTGCTGCCGGCCTCGCGCACCGGCTGCGGCGCCGGCGCGCGGGCGTCGAATTCCGGCAGCTGCTCGAGCAGGCCGGTGACGGCCAGGATCTCGCGCACCAGCGGGTTCGGATAGGCCAGCTTGAGCCAGCCGCCCAGGCCCGCCAGGCGTTCGCCCATGTCGGCCATCAGGCCCAGCGCGCGCCCCGACAGCAGCGTCACCTTGCCCAGGTCGATCACGATCGACACCTGGTGCTGGGCCACGCACTCGTCCAGCGCCGCCTGCAGCATCTGCAGCGCGTCGTCGGCCACCAGCGCCGTCAGCGGCGCCAGGTAGGTCATGGCGCCGATGCGGCTGCGGGTGATGCGCTCGGACAGGGCGGAGTCGAGGCTCATTTCACTATCATGCGGCGAGCGGGTTGGCGACCGGGTCGCGCGCGATGCCGAAATCGGCGATCCAGCCCGGTTCGGCCTGGCACACGGTCTCGAATACCGCCACCACGCCCGGATCGAGCTGGGTGCCGGCGCAGCGCACGATCTCGGCCATCGCCACTTCGTGGCTGCGTCCGGCGCGGTAGGCGCGCGAGCTGGTGATCGAATCGTAGGTGTCGGCCACCGCGATGATGCGCGCGTTGTAGGGAATGTCGTTGCCGGCCAGGCCGTGCGGATAGCCGGTGCCGTCGTACTTTTCCTGGTGGTGGCGCGCGCCCGGCACCGCGCCCTTCAGGCGGTCGATGTGGCGCAGGATCTCGTAGCTGCGCTCCGGATGCACCATGATGAAGGTGAACTCGTCGCGCGTCAGGCGGCCCGGTTTGCACAGCACCGCGTCGGGAATGCCGATCTTGCCGACGTCGTGCAGGAGCGAACCCCAGAACAGGTTGTCCAGTTCACGCGCCGGCAGGCGCAGCGCGCGCCCGATCTCCATCGCGATGTGGTGCACCCGCTCGCTGTGGCCGCGCGTGTACGGGTCCTTGGCTTCCACCGCTTCGATCAGGGCCGCCGCCATCTGCTGGTTGAACTTGCTGGTCTCGGCCAGCATGCCGTGCATGCGCGACAGGCTCGACAGATGGTTGGCCAGCACTTCGCCCAGCTTGCGGTCGCTGTTGCTGAAGTCATCCTTCTCCGCGTGGTTGAGCAGCACCAGGATCGCCACCACCGACTTGTCCTGGAACACCGGGCAGCACAGGATCTTGAACGGCATGTCGGTGAAGATGTAGGCGCGGCGCGGGTCGTCCGGCGCGTTCATCACGATCGGCTGGCGCGACGAATGCGCGAAGCGATACAGGTCGCCGCGCATCTCGACCAGCACCAGGTCGAGGTTGTGGATCGGGGCCGACAGGTTGGTGGCCGAGACGCACAGGTTGTCGCCCGGCTTGATGAAGGCGGCGACGTCGGCGTCCATGTGTTCGGCCCAGCTCTCGAGCAGGCTGCCGAAGATGTCTTCGCCGGTCGTCATGTCCTGCACCTGGCGGTCGATCGCGTACACCAGGTGCAGCTCTTCGTAGCGGTCCGACAGTTCGCCCGCCATGGCATCGAGTTCGCCCTGCACGCCGCACTCCTCGCCGATGGCGGCGGCGACGTCTTCCAGCGCCTCGGCCAGCGCGTCCCAGGCGAACAGCGCATCGTCGCTTCCCGCCTGGCTGCGCACCGCCAGGTAGCCGATCAGCTGGCCCTTGGCCTTGATCGGCAGGTACAGCAGGCTGGCGCCGGCCTCGGTCTCGCTGGCGGCGAGATCGTGGCGCTGCATGCCGTCGCCGTTGCACGGCCAGGCGAAGCCGGCGGCGCTCAGGCGCGCCAGCCACGGCGCCAGGTCGGCGTGGCCGGCCGCGCTCCAGAGCGGCGCGCCGGCGGCGTCGCACACCGCCAGCGCATGCTCGCTGCCGGTGCTGCGCAGCAGCCAGCGCGCGTGGCGGGTGTAGTCGAGGGTGGGCAACAGCTTATGCGGCATGAGAAGACTCCGGCGGGGTGCCCGGCGCAGGCAGGGCGGCGAAATGGCGGGACAGGCGCGCCACCAGCTGGCGCGGGCTGAGGGGTTTTTCGAGGAATTCGGTGTTCGGCAGCGCGCGCGCCCAGGCGCGTTCGTCGAGCGCCGTCATCGACGTCATCACCAGGATCAAAAACGGATGGTCGGGGTAGGTGCTGCGCGCCAGCGGGCACAGGGTGCGGCCGTCCATGCCGTCCATCTGGATGTCGCTGATCAGGACGTCGGGCAGCTGCCGCGCCATGCAGGCCAGCGCCGCATGGCCGTCGGACGCGCTGTCGACCGCGTAGCCTTCGCGCTCGAGCGCCAGGCGCAGCACGCGCAGCACGTGCGGCTCGTCGTCCACCAGCAGGATGCGGCGCGCGCTCATAGCACGGCGGCGCCGGCGGGTGCGGGCACGGTCTTGAGGTGGATCGAGAAGGTGCTGCCGACGCCCGGTTCGCTTTCCAGCACGATGCGGCCGTGGTGCAGCTCGACGATCTGCGCCGCCAGGTACAGGCCGAGGCCATGGCCGCCGCGCTTGACCGGCGCGTCGCCTTCGCTGACGCGGTAGAACTTGTCGAAGATGCGGCCCTGGTCGGCCGCGGCGATGCCGATGCCGGTGTCGCGTACGCTGATCACGATGTCATTGTCCTCGTTGCGGGCGGCCAGCGTCACGCTGCCGCCCTGGCGGTTGTATTTGATGGCGTTGGTGAGCAGGTTGTTGAGCGCGATGCGGAACAGGTCCTTGTCGATGGCCACCGCATCGAGCTCGCGCGGCAGGTCGAGCAGCACGCGCAGGCCCTTGCCTTCGGCGCGCGGCAGCGCCTGGTCGTAGGCGTCGCGCAGCATGTCGTCCAGCCGCACGCGGTTGCGCTCGGGGCTCATGCTGCCGGTTTCGAGCTTGCTGACGTTGAGCAGGTTGCCCACCAGCGCGTTCATGCGCTCGATCTCGTCCTGGATCACGTTGAGCGACTCCACGCGCAGGCTCTCGTCGTCGCTGTCGGCCAGCATCTCGGCGTACATGCCGATCACGTTCAAGGGCGACTTGAGTTCGTGCGAGACGTGCGCCACGAAGTCGTTGCCGGCCTGGCGCGCCAGGCATTCGCGGGTGACGTCGCGCAGCACCACCAGGGTGCCGAACGACATCGTGCCATGGCCGCCGCTGAGCGGCTGGGCGGTAGCGCTCAATTGCCGGCCTTCGACGTTGACAGGTGCGAAATCGACGCTGCCCGAGGCGGCGCCGCCGGCGCGCGCATGGTCGCGCAGGCCGCCGCTGTAGCGTCCCAGCAGGGTGCGCAGGGCCGGGTCGCAGCACCAGCTCTCCAGCGGCTGGCCGAGCAGGCGTTCGCGCGGGATGCCGAGCAGCGGCTCGATCTTGCCCGAGGCGAAGCTGACTTCGCCGCCCGGGTCGAGCATCAGGAGGCCGTCGGGCAGCGACTGCAGCGCGGCATGCAGTTTCTTGCTGCCGTATTGCAGCAGGCGGTTGTCGGCGGTGGCGTTGAGCGCGCCCTGTTCGAGCTGGGCGATGCGCGCCCCGGCCTGGTCGAGGTAGCCGCGCATGCCGGCGATCAGGTCGCGCATGTCGGCGTCATTGGCGCCGTCGGCCTTGTCCGGGCGCGCCAGGCTGCGCAGCTGGTCCGACAGCGCCGCCAGCGGCATCATCTCGCGCTTGAGCATCAGGTACACCACCGGCACCACCAGGAACATCGCCAGCGCCAGCAGCGCCAGGAACGACACGTCCTGCGCCGGCAGCGCATAGCGCGGCTGGTAGAAGCCGACCCGCACGAACAGCTGACCGCTGCTGCGGTCGGCCAGCGGGCCATAGAATTCGCGCAGCGCCGGGGCGCCGCCCTGCGCCAGGTCGCGCTCGCCGAAACCGGCGGCGGCGCTGGCGGGCAGGGCGACGGCAGGCGTCATGCTGCCGCGGCCGGCCACTTCGGCCAGGATGCGGCCATCGGCGCTCCCGATCGCCGCGTAGGCGAAGTCGCCGTTGTCGTGGTAGGCCAGCAGGGCGCCCAGGATGCCGCCGTTGCCGCCGTTGGCGGTCACCACCGGCATCGGGACGGTGCTGAGTGACTTGACCAGGCCGACGCCCTTGATGCGGATCTGCGCGGCCTGGCGGTCATGCTGGCGTACCACCAGCAGCGTGACGACCAGCGTGATCGCGGCCAATGCGCATGCAATCAGGATCATGCCAATGCGATTGAGTTTCATGAGTAGTACCGCTGCCGTGAATGTTACATGGAGAAAACCGACAACTATAGGTATCAAGTTGCATCATGGCAAATAAAATTCCAATCGTGCGCGGTGATTTTTTGTGAATGTTGTATTTGCCACGCCGAATGAATGCCATTTTGTTCACGATTTTTTGGCAACATTAATGCTTGGATATTGACGCGCGGACGCTTGGCGCGGCGCCCAGGGGCAGGCCGGAGTCAGAGCGGCAGGCGATGCGGATGGGAGGTCGGACTGCCGTGAACAGGTGCCGGGAGCCGGCAGTGGAATGGAGACGCGGCTGCCGGTGAGGGGGATCGCGCCGCCGCTGTGCGAGGCGCAGAGGATTATTCCGAGAGGTGATCCTCGGTCGCCGCTTCCTGCAGGCCGCGCACCAGGCTCGACATGCTCGGGTTGTCGACGAACACGCAGCGCTTGCCGTGGCGCTTGCAATGGTCTTTCACGCGCCAGTAGGCGCTGTGGCTGATGCAGCCGGTCTGGCAGATGACCAGGTCGGCCGCCGCCAGGCTTGCGTCGAGCTGGCTGCTGCTGTCTTCCAGGCCGCCGTCGTGGTGGGCGAACTGGGCGCCGACGCGCTCGATCATGGTGCGGTACACCGGGATGCTGCTGCTGCGTCCGCCGACACAGAGGACGGCGCGGTTTTCCAGGCGCACCGGGGCCGGGGACACAGGCTCCGGGACGATCTCGATGACCGCTGCGGCGGCCGGTGCCGGCGCCGGGGCCGGGCGCGCCGTCTTCAGTTCGGCCAGCTGTGCGCGCAGCGACTGTTCGCGCAATTCCATCTGCGCCACCCGCTCGGCCAGGCGCTCGCGGGTGTCCAGTTCCGGCACCGCGGCCTGCAGGCGCGCGAGTTCCGCGCGCAGCTGGGCGACCTCGGCATCCTTGGCAATCAAGGCGGTGCGCGCACTCATCAAGAGGGCATCCTGGCGCTCGGACTCGAGCTGCTTTTCCTGCGTCAGCGCGTTGCAGCGCTCCTGCAGGCGCGTGGTTTCGCGTTCCAGCCGCGCGTTATCGCGCACCACCGCATTGAACTTGTTGATGTCGGCGCGCGCGCAGGCGCCGGCCTGGTGCTGCACCATGTGGATGTCGCGGCACATTTTTTCTTCGAGCGAAACGGTGCAGCGCGGATGGGTCAGGCCGGCCCAGAATGCGCCGGCAACATCGCCCGCCGTCACCGCCGCCGTCCACAGCGCCTCGACCTGCTCGGCCGTCCTGGCCGCGCGGAAGCGCTGGATGTGCTGCACATAGCGCCGCTCCAGCTCCTTCTGGACCGCCTCGGCCACCGGCGTGCGCAAGGCGCATTCGCTGACGGTGCCGACGTGGATATCGTAATCGTCGTGCAGCACCCGCCCGCCGGTCACCTTCTCGACCAGCTTGCGCAAGCCATTGAGTGGCAGGCCGACCCCGATCAGCGGGCAATGGCAGGCATGAGAAAGCTCCCACACGCGCCTGCGGCGCGAGCTTTGCCGGGTGTCAGCGGGGCAGGGCTGGGTCGAAGCGTGTTTGTCGCACATGTCGTTCCTCTCGATGCAATGCGTCTGCAAGCCGGGAGGCACGCCCTCCCATTAGATGATAATGATTCTCATTACTATTCTATCGAACTCGTGTCATGACGCAAGCGAAATCTGCAGGTGCCGTCGGTTCCCGCGCCGGCGCGGCGCGGTGGAGCGCTTGCGCGCAGCCGAGGCAGCGTCCTCTGCTACACTGGTCCGACTACCTTTCGTATCGACCATCGCTTGAGCAAGACGCCTCCCTTCGCCGACCTGCCGCCCGTCCTGGCCGGTCCCATCCTGCGCCGTATCGAACCCGGGCGGCTGGTGCTATGGCTGGCCGGCAGCGTGCCGCTCGACCTGACCCTGGTGCTGGCGCCGCGCGATGGCGCCGAACAGCGCATCGTGCTCGATCAGAAAAGCTGCCGTCTGGTGCGCGTCGGCCGTGCAGCCTGGATCCACCTGATCGACGTCACGCTGCTTGACACGCTGCCGCAGGACACGCTGATCGACTACGACCTGCTGATCGACGAAGAGCGCGGCATCGCGCACTGGGCGCCGCACCTGCTGCACCACGGCCAGATGCGTCCGAACCTGGTGCTGCGCAGCCGTATGGACGACATCCTGTACGGCTCCTGCCGCAAGCCGCACCATCCGTCGCGCGACGGCCTGGCGCGCGGCGACGCCCTGCTGGCCGAACGTATCGGGCAGGCCGACGCCCGCCCTGCGCTGCTGATGCTGTGCGGCGACCAGATCTACTGCGACGACGTGGCCGGTCCGATGCTGGCGGCGATCCACGCGCTGATCCGGCGCCTCGGCCTGTACGGCGAGTGCCTGGAGGGCGCGACGGTGGAAGACAGCGAAGCGCTGTACGCCCATGCGAAATGCTATTACCGGCGCGCGGACCTGCTGCCGGGCTTCAAATCGAACGACAACCTGCGCGACCGCTTCTTCGGCGGCACCGAAAAGCCGGTCTTCACCACCGCCAACGCCGACAACCACCTGGTGACGCTGGCCGAGATCATGGGGATGTACCTGCTGACCCATTCGCCGCTGGCATGGCGGGCGGTGGCCGGCATGCCGGCGCCGGCCTGCGCAAGGGACGAAGATTCTGCCGAGCGCTGGCAGCGCGAAAGCGCGATCATCGCGGACTTCCGCGCCGAACTGCCGCAGGCGGCGCGCCTGCTGGCGCACGTGCAGACCCTGATGATCTTCGACGACCACGACGTCACCGACGACTGGAACCTGTCGGCCAAGTGGGAAGCCACCGCCTACGGCCACCCGTTCTCGCGCCGCATTGTCGGCAATGCCTTGACTGCCTACCTGCTGTGCCAGGGCTGGGGCAACCGGCCCGAAGCCTTCGCCGAGGTGCTCGATGAGATGGACGCGCTGTTCGCGAAGCCGGACCACAAGGACCGGCTCGACCCGGTGCGGCAAGACGCGCTGATCGACCGCCTGCTGGCCTTTAACTGCTGGGACTACACGCTGGAGACCGAGCCGGCGGTGATCGTGCTCGATACCCGCACGCGGCGCTGGCGCAACCGGCGCGTGCCCGGGCATCCGTCCGGACTGATGGACTGGGAGTCGCTGAGCGAACTGCAGGTGAATTTGATGGGCAAGAAGGCGGCGGTGATCGTGTCGGCGGCGCCGATGTTCGGGGTCAAGCTGATCGAGGTGGTGCAGCGCATCGCCACCTATGTCGGGCTGGCGCTGACAGTGGACGCCGAGAACTGGATGGCGCACCGCGGCGCGGCCAGCGCCATGCTGAACATCTTCCGCCACTCGCGCACGCCCGGCAACTACGTGGTGCTGTCGGGCGACGTGCATTATTCCTTCGTCTACGACGTCGAGGTGCGCTACAGCGACCGCGTGCCGCACATCTGGCAGATCACCAGCAGCGGCATCAAGAACGAATTCCCGGCGCGGCTGCTGGACTGGCTCGACCGCCTGAACCGCTGGCTGTATTCGCCGCGCTCGCCGCTGAACTGGTTCACCAAGCGGCGCGCGCTGGCGCTCAAGCCGCGCCTGCCGGACCAGCGTCGCAGCGGCGAGCGCCTGTGGAACGGTTCCGGCCTGGGCCAGGTGTGGCTCGATGCGCATGGCCGGCCTGACCGTATCGTGCAGCACAATGCCGATCGACGGCCATCGACCCGCTTCCTGCCTCAGGGGCAGGCGGACGACAAGGATGCGCCGCCTGCCGCCGGCGCGGCCAGCGCCAGCGGGAGCGCGCGCGCCCAGCGGTTGACCGACAGCGAAAAGCTCAGCGCACGCACCTGGTGATACCAGCCGGCCGGCACGTACAGCAGCTCGCCCGGCGCCATGATGACCTCGACCGGCGCCGCCTGGCGCGCCAGCGGAAAGCGGTCATAGTCGGGCGCTTCCGGATCGAACGGCGAGCCGAACAGCATCGGGTTGGCTTCGCGCACGTACAAGAATTCATCGTGGTGCGGCGGTGCCAGGAAGATGCGCTTCTCGCCCCAGACCTGGGCGAAGATGTTGTCGTCGTAGTCGCAGTGCAGCGGCGTCACCGTGCGCGCCGGGCCGATCCAGAAGCGTGGCGGGCCCATCTTGTCGAACCACGACGGCCAGTGGCACAGCCCGTTGAGTTCGCGCAGCTCCAGGTTGCCGACGTAGGGCGGCAGGCTGTCGTCGCCGGTCTGCAGCGCCAGGTAGTCGCGCATCGCCATGTCCTGCATCGCGCGGTCGGGGGCGAAGGCGGTGCCGACGTAGTCGCCCACGCGCGCGCGGACCACGGCGTCGCCGAAGCGTTCGCCCAGCACCTGCGGGGTGAGCGCGGACAAAGGCCAGCGCCCGACCAGGCCGGTGACGATGAACGGCAGGCCGGCCGCGGCGCGAGCGCGGAAGGCCGCGCCGCCGGGGCGCGCGATGCGCGGCGCCTCGGTGAACGCGGGCAGGGTGCGCGCGGCGGCGCGGATGGCGTCGCGCATCGCCGCGATCGAGGCCACGCCGCGCACCTGCGCATCTTTTTCCTCCCGCGTCTGCTTGACGGAGCCGCCGTCCGGCGTTTGCTGGCGCCAGGGGCGGATTGGCGGCAGGCGCGTTGCGGTAGTGGAAGGTGCTGGTGGGGAAGGTGGCGTGGGGTCTTTCTCTGCCGACATACTTGTGTTTCCGGTGGTCTCTACTCTTGCATATGGTAACCGCCGCGCGGCGTCGGCGCCGTGGTTTTGGCCGATTTCGACACCGATGGAACGGCTCTGTTAGTCAGCGCACTGTGGGCATGCGCCTGCGCATTGTACTTTTTGTATCACGACGCAGGTGGTCCGATACTGCGCTCGTGACGGCCCCCACGGGTGGCCGACCGAGGACGGAATGCCGGCCTGGACGATCTCTGGAACTTTTGCGCTAACGCGAGGTCAGGATTACAAGAAACTGACCTGAAGCATAACGCCAATGCCATTGACGCACCGCAGGTCGCTTTCGTTACCGCGTTTGTATCGGACTGAATGAAGCAAGAATGTGTGGATAGTCGATTTTCGGTCTACTCCGCGTTGGTCAAAATTTTTATGAGGGATACATCATGGACAATCAGAAGTCTACCGAAGGTAAAGGCAGCGACATGAACAACGCAGGTTCGAGCATCGGCAAGGATTCGAGCCTGAACAAGGGCTCCACCGCATCGTCGGGCACCCAGCAATCCGCTTCGTCGAGCGGCAACCTGGGCTCGTCGTCGCCAAGCAGCGCGGCCGGCAGCAGCGGCTCGCTGGGTTCGAGCACCTCGGGCAACAGCGGCCTGGGCACCAGCGGCAGCAGCGCCAGCGCCGGCTCGACCGGTTCGACCTCGGGTTCGTCGTCGATCGGCTCGACCTCGGGTTCGTCGTCGACCGGCTCGACCTCGTCGACCTCGGGTACCGGCTCGACCGGCGGCCAGTCGTCGTCGGCATCGTCCGCCGACCAGGCAGCCAGCAAGCTGGGCGAAGCCAAGGATCAGGCCGCCAGCAAGCTGGCCGACGTCAAGGAACAAGCCACCAACAAGCTGAACGACGTCAAGGCCGCCGTGTCGTCGATCACCCCGGAAAAAGTGCATGACAGCATCGACAAGGCAGCGCAGGCCGCCCAGCCGATGGTCGACCGCCTGGTCAGCTCGGCACACGCCGGCGTCGACCGCGTCACCGGCATGCTGAGCAACGCCCAGCAATCGTTTGGCGACCGCACCGGCCAGCTGTCCGAGAAATGCTCGGACCTGTCGGCCCAAGGCAAGGACTACGTGCGCAACAACCCGGGCAGCGCCCTGCTGGCCGCCGTCGGCGTCGGCTTCATCCTGGCCAAGCTGCTGGGTGGTTCGAGCGACCGCGACGAATACCGTTCGTACCGCAACTACCGCGACTGATTTCACAGTCGCCGTGAAGCGCGCCTTCGTGGCGCCTTCCATGCAAAGCCCGGTCGGCAATTGCCGACCGGGCTTTTGTTATTTGGGCGCTTGCCGAAAACGGGGGCGTCGCCAGCAGAGCCGCGTCGATCCGCTTATCATGAGCGCGATGCGGCCATGAGACCGCAACCGATTCGCCCCCGCGGGCGCCCTGAAAGGAATGACATGTCAGTACTGAATCAAAAGCTGGAATGGCGCTACGCCACCAAGAAATTCGACCCGACCCGCAGCGTGCCGGCCGAAAAGATCGAACGCATCATCGAGGCGATCCGCCTGGCGCCGACCTCGAGCGGCCTGCAGCCGTTCGAGCTGTTCGTGGTGACCAATGACGAGATCCGCGCCAAAATCCGCTAAGTGTCGTGGAACCAGGGCCAGGTGACCGATTGCTCGCACCTGCTGGTGTTCGCGGCCTGGGACGACATCACGCCCGAGCGCGTGAACATGATGTTCGACCTGACCAACGAAGTGCGCGGCTTCAGGAACGAAGGCTGGGAAGCCTACCGCCAGCAGCTGCTGGGCATCGTCGGCGCGCGCGGCACCGAAGCCAATTACCAGGCGGCGGCGCGCCAGGCATATATCGGCCTCGGCATCGCCCTGGTCGCGGCGGCGTTCGAGGAAGTCGACGCCACCCCGATGGAAGGATTCGACCCGGAAGCGGTGGACGCCATCCTCGACCTCAAGTCGAAGAACCTGCGCAGCGTGATCCTGCTGCCGCTCGGCTACCGTGCGGACGAGGGCGACTGGCTGGTGAACCTGAAGAAAGTGCGGCGCGAACGCAGCAAATTCGTTACCGAGATCAAGTAAGCGCTAACGCCAACAGCCGGCGCCTTCGTGCGCCGGTTTTTTTCGCGGCGCCATCGGCGCCATCTCCCCCGATTTAACGTTTCCTTAACGTCCCCCTAACGCGGCAGTGACGACAGGCGTCCTAGCATGCCTGCTGCATGAGCCGCGCCTGGATCGTCGATCCATGCGCACCCTTTCCAACGCCGGGCCAATGTGCCGTGGCTGCGCAAGATCACGAATCCATGAATACCGAGAAGCTTCCTCTTTCGCAAGGCGTGGCCGTCAGCACGCGCCAGTCCCTGGCAGCCGCCCCCCGTCCATGGCGCCTGGCCGTACTGGCCGGCCCCTTCGCCAGCCTGCTGGCGCTGCTGCTGGCCGGTCTCCTCATCCTGTCGCTGTCGCGCCTGGCACTGGTCGCCTGGCAATGGCAGCGGGTGCAGGCCGCCGGCATCCTGTCCGGGATCCTGGTCCAGGGCGTGCGCGCCGACCTGATCCTGCTGGGCTACCTGCTGGCGCCGCCACTGCTGCTGGCCCCGCTTCTGGCGCAGCGCCGCAGTTTCGCGCTGTGGCGCAGCGGGACCGCCGTCTGGGCCGGCGCCGCGCTGGTCTTCATCGTGTTCATGGAGCTGTCCACGCCGCAGTTCCTGATGCAGTACGACGTGCGTCCGAACCGCCTGTTCATCGAATACCTGAACTATCCGCAAGAAGTATTCTCGACCTTATGGAACGGCTTTCGCACCGCGTTGCTGCTCGGTTGCGCGCTGACCGCGATCCTTGGCGTTGCCCTGGTGCGGCTGATGCGGCGCACTGCCGCCGCCATGCAGCCATGGCCGGCGCGCCGGCTGTTGCTGGTCTGGCCGTGCCTGTGCCTGCTGGTGGTGATGCAGATCCGCTCGACCACCGGCCACCGCCCCGCCAATCCGGCGCTGTTCGCGCTCAGCGGCGACGCGATGGTCAATTCGCTCATCATCAATTCGCCGTGGTCGGTGCTCGAGGCGCTGCGCGCAATGGAGCACGAAGCCAGGTCGTCCGAGATCTATGGCGAATTTCCGCGCGCGCGCGTCTTCGAGGAAGTCAAGGCCGCGCCCTGGCTGCGCGATGCCGCATTTTCCGATCCCGGGCTGCCGACGCTGCATCATCAGCCAGCTGCGATCCAGCGCGACAAGCCGCTGAACCTGGTGATCGTGCTGCAGGAAAGCCTGGGCGCGACTTTCGTGAAGTCGCTTGGCGGCCTGGCGGTGACGCCGGAGCTGGAGCGCCTCAAGGACCAGGGCTGGTGGTTCGAGCAGCTGTATGCCACCGGCACCCGCTCGGTGCGCGGCATCGAGGCGGTGGTGGCCGGCTATGCGCCGACGCCGGCGCGCAGCACGGTCAAATTGTCGCTGGCGCAGCGCAATTTCTACACGCTGGCCGACGGCCTGGGACGCCAGGGTTACCACACCGAATTCGTGTATGGCGGCGAGGCCCACTTCGACAATATGCGCAGTTTTTTCACGGGCAACGGCTTCCAGAAGATCGTCGATATCGGCGACATGAAGCCATCCTTCGTCGGCAGCTGGGGCGCGTCGGATGAAGACCTGTTCGCCAAGTCGCTCGAACGCCTGGGCCAGCTGCAGGCGCAGCGGGTGGAGAGCGGCAAGCCGTTCTTCAGCCTCATCTTCACCTCGTCGAACCACGCGCCGTTCGAGTTCCCGGACGGGAAGATCACGCTGCACGACAAAGAGAAGCAGACCGTCAACAACGCGGTCAAGTATGCCGACCACACGCTGGGCGATTTCATGCGCGCCGCCAGGAAACAGGCCTACTGGAAGGACACCGTGTTCCTGATCGTGGCCGACCATGACAACCGGGTCTACGGCAACAGCCTGGTGCCGATCAAGAAATTCCATATTCCCGCGCTGATCCTGGGCGCCGACATCGCGCCGCGCCGCATCCAGCAAATCGCCAGCCAGATCGACCTGGCGCCGACGCTGCTGTCGCTGCTGGGCGTATCCAGTACGCATCCGATGATCGGGCGCGACTTCGTCAAGGATGGCACGTCGCCGGGGCGCGCCCTGATCCAGTACAACGACGTGTTCGCCTATCTGGACGAAGCGGGCGCGACCGTGCTGCAGCCGGGCCACGCACCGCTGGCGGGCAGCTACGACGCCGTGCGCGGCGAATTTTCCGCATTCACCGCTCCCGCCGGGCAGGCCCGGGTCGACCAGGCGATGGCGCATGTGATGCTGCCGTCGCTGCTGTACCGCGAGCAGCGCTACCGGGTGCCATAAGCAGTGTCACGTGCCAGGCGGCCGGCGCCAGGCATCCGGCGTCACTGCGGCGCCGCGCCGCCTGCCATTGCAGCACGAAGATCACCCCCAGCACGATCGTACAGGCGATCCACATCGACCACAGCGTGTGGGTCAGGAAGTGGGCGCCGCGCATCTGCTGCAGCCAGCCGCTGGCGCCGCCGAACGCCAGCGCCGTCAGTGCGACCAGGAGCGCGCCACGCCGGCGCGGCGGACGCGCCGGCAGCCAGTACACCGCCAGCGCCACCAGCCACAGCGAAGCCGATGCGTGGCCGGCCGGCAGGCAGTGGCCGGCTTCGATACCGGCCGGCAGCGCGTCGAACAGGCGCAGATAAGGCTCCTTGCCGCCGTAGCGCGCCAGATCCCACGGACAATGCGACACGCTGGCGCGCTTGAGCAGGCTGACCGTCAGCGGCACCAGCAGCGCGCATGTGGCGACCACGCGCAGCCGCAGGCGCGCCAGCGCATCGCGCCGGGCGCGCGGCCGGGCCAGGTCGAGTACGGCGGCGCCGATGAAGGCCAGCGCCGCCAGCGTCGCCAGCGCCTTGAGGACGACATGGTTGAAGGTGGCGGCCAGCGGGGCGTCGCGCCATGGAAAGGTGCGCGCGCCGGCGTCGTACAGCCAGTCGGCCAGGCGCAGGTCGATGTCGCTGTACTGGCCGATCCAGGCAATCGCCGCTGCCGTCAGCGCCAGCAGCGTTGCGAGGAAAGCGCCGCTGCGGCCATCGAGCAGCCGTGGGCGGGCGGGGTGGTCGACCTCACGCATGCGCCGGCGTGCGGATGCAGGCATGGAACAGATCCAGGCGCGGATTGAGCACCGCCGTGCGGATGTCGAGCATCCCCAGCACCGAATGGAACACGTTGTCGTGCGACAGCGCCTGGCCACGGCGTGCGTTCAGGCAGGTGCGATCGATGCCGAAGCGCGCGCTGAAGCCGTCCGACATCCACAGCATCATCGGCACCCGCGTCTGTTCGCTTGGCGCCAGCATGTAGGGCGCACCGTGCAGGTAGACGTTGTTTTCGCCCAGCGACTCGCCATGGTCGGAAAAATACAGCAGCGCCGTGTCGACATCCTGTTCGCGCGCGAGCGTTCGCAGGCGCTCGATGGCGCTGCCGAGCACATGGTCGGTGTACAGGATGGTGTTGTCGTAGGCGGCCTGGATCGACGCGCGC
The DNA here is from genome assembly GCF_030411955.1 of Massilia sp. YIM B02443. Lineage (GTDB taxonomy): Bacteria > Pseudomonadota > Gammaproteobacteria > Burkholderiales > Burkholderiaceae_D > Telluria. The sequence goes on from NZ_JASNRA010000001.1 coordinate 165,283, forward strand.
GAGCACTTCTCGAACCGGCCGCCGTCGCACACCGGCCCGAAGCGGCCGAAGCCTTGCGGATAACGGCTGGCGTAGGCCGGGCCATGGCTGCCTTTCTGGTGCAGCACCAGCACCGTGTCCCCGGCGCCGGCGCGCACCAGTTCGGGCAGGCCGTCGAGCAGGCGCTCGTCGTAGCACTCGTCACCGCGGCAGCGGCTGTCGTTCGGCGTCGGGCGCGACAGGTCCTGGTAGGCCACCCGGTCGCACACGCCCTTGCAGCCCGAATTGTTGTCGCGCCAGAGCACCTTCAGGCCGGCATGCGCCAGCACGTCGAGCAGGCCTTCCTGGCCCGCCGCCCTGGAATGGCTGTAGCCGTCGCGCCCCAGGTTCGAAAACACGCAGGGCACCGACACCGCGGTGGCGGTGCCGCACGCGCTGACATTCGAAAAGTTCACCAGGCCGTCGACCCGGGAAAGGCGCGGGTTGGTCTGGCGCGGGTAGCCGTTGAGCGAGAAGCTGGCGGCGCGCGCCGTTTCGCCGACCACGATCACGGTCAGGGTCTTGCGCGTCTGGCCGGCCCAGGCCGCGCCCTTGACCGCGTCGCGGCCGAGCGGCGCCACCACCACCGGCCGCGCCCAGCGTCCATGCAGGTAGCCGTGCACCGCCTGGATCACATTGGTCGGCACCAGCAGGAAGCGCAGCTCGCGGTGCTCGTGCAGCGCCGGCGCCAGGTTCTTGAACAGGCACATCAGCAGCAGCGCGGCCAGCGCCAGCGAGCCGCCGGCGATGCCGGCCTGCCGCAGCAGGCCGCGCACGCCGTGGGCGAAGCGGATGCGGGCGCGCGCCACCCACAGCGACGGCAGCACGCCGAGCACGGCGACGCGCAGCGCCAGCCGCCAGTCGAGCAGTTCGAACGCCTCGCGGGTATCGGTCTCGAACACGTTCTGGATCATCGCCTTGTCGATCACGATGCCATACGCGGCGATGAAGTGGCTGGCCACCGCGGCGCCCAGCAGCAGGGCGATCAGGACCGGCTTGGCCACATAGCGGAAACTGGCCGCGGTCAGGCAGGCATTGAAGAACAGGACCACGATCAGGAAGGTGCCGGCCAGCAGCGGCAGGCTGGCATACGACAGGCCGCCGGCGGCGCCGATGAAGGCCGACCAGAAGCGGGCGTTGGCAGCTGCCGCCAGCAGCAGCGCCACCAGCGCCACCACGATGGACGCGTCGATGCGTCGTGCGAAAAATTTGTTCACCCAGGGACCCCATTGGACACGGCGGCGACCAGCCGCCGCCTGTCGCTCAGGATAGGCAGGGGCGTGTCAGGCGCCGGTCAAGGCGGCGTCAGGATCGCGTTAGGATTGCCCGAGCCGCGCCGGCCCGGCGTCCTGGGTGGCAAAGGTGATGGTGAAGCGGCTGCCGCCGCCGCTGCGCTGCTCATACTCGAGCGTGGCGCCCAGGTATTCGCAGATGCGGCGCACCAGCGACAAGCCCAGGCCGGTGCCGGCCGAGCCGCTGGACGGCGCGCCGCGTTCGCCCGGCTCGCCTGGCTCGCCGGCGTCGAGCGTGGCGCGCACCGCCGCCGGCAGGCCGGGGCCGGTGTCGTCGACCACCACCTTGCCCGGCTCCAGCCATACCGTGACGGCGCCGCGCTCGGTGTACTGGCAGGCGTTGCGTACCAGGTTGCCGATCGCCGAGATGCATAGTTCGGCCGGCGCGCGGACCTCGATCGCGGCGTCGCCGGCGCAGCGCAGCACGACCGGCTTGTCCGCCACCATCGGCTGCAGGCGTTCGGTTTCGCGGCGCGCGATGTCGCCCACCGAGACCGGGGCCAGGCGCGCCAGTTCGGGCGCACGCGCCAGCAGCAGCAGGACGTTGACGCATTCGGTCGCTTCCCGGGCGGCGCGGTAGATGCGCTCGGCCGGGGCGCGGCTGGCCGCCATCGCGGGGTCGTGCAGCATGACCTCGGCCGCGCCCATGATCACCGTGAGCGGGGTGCGCAGCTCGTGGCTGACGTCGCCCGTGAAGAAGCGTTCGCGGTCGAGGAAAGCGCGCAGTTCCGAGGTATGGGCGTCGAGCGCGCGCGCCAGGATGCCCAGTTCGTCCTTGCGCCCGGTGAGCGGCAGGCTGGCGCTGCCCTGGCCCACGGCGTCGGCCAGTTGCTGGATCGGCGCCACGATGCGGCGCCCGACGAAGCCGCCCAGGCTGGCGGCCAGCAGCAGGAAGCCGAGGAACAGGGCGCCGAACATCGAGTACACCACCAGTTCGACCTTTTCGTAGTCGCTTTCGTAGTCGACCACCACATACGGTCCGCGTTCAGCGCTGCCCGACAGCACCTGCAGCCCGGTGCCGTCGACGTCGACGCTGGACACGCCAGTCGGCAGGTGGCGCAGCGCCGGCGGGATGGCGTCGCCCTGGTGGAAGCGCAGGCCGGCCGGCAGGTCGACTTCGAGGCCGGCGGCGTGGCGCGGCACCGCCCACTGCGCCACGTCGGCCAGGCGGTTGTCGACCAGGTGCACCTCGATGCCCTCGATCGCCAGCGCGGCCAGCCCCGCGCACAGGAGCGAGAGCACGACGCCGAACAGGACGAAGACGGCGATGATGCGCCGGCTGAGCGAATCAGCCGCGCGCATCGGGCCCGGCGCCGGTGGCAGGCGTGGACGCCTCGGGCAGCACCAGGCGGTAGCCGACGCCCGGCACGGTGTGCACCATCGGCTGCCCGAACGGCTTGTCGAGCGCCTGGCGCAGCGCGTGGATATGGGTGCGCAGGGCGTCGCTTTCGGGCCGGTCGTCGCCCCATACCGCCTGTTCCAGCGTCTCGCGGGTGACGATGCGCGGGGCCGCGCCCAGCAGGCAGCGCAGCAGGGTGTAGCCAGTTTTGGTCAGCGTGATGCGCTCGCCGTCGCGCGACGCTTCCTGCAGCTCGGGGTCGAACGCCAGCGGGCCGAAACGCAGTGCGCTGGACAGCGCGTGGCTGCCGGCGGCGCGCCGCTGCAGCGCGCGCAGGCGCATGTCGAGTTCGATCATCGAGAACGGCTTGACCAGGTAGTCGTCGGCGCCGCTGTCGAAGCCGGCCACCTTGTCGGGCAGGCTGTCGCGCGCGGTCAGCATCAGCACCGGCGTCGCCAGGCGCAATTCCGAACGCAGTTTCTGGCACAGTTCCAGCCCGTTCAGGCCGGGCAGCATGATGTCGAGCACGATGACGTCATAGCTGTTTTCCGACAGCAGGGCCAGGCCCGCATAGCCATTGCGGGCCGAGTCGAGCGTGTAGCCTTTCGGCTCCAGGAAACCGTACAGGTTGGCCAGGATGTCCGGATTGTCTTCGACGATGAGGATGCGCATGGCCGATATTGTAAGGGCATTCGTGCGCCCGGCGGAGCGGGCGCACAGCCTCAGCCCGGAGTGTGCTGTTCCACCTTGGCCGGCGCCGCGGACGCCTGCTTGCGCCGCAGGCGGCGCGTCTGGCGCTTCATCCAGCCCTCGAAGTCGTCGACGTAGGTGTACACCGCCGGCACCACCAGCAGGCTCAATAGCGTCGAGGTGATCAGGCCGCCGATCACCGCCACCGCCATCGGCGAGCGGAAGCTCGGGTCGCCCGACAGGCCCAGCGCCAGCGGCAGCATGCCGGCGCCCATCGCGATGGTGGTCATCACGATCGGGCGGCTACGCTTGTGGCAGGCGTCGACCAGCGCTTCGAACCGGCCCATGCCCGCTTCGCGCGCCAGGATCGCGTAGTCCACCAGCAGGATCGAGTTCTTGGTCACGATCCCCATCAGCATGATCAGGCCGATCATGGTCGGCATCGACAGCGCATTGCCCGTCACCAGCAGCGCCACGAACGCCCCGCCGATCGACAGCGGCAGCGCCGCCAGGATCGTCACCGGCTGCATGAAGTCCGAGAACAGCAGCACCAGCACGCCGTAGATACACAGCACGCCGATCGTCATCGCCACGCCGAAGCTGTTGAACAGCGCCTGCATCTCCTGGGCGTCGCCCAGCTCCGCGATCTGCACGGAGGAGGGCAGCGACCCGAACACCGGCAGCGCGCGCGCCTCGGCGTTGACTTCGCCCAGCGAGCGGCCCTGCAGCTCGACGTCGAGCGTGACGTTGCGGCTGCGATTGAGCCGGTCGATCTGGGCCGGGCCGCTGTCGACCGTGATGGTGGCCACGTTCGACAGCAGCACCGGACCGTTCGCGCCGGGCACCGTCAGGCGCCCGATGGCGTCCAGGTCGGCGCGCACCGCGTCCGGCAGCTTGACCCGGATCGGCACCTGGCGCTCGTCCAGGTTCATTTTGGCCAGGGATTGATCGTAGTCGCCGGCGGTGGCCACGCGCACCGTCTCGCCGATCGAGGCGGCGGTGACGCCGAGATCCGCCGCACGCGCGAAATCAGGACGCACGATGATCTCGGGGCGCACCAGCGAGGCGCTGGAGCTGACGTTGCCGACGCCGGCCAGGGTGCGCAGCTGGCGCTCCGCCTCGCGCGCGGTGGCGGTCAGCGCCGCCGCGTCTTCGCTGCGCAGCACCAGCTGCAGCTTGGTGCCGGTGTCGGGCGCGCCGACCGTGAAGCGCGCGCCCGGAATCGGCGCCAGCGCTTCGCGGATGCGGCGCTCGATGTCGTCCAGGCCGACCTTGCGCTCGTCGCGGTGCACGGTGGTGAGGGTCAGCACCGCGCGCCGCGCCTCGGCCGCGCCGCCGGGAGCAAAGGCGTCGCCGCTGGAGCCGCCGCCGATCGAGCTGAATACGCTCTTCACGCCGGTGACCTTCATCGCTTCCAGGCGCACCCGCTCGGCGACCGCGCGCGTTTCGGCCAGGGTCGAGCCGGGCGCCAGCTCGACGTTGATCTGGGTCTGCGAGCGGTCGTTGGGCGGCACGAAGCCGGTCGGCAGCAGCGGCACCAGCGCCAGCGAGCCGGCGAAGAACAGGGCCGCGCCCAGCATGGTCAGGCCGCGATGGCGCAGGCACCACTGCATGACGCGCAGGTACCAGCGCATCAGGGCGCCGTCCTGCGGCGCGTGGCCGTCGCCGCCCAATGGCTTCTTGGGCGCCTTCATCAGGTAGGCGCACATCATCGGCGTGAGCAGGCGCGCCACTAGCAGCGACGCCAGGATCGCCAGCACCGCGGTCCAGCCGAACTGCTTGAAGAACTTGCCGGGGATGCCACCCATGAAGGCGGTTGGCAAGAACACCGCGACCAGCGCGAAGGTGGTGGCGATCACCGCCATCCCGATCTCGTCGGCCGCCTCCAGCGCCGCCTGCATCGGGGTCTTGCCCATGTGGAGGTGGCGCGAGATATTCTCGATCTCGACGATCGCGTCGTCCACCAGCACGCCCACCACCAGCGCCAGGGAAAGCAGCGTGACCATGTTGAGCGTGTAGCCGAACAGGTACTGGCCAAGAAAGGCGGGGATCGCCGACAGCGGCAGCGCGGCGGCGGCGATCAGGGTGGCGCGCCAGTCGCGCAGGAACCACCACACCACCAGCACCGCCAGCAGCGCGCCTTCGTACAGCATGTGCATCGAGGCGTCGAAGTTCTCTTCGACCGAGAACGAGTTGTCGATCACTTCGTGCAGCACCAGCTTCGGGTTTTCTTTCTGCAGCTGGGCCACCGCTTCGCGCGCGCCGGTGGCGACGTCGATCTCGCCGGCGCCGCGGGTGCGGAAGATCTCGAAGGCGACCACCTTCTTGCCGTCCTGTTCGGCCAGGGCGCGCGGTTCGGTGACCGTATCGAGCACGCGCGCCACCTGGTCGAGGCGCACGTGGCGCCCGTCCGGCAGCGGAATGTCCATTGCCGCCAGTTCCTGCGCAGTGCGCACGGTGGCCAGCGTGCGCACCGATTGCTCGGCGCCGCTGACGTCGCCGCGTCCGCCCGGCGCTTCGCGCTGCACGTTGCGCAGCTGGCGCGACACGTCCAGCGCCGACACGCGCAGCGCGGCCATGCGCGCATCGTCCAGTTCGACCCGCACTTCGCGCGCCACGCCGCCGACGCGTTTGACCGAGCCCAGGCCCGGCACGCTCAGCAGGCGCTTGGCGACGTCGTTGTCGACGAACCAGCTCAGGTCCTGGTCGTCCAGCCCCGAGCCCTCGCGCGCGGCGACGGTGAAGGTGGACACCACGCGGCCGGCGGTGGTGGTCTTGGTCACGCTCGGGTCGCGCATCTCGGGCGGCATGTCGGCGCGCACGCGCGAGACCGCGTCGCGCACGTCGTTGACGGCGTCGGAGGGATCGCGCTCGAGGATGAATTCGACGGTAACGGTGGCCACGCCGTCGAGCACGCGGGTATAGATGTTCTTGATCCCCTGCAGGGTGGCGATCGAGTCTTCGAGCTTGCGCGCGACTTCGGTCTCGAGCTGGGCCGGTGCGGCGCCATCCAGCGTGGCGGTGACGGTGACGATCGGCAGTTCGATGTCGGGGAAGTCCTGCACCTTGCTGGCCTTGAACGCCAGCAGCCCGGCCACGGTGAGCAGGGCGAACAGCATGATCGCCGGGATCGGGTTGCGGATCGAAAGGGCGGAGAAATTCATCGGGTGATTACCTAACTGAGCTTACTTGGCCGCGGTGGTGCGCGCGGCCGCCGGCGCTGGCGCTGGCGCGGCCACATTGCGCACCAGGTCGCCGTCGTTCAGGAAGCCGGCGCCGCTGACCACCACCGGCACCTCGGCGCTCAGGCCGCCGGTGATCTCGATGCGGTCACCCAGGCGCCGTCCGGTGCTGACCTTGACCTGGTTGACGCGGTTGTCGGCGCCCAGGCGGAACACGTAGCTGAAACCGTCGCGCACGGCGACCGCCGCCTGCGGCAGCGTCAAGGCGTTCGACGCGCCCAGCTCGAAGCGGCCGCTGGCGAACATGCCGGCCTTCAGCGGCGCGTCGCTGGACAGCGACGGCGGCAGGTCGACGTAGACCAGCGCGATGCGGGTCTGCGGATCGACCGACGGCGCCACGGTGCGCACCTTGCCCGCCACCTCGACCCCGCTGGCGGCGCGCACCACGGCGCGGCTGCCGGCCTTGATGCGGGCCAGGTCGGGCGCGGTGATCTCGGCGCGCCATTCCAGGCGGCCCTGGCGGATCATGCGGAACATCTCGGCGCCGACGCCGACCACGGCGCCCACGGTGGCGCTGCGCGCCGAAATCACGCCGCTGTCGGGCGCCACCACCTGGGTGTATTTCAAACGCAGCTGTTGCTGGGTCAGCGTGGCCTTGGCCGACTGCACGCGCGCGTTGGCGGTGCGCTCGGCGGTGATGTACTGGGTCACCTGCTGGGCGCTGAGCGCGCCCGAGCTTTCCAGCTTGCGTGCGCGCTCGGCGTTGGCGAAGGCCTCCGAGGCGTTGGCCTGGGCTTCCTGCACCGCGGCGCGCGCCTGGTCGACTTCGGCGCGCACGGTCTCGTCCGAGAACACTGCCAGCACCTGGCCTTTCTTGACCACGTCGCCGACGTTGACCCGTACCTCGGTCAGGCGCAGGCCGCCGGTCTCGCTGCCGATCACCGCTTCCTGCCAGGCGGCGATGCTGCCGTTGGCGTCGAGGCGGATCGGCAGGCGGGTCGCGCTGGCGCGCGCGGTGGTGACGGTCAGGGCCGGGCGCGGGGCGGCGGCCTTTTCGTCCTTGGCAGTGGCGCCGTTCGAGGTGGCCAGCGCGACCAGCGCGCACAGGGCAGCGGCGCCTGCCGCCAGGGCGAGGGCACGGGGATGTCGGATCGTTCTCATGGTCTCTAACACTTTTGGGTAAGCAACTAAGTGTAGCAAATGGCGCCTGCCGGACGGCGGTGCACGCGCTGTCATTACAAACAATTACAGCTGGCGGTGGAGTCGCGGTGGAGCGGCGCGTGATGGTTCGACCGCAATCGGCCGCGATTGATGCGGGAGGCTGTTGCGACTAACTCACACAACAATGTGGGAAAGAGCGTTTTGATCTAACTCAAACACACGAAATATCGTGAAGATCGTGGCCGAAAAGGTGGAAAGCGGGTCATTGCAGCATGGCGCAGTGCCGCAAAATGTGTCGAAAGCTGATCTTGTTAGAGGGCTTCCTCTATTGAAACAACAACCGTAGTTCTACCGTATTGCACTGCACAATAAGTTGGGCTATATTGGAACCGTCTCCTCCAGTTTTCTCCGAAAATTGGATTCCCGCCCGCAAACCCCCAGGTTTCGCGGGCGTTTTTTTTGCCTGGATCGTGGAAATACCGCAGCTGCGTAGGGTTGGCGGCTCCGCCGCCGACGCTGTGATAGTTAGCAGCAAAATCATCCGCGCGAGGTCGGCATCCGTAACAATCACCGGAGGGCCGGCCGCCGCGTCGGCGGCAGAGCCGCCAACCCTACATTGCGATACCGCCAGACGTGGATCAGGCGTTCTCGCCCTGGAAGCCGTCGGCGCGCCAGGTCAGCACCAGCGTGTCGCGGTGGCCGTGCTCGCCCAGCGGCTGGATCGGCGTCGATTCGTGGATCACGGCGGCGTCGTCGAGCAGCAGCATGGTCCAGGGTTCGAGCATGGTGAAGCGCTGGCCGTTGGGACCGTCGGCGTCGAACACGCGCGTCTCGCCGCCCTTGATGCTCTCGCGCTTGACCAGGATCACGGCCACGAAATCGACGCCGTCGCGGTGCGCGCCTTCCGGGGTCGGGCGGCCGATGCCGTCGGCGGTATCGATGCGGAACTGGTGCGCCTCGACGTACCACTTGCGCTGGCCGCGCACTTCCGAACACACGCCGCCCAACGCGCGCAGCAGGCGCTCCCAGCAGGGATTGGCGACGGTGTCGCCTTCGACCGGCGCGAACAGGCGGTGCATGCCGCCGTGCAGGGCGTTGTATTCGACCGGCTGCCAGTGGGCGCGGTGCGGCGTCTGGCTCAGGGTAGCGCCGTCGTCGATGAAGCAGGAGTGGCGCCGGCGCCGGTAGCGGCCGCCGTCCTTCAGGTAGTTGTCCAGCTCGAGCCGGTTCCAGCTCGGCGCCAGGGTGTCGAGTTCGGCGATGCCGCAGCCGGCCAGAGCAGCGACGTCGGAAGGACGCAACAGGGCGTAGCCGCTGTCGCGCAGGGCGGCCGTCAGTTGCGACGGCGCCGTATAAGGAAGGTGCGAGGGAGGTTGCGAAGTAGTCATCCGGCTAGCGTAGCATTTTTCATCGACGCCGGTCAGACCCTGGCCGGTTCTTGACCGGTGTCAAACGAAGCGGGCGCGGCCTTGAACACAAAGCCACGCCGCGCCGATGTTCAGCGCGCCGGCTGTTCCAGCTTGCGGCGCATGAAGGTCAGCGAGTGCACCACGCCGCCGTCGTTGATGTTGACGGTGTTGACCTGCTCGGGCAGCAGGTCCATCAGCACGCCCTGGCGCACGGTGACGGTGCGCGACAGCGGCGACTTTTCCAGCTCCTGGTAGATGGTCACGCTCTGCGCGTCGACCGTCATGCCGACCCATTTGACCGGCAGGCGCGCGCCATCCTTCCCGGCCAGCCAGAACTGGCTCTCGATGTACTTGCGCAGCACCTGCTGGTCGTCCGGGTCGCCCAGGTCGAACTGGCGCCCGTGCAGGGTCAGCAGCAGGGCGTCGATGTCGTGCGCGGTGTAGCTGTGGACGATCTCGGTGCTCTTGGTGCGCGCGTTGTACGAGATGTCGGTCATGCCGAAGTGGAAGCGGTGCGCGCTCGTTGCCGCGCTCACGCACAGCAACAGGATCGCGAACACACTTTTCAAACCATGCAGTCTCATTCGGCAGCCTTTGGAAGGGCGTTCTTCAGCGGCGTACGCGCGTCACGCATCAGGTTACTTGGATCGGTGTTGGTCTTGAACAGTTCCAGGCGCGAAGGCGTCGGCTTCCTCGGCCAGCTGTTGTTGCTGACGTCGATGTCGGCGGTCTCCCAGTACGGGTCCTGGGTCAGGCCGACGATCGGCTCGTCGGTGATGAACAGCTTGGTGATCTTCGTGGGCGAATAGCGCCACACCTCGGCCGGGATGCGCTCAATCGTCTTCTTGCCGCTCTTGAGTTGCAGCTCGACGATCAGCGGCATCACCAGGCCACCCTTGTTCGAGAAGTCGACCAGCGTCAGGTGCTTGCCTTCCTTGAGCAGGTCTTTCTGCCAATCCTCCAGGCCGGCCATCGTTTCGGCATACTTGTTGCGGTCCTTGTTGGTGACCGTGAACTCGTCGTTCTCGTTGTAGAAGTCCTTCAGCTCGGGATGGGCATCGACGCGGCGCGCCATACCTTTATTCCGCTGGTCGGTCACCGACAGCGGCTGTGCGGCCTTCTGCGCGCGCGCCCAGGCTTTTTCCACTTCCGGATCTTGGCTCGAGACCGTGTATTCGGTCATGCCATCGACACTGATGTCGACCGCGTCGGTGGTGTAGAACCAGCCGCGCCAGAACCAGTCGAGGTCCGTGCCCGACGCGTCTTCCATGGTGCGGAAGAAGTCGGCCGGGGTCGGACGCTTGAACTTCCAGCGCTCGCCGTATTCCTTGAACGCGAAGTCGAACAGCTCGCGCCCGAGGATGGTCTCGCGCAGGATGTTCAGGGCGGTGGCCGGCTTGGCATACGCGTTGTTGCCGCGCTGGAGGGTCGATTCGGCATTGGTCATGATCGGCGCCTGGTTGGTGCTGCGCATGTAGTCGACGATGTCGCGCGCTTCGCCGCGGCGCGCAGGGTAGTTGGCTTCCCAAGCGTCTTCGGCCAGGAACTGCAGGAAGCTGTTCAGGCCTTCGTCCATCCAGGTCCACTGGCGCTCGTCCGAATTGACGATCATCGGGAAGTAATTGTGGCCGACCTCGTGGATGATCACGCTGATCAGACCATACTTGGTGGCGCGCGAATAGGTCAGCTCACCGGTTTTGGCGTCCTTGGTCGGACGGCGGCCGTTGAACGAGATCATCGGGTATTCCATGCCGCCCACCGGGCCGTTGACCGAGATCGCCACCGGATACGGGTAGTCGAACGAGTACTTGTTGTACTGCTCGATGGTGTGGACCACGGCCGGGGTCGAATACTTTTCCCATAGCGGATTGGCTTCGGCCGGGTAGTAGGACATGGCCATCACGTCCTGCTTGCCGCTCTTGATGCCTTGCGCGTCCCAGATGAACTTGCGGCTCGAGGCGAACGCGAAGTCGCGCACGTTCTTTGCGTTGAAGCGCCAGGTTTTCATCGTGCTGGCGCGGCCTTTTTCGGTGGCCATCGCCTCGGCCTGGGTCACGATCATGGTCGGCTTGCCGGCGGTCCGGGCCTGCTTCAGGCGGTCGCGCTGGGCCGCGGTGAGCACGTCGCCGGCGTTCTGCAGCTCGCCGGTGGCGGCCACCACGTGGTCCGACGGCACCGTGATCTGCACGTCGTAGTCGCCGAATTCGAGCGTGAATTCGCCGTCGCCCAGGTATTGCGCGTTCTGCCAGCCGGCTATGTCGTAGTAGGCCGCCATGCGCGGGAACCACTGCGCGATCTCGTAGATGTCGTTGCCGTCCTTGAAGCGCTCGAAGCCCATGCGGCGGCCGAGCACGTTCATCTCGGGGATGTTGAATTTCCAGGTGATGTTGAACGAGGTGCGCGCGCCAGGTTTCAATGGCTGCGGCAGGTCGATCCGCATCATGGTCTTGTTGATCACGTGCGGCAGCGGACGGCCATCGCTGCCGGTCACGCTTTGAATGTCGATGCCACCGGCGAAGGTGCGCGACTCAAGCTGGAAGCGCAGCGCCTCGAACTTGACGCCATCGTTGCCGCGCGCCTGCCACGCGCTTCGCGAAGGCAGCGTCGAGATATTGCGGTTGTCCGAATCGCCGCGGAACATGTTCTGGTCCAGCTGCACCCACAGGTAGGAGAGCGTGTCCGGCGAATTGTTGTGATACGTGACGGTGCCCGAGCCGCTGACCGAGCGCGCATTCTCGTCCAGCGTCACGCGCAGCTTGTAGTCGGCGCGCTGCTGCCAGTAGGCGTGGCCCGGCGCGCCGGACGCGGTGCGGGTCTCGCCCGGCGTCGGCAGCAGTTCGTCGAGCTGGCGGAATTTGTCGTCGAAGGCCGGACCGGCGGCGTGGGCGGTGAAGGCCAGGCCGAGGGTAATGGCGGCGAGGCTGGCGTGCAGGGGCTTGAGCATCATGTGGGGCAGGCTGGAAATGAAAGCACCGGCCAGCGCATCGGATGACGCACTGCCGGTGTGTGTGCGGGCGCATCGCTGCGCCCGCGTGGATCAAGGATGGTGAGCGATCACTGTGCCGGCGGGGTGGCCGGCGCCTGGGCTGGAGCCGCCGGCGCCAGACCCGATTCCTGTTCCGGCGCCTTCAACTTGGTATTGAAGTCGCGCATCAGGTTATTCTGGTCGGTGTCGGTCTTGAACAGCTCCAGACGCGACGGCGTCGCCTTGCGCGGCCAGCTGTTGTTGCTGACGTCGGTATCGGCGGTTTCCCAGTACGGGTCCTGGGTCAGACCGACCATCGGTTCATCGGTGATGAACAGCTTGGTGATCCTGGTCGGCGAGTAGCGCCACACTTCGGCCGGAATGCGCTCGATGGTTTTTTTGCCGCTCTTGAGTTCGATCTCCACCACCAGCGGCGTCACCAGCCCGCCGATGTTGCTGAAGTCGACCAGGTACAGGTGCTTGCCTTCCTTGAGCAGGTCCTTCTGCCAGTCTTCCAGGCCGGCGATCTTTTCCTGGTAGGCGTTGCGGTCCTTGTTGGTGACGGTGAACTCGTCGTTCTCGTTGTAGAAGTCCTTCAGCTCAGGATGCGCATCGACGCGGCGCGCCATCCCTTTATTACGCTGGTCGATGATCGACACCGGCTCGGCCTGGCGGCGCGCACGCTGCCATGCTTTTTCGACTTCCGGATCCTGGCTCGACACCGTGTACTCGGTGATGCCGTCCACGCTGACGTCGACGTTGTCGGTGGTGTAGAACCAGCCGCGCCAGAACCAGTCGAGGTCCGTGCCCGAGGCGTCTTCCATGGTGCGGAAGAAGTCGGCCGGGGTCGGACGCTTGAATTTCCAGCGGTTCGCATATTCCTTGAAGGCGAAGTCGAACAGCTCGCGCCCGAGGACTGTTTCGCGCAGCACGTTCAGGGCGGCGGCCGGTTTCGCGTAGGCGTTGTTGCCGAACTGGAGGACCGATTCCGAGTTGGTCATGATCGGCACCTGGTTACGGCTCTTCATGTAGTCGGTGATGCGGCGCGGCTCGCCGCGGCTGTCCGGCCAGTTCTCTTCCCAGGCTTGCTGCGCCAGGTATTGCAGGAAGCTGTTCAGGCCTTCGTCCATCCAGGTCCATTGACGCTCGTCCGAGTTGACGATCATCGGGAAGTAGTTGTGGCCGACTTCGTGGATGATCACGCCGATCAGGCCATACTTGGTGCGCTGCGAATAGGTGATCTCGCCGGTCTTCTTGTCCTTGACGGGACGCGGACCGTTAAACGTGATCATCGGGTATTCCATGCCGCCCACCGGACCGTTGACCGAGATCGAGGTCGGGTACGGGTAGTCGAACGAGTACTTGTTGTACTGCTCGATGGTGTGGATGATCGCCTGGGTCGAGTATTTCTCCCACAGCGGGTTGCCTTCCTTCGGGTAGTACGACATCGCCATCACGTTCTGGTTGCCGCTCTTGACGCCCTGCGCATCCCAGATGAACTTGCGGCTCGAGGCGAACGCGAAGTCGCGCACGTTCCTGGCCTTGAAGTGCCAGGTCTTGGTGGCAGTGCTGCGCGATTTTTCCGCGGCTTCGGCTTCGGCCTGGGTCACGATGATGACCGGCTTCCTGGCGGTGCGTGCCTGCTCCAGGCGCTGGCGCTGAGTCGCGGTGAGCACCTCGCCCGGGTTCTGCAGCTCGCCGGTCGAGGCCACGATGTGGTCGGCCGGGGTGGTGATGCGCACGTCGTAGTCGCCGAATTCGAGCGTGAATTCGCCCGAGCCCAGGAACTGCTTGTGCTGCCAGCCATAGACGTCATAGTAGGCCGCCATGCGCGGGAACCACTGGGCGATCTCGAACAGGTCGTTCTTGTCGTCGAACTTCTCGTAGCCCGAGCGGCCGCCCAGCACCTTCTGCTCGTTGATGTTGTAGCGCCAGTCGACGCTGAAGGTCACGCGCGCGCCCGGCTTCAGGGGCTGCGGCAGGTCAACCCGCATCATGGTCTTGTTGATGGTGTGCGGCAGGGCGCGGCCGCTGCTGTCCTTGACGGCCAGGATGTCGAAGCCGCCGGGGAAGGTGCGCTGCTCGAGCAGCGAGCGCAGGGCGTCGAATTTCGGTCCGGTCTGCGCGGTCTTGCCGGACCAGGCGTCGCGCGACGGCAGGATCGCGGTCGAGCGGGCATCCGAATCCTGGCGGTAGATGTTCTGGTCCAGCTGCAGCCAGAGGTATTTCAGCGTATCCGGGGAATTGTTGTAGTAGGTGATGGTGCCGGCGCCGCTCAGTGCACGGCGTGATTCGTCCAGCGTGGCGCGGATCGTGTAGTCGGCGCGCTGCTGCCAGTAGGCGTGGCCCGGGGCGCCGGAGGCGGTGCGGATCGTGTTCGGGGTCGGCAGCAGCTCGTCGAGCTGGCGGAACTTGTCATCGAACGGTGCGGCAGCCAGCGCCGGGACGGCGAACGTGGTGGCGACAAGGCATAGCGTTGCCACGCGAATTGGAAAACGGAACATGGTTCCCCTGGATTTGTTGTTGAAATAAGAAAAGAATTCTAGCGTTGATATTCATCAACTGCTCGGCCGATTTGTAAAAAACCTGAAATATGTCGTTTTCGGCCAGCTTGTCCATACAGCCGGACATGCATACGTCATGCGGCCTGCATGACGAAGGTGAACGTCGTGGTGCCGTCGCGCGACGAGACGTAGATGGTGCCGCCATGCCCGCGTACGATCTGGTCGACGATGTACAGCCCCAGTCCCAGGCCGTCGTCGCCGGTGCGCGAGATGGCGCGCCAGTAGGGCTTGAACAGGTGCGCGATCACGGCCGGGGCCAGGTCCGGTCCGCCGTTGCTCACCTCCAGCACGAAGCGCCCGGTGGCGTCGATGCGCGCCGTGACCACCGCCGGATGCAGCTTGTCGCCGTGCACCAGCGCATTCTTGAGCAGGTTCGACAGCAGCTGCGCCAGGCGCTGGGCGTCGCAGCGCAGCGTCAGGCGCGGTGCGATCTCGGCGATGATGGTGCGTTCGGGGTTGGCGGCGCGCAGTTCGTCCACCACGTGTTCCAGGATCTGATCGACCTCGGTATGCTTGTGGATCTCGAGCGCCAGCCCATCGCCCATGCGCCCGCGCGTGAAGTCGACCACATTGTCCACCAGGCCTTCGATGCGCAGCGCGCTGGCGCGGATCCGGTCCAGCGAGTGCACGGTATTCGGCTCGTCGTGACGGCGGCGCAGCAGTTCGACCCGGTTCAGGATCGCGTTGAGCGGCGTGCGCAGGTCGTGCCCGAGCACGGCGATGAACTGCTCGCGCAGTTCGGCCGTCTCGCGTTCGGACAGCAGGTCCGAGCGCGCCTCGCGCAGCGACAGGTCAGAGTCGAGCTGGTTCGAGATCAGTTCGGAGAACAGGGACAGCGTGGCCACGATCGGCTGCTCGGACAGGCGCCGGGGGGCGCGGTCGAAGCCGCACAGGGTGCCGAAGTACACGCCGTTGCGGCGGAAGATCGGAATCGAGAAATAGCTGAGGTAGCCGTCCAGCATCGGGACGTAGTGGCGGTAGTGCGGATCGCAGTCGCGCACATCGTCGATGACGACCGGCTGGTGGGTGGCGTGGACTTCCTGGCATGCCGTGCGCAGGACGTCGAGCTGGTCGCCTGGCTTGAGACCGAAGCCGATCGTGTCGTGCACCGCGCAGGCGGTCCAGCTGGTGGCGGTGACGTGGGCGATACAGGCAAAGCGCACGCCGGTCAGGGCCGCCACCGTCTCCAGCACGCGTGGCACGGCGCCGATAGCCTGGATCTCGCTGACGTGTTGCAAAACATTGTCCACCATGCCCTGATCATGATTAATTGCAATTTTTGTATCCTAGCACGCATCAGCAGGTGCCCGGAGCACGCTGCAGGGTTGGCTCGGGTCAATTGCGGGGCGGGTAATAGCGGTTCATGGCGGTTCACGCCCGAGCGCTCAGGCCAGCCAGCGCCCCTCGGCGTAGACCTGCTCGTCGCCCAGGAACACGGCGTCGGTCACCGCGAACACGTCGATGTGAAAGCGCGCGTCCTTGCGCTTGAAGCCCGGCTTGGTATATACGCCGTGCTTGGCGCCGAGCGACAGGTGGATGCCGCACATGCGCTCATAGGTGCCGATGTCGTCCACCCGCAGTTCGCGCGTGAAGGCGCGGTTCAGGCCGAAGCCCAGCTCGCGCACCCAGACTTCGCCTTCTTCCGCCGTGATGTTGTCCAGCACCTGCTGGAATGCGGGCGTGGCGTTCTCGGAGGCCACCACGCGGCCGCGTTCGATGATCAAGGTCACCGGCACTTCCGGGTGGTTCGAGCGGTAGTTGGTGTCGCCGAACACGTGCACCTGCACCCGGCCGTGCACCGCTTCCAGATCCTGCGCTTCGGTGAATACTTCGCCGATCGGGAACTGGCCGCCGACGTTGTGCATCTCGCTGTAGTCGCCGATGTTCAATTTGGCCGATTCGAAGGGCGAAGCGAAGGTG
Source organism: Massilia sp. YIM B02443 (assembly GCF_030411955.1). Classification (GTDB taxonomy): domain Bacteria; phylum Pseudomonadota; class Gammaproteobacteria; order Burkholderiales; family Burkholderiaceae_D; genus Telluria. The sequence continues at coordinate 181,823 of NZ_JASNRA010000001.1, forward strand.
AGCGTCTCGCCGCCGCCCACCACGCGGCCGTGCGGCGCGCGGTCGATGCGTTCCTTGAGCGCGCGCCCGGTGCCGCGGAAATACGCCGGGTCGTAGGCCAGCGCGTCGATGTAGTGCTCGCCCTGGATGCCCGGCATGCGCGACAGGTGCACGTGCTCGATCACTTTCAGGCCGAGCTTGAACAATTCGACCCGGATGCGAAAGCCGTCCAGGCGGAAGTTGGTCGACTGCAGCAGCACCACCAGCTCGTGCGCCGCCATGGCGCGAAACGCCTCCAGCACCGCGCCCGGTTCCACCGCGTCGAAGTCGACGAACTGCGCATCCGGCAGGTTGCGCCGATAGGCTGCGAGCAGGGCGCGCGACAGGCCGGTGCGGGTGTCGTACACCACCAGCGCGCGCCGGCCGGGACCGTGTTCGAGGGCGATCGCCAGCACGTCGTGCAGGTGGCGCGTGGCCTGGTCGATGGCGTGCGCGGGCAGGTCGGCGCTGGAGTCGAGGGTGTCGGTAACGGCGGCGGTCATGGCGGGATGTTCGCGGGGAGCAAAGGTATGTATGAGGCGGCCATTATACGGTCGGCGCTTGAAAGTTCCCGGCCCGGACGGGCCATGAGCTCGTTATTTGATGCGCTTGGTGTCAGCCTGTGCTACCCCGCGAACGGCGCGCCGCACGACAGTTGGCGGCGCTATTATTTGAGCAACAGCAAGACATTCCGGCATGCGTCGGAAGCGTCTTTCGATTAATCACATGGCGGAGCGAAATGGCATACCGATGGGAAACGCCTGCCAGCATCTGGCAGGAGGACGAGGGGAGCGGCGAGTTCGCGCTGGTGGCGAGCGAAGGCCTGGGGCCGGTCGACTGGCAGGGCCGCGCACGCCGCCGCCTGCCGGACGTTGCCCACCTGCTCGGCGCCTCGCTGCCCCTCGACTGCGCCTGCGCGCCGATCTACCCCGAAGGTTTCGCCTGGTGCCCGCGCTGCGGGCGGCCGCTGCTGCGCCTGGGCGCCACGCCGGGCCGCAAGGGCGCCCTGCAACGCGGCTGGTGGGGACCGGGCGCCGATGAAGCGCTGCCGCGCCACGTGCCGCACGGTTTGCCGGTGACCTCTCTCGCATTGGGCGACAGCCTGGAAGAACGCGCGGCCGCCCCCAACGTCGGCCGCTGCGACGCCGTGATGCCGGCGCCGCCCAACGCCTGCTCGGTCTTCGCCGCCGCCGGCTTCGGCTTTCCAGGCGAGCGCCTGCTGGCGCTGGCGCACACGCGCGGCGTGCTGCAATACTGGGACCCGATGGCGCAGCTGTGGCACGTGCTGGCGCCGCAGCCGGGCAGCGCCAGTCTGGTGTTCACCGCATCCGATCACGCCTGGATCGCGGCCCAGGACGGCGCGCGCGGCGACGCCGGCATCGTGCCCGGCATCGACGGCCTGCAGCGCCTGTGGATCGACCCGGTCAGCGAAACCTACCGCACCGAGACCGTGCTGGATGCGCCGACGGTGGCCGCGCCCGGCGTCATGCGGCGTCACCTGGCCTGCCTGGCAGGGTCAAGCGGCGAAGTGTTCCTGTGGAGCCAGCGCCTGGACCTGAACGAGGTCGAGCGCTTTGCCTGTCCTGACCTTCCTGCCGGCGGCTGGAGCCGCCCGCTCGGCTACGACGGCCGCCTGTTCTGGCTGCACGAGGCGGGCCAGCTGGCCTGGCGTCCCGGCGCGGCGCCGGAGTTCACGCCGTGGCCGCCGGGCTGGCAGCCGCGCCTGGCGTTCGGCGGACCGACCCAGAGCCGCGACGGGCGCCTGTGGCAGATCGGGCATGACGGCCAGGGTTATTCGTATCTCGAACTGGGAAGCGAGCAGCCGTCGCAAGAGCCGATCGACGGCGCGCGTCTTGGCTTCGCCAACTTCCTGTTCCGGCGCGGCCATCCGGTATTGGGCGAACCCTGGTCGGCCGAACACGTCGAAGACCTGAACCAGGACGACACGCTGGTGCTGCCGCTGCTGCGCAGTTTTAATAACAACCGCAGCCAGCCGAGCGGGCTGGTGCTGCGCTTTCACAAGTACACCGCGCGCGCCGAAGAGCTGCTGGAAGACCGCGCGATCGCCCGCACCACGATCGAATGGATCGGACGGCGCAACGTGATCCTGGACGAGGTGGCGCGCCTGGCGCGGCCGCTCGATTGCGTGCCGATCGTGGCCGGCGGCCACCTGTGGCTGCACCACCCCGACTGGAACCAGATGCGCGGCTGGCGCCTGGACGAGCTGTCGTGATGAAGCGCTTGTTGAACGTCCTGACGGCATGCGCGTTGGCCGGGATGAGCCTGTGCGCGGCGGCCACGCCACATGTCTTCCTTGTCCAGAATTCGGGCTGGATGGAGCCGTTTTATGGCGACCCCAAGTCGCCATTCAAGCCGCTGGTGGCGGCGCTGGCCGGCAGCGTGGTGCAGCCGGGCGACGCGCTGGTGCTGGCCGCCTTCAATCAATCGCAGCCGGGCGCGCCGTCGCCACGCGCGCTGTTGTCGGTCAAGGCCGGCGAGGAACCGGTGCGTGCGCGCGTAACGCAGGCGCTGGCCAAGCTGGACACCGCGCGCAAACCCGGCAGCGAGGCGCTGGCCGACACCGACCTGGGCGAAGCGCTGCAGGCGGCGATCACGCAGGCGCTCGGCGGCAAGCCGGGCGTCGTCTGGCTGGTGACCAACAACCGCAACAGCCCGAACAACGACCAGGCCACGGCGGCGCGCAACCGCGAGTTCTATGGGCTGATCCACGGCGGCGGCGCGGTCGAGCGCGCGCTGGCTTTCCCGCTGCGCATGCCGGTACAGGGTGCCCATTACAAAGCCAACGGCCTGATGGTGTACGCCTTCGGCATCGGGCGCGAAGGCGGCGCCGCGCTCGACGCGCTGCTGGCGTCCGGCCGTGTCAAACAGGTGATCACCGAGCCGCCGGCGCGCCTCAAGCCGCTCGACCGCGACACCGTGCGCCTGGTGCCGCGGCGCGTGGTGAATGCGCCCGGCGTCAGCTTCGCGTCCAATTCCGACGGCACGCTGCGCGCCGACGTCGCGCCCGATGCGCGCACGCCGCAGGCGCGCATCGAGTGGAACCTGGAAAACACGATGTACCCGTACACGATCGCCAGCGCGACCATCACGGCGCGCTCGACCCTGGCCGGCGAAGCGCGTCCGATCGCGCTCGACAGCGCGCGCGTGCGCGACCTGGCGCCGGGCAAACCCGCGCCGCTGGCGTCGAACATGGCGCTGCCGGTGGCGCAGATCCCGGACAAGTGGTCGCTGGCGGCGCTGCAATCCGCCGGTTCGGCCTATGTGCTGCCGGGCCGCATCGAGCTGCACCTGGCCGACCAGCAGCTGGCGTTGTCGCAGGCCTTCCGTAGCCGCATGGCGGAGCTGTTCCCGGGCGACCCGCTACCGGACATCTTCACCCCGCCGGCAAGGGTGCAAGCCTCCAGCGCGGTATTGCCGGTGCAGGTGCGCATCCATTACGGCATGGGCCCGTTGGCGGCCGTAATCGGCGCCGCGCTGGCGCTGCTCACGCTGCTGGCGGCCGGCGCCTGGGCCTGGGCGCGTCCGCGCCTGGCGCACGTGACGGTGAACGAAGAATCGCAGTCGCTGCGCGGCCGCGCCGGCACCGTGCAACCGGTGTACGACGGCGCCGGCCGCCAGGTCGCGCAACTGAAAACCACGCTGTTCGGCCACCATCTGCAGGACGTGCGCGAAGGCGCGCAAGTGCGCCTGGGCCGCTGAAGAACACTATGAAAGGATCGACCATGCAGGAAACCCAGCCACCCGCCAGCGCGCCATCGCCCGCCGACCCGGGATTCAAGCTGCCCGAGGAATCGGCGTCGCCGCAGGATTCGCTGCCGCAGACCGCGCCGGAGACGGCAGGCCGGCCGCTCGAAGTGATGCCGGTGAACCCCAACGCCTTGCCGGTGGCCGACACCTCGAACCGCGACCTGGCGATCGGCGGCGTCGTGTTCCTGATCCTGCTGACCGTGTATTTCTTCGTGCGCGGCGCCTATGTGCACTACCTGGTCAAGAAGCGGGTGGCGCCTTCGTCGGCCGGCAACGCGGGCTGGCTGATGTTCGTCGGCCTCGGCTTCCTGTCGGCGGCGGCGGTGCTGGCCATCATCAACGCCGGTCGCTTCCTCACCTTTGGCGTCGCCGGGCCGCTGGTGCTGGTGGGCGTGGTCACGCTGGCGGCGTCGCTGTTCGTCGGCCGTCGCTAAGGAGGGAACCAGCACCATGGCAGAATTTCCCAACCCTTCGTCGCTGAACGCGCGCGGCGGCGCGCCGGCCGATCGCGGCCCGGCAGAACTCAAGGTCGACCTGCGCCCGACGCTGTTCATCGGCGCCGGCGGCACCGGCATGGAAGTCATGCTGCGCATCCGCCGCCGCATCCTGTCGGCGGTGTGGAACCGGCGCCATCCCACGCGCGTGGAATCGATCGCCGACTTCCCGGTGGCGCGCTTCCTGCACTTCGACCTCGACAACAACGCCATCATCGACGAAGGCAAGTCGCAGCGCACCGATCCCTGGTACGAACTGGTGCGCCTCACCGACGAGGAACGCCTGGTCGAGCCGCTCGACCTGCCGCAATACCACGAGTCCGACGACAGTCTGGCGCGCTTTCCGCTGATCGAAAGCTGGATGCCGCTGCGTCCCAAGAAACTGCGCTCGCTCGGCATCGACCCGTCGAAAGGCGCGGGCCAGATCCGCGCGCTGGCGCGCCTGTACCTGTTCGACAAATATCCGAAGCTGCGCGGGCGCATCAAGGGCGCGCTGAATTACCTGAGCAGCAACGCCGGCATCGAACGCAAGGAGAACTACCAGCGCCTCGGCCTGCAGGTCGACACCTCCAAATTCCGCATCGTCGTCATCGCGTCGGCCGCCGGCGGCACCGGTGCCGGCAGCGCGCTCGACCTGGGCTGGCTGGCCAAGGCGATCGCGCGGCAGGAAGTGTCCGACAGCCAGGTCGACCTGGTGCTGTTGATGCCGTCCGGCTTCGCCAAGGCCAACAAGGAGCGCACCGAAGCCAATGCCTACGCCACGCTGATGGAACTGGAAACGGCGATGCGCGACATGAACGCCAACGTATCCTGGATGGACCCGGACAGCATCGCCGGCAAGGGCGCGCCGTTCGACGACGTGTATTTCGTCGACACCGCCAACCTGGCCAACAAGGCCACGCTGGATGTGAAGGACGCCTACCAGATGGTGGCCGACAGCCTGTTCGAAGACTTCGCATCGGCCGATTTCGCCAACCGCAAGCGCTCGGTGGCGGTCAACCAGCAGCAGCACAAGCTGGGACCCTACAACCCGCGTGTGCCCGAGGCGCGCTTCGGCGACATGCGGCTGTCGTACTCGAAAGTCTATTCCGCCTTCGGCCAGGCGGTGCTCGACACCCAGCAAAGCCTGCACCAGGACATCCGCGCCTACGAACTGGCGGCGCTGATGGTCAAGGAATTCTTCGGCCTGGCCGGCAGCGACGGCAACGGGGCCGGCCTCGCACGCCGCGCCGGCGACGCCGAACGCGACGCCTTCATGCGCGACCAGCTGGAGATGGGCGAGCGCCCCTTCGACGACTTCCCCGACCTGCGCAAGGGCGCGGCCGACGTCACGCCGTTCAACGAATACGCACTCACCGGCGCGCTGCTGCAGGACCGCGACGGCCGCTCGCTGCTGGAACGGGTCGAGAGCCGGGTGCAGCTCGAGATGGACCGCATCATGGCCTCGTACGACATCAAGTTGTGGCGCGAGCGCGTGGCCGAGCTGCTGCCGCAACTCGAGCGCGACGCCATCCGCGAAGCCGGCGCCACTGCCGAGACCAGCGAAGACCGCATCCGCCGCCACACCGGCGAGCTGCTGGGCCGCCTGAAGGGCCGCGTGCGCGAGCGCCTGTACGCGCTGCTCGACGACCGCCGCCAGGGCGGTCTCGAATTCGTGCTGTCGCTGCTGGAGCAGGTCAAGGGACGGTTGCAACAGCGCGACCTGGCCAATGCGGAACGCAACGGCCGCCGCTACCGCGAGGTGCGCGACGTGCTGCGCACGCGCCAGGTCGAAGAATCGCTCGCCAACCTGGACCAGGCCGCCGGCCGCCTGTTCGGCAAGGAGCCGCAGGCGCGCGAAGTGATGGGCCACCTCAAGCGCGACCTGGCCGACTACCTGCGCTTCCACCTGCTGGCGGTGGCATCGCAGCAGGCGATCGAGGTGATGCGCTCGATGTCGGCCTGGCTCGGCGACCCCGAGAAGACCGACGAACAGGGCCAGGCGCAGTGGAGCGGCATCGCCGGCGAATTCCAGGATGGCCGGCGCCAGGTCCAGGCGATGCTGGCGGCGGTCGATGCCCGCATCCGCCAGCTGCGCGCCGACGCGCGCGAGGAGCACGCCACCACCATCAAGCTCGGGGTCGACGTGGCGCCGGCGCCGGTGCGCCTGACGGGTGACGTCAGCCAGTGGAGCGAAGAAGTGCTGCTCGAATTCGGCGGCTCCGCGCGCCTGTTCCCGCAACTGGGCGACGAGCGCCTGCGCACCGACCTGCTGCTCAAGCTGTTCCGCCGCGCGCAGCTGCAGCTGTCGAGCCAGGGCGCCGACCTGGCCGAGCCGCCCGACCCGCTGCTGGAGCAGCTGTCGGCCCTGTCGCCGCAGGAACGCCAGCGCATCTTCGCCGAATGGATCAGGAGCGCCATGCCGTGGGTAAACGCGCGCTTCTCGGCCGAGTTCACGCCGAACGCCGACCAGTTCAAGTGCTTCATCGGCGTCGGCGACCCGGTTGCGTGGCGCCGCATGGAGCTTGAAATCCGCGCCGCGGTGCCGACCGGGTACTTCCACGGCGACCTGGTCTCGGTGGTCAACACCGGCGTCGCCGGGCGCGCGGTGTGCTACATCGAACTGTCGGGCTATCCGATGACGGTGCTGCGCGGCCTGCCGACCTGGCGCGCCTCGTACCAGATCGAGAACCCGAAGATCCCGACCCACCTGCACTTCGACGCCACGCGCTTTCGCCATCCGATCTCGCCGTCGATGGATGAACTGGGGCGCCTGGCCGACGACTACGAGTGGTTCTTGCAGGCGATCGCGCTCGGCGTCATCCGCCGCAAGCCCGAGCTGGGCGACCGCGAGGCCGCGTTCCAGCCGCGCGGCCAGTACCTGTTCGAGGTCGAGCCGGGATCGGGCGAGTGGCTCCAGATCGGCAACGAATACGCGATCCGCGCCAACGGCCTGCCGTCGTACTATCGCGAGGGGGTGATCGCGGCGGTGCAGCAGAAACTGGGGTCGATGGGGCCGCACCGCCTGGCCTTGTTGGCGGCGCTGATGCGCCACTACCAGCTGCGCGTCTACGAGCCGCGCCTGGAAGTCGACGAGACCGGCGCCCAGCTGCCGTCGCCGTCGCTGCCCAACATCACCGCGCGCCGCCTGTATGACAGCTGGATCCGGCGCGCGGCCAGCGCCGATCCGTCGCTGTCCTCCAGCCAGATCGAGACCGCGCTGGCCGGCATCGAGGGCTGGACCGAGGCGGTGCCGGGGTCGCACCAGGACGCCTACGGCTGGGAAGTCGAGCGCGCGGTGGACAAGCGCGTGATCCTGCCCGAGTACCTGGCCAGCGAGGAGCGGGCAGGGGCGGCCTTGACGGGACGCGCGGCCGCAACGGCGCCGGCATCGCCGTCGGCCGCGCCGCGCTTCAAGCTGTTCGCCGGCGGCGCCCAGCGCGGGCCGTTCACGGTGAGCGAGATCGCCGCCATGGCCGCGCGCGGCGAGATCGACGGCGCCACGCGCGCCTGGGACATGCGCTGGAATCCGAAGATCGGCAAATGGAGCACGGTCGGCGCGCTGCCCGAGCTGGCAGCGGCGCTGAACGCGGGCAGGGACGACGGCATTCCCGACCCCGACGACGGCGTCCCCGATCCTGAATGAAGGCGGGCATGGAGCACAACGACACCATCTACCGCTGCATCAACGCCGACTGCGGCCGCGCGTTTCCACGCCGGGTGAACTTCTGCCCGTGGTGCGGGACGGCGCAGCAGGCGGGGGCGACGCCTGCGCTGGCGGCGGCCGGGCCGGTACTCGCCAAGGCGGAGCCGCCGCCGGCCGCCGCCGCGCGCGCCGCCGCCGCACCGGTAACGCCGCCACCTGCGCCAGCGCCAACTCCTGCGGCACCTCCTGCGCCACCGCCTCAGGCCAGGCCCGCTGCGGCCGCGCCACCGCGTGCAGCCGCATCGCCGCTGTCGTCATTGCCTCCGTTGCCGCCGATCCCACCGGTGCCGCCGGTGCGTGGCGCGGCCTCCGGATCGGCGCCACGCGCACCGGCGCCGCCGGGCCGCAAGCCGATCCGCCTGCGCTGGTGGCTGATCGCCCTCGGCGCCCTGTGGCTGGCCTGGATGCTGACCAAGCCGACCGAGGCCCGCATCGAACGGCGCATGAAAGCGGCCATCGCGCTGGCCCAGGAATGCAAGCCGCGCGAAGCGCAGGACGCGCTGATCGCGCTGCGCAAGACGCGCGCCACACCGGCGCAGCTGCGCCAGGTGCAGGACGCGCTCAACGAAGCGGCCGCCGCCTGCACCCGCGCCGAACGCCGCCGCAGCGCCTGGAAGGAAACCAGCGCCGCCGCCGAGCGCCTGCTGAACGCCAATAGCATCGAACGCGCGCGCAGCCGCCTGTCGGCCTTCACCAAGCGCTGGGGCGAAGACGAGCAGACGCGCGAGCTGCGGCGCCGCATCGACGCCGAACGCCATCCGCTGGCGGACCCGTCGCGCAGCGAATGAAGCCTCGCCCGGCGCCGGATCATGGCGCGGGCCGGTGTATCATCGACATGTTTGAACAGACAGGAGCAGGACATGAAAGCAACGATGGGAGCGCTGCTGGTCTTGGCGGCGCTGGCCGGATGCGGCCGCGACGACGCCGGCGCCGGCCCGGCCGAGCGCGTGGGCAAGGCGATCGACAACGCCGGCGCCAAGGTCACCAACTCGGTCCAGGACGAACTGGCCAAGGTCGACCGCGCCACCGAAGCCGCCCGCGACAAGGTCAAGGACGCCACCCGCGACGCCAGCCGCGGCCTGGACCGCGCCACCGACGAAGTGGGCAAGCACGTGGAACGCGTCGGCGAGAAGATGCAGCAGAAGGACTGACGTCCGTGTGAGCGTCGCCGGCGTGTCAGTCGGTGACCTTGCCCCGCAATGCCTTGATCTGCCCACTGCGCGTTTTGGCATCCAGGCGCCGCACCTGCGACCCCCGTGTCGGCCGCGTCGGCCGCCGCACCGTCGGCACCACCGCCGCCTGATCCACCAGCGCCTGCAGCCGGCGCAGCGCGTCTTCCTTGTTCTGCTCCAGGCTGCGCGACTGCTGCGCCTTGATCACCAGCACACCTTCGCCCGTGATGCGCGCGTCGCGCAGCGCAAGCAGCCGCTCCTTCACGTGCCCCGGCAGCGACGACGCCGCGATATCGAATCGCGCATGCACCGCGCACGACACCTTGTTCACGTTCTGCCCACCCGGCCCCTGGGCCCGGATGGCGCTGAACTCGACTTCCGCTGGATTGATGACTGCCATGACGATTCTGGATAACGATGACCCGGCACGTCGACCGCGCGCCGCTGCCGCATTGTAAGCGCTGGCGCCAGATCAGGAGGCGCACACGATCGCCCAGGTACATGGCCACCGCCGCGCCGACAAACGCCCGGGATGCCGTCGCGATGCCCATCGCTTTCTTAGGCGTTCCTAGTTTGGCGGCATTGCTTCCAGGACGCGCGCCACGGCCAGCACACCATTCAGAACCTTGTCCGCTACTGCGGCTGGGAGCCCCATGATTACCACTCCGCCGAGTTGCTGGCCGCCGACGTGTCCCTCTCACCGAGCTTGAGCTCCAGCTCTAATGCCGAGCACCAGCTGAGCAGCTGCTTGACGCTGAGTTCCTCGGGATGATTCTCGAGGTGCGAAAGACGATTCTGGCTGACCCCGACATAGCCTGCCAGGGTAGCTTGCGTCATCTTGTGCCTTTTGCGCGTGGTTTTGAGGAGCTGCCCGAGGTGGGCCGCCGTGGATAGCGTGTGGGCTGTGGGCGCGAAGGACATGATGAATATGCGATATTCGGATATCTAACTTTTATCTGAAATACAGATAAAGTTAATATATCCGAATATCAGATAAATCGAACTTGGAAGGTTCGGCCGGGCGCGCACTAACTCGATTTCATCTCACATGGTGTTCGACAGATGAAACACCCACGAGATGTGCTGCTATTTTACGAAGTGTGGATTCGGCGACTTGGCGGGCGAGTAAAACACAGTCCTCAGGCGCTCGCCACCCGCAACGCTTCGCGCTCACCCATCACCACCGACAGCTCGACCTGCCCGGCGCGCCACGCCTGCTCCAGGTTCTGCTCGATCTCGTCGAGGCTGACGCCATCCGCATCGGCAAAGCCGCGCACGCCGTAGGCGCGGTTGCGGCCGTGCGACTTGGCCAGGTACAGCGCCATGTCGACCAGGTTGACCGCGCGTTCCCATTCCAGCACCTGACGGCCCACCGCGAGCGGGAACGGCGAGTAGCCGATCGACACCTGCACGCTCAGGCTCGCGCCGCCGTGCACGATGCGGGTATTGGCAATCCCGGTCAGGATGCGTTCGGCCAGTTCGTCCAGGCTGTTGCGCGACGCGGCAGGCAGGAAGGCGAGGAACTCTTCGCCGCCCCAGCGCACGATCATGTCGGTCTCGCGCAGGATTTCCTGCAGGCTGGCCGAAATCGTCGTCAGGACCGTGTCACCGGCGGCGTGGCCGTAAGTGTCGTTGATGTGCTTGAAATGGTCGACGTCGAGGAGGAAGAGGGCGCCGACCTGCTCATCAAGGCTGGAGGAAGGCGCCGGCAGGTCGCGCATGTACTCGAGGAAGTGGCGGCGGTTGTACAGGCCGGTGAGCGGATCACGCACGCTCTGCTGCTTCAGTTCGCGGTTCTTCTCGTGCAGCCGGGCGTTGGCCTGGCGCACCTTGCGGTACAGCGAGCCGACGATCACCGCCACCAGCGCCAGCACCACGGCCAGCAGCCACCACACGCGCTGCTGCAGGCGGCGGTTATCGAGCTCGGTCGACTTGATCAGGTTCTCGCTGCGCAGCAGTTCGATCTGGCGCTGCTTCTTGTCGGTCTCGTATTTTTCCTGCAGGTCGAGCATGGCCTGCTGGCGCCGTTTCTCGAACAGCTCGTTCGAGATCCTGCGTTCGCGGTGATAGGCGTGCAGCGCGCTGGCCAGTTCGCCGGTGCGTTCCAGCGCGGCGCCGTATTCGACCAGCGCATTCTGCAGCTCGGGCTTGTCGCCCAGCTCCTCGTAGCCGGCCAGGCCGATCTCGATATGGCGCTTGCCTTCTTCGGTGCGGCCAAGCCCGAGGTAGGCCTGGCCCAGGTTCAGGTTGGCGGTCGTGGTCAGCCGGCGGTTGTTGAGTGGACGCGCCGCTTCCAGTGCCTGCTCGGCGTACGACGCAGCCCGGCGGTACTCCTGCATCTTGAGGTAGAAATCGGACAGGTTCACCAGCGAATACACGATGCGCTTGTGGGCGCCGATCTTGCGCTCCAGCGCCAGCCCTTCCTGCAGGGCGCGCAGCGCGCGCGCGTGCTGGCCGGTGTCGATCGCCAGGCCGTATTCGGCATTCTTGATGGTCGCCATGCGTCCCGGGGAATCGGCTTTCGCGGCGGCGGCCAGCGCTTCGTCGAGCACGTCGAAGCCTTTCTCCGGCTCGCGCATGCTGGTGTACAGGCGCGCCAGCGAATTGAGGGCCATGACGATGTGCACCGGCCCGCCGTGCTCGCGCGCCAGCGCGGCCGCCGCCTGCAGCCGTTCCAGCGCCTTCGGCAGGTTGCCTTCCTCGGCATACGACTCGCCCGACGAGATGGTGGCGCGCACGCGCAGGTCGAGGTCGTCCGTGGTGGCGGCCAGCTTTTCGGCATCCCACACCAGGCGGTGCGCTTCGCCCGGACGGTGCTGGGCCGACGCCGAGTAGGCCAGCAGCAGCATGCCCTTGGCCAGGGCGCCGGTATGATCGTGCTCGCGTCCGAGCGCGATCAGCTCGTTGGCGAGCACAAAAGTTTGCGGATGATGGCCCAGGCCATGGCGCGCGGTGGCCAGCTGGTTGAGGAAGTCGATGCGCTGCGCCAGCGGCGCGGCGCGGCCTTCGGCTTCGAGCGCCTGCAGCATCGGCAGCGCGCGTTCCGGCACGAAGCGGTTGACCTCGCGGATCTCGTCCAGCCGCTGGGCCAGGCGCGTGCGCAGGGGATCGGTTTCTTCGGCGCCGGCAAACGCCGATACCACGCACAGGGCCATGGCCAGGGCGTGGAAACGGGAGCGCATGAGGGCGCGGTGCAGGGCGGAGAACATGCGATGGATCTCGCTGCGCCGGTGGTTCCGACGAAAATGATTTGACACATTATAGGGCTGTTGCAAACCGGAAATTAACTTTCCTGATGAATGTCACCAAAATGACACAGTGCCCGCCGTTACAGGCAGACTGCATGGTTTCACATGGTTGTTCTCGATGGCTGCGAGTTGGTTTTTGTTAAATCCTCTTGGTAGGTCATCGGCCGCTGATGCGAACTGCAAGCGGTGCGCCTGCCGGCGCAGGCCGATCCTATACTGACGGCTCGCCATGACACGAGGACGGCTATGTGGACATCATCCTGGGCCCGCTGGGGAGCGACGCTGGGCTTCGCCCTGGGCGGCTTCTTCGACGGCATCCTGCTGCACCAGATCCTGCAATGGCACCACCTTCTGAGCCTGGTGCCGGGCATCGACGACCTGCGCCTGCAGGTGCTGTGGGACGGGTATTTTCACCTGTTGATGTACGTGATCGCGCTGGCCGGCCTGGCCGGCCTGTGGCGCGCGCAGCGGCGCGGGGCAGTGGCGTGGGGCTGGCCGCTGGCCGGGGCGCTGTGCGTCGGCTTTGGGCTGTGGCACGTGGTCGATGCGCTGATGTCGCACTGGTTGCTGGGGATTCACCGGATCCGGGTGGATAGTCCGAATCCGCTGGCGTGGGACCTGGCGTGGCTGGTGCTGTTCGGGCTGGCGCCGCTGCTGGCGGGGTGGCGCTGGATGAAGCGGCGCGGCGGCGATGCCGGTGGCGCGGGCGGCATGCGCACCTCGAATGCGGCGCTGGTGTTGCTGGGGGCGTTCACCGGCGCGGCCGGGGCGTGGGCGCTGGTGCCGGCGCCGGGGCAGGACCTGACCACCGTCGTATTCCGGCCCGGAGCCAATCCGCGCGACGTGTTCGCGGCGCTCGATGCGGTCGATGGGCGGCTGGTGTGGAGCGATCGGAAGATGGGGGTGGTGGTGATGGCGCTGCCGAAGGAGCGAAGATGGGATCTGTACCGGCATGGGGCGATGCTGGTCAGTGGTGGTGGAGCAGGGTGTGTGAACTGGAGCCGCGTGTAAGGTTCCACGCCAGTCCACTATTCCTGGGACCGTCATTGCTGCCCGCGGCAGGAATGACGGTTCATCGGATAACGACTTGCGGCCGAGTTACTTCACACCGTAATCTGCTGCAGCAAATACAACCTCTGATACAAGCCACCCTCGATGCGCATCAGCTCTTCATGCGCCCCCGCCTCGGTGATCCGCCCATGATTGAGCACGATGATCCGGTCCGCCTCCCGAATGGTCGACAAGCGGTGCGCGATGGCGATGATGGTCACCTTGCCGCGCAGTTCTTCCAGCGCCTGCTGCACGATCTGCTCGGTGGCGCTGTCGATGCGCGACGTCGCTTCGTCGAGTAGCAGGATGCGCGGCTGGCCCGCCAGTGCGCGCGCGATTGCGATCAGCTGCTTCTGGCCTGACGACAGGCGCGAGCCGCCTTCGCCGAGCTGGGTGTCGTAGCCGTCTTCCAGTGCGCTGATGAAGTCGTGCGCATGCGCCGCGCGCGCCGCTTCCTGCAGGCGTTCGAGCGGCAGCCCGCGCCCCATGTCGATGTTCTCGCGCGCCGTCGCGGCCAGGATGAATGGGTCCTGCGGCACCAGCCCGACCTCGTTGCGGAAGCGCTCGTTGCCGATGCCGGCCAGCGGCAAGCCGCCGATCTCGATGCTGCCTTGCTCCACCGTATAGTAGCGCAGCAGCAGCGACAGCAGGGTCGACTTGCCGCTGCCGGTGTGGCCGACGATGCCGAAGAAGGCGCCTTGCGGCACGTCCAGCGACAGGTCGTGCAGCACCGGCTGGCCGGGCACGTAGGCGAATTGCACGTGGCGCACGCGCACCGCCGGCGCCTGCGGATCGAACGCGGCGTCATTCGCGTCGCGCCCGAGCGCATGTTCCGGCGCGCCGGCTTCGCCCAGCAGGGCGTTGACGCGCGCAGCCGCCACCACCGCCTGCTGCAGGCCGCTGAACTGCATGGTGATCTGGATCAGCGGCTCGACCACGCGCGCGATATAGCTGACGAACGCGTACAGCACGCCGACTTCGACCGCGCCGATCTGGCGCTGGCCGAAGGCGAAGATCACCAGCGCCAGCAGCGCCACGTTGAGCAGGTCGAGCGCGGGACGCAGCAGGAAGGCGTTGGCGCGCAGCTCGGCCAGGCGCGCTTTGTAGTGGGCGCGGTTGGTGGCCAGGAAGCGTTCGCCGAAGCGCACTTCGGCGTTACTGGCCTGCAGCACCGTCATGCCGCCGATCGACTCGGCCATCTGGCCGTTGATGTCGCTGCGCAGGGCGCGTGCGCGCGTCACGGCCGGCGCCGACAGGCGCTGGTACAGCCACACGATGCCGGCCACCGCCGGCACCAGCGCCAGCACGATCAGCATCAGGCGCCAGTCGAGCCAGGCCATCGCGATCATGGTGCCGATCAGGACGATCGAATTGTCGAGCATGACGAACAGCACCTGGATGTACAGGGTTTTCACGGCCTCGGTGTCGTTGGTCACGCGGCTCACCAGCTGGCCGGTGATGGCGCGATCGAAGAACGCCATCGGCAGGCGCAGCACGTGGCCGTACACCCATTCGCGCAGGCGCTGCACCGAGCGCATCGCCAGGCCGGATAAACGCAGCAGCTGGCGGTAACGCACCCAGCTCGCGATCCAGCCGCTGAGGACCAGGCCGCCCAGCAGCAGCGCCATGCGCCTGCCGTCCATGTCGCGCGGCAGCAAATGGTCGTCGATCAGCATCTTGCCCAGCAGCGGGCCGGCCACTTCGAGGCCGGCGGCCAGGATCAGCCACAGCGTGGCCCAGTAAAGGTGAGTGCGGTCGGGCGCGGCGGCGCGCCGCAGCAGGCGCGTGGCCTGTCGCGCCTGGTCCCGCAGGGCGCCGCGTTCCAGGTCGGGGTTGGCGTCGGCCTTGGTGTCAGATTGCGTCAAGACTGGCCTCCAGTTGTTGGTAGCGCCACTGGCTGGCATACCAGCCATCCAGCGCGAGCAGTTGTTCGTGGGTGCCGGCCTCGGTCACGCGGCCGTCGCGCAGCACGATGATGTGGTCGGCCTGGATGACCGCCGACAGCCGGTGGCTGGCGATGATGGCGGCGCGTTCCGGGCGCGCGCGGCGCAGTTCGGCCAGGTGCTCGAGAATGCGCGTTTCGGTGCCGGTGTCCACTGCCGACAGCGCGTCGTCCAGCAGCAGCAGGGCGTTGTCAGCCAACAGCGAGCGCGCGATCGCGACCCGCTGGCGCTGGCCGCCCGAGAGGGTGATCCCCTTTTCGCCGACCGGCGTGTCGTAGCCGTAGGGGAAACGCAGGATGTCGTCGTGGATCGCCGCCATTTGCGCCGCCTGTTCGATCTCCTGGCGCGAGGCGCCGGGACGGGCCAGGGCGATGTTTTCGGCGATGGTGGCCGAGAACAGGAACGATTCCTGCGGCACCCAGGCGGTGGCCGCGCGCAAGGCGTTGAGGCGATAGTCGGCCAGGGCATGGCCGGCCCACGAAACCTGCCCGCGCTGCGGCGTGGCCTGGCGCAGCAGCACGCGCAGCAGAGTCGACTTGCCGGCGCCGGTCGGGCCGACCAGGCCCAGGGTCTGGCCCGGCGCCAGCGTCACCGAGACGTCGGTGAGGGCAGGGCGCTCCTTGCTGTCAGGGCCGCCGTAGGCAAACGTGACGCCATCGAGCACCAGCGCGCCCTGGCCGACCTGTTCGATCGTGCCCTTGTCTTCCACCGTGAGCGGAATGTCGAGCATCGGCTGCAGGCGCGCCAGGCCGGCGCGGCCGCGTTCGATCAGGGTCAGCACCCAGCCGGCCGCGAACATCGGCCAGATCAGCTGGCCGAGGTACATGGTGAAGCTGGTCAGCGCGCCGACCGTCAATTCATTGTTCCACACCAGGTAGCCGCCCACGCCCAGCGTCAGGCCGGTGGCCGCGGTCAGGGCCAGGCCGACCGCCGGCTCGTAGGCCGCTTCCCATTTCTGCGCCGTCAGGCTGGCCTGCGCGGCCTGGCCGGCGAGCTCGCCGAACTGCTGCGCGCTACGCCCTTCGAGACCGAGCGCGCGCAGCGTGCGCACGCCGGTGAGCGACTCCTGCACGTGGTCGTTCAGGGCCGAGAAGCGCTTCAAGGCGTCGCCTTCGGCGGTGTGGATGTGGGTCGAGATGTACCAGAACGCGAGCCCCATCAGCGGGAACGGCAGCAGCGCCACCAGCGCCAGGCGCCAGTCGACGCCGAGCGTCATGATCCCCAGCACCATCACCAGGGTCAGGGTGCCGTCGAAGGCGGCCAGCAGCGCTTCGCCGGCCGCCATCTCGATGGCGTCGATGTCGTTGGTGGCCAGCGCCATCAGGTCGCCGGTGCGCTGGCGCTGGTAGAACCCGGGACCTTGCGCGGCGAGGCGCGCGTACAGGCGCGTGCGCAGCTCGACGCCGAGGTTGTAGGCGGCCGAATACAGGCGGATGCGCCAGCACACGCGCAGGACGTAAATCGCCGCGCCCAGGCCGAGTAGCTGGGCAATGCCGATCAACAGCTCGTGCTGGCCCAGTTGATTGGCGGCCAGCGCGTCGATCAGGGCGCCGACCTTGCGCGGGATGAGGACCGTACAGATCGCAACCCCGACCAGCATCACGGCCGACGAGGCATAGGATTGCCAGTGCCGGCGGACGAATCCGCCGATCAGCCTTGCCAGACTCATTGAAAATTCCTTGCTTAAATTCTTGGAGGCGCGCCGCAAAAAAAAAGCGGGCCAGAGCCCGCTAGTGTAGTCGTTTTGCCCAGGACGCGTAGCGCGCGCCCTGATTGCGCCGGTGTCGCCGGCGCCGTACCAGGATGATTATTTACGGCGTTTCGGCGACCCCGCGTCGATGCGCGTGACCGTGGCCGAGTCCTGGTTCTCGACCGGCGCGGCCAGTGGATGCGCGGCCACAGCGGCTTTCGGCGCGCCCTTGCCGGCGGCCTTGGCGATCGGCTTCGGCTTGGCCACCGGCGCCGGTTCGTCGACCGGAGTCGCCAGCACTTCCGCCTCGAGGCTCTGCACCACGGCCGGTTCGCCCTTCAGCGCCTGTTCCTGCACCAGCGCGCTCAGGGTTTCCTCGACCGGATCGACGGCATGGGCGACCACGGCGGCGGTGTCGGTTGCAGTCGACGCCACCGCTTCGATGATGTTGGCGCCGGCCTGCACGGCGTCTTCCGCTGCCTTGGCAGCAGGCGCGCTGGCCTCGATGATGGTCTGGGCGACCTGGGTCGGCGCCGGCAGCGCGGCCGGGGTGAATGCCGGCGTCGTCAAGGGTACGGAATACGGCTGGATGCCGAGCGCGATGCCGAAGAGCTCGCGGCCATAGGCGGCCACGCTGCGCATCTGTTCTTCGGCGTGGCTGCGCAGCAGGCCCAGGTCGCGCGGGCTGGTCGCGCCCAGCAGCTGGCTGAAGGTGCGCGACGAACGTTCGACCGATTCGCGCGATAGCGCCAGGTTCAGCGCCATCACGCGGCTGGCGTTGTCGAAGGCGCGGTCGGTAAAGGAGTGAAGCAGGCGGAACTGAGCGTCCAGCTGCGATTTGCGTGCTGCGGACAATTGCTCGGGAATGGATGTCATGGAGTCCTCGTCAGTCAAATATGGCGCGCTGCAATAGAACCAGTGTACCCACGAATGGCAGGTGTTGCAACGCACTATTCTTTCAGATTTTTATCAGGAAATATTGCGCTGCATCATTGCGCGTCCGGTTGACGCCGTTTGGCGCCGGCGACGCTACAATTGTCCAGGTACTTACACCCCCGCATGGAGCGCGCATGGACCTCGTGATTCGCAACGCTGTGCTGCCCGACGGCCGCGCCGGCATCGACATCGGCATCGACGGCGGACGCATCGTCGCGCTCGGGCAACGGCTGGATGTGCAGGCCGGGCGCGAGATCGACGCCGGCGGCGACCTGGTCACGCCACCGTTCGTCGACGCCCACTTCCACATGGACGCGGTGCTCAGCTACGGCCTGCCGCGCGTGAACGCCAGCGGCACGCTGCTGGAAGGGATCGCGCTGTGGGGCGAACTGAAACCCGCGCTGACCCAGGATGCGTTGGTCGAGCGCGCGCTGCGCTACTGCGACTGGGCGGTGGCGCGCGGCCTGCTGGCAATCCGCACCCACGTCGACGTGTGCGACGAGCGCCTGCTGGCGGTGGAAGCGCTGCTGGACGTGAAGCGCCAGGTCGCGCCCTATCTCGACCTGCAGCTGGTGGCGTTTCCCCAGGATGGCCTGCTGCGCAGTCCCGGCGCCTTCGACAACCTGAAACGTGCGATGCAGATGGGCGTGGACGTGGTGGGCGGCATCCCGCACTTCGAACGCACCATGGCGCAGGGCGCGGAATCGGTGCGCCTGTTGTGCGAATACGCCGCCGAGCAGGGCCTGCGCGTCGACATGCACTGCGACGAGACCGACGACCCGCTGTCGCGCCATATCGAGACGCTGGCCTATGAAACCCAGCGCCTCGGGCTGCAGGGCAGGGTGGCCGGCTCGCACCTGACCTCGATGCACTCGATGGACAACTACTACGTCAGCAAGCTGCTGCCGCTGATCGCCGAGAGCGGGGTGGCGGCGATCGCCAACCCCCTGATCAACATCACCCTGCAGGGCCGCCACGATACGTACCCCAAGCGGCGCGGCATGACGCGCGTGCCCGAACTGCTGGCCGCCGGCGTCGACGTCGCCTTCGGCCACGACTGCGTGCTCGATCCCTGGTACGGCATGGGTTCCGGCGACATGCTGGAAGTAGCGCACATGGGGCTGCACGTGGCGCAGATGACCTCATTGGCGGCGATGGCGCAGTGCTTCCAGGCCGTGACCGCGACCCCGGCGCGCATCCTCGGCCTGGACGGCTACGGCGTGGCGCCGGGCTGCCATGCCGACCTGGTGATCCTGGACGCCGGATCGGCGGTGGAAGCGATCCGCCTGCGCGCGGCGCGCCGGCTGGTGCTGCGGCGCGGGCAAGTGGTGGCCGAGGCGCCGCCGAGTGCCAGCCGCCTGCATCTGGCCGGGCGTCCGGATGGTGTCGACTTCCGCCTACAGGCGCGCGGCGCGTGCGCGTCATGAAAGCGGCGGCGCTTTGGTGCAGAATGCTTAACTCCTTGAATTGGCGAACACGCCCACTGTCGTGATAGATATCGAAATCCGTCCTGCCCACGAAACCGACTTCGAGTCGATGTGGAGCATCTTCAGCGCCCACATCGCGGCCGGCGAAACCTATACCTTCGGCGCCGCCACCACGCGCGAGGCCGCGCAAGGGTACTGGCTGGGCGCGGGCGTGCGCGCCTTCGTGGCCACCACTGGCGGCGGGCGGGTGCTGGGCATGTACCGGCTGGTGCCGAACCAGGTCGGGCGCGGCCACCACGTGGCCAACGCCTCGTTCATGGTCAACTCGGCGGCGCAAGGAGCGGGCATCGGCTACCGGCTGGGCGAGCATTGCCTCGATCAGGCGCGCCGCGCCGGCTTCCTGGCGATGCAGTTCAACTACGTGGTGAGCACCAACACCGCCGCCATCCGGCTGTGGAAGAAGCTCGGCTTCGCCATCACCGGCACACTGCCCAAGGCGTTTCGCCACAAGCGCCTGGGCTACGTCGACGCCTACGTGATGTACCAGCTGCTGCAGGACCCGGACCACTGGCCGACGGCGGACGAATGAAGCAGATCGCCGTTACTGACCGCCTGCGCCTGCGCACCCTGACCGAAAGCGACGCGCCGGTGCACCTGGCGCTGGTCAACGATCCGACTTTCGTCGCGTTCATCGGCGACCGCCAGCAGCGCACGCTCGACGATGCGCGCCAGGCGATCGTGCTGGGGCCGATGGCGATGCTGGCGAAGTACGGCCATGCGATGTACATGGTCGAGCTGCTCGACGGCACGCCGATCGGCTTTTGCGGCCTGCTCAAGCGCGAGGCGCTCGACTACGTCGACATCGGCTACGCCTTCCTGCCCGACTGGCGCGGCCGCGGCTACGCGCTCGAGGCGGCGCAGGCCACGGTGCGCCATGCGATCGCGCTCGGCATCTCGCCGCTGGCGGCGATCTGCAATCCGGCCAACGCCGCCTCGATCGCGCTGCTGCTCAAACTCGGTTTTCGCTTCGAGGGCATGGTGGTCAACGAGCCGGCGCGGCCGATGGTCAACCTGTACCTGATGGAGCCCGTGCGCCACGGTTGAGTAGCGCACCATCCGGCGCGTAACGACAGTGCTAGGATAAGTCACCGCTGAATCAACCGAACCACTTATCGAACGCCACACGACGATGCCGACCACTGCGCTGCGCCCCGACGCCCACTACTTCATCGTGCTCAACGCCGGTTCGGGCCATTCCGAAACCGAAGAGCGCATCTCGACCATCCGCACCGTGATGGAGAGCGAGGGGCGGGTCTGCCACCTGGAGGTGGTGGACGAACCCGAGCAGCTGGAGGCGATCGCGCGCGAGCAGGCCGCCAAGGCGGTCGCGCAGGGCGGGGTGCTGGTGGCGGCCGGCGGCGACGGCACCATCAACACGGTGGCGCACCAGGCGGTGCTGGCCGGCTGCCCGTTCGGGGTCTTGCCGCAAGGTACCTTCAACTATTTCGGCCGCACCCACGGCATTCCCGAAGACTTGTCCGAAGCCGTGTACGCGATGCTGCGCGCCGAGGTGCGGCCGGTGCAGGTGGGGCTGCTCAACAACAAGATTTTCCTGGTCAACGCCAGCGTCGGCCTGTATCCCAGGCTGCTCGAGGAGCGCGAGCACGACAAGCAGCAGTACGGGCGCAGCCGCTTCGTCGCCTTCCTCTCCGCGATCAAGATGACGCTGCGGCCGCACCGCCACCTGCGCATTTCGCTCGAACTGGACGGCAAGGAACGGCGGCTGCGCACCACGACGCTGTTCGTGGGCAACAACCGGCTGCAGATGGAGCAGGTCGGGATGGAGCAGCTGACCGAAGCGGTGGAAGAGGGGCAGCTGGTGGCGCTGGCGCCGAAGCCGATGGGCAAGCTGGGCTTGCTGGGCCTGCTGATCAAGGGCGCGTTCGGCAAGCTGGGGCAGGGTGACGACGTGGTGGCGTTCGCGTTCAAGCGCATGACGGTGAGGACGCCGTCGCTGTATGGGCGCAAGCGCTTGAAGGTTGCGGCGGATGGGGAGGTGAGCAATATGGCGACGCCGTTCGAGTTTCAGGTGCTGGAAGGGCGGCTCAAGTTGCTGGCGTCGGGGGCGGCGCATGGCGATTCGCGCAAAGAGGCGGGGGATGCCGCGACGGCGTGACTCGACGGTGTAGGGTTGGCGGCTTTGCCGCCGACGCGGCGATTGTTATTGGCGCCGATATCGCGCCGGATGATCTCGAAGCCAATCATCACCGCGTCGGCGGCGGAGCCGCCAACCCTACGGGTTCACTCTGAGCAGTCGCACGCCATAGATATCGAACCGGTTCGACGGCTTCTTCCCACCCGCTCCGCTGAAGCTGCGATTGCTCTCCAGGTAGCTCATGTTGAAGAAATCCGTCAACTCGACCCGATAACTCCCCGCCGTCAGCTGCGCCGCCAGCGGCGTCGAATACACGCTCGGCGTATTCGCCTTGTAGAGCGGCGCGTGCGGCAGCTGGATCACGCCCTGCGCCACGATCTTGCCGCTGGCGTCCTTCAACGCCAGCCACTTGACGCCGTTGCTCACGCCCAGGTTCACCTGGTTGGCGCCGTTGTGATAGCGCACCTGCACCCGGTAGCTGCCGGGCTGCGTCACGGCGATGCGCTCGACCGTGAAGCGGTCGTTAGGCTGGCCCCAGCCGGCCAGGTGCGGCCGGGTGAAGCGCGCATCCGGCGCGGTCGGCGTCAGGTTCGAGGCCACACGCGCATCGCTTACCGGAATCTCGATCCCGGCATCGACGCAGCGCGGCATGCTGTGGTGGCTGTAGTTACCACCACCCTTGCCGCTGTCGGTATGGCGTGCTTCGAGCGCATAGCACGACGCCGCGCCGCCCTGGCGGTCGAGCCATTCGCCGGCCTTCAAGCCGCTGGCCACCGGTTTGCCGTCGCGGTAGACGCTGTAGGTCACGTCCCCCGCATTGCCGCCGGCGCCGATGCCGACCTTGACGCCACCCGACGCCAATCGCTCCAGGCTGGACACCACCGGCTCGCGCGGCCCGAACGCCACACTCGATTCCACGTACGGATCGGCCTTCACGCGTCGGATCCCGTCCTGACCCGTCACCAGCTTGCCCAGCGTGATCTCGATGCGATTGCTCTCGCCCAGCTCGGCCAGCCGCACGTGTTGCTGCGCCGGCTTGCCGTTCAAGACGATGCGCTCGACCGCGTAATACCCGCTGCCCTGGCTCGCGGCCGGGAGGCGCACCAGCACCTCGATGCGCTTGCCGTGCAGGCGCAGGTCTTGCAGCATGATGCGGTCGGTGTCGCCAAAGGTATCGCGGCGCAGCTTGGCGGTCACGAAGGGACGCAGCGCGATGCCGTCGTCCTGCGCCGTCACGCCGAACACGTTCTCGATCACCATGCCGAGGTAGCCGCCGACCGACCACAATTGACGGCGCGAGTTGATCACCGGCCCGATCAGGGACGGGTTCTTTTCGTCCAGCAGCAGCGGCTGTCCCGACAGCCACTCCAGGTTTTCCATGTTCGACAGATTGACCGCCGCCCCGCGCATCAGCGAGTCGTAGGCGGTATCGGCCACCGCCGCGTTGCCGGCGCTGGCCGCCGCGCGCAGGCCGTAGGCGGTCACGAACGGCCAGATCGAGCGGTTGTGATAGATCGGCGCGCCGATCTGCTGCGGCCAGATCATCGGCGCGCCCATCGGGCCGTGCGGGTAGTGCGCCAGGATCGAGGCCGCGCGCTTGTCGTCGGCCACGCCGGTGACGATGGCAAGCGCTTGGCCGAGCCAGTCGAACTTGTGCAGCGGCGCGTCGTCCAGGTGGCCGGCGGTAAGGCTGCTGTACATGCCGGCGTCCTGCAACCACAGGCGCTCGTTGATGGCCCGCTTCAGGTCTGCAGCCCAGCCTTCGTAGCGCTGCGCGCGCGGCGCGTCCTTGTGCTCGCGCGCCAGCTTGGCGGCCAGGCGCAAGGCCTGGTAATACACGACGTTGGTGGACAGCGCCTTGGAACTGGCCATCGACGCCAGGTCGCCCGGAATCCATGCCGCGTAAGTCTGGTCGCGCCAGTCGAGGTAGGATTGTTCGCCGGTGTACAGGCCGGTCTTGGTATCGAACGCCGCCACGCGGTCGATGTCGATCGTGTTGGACAGCGCCTTCAGGGCGCGCGCCGCGAACGCCGCGCGCTCGGCGGCGGGCAGGGTGCGCAGCGTCTCCTCTGCCGCGAAGGCCCAGGTCAGGCGGTCGGTGCTGACCGGCCAGCTGCCGCCGCTGCCGGTGTCCTGCACGATCTGCAGGCCGTCCGGCGTGGCGGGAATCTGTGCTGCCGGTTTGATCCCGGGGCGCCAGCCCGAGAGCTTGAAGTCGAGCGAGTTGCGCACCCGCTGCGGGTCGAGCAGGGCCAGGCCCAGGTCGGCCGCGTACGACAGGTCGCGGGTCCAGACGTAGGCCCATTTTTCGCCGGTCGAGAAGCAGTCGCAGCCGATCGGCTGGCCGCCGTTGTAGTTGCCGTCCTTGATCTGGCTGACGGAGTTCAGCCGCATCTCGGCGCCGGCCAGCGCGAACAGGGCGTCGAACGCCAGGTTGCCGCTGCGGACCCGCGGCAAGCCTTCCTGCTCGGCGTATTCCACGTGCTGCGGACCGGGGTCGCGCAGCGCCATGGTCGACGACTGCACGTAACGGCGCAGCGAGGTCGTCGCATCCGGCGTCGAGTAGCGTACGGTTTCCTGCTTGCCGTCCCACGTTGGCCAAACTTGCGTGGCGCTGACGGTGTGTCCCGCATGCGGATCGGGCGCGTTGGCCGGTTGCGCATCGGCGATGCGCGCCACCTTCAGCACCGGCTTGCCCGGATGCGAGGCGTCGACCGTGAAGCGGTAAGTGCCGGTGCGGCGCACGAACAGGAAGGTCTCGGGACCGGACTGCTGCTCGATCCCGTACGCCTGGTCCGGCGCGACGCTGGTGCTTTTATCCGGGTCGATCACCCATTCCCGGCCCCAGTCGCCGGTGCCGAGCTTGAAGGCGTGATTACCGGGACTGACCAGGATGTCCGCCTGGTACACGCCCTTGCCCTTGGCGATCAGCGGACTGGCGGTGCCCCAGCCATTGAAGGCGCCGCGCACATACAGTTCGGCGATGTCCTGCGCCGCGGCCGTGCCACAGGCGATCAGGGCGGCCAGCGCGATCAGGCGACGCCGCATCACGGCTGGCCTTGCGGCTGCTGCAGTTCCAATACCAGCGCCGCGCGCGCCGGCAGGCGCAGCTTGCCGCGCAGGTCGTAGGCCTGGCCGGTGAGGGCGTCGGTGCCGCCGGCGACGCCGTCCAGCATCTCGCGGAAGCGCTCGGTGTCGAGCGTCATGTCCTTGCTGTTGTTGTTGAAGACGACCATGACCTTCTTGTTCTCGTTGTAGCGGAAGTAGACCCAGGTATTGTCACGCGGCGCGTAGTGCATCATTTTACCGTCGTGGATCACCGGCTGGCCCTTGCGCCAGTTGGCCAGCTTGCGCACGAAGTCCTGCGCTGCCCGCTCCTTGGCCTTCAGGCCCTTGCCGCTGAAGGCGTCGACCCGGTCGCCGGCCCAGCCGCCCGGGAACGGGGTGCGGTAGGTGGCGTCGTTGCGTTCCTTGGTCTCGCTGGTCATCAGGATCTCGTCGCCGGTATAGAACTGCGGGATGCGCGGCGCGGTCATCATGAAGATCATGCTCATGCGGTACTTGTCGAAGTCCTCGCCCACCACGCTGTAGATGCGCGACATGTCGTGGTTGTCGGCGAACAGCACCAGGTTGCCCGGCTCCGGGTACAGGTAGTCGAGCGAGAGCGTCTCGTAGACGTCGCTGAACACGTTGCCGCCTTTGGTGTCGGCCAGGGCGTTCCTCATCGCCTCGGCCACCGGGAAGTCCATCAGGCTCGGGGTATGGGCGCGGTAGCCGTCGTGATTGACTTTGCCGCGCTGCCAGTAGGCGACCACCGGCACCTTGGTGTTCCACTCTTCACCCACCAGGTTCAGCTTCGGATATTCGTCCATCAGGCGTTTGGTGTACTCGGTCAGGAAGGCCGGGTCGGAGTAGCCGAAGGTGTCGATGCGCAGGCCCGACAGGCCGGCGTATTCGATCCACCAGATGTTGTTCTGGATGAGGTAATTGGCGACGAAGGAATTCGACTGGTTCAGGTCCGGCATGCTCTGCACGAACCAGCCGCGCGTGAAGTTGTCGGCGTCTTCTTTCGACGCGTACGGGTCCTGCACCGCGGTGTGGTTGTGGTGGGTCGGGGTGAACTTGTTGTTGTAGTTGATCCAGTCCGGCGTCGGCAGATCCTTCATCCACCAGTGGTTGCTGCCGATGTGCGACAGCACCACGTCCTGGATGATGCCGATGCCCTGCTTGCCCGCTTCCACCGACAAGCGGCGGAAGTCGTCGTTGCTGCCGTAGCGTGGGTCGATCTTGTACAGGTCGGTCGCGGCGTAGCCGTGGTACGAGAAGGCGCGCGAGTTGTTTTCGACCAGCGGCGTCGGCCACAGCTGGGTGAAGCCCATGTCCTTGACGTAGCCGAGGCGGTCGATCATGCCCTTGATGTCGCCGCCGTGGCGGCCCAGGCCGCCCTTGCGGTCGAGCTTGTCCGGCATGCCTTCGACCGAGTCGTTGGACGGGTCGCCGTTGGCGAAGCGGTCGGGCATGACCTGGTAGATGGCGTCCTTGCTGCTGAAGCCCTGGCGCTCGCGCGAACCGGGCTCGCGCGCCAGTAGGCGATAGGTGTAGCTGGCACTACGGCCGCCACCATTGAATGTGATCTGCACATCGCCCGGGCGCACCTTCTTGTCCAGCACCAGGTCGATGAACAGGTAGTTGCGGCTCTGCACCCGCGATACGGAAGCGATGCGTACGCCCGGATACGACAGCGACGGTTCCAGGTCGGCGATGCGTTCGCCATGGACCATCAGCTGCAGCTTCTGGTCCTGCATGCCGGCCCACCAGAACGGCGGCTCCATATGGGCAATGGCGGGGGACTGGGCATGGGCGGCGAGCGAGGCGGTACCAAGAAGGATGCAGGCGAGAATGTGTTTCATGATTTTGCATTCCCAGCGCCTGGGACACGCTACGTAGTCTCACTACACAGGCGTGTGGTTTCCATGCACTGAGGATAGTCTCCGTTGTTGTCGTGCCGGAAGATTACTATAGAAACGTTTTTCCAAGCTTTACGAAGGCTAAATTGGTTTACTCGAACTACATCCGTTTTGTGAAACCGTTTTCACCTAAAGAGAATCTGAAGATTGCGCGGTTTTCACGGCTAAACCAGTGTGTTCCCAGACTCAAAAAATGCACGAAAGCATGGGTTTTAGGAAACTTTGTAGTGAAATTACGAGTTTCGAAAGCGGTATTTGTAGCTTAATCACAACGAAATCTGTGTGCGCAATGGCCGTATGTATGAAAAGCGTGCCATCATCCTCAGAACAAAGAACTCAGCGATTGCGAATCTAGTTTTAGTACAGAGCGTGCGCTGGACATAACATGTTTAAACCGAGGAGACGCATGAAACCCATCGCTACCAAGCGTGCCGGCGCACCCGTTCGCCGTGCTTTCCAGCTCAGCCCAGTCGCCGCAGCCTGCACCGTCCTGCTGTCCGCCTTCGCCGGCAATGTGTACGCGCAAGCGTCCGGCAGCGAAGCGCAGACCACCGTTGCTCCCAATACCCCAGTAAGCGCCGCCCAGACGCCCACCCCGGCCGACCAGGCCACTGCGCCGTCGACCGCGTCGCCGACCCCGGCCGGTTCCAACGCCACCGCTTCCACCTCCAACTCGGCCACGCCGAACTCGGCCGCACCGGCGCGGGTGCAGGTGACCGGTATCCGTTCCGGTATCGAAGCGGCGATCTCGGTCAAGCGCAATTCGAATTCCATCGTCGAGGCGATCTCGGCCGAAGACATCGGCAAGCTGCCGGACCAGAGCGTCGCCGAGTCGATCGCACGCCTGCCGGGCGTGACCGCCCAGCGTAGCCGCGGTTCGGGACGCGCGTCCGAGATCTCGGTGCGCGGCCTGTCGCCGAGCTTCAACGGCACCCTGCTCAACGGCCGCGAAATGGCCTCCACCGGCAACGCCCGCAATCCTGAATTCGACCTGTTCCCGGCCGAACTGATGGGCGGCGTGACGATCTACAAGACCCCGGACGCGAGCGTGATCGGCCAGGGCCTGGCCGCGACCATCGACCTGAAAACCGTGCAGCCGCTCGACTTCGGCAAGCGCGTGATCGCTGTCAACTACAAGAAGAGCCGCCTGGGCGTGCGCACCGCCGAAGAAGGCGATGGCGACCGCTTCTCGCTGTCCTACATCGACCAGTTCGCAGATCGTACGATCGGCGTCGCGGTCGGCCTGACCTCGTATGACGAAACCGGCGGCGAACAGCGCAAGTTCGACGCCTGGGGCGGCAATACCGCCGAGCTGCCATACAACGGCCAGATGGTGCGCGTGCCGACCGGCTTCACCGCCGATACCGAGACCGGCTACCACAACCGCGACGGCGCGTTTGCGTCCCTGCAATGGCGTCCGAACCGCAACTTCCGCTCGACCGTCGACCTGTTCTATTCGGCCGGCGAAACCGGCTACAAGCGTACCGGCCTGGAAGGCGCGATCGGCAACAACACCAACGGCCGCTATGACCCGGCCGGCGTGCTGCAGGACGTCGTGGTGTCGAACGGCATCGCCACCAGCGGCACCCTGACCAACTACAAGGCCGTGATCCGCAACCATATCGAAACCGCGGAAGACGACCTGAAGACCGTGGGCTGGAAGAACGAGCTGAAACTGGGCGAGTGGAATACCAGCGCCGACCTCACCTGGTCCAAGGCGACCAAGCTGAGCCAGCGCTACGAAACCAGCGCCGGCCTGCCGGGCAATGCGACGGCGCTGGACACCATTTCGTGGACCGGCTTCAACGGCCTGAACTACACCGACGTTGCCTATCGCACCGGCCTGAACTATGCCGATCCGAACGTCTCCCAGCTGACCGACGTCAACGGCTGGTCGGGCACCGAAGCCGATCCGTTGGCGCAAGCCGGTTACCTGGCCCAGCCGTTCATCGAAGACAAGCTGAAGTCGATCCGCCTGAACGCCAAGCGTTCGGTCGAGTGGGGCCCGATGTCGGCCTTGCAGTTCGGCTATAACTACACCGACCGCGAAAAACGCCGCACCGGCGAAGAGGGTCGCCTCCTGGTAATCGGCGGTGGCCTGTACGCCGCCACCCCGATGCCGAACAGCACGCCGACCACGGCGGGCACCACCGGCATTCCAGTCGCTTCCTGGAACCCGACCGGTTCGCTGGGTTCGGTGTACGAACTGGCCGAGAAGGTCAATGCCGACGTATTGACCAAGCTGTGGGATGTGAAAGAAACCGTGCAGACCGCCTACGTGATGGGCGACCTGAACGGCGAGCTGATGGGGTATGAATTCCGCGGCAACGTCGGCACCCAGTTCGTGCACACCAAGCAGATGGGCGGCGGCTACAACAGCGGCAACTGCACCGGCGAAACCGCGGCAACCTGCCCGGTGGTGCGCGCGGAAGGCGGCGCCGACTACTGGAACGTGCTGCCGAGCCTGAACCTGTCGTTCGACCTGAACAACGACCAGGTGCTGCGCATGGGCATCGCCAAGGTGCTGTCGCGCCCGAGCCTGGACGATTTGCGCGGCGGCCTCGGCTTTGGTGTGAACACCAGCGTCGCCAACCCGTTCATCAGCGGCGGCGGTGGCAATCCGCAACTGAAACCGTTCGAAGCCAAGCAGTTCGACCTGTCGTACGAAAAGTACTTCGCCAAGAAGGGTTACGTCAGCGTGGCCGGCTTCTACAAGAAGCTCGACAGCTTCATCCTGCGCACGCCGTCCGAATACGACTTCGCACCGTGGGTGACCTCGACCACGCCGCTGCCATCCACCGGTCCGTTCGCCGGTTCCACCATCGGCGTGCTGAACCGTCCTGAAAACGGCGAAGGCGGCAGCATCAAGGGTTACGAGCTGGCGATCAACATCCCGCTGGAGATGGTGCATCCATGGCTGGACGGTTTCGGCGTGATGGCCAACCACTCGGACACCAAGTCGGCGATCGACATCCCGGCGCTGGGCTTCGGCAACGTGCAGACCGCGGCGCAGTCGATCCCGCTGCCGGGCCTGTCGCGCAAGGTCAGCAACCTGCGCCTGTACTACGAGAAGAACGGCTTCCAGATCGCCGCCGCGGCGCGCAAGCGTTCGGACTTCCTGGGCCAGTCGCCTGACTTCTCGGACACGCTGCAGTACACCTTCGTGAAGGGCGAAACCATCGTCGACTTCCAGGTTTCGTACGAGATCCAGAGCGGCTTTGCCAAGGGCCTGTCGGTGTTCGCCCAGGCGAACAACTGGAACAACGCACCGTACCAGGAGTACACCGACAGCCGCGACTCGGTCACCCGCCGCGTCGAGTACGGCCGCACTTACCAGTTCGGCGCGAACTACAAGTTCTAATTTCACATAGGGCTACAATGCAACCCCTGACGGCGCCAGCCGCAGGGGTTGTTTTTCATTTGACGGATTTTCCTGGCAGGGCAGGGGACACATGCAGAATAAACCAATCAAGGACATCGTCATCGTCGGCGGCGGCACCGCCGGCTGGATGACGGCGGCGGCGCTGAGCAGCATGCTCAATGGCCGCTTCAACATCAAGCTGGTCGAATCCGATGAGATCGGCATCGTCGGCGTGGGCGAAGCGACGATTCCGATGATCCAGCGCTTCAACCGCGTGGTTGGCATCGACGAGAACGAATTCATGCGCGAGACGCAGGGCAGCTTCAAGCTCGGCATCGAGTTCGTCAACTGGGGCAGGATCGGCGAGCGCTACATGCACGGCTTCGGCCGCGTCGGCCAGGACCTGGCCACGGTGCCGTTCGAGGGCTACTGGCAAAAGATGCGCGCGCTGGGCAAGGCGGCGCCGCTGGGAGAGTATTCGATCACGCGCATGGCGGCCAAGGCCGGCAAGTTCATGCCGCCGTCGAACGAGGTCAAGAATTCGCCGCTGGGCGATATCGCCTATGCCTACCACTTCGACGCCAGCCTGTATGCGAAGTATTTGCGCAAGCTGTCCGAAGCGCGTGGCGTGACCCGCATCGAAGGGAAAATTACGCGCGCCACCCGGCGAGAGCCGGACGGCTTCATCGACGCGGTCGAGCTGGAAAACGGCCAGCGCGTCGAAGGCGAACTGTTCATCGACTGCTCGGGCTTCCGTGGTTTGCTGATCGAGCAGGCCCTGGAAACCGGCTACGAAGACTGGACGCACTGGTTGCCGGCCGACCGCGCCCTCGCCGTGCCGTGCGAATCGGCGCCGGCAATCACGCCCTACACCCGCGCCACCGCCCACCAATCCGGCTGGCAATGGCGCATTCCGCTGCAGCACCGCACCGGCAATGGCCACGTGTACTGCAGCCGCTTCATCAGCGACGACGAGGCGGCGGCGACGCTGTTGTCCAACCTGGACGGCCAGGCGCTGGCCGATCCGCGCCTGATCAAGTTCCAGACCGGGATGCGCAAGCAAGCCTGGAACCGCAACGTCGTGGCGATCGGGCTGTCGAGCGGCTTCCTCGAGCCGCTGGAGTCGACTAGCATCCACCTGATCCAGTCGGGCATCGCGCGCCTTGTCGAGCTGTTCCCGGACACACGCTTCAGCGCTGCCGACCGCGACGAGTACAACCGCCAGTCACGCTTCGAATACGAGCGCGTGCGCGATTTCATCATCCTGCACTACCACCTGAACCAGCGCACCGATTCGGCTTACTGGCTTGAATGCGCCAACATGGCGATTCCGGAAACGCTGCAGCGCAAGATGGCGCAGTACCGGTCGCGCGGACGGGTGATCCGCGACAACAACGAGCTGTTCTCGGAAGTGGGCTGGCTGCAGGTGTTCGAAGGACAGAACATGGCGCAGGATGGCTACCATCCGCTGGCCGACACGCAGGGCGAGGCCGACATCGCCGATTATCTGGAAAGCGTGCGCGGCGTGATCGCCAAGTGCATCGACGTGATGCCGACGCATGATCAGTACATCGCCAAGCACTGCGCGGCGCGCAGGATGTAATTGCCGACAGCACGATCTAACAATCGTGGAATACCGAAGGCCGCATCAAGCGGCCTTTTTTGCGTCCGGGATTTCTGGTACCGCCACTTTCTATCCGCGTAGTAAGTTTACAGGTATTGATTTTGGTTATGAAGGTTTTACTACACAACACGCACCATGATGGTGCAATTGAACAAATACTGCACATTAATAAGGCATATGTAGCCCGACTACAAAACGGTAAAACCTGAGCTGTAGTCCAAATGCAACGCCGCCACCCTTGTTTTACGGTGTGATCGTAAAAAACATGCCATTATCGCTACTGCAATCGACTCCCGTTGACAGTGCATCTAGTTTTAATACAGAATCGCGGCCGACATGCCAATTTGTCTAGAGCCGCAGGGTGCAGCTCTAAGCCAAGCGAATAACTGCTTGCGGGAAATTACATCGTTCTGAGGGGACACCTATGAAACACTTCGCTACCAAGCGTGCCGCATTCCAGCTGAGCCCAGTGGCGGCCGGCTGCGCCATCTTCGCCACCATCCTGGCCGGCAGCGCCCATGCGCAGACCGCGAGCACGGGCGAAGCCGCCAACCCGAACGCCGATGCGCCGGTCACTACCGTGACCGTGACCGGCATCCGCCGCGCGATCGAAGATGCGATCGCGGTCAAGCGCGAATCGACCGGCATCGTCGAAGCGATTTCGTCGGAAGACATCGGCAAGCTGCCGGACGTCTCGATCGCCGAGTCGCTGGCCCGCCTGCCGGGCCTGTCGGCCCAGCGCGTGAACGGCCAGGCGCAGTCGATCAGCATCCGCGGCACCTCGGGCGACCTGTCGACCGCGCTGCTGAATGGCCGCGAGCAGGTGACCACCAGCTCGGACCGCACCGTCGAATACGACCAGTATCCCTCCGAACTGATCAACGCCGTCACCGTGTACAAGACCGGCGACGCCAGCGTGATCGGCCAGGGCCTGTCGGGCACGGTCGACCTGCAAACCATCAAGCCGCTGTCGCTGCGCGAGCGCACCGTCACCGTCAACGTGCGCGGCGAAAAGAATTCCAAGGGCGAGATCAGCCCGGGTTCGCCGGACACCGGCAGCCGCGTCAGCGCGTCCTACATCGACCAGTTCGCCAACCGCACCATCGGTGTCGCGATCGGTTACGCGCGCCAGGACAAGCCGAACGTCGGCCAGCAGTTCGAAACCTGGGACTGGGTCGACCAGGCCGAAGGTTCGTCGGTCAAGGTGCCGAAGGGCATGAAGTCGATGGCGATCACCGGCGACCAGGTGCGCGATGGCCTGATGGGCGTGCTCGAGTTCCGTCCGAACCGCAACTTCAGCTCGACCTTCGACGTGTACCACTCGCGCTTCGACCAGGAAGAAATCCGCCGCGGCATCGAGATGCCGCTGAAGGATGACGGCAGCGTCACCTTCACCAACGGCACCGTGGTGAATGGCACCATGGTCAGTGGCACCGCCAACAACGTCAATCCGGTGGTGCGCAACAACCGCATGACGCGCGAAGACAAGCTGACCGCCTTCGGCTGGAACAACCGCTTCAGCTCGGGCGACTGGGTCGGCATCGTCGACATCAGCCGCTCCAAGGCCGACCACAAGGAAGAGCTGATCGAGATCAACGCCGGCCTGCCGACGCGCCAGACCCTGGACTTCAGCTACAACGGCGGCACCATCCCGACCCTGGCTTTGTCCGGCATCTACACCGATCCGGCGCTGCTGCGCATCGGCGGCCAGTTCGACAACGGCTACGTCAACGCGCCGTACA
This sequence comes from Massilia sp. YIM B02443, assembly GCF_030411955.1. Classification (GTDB taxonomy): domain Bacteria; phylum Pseudomonadota; class Gammaproteobacteria; order Burkholderiales; family Burkholderiaceae_D; genus Telluria. Next base: position 215,103 of record NZ_JASNRA010000001.1, read on the forward strand.
TGACCGACAAGATGACCTCGGCCCGCGCCAGCATCGAGCGCAAGTTCGACAACGCCTACTTCAGCAGCCTGGAACTGGGCTTCAACGTCTCCAAGCGCGAAAAGGAAAAAGCGCACCTGGAAACCGGCTTCCAGAAGCTGGGCGACGGCAGCTTCGCCCCTGGCGTGATCAACGGCGCCCAAGGGCTGTACGGCCTGCAGGACGCCCTGACCTGGGACATCAACGCGGTGCTGGGCTCGAACTTCGGTCCGTACACCCCGGCCGTGCTGGTGCCATGGGGCGCGACCAAGAACTGGTCGATCGACGAGAAGGTCAAGACCGGCTACGCCAAGCTGAACATTGACACCGAACTGATGGGCATGGCGCTGCGCGGCAACGTCGGCATGCAGGTCATCAAGACCGACCAGAGCTCGACCGCGAATACCCTGCGCGCCTGGCCGTTCGCCGACCTGGTGCCGCTGACCGACGGCAAGAAGTACACCGACTACCTGCCGAGCCTGAACCTGGCGTGGAGCTTGCCTGAACAGCAGTTCATCCGCTTCGGCGCCGGCAAGACCCTGGCGCGCGCCAAGCTGAACCAGCTGAACGCGGCGCTCGAAGTCGGCCTGACCCAGCAAAGCACCGGCACCCCATGGGGCAACGGCGGCAACGCCCAGCTCGATCCGTGGCGCGCCAAGCAGGTCGATCTGTCGTGGGAAAAATACTTCGGCAACAAGGGCTACGTCTCGGCCGCTGGTTTCTACAAGGACCTGTCCTCGTACATCTACAGCGTGACCGTGCCGCGTGATTTCTCCGAGTTCAACCTGCAGGGCGCGACCAGCAATATCGGCACCATGACCCAGCCGATGAACGGCGAGGGCGGCAACCTGAAGGGCCTGGAATTCGCCGCCTCGGTGCCGCTGGACATGGTCAGCCCGATGCTGGACGGCTTCGGCGTCACCGCCAACGCCTCGTTCACCAACAGCGAGATCTCGATCGTCGACCAGCGCTTCGGCAGCCTGGCGATCCCGCTGCCGGGCCTGTCCAAGCGCGTGTTCAACGTCACCGCCTACTATGAAAACGACGGTTTCTCGGCCCGTATCAGCCAGCGTTACCGCAGCGACTTCGTGGGCGAGATCGGCGGCATCGGCGGCGCCACCGAGCTGACCTACGTGAAGGCCGATAAAGTGGTCGACCTGCAGCTGGGCTACGACTTCAAGGGGATCGAAGGCCTGTCGGTGCTGTTCCAGGTGAACAACCTGACCGACACCGCCTTCCGCAGCTACGCCGGCACCGAAGACCGTCCGCGCGGCTACGCCAAGTATGGCCGCCAGATGCTGTTCGGCCTGAACTACAAGCTGTAATTTCCGCTGCCGCAGGTGCGGCACTCCCGAAGCCCTTGCCCGCAGTAATGCCGGCAAGGGTTTTCCTTTTTCAGGAATGCATCGGTTTAACCGGTTTAACGTGGTCGTCCGACCACATTCGGCTACGCCATCAGGGACGACAGCGTAAAATGTCGCCTTTCGTATTTAATTTAGTGAGCAACTCTTCCATGTCTGACACCCCAATCCCATCGTTTGCCGACCTCAACCTCTCGGCGCCTGTCGTCAAGGCGTTGAAGGATGTCGGCTACGAGACGCCGTCGCCGATCCAGGCCGCCACCATTCCTTTGCTGCTGGAAGGTCGCGACGTGCTGGGACAGGCCCAGACCGGCACCGGCAAGACCGCCGCCTTCGCGCTGCCGATCCTGTCGAACATCGACATCAAGCAGACCGCGCCGCAGGCGCTGGTGCTGGCGCCGACGCGCGAGCTGGCGATCCAGGTCGCCGAAGCGTTCCAGAGCTACGCCGCCCACATCAAGGGCTTCCACGTGCTGCCGATCTACGGCGGCCAGAGCTACGGCCCGCAACTGTCGGCGCTGCGCCGCGGCGTGCACGTGGTGGTCGCCACCCCGGGCCGTGTCATCGACCACATTGAAAAAGGTTCGCTCGATCTCTCCCAGCTGAAAACGCTGGTGCTGGACGAAGCCGACGAAATGCTGCGCATGGGCTTCATCGACGACGTCGAGCACATCCTGCAGCAGACCCCGGCCACGCGCCAGACCACGCTGTTCTCGGCCACTATGCCGCCGGCGATCAAGCGCATCGCCAAGACCTACCTGAACGAGCCGGCCGAAGTCACCGTCGCCGCCAAGACCGGCACCGCCGAAAACATCACCCAGCGCTACTGGCTGGTGTCGGGCATGCACAAGCTGGACGCGCTGACGCGCATCCTGGAAGCCGAGCCATTCGACGGCATGATCATCTTCGCGCGCACCAAGCTCGGCACCGAAGAACTGGCGACCAAGCTGCAGGCGCGCGGCTTCGCGGCCACCGCCATCAACGGCGACATGGCCCAGCAACAGCGCGAGCGCACCATCGAGCAGCTCAAGAACGGCAAGATCGACATCCTGGTCGCCACCGACGTCGCCGCGCGCGGCCTGGACGTGGAGCGCATCAGCCACGTGATCAACTACGACGTGCCGTCGGACCCGGAAAGCTACACCCACCGCATCGGCCGCACCGGCCGCGCCGGCCGCAGCGGCGACGCGATCCTGTTCATCACCCCGCGCGAGCGCGGCCTGCTGAAAGCCATCGAGCGCGCCACGCGCCAGCCGGTGTCGCCGCTGGCGCTGCCGACCATCAAGGCGGTGAATGAAGTGCGCATCGCCCGCTTCAAGGAGCAGATCCGCACCACGCTGGCCGAGGGCGGCCTGGACGTGTTCCGTTCGCTGATCGAAGAGATCGAGCGCGACGAGAACGTGCCGGCGCTGGACATCGCCGCCGCGCTGGCCAGGCTGGCGCGCGGCGACGAGCCGCTGCTGCTGGAAAAGCCGGACCGCGAAGCGCGTCCGGAGGGCATCCCGTCGCAACGCGAGTTCGGCGGCGAGCGTGAACGTGCCGTGCGCGAGCCACGTGAGCCACGCGGCGACTGGGAAGAGCGTCCGCCACGTGCGCCGCGCGAACCCGGCTTCAAGAAGGAGCGCGTGGCGCGCGAGCCGGAACCGGGCATGGCCACCTTCCGCATCGAGGTCGGCTACACCCACGGCGCCAAGCCGGGCAACATCGTCGGCGCGATCGCCAACGAAGCCAACATCCCGTCGAAGTACATCGGCCGCATCGAGATCTACGACGACTACAGCACGCTGGACCTGCCGGACGACATGCCGGCCGACCTGGTCGACCACCTCAAGACGGTGTGGGTGGCGGGCCAGCAGCTGAACATCACCCGCGACGGCGAAGAGCCGGCGGCGCCGTCGGCCAAGAAGCCGTATGCGAAGAAGGGTGGCGACCGCCGCGTGGCCGAGAAGGCGGCGCCGGGCAAGAAGCCGCACCGCAAGGGGCCATCGCAGGGTTGATTCCCATGCAGTGGGGTGGATGGCGTCGCTGTTCACCCTATCTGTTGTTTGACTACAAAACGCAATCTTTGCGCTGAGTTGTCGTATCGCTCCTACTATGGAGAAGTCACGATTGACACTCAGAAATCACCATGTTATTTTGCTACAGATACGCTAGCCGGACTGTAGTCATCGACTGCCGGCGTCGCATCTGATGCAGTACCCGGCAGGCCTCCAGCCCGCCGCGCATTCACATACAGAAGCCCGGCATGTTCCGGGCCAGATTGGGGACACACATGGATATGCAAACGGGCGTGCTCAAGCCGCGCCTGTCGTTCTGGCAGCTGTGGAACATGAGCTTCGGTTTCTTCGGCATCCAGTTCGGCTTCGCCCTCCAGAACGCCAACACCAGCCGCATCTTCGCCACCCTCGGCGCCGATCCCGATAATCTGTCCCTGTACTGGCTGGCAGCCCCGGTTACGGGCCTGCTTGTGCAGCCGGTCATCGGCTACCTGAGCGACAATACCTGGCACCCGAAATGGGGCCGCCGCCGTCCGTTCTTCTTCATCGGCGCCTTGCTGGCCGCGATTGCCCTGTTCCTGATGCCCAATTCCAGCGCGCTGTGGATGGCGGTGGCCGTGTTGTGGATGATGGACGCCGCGATCAACGTGTCGATGGAGCCGTTCCGCGCTTTCGTCGGCGACAAGCTCGATCCGTCGCAGCAGACCGCGGGCTACGCGATGCAGACCTTCTTCATCGGCTGCGGCGCGGTGATCGCCTCGCTCCTGCCGACCATCTTCGAGAGCATGGGCGTGTCGAATTCGGCTGCCGGCGGCGTGATTCCCGAGACCGTGCGCTACTCGTTCTACGCCGGCGGCGCGATCTTCTTCCTGGCCGTGTGCTGGACCGTGTTCACCGCCGACGAACTGCCGCCGGCCGACATGGAAGCCTTCAACCGCGAGCGCAAGCAATCGCGCGGCCTCGGCGTGGCGCTGAAAGAGATCGTCGGCGGCTTCGGCCAGATGCCGAAGACCATGGTGCAGCTGGCCTTCGTGCAGTTCTTCACCTGGATCGGCCTGTTCGCGATGTGGATCTACACCGGCACCGCGGTCGCCGACACCATCTACGGCACCCGCGATGCGCAGTCGCTGGCCTATCAGGAGGCCGGCAACTGGGTCGGCGTGCTGTTCGCCGTGTATGGCGGGGTGTCGGCGCTGGCCGCCTTCCTGCTGCCGGTGTTCGCGCGCTACACCAGCCGCAAGACCGTGCACGCAGTGTGCCTGGCGATCGGCGGCGCCAGCCTGGCCGGCATCTACCTGGTCGACAGCAAACATGGCCTGATCCTGCCGTTCATCGGCATCGGCCTGGCCTGGGCCTCGATCCTGACCATGCCGTACGCGATCCTGGCCGGTTCGCTGCCGGCCAAGCGCATGGGCTACTTCATGGGCCTGTTCAACTTCTTCGTCGTGATCCCGCAGATCGTCAGCGGCGTGCTGCTGGGGCAGATCAGCGCCCGCGTGTTCGGCGGCCACGCCGTACTGACGCTGGTGCTGGGCGGCGTGTGCATGCTGATCGCCGCGCTGCTGACGCTGCGCGTCACCGACAGGGCGGCGCCGGTCAAGGCCGCCATCTGAATTCTGGCTTCACGCCGCGCGACGTCATTTTCGCGGCTGTCGTATCGTAACGTTTTATTAACATATTCCGGGATCGCCGACGCGGCCCGCGCAGTGCAGCCCGCGCAGTGCAGCCCGCGCAGTGCAGCCCGCGCAGTGCAGCCCGCGCAGTGCAGCCCGCGCAGTGCAGCCCGCGCAGTGCAGCCTGGAATATGGCAACGTTCACTGACAGGAGCACAGCATGACCATCCAGACCGTCGCGACCACGCCGTTCGCGGGACAACGTCCCGGCACGTCGGGACTACGCAAGAAAGTGACCGAGTTTCAGCAACCGGGCTACCTCGAGAACTTCGTCGAATCGATTTTCCTGACGCTGGGCGCCGGCAAGTGCCGCCACCTGGTGGTCGGCGGCGACGGCCGCTACTTCAACCGCGAAGCGATCCAGACCATCCTGCGCATGGCCGCCGCCCACGGCGTCGAGCGCGTGCTGGTGGGGCGCGGCGGCATCATGTCGACGCCGGCGGTGAGCTGCGTGATCCGCAAGCACGCCTGCTACGGCGGCATCGTGCTGTCGGCCAGCCACAATCCGGGCGGGATCGACGGCGACTTCGGCATCAAGTACAACACCGAGAACGGCGGCCCGGCGCCGGAAAAGATCACCGACGCCATCTACGAGCACACCAAAACGCTGAGCGAATACCACATCAGCGACGCCGCCCCGGTCGACCTGGACCAGCTGGGCACTACCCGCATCGAGAACATGACCATCGAGGTGATCGACCCGGTGCTCGATTACGCCGAGCTGATGAAACGCCTGTTCGACTTCGACGCCATCCGCGCCCTGTTCGCGAGCGGCTTCCGGATGCGTTTCGACGCCATGCACGCGGTCTCGGGCCCCTATGCCAAGGCAGTGCTGGAGGGGATCCTGGGCGCGCCCGCCGGCACGGTGGTCAACGGCGAACCGCAGGAAGACTTCGGCGGCGGCCACCCGGACCCGAACCCGGTCAACGCGGCCGAGCTGATCGCCGCCATGGCGGGGCCCGATGCGCCGGACTTCGGCGCCGCCTCGGACGGCGACGGCGACCGCAACATGATCGTCGGCCGCGGCATCGCCGTGACCCCATCCGACAGCCTGGCCATCATCGCCGCCAACGCCACCGTGGCGCCGGGCTACAAGGGCGGCATCACCGGCATCGCGCGCTCGATGCCGACCTCCACCGCCGCCGACCGCGTGGCCCAGGCGCTCGGCATCTCGTGCTTCGAGACCCCGACCGGCTGGAAGTACTTCGGCAACCTGATGGACGCCAACCTGGCCACGCTGTGCGGCGAAGAAAGCTACGGCACCGGCTCGTTCCACATCCGCGAAAAGGATGGCCTGTGGGCCGTGCTGTTCTGGCTCAACCTGCTGGCGGTGCGCAAGCTGTCGGTGGAGCAGATCGTGCGCGAACACTGGGCGCGCTTTGGCCGCAACTACTATTCGCGCCACGACTACGAAGCCGTGGATGCGACGGCGGCGAATGCCATGATGGACGCGCTGCGCGAACGCCTGCCGGAACTGGCCGGCCAGACCCTGGACGGCCACCACGTTTCGCAGGCCGACGATTTCGCCTACAACGATCCCGTGGATGGCTCCACGTCCACCAGGCAGGGCATCCGCATCGTGATGAGCGACGGCTCGCGCATCGTGCTGCGCCTGTCCGGCACCGGCACCGAAGGCGCTACGGTGCGCCTGTACCTCGAACGCTACGAAGCCGATTCCACCCGCCACGACCTCGACACCCAGGAAGCGCTGTCCGGCCTGGCGCAGGTCGCGGAAAACGTCTCCGGGCTGCGCCGGCGCACCGGCCGCAGCGAACCCACCGTCGTCACCTGATTTCATCCACCCACACAGGAACCCGCATGAAACTACCCGTCCTTGCCGCCTCCATGCTGCTCGCCTTCGGCGCCATGTCCTCCGCTCACGCGCAGGCGCCGGCCCCGGCCCCGAACGGCAAGCCGTTCGTCTGGGAGAACGCGACCGTCTACTTCCTGCTGACGGACCGCTTCAACAACGGCAACCCGGCCAACGACAAGGCATATGGCCGCAAGGACGATGCCGCGAAACTCCGCGGCTTCATGGGCGGCGACATCGCCGGCGTCACGGCGAAAATCAGGGAAGGGTATTTCAACCACCTGGGCGTGAACGCCATCTGGATGACGCCCGTGATCGAGAACATCCACGGCTCGACCGATGAAGGCACCGGCAAGAGCTACGGTTTCCACGGCTACTGGGCCAAGGATTTCACGGCGCTGGACGACGCCTTCGGCACCGAGGACGAGCTGCGCACGCTGGTCGACACCGCCCACGCGAAAGGCATCCGCATCGTCTTCGACGTGGTGCTGAACCACACCGGCCCTGTCACCGCCCAGGATCCGGTGTGGCCGAAGTCGTGGGTGCGCACCGGTCCGAAATGCACCTACAAGGATCCGAAGACCACGATGGATTGCACCCTGGTCGACAACCTGCCGGACATCCTGACTGGCAGCAACCAGAACGTCGAACTGCCGCCGCAACTTGTGGCCAAGTGGAAGAAGGAAGGCCGCTACGAGCGCGAAGTGAAGGAGCTGGACGACTTCTTCAAGCGCACCGGCTACCCGCGCGCGCCGCGCTACTACCTGATGAAGTGGCACAGCGACTGGGTGCGCAAGTTCGGCATCGACGGCTTCCGCGCCGACACTGTCAAGCACACCGAGCCGGGCATCTGGAAGGAACTGAAAAAAGAAGCCAGCCTCGCGTACGAAGACTGGAAGCGCGCCAACCCATCCAAGCGCCTGGGCGACCTGCCGTTCTTCATGACGTCCGAAGTCTACGGCTACGAGATCAAGCACGCGCGCAAATACAGGATAGGCGAGGAGCAGGGCGGCGGCGGCATGACCGTCGACTACCTGGCGCAGGGCTTCGACAGCATGATCAACTTCAGCCTGCGCAGCGATGCCAGGCAAGGCTACGAAAAGGTGTTCTCGGATTACTCGAACATCCTGCACGGCGAGATGAAGGGCTTCTCGGTGCTGAACTACATCAGCTCGCACGACGACGGCAGCCCGTTCGACCCGCTGCGCGAGCGTCCGCTGGAAGCAGCGAATAAACTGCTGCTGGCGCCGGGTGCGGCCCAGATTTACTATGGCGACGAGACCGCGCGCGTGTTGAAGGTCGACGGCGCCGAAGGCGACGCCACGCTGCGCTCGTTCATGAACTGGGACGAGTTGAAGAACAACGCCCAGCGCGGCGCGTACCGCGTGGCCGACATCCACGACCACTGGGCGCGCCTGGGCCGCTTCCGCGCCGCCCACCCGGCGGTCGGCGCCGGCGTGCACCAGATGCTGGCGCCAAGCCCCTACACCTTCAAGCGCACCTGGGAAAAGAACGGCGTCAGCGACCGCGTGGTGGTGGCGCTCGATCTGCCGGCCGGCAAACCGGCGGCGATCTCGGTGCGCGGCGTGTTCAACGACGGCCAGACCGTGCGCGACTGGTACACCGGCAAGAATGCCGTGGTCAAGGACGGCAAGGTGCAGTTCGAACTGGCCGCGCCGGTGGCGCTGATCGCGCAGGATTGATCGCCCAAGAGTAACAAGTTAGCTGCTCTCAACAGTAAAACCAGTCATCCTTTTCGCATAATTAACTGCTTCGCGGAATTGATTTACTGGTTTTTCTGTATTTATTGAAAATGCTGTTAAGCTAGCAATAAATTCGTCGTGTATCGGCATTGCGCACCGCCAGAGTGCGCCGCCGGGATCCCCGGCCCGATGCGACGAGGGGAGAGCGAAACATGACGAGTAATATCGCAAGAGTTCTGCCGCTGTACAGGATGGTGCGCAGCAGGATGCGCCCGGTGGCGCAGGAAGCGGGCGCCCTGCATGGTCTCCACATCCAGGACCAGGAGGCCGCGGCAGCGGCCGAGCCGACCGACGCCAAGCTCGACTACATCACCCGGCTTGCGGTGCAGGCCAGCGGGGCCGACATCGGCGGCATCAGCCTCATCTTCCAGTCCCAGCTCTGGTTCCCGTCGCGGATCGGCATCGACGCCATCATCGTGCCGCGTTCCGGGTCGTTTTGCGGCAGCGCCGTCGACTCCGGCGAATGCTGGTTCGAGGTCGAGGACGCGCAAGCCGATCCGCGCTTTGCCGCCCACCCGATGGTGGCCAGTCCACCGCACTGCCGCCACTACGCCGCCGTCTCGCTCAAGGGCGACAGCGAACACCTGCTCGGCACCCTGTTCGTGATGGGACGCGAAGCGCGCCGGCTCGACGCCGCCCAGAGCGCGCAAATGCGCCTGCTGGCGCGCATCGTGGTCGACATGCTCGAGCTGCGCTACTGCGATCCGGTGTCGGGCATGTTCAACCGTTCGGTGTTCCTGCACCACCTGCAACGCCTGCTGGGACAGGAAGACAACACCACCGTCACGGTCGGCATGATCGACCTGATCGGATTCCGCCAGGTGAACGACCTGTTCCGGCGCGAGGCGGGCGACCGCATCCTGCGCCTGATGGCCAAGCGCCTGGAAGCGTGGGGCGAGGGCGCCTTGCTCGGCCACCTGGGGGGCGACCAGTTCGCGTTCGCGCTTACCAGCCTGCCCGACCAGCACGAAGCGCGCATCAAGGCGCTGTGCGCGGCGATCGACCGGCCGTTCGAGGTGGAGCCGGGCTGCATGCACACGCTGCATGCGCGAATCGGCCTGCGGCGCGAAGTCACGCCATACGAAGGCACGGCCGGCGACCTGCTCGATGCCGCCGACATTGCCGCTTCTTCGATCCGCCAGCACCGCGACAGCAGCGTGGTGCACGAATACGACAGCGCCCTGGTGGCGCGGGCGCGCCTGCGCTACGAACTGCGCGAGACCATCCGCGGCGTGCAGCGCTTCGGCCGGCTCGAGGTCCACTATCAGCCGCAGGTCGACGTCGCGCAGGGACGCCTGATCGGGCTGGAAGCGCTGGTGCGCTGGCGCCATCCGGTCTACGGCCTGGTGGGGCCGGCGATGTTCGTGCCGCAGGCCGAGAGTTCGGGCCGCATCTTCGAGCTCGACCTGCACGTGCTGGAACTGGTGTGCCAGGACATCTCGGCCTGGCGCGCGCGCGGTTTGGAGGTGGCGCCGGTGGCGCTCAACTTCTCGCGCGCCTCGCTGATGCACGGCGAGATCTTCACGCGCCTGGCACGGGTGCTGGAGCAGACCGGGGTGCCGGGCGAGCTGCTCGAATTCGAGGTCACCGAAAGCCTGCTGCTCGACTCGCAGCACTTGCTGTCGCATCGGATTTCGGCGCTGCGCGCGCTCGGAGTGCGGGTGGCGGTCGACGATTTCGGCACCGGCTACTCGAACCTGGATGCGCTCACCAGCTTCCCGTTCGACCGCCTGAAAGCCGACCGCCAGTTCGTGCACGGCGTGGCGCGCGACGCCCGCACCGCCGGCGTGTTCACCCTGATCCAGGGCATCGCCGCCGTGTTCCACGCCGAGCTGCTGTGCGAAGGACTGGAAGACGAAGCCGACCTGGCCTGGCTGGCCGAGCGCGGCGTGCACTGCGTACAGGGCTGGTATTTCAGCCCCGCGCAGCCGGCGTCGGCGATCGAGGGCGTGCTGCGCCGCTTCCAGGATGCGCGCGCGGCCAGGCTGTCGGTGCCGGAGATGCGGGCGTTGCTGGCCTAGATGCGCGACACGGGCGGTATCGAACCAGGGTTGAATTCGGATAGACTGGTGATTCCGTCAACTTTGATCGAATGCCATGCCCGTCTTTACACGCATCGCACGCGCTTTCGCAGGCGTCAGTTTCGGCCTTGGTCTTGGCCTGGCGCTGACCCTGGCCCCCGCGCACGCCGCGCAGGAACCCAGCTACGGCCCGGAACTCGAAGGATTCAGCTACCCATATCCGACCGCGCAATACCGCTTCAAGTCGCAGGACGTCGACCTGCAGATGACCTATATGGACGTCAAGCCGGCCAAGGCCAATGGCAAGACCGTGGTCCTCATGCACGGCAAGAACTTCTGCGGCGCCACCTGGGAAGGCACCATCAAGGCGCTGACGAATGCCGGCTACCGCGTGGTCGCGCCCGACCAGATCGGCTTCTGCAAGTCGACCAAGCCGGCGCACTACCAGTACACCTTCCAGCAGCTGGCCGACAACACGAATAAACTGCTGGCCTCGATCGGCGTAAGCAAGGCGATCGTGCTGGGCCACTCGACCGGCGGCATGCTGGCCACGCGCTATGCGCTGATGTACCCGCAAGCGACCGATCAACTCGTGATGGTCAACCCGATCGGTCTGGAAGACTGGAAGAACCTGGGCGTGCCGTCGCTGGGCGTGGACAAGTGGTACCAGCGCGAGCTGAACACCTCGGCCGACAAGGTGCGCAATTACGAGCACAGCACCTACTACAACGGCCAGTGGAAGCCGGAATACGAAACCTGGGTCCAGATGCTGGTCGGGATGTATCGCGGCAAGGGCAAGGAGGTGGTGGCGTGGAACTCGGCGCTCATCTACGACATGATCTACACGCAGCCGGTGGTGTACGAGTTCCCGCTCATCAAAGTGCCGACCTTCCTGCTGATGGGCTTGAAGGATACGACCGCGATCGGCAAGGACGCGGCGCCGGAAAGCGTGCGGCCGAAGCTGGGCAACTACACGGTGCTGGCCGAGCAGACGCGCCAGGCGATCCCGGGTTCGGTGCTGGTGACTTTCCCGGAGATGGGGCACGCGCCGCAGATGCAGGATCCGGCGCAGTTCCACAAGGCGCTGCTGAAAGGCCTGGTGCGCTGATCCAGGTTCGACGGGTGAGGGCGCACGAACGATGCCGCCCTCGCTCGCACCCCATTCTTTTGCAATTCGTTCAATGGTATCCTTACAAGATGACCGTTGATCCCGACACTCCCGACACCCCCACGACCAGGCCCACGCGCGCCGCCTTTGCCGACGGCCCGCGCCTGCTGGCCGACATCGGCGCCACCCACGCGCGCTTTGGCCTGGAAACCGCTCCCGGCGTATTGGGCCGCGTGGCCGTGCTGCGCTGCGACGACTACGACGGCATCGTGCCGCTGCTGCATGCCTACTTCGAGCAGCATCTCAGCCAGCAGTCCAGCCAGCGCATCAACCATGCGGCCTTCGCCCTGGCCAATCCGATCAGCGGCGACTTCATTCGCATGACCAACCGCGACTGGCAGTTCTCGACCGACGAGGTGCGCCGCACGCTGGGCCTGTCGACGCTCTTGATCGTGAACGACTTCACCGCGCTGGCGATGGCGCTGCCGGGCTTCCAGCCGAAAGACCTGATGCAGGTCGGCGGCGGCGCGCCGCAGACGCATGCGGTGTCGGGCGTGCTGGGGCCGGGTACCGGCCTGGGCGTGTCGGGCGTGATCCCGACCATCGACGGCTTCGTCACGCTGGGCAGCGAAGGCGGCCACGTCAACTTCGCGCCGAGCGACGAACGCGAATTCGCGATCCTGCAATTCGCCTGGCGCGAATGGAAGCACGTCTCCAACGAGCGCCTGATCTCGGGCCCCGGCATGGAGCTGATCTACCGCGCGCTGGCCCAACGCAATGGCGTCGAAGTGCAAGCCCGGAGCGCCGCCGACATCATCAGCGGCGCGCTGGAAGACAACGACGCGCTGTGCCTGGAAGTGCTGGAATGCTTCTCCGGCATGCTGGGCAGCGCGGCGGCCAACCTGGCGGTGACGCTGGGCGCGTTCGGCGGCATCTTCATCGGCGGCGGCATCGTGCCGCGCATGGGCGAGTGGTTCGCGGGTTCGCCGTTCCGTGCCCGCTTCGAAGCCAAGGGCCGCTTCACCGACTACATCGCCCAGATCCCGACCTACGTGATCATGACCCCGAACCCGGCCCTGTACGGCGTGTCGGCGATCCTGTCCGAGCACCTGCGCGGGCGCAGCGGCGCCAACACCCTGATGGACCGCGTGCAGCAGCTGCGCCATGAGCTCTCGCCGGCCGAGCAGCGCGTGGCGGCGCTGGTGGTCGACCATCCGCGCAAGGTGCTGTCCGAGCCGATCGCCGAGATCGCGCGCCTGGCCGACGTCTCGCAGCCGACCGTGATCCGCTTCTGCCGCTCGCTCGGTTTCCAGGGCCTGGCCGAATTCAAGCTCAAATTCGCGGGCAGCCTGACCGGCACGATTCCCGTGCGCCACAGCCAGGTGCGCCTCACCGACAGCACGCACGATCTGTCGGCCAAGGTGATCGACAACACGGTGTCGGCGATCCTGAAATTCCGCGACCAGCTCGACGTGCACGCGATCGACCGCGCGATCGAGCTGCTGCGCCGCGCGCGCCGCGTCGAGTTCTACGCGATGGGCAACTCGCGCGTGGTGGCGCTGGACGGCCAGCACAAGTTCTTCCGTTTCCGTATTCCGGCCGCGCTGTATGGCGACTCGCACCTGTTCAACCTGGCGGCCGGCTTGCTGGGACCGGGCGACGTGGCGATCGCGATCTCCACCGCCGGCCAGCTGCCTGAATTATTGGAAGCGGTGGACACCGCGCGCGCCGCCGGCGCCGACGTCATCGCCATCACCAGCAGCAAGTCGGCGCTGGCCAAGAAGGCCAGCGTGTGCCTGGCCGTGGACCACAGCGAAGACAGCACCACCTTCCTGTCGATGATTTCGCGCATCCTGCAGCTGCTGCTGATCGACATCATGTCGGTCGGGATCTCGCTCGGACCGCAAGGGGAGGGCAGCCAGAACGACATCGAGCAGCGCCGTTTGCTGATCTCGCACCTGGATATCTAGCGCCGTCATACAGATGTCATGAGGCGCGGTCAGACTGGCGGCACGATCGCTTCGGAGCGCCCCATGCGGCTACCTTCCTCGTTCATCCTGCTGGCGGCGCTGGTCGCCGGCTGCGCCAGTCCCGGCGTCGACCTGAAGAACCCGGGCCCGTCCTGGCCGCCGTTACCCACCGTCACCGCCCACCGCGGCGCATCATGCCTGCGGCCCGAGCACACGCTGGCGGCCTACCGCAAGGCGATCGAGGACGGCGCCGACAGCGTCGAGCCGGACCTGGTGGCCACGCGCGACGGCGTGCTGGTGGCGCGCCATGAAAACGAGATCTCGGGCACCACGAACGTCGCCGCGCTGCCGCAGTTCGCCGGCCGCAAGACCAGCAAGACGATCGACGGCGTAGCGATCACGGGATGGTTCACCGAAGACTTCACGCTGGCCGAACTCAAACAGCTGCGCGCGCGCGAACGCATCCCGCTCAACCGCCCGGCGAATACGGCCTACGACGGCGAGTATCCGATTCCCACGCTGCAGGAAATCATCGACCTGGTCGATCTCGAGAGCCGCGCGCGCAACCGCACCATCGGGCTGGTGCCGGAACTGAAGCACCCAACCTATTTCCAGTCGATCGGCTTGCCGCTCGAACGACGCCTGGTCGACGCCTTGAACGCGAACAGCTATCGCGGGCGCGATGCGGCGGTGCTGATCCAGTCGTTCGAGGTCGGGAACTTGAAACAGCTGCGCACGATCAGCAGCTTTCGCCTGGTGCAGCTGGTCAGCGCGCCGAACGAGGCGCCGTACGACCAGGTCGCCGCCGGCAGCGGAATGACCTACGCCGACATGATCACCCCAAGCGGCCTGCGCGCCATCGCCGCCTACGCCGAGGTGGTGGCGCCGATCAAGACCATCGTGATCCCGCGCGACGCCGCCAACGGCCTGGCGGCGCCGACCCGCTTCGTGCCGGATGCGCACGCCGCCGGGCTGGCCGTGCACGTCTGGACCATACGTCCGGAGAATCCCTTCCTGCCGACGCCGCTACGCGCCCCGCCTGCGGATGCGCCGAACGTGCGCGGCGACGCGATCGCCGAGATCCGCGCCTACCTGGACGCAGGCGTGGACGGCGTCTTCAGCGATGACCCGGCCGCCGGCCGCGCTGCCATTGATGCGTTCAATCGGCGCTAGCGCTTTTTACTATTGGTGGCTGTATCAAATCACAGTGCATAGTGACAATTATTGACGTTCTGTATTGACGGCGTGTCTGAAACCGTCTACGCCACGCGACGCTTCTACCCGAAACAGTAGTTGCCGCAAGGAACTGCATGCTAAGATTCGGCCGTGGTCGCCCCTATCCCTGGCGCCTGCCGCTTGTCCGGCCGCGACTCCGCCGTCCCTACTTTCGGTTATCAACAGGACCCTCATGGTTTCCACCGCTTCCACGGAACAGGCCCGCCTTCACGCGCTGGCCGAACTCGACATCCTCGACACGCCCGCCGAGACCCGCTTCGACCGCTTCACGCGGCTGGCGGCGATGACCTTCGACGCGCCGATCGCGCTGGTGTCGCTGGTCGACGCCGACCGCCAGTGGTTCAAGTCGCGTTACGGCCTGGCCGCGGCCGAGACCCCGCGTTCGCTGTCGTTCTGCGCCCATGCGCTGGCTGCCAACGACATGCTGGTGATAAACGACGCCGCGCTCGACGCGCGCTTCGTCGACAACCTGCTGGTGACGGGCGCGCCCCACATCCGCTTCTATGCCGGCCAGCCGGTGTACAACGCCGGCCACGCGGTGGGCACGCTGTGCGTGATCGACACCAGGCCGCGCACCTTCTCCGACGAGCAGCGCCGGGTGCTCAAGGACATCGCCAAGATGGTCGAGGTGGAACTGAATCACACGCGGGTGGTGGCGGCCCGCATGCTGGCCGAGCAGGCGCTCAAGTCGCTCAACACCGAACTCGAAAGCCGCATCGCGGCCCGCACCGCGGAGCTGGAAGAGAAGGTGGCGCAGCACGAAACCACGGAAACCATGCTGCGCCAGAGCGAAGCCTGGAACCGCACCATCATCGCTTCGTCGTTCAGCGGCTTTATCGGCAGCGACAGCGAAGGGCGCGTGGTGGCCTGGAACCCGTCGGCCGAGCGCATCTTCGGCTACACCGGCGAGCAGGCCATCGGGCGTCTGCTGGCCGAACTGATCGTGCCGGCGCCGCAGCGCGCCGCGCACGAACGCAATATGCGCATGCTGATCGAGCTGGGCGCGGGCCCGTATCTGGCGCGCAGCGTGCAGATGGCGGCGCTGACCCAGAGCGGACGCCAGATCACGATCGAGATGACGCTCGCCACGCACAAGTGGAACGAGGCGCGCTATGTCGGCGCCTTCGTCAACGACATCTCCGAGCGCATTCGCGGCCAGCAGCAGATGGAAGAGAAGGAAGAGCTGCTGGACGCCGTGCTCGAATCGATCGACGTCGGCGTGGTGGCCTGCGACGCGGTGGGCAACCTGTCGCTGTTCAACCGCAGCGCGCGCGAATTCCACGGCTTCGACCTGAAGGCGGTGCCGGCGGCCGAATGGCCCGAGCACTATTCGCTGTTCCATGCCGACGGCCTGACCGCCATGACGATGGACGAAGTGCCGCTGGTGCGCGCGCTCAAGGGCGAAGTGGTGCGCGGCGGCGCCATGGTGATCGCGCCCGCCGGACGCGATCCCTACACGCTGATGGCGAGCGGCCGCCCGTTGCGCAGCGCGCAGGGCAAGACCCTGGGCGCGGTGGTGGCGATGAAGGACATCACCGCGCTCAACGCTTCGCAGAACCGCCTGGCGGAGAGCGAGAACCGGCTGCGCACCATCACCGACAACCTGCCGGTGCTGATCGCGTATCTCGACCAGCAGCACCGCTACCGCTTCGCCAACGTGGTGCACCAGTCGTGGCTGGGCAAGACCTCCGAGCAGATCATCGGCCTGACCATGGCCGAAGCCTTCGGTGACGATTACTACGCGCAGCAGAAGGAAGCGATCGACGACGCCTGGATCGGCAAGGCGTCGCAGTGCGAGCATGACATCATCCGCAAGAAGCATGCGCGCATCGTGCACTCCACCTTTTTGCCGGACGTGCGCGACGGCGCCGTGGTCGGGGTGTACATCCTGACCACCGACGCCACCGCGGCGCGCATGCACGAACGCAACCTGCATGCGCTGGCGCACACCGATTCGCTGACCGGCATTCCCAACCGGCGCCAGTTCGAACTGGGCCTGCAGGCGGCGGTGGAGCGCGCGCCATCGCGCGAGCGTGGCTTCGCCCTGTTCTACCTCGACATCGACTGCTTCAAGGCGATCAACGACAGCCATGGCCACGCCATCGGCGACATGGTGCTGGTGGAGTTCGCGCGCCGGGTGCGCAATGCGGTGCGCAGTTCCGACCTGGTGGCGCGTCTGGCCGGCGACGAATTCACCATCGTGCTGGAAGAATGCGGCTCGCCGCGCGACGTCGAACTGGTGGCCAAGAAGATCCTGCAGGCGATGGAAGCGCCGTTCACGGCCGGCAGCCACGTGCTGCGCGTGAGCGCCAGCATCGGCATCGGCCTGGCCGACGCGCCGGGCGTGACCACGCAATCGATCAGCGAACTGGCCGACGGCGCGCTGTACCAGGCCAAGGCGGCCGGGCGCAACACCTTCGCCATCGCGCGCATGGCCGAGCTGTTGCAGCCGGTGGGCGACGCCGCCTGAGGTTCCCCTGTAATACGCCCTGTCGTATGCTCACGGACCCGCCGCCCTGGCGGGGCCGGTCCTTCCATCTTCCGTCATCAATTGGCTTGATTGATGAATTGGCATCATAAGCCCATGCGAATCCACGCATGAGTGGGCAGTTGATCTTCACTTAACATCGCTTCTTTACCCGTCGGGTCGAGGGATGGCGGACTGCGTCCGTCGTTCGTGGCCTGCTGACCATGAGCTGAAAGGAAGCGACACATGGATGCCCCCAAGATGGACGACACCCAGGACATCAACCACACCAGGCGCAACGTCCTGATCACCGGCGCGCTGTCGGCCACGGCCGCCGCCGTGCCGACGGTCGCCTCGGCCCAGCCGGGCGGCGCGCCCGCCGCCCCCGCCACCACGCCGGCGCCGGTCAGGGCCAAGGTGGCGCTGAGCGTCAACGGCCAGCGCCACGAGATGGAACTCGACACCCGCACCTCGCTCCTGGACATGCTGCGCGAGCACCTGCACCTGACCGGCTCCAAGAAGGGCTGCGACCAGGGCCAGTGCGGCGCCTGCACCGTCATCGTCGACGGCCGCCGCATCAATTCCTGCCTGTCGCTGGCGATCATGCACGACGGCGCCCAGATCACCACCGTGGAAGGTCTCGGCACCCCGGACAAGCTGCACCCGATGCAGGCCGCCTTCGTCAAGCACGATGGCTACCAGTGCGGCTACTGTACCCCCGGCCAGATCTGTTCGGCCGTGTCGGTGCTGGACGAAATCCGCAAGGGCGTCCCGAGCCACGTCACCGGCGACCTGAACGCCAGGCCGCTGCTCAGCATCGACGAGATCCGCGAGCGCATGAGCGGCAATATATGCCGATGTGGCGCCTATTCGAACATCGTCGACGCCATCGCCGAAGTGGCTGGTATGAAGGGCGGTGCAGCATGAAGGCCTTCACCTACGAACGCGCCAAGACCCCGCAGGAAGCCGCAGCGGCCGTGATGCGCGCGCCGGGCGCGCGCTTCATCGCCGGCGGCACCAACCTGCTCGACCTGATGAAGCTCGAGATCGAAACCCCGCCGCACCTGGTCGACGTGAATGGCCTGGGCCTGGACAAGATCGAAGCGACGAATGAAGGCGGCCTGCGCATCGGCGCGCTGGTGCTCAATGCCGACCTGGCGGCCGACGCCCGTGTGCGCAAGGATTACGCGGTGCTGTCGCGCGCGCTGCTGGCCGGCGCTTCGGCCCAGCTGCGCAACAAGGCGACCACCGCCGGCAACCTGCTGCAGCGCACCCGCTGCCCGTACTTCTACGACACCAACCAGGCCTGCAACAAGCGCGTGCCCGGCAGCGGCTGCTCGGCGATCGGCGGCTTCACCCGCGGCCACGCCATCGTCGGCCACAGCCAGGCCTGCATCGCGACCCACCCGAGCGACATGGCGGTGGCGATGCAGCTGCTGGACGCCAACGTCGAAACCGTGAACGCGAGCGGCGCACGCCGCACCATCCCGATCAACGACTTCTATCGCCTGCCGGGCAACACCCCGCACATCGAGACCAGCCTGGCCCCGGGTGAGCTGATCACCGCGGTGACGCTGCCCAAGCCGCTCGGCGGCAAGCACTATTACCGCAAGGTGCGCGACCGCGCGTCCTACGCCTTCGCCCTGATTTCGGTGGCGGCGGTGGTGCAGCCGGACGGCAGCGGCCGCGTGGCCCTGGGCGGCGTGGCGCACAAGCCATGGCGCGTAGCGGCGGCCGACGCGGCCCTGCCGCAAGGCGCCAAGGCGGCGGCTGGCCAGCTGCTGGCCGATGCCCGCACCGACGAGCACAATGCGTATAAAGTCGTCCTGGTCCAGCGCACGTTGAATGCCGTGCTGACCGATGCCAAGAAAGGCTGACCATGAAATTCACCAAACCCGCGACCAATAATCCGATCGACCGCATGCAGGTGGTCGGCAAACCGCTCGACCGCATCGACGGCGCGCTCAAGACCACCGGGCTCGCGCCCTACGCCTATGAACAGCACAAGGCGGCGCCGAACGCCGCCTACGGCTATGTAGTCGGCTCGGCCATCGCCAAGGGCCGCATCGTGTCGATGGACATCACTGCCGCGCGCCGCGCGCCGGGCGTGATCGCCGTCGTCAACGCCGAGAATGCCGGCACCCTGGCCAAGGGCAACTTCAACACCGCCAAACTGCTGGGCGGCCCCGAGATCCAGCACTACCACCAGGCGATCGCGCTGGTGGTGGCCGAGACCTTCGAGCAGGCGCGCGCCGCCGCCTCGCTGGTGAAGGTCGAGTATGCGAAAGAGCAGGGCGCCTACGACCTGGCCAAGGCCAAGGATGCCGCGACCATCCCCGAGAAGCACGATCCGGTCTCGAAGGCGGGCGACTTCGAGAAGGGCTTCGCCGCCGCGCCGGTCAAGATCGACCTGACCTACACCACCCCGGACCAGAGCCACGCGATGATGGAACCGCATGCCTCGATCGCCAGCTGGGACGGCGACAAGGTCACGGTGTGGACCTCGAACCAGATGATCGCCTGGGGCAAGAAGGACCTGGCCAAGACGCTCGGCATCCCGGCCGACAAGGTGCGCCTGGTCTCGCCGTACATCGGCGGCGGCTTCGGCGGCAAGCTGTTCCTGCGTTCCGAAGCGCTGCTGGCGGCGCTGGGCGCGCGTGCGGCCCAGCGTCCGGTGAAAGTGGCGCTGCAGCGCGCCCTGATCATGAACAACACCACCCACCGTCCGGCCACCATCCAGCGCATCCGCCTGGGCGCCAACCGCGAAGGGCGCATCACCGCGATCTCGCACGAAAGCTGGTCGGGCGACCTGCCGGATGGCGCGCCGGAACCGGCGACCCAGCAAACCCGTTTGCTGTACCGCGGCGCCGATCGCCTGACCCAGCTGAAGCTGGCCAAGCTCGACCTGCCGGAAGCGAACGCGATGCGCGCGCCGGGCGAAGCGCCGGGCATGATGGCGCTGGAAGTGGCGATCGACGAGATGGCCGAGAAGCTCAAGATGGACCCGGTCACCTTCCGCGTCATCAACGACACCACGGTCGACCCGGAAAAGCCGGGCCGCAAGTTCTCGGCGCGCCGCTACGTGAATTGCCTGCGCACCGGCGCCGACAAGTTCGGCTGGAAGGAGCGCAAGGCAAAACCCGCCTCGGTGCGCGACGGCCGCTGGCTGGTCGGCATGGGCGTGGCCTCGGCCTTCCGCAACAATATCGTGATGACCTCGGCGGCGCGCGTGCGCCTGGAAACCGATGGCTCGGTGACCGTCGAAACCGACATGACCGACATCGGCACCGGCAGCTACACCATCATCGCCCAGACCGCGGCCGAGATGCTCGGCCTGCCGGTCGAGCGCGTCAAAGTGCTGCTGGGCGACTCGGACTATCCGGTGTCGGCCGGTTCGGGCGGCCAGTGGGGTGCCAACAGCTCGACCGCCGGCGTGTACGCGGCCTGCGTCAAGCTGCGCGAGCAGATCGCGCAGAAGGCCGGCCTGGATGCGGCCAAGGCCGAGTTCACGGGCGGCAGCGTGAACGTGGGCGGGAAAGCCGTCGATCTCAAGCAGGTCGCGTCCGGTGGCGCCATCACCGCCGAAGACAAGATCGAGTTCGGTGACCTCGACAAGAAGTGGCAGCAGTCGACCTTCGGCGCCCACTTCGTCGAAGTCGGGGTCGACGTCGACACCGCCGAGATCCGCATCCGCCGCATGCTGGCGGTGTGCGCGGCGGGCCGCATCCTGAACCCGAAGACCGCGCGCAGCCAGGTGATCGGCGCCATGACCATGGGCGTCGGCGGCGCCATCATGGAAGAGCTGGCGGTGGACAAGCGCATCGGCTTCTTCGTCAACCACGACCTGGCGGGCTACGAGGTGCCGGTGCATGCCGACATCCCGCACCAGGAAGTGATCTTCATCGACGAAACGGATGCCTACTCGTCGCCGATGAAGGCCAAGGGTGTCGGCGAGCTGGGCCTCTGCGGCGTCGGCGCGGCGGTGGCGAACGCGATCTACAACGCCACCGGCGTGCGCGTGCGCGACTATCCGGTGACTTTGGATAAGCTGCTCAAGGAGATGCCCGACGTCGCGTAAGCGTTCATGACGATTGGAACTGTAATGCAGTTCCGACTCATGATCGCGGCTCATAAGGCCATGCAAATCCGGCGCCGTTACAGGGGCCCGTTTGCCGTTACCATGTTCGCAAGCTCGATACGGGCGCTGTTCCTGCAATCGCAGGACAGCGCCCGCGTCAATTCAACGCCTCACTCATCATCTCACTTATCCGAAGGAGCAATCCATGACCGTCAAAGCCTACGGCGCCCACGCCGGCGACCAGCCGCTCGAACCGATCGACATCACCCGCCGCGAGCCGGGCGCGCACGACGTGCGCATCGACATCGCCTTCTGCGGCGTCTGCCACTCCGACCTGCACCAGGTGCGCGGCGAATGGGCCGGCACCCAGTACCCGTGCGTGCCGGGCCACGAGATCGTCGGCCGCGTCGCGGCAGTCGGGGCCCACGTCAAGAACTACCAGGTCGGCGACCTGGTCGGCGTCGGCTGCATGGTCGACAGCTGCCAGGAGTGCGCCGATTGCGGCGACGGCCTGGAAAACTATTGCGACAACATGGTCGGCACCTACAACTCGCCGACCCCGGACGCGCCGGGCCACACGCTGGGCGGCTACTCCGAGCAGATCGTGGTGCACGAGCGCTTCGTGCTGCGCGTGACGCACCCGGAAGAGCAATTGGCCGCCGTCGCGCCGCTGCTGTGCGCCGGCATCACGACGTATTCGCCGCTGCGCCACTGGAACGCCGGTCCCGGCAAGCGGGTCGGCATTGTCGGCATCGGCGGCCTGGGCCACATGGGCATCAAGCTGGCGCGCGCAATGGGCGCGCACGTGGTGGCGTTCACCACCTCGGAAAACAAGCGCCAGGACGCCGAGGCGCTGGGCGCGCACGAAGTGGTGGTCTCGAAGGATCCTGCCGCGATGGCCGCGCAAGCCAGGTCGCTCGACCTGATCGTCAACACGGTCGCCGCCCCGCACGACCTGGACGCGCTGCTGCACCTGCTCAAGCGCGACGGGACCATGGTGCTGGTCGGCGCCCCGGCCACGCCGCACCCGTCGCCGAATGTGTTCAACCTGATCATGAAGCGGCGCGAGATCGCCGGCTCGATGATCGGCGGGATTCCCGAGACCCAGGAGATGCTGGACTTCTGCGCCGAGCATGGGATCGTGGCGGACATCGAGATGATCCGCATGGAAGAGATCAATGCGGCGTATGAGCGCATGCTCAAGGGCGATGTGAAGTATCGCTTCGTGATCGACAGCGCGACGCTGGCGGCGTAATACGTCCTTCTTCATTCAGTTAGCAGCAGCACGTCATCCCCGCGAAGGCGGGGATCCAAGTTTGCTCATGTAGCCACTCTGGTCGATCGAAGTGGCAGTGCGCACAACTTGGATCCCCGCCTGCGCGGGGATGACGGTTTTTAGGCTAGCGGCGTTCTGGACGCCCCCCGTTTTTCACTCTTCAGTTCTTATCTTTTTGCCGCGCGAGCGGCACGGCTTCCTATTCCCAAAATAATAATGACTCCACCAACCGCATCACCCGCCACGGCATCCACAGTTCCGACCCAACCCGCCGCCTGGGGCGCCGTCCTGGCCATGTCCCTCGGCGCCTTCGTGCTGGTCGCTTCCGAATTCATGCCCGTCAGCCTGCTGACCCCGATCGCTTCCGACCTGCGCATCACCGAAGGCCAGGCCGGCCAGGCGATCGCCGTCTCGGGCGCGTTCGCCCTGATCACCAGCCTGTGCATCTCGACGCTGGCCGGTAAGCTCGACCGCAAGCTGCTGCTGCTCGGCCTGACCTTGCTGATGATCGTCTCCGGCACCATCGCCGCCTTCGCCCCCAGCTATCCCGTCTTCATGATCGGCCGCGCCTTCATCGGCGTGGCCATCGGCGGCTTCTGGTCGATGTCGGCGGCGATCGCCATGCGCCTGGTGCCTGAAGACCAGGTGCCGCGCGCGCTGGCCATCCTCAACGGCGGCAACGCGCTGGCGACGGTGGTGGCGGCGCCGCTGGGCAGCTTCCTGGGCGCGGTGATCGGCTGGCGCGGCGCCTTCTTCTGCCTGATTCCGTTCGCCGCCATCGCGCTGGCCTGGAAGGCGGCCAGCCTGCCGGCCATGGCGCCAACCCGGGCAAAGGGCGGGGCCGGCGTGTTCGCGCTGCTCAAGCGCCCGGCGGTGGCGCTGGGCATGGCGGCGGTCGGGCTGCTGTTCATGGGGCAGTTCGCGCTGTTCACCTACCTGCGGCCGTTCCTCGAGACGGTGACGCGGGTGGACGTATCGACGCTGTCGCTGATGCTGCTGCTGGTCGGCGTGGCCGGCTTCGTCGGCACCACGCTGATCGGCGCTTTCCTGAAGGATGGCCTGTACCGCACGTTGACCGTGATGCCGCTCCTGATGGCGGCGATCGGCGTGGCGCTGCTGATGTTCGGCCACTCGAGCGCGATCGTCACGCTGCTGCTGGGGTGCTGGGGCCTGATCGCCACCGCGGCGCCGGTCGGCTGGTGGACCTGGCTGGCGCGCTCGATGCCGCAGGATGCGGAAGCCGGCGGCGGCTTGATGGTGGCCGTAGTGCAGCTGTCGATCGCGCTCGGCGCGACGGTGGGCGGGGTGCTGTTCGACGCCAGCGGTTACGTGCTGACCTTCGGCGCCAGCGTCGTCGTGCTGATGCTGGCCGCGCTGCTGGCCGTGCTGGCGGGACGCGCCGCCGGCAAGGCAAGCGTTTGAATCAGCTTTTGAATCAGCCCGTGTAGCGGATCGCGTCGATCACCAGCCCGAGCGCGCGCGACGAATGGCGCCGGCTCGGGTAGTAGGCGTGCAGGCCGGGGAAGGACGGGCACCAGTCTTCCATCACGCTCACCAGCCGCCCTTCGCGCACATGGTCGCCGACCACGTCGGCGGTGAGATAGGCCAGGCCCGAGCCGCTCAGCGCCGCATTGCGCATCTGGTACACGCTGTTGAAGGTGCACTGGCCGCGCAGCCGGGCCTCGATCGGGCGGCCGTCCTGCAGCAGTTCCCAGGCATACACGCCGCCCTTGCTGGCCAGGCGCAGCTGCACGCAGTTGTGCTTGATCAGGTCCTGCACCGAGTTCGGCACCGGACGGTGCGCGAAGTAGGCGGGCGAGCCGACGATCATGGTCTTGACGTCGGGTGTCAGGCGCACCGCGATCATGTCCTTGTCCACCTGGTCGCCCCAGCGCACGCCGATGTCGTAGCGCTCGGCGGCGATGTCGACCATGCGGTAGTCGCTGCTGATCTCGACCTGGATGTCGGGATACTGCGGCAGCACCGGGGCCAGGCGCGGCCACAGGAAGTTGTCGATCACGTGGTCGGTCGAGGTGATGCGGATCAGGCCCGAGGGCTTGTCGCCCAATTCGCTGATGGCGGCGATCTCGGCGTCGATCTCCTGCAGGCGCGGCGCCACGTTCTGCAGCAGGCGCTCGCCCGCTTCGGTGGGCGATACGCTGCGCGTGGTGCGGGAGAGCAGACGCACGCCCATGCGCGACTCGAGCGCGCGCACGATGTGGCTGAGCGCCGATTGCGTCATCCCCAGCTTGGCCGCAGCGCGCGTGAAGCTGCGCTCGCGGGCCACGGCCAGGAAGACCAGGATGTCACTGATGTTGTCGCGCGCCATGCGGTGGAAGTCGGTAGGGAAAACGCTTGATTCTACCTGTCCGTCCGACATGGCGCTGGCGCGCCCGAACTCAATCGGCCACGAACACCACGGCGGTACGCGCCGGAATCGTGAACGTGCCGCTGGCGCTGTCGAAGCGCGCCTGGGCCGCGCGCTTGTCGGCCGCGCCTTTTGCCACGTGCACCGGATGCAGGCGCAGGCGCTTGCCGCGCAGGGTCTCTTCCTTGACCGTGCGCGCCGTCTTGTCGACGTTCACCAGGTAGGTCAAACCGCCGAAGCGCGCGCCCGGATAGCCGCGGCCGTCGATCCAGGCCGCCAGCACGGTCGGCACCTGGCCGGGGCCGGTGTTGAAGAAGCGCAGGCGCTTGACGATGTCGTCGCTTGTGCGCAGGCGCAGCAGCGTGGTGCCGGCGCGGATCTGCAGCAGGTCGCGGAAGGCGTCGCGCGCGAAGGCGATGTCGGCCGGGGCGGGCTTGAGGGCGGCATTCGCCAGCAGCGGCTTGAACAGCGGCCAGTCCCTGGCGTTGTCGTCGGCGGGCGGCAGGCCGGTGCCGAAGAAGTTGTCCCGGTAGGTCCAGTCGAGGCGGTTGAACCAGTCGCCCGAATTGAAGCTGTTGCGATCCAGGGACTTGGAACGCAGGACGTCGATGCCGGCGTGGTAGTAGGCCACGCCCTGGCTGAAGGCGTTGATCGCCATGCCCAGCACCTGCACCCGCGCGCGCTCGGCGGCGGAGGTATTCACCGGGAGCTTGAGCGCATTGATGTCGTACAGCGTCTGGTTGTCGTGGTTCTCGACGTAGTTGACCGCTTCGCCCGGTTCTCTAGCGTAGCCGGCCGGCTGGTTGCCGCCGTAGACGATGCTTTCGAGCCGGCGGGTCTGGCCGTCGAAGGTCTGCATCGGGAACGCGCGCACCGAGCCGGCCAGGCCGACGCGGATCAGGTCTGCGGCCTTGAGCAGGTCGCTGTGCTGGCGCCCGCCGCCGAGGCGGTTCGGGTCGTACACCAGGCCGTTGATGTAGCCTTGCTGGCGCAGCACGGTCTCGCCCGAGTCGCCGGGCGAACCGCCGCGCACGGCGTCGCGCGCGCGGTCGCTGAAGGTGCCGATGCCGCTGCCGTTCAGCGACAGCTGCGAGGCCTGCACGAAGCGCGCGCCGTCCGCAACCTCGCCGAAGTTCCAGCCTTCGCCCAGCAGCTGCACGTGGCGGCCCGCGGCGCGGTCGACTTCGCGTTGCAGGCGCTCCATGGCGGCGCGCGGCTGGTGGCCCATCAGGTCGAAGCGGTAGGAGTCGATCTTGTAGTGGCGCGTCCACAGCACCGCCGAGTCGATCATCAGCTTGGCCATCATGGTGTTTTCGGTGGCCGTGTTGAAGCAGCAGGTCGACGACTCGATCGCTCCGATGGCATTCAGGCGGTGGTAGTAGCCCGGCACCACACGGTCCAGGATCGACTTCTCGTTCTGGCCGGCGATGAAGGTGTGGTTGTAGACCACGTCGACGCCGACGCGCAGGCCGGCCTGGTGCAGGTCCATCACCATCTGGCGGAATTCGATGACGCGGCGCGCGCCGTCCTGCGGGTCGCTGGCGTAGCTGCCTTCGACCGCATTGAAGTGCTGCGGGTCGTAGCCCCAGTTGAAGCAGTCGGTGTGGGCGGTCTTGCGGATCAGGGCCTGCTGCGCTTCGCTGTCCGGCGCGCCGCTTGGCTGCGGCACGGCGCAGCCGACTTCCGGGATGCTGCCGATGTCGTACACCGGCAGCAGGTGGATGTCGGTCAGGCCGGCTTGCGCCAGCGCGCGCAGGTGCTTCATGCCGTTCGAGTTGGTCTCGCCGAAGGCCGCATACTTGCCGCGCTTGGCTTCGGGCACGGTCTGGTCGATCAGCGAGAAGTCGCGCACGTGCAGCTCGTAGATCGACATGTCGGTCGGCGCCTTCACCGTGTCCGGCGCGCGCGTCGCGTCCCAGCCCTGCGGCTTGAGGTTGGGGGCGTCGAGGTCGGCCACGTAGCTGCGTTTCGAATCGGCGTTGAGGCTGACCGAGTACGGGTCGGTGACCATATTGCGCACCAGGCCGGCGCCGTCGACGATCACGTCCACCGCGTACTTGTAGTAACTGCCGGAGAGGTCGCGCGGGGCGCTGAAGCTCCATGTGCCGGTGCGTTCGTCGAGCGCCATCGGCTGCACGCCGGAAGCCTTGCCGGTGGCGCTGTCGTAGGTGCAGACGGCGACCTGGCGCGCGGTCGGCGCCCACAGTTTGAACGTCGTCTGTCTGGCGGTTGGCGTGGCGCCCAGGTCGGGAATGCCATCGGCGGCGGCGTACAGGTCGTCCAGCGCGCCGGCGGCCTGGATGCGGGTGGCGGCGATGACGGCGCCGTCGGCGCCTTCGCGCACCAGCACCAGCTGTTCGCGATGCAGCAGCGGCAGGCGCGCCAGGTCGGCGTCGCTGACCGCCAGCGTCGGGCCGGCGGCGACGTACTTGAAGCGGGTGGCGACGGCGGCCGGCACTGCGGTGCTGGCGACGTTCAGGGTCACGGCGCCGGCGGCGCCGACTACCTTGCTGCCCGGCCTGGCGACGATGGCGCCGGTCGGGGAGTGGTACAGGCGGTAGAGGCCATCCTGGGCGGCGCCGGGCCAGCGCAGCAGGCGCTTGTCGAACCAGACGGCGCGCGCGTCGAGCGTTTCGCCGGAGGCGTTGAGGACTTCCTGGAACGACGGGCTGTCGCAGGCTTCGATGGGAACGGCGGCGCAGGCGGACGAGGACAGCGACGCCGCGATCAGGGCAAGGTGCAGTTTTTTCATGATGTCAGGCAGCGGTGCCGCGGTAGTGGTCGACCATCTTGTAGCGCGTCGCATACCAGCCGAAGACCGCCGCCGACAGCAGCGCGAAGGCGGCGAAGAAGTACATCTGCGCGGCCATCACGCCCATGCCGGTGCCTTCGATGTACGTGACCACCGATTCGTTCTTGACGCTGGCGTTCACGATCAGCACCCACAGGTTACCGACCGTCACGGCCAGGTACCACAGCGCCATGATCACGCCCTTCATCGAGGCCGGGGCCTGGCTGTAGGCGAATTCAAGGCCGGTGGCCGAGACCAGCACCTCGCCCAGCGTCAGCAGGGCATACGGCGCGATCTGCCAGGCGATCGAGACGGCGTCGCCGGCGTCCAGTTGCATCTGCAGGTAGCCGACCACGATCCAGGCCAGGGCCGAGAACACGATGCCGGCGGTCATGCGGCGCAGCGGGGTCGGTTCGATGCCGAGCGAACGCAGCATCGGGAACAGGGCGAAGTTGTTGAACGGGATCAGCAGCATCACCAGCAGCGGGTTCAGGGCTTGCACCTGGGCCGGGATCACGTCCCAGGTCCAGCCGAACAGGCTCACCTGGGTGGTCATGGCGTTGGCCTGCACGATCCAGGTCGAGGCCTTCTGGTCGAACAGCGACCAGAACGGCGTCACCAGCGCGAACACGATCAGGATGCGCAGCACGGCGCGCACGCCGTCCACCGCATCGTCCGGATGAATGCCGCGCGCGCGATCGAGCTGCATCGAAGCGCCGATGCCGCCGAAGGCCATCACCAGCACCAGGGCCATGCAGGCCGCGATCACGAAGCCCCACTGCGGGATCATCGCCAGCGACGCCAGCGCACCGATGGCGCCGATGGCGGCCACGGTCAGGCCCGGGCGGCCTTCGCCATCGCGGCGCGCCAGCAGCGCGGTGCGCGCCACGCGCATGAACGAGTGCGGATTGGCGGGCGCCGGCGGCACGTGCACGTATTTCTTCTTGCCGCTCCAGAACACCATGGTGGCGATGAACATCAGGATGCCCGGCACGCCGAAGGCCCAGGCCGGGCCGAAGTCGCGCAGCAGCCATGGCATCAGGAGCGAAGCGAAGAACGAGCCGAAGTTGATGATCCAGTAGAAGGCGTCGAACACGACCTTCGCCTTGTCCTTGTTGGTCTGGTCGAACTGGTCGCCGACGAAGGAGGCCACCAGCGGCTTGATGCCCCCCGAGCCGAGCGCGATCAGGAACAGGCCGAAATAGAAGCCGTTGACGTTGTCTTCGAAGATGGCCAGGCAGGCGTGGCCGGCGCAGTAGACGAGGCTGAGCCAGAACACGGTGTTGTACTTGCCGAAGTAGCGGTCGGCCAGCCAGCCGCCCAGCAGCGGGAAGAAGTACACGCCGATGACAAACGTGTGGAACACGTGCTTGGCTTCGCCGGTGCGCATGTCTTCCGGCAGGAACATCAACAGGGTGGTGATCAGGAACGGCGTCAGGATGTTGCGCATGCCGTAGAAGCTGAAGCGCTCGCAGCCCTCGTTGGCGATGATGTAGGGGATCTGGCGCGGCATGCGGCCGGAGGTCGGTTTGGCGAGATCGGTCATGAGCCGGTTCCTTGAAATTGGCAAACAGACGCGATGCTATGCCGAGGCCGGTCGATTTTGCAATAAAAATATCGCCATGAAACAAAGGCGATACATTTACACGTAGTTTAATTACGGGCAGGCGACGGTTGGAAACGTTTTCGTCGTGCTAAGCGACTGAATACAAAGGAAATGTGCTCCGGATTTGCCGATTTCATGCGATTGTCAGCAGTAATTGCATCATGTATATTGCCTAAAATTTTAAAACCGACCTGACCAGCCATGACCCAGATCTCGACGCTTGACAATCCGAACTGGTGGCGCGACGCCATCATCTACCAGGTGTATCCGCGCAGCTACCAGGACAGCAACGGCGACGGCGTCGGCGACCTGAACGGCATCACCGAACGGCTCGACTACATCGCGGGCCTGGGCGTGGACATCGTCTGGCTGTCGCCGTTCTTCAAGTCACCGATGGCCGATTTCGGCTATGACATCGCCGACTATTGTGACGTCGATCCGCTGTTCGGCACCCTGGCCGACTTCGATCGTCTGGTGGCCAAGGCGCACGGCCTGGGCCTGAAGATCATGATCGACCAGGTGATGTCGCACACCGCCGAAACCCACCCCTGGTTCGTCGAGAGCCGCGCCAGCCGCGACAATCCGAAGTCGGACTGGTACGTGTGGGCCGACCCGCTCCCGGACGGCAATCCGCCGAACAACTGGCTGTCGGTGTTCGGCGGCTCGGCGTGGCAATGGGACACGCGCCGCAAGCAGTACTACCTGCACAACTTCCTGGTCAGCCAGCCGCAGCTGAACTTCCACAATCCGCTGGTGCAGCAGGCGCACCTGGACGCGCAGCGCTTCTGGCTCGCGCGCGGGGTGGACGGCGTGCGCATGGACGCCTGCGTGTTCCACTTCCACGACCGCCAGCTGCGCAGCAATCCGCCGGCGCTGGTGCGCGACACCTCGACCGTGACCGACGTGAACCCGTACGGCATGCAGGCCCACATCTACGACAAGACCCAGCCCGAGAACATCCCGTTCCTGGAGCGCCTGCGCGCCCAGCTCGACGAATTCGGCGCCGTCTCGATCGGCGAGATCAGCTCGGACGACGCGCTGGCCCAGATGGCCGAGTACATGGCGGGCGGGAACAAGCTGCACATGTGCTACAGCTTCAACTTCCTGACCCCGGTCTTCACCGCGCACCACATCCGCACCCAGGTCGAGGATTTCGAGCGCCGCGTGCAGGAAGGCTGGGCCTCCTGGTCGGTGGGCAACCACGATGCGATCCGCGTGATGACGCGCTGGGGCGGTCCGGACGCGACCCCGGCGCTGGCCAAGCTGGTGCTGGCGATGCAGCTGTCGCTCAAGGGCACGCCGTGCCTGTACCAGGGCGACGAGCTGGCGCTGCACGAAGCCGACGTGCCGTTCGAACTGCTGCAGGACCCTTACGGCAAGGCCTTCTGGCCCGAGTTCAAGGGCCGCGACGGCTGCCGCACCCCGATGCCGTGGGAGGCCGATGCGCCGCACGCCGGCTTCACCGGAGGCACGCCGTGGCTGCCGGTGGAGCCGTCGCACGCGGCTGCCGCGGTCGACGTGCAGGACCGCGATCCGGACTCGATGCTGAACTTCCAGCGCCGCTTCATCGCGCTGCGCCGCTCGCTGCCGCAACTGACGCGCGGCGAGATCGCGTTCTTCGACGCGCCGGAACCGGCGCTGGCGCTGCGCCGTGACCTGGACGGGGAAGCCAGCGTGCTGGCGGCGTTCAACCTGTCGGACGCGCCGGTGAGCTTCGACTGGCCGGCGACCGATGGCGCGGCGCAGATGGCGGTCGCCGGGCTGCAGGGCAGTGCGGAACGCGGCCGCGTGACGCTGCCGCCTTACGGCGCCTGGTTCGGCACCGTGCCGGCGGCGACGGGCGCATAGGCGGCGGCGCCGGCGGCGATCGACCGCTGCCTTGCCCATCCATGGCCCGCACGCGCGGGCCGCGCATCTGCTGCGTGTCCTGGCCGGCACGCAGGCGTCGCCCTTGATGCAAGGACGCGACAACCATCCTTTCTGCCTTCCCCGCTGTGACAAAGCGCGAATTTCAGCGTGATCGCGCGTGCTATTCTTTTTGCAAGCCGTACGTCATGACGCGGCCGTGACACCCCACCCCCACCATTGCGGCGCCGTGCGCCGGATGGCAAGTCCAGCAGCGGATCCCGGGAGAGCGATCTTGAAAAGATTGATGGAGCGTATCAGGCGCGGCATGCAGCCGCCGCCCGCAGTGCCGCCCGTAGAGGCGCAAGCCCAGCGGCAAGCGGACGGCGCGCAGGACAGGCAAGCGCACGCGCAGGCGGACGGACCGGCGGACGGGCAGGCGGACGGGCAGACGGACGGACATGCCGGCGCCAATGGCGCCCGCTACGTCGTCACGGATATCGGCGGCAAGCACTATCGCATGGAGTCCGACGACGATTACCTGGATCACATCCGGGGAACGTTCGAGCCGCACATGGTCGAACTGTTCGATACGCTGCTCGCACCGTCCGACACCGTGCTCGACATCGGCGCGAATATCGGCTGCACGTCGATCCTGTTCGGCAGCCGCGCCCGGCGCGTGGTCAGCTTCGAACCTTCGCCCACCACCTATCGCCTGCTCGAGAAGAACGTGCGGGCAGCGGACCTGCACAACGTTTCCCTCAACAACGTCGGATTGGGAAAGGAAGCCGGGCGCTTCGAGCTGACGTTTTCAGCCAATAACCGTTCCGGCGGCTTCGTCTCGAACCGGATCAGTGCCTCGGCCGGGCACCAGGTCGAAGCCATCGAGATCGCCTGCGGCGACGACTTCCTGGACCAGGCCGGGATCGATGAGGTCGACTTCATCAAGATCGATGTCGAAGGCTTCGAGCGCGATGTCATCGAAGGTTTGCGCAAGACGCTGGCGGTATTCGAACCGACGGTGACGCTGGAGTTGAACCACTGGTGCCTGAACGTCCTGCAGCGCACTTCGGTGCCGGACTTCTTCGATTTCCTGCGCGGTGTCTTCCCCTGCCTGTATGCGGTGGACCTGGACGATATCCGTAACCTGCACGATGCCGACGATGCTTATCACGTCATGTTTTCCCACGTGGTGGGCGGTTTCAAGTACCCGAACATCGTCGGCGCCTTCGATCCCCGGCGGCTGGCCGCATTCGGCGCCAGATTCGGACGGCAGATCGTCGCGCGCCAGGTCGCCGGGCGGCAGGCCGGCTAGCCTCAGTTGGCGCTCTTGATGTCGACCCGTTCGATGGTGCGGCGCCATTCCTGCAGACTGAGCAGGGTATCGTTATCGGTATCCTCGACCAGGATCTCGCCGCTGTCCTGGGCCACCAGGAAGCTTTCGCGGCGCTGCACGTCGTCGGCGCGGTTCTCGACAAAGCTCAGCTGGTAATACTTCTTGCCGTTCAGTTCGCGCGGGACCGGATTGTCTTCGATGACGGCGCCATGCGCCTTGCCGCGCGAGCGCGTTTCGATCTGCTTCGACCATGCCTGCAGCTCGGGCAGGGCCAGCAGCGAGGCCATGGCCTGGTCTTTGGACTGGACCGGCTGCACGGCGGCGGCCGGGGCGGCGGGTGCGGGCTGGGGCGCTTCGCGCTCGGCGCGCTTGCAGCCGGCGAACGCGCAGGCCAGCGCCAGCGTCGCGGCCAGCAGGCGCAGGGAAGAAAAAGCAGCGGCACGTGGATGCATGGATGGCCTCATAGGGTGAGGCGGACATACTAAACCATGCTTGTTTGAGCAGCAACTTGGCGTCGGCGAGGATAACATGCCGGCGTCGTCCGGAGGATCGAAGCAGGCAGGCGTGTTGTTTGTGCTGCCACTTCCGAAGCGTTTAAATATTTTCCACATGGAAATAAATTCAACATTTGCGCGACGTTTTGCCGCTTTTTGTTAAGGAATGGCAATTTACTGTTTGGAATACTGCTATCCTGTAGGATCACTCCTACTCAGCACAACATGGATTTCCGCACTGCCTATACCCGTCGCCTGGAAAAAGCGTCCCGGCGTCAAAAACGCTTCGGCACGCTGGTCGTGTTTGGCGTGACGGCAGGTGTAGCGGCATTGCTGGTCCCCGAGCTGGTGGGCGCCCACGACGAGCGCCATGCCGCCGTCGGCACCGCTCCGGCTCCGGCTGCAGCGCCGGTGCCTGCCGCGGCAACGCCGCAACAGGCGGCCGCGCCGCGCCGTGTGTATCCGTATTCGATCATTCCTGGCGGCGTCTCGGGTGTCGCTGAACTCAAGCGCGTGATCCGTGCCGACAAGGTGGTGGCGGCGCACTACGCGGACTTCGACGCAGACAAGGCGCAGGAAGTCACCGTCACCAGGCCGCGCGCCGTGCACGTGTCGTACCGCAAGGGCGACCAGGTGTTCTGGACCGCGAAGAAGGTCATGCTGGCGCAGGGCGAAACCCTGCTTTCCGACGGCAGCAACGAAATGCGCGCGCGCTGCGCCAACCGCATCTCGGACGTGCCGCGGTTCCCGGTCGAAGCCCACGGGCCGAGCGAGGAAGAACTCGACACCGTGCTGGCCAGTGCGACCGGCGAAGAAGGCATGTTCCTGGCCGCGTCGGCGGGCAGCGTGGCGGAAGCCGGCGGCAGCGGTTCGCGCTATCCGCTCGGCTACTTCCCGGATGGCGCCGGCCTGGTGCAGCCGGCGTCGTCGCTGGCCAGCATGCGCGCGGGGATGGCGTCGGTGCCACAGGCCGATCGTTCGGCCTTGTATGACCTGAGCACGGGCAACCGCATCGGCCGCATGGCGCAGAGCAGCGCGTCGGAAGGCGACGCCGGCGCGACGCCGAGTGCCGGCGCGTCAGGCGGCGGAACGACCGGCAGCGGCAGCGGTGGAGACAGCGCGCAGCCGTCCGGCGGCGGGGACACGCCCGCGACCGGCGGCGGCACGACGCCGGCCGATGGCGATCCATCCGCCACGCCCGGCACTGGCAGCGGCGGCGCGGGCGGTGATGGTGGAGCAGGTGGTCCTGCTACGGGCGGGAATGGCGGTAACGGTGGTACTGGCACCGGTGGCGCCGGAAACGGCAACGGCGGCCCGGGCGGTGGCGGTAGCGGTTCCGGCAACCAGCCGTCGACCCCGGTGCCCGAAGCCGGCCCCGAACTGCCGCCGCAAGGTCCTGCCACCCCGGGTGCGCCGCAGCCGTCCACGCCGGGCGACGTCGACCTGCCCGCCGCTCCGGTCGAACTGCCCGAGCCGGGCACGCTGTGGCTGAGCGGCGCCGCCATCGCGGCGATGCTGTGGCTGCGCCGCCAGGGACGCCGCGCCCGGCACTGAGTCACGGCCACCGGACGAAAAAAAGCCCGCGAGGCGTGAACCTCGCGGGCTTTTTGTTTTCCTGGAGACCGGCGCGCCGCGTTGCCGCGCGCCGGTGTTCCAGGCAGGGCCGGGGCCCGGCAAATTACATCATGCCGTCCATGCCGCCCATGCCGCCCATACCACCCATGCCGCCCATGCCGCCGGCTGGCTTGTCTTCGGCAACTTCCGAGATCATGCAGTCGGTGGTCAGCATCAGGCCGGCGATCGACGCTGCGTTCTGCAGGGCCGAGCGGGTGACCTTGGCCGGATCCAGCACGCCCATTTCGACCATGTCGCCGTAGGTGCCGTTGCCTGCGTTGTAACCGTAGTTACCGGTGCCGGCCAGGACTGCCGCGACCACGACCGACGGCTCGTCGCCGGCGTTCTGGACGATCATGCGCAGCGGCTCTTCCATCGCGCGCAGGACGATCTTGATGCCGGCTTCCTGGTCAGGGTTGTCGCCCTTGATGTCCAGCGAAGCGCGGGCGCGCAGCAGAGCCACGCCGCCGCCTGGCACGATGCCTTCTTCGACGGCTGCGCGGGTTGCGTGCAGCGCGTCTTCGACGCGGGCCTTCTTCTCTTTCATCTCGACTTCGGTGGCTGCACCGACGCGGATCACGGCAACGCCGCCGGCCAGCTTGGCCACGCGCTCTTGCAGTTTTTCGCGGTCGTAGTCCGAGGTCGCTTCTTCGATCTGGGTGCGGATCATCTTGACGCGGCCCTCGATCGACTCGGCCTGGCCGGCGCCGTCGATGATGATGGTGTTTTCCTTGCCGACTTCGACGCGCGCAGCCTGGCCCAGTTCTGCCAGGGTGACTTTTTCCAGGGTCAGGCCGACTTCTTCGGCGATCACCTGGCCGCCGGTCAGGATGGCGATGTCTTCCAGCATGGCCTTGCGGCGGTCGCCGAAGCCTGGCGCCTTGACGGCGACGGTCTTCAGGATGCCACGGATGTTGTTGACCACCAGGGTCGCCAGCGCTTCGCCTTCGATGTCTTCGGCGACGATCACCAGCGGACGGCCGGCCTTGGCGACTTGCTCCAGCACCGGCAGCAGGTCACGGATGTTCGAGATCTTCTTGTCGCACAGCAGGATGAACGGCTGTTCGTGCACGGCGACTTGCTTGTCCGGGTTGTTGATGAAGTACGGCGACAGGTAGCCGCGGTCGAACTGCATGCCTTCCACGATGTCCAGCTCGTCGTTCAGCGACTTGCCGTCTTCGACGGTGATGACGCCTTCCTTGCCGACTTTTTCCATCGCCTCGGCGATGCGCTCGCCGATCGAGGTTTCCGAGTTGGCCGAGATGGCGCCGACTTGCGCGATTTCCTTGGTGGTGGTGGTCGGCTTGGCGATCTTTTTCAGTTCTTCGACGGTGGCGGCGACGGCCTTGTCGATGCCGCGCTTCAGGTCCATCGGGTTCATGCCGGCGGCCACGAACTTCATGCCTTCGCGCACGATGGCTTGTGCCAGCACGGTCGCGGTGGTGGTGCCGTCACCGGCGTTGTCGCTGGTCTTGGAAGCGACTTCCTTGACCATTTGCGCGCCCATGTTCTGGAGCTTGTCCTTCAGTTCGACTTCTTTCGCGACCGAGACACCGTCCTTGGTGACGGTCGGGGCGCCGAACGAGCGCTCCAGCACGACGTTGCGGCCTTTCGGGCCCAGGGTGACCTTGACCGCGTTGGCCAGGATGTTGACGCCTTCGACCATCTTGGCGCGCGCTGCGTCGCCGAATACTACTTCTTTAGCTGCCATTTTGTTATTTCTCCGGATTTCGTGAATGAGGTCAGGGAATTACTGGGCCACGACGGCCATGATGTCTTCTTCGCGCATCACCAGCAGCTCTTCGCCGTTGACCTTGACGGCCTGGCCCGAGTATTTGCCGAACAGCACGCGGTCGCCGACCTTGACTTCCAGCGGACGGACCTGGCCGTTGTCTTGCACTTTGCCGTTACCGACGGCGAGGACCTCGCCCTGGTCCGGTTTTTCTGCCGCGGCATCAGGGATGATCAGGCCGGACGCAGTTTTGGTTTCCTGGTCGAGGCGCTTCACGATAACGCGATCGTGCAGAGGACGAAGGTTCATGCAAAACTCCTTAATATTCAATGGATTGACTAGCGTTTTTTGATACCGTCGCAGCAAGTTTGGAAGCGCTGCGCCGGTTGCAAAGAGTTGTTAGCACTCTCTACTAACGAGTGCTAATTATAGGGACGATAAATTGCCATTTCAAGCAGCAATATTGCTTAATTAGCTGGGGCATTTGAGCTGGCTCAATCGTTTTACTGAATCCCGCACAATGTGTTGTAAGCATGTTCATGCATGCAATGAACGAATTGGCAAGAGGCGGGCAGCGTACACCGGCTGGCGCTTTCATGCCGCACGGCTGACACGACTGCTTACAACTGTCAAGCCGGGAACGCGCGATTCGGTTGACGGAAAAACCATCTCGATCCTATAGTGTCGAATGATTTCCGAATTCCAAGACCTCTCAGACAAAATCGACCGGCTCGCCCAGCTGACCCAGTCGCTGCGCGCCGAGAACTATCTGCTACGCCAGGCCAACACCCTGCTCAGCGCCGAGAACCTGTCGTTCAAGGAACGCCTTTTCGCGGCCCAGCAGCGCATCGAGGCCATGCTCGACGAGCTGCCCAAGCCGCCGGGCGACGAGGCGGAAGGCGAGGGCGCCGACACCACCGATGCCGGGGCGGCGTCCAGTGGGCCGGCCGGCAGTGTCAACAACAGCGAGGCCGCACGATGATCCATCTCGACGTCACCATCATGGGCATGTCGTACCGCCTGGCCTGCCGTCCGGGCGAAGAGCGCACGCTGCGCGAAGCGGTGAGCTACCTCGACGGCAAGATGTGCCTGCTGCGCGATTCGGGCAAGGTCAAGGGCACCGACCGCATCGCCGTCATGGCCGCGCTCAGCGTTGCTGCGGAATTCCTGTCGGTCAAGTCGCCGCAAGGGCCGTTGTCGGACCTGTCGATTCTCGAGGTCAAGCAAAAACTCGAGTCGATGCATGCCGTGCTCGACAAGGTTCTTTCGCCACAGGAAAACCTGGTTTAAAAGTTCGGGTGAGCCCGAATCCGTTTGACAGGACCGGACAAAAGAGTAAACTGCGCTCTACCCTGCGGTGTTCGAGATTTGCCATATATTCCTTGAACCATTCTTACGCATAGGTCGTGGAACAAGTTCGATGGGCGTGAGCGTCGCTAGTCCGACGAACCCGAAATTGATCTGACCGTGACCGCCTTGAACCGTTTTGGTTCAGGATGCCGGCAATAACGGCACATGCGGGGCTAGAACACACAAGCGGTTGCGCACTCGGTACGCAACCGCTTTTTTCATGCGCGCGCCATTCGCGCGCATGCCGTACGAAAGAGAGGCGCAATGCGCTATTGGTTAATGAAATCCGAACCGGACGACGTCAGCTTCGACGACGTGCTGGCGGCGCCCGAACGCACCGTCTCCTGGTACGGCGTGCGCAACTACCAGGCGCGCAACTTCATGCGCGACGCCATGTCGGTGGGCGACGGCGTCCTGTTCTACCACTCCAGCTGCGCGCTGCCCGGCGTGGCCGGCATCGCCGAAATCGCCAGCGGCCCGTATCCCGACGCCACCCAGTTCGACCCCGCCTCCCACTACCACGACCCCAAGGCCACGCAGGAAACCCTGCGCTGGATCTCGGTCGACGTGCGCGCCGTCGCACAGGGGCGCTATTTGCCGCTGTCCGAGATGCGAACAGTCGCCGCGCTGGAAGACATGGTGCTGCTCAAGAAGGGCAGCCGGCTGTCGGTGTCGCCGGTGACGCAGGCCGAGTGGGACGCGGTGGTCGCGCTCATTGCTCCCGTTTGCGGGAAGGGCGCGTGATGGACCCGCTCCTGATTCTGGCCCTGCTGGCGATGGGCACCTTCGGCGGCTTCGCGGCCGGCCTGCTCGGCATCGGCGGCGGCATGGTGCTGGTGCCGTTCATCACCATGATCTTCACCGCGCGCGGCTTCCCCGACCACCTGGTGGTGCACATGGCGATCGCCACCGCGCTCGGCGTGATCCTGTTCACGTCGATGTCCTCGGTGCGCGCGCACCACAAGCACGGCGCGGTCTTGTGGCCGGTGGTGAAGCTGCTGGCCCCGGGCATCGTGATCGGTTCCTGGATCGGCCCCTGGATCGGCAAGCAGATGGACACCGCGGTGCTGGCCTTCTTCTTCGGCTGCTTCGTCGCCTTCTCGGCGACCCAGATGCTGATCGGGAAAAAGCCGGCGGCGGCGCGCGAGCTGCCCGGCAAGGCCGGCATGTTCTCGATGGGTGGCCTGATCGGCGTCCTGTCCGGCCTGGTGGGCGCCGGCGGTGGCTTCGTCTCGGTGCCGTTCATGACGCGCTGTAACATCCGCATCCACAATGCGGTCGCCACCAGCGCGGCGCTGGGCTTTCCGATCGCCCTGTCGGGGACGCTGTCGAACGTGTATTACGGCTGGGGCGAGCCGGGCCTGCCGGCATGGTCGCTCGGTTTCATCTACCTGCCGGCGCTGGCGATCATCGTGGCCGCCAGCGTGATCATGGCGCCGCTCGGCGCGCGTGCCGCACACAAGATGCCGGTGCGCCAGCTGCAGCGCATCTTTGCCGTGATCCTGTATGCGCTGGCCGGCTACATGTTCTGGAAGGCGGTCAATTAAGGACGGCCAGTCGGGACCTCGAGCGCCTCGTGCACGCGGCTGGCGCCGACGCCCACTTTTTCTCCGCCGCCGATCAAAAAGATGCGCTTGCCGACGACGCCCGCGCCGTGGCCATGGCGTGGCGTCGGCATCGGCGGCAGGGACGACCAGCGATCGGTGTCCGGATCGTAGACCCATCCCTCGGAGAACACCTTCCGCTCCGGCACGAACTGTTCGCCGCCGAAGGCGTATAACTTGCCGCCGTATGCAGCCGCCGCCAGCCCGCCCTGGGCCAGCGGCATCGGGGCTCTAGCCTCCCAGCGGTCGGTGGCGGGATCGTAGACTTCCAGCGTCGCCACGTTGACCGGGCGCTGGCCGCCAGTCGGCTGCGTCACCATCCGGCGTCCGCCCACTACATAAATTTTGTCGTCGATGACTGCCGCGGCGGCGCTGTTGCGCGCGTTCGGGGCGTCGGCGATGCGCTTCCATTGCCCGGTGCGCACGTCCAGCACTTCGCCGCGATTGGTGTCGGCGTGCTGGCTGATGTGCGACGCGTCGGCGCTGACCGGCATGCGCCCGCCGATCAGGTAGATGCGTTCGCCGATCGATGCGACCACGCCTT
This sequence comes from Massilia sp. YIM B02443, assembly GCF_030411955.1. Lineage (GTDB taxonomy): Bacteria > Pseudomonadota > Gammaproteobacteria > Burkholderiales > Burkholderiaceae_D > Telluria. Next base: position 255,165 of record NZ_JASNRA010000001.1, read on the forward strand.
CGGCGCGCGCCTGCGGCAGGGCCGGGCCGGACGTCCAGCGGTCGGCTTTCGGATCGTAGACGAACACCGAAGCGTGGGCGCGCCAGTCTGGAATGGCGCCGGAGAAGCCGCCGATGCCGTAGATTTTTCCGTCGCTTGCTGCCAGCGCGATGTGGTGCCGGCCTTCGGGCAGTGGCGACAGCTTGTGCCACGTGTTCGCTGCCGCGTCGTAGGCTTCGACGTGTGCGGTGAAGCCGGGAGCGTCGGACAGGATGCCGCCCGCCACGTAGATGCGGCCGTCGAGCACGGCGGGATAGATTTCCTGGCGCGCGATGGTGGCGTCGGCAACGCGCGACCAGCGCGGCGTGGCGGCCGATGGCGCATCTGCCTGCGCAGAGGATGGCGTGGACATGGCGAGCAGCGCCGCGGCCAGCAGCGTCGGTAGGGTGGCGTTCAAACGGTGTCTCCGATGGTTGTCATACGCCAGTGCAGGCGATGCTTGCCACTATACCTTGCAGCGCTAGGCGCGGCGCATGCGCTGGCGGTCCAGCGGCAGGTCGCGCATGCGCAGCCCGCAGGCGTCAAACACCGCGTTGGCGATCGCCGCCGCGGCCGGGCCTTGCGCCGCTTCGCCGGTGCCCAGGAAAGGCTGACCGGGGCGGTCGATCAGGTGCACGCCGACCGTGTCCGGCACCTGGTTGAAGCGCAGGATCGGGTACGAGGCCCAGTCGACGGTGAGCACGTGGCGCTCGTCGTAGCGCACCTTTTCCAGCAAGGTCCAGCTGGTGGACTGCACGATGCCGCCTTCGATCTGGTTGCGCACGCCGTCAGGATTGACGATCTCGCCGCAATCCACCGCTGCCTGCGCGCGCACGATGCGCACCAGGCCCGTTTCCAGCGCCACCTCGACTTCGACCGCCAGCGCGCAGTAGGCCAGCAGGTTCTTGTAGCGGGCAAAGGCGAAACCGCGTCCGCGCCGGGTAGTGCCTTGAGGGCGCTTGTAGCTGTCCCAGCCGAACTTGGAGGCCGCCAGCCTGACCACGTCGATGGCGCGCGGGTCGGTGAGATGGCGCAGCCGGAACGCGACCGGGTCGGCATTCGCCGCGCGCGCCAGTTCGTCCATGAAGCTCTCGATCGCGAACACGTTGCAATAGGCGCCCAGGCCGCGCAGCGCCGAGGTGCGCAGGATCGCCCTGGGCTGGAAGTGGTGCGTCACGCGCGCATTCGGGATCGCGTAATACGGGATCGCATTGCGGTCGCCGCTGCCTTCCGGCTGCGGGCTCGGTTTCGGCACCGGCGGCGTGAACGGCCTGGCCAGGTGCGTCGCCGCCAGCAGGTTGCCGGCCTTGCCGGGACGCTGGTTGTGCGAGGGCGTCAGCACCGCATACTGCCAGTCGGCGATGCGGCCATCGGCGCCCAGCGTGGCGGCGACGTCGACCACCATCGCCGCGCCGAGCGGCTCCCATGCGTGTTCCTCTTCGCGCATCCACTGCACCCGCACCGGCCGGCCGGGCAGGGCGCGCGCCAGCAGCGCGGCGTCGGTCGCGACGTCGTCGGCGCCGTTGTGGCCATAGCAGCCGGCGCCTTCGACGTGGATGCAGCGGATGGTGGCGTCCTTCACGCCCAGCAGTTCGGCCAGCGCGCCGCGCAGCGGGAATACGCCCTGCGAGTGGGTCCAGACGGTGTAGCGGCCGTCGAGCAGTTGCGCCACCGCGCACGACGGGCCGATCGAGCCGTGCAGCTGGAACGGACGGGTGTACGTCGCGCGCAGGGTCTTGCCCGGCGTGCCGGGCGCGCCGCGCTCCAGGATCGGATAGGGCTGCGCCGGCTGGGCGCGCACCAGCGAGGCGATGTCGGGGTGCGCCGGCAGCGACGCCGGTGTCTCCCAGCGTGCGGCGCGCGCCAGCGCGGTGGCGGCCTTCACGGCGCGGTATTCGCCGTCCGCGATCACGGCCAGGAAACGGCCGTCGCGCACGACCTTCAACACGCCCGGCAGGCGCATCACGGCGGCGCTGTCGACCTCGATCAGGCGCGCTGCCTGCGACGGCGGACGCACCACGCGCGCATGCACCATTTGCGGCAGGCGCAGGTCCTGGATGTAGGCGCGTCCGCCGGTGAGCTTCGGGGGAATGTCGACGCGCGGCACCGATTTGCCGATCGCGGTTTTTGGGCCCGGCGCCGGCGGGGCGGGTTCGGGCGTGGCGCGCACGTGCAGTTCCTGGCCCGTGACCAGCTGGCCGAAGGTGACGCGGCGGCCATCCGGCGCGGCGAAGGCGCCGTCCTTCAGCGCCAGGCTCGGGGCAGGAACGGACAGGCGCGTCGCCGCCAGTTCGCCCAGGCGCGCGCGCACCTGGCCGGCCGCGTGGCGCAGCGCGGTGCCGCTGTCCTTCATCGAGTTGCTGCCGGCGGTCAGGCCTTCGTCGGGCGTGCGCTCGGTGTCGGCCGTGACCAGCAGCAGGCGGCCGGGCGCCACGCGCAATTCGTCGGCCGCCACTTGCAGCAGGGCGGTCTTGATGCCTTGTCCCAGTTCGACCTTGCCGGTGAAGACGGTGATGCGTTCGTCGGCCCCGATGCGGATCCAGGCGTCGAGCCATGGGGTCTTGTCGAGGCTCTTGGGCAGCTCGCCAGGGGCCGGCCATGCCGGCATGGCGAACGACAGCGTCAGCGCGCCGCCAGCGGCCAGGAAGCGGCGCCGGCCTTCGTTGCAGGGCAGCGCGCTCACCGCTTGGCCCCCGCCGGCTGCTTTGCCAGCACGTCGGCCGCGCGCCGCACCGCGCGCAGGATGCGCATGTGGGTGCCGCAGCGGCACAAATTCGGCGACATGTGGGCGCGGATCTGGGCGTCGGTCGGCCTTGGCGTGCGCTCGAGCAGCGCCGTGGCCTGCACGATCATGCCGGCGATGCAGTAGCCGCATTGCGCCGCCTGCTCGTCGATGAAGGCCTGCTGCAGCACGCCCGGCTTGTCCACCGTCCCCAGGCCTTCGACGGTGCGCACGGCGCGCCGGCCGACGCTCGACACCGGCACCAGGCACGACATCGCCGGCTTGTCTTCCACCAGCACGGTGCAGGCGCCGCACTGGCCCAGGCCGCAGCCGAACTTGGCGCCATTGAGTTCGAGTTCATTGCGCAGCACGTACAGCAGCGGGGTGTCGGGATCGGTGTCGACGGCATGCTGCTTGCCGTTGACTTGCAGGCGGTAGATGGTCATGGTGCTCTCGCTTTGCGGACGGCGTCGTCGAGGTCGGCCCAAGCCGGCTGGCCGGCGCCGTACTTGCGCAGGTAGGCGGCCAGGGCGCCGGTCTGCTCGTCGGTGAGGATGGTGCGGTAGCCGGGCATCCAGCGTCCCGGCTCGCCGTCCGGCGGCGCGATGCCTTCGTCGACGAGGTGGATCAGACTGCGCGGGTCGGGATCGTACAGCGCCACCGCCTTCTGCAGCGGCAGCGCCGTGCCCGAGCCGACGCCGCGGCCGGCGTCGTGGCAGCGCGCGCAGCTGTTGGCGTACAACGCGTAGCCGGCCTGCATGCGCTGCAGGTCGGGATCGTCCGCCTTCGGCGCCGGCAGCGATCCGGGCTGCTGCGCCGGCGTCGATTTTCCTTGCGCCTGTGCCGGCGCCTGCGCCAGATGGCTGTGGGCCCAGGCCGAAAGCGCGGCCACGTCACGCTGGTCAGACTGCGACAGCAGCATCACCACGTCCTGCATCGGGCCGCCGGCCGCCGCGTGATCCTCGGCGATGCCGGTGCGCAGATAGGTGTGCAGCTGTTCGCGCGTCCATGGCAGCGGCGACGGCGAGCGCGCGTTCAGGGCCGGCGCGTACCAGTCTTCCGCTTCGCCGCCGTCCAGTGGACGCGAGAGGTCGGGGCCGCCCAGCATCGTGCGCGGCGTGTGGCAGGCGGCGCAGTGCGCGACCGCGTCGGCCAGGTAGGCGCCGCGGTTCCATTCGGCCGACTGCCTGGGGTCCGGCTGCCACGCGCTGTCGTCCAGGTACAGCACGTTCCAGAACGCGACCAGCGGCCGCAAGCCGAACGGGAATGTCATGTGGTTGTGGCGCGCCGGGGCGTGGATCGCGGGGCGCGTCATGAAATAGGCGTACAGGTCGTCGATGTCGGCCTGCGTCATGCGCGTGTAGTGGTTGTAGGGGAAGGCGGGGTACAGCAGGTGGCCGTCGCGCGAGACGCCCTTGCGCATAGCGCGGGCAAAAGCGTCGGGGCTCCAGCGGCCGATGCCGGTCTCGTTATCGGGCGTGATGTTGGTGCTGTGGACGGTGCCGAACGGCGTCTCCATCGGCTTGCCGCCGGCGAAGGGCTTGGCCAGGTCAGGTGTATGGCACGAAGCGCACATGCCGAGGCGCGCCAGGTTGGCGCCGCGGTCGATACGGGCCTGGTCGAAGGAGGGGAGTACGCTGGTCGGCGCGATTGCCGGCCGCCACATGATGGCGAAGGCCACGCACGCCAGCACGACGGCCGCCGCAAGCAGCCACCGCCCGACATGTCGCTTGCGCCTGGATTGATCCATTCTTGATGCCCCGATTCTGGAGTCCCATTGTCGGGTTCGTGACACCAGCCCTCTGTGCGCTCGCCCACTCAACATGGCATCACTCCAACGAATCAACGTCGAAGCCCCAACATGACCACCATTCCTGCGGGTCAGTGCCGAAAAGTGGACACGAACTCTGCAGAAAATGTACGCGGCTCTGTGCGATAAATAATTACGCAGTGGATTCAGTTTGCACAAGCAGTGGCGCCTGTGCTCAACATGGGCATCGGTTGCGCAGCGATCGGAGGAACCTGATGCAGGAGCGACCAACCACTTACAGGATCAAGTTGAAAAAGGTGATGGTGGTCGCACGAATACGAATTCGCGATGGCTCTAATGCATAAGTGCGATTACGCGCAGATGGATGAATCAGTCATTCAATCAAGCCGCTGTTTTCAAACCGCTTGATCGCCCGCCCCACCGTCTTGTAGGAAACGCCAAAATGCCGCCCGATCTCGCGCATTGTAAAAGCCGTCGACAGGTACGCTGCCGTCATCGCCTGATCCCGGTCCTGGTATTGATCGGCATAATCTTGCAGCGGCAAAGCTCCCAGCCGGCGCTGTTTTTTGGAAATCGCAGTCAGATCCAGCTCGCGTAGACGGGGACGCTGCAGCGCTTCAAATTCCGTGCTCCCCAAGACGAGTTGGTGGCGCACATCCTGCAATGGATCGACCGCTGTCATGCCATCGGCAACGAACGCCCGATATACATTGACGGCGCGGTCGCCATGGGTCGAAAACTGGTTCAGCAGCCAGTCGGTTACCAGCCACGCAGGTGCGGCCGTGACGCCGATGCTTGCATTGTAGTGACTCCACTGCCATTCACCTGCGTGCGCAACCAGTCCGGCGCGCACGGGGTTGAGTGCAATATAACGTGCGAGCTCGAACAGATGGCTCTCTCGTTGGATCAGTATGGCTTTATAGCGTCCCTGAAAGACATGCCCAACCCGATCGTGCCTGCGATTGAAATACTGCGAATAAATGCTGTTCAGTTGCCGCATTCCCTGGCTGAGGTTACCTTCAATCGTCTCGATAACGAGATGATAGTGGTTCCCCATCTGGCAATAAGCATGGGCGGCGACATTGAAGCGCGCGCTCACCAGGGACATAATGCTGAGCCATTTCCGGCGATCGGCATCATCCATGAAAATCAGCCCGCGGTTATCACCTCGGGCCGTCACATGATATAGCGCACCTGGAAATTCCAATCGCAGCGGTCGGTTCATCCGACTACGATAGCTGGCGGCGGCAGCCGGAATTTCGCATGGATCAAACGTCAGCGGATCGCGCTAAAGATCAGCCCGTGTCCACTTTTCGGCACTGACCCGTACGATGTTAAGCTCAGGCCGCCACCGGCTGGCGCGGCGCCTGGCGATAGGCCCAGGCCAGCATGATCAGCGCGGCCACGATCATCGGCAGCGACAGCACCTGGCCCGAGGTGATCGGCAGGCCGAATACCGTGGTTTCCCAGTCCGGCACGCGGAACCACTCGGTGAAGAAGCGCGCGCAGCCGTACAGCAGGGTGAACATGGCGCCCACCGCCAGGCGCGGACGCGCCTTGCGCGCGAACAGCCACAGGATGATGAACACCAGGATGCCGTCGACCAGCATCTGGTAAATCGGAGAAGGGTGGCGCGGGCCGGCCACGCCCGGCCACAGCATGGCCCACGGCAGGCTCGGATCGGCCAGGCGGCCCGGCAGTTCGGCGTTGATGAAGTTGCCCATGCGGCCGCAGGCATACCCCAGCGGCACCAGCGGCGCGATGAAGTCGTACACGTCGAGCAGGTTGCGCTTGCGCTTGCGCGACCACAGCGCCATCGCGATCAGCACGCCCAGGAAGCCGCCGTGGAACGACATGCCGCCGCGCCAGATCATGAAGATCTCGAGCGGGTGCTGCAGGAAGTACAGCGGCTGGTAGAACAGCACTTCGCCCAGGCGCCCGCCGAGCACCACCCCCAGCATCCCGTAGAACAGCATGTCGTCCAGGTCGTCGCGGGTCCAGCCCTGGGCGGCGACGTGCGGCATGCGGATGCGCACCCGGCCCAGGATGATGAACAGGGCGAAGGCCAGCACGTACATCAGGCCATACCAGTGGATTTGCACCGGGCCGAGCGAGATCGCGATCGGGTCCGGCTGCGGATGAATCAGCATAGTCAGTCTTTCTTTATCAGGTCCAGGAATCCCTTGAGGACGGGCGAGTCGTTATCGCGGCGCCAGGCCAGGCCGGTTTCGGCCAGCGGCGTCGGGTCCAGTAACGCACGGTATTCTACGCCCGGCCGCATCAGGTTCGACACGGATTGTGGCACAAGTGCCAAGCCCATGCCGCCGGAGACCAGGCTGACGATGGTCTGCATCTGGATCGCTTCCTGGCCGATGACGGGCGTGACGCCGGCCGCGCGGAATGATGCCAGGATGGCGTCGTGCAGGCCGGGCGCCAGCGCGCGCGGGAAGATCACCAGCGGCAGCGGCGGCAGCTCGCGCAGGCGCACCGGGCCCGGTGTCGACAGCGCATCCAGGCCGCTTGGCGCGCACAGCACCAGCGGCTCTTCCAGCACTTTCAAATAATCGAGTGCAGGATCGGGCGCGCCGGTCTGCAAGGGAATGACGAAGCCGGCGTCGATGCGGCCCGCCAGCAGCTCCTCGAACTGGACGTCGGAGGTCGATTCCTGCAGCACCAGCTGCACTTGCGGATAGGCCGCGCGGTAACGGCGCAGCATGTCCGGCAACAGGCCCAGGCCGGCGGTAGAGACGAACGACAGCGCCAGGCGGCCCGCTTCGCCGCTGGCCGCGCGCCGCACCAGTTCACCCAGGGCGCTGCTTTGCTCGATGATGCGCCGCGCTTCCGGCAGCAGGGCGCTGCCTGCGGCAGTCAGGCTGACGGTGCGGCGGTTACGCAAAAACAGCGCGGCGCCGAGCAGGTCTTCCAGGTTGGCGATGCTCTGCGACAGCGGCGGCTGGGTCATGTGCAGGCGCTGGGCGGCGCGGCCGAAATGCAGTTCTTCGGCGACGGTGACGAAATGGCGCAGCTGGCGCAGTTCGGGATGCATTGATATGTGCTACGTATGGACGCGATTTGGTGATACGTCCAATGTATCACATGGGGAAGCCGGCTCAGCGTCGCTTGTCGAGCGACTTTTTGACGCGCTCGGCGCGGTGCCGGTCCTGCAACGCGTGTTCCTTCTTCTTGTCGAGCCCCAGCATCTTTTCGATGAACTCGAACCAGATGAAGGCCACCACCATCAGTCCGATGATGTACCACCATGACAGGTCGGCGAAACGCCATACTTCAAAGCCGCGCAACGCGACCAGGGCGACGATGAACAGGATCAGGCGCATGATTCAACACTCCTTCGAAGCTGCCATCTTACAAAGAAACCCGATGCTGGAAGATGCTCTGTGGAAAATTAAAGACGTTTCCATCGCCGCCAGGTGTTACCAATGCCATGTCCAGGTTACAGAGTGTATCGGTCTGCGGTTGGTCCGGGGATTGCAGGTAGAATCGCTTCAGTGATAAACACGGAGAATTTCATGAAGCGCTCGCTGTCGTTATGTGTGATGTTGTCGGCCCTGGCCTCTGGCGGCGCGTTCGCACAGGCAGACCTGGCGAAGGCCAAGAACTGCATGACCTGCCACACGGTGCAGACCAAGCTGGTCGGCCCGGCGTACAAGGACGTGGCCGAACGCTATGCGGGCCAGAAGAGCGCCGAGGACAAGCTGGTGCAGAAAGTGCTCAAGGGCGGCGCCGGTGTCTGGGGTCCGGTGCCGATGCCTGCCAACCCGCAGGTAAGCGAGGCCGAGGCGCGCACCCTGGTCAAGTGGGTGCTGTCGACCAAGTAAGTCCCGAGCCACCTCCCGCAGTTCGATGAAGCGCGCCTGCTCAAGCACGGCGCGCTTTTTTCATGGCGCGCGGTGTCACGCCACGTCCCGGCAGACGCTTTAAAGCAGACTCATAGCAGACTCTTGCATTGAGGCGCCCGCGTTTCTTGTGTAAGATGCTCGTTTGGGTGCGTTCATCTTTCGCAAGAGATGACGTTAAACGGGAAACCGGTGACACCGCCTCGCGCGGCCATTCCGGTGCAGCCCCCGCTGCTGTAAGCCTGACGACTCCGTCGATACGCCACTGCCTGGTTGCACAACCGCGCGGGAAGGCACGGAGAAGGATGAAGGCGAGCCAGAATACCGGCCCGAATTGCCAGCACTATTCCCCGGGGTGACGGGAAGCCGCTGTCGGCCGGCTTCGCGCTCCTGAACCCTGTCGACCGTCCTTCTGCCTCCCCGCATGGTGTCCTTATCGACCATTCGACGGGAGGTTTCGAATGCATATCATGGAAGGTTTCCTGCCGCCGGCGCACGCCATCGGCTGGGCCGCCGCATCACTGCCGTTCCTGGCCTTCGGCCTGCGCAGCGTAAAACGCACGCTGGCCACGCATCCCGAACAGCGCATGCTGCTCGGCGTCGCCGCCGCTTTCGCCTTTCTTCTTTCCGCCCTCAAGCTGCCGTCGGTGACGGGCAGCTGCTCGCATCCGACCGGGATCGGTCTCGGGGCATTGCTGTTCGGTCCCGCCGCGATGGTCCCGGTGGGCTTCGTGGTGCTGCTGTTCCAGGCGCTGCTGCTGGCGCACGGCGGCATCACCACGCTCGGCGCCAATGTATTCTCGATGGCGGTGGTCGGCCCGTTCGTGGCCTATGGCGTGTTCCGCGCCGCTGCCAAGGCGGGCGCGTCGCGTTCGGTCGCCGTGTTCCTGGCCGCCTGCCTGGGCGACCTGGCCACCTACGTCACCACCTCGATCCAGCTGGCCTGGGCCTTTCCGGACGCCGTCGGCGGCTTTGCGGCCTCCTTCACCAAGTTCGCCGGCATCTTCGGCCTGACCCAGGTGCCGATCGCGATCAGCGAAGGTTTACTTACGGTGCTGGTGGTGAACGCCATGGCGCGTTTCAATGCGCACGAACTGCGCGCGTTGCCGGTGATGGCGATGGAGAAGAAGGCATGAAGATCCGTACCGTCCTGACCTGGAGCGCCATCTTGCTGCTCACCGTGCTGCCGCTGTGGTTCGCCAGCGCGCCGCCGGCCGAACCGGGCGCCGAGGCGCCCGCTATGTTCGGCGGCGCCGACGAGCGCGCGCAGCAGGCCATCAGCACCGTCGCGCCGCATTACACGCCGTGGTTCGAGCCGGTGTTCGAGCCGGCCAGCGGCGAGATCGCCTCGCTCCTGTTCGCGTTGCAGGCGGCGATCGGCGCCGGCGTGATCGGCTACTGGCTGGGCACCTCGGTGACGCGTGAACGCGCGCGGCGCGAAGCTGCGCAGTCCCATGCTGATTGAGACGGCGGCCTACGCCAGCCGCTGGCGCCCGGTGGCGCCAACGGCAAAGGCGCTGTTCGCATTGTGCGGCATCGGCGCGGCCTGGATCGCGCAGCGCCCGTCAATGCTGGCGGCGCTGGCCTGCATGCTGGTCTTGACTGCGCTGCTGTTCGCGCGCGTGCCGCTGCGCACCTATGCGGCGCTGGCGATCGCGCCGGTCGGCTTCCTGCTGTTGTCGTGCGTGGCGATGCTGGCCAGTCCCGGCGCGGACGGGCATTGGGGCTGGCATGGCGCCGCGCCGGACCTGGTGGCGCGCACTGCCTTGCGTTCGCTGGCGGTGCTCGCCGCGCTGCTTGGTCTGGTCCTCACCACGCCGCTGCCCGACCTGATCCACCTGCTGCGCCGCGTACGCACGCCGGAACTGCTGCTCGACCTGATGGTGCTGTGCTACCGCATGCTGTTCGTGCTGCGCCAGGCCTGGGACGATGGCGTGCAGGCGCAGCGCGCGCGTCTTGGTTATCGCGGCTGGCGTCACGCCTGGCGCTCGATGGGCCTGCTGGCCGGCCAGATGGCGGTGCAGGTGTGGCAGCGCGCCTCCGCCCTGCAGATGGCAGCCGATGCGCGCGGCTACCAGGGCGCGCTGCGCTTCCTGCCGGCGGTGTTCCCGCAGGCGCGGGCGCAGAATCTGCGCGCGGCGCTGGGCGGCGCGCTGCTGCTGGCGCTGGCCATCGGAGACCGGCTGTCGTGAATCCCGTGCTCGCCCTCGATGCGGTGGACCACGTGTTCGCGGACGGCAGCGCCGGCCTGCGCGGCTGCAGCCTGTCGTTCGAGCGCGGCATGCGCCACGCGCTGCTGGGCGCGAACGGCGCCGGCAAGACCACCTTGCTGCAGCACCTGAACGGCTTGCTGCGTCCGAGCGCCGGCACCTTGCGCCGGGACGGCCAGCCGTTCGACTACAGCCGCGCGGGCCTGGCCGAACTGCGGCGCCGCGTCGGCCTGGTGTTCCAGAACCCGGACCGCCAGCTGTTCTCGGCCCAGGTAGAGGAAGATGTTTCCTTCGGCCCACTCAACCTCGGCCTGGACCCCGCCATCGTCCGTGCGCGCGTGGCGTCCGCGCTGGAAGCGGTCGGCCTGCAAGGGCAGGGCGGGCGCGCGGTACACCACCTGAGCTTCGGCCAGAAAAAGCGCGTCTGCATCGCCGGCGTGCTGGCGATGGAACCCGAAGTGCTGCTGCTGGACGAACCGATGGCGGGCCTCGACGCGCCGATGCAGCACGAGCTGGCGGCGCTGCTCGACCGCCTGGCGGCGCGCGGCGTCACCGTGCTGCTGTCGACCCATGACGTCGATTTTGCTTATCGCTGGGCCGACCGCCTGCACCTGGTGGCGGAAGGCCGCTGCATCGCGTCCGGTCCGACGCGGCAGGTGGTACGTCAGGACGGCGCATTGCGCGCCGCCGGCCAGCGTCCACCTGCAGCGCTGGCGTTGCATGCATTGCTCACGGAGCGCGGCGTATTGGCGCCGGACCTCGAACCACGCAGCATCGACGCGCTGTTGGATGCGCTGCGCATCACTCATCCAGGAGAAGTTACGACATGATTCCAAGCACCCCAGGCAAGATCTGGTTTGTCGGCGCCGGCCCGGGCGACCCGGAACTCATCACGGTCAAGGGCCAGAAGCTGCTGGCGCAAGCCGGCGCGGTGCTGTTCGCCGGTTCGCTGGTCGACCGCGCCGCCACCATGTGGGCGCCACCCGGCTGCGCGATTCGCGATTCCAAGGACATGACGCTGGAAGAGATGACCGCCTGGCTGATCGACCAGGCCAGTCGCCACGCGACGGTGGTGCGTCTGCAGACCGGCGACCCGTCCTTGTATGGCGCGCTGATCGAGCTGGCGCGTCCACTGCGGGATGCCGGCATCGAATGGGCGGTGGTGCCGGGCGTGTCCTCGGCGATGGCCTCGATGGCCGCCGCCGGCGAGTCGATGACGCTGCCCGAGGTGACCCAGACCGTGATCCTGACCCGCGTCGAAGGCCGCACCCCGATGCCGGATGGCGAAGACCTGGCCAGCCTGGCCGCGCACCGCAGCACGATCTGCATCTTCCTGTCGATCACCCTGATGCACAAGGTCGAGAAGGCGTTGCGGGAAGCCGGCTGGCCGGAAGATTCGCCGATGCTGGTGGTGCACAAGGCCAGCTGGCCGGGCGAGCAGAAGATCCTGCGCGGCACGCTGGCCGACATCAAGGCGCGCTGCCGCGAAGCGGGCGTGGCCAGCCAGGCGATGATCGTCGCCAGCCCGACGCTTGGCGCGCTGCACTGGGAAACCCTGGTGCGCTCGAAGCTGTACGACCCCACATTCACCCACCGATTCAGAAAGGCCAGCGCATGACCGCGGCGAACCCATTGACCTTCATGCCCTCCAGCGGCGACACCATCCTCATCGTCGGCCACGGTTCGCGCGAGGATTCCGGCAACCAGGAAATCCGCGAGTTCACCGAGCAGTGGCGCGCCCAGCGCCCCGACTGGCGCATCGAACTGTGCTTCATCGAGTTCGCGCCGCCCGAGATGAACGCCGCGCTGCTCTCCGCCGCGCGCAGCTCGCGCCGGGTGCTGGTGGTGCCGCTGATCCTGAACGCGGCCGGCCACGTCAAGATGGAGATTCCGGAAGCGGTGGAGGGCGCGCGCGCCGCCTGCCCGCAGACCGAGATCCTGTTGGCACCGCACCTGACCGCCTGCGATCCGATCCTGGCGATCCTCAAGCGCCGCCTGCGCAAGGCGATGACGGCGCTCGACATGCCGGATCCGACCACCACCGGCGTGGTGGTGCTGGGACGCGGCTCGTCCGACCGCGGCGCCAACGGCGAGATGGCCAAGATGGCGCGCTGGCTGATGGAAGAGGGCGACCATGAACTGGTCGACCTGGCCTTCACCGGCATCACCTGGCCGCGCCTGGAAAAGGTCGTGCAGCGCCAGGTGCTGCTGGGCATGCGCCAGATCGTGGTGCTGCCGTACTACCTGTACACCGGCACGCTGATGCAGCGCATCCACCGCCAGGTCGAGCACCTGCGCGGCCAGTATCCGCAGGTGCGCTTCGCCTGCAGCGAGCATTTCGGCTTCGAGAAGGAGATCTTCGCGCTGATGGAAGAGCGGGTGGAAGAACTGCGCGCCGGCGTGCCGGGCAGCCGCCTGCCGTGCGACGGCTGCAGCTACCGCGAGCTGGCGCACGAGATGGGGCATGGCCACTCGCATGCGCACACGCACGACCATGGACATGCGCACGGGCCGGAGCATGCGCACGCACATGGGCACGATCATGGCCACGACCATACACACGACCATGGCCACGACCACGCTCACGGCCACGATCACGACCATGCGCACCACGCCAAGGAGCAGCCGGCATGAGCACGATTAACACCGTCACCGAGCAGCTGACCCGCGCCGGCCAGGCGATCGAGCACGACAGCTTCGCCATCATCGACGCCGAAGTCGGCCCGCACGCGTACACCGAAGGCCAGTGGCCGATCGTGCGCCGCATGATCCACGCGAATGCCGACTTTGACTTCAATGGCCTGACCGATTTCCACCCGGACGCGGTGGAAGCGGGCGTGCGCGCCATGCTGGGAGGCGGCGCGCCGGTGGTGGCCGACGTCGAGATGATCTGTTCCGGCCTGTCGAAGCCGCGCCTGGCGCACTTCGGCATGTCGACTTACCAGTTCATCAGCGACGCGGACGTGATCGAGACCGCCAGGCTGGAAGACACCACGCGCGCGGTGCAGGCGATGCGCAAGGCGCACCGTAAGGGTCTGCTGGACGGCGCCATCGTCGGCATCGGCAACGCGCCGACCGCACTGATCGAACTGGTGCGCCTGATCCGCGAAGAGGGCGTGCGCCCGGCGCTGGTGGTCGGCATGCCGGTTGGCTTCGTGTCGGCCGCCGAGTCGAAGGACCTGATGGCGGAGCTGAACGAAGTGCCGTGGATCGTGATCCGCGGCCGCAAGGGTGGTTCGACGCTGGTGGTGGCGGCGCTGCACGCGCTGCTGTCGCTGGCCGAAGCACGGCAAAAGGCTGCTTGAACCCATGGGCATGAAGGACAAGGCGGCCGAACGGGGCACGCGTACCGGCTTCACCACCGGCGCCTGCGCGGCTGCTGCCGCGCGCGCGGCGGTGCTGGGCATGGTCGACGGCCGCGTGCCGGAAGAGATCGAAAGCCTGCTGCCCAACGGCAGCCGGGTGCGTTTCGCCGTGCACGATGGACGCAGCGATGCGCAATCTGCGCACGCGATGGTGATCAAGTTCGCCGGCGATGATCCCGATTGCACCGACGGCGCTCATCTCACCGTCGATCTGCGCCTGTTGCCGGGCCAGGCCGGCGAAGTCACCTACGTCGCCGGCGACGGCGTTGGCACCGTCACCATGCGCGGGCTGGGCCTGGAAGTCGGCGGCCCGGCAATCAACCCGGTCCCGCGCCGCAACATCGCCGACAACCTGCGCGAAGCGGCGCCCGCACTGCTGCAGCAGCACGGCATCGAAGTCACGGTCAGCGTGCCGGACGGCCAGACCATGGCCAAGAAGACCACCAATGCGCGCCTGGGCATCCTGGGCGGCATCAGCATCCTGGGCACCACCGGCATCGTCAAGCCATATTCCACCGCCGCCTGGCGCGCCAGCGTGGTGCAGGGCGTGCAGGTGGCGGCGACCACCGGCCACGATGTGGTGGCCTTGACCACCGGCGGGCGCACCGAGACCTTCGCCATCGGCGCGCTGCGCGCCGAGCGGCCCGAATTGCCGTCCGCCTGCTTCGTGCAGATGGGCGACTTTTTGCGCTACGCGCTGGACGAAGCGGTGGCGCAGGGCATCGGGACGGTGGTGCTGGCGGTCATGGTCGGTAAACTCACCAAGATCGCGCAGGGAGAAACCATCACCCACGCCAACCGCAGCGAAGTCGACACCGACCTGGTGGCGTCGATCGCGCGCCGGATCGGCGCCGCGCCGGAAGATTGCGACGCCATCGCTTCGGCCGAGACGGCGCGCTTCGGCGCCGAGCTGATGGTCGAGCGCGGGCTGGGCGACGCCTTCCACCACGCGCTGGCCCAGGCCGCGATCGACACGCTCACCGCGCCCGACCGCTACGGCCGCGCTTTCCAGCTGCGCGTGCTGGTGTGCGACTTCAGCGGCGTGCAGGTGGCCGACGTTTGGTCGCTGCCGGCGCTGCCGCAGGAGCGTCCCGCCAGCGCCGGCCGGATCGGCATCGACCACCTGCCCGAAGCCGACAACTTCCACCAATGAAGCCATGGACACCATGCTGAAAGATCCCAATCCCTGCCGCGTGATCGGTGTGCTCGACGATGGCGTCGCCAGTCTGAGCCCGACCGCGCTGGCTTACATCCGCAACGCCGACGTCGTGATCGGCGGCGCGCGCACGCTGGCGTTGTTCGAACGCGAGTTCAAGCCGGGGGCGCTGCGCCACGATCTGACCAAGCGCCTGAAGGAAGTGCCCGAGTGGGTGCGCGCGGCGCGGGGCGACAACCTCGGCTGCGTGGTGCTGGCCACCGGCGACCCGCTGTGCCACGGCATCGCGCCGTACCTGGCGCAGCACCTGTGCGTCGACGCGCTCGACATCCTGCCGAACCTGTCGACGCTGCAGCTGGCCTGCGCGCGCGTCGGCCTGGCCTGGCAGGATGCGCGCATCGTCTCGGTGCATGCGCGCGACGCCGGCGAATGGACGCGCGGCAGCGCGCCCGGCCATGGCCTGTACGGGCTGGCGCAGGCGCTGCGGCGCGAGTCGCGCCTCTTGGTGCTGACCAGTCCCGATAATTCCCCCGACCGTATCGCGCGCCTGTTGCAGGCCGAAGGCCTGGCCGGTGACTTCCACATGGCCGTGGCCGAGAACCTGCTGCAGCCGGAAGAGCGGGTGCTGGCCGACCTCAATCCCGACGATGCGGCCGTCATGCGCTTCGCCGACCTGAATGTGGTGCTGCTGTGGCGCGTGACCGCTGGCACGAAGCCGGTGCGCTTCGGCCTGGCGGACAGCGAGTTCGCGCAGCGCCAGCCCGAGAAGGGTCTCATCACCAAGCAGGAAGTGCGCGCCGTGAGCCTGGCGCGCATGCAGCTGCGCCAGGACAGCGTGGTGTGGGACATCGGCGCCGGATCCGGCTCGGTGGGCCTGGAAGCAGCGCGCCTGTGTTCCGACGGTCACGTGTGGGCGACCGAGAAGAACGAGGCGGACTTCGCCATCGCCGGCCAGAACCACGCCGCCTTTGGTGTCAGCAACTACAGCCTGTTCCACGGCAAGGCGCCGGAAGGGCTGGACACCTGGCCCGATCCGGACGCCGTCTTCATCGGCGGCTCGGGCGGCGAACTGGCCGGCCTGATCGCCATGATCCTGGGGCGCTTGCGTCCGAACGGATCGCTGGTGATGAACTTCGTTACGCTGGAAAACCTGGCCACGGCCACCGCCACGCTGCAGTCGATGCAAGAGCAGGGAGTGAGCTGGGATGTGCTGCAGCTGCAGGCTGCGCGCAGCAAGCCGATCCTGCACATGCACCGCATGGCGGCCGAGAATCCGGTATGGATCGTCTGCGCCCGCAAAGGAGATACCCAATGAGCGGCACCCTGTGGGGCATCTCGCTCGGCCCCGGCGACCCGGGCCTGATCACGCGCGCCGCGTGGGAAGCATTGCAGCGCCGCGACACCATCTGGGTGTATCCGGCGCGCAGCGGCAAGACGCCGAGCTACGCCTTCGACATCGTGGTGCGCGCCGGCCTCGCGCCACCGCCTGAACACACGCAGCTTCTGTTCCCGATGACCCACGACGGCGAAAAGTTGGCGCGCGCCTGGCTGCGCGCCGCCGAGACTGTGCTGCCCTGGCTGCGTGCCGGCCGCGACGTGCTGTTCCTGGTCGAGGGCGACGCCAGCACGTATGCCACCTTCGGCCACCTGGCGCGTACCGTGCGCGCGCTCGACGACAGCATTGCCACACCCATCATCGCCGGCGTCAACGCCTTCACCGCCGCCTGCGCCATGGCCGACGTGCCGTTCGCCGAGCAGGACGACACGGTCGCCATCGTGCCGGCCGCGTATGGCGTGAGCGCGGTCGAGCGCCTGTTGCCCGACTTCGACACGCTGGTCTTGATGAAGGTGAAGCCGATCCTCGACGAGTTGATCGACTGGCTCGAACGGCGCGCGTTGCTGGATGGTTCCCACTTCATCGAACGCGTCGGCGCGCCGGACGAGCGGCGCTACAGCGGCGCCGAGATCCTGCAACTGCGCGGCACCAAGGTCAGCTATCTGTCGCTGCTGATCGTCAAGCACAACCACCGCATCCGCGGCGAACGCATCAAGGGCTGTCTCAAGAAGAGCAGCCCGCTACCCATCATTACGGAGACTGCATGAGCAATCCTTCCATCGTCACGCCGCCGCTTGCGCCACGTGTCTGCCTGGTCGCCATCACCAGGCACGGCGCCGCGCAGGCCGCGCGCCTGGCCGTCGACCTGCCCGACGCCGCGATCTGCACCTCGGCCAAGTTCGCAGCCGCCTTCAGCGACGTCACCAACACCGTGCGCGCCTACGACGGCGCGCTGCGCGACGAGATCGCGCCGTTGTTCGCCAACTACGACCAGATCGTGTTCTTCGTCTCGCTCGGCGCCGTGGTGCGCCTGATCGCGCCGCATCTGCGCAGCAAGGACGAAGACCCGGGCGTGATCGTGGTCGACGACGCCGGCCAATACGTGATTCCCGTGCTGTCGGGCCACGTCGGCGGTGCCAATGAATGGAGCGAGCGCATCGCGGACCTGATTGGTGCCGCGCCGGTGCTGACCACCGCGTCGGACGTCGGCCGCACCATCCCGGTGGACATCCTCGGCCGCCATCTCGGCTGGCGCGTGGAAGCACCAAAAATCAACATCACGCGCGTTTCGGCGCACGTGGTCAACGGCGAACCGATCGCCTTCGTGCAGGAAGCCGGCAGCCCGGACTGGTGGACCCGGCCGACGCCGCTGCCCGACACCATCCACCGCTTCGCGCGCTTCGAAGACGTCGATCTCGACAAGCATGCGGCCGTGCTGTGGGTGACCCACGCCGACGTGCCGCAAGAGCGCTGGGACGCGCTGCACGAGCGCCTGGTGGTGTACCGCCCGCCGCAGGACGACGCGGCATGACGACGGGTGGCGCCCGCTACACCGTCGGCCTGGGATGCGACCGCGGCGTGGCGCTGGAAACCGTGCACGAGGCGGTGCAGGCCGCGCTGATGCTGGCCGGCGCGCGCGCCGAGCAGGTGACGATGGCGGCCTCGATCACGATCAAGCAGGACGAAGCCGCGCTGCTGGCGCTGGCGCAAAAACTTGGATGGACGCTGGTGTTCTACCCGCCCGAAAAACTGGCGCAGGTCGCGGTGCCGAATCCGTCCGAGACGGTGCGCAAGTACACCGGCACGCCGTCGGTCAGCGAAGCGGCGGCGCTGCTGGCCGCCGGACCAGATACCTCGATGGCCGCGCTGGTCGTCGAAAAACACAAACACCGGGGCGCGGACGGCCGCAACGCCACCGTCTCGATCGCAAGGAAAGACCCATGAATACTGAAACCGAAATGCCCGTGACACCAAGCGCCGGCAAGATCATGCTGGTGGGGATCGGCCCCGGCAGCGTGGAGCACATGACCCAGCGCGCCCGCGACGCCATCGCCGAAAGCGACGTGGTGATCGGCTACGTCACCTACATCAAGCTGGTGGCCGACCTGATCGAGGGCAAGGAGATCATCCGCAAGTCGATGACCGAGGAACTCGACCGTGCCGTCAGCGCGCTGGAAGCGGCGCGCGCCGGCAAGAAGGTGGCCCTGATCTCGTCGGGCGACGCCGGCGTGTACGGCATGGCCGGCCCAACCTACGAGGTGCTGTTCCAGTCGGGATGGACCCCGGACGACGCGGTCCAGGTCGAGATCATCCCCGGCGCCTCGGCCCTGAACAGCTGCGCCGCCCTGGTCGGCGCGCCGCTGACGCACGACTTCTGCGCCATCTCGCTGTCCGACTTGCTCACGCCGTGGCCGACCATCGCCCGACGCCTGGACGCGGTGGCGATGGCCGACTTCGTGGTCGCCCTGTACAACCCCAAGAGCGGGCGCCGCACGCGCCAGATCGTGGAGGCGCAGCGCCTGTTCCTGCGCCACCGCCGTCCCGACACGCCGGTGGCGATCGTCAAGAGCGCCTACCGCCGCCGCGAGAACATCGTGTTCACCACCCTCGACAGCATGGCCGAGGCCGACATCGGCATGCTCAGCACGGTCCTGATCGGCAACAGCAACACGTTTGTCCGCAACGGCCTGATGGTCACGCCGCGCGGCTACGCCAACAAGTACGATATGGAAGACGGCGGCAGCACCCGCGAAGGCGAACGCGCCGGCCGCTCGCTGTCCACCGGCCTGCTCGGATGGCTGGAAACCCTGGCCGCCGAACATGCGGCGGGCGACAGCATCGAAACGCTGGCCGCGCGCCACCGCCTGCCGGCCGACTACATCCAGGCCACGCTGGACGAACCATGGGAAGCGGCGCCCGCCGCCGCGAGTGAGGAGACCGAAGCATGAGCGATATCGAGACCAAAGACGCGATCCAGACCGACGCCGGAGCGCAGCCGGTAAAACCGAAGATCGGCAGCTACCACCGCCACCTGCTGGTGTGCACCGGTCCGCGCTGCAGCGAAGACGGCGCCTCGCAGGCACTGTTCGACAGCCTGGGCGACAAGTTCAAGGCCAGTGGCCTGAACAACGGTCCGCTGCGCGTCAAGCGCAGCCGCGTCAGCTGCTTCGCCGCCTGCAAGGGCGGGCCGATCGTGTGCGTGCAGCCGGACGGCACCTGGTACTACAACGTCACGCCCGAGAACATGGACCGCATCATCGACCAGCACCTGTGCAAGGGCGAGAAGGTGGACGAGCTGGTGTTCCACCAGGCCGGCGAAGCGGGCGATGCCTGACGCCTCGGCCCACCGCTTCGGCCAGGCACAGCTCGACGGCGTCTACCGCGCCATCGCCGAGCGGCGCGACGTGCGCCACTTCGTGCCCGGCGCAGTCGACGAAGCGCTGCTGGCGCGCCTGCTCGCGGCGGCGCACCAGGCGCCCAGCGTCGGCCTGATGCAGCCGTGGCGCTTCATCCGCGTCAAGAGTCCTGATCTGCGCGAGCGGATCTGCGCGCTGGTCGAAGAAGAGCGTATCGCCACCGCCGACGCGCTGGGCGAACGCGGCGCAGAATTCATGCGCCTGAAAGTCGAAGGCATCCGCGACTGCGGCGAGGTGCTGGTGGCCAGCCTGATGGACGGGCGCGAACGCCATGTGTTCGGCCGCCGCACGCTGCCCGAGATGGATCTCGCTTCGGTCTCGTGCGCGATCCAGAACATGTGGCTGGCCGCGCGCGCCGAAGGCCTCGGCATGGGCTGGGTGTCGCTGTTCGATCCGCGCCGTCTGGCCAGGCTGCTCGGCATCCCCGAAGGCGGCAAGCCGATCGCCATCCTGTGCCTGGGCCAGGTGGCCGAGTTCTATCCGGCGCCGATGCTGGAGCTGGAAGGCTGGGCGCAGCGCGCGCCGTTGAGCGATCTGGTGTCCACCGACCGCTGGTGAGCACCACGCAGGCTCCGACGAGTTAGCGGATCACGTCCATCCGCGTGCGCTTGCCGCCTTTATAGGTGTACAGCGTCAGCGCGCCGTTCAGGATGTCGCCGGCCGGGTCGAACTGGATGGTGCCGGTGACGCCCTCATATTTGATCTTCTTCAGCTCCGGCAGATACCTGGCCGGGTCGGCCGATTTCGCGTTCTGCATCGCGCTGGCCATCACCATCACCGCGTCGTACACATAGGGCGCGTACAGCTGCACTTCGATGCCGGTCTTCTGTTTGAAGCGGGCGCGGAAGTCGGCCATCTTCTGCTCCTGCGCGCCTTTCACGCCGCCGGCTTCGGCGCACACCACCTTGCCTTCGCCGACCGCGGGACCGGCCAGGCGGCCCAGCGCTTCGGTGCACATGCCGTCGCCGCCCATGAAGCGCGCTTCGATGCCGAGCGCGCGCATTTGCTTGAGCATCGGGCCGGCCACCGCGTCCATGCCGCCGAAGAACACCAGGTCGGGCTTTTTGGCGCGGATCGCGGT
Organism: Massilia sp. YIM B02443; assembly: GCF_030411955.1. GTDB lineage: Bacteria > Pseudomonadota > Gammaproteobacteria > Burkholderiales > Burkholderiaceae_D > Telluria. The sequence goes on from NZ_JASNRA010000001.1 coordinate 276,094, forward strand.
CAGGATGGCGGTGAAGTCGGTGGCGCTGGCGGTGGTGAACTGCTTGTCGACGATCTTCACGCCCGGCCCCTTGGCGCCGCGCGCGAATTCGGCCGCCACCCCCTGGCCATAGGTGGTGCGGTCGTCGATGACGGCGATGCTTTTCACCTTGAGCGTCTCGACCGCATACTTGCCCAGCGCGCCGCCCAGCTTGGCGTCGTTGGCCACCACCCGGAACACGCCCGGGAATTTCTGCCTGGTGAACAGGGTGGCGGTGGTGGCCGGCGAGATCTGCACCAGGCCGGCGTTGTGGTAGATGCGCGAAGCCGGTACGCTGGTGCCCGAATTCAGGTGGCCGACCACGCCGTTGACTTTCGCATCGACCAGCTTCTGCGCCACCGCCGTGCCTTGCTTCGGATCGCTGGCGTCGTCCTCGGCCAGCAGTTGCAGGGTGACGCGCTGGCCGTTGATGGAGAAGCCTTTGCTGTTGAGTTCATCGACCGCCATGCGTGCGGCATTTTCGTTGTCCTTGCCGAGGTGGGAGTTGGGGCCGGAGACCGGGCCGACGTGGCCGATCCTGACGACTTGCTGGGCGTGGGCGCCGCCGGCGCAGGCCAGGGCGAGGGCGAATGCAAGGAGCTTGGTGCTGTGCCGCATGATGTCTCCGTGAAGTGAGGACTGCGCAGGGCCGCGCTGGCGGTCGACCAGGAATCGCAGGACAACGTTACCGCAATTGTCACTTCAGGAAAAGAGGGAGGGTGGACGGCGCAGCCGTCCACCCGAAGTGTCAGCGCGTGATGCGGCGCTTGGCGACGTCCTTCAGCGCCTTGCCCAGGCCCTGCACGCCGGCTGCGCTGCTGGCGGCGACATAGCCGCGCGCGTAGGCCGCCTGCTTGGCCACCTGGCTGCTGCCACCCTTGAGTTCATCGAGCAGGTGCTCGGCCACGGCCAGGTCGTTCAATTCGCCGAGACGGTCCTGCAGTCCCTCCAGGTGGCTGACGTAGCGCTTGACGCGGCGCGCCGGCAGCAGGTCGCGGAAGAATTCGGCCGCGTAGCGCGCCTTCTTGGCGGCGATGCGCACGCGGTGGCGGCCCGGGGCGTCGGTTTCGTCCAGCCCGTCGATGCGCTTGGCCAGGCGCTTCTCGGCCTTGCGCAGCAGGGGAGAAGCGCCTTTCCAGGCGCGCTCGTGCAGCGGCGAATCCTTGGCCAGCTTGCCGTCGGGCCGCCAGCGGCGCTCCTGCAGCCAGTCGTTGAGCTGGTCCATCAGTTCGGCGAAGCGCGGCTCGCGCAGCACGTACAGGATCTGGGCGTGGTGGGCCACGGCGCGCTCGTGCGCGGCCTGGCGCAGCGCGGCGGCGTCGATGCCCTGCACCTTTTCCAGCGTGGATTCGGTCAGCACGTCCCAGTCGCGCGCGGGACCGAGTTCGCTCGACAGCCACTCGATGCTGGCGTGCAGGGCGACCGGCGGCGCGGCCAGGTCCTCGAACATGGCCAGCAGCGCGCGCAGGCGGCGCAGGCCGACCCGCATCTGGTGCAGGCTTTCGACGTTCTTCTGCAGCACGCCGGGGATATTCGCTTCGATCTGGCGCACGCAGTTGATGCCGATGCACTGGAACGCGTCTTCCAGCGTCATGCGCGCGCGCAGGCGTACTGGTTCGGCCTTGACCGGACGGATCCCGGCCGGCGCCTGGTCGGCCTGCGGTTCGTTGGCGGCCGGCTCGCCAGTCGCGGTCTCGCCTGGCGCTTGCTGCTCCTGCGGCGGCGCGGTTTTGTGCAGGTCGGGCTGCTTGTCCTCCGGGGCCGCGGGTTTCGGTTTTTGTTGGTTGGCCATACGTCATCCTTTCACTGTGGGCAGCACAGCGGCGGGCGGGGCGCGAAGAAGGAACGGCATCGGCGCCCGGCATGCAGTCCGCTGGCTGTTCGTCGCCGCAGCGCACCCTATGCGCGCCGACGACGACGGGTTTTAGCAGTTAGCTTGGAACTCATTCAATACTGTGTAGTCTTATCATTCGGCGGTGAGTTCCACCGTATCAGCCTGTGGAGAAGACGGCTCTGGCCCTGCAAAATTGCAGGGTGAAACCAGCTTCGACGAAGCAGGAATTCAACAGTAAAGCAAGCTGTAAATAGTTTTACGTAAGTTTGAAGGAACGGTTGATGAACTCATCATACTCCTGGTTCAGCCGCCCGCTCATCCATCATGACAGGACCATGACATGGCAAAACTTGGTGCGCTGCGCAGCCTATTTGCCGATCCGGTAGATCACGTCCACGCCCTGCACCAGCTTCATCGCCGCTATCAGCAGCGGGTCGCGCGGCGCGCCGGCGGGCGTCGTGTAGCGCGGGGCGTCGGTCGCCAGTCCCATCGCATTGGACAGGTTCTTGAGCGGCGCCAGCGCCACGCCGTTGGCCGGACCCAGCCTGGCGCCGATGCCGCGCGCGATGTTCTGCGCCTTGACGCGCGCCGCGCCCAGCGCCTGGCTCACCAGTTCGGCCTCGATCTTGTCGGCGTCGCTGCGGCTGAAGGACACCGCCAGCGACTCCACGTTGGGCATCGTCATCAGGGCCTGGATCAGCGCCGTCCAGCCATCGAGTTTGCGCACCGTGACGTGCACCGCGCCGCGCGTCTCGATGCCGGTCACCGTGTCGCCCTGCTTCAGGTGGCGGCGCAGGATGTCCTGCACCGAGATGTCTTCCATCGCCACGCCGTGTTCGGCGAACAGCGCGCGCGACGCTTCCAGGCGCGCCATCACCAGCTTCCACGCGGCTTCCAGATCTGCGTCGGTGCTGACGATCTCGAAGTCGATCTCGCCGGTGTCGGGCATCACGTTCAGGTCGGCCGAGGCGTTGACGTGGATGAACGGATACGAGGGCAGGTCGGCGGCCCGCGCGCCGGTGCAGGTGGCGATGACGATGGCGAACGCGATGGCGAGTCTGTGCAGCATGGCAGTCCTTGTGATGGCGGGAGACGCTCCCTGGGAATGCCAGCTTAGATTATCTAGACAATGATGTCTACATTGTGGCGTGAAGTCATGCGCACCAGGTAAATCGTCAGCAGAAGCGGCGGTAGGCGCGGTCGCGGAAGTAGCGCGCGATGGCGTCCGGCCCGGCGCTGGGGTCGCACAGCGCGACGTGGCCGTCGGGCCGCACCAGGTAGTGGGCGTTGCGCACGAAGCCGGCGGCTTCATGCGCCGCGCTCCAGGGGAATTCGCGGATCGGCATGCCGTGCAGCGCGCACCAGGCGCGCAGGGCGTCGCCGGCCGCGCCATAGACCTGCACCTGCCAGTCGATGCGCTCCAGCGGCGCGTGGTTGTCCGCACGATCGCCGTCGGCGCCGACCCACGGCAGGCGGTCGCCGGCCTTGATCGCGCCGGCGCTGCCCACGCTCAGCGGGCTGTCGTGGTAGCTGATCGTGATCTGCGAGACGATCCGGAACAGCAGCTCGCGCACGGTGTCGATGCCGTAGGCGACGCTGGCGAACATGGGGGCGATGTGGATGCGCACGAAGTCGGCCAGGTTGCCCTCGGCGGTGATGAAGGTGAACATGCGGTCGGTGGTGTCGACCAGCTTGCGCGCGAAGGCGATGCGCTCGCTCTCGTAGCTGTCGAGCAGGCTGTCGGGCGCTTCGCGCCGCACCACCGCGGCCAGCTTCCAGGCCAGGTTGACGGCGTCGCCGATGCCGGTGTTCATGCCCTGGCCGCCGGCCGGGCTGTGCACGTGGGCGGCGTCGCCGAGCAGGAACACCTGGCCGCTGCGGTAATGGTTGGTGACGCGGTGGTGCACGCGGTAGGTCGAGAACCAGTGCACGGTGTCGACCTCGATCCCGAGGCTGCTCAGGGCGCGGTGGGCGACGTCCTCGAAGGTCCAGCTGGCCGGGCCGTGCTCGCGCTGTTCCGGCGAGCGCTCGCGAACGGTGCCGACCAGGCGCGCGCGTCCGGTGTCGGTATACGGCAGCAGGATCACGAAGTCGGCGGTTTCGAGCGACAGGTGCACTTCGCCGTCCGCCGCCGGGCCGCGCGCATCGACGTCGGCCACGTAGAACACGTGGTCGTAGGTTCCGCCGGCGAAACCGGCGCCGAGCTGGTTGCGCACCCTTGAACTGGCGCCGTCGCAGCCGCACAGGAAGCGCGCCTCGCATTCGCGCTCGCTGCCGTCGGCGTCGCGCAGGCGCGCCAGCACGTAGTCGTCGCGGTCTTCAAAAGCGACCAGTTCGACCGGGCGCCGGACCTGCACGCCGCCAAGTTCCAGATGCCGGATCAGGAGCCGCTCGTGGCGGTCTTGCGGATAGACCAGGATGAACGGGAAGGGCGTCAGGCACGCGCCGGCCGAGCGCAGCGCCAGGTGGGCCTTGCGCTTGCCGCGCACCCACAGGTTGATCGCATCAATGCGCTTGCCGGCGGCGACCGTCTCTTCGGCCAGGCCGAGCTGGCGGTACAGTTCCAGCGTGCGCGCCTGGACCGCCATGGCGCGCGAAGTGGCGCCCGGCGCGGCCGCCTTGTCGACGATCGCGACCTTGACCCCCTGGTGCGCCAGCCACAGGGCCAGCACCAGGCCGGTCGGTCCCGCGCCGGCGATGAGTACGTCGACCTTGTCCATGGCGCCCCTCCGGCCTTTTTCCTCCTTCGTATCTAGATGGCGGCGCCGGCGAATGGTTCCCGGACGAGGGCGATCCTACTCGACGGTGAAGGACAGGTCGCGGCCGGCCTGCGCCACCTGCCCGGAAAAGTCGGCCGCGTGGATGCGCAGGATGTAGGCGCCGGGCGCGAGCGCGTCGATCTTCCAGGCGCCGGTCTCGATCTCGCCGTCGCGCATGCGGTTATTCAGCGCATAGTCGAACTGGGTCGAGGCGCTGCCGTAGACGGTGATGCCGCTGGTCGGCGCATAGACGGCCTTGACGGCGTCGGGATTGCGCGGCAGGCGGTCGTACACCTGGGTGATCAGCGGAGCTTCGTAACCCGGCAGCGGCGTGCCGTCGGCGCGCAGCAGCTGGTAGCCCAGCTTGTACAGGCCGAGCTTGCGCCGCGCCAGGTTGCCGTTGACCTGGTCGTAGGCGTTCACCACCACCTGCAGTTCGCCCTGGGCGCGCGTCACCGTCAGCGGCTGGCCCTTCCTGGCCGTGATGCGCTTGCCGGCGGCGTCGTACAGGGCGATGCGCTGGATCGTCGGCGGCACCGTGTCGGTGAAGCCGGTGAAGGGCAGCGTCAGGGGATTGACCACCGTGCCGCCCTGGTAGTAGTCGAGGTGGACGTGGGCCATGGCGTTGATGGTGCCGAGCGCGTCGCCGACGGCGAAGCGGGTGCCGCGCGCTACCCGCACGCGTTCGGCTTTTCCTTTGGCGTCGCGCAGGATCTGGAAGCGCGGGTCGAGCGCGCGGCCGCGCGGATCGCGCCCGACGCGCATGTGGATGTACGACAGCGGGCCCACCGTCAGGCCTTCGCTGAGCGTGTTGAAACCCCAGTTGGCGTGCGGGTCGGTGACCTTCGACGGCAACACCGCCAGCACCTTCGATCCGACGTCGGCGCGCACGTCCAGGCCGGCATGGAAGTGGTCGCGGGCGTCGCCGTTGTAGGCGCCGCGCACTTCGCCCATCACGCCGACTACCTCGTGCACCATGTCCTGCGGACCCACCGGCCACGGCATCGGTTCGCTACGCTTCGCCAATGCCGGACGCGCCAGCTGCGGCGCCGCTTCGCCGGCGCGCGGGGGGGCCAGGCGCAGCACGCGGTGGGCGTTGGCGTCGGCCACCACCAGGCTGCCGTCGCGGTTGACGGCGATGCCGCGCGGCGCGGTCAGCTGCACCGTGCCGTCGCTGCCGAAGCCTTGTGGGTCGGCCGGGCGGTCGGCGTCCTGCAGCGGACGCAGTTCGCCCTCGGGCGTGCGTTGCAGGATGCGGCCGCCCGCGCTGGCGGCGATGTACAGGTAGCCGTCGCGCGTGACCGCCACGCCGGTCGGGCGGCGCAGCGGCGGGCGGCGTTCGCCTTCGAGCGGCATCGCCACCGTGTCGACTGTGCCGTCGGCGCCGATGCGGCGCACGGCGTGGTTGCCGGTGTCGGCCACGTACAGCGTGCCGTCGAGGGCGACCGCGAGCGCGCTCGGGGTGTCGAACGCGGCTTGCGCCGCCGGGCCGTCGAAGAAGGCGGGCGCGCCGCTGCCGGCCAGCGTGGTGACAGTGCCGTCCCTGGCGATGCGGCGGATGCGGTCGTTGTAGGTGTCGGCCACGTAGACGATGCCGGCGGCATCGACCGCGATGCCGACCGGGCCGTTGAACTGGGCGGCGCGGCCGACGCCGTCCAGGTAGCCCGGGCTGCCGTTGCCGGCCAGGGTGGTGACGCTGCCGTCCTTGGCTATCTTGCGGATCGCGTGGTTGCCGGTGTCGGCCACGTACAGGTTGCCTTCATGGTCGAGCGCGACGGCGGACGGGGTATTGAACGCGGCGGCGGCGCCCATGCCGTCCGTAAAACCTTCGCTGCCGCCGGCCAGGGTGGCGACCGTGCCATCGGGCTGGATGGTGCGGATGCGGTTGGCATTGCCGCCGTCGGCCACGTAGACCGTGCCGCGCGGGCCGATGGCGACGCCGTACGGGTCGCTGAAGCGGCTGGCGGCGGCTGCGCCGTCGAGCGCGCCGTCCTGGCCGTCGCCGGCCAGCGGATGCACGCGCGCCGGCCAGAAAGGGGTGGTGTCGGCGATGGCGGGCGTGAACACGGCCAGGGCGGCGCCCGGCTGGCGTTCGATGGTGTCGGTAAAGGTGAAGGCGATGCCGGCCGCAATGACGGCGGCGCCGGCCAGGGCGGCGATGAGGGTTGTGCGTTTCACGAAGACGGCCGAAAGATTGCTGAGGCTGCAATCTTAGCCGATGAGACCGGTTTCAAGCGAAACGGTGAATGCGATTGCCGCCGGACCGGGGTCGCGGCGGCGCGCAGGAGAAAAACGTCTTAAATGCGCAGGTCGTCCAGCGATTTGCCCTTGGACAGTGCCTCGGCCACCCATTTTGGCTGACGGCCGCGGCCGGTCCAGGTCTGGGAATTGTCGGCCGGGTTATGGTATTGCGGATTGACCTTGGCGCCGGTGGACTTTTTGGATTTGCCACTGCCGCCCTTGGCGACCAATTCTTCGACCGAAATACCCATTTTCTGGGCGATCTCGAGAATTTGCTCGCGCGCTTTTTTTACATCCAGATGCTGGCGGTTTTTGATCTCCTTTTCGATGTCGAATTGAAGACCTTTCAGCTCAGCGAGGTTGTAGCCCGACAGATCGATGTTTGCCATTATTAATCATCCTTTATGGGTGGATCGTTTCAAGGAAACCGCATTTCTGCGTAACCGCGAAAAGGATTTTACTATTTAATGGTTAATAATGAATGACAATCGTGCGCGGGGTAATTGGCGTACAAAAGACGCCACGGATTCCCAAGAAACCCCTATTTATTTACCCAGTGTCTGTATATGGGCAATTTCTTGAGAAACTGCGCGGCTCACGACTTCGCCCAGCGTGCCTTGCAGGCCGAGGCGGATTTCATCGGCCAGGTCGCCCAGCGCCCGTTCGACCGCTTCGGCAATGCCTTCGCGCAGGCGCTGTTCCAGCACGAAATCGACGCGGCCCTGCAGCTGTTGCAGGATGCGGTTGGTGACGCGCCGCTCCAGCACGCTCCATTGCTCGCCGCTCCAGCGGTCGACGGCGCGCCGTTCGAGCTGTTCGCCGATGTCGTCGGTCACGTCGCGTTCTGCCGCGACGGCCGGCGCGACCGGATCGACCGCTTCCGCTGCCACCGCAGGATCGGCCTTCGGTTCGGTCACCACCTCGGTCAATACCGGAATGCTCGCATCGAAAGCGGGATCGTGGTTCATGACTGGCCTGCGACAAAATGGGTGAGTGGATAGGATTGTTTTTTATACGCGACGTAGCGCTTGCGGCCTTCGGCGGCGTCTTCCTCGTCGGTCGAGATAATCTCGAACACGCGCGCGAATTGCGTGAAATTGGCCGGCGTGCGGCGTGTGAGATTCACCAGCATTTCATGGTGCGGCAGTTCGGCCGATTCTTCGAACGTGATCACGATCGGCGTTTGCGGCGCCAGCGGGTCGCCCGCCAGGACGTGCGGAATGAAATCGAGGTCGGACACGGTCCACAGCGAGGCATTCAATTCCTCGGCCTGCGCCGCATTCTCGGCCAGCACCACGACCTTGGCGCGCGCGGCATAAGCCTTGCGCGCCAGGCGGCAGGCGTAGGCCAGCTTGTCGGGGATATTGGTGTGAAAGTCGATCCGGGTCATGGTTCAAATAAAAGAGGGAGGGCGAAAGCCCTCCCGATACATCAGGCGTGTGCGCCGGCAGTGGCGCCGTCCACGCTCATGCCGCTATGGCGCAACAGCGCGTCGATCGATGGTTCGCGGCCGCGGAAGGCCTTGAACGATTCCAGCGCCGGACGCGAGCCGCCCACCGACAGGATCTCGCGCTGGAAGCGGCGGCCGGTCTCGAGCAGGTCGCCGCCGTCGCTCGATGCTTCTTCAAAGGCCGCGTAGGCGTCGGCGGACAGCACCTCGGCCCACTTGTAGCTGTAGTAGCCGGCCGCGTAGCCGCCCGCGAAAATGTGGCTGAACGAGTGCTGGAAGCGGTTGAAGTCGGGCGGGGTGATCACCGCGAAGTTGCGGCGCACCTCGTTCACCAGCTCCTGCACCTGCTGGCTGTGCGGGTCGAAATCGTAGTGCAGGTGCATGTCGATCAGCGAGAACTCGACCTGGCGCAGGGTCTGCATCCCGGACTGGAAGTTCTTCGCCGCCAGCATCTTGTCGTACAGCGCGCGCGGCAGCGGCTCGCCGGTCTTGACGTGGGCGGTCATCTGCTGCAGCTTGTCCCACTCCCAGCAGAAGTTTTCCATGAACTGCGACGGCAGCTCCACCGCATCCCACTCCACGCCCGAGATGCCCGACACCGGCAGCTCTTCGACTTCGGTCAGCATGTGGTGCAGGCCGTGGCCGAATTCGTGGAACAGGGTCGTTACTTCGTCGTGCGTGAACAGCGACGGCTGCAGCTTGCCGTCCACCGTGGCCGGCGGGGTGAAGTTGCAGACCAGGTAGGCGACCGGGGTCTGCACGGTGCCGCCGCCCAGCACGCGGCGGCCGCGCGCATCGTCCATCCAGGCGCCCTGCGCCTTGCCGGGGCGGGCGTACAGGTCGAGGTAGAACTGGCCGACCAGCTGGCCGTCACGCTCGATGCGGAAGAACCGCACGTCCGGGTGCCAGACCGGCGCGTTATCGGGTTTGATCTGCACGCCGAACAGGTTCTGGATCACGCCGAACAGGCCTTCGACCACCTTCGGCTCGGGGAAGAATTCCTTCACTTCCTGGGCCGAGAAGGCGTAGCGCTGTTCGCGCAGCTTTTCCGAGGCGTAGGCCACGTCCCAGCTTTGCAGGTCGTCGATGCCGAGCTGCTCGCGCGCGAAGCTGCGCAGTTCCTGCAGGTCCTGCTCGGCGAACGGACGCGCGCGGCGCGCCAGGTCTTCCAGGAATTCGATCACGTGCTGCGGGCTCTGCGCCATCTTGGCCACCAGCGAGACGTCGGCGAAGCTGCCGTAGTCCAGCAGTTTGGCTTCTTCATTGCGCAGTTTGAGCAGGTTGACGATGTTGGACGAGTTGTCCCACTTGGCCAGGTCGCTGAACATCACGCCGGTGTCCGAAGCCTTGGTGGCGCTGGCGCGGTACAAGGTCTCGCGCAGGCTGCGGTTGTCGCAGAACTGCAGCACCGGGAAGTAGGACGGGAAGTGCAGGGTGAACTGGTAGCCGGTCTTGCCGTCGCGTTCCGCGGTGGCCTTGGCTGCCTGCTTGGCGTCGTCGGGCAGGCCGGCCAAGTCGGCTTCGTTCTCGACCAGCAGCTTGTAGTCGTTGGTCGCGTCCAGCACGTTTTCCGAGAAGCGGGTCGAGAGTTGCGACTGCTGTTCCTGGATCTCGGCGAAGCGCGCCTTCTTGTCTTCGGGCAGTTCGGCGCCGCCCAGGCGGAAGTCGCGCAGGGCGTTTTCGACGATGCGCTTGCGCGTCGGGCTGAGCGACTCCCAGGTCGGGCCGTCGCGCAGCGCCTTGTACTTGGCGAACAGCGCTTCGTTCTGGCCGATCGAGGTCGAGAACTCGACCACCTTCGGCTGGTTTTCGTTGTAGACCGCGCGCAGCTCGGGCGTGTCCATCACGTGGTTCAGGTGACCGATCACGCCCCAGGCGCGGCCAAGCTTCTCGCTGGCGTCGTCGAGCGGCGCCAGCGTGTCCCAGGTGACGTTCTCGATCGGGGCCTCGAGCTGGGTGACAATAGCTTTGGCCTCGGCGATCAGGCCTTCGATGGCCGGCGTCACGTGCTCGGGCTTGATCGCGTCGAAGCGCGGCAGGTCGCCGAAGTCGAGCAGCGGATTGTCGAGCAGGGGATTGCTGGTAGCGGTCGTCATCGTATTCCTTCCAATTTCGTTATTCATAGGTACGCCGAGCGCAGCCACCAGCCATCCGGTTTACGCCACGCCGGCCTTCGGCTCCATGCCTTGTGCCTGGTCGGGCGCCGCGTTGGCGGCGGCGTGTCCGCGCTCCGCGGACTCGAGGGTATTCATCAACAGCATCGTGATCGTCATCGGACCGACGCCACCCGGCACCGGCGTGATGTGGGCGGCCACTTCGGACACGCCCGCGAAATCCACGTCGCCGCACAGCTTGCCCGCGTCGTCGCGGTTCATGCCGACGTCGATCACGATCGCGCCCGGCTTGACCATGTCCGCCCTCAAGGTATTGCGGCGGCCGACGGCGGCCACGACCACGTCGGCCTGGCGGGTATGGTAGCCCAGGTCCGGCGTTGCGCTATGGCAGATGGTGACGGTGGCGTTGGCTTGCAAGAGCAGCAAGGCCATCGGTTTGCCGACGGTGTTCGAACGGCCGATCACGACCGCGTGCTTGCCGCGCAGGTCGACGCCGGTGGTTTCGATCAGCTTCATGCAGCCGTATGGGGTGCACGGACGGAAGCCCGGCAGGTTGGCGACCAGTTCGCCGGCCGACAGCACCGAGTAGCCGTCGACGTCCTTGCTGGTGGAAATCGCTTCGATCACCTTGCTCGGGTCGATGTGCTTCGGCAGCGGCATTTGCACCAGGATGCCATGGATGGCCGGGTCGGCGTTCAATGCTGCAATGCGGTCAAGGAGAGCCTGTTCCGACAGGTCGGCGTCGTATTTCTCGAGCACCGAATGGAAGCCGACGTCGCCGCAGGCCTTCACCTTGTTGCGCACATAGACCTGGCTGGCCGGGTCTTCGCCGACCAGGATCACGGCCAGGCCCGGCTGCTTGCCGGCGGCGGTAAGTTTGGCGGTGCGCGCGGCGATGTCGGCGCGCAGTTGTTGGGAAAGGAGGACTCCGTCGATCAGTTGTGCAGGCATGGTGAAGGCTCGTCGCTGGGCAAAAAGCGAATTATACGGCGCGCTTTGGTAATTGCTTAAGGATGGCGACTAAATCGGCGCGATTTGGGGGATGATCGAGCGCTTCGGTATACGATATCCGGTGATCGACAGTGCAGAGTTTCTCCTATGAAAATTGTGCACTTGCAGCATAGGATTTCACATAATGAAATGGCATATCGTAATTTGAAAATGCAAAAATCCGCCCGTATAATCCATGGGTTTATCTAAAAAGATAGTCTGAAATTTCACCAATCGCCGCCAGCCTGCGCAGGGATCGGGTCGGGGCGCACCACTCTAGGAGACGCAGAACATGTCAGCTCAACTCGACCAGTTGACCGCGCAAGCCGCCAACGACCCGGACGCCATCGAGACCAAGGAATGGCTCGACGCGCTGGAAGCGGTGATCGAACACGAAGGCACCGAGCGCGCCCACTACCTGATGGAGCGCCTGGTCGACCTGGCGCGCCGCCGCGGCGCCCATGTCCCGTTCTCGAGCAACACCGCCTACGTCAACACGATTCCCGCGCACCTGAACCAGAACAGCCCGGGCAACCTCGAATACGAAGAGCGCCTGCGCTCGTGGATGCGCTGGAACGCGATGGCGATGGTGGTCAAGGCCAACCGCGCCGACGGCGACCTCGGTGGCCACATCTCGTCGTTCGCCTCGCTGGCCAACATGCTCGGCACCGGCTTCAACCACTTCTGGCACGCCCCGACCGAAGACCATGGCGGCGACCTGCTGTACATCCAGGGCCACTCGTCGCCCGGCATCTACGCACGCGCCTTCCTCGAAGGCCGCCTGAGCGAAGAGCAGCTGCTGAACTTCCGCCGCGAAGTCGACGGCAAGGGCCTGTCGTCGTACCCGCACCCGAAACTGATGCCGGACTTCTGGCAGTTCCCGACCGTGTCGATGGGCCTGGGCCCACTGATGGCGATCTACCAGGCGCGCTTCCTGAAGTACCTGCACGCGCGCGGCATCGCCAAGACCGACAACCGCAAGGTCTGGGTCTTCTGCGGCGACGGCGAGATGGACGAACCGGAATCGATGGGCGCGATCGGCATGGCCGCGCGCGAGCAGCTGGACAACCTCGTCATGGTCGTCAACTGCAACCTGCAGCGCCTGGACGGTCCCGTGCGCGGCAACGGCAAGATCATCCAGGAACTGGAAGCCGACTTCCGCGGCGCCGGCTGGAACGTCGTCAAGGTCATCTGGGGCTCGCAGTGGGATCCGCTGCTGGCCCAGGACAAGGACGGCATCCTGCAGCGCGTGATGATGGAAACCGTCGACGGCGAATACCAGAACTACAAGGCCAAGGACGGCGCCTACGTGCGCAAGCACTTCTTCGGCAAGCATCCGAAGCTGCTCGAGATGGTCTCGAAGATGAGCGACGACGACATCTGGCGCCTGACCCGCGGCGGCCACGATCCGCACAAGATCTACGCCGCGTTCAAGAACGCGCAGGAGAACAAGGGTTCGCCGACCGTGCTGCTGGTGAAGACCGTCAAGGGCTTCGGCATGGGCAAGTCGGGCGAAGCGCGCAACACCGCGCACCAGACCAAGAAGCTCGATGATCAGGCGATCCGCGACATGCGCGACCGCTTCAACATCGCGATTCCGGACGACCAGCTGGCCGACATCCCGTTCTTCAAGCCGGCCGACGACGCGCCTGAAATGCAGTACCTGCACGAGCGCCGCAAGGCCCTGGGCGGCTACCTGCCGCAGCGCCGCGAAAAGGCCGACGAGCAGCTGGTGGTGCCAAAGCTCGAGTCGTTCAAGGGCGTGCTCGAGCCGACCGCGGAAGGCCGCGAAATCTCGACCACCCAGTCGTACGTGCGCGTGATCACCAGCCTGCTGAAGGACGAAAGCATCGGCCAGCGCATCGTGCCGATCCTGGTCGACGAATCGCGTACCTTCGGCATGGAAGGCCTGTTCCGCCAGATCGGCATCTTCAACCAGCAGGGCCAGTTGTACGAGCCGGTCGATCGCGACCAGGTGATGTACTACCGCGAAGACAAGGCAGGCCAGATCCTGCAAGAGGGCATCAACGAAGCGGGCGGCATGAGCTCGTGGATCGCAGCGGCGACGTCGTACTCGTCGAACAACCGCACCATGATCCCGTTCTACACCTTCTACTCGATGTTCGGCATGCAGCGCGTCGGTGACCTGGTCTGGCTGGCGGGCGACATCCGCGCGCGCGGCTTCCTGATGGGCGGCACCGCCGGCCGCACCACGCTCAACGGCGAAGGCCTGCAGCACGAAGATGGCCACAGCCACGTGATCGCAGCGACCGTGCCGAACTGCCTGCCGTACGACCCGAGCTTCGGCCACGAAGTCGCCGTCATCATCCAGGACGGCCTGCGCCGCATGGTGGAAGAACAGGAAGACGTGTTCTACTACATCACCATCATGAACGAGAACTACGCGCAGCCGGGCCTGAAGGCGGGCCAGGAAGAGGGCATCCTGAAGGGCATGTACCTGCTGCAGCCGGGCGCCGCCTACGAAGGTGCGAACACCAGCGCGCCGCGCGTGCAGCTGATCGGTTGCGGCACCATCCTGCGCGAATCGATCTTCGCCGCCGAGCTGCTGAAGAACGACTGGGGCGTCGATGCGGACGTGTGGTCGGCGCCTTCGCTGACGCTGCTGGCGCGCGATGGCCAGGATTGCGAGCGCTGGAACATGGTCAACCCGGAAAGCGAACAGCGCGTGCCGTACGTGGCCTCGCTGCTGCAGAACACCAGCGGCCCGATCGTCGCGACCACCGACTACATGCGCATGTTCGCCGAGCAGATCCGCGCCTTCATGCCGAAGGACCGCACCTATAAAGTGCTGGGCACCGACGGCTTCGGCCGCTCGGATTCGCGCGTCAAGCTGCGCGAGTTCTTCGAAGTGAACCGCTACTACGTGACGGTTGCCGCGCTGCGCGCGCTGGCCGACGAAGGCAAGATCGACCGCGCGATCGTGTCGCAGGCGATCGCCAAGTACGGCATCGATGCGAACAAGCCGAATCCGGTGACCCAGTAAATGCTCGTCCGTCGCCGTGCGTGTGCGCGGCGACGGTCTTGAAGCTAACTCGAATAAGAAATTGGAGCTAACACTATGAGCATTGTGGAAGTCAAAGTCCCCGATATCGGCGACTTCAAGGAAGTCGAAGTCATCGAACTGATGGTCAAGCCGGGCGATACGATCAAGGTCGATCAGTCGCTGGTGACCGTCGAATCCGACAAGGCAAGCATGGAAATCCCATCGAGCCATGCCGGCGTCGTCAAGGAAATCAAGATCAAGGTCGGCGACAAGGTTGCCGAAGGTTCGCTGGTGCTGCTGCTCGAAGAAGCTGGCGGCGCCGCTGAAGCACCTGCTGCATCCGCACCAGCTGCGGCACCGGCCCAGGCTGAAGCGCCTGCCGCTGCAGCACCTGCCGCACCTGCCGCAGCAGGCGGCACCGTCGAAGTCACCGTGCCGGACATCGGCGACTTCAAGGAAGTCGAAGTCATCGAACTGATGGTCAAGCCGGGCGACACCATCAAGGTCGACCAGTCCTTGATCACCGTCGAATCGGACAAGGCCAGCATGGAGATCCCGTCGAGCCATGCCGGCGTGGTCAAGGAACTCAAAGTGAAGGTCGGCGACAAGGTCGCCAAGGGTTCGCTGGTGCTGATCGTTGAAGCGACCGGCGGCGCGCCTGCAGCCGCGCCAGCTGCTGCTGCACCGGCACCGGCTGCTGCCGCTCCTGCCGCCGCACCTGCGCAAGCATCGGCGCCTGCGCCGGCACCTGCCGCTGCACCAGCTCCAGCACCGGCCGCACAAGGCGCCACCGGCTCGAAAGCCCACGCTTCGCCGTCGATCCGCAAGTTCGCGCGCGAACTCGGCGTCGACCTGGGCCGCGTGCCGGGCACCGGTCCGAAAGGCCGCATCACCCAGCAGGACGTGCAGAACTTTGTGAAGGGCGTGATGGCCGCGCCGGCAGCCGCTCCTGCAGCCGCAGGCGGTTCGGGCGCAGGCATCGGCGGCATCAACCTGCTGCCATGGCCGTCGCTCGACTTCTCCAAGTTCGGTCCGACCGAAACCGTGCCGCTGTCGCGCATCAAGAAGATCTCGGGCCCGAACCTGCACCGCAACTGGGTCATGATCCCGCACGTCACCCACTTCGACGAAGCCGACGTGACCGACCTGGAACAGTTCCGCGTCGATTCGAACGCGTCGCTGGCCAAGCAGAAGTCGGCCGTCAAGCTGACCATGCTGGCCTTCGTGATCAAGGCGAGCGTCGCCGCGCTGAAGAAGTTCCCGCAATTTAATGCATCGCTGTCGGAAGACGGCGCGGCATTGATCACCAAGCAGTACTACAACATCGGCTTCGCGGCCGACACCCCGAACGGCCTGGTGGTCCCGGTGGTGAAGGATGCGGACAAGAAGACCATCTCGCAGATCGCTACCGAGATGGGCGAGCTCTCAAGCCAGGCGCGCGACGGCAAGCTGCCGCCGACCGCGATGCAGGGCGCGACCTTCACCATCTCGTCGCTGGGCGGCATCGGCGGCACCGCATTCACGCCGATCATCAACGCGCCGGAACTGGCGATCCTGGGCCTGTCCAAGTCGGCGATGAAGCCGGTGTGGGACGGTTCGAGCTTCCAGCCGCGCCTGATGCTGCCGCTGTCGCTGTCGTACGACCACCGCGTGATCGACGGCGCCGGCGCCGCGCGCTTCGCCGCCTACCTGGCCGAAGTGCTGGCCGACCTGCGCAAGACCCTTCTGTGATTGGAGCGCATAGATGAGCACTGTTGAAGTGAAAGTCCCGAACATCGGCGACTTCAAGGAAGTCGAAGTGATCGAACTGATGGTCAAGGCTGGCGACACGATCAAGGTCGACCAGTCCCTGATCACCGTGGAATCGGACAAGGCCAGCATGGAGATTCCATCGACCCATGCCGGCACGATCAAGGAGGTGAAGGTCAAGGTCGGCGACAAGATCGGTGAAGGCTCGTTGCTGCTTCTGGTGGAAGAGGGCGCTGCTGCTGCTCCTGCCGCTGCGCTGGCAGCACCATCGGCAGCCAGCGACAAGCCGGCCGCGCAGATCGGCGCGCAAGCCGTGGCGCCGACCGCCGCCGCCGCCCCGACCGACTCGTACGCGCCCGCGCATCCGGCGCCGGCCGCACCGAAAGATGCGACCCCAGCTCCGAATGCGTCGAGCTACAGCGGCCAGGTCGACATCGAATGCGAAATGATGGTGCTGGGCGCGGGCCCTGGCGGCTACTCGGCCGCCTTCCGCGCGGCCGACCTGGGCATGAACACGGTCCTGATCGAGAAGTACGCGACGCTGGGCGGCGTGTGCCTGAACGTGGGCTGCATTCCATCCAAGGCACTGCTGCACGTGGCGCACATCATGGATGAAACCGCCCACATGGCCGATCTCGGCGTGTCGTTCGCCAAGCCGCAGGTCGACATCGACAAGCTGCGCGCGCACAAGGACGGCGTGATCAAGAAGATGACCGGCGGCCTGGCCTTCATGGCCAAGGCGCGCAAGGTCAATGTGGTGCAGGGCGTGGGCCAGTTCCTCAGCCCGAACCACATCGAAGTCACCGGTCCTGACGGCGCCAAGAAAGTCGTCGGCTTCAAGAAGGCGATCATCGCCGCCGGTTCGTCGGTGGTGAAGCTGCCATTCGTGCCGGAAGATCCGCGCATCGTCGATTCGACCGGCGCGCTGGAACTGCGCCAGGTGCCGAAGCGCATGCTGGTCATCGGCGGCGGCATCATCGGCCTGGAAATGGCAACCGTCTACTCGACGCTCGGTGCGCGCATCGATGTGGTCGAGATGATGGATGGCCTGATGCAGGGCGCCGACCGCGAGGCCGTCAAGGTCTGGCAGAAGTTCAATGCGCACCGCTTCGACAACATCATGACCAAGACCAAAACCGTCGGCGTGGAAGCGCTGGCGGAAGGCATCAAGGTCACGTTCGAGTCGGCCGAGGCAGGCGTCGCCGCGCCGGAGCCGCAACTGTACGACCTGGTGCTGGTGGCCGTTGGCCGCAGCCCGAACGGCAAGAAGATCGCCGCAGATAAAGCTGGCGTGGCGGTGACCGACCGCGGCTTCATCGGCGTCGACAGCCAGATGCGCACCAACGTGCCGCACATCTTCGCCATCGGCGATCTGGTGGGCCAGCCGATGCTGGCGCACAAGGCGGTGCACGAGGCGCACGTGGCGGCCGAAGCGGCACTGGACAAGAAGACCCACTTCGACGCCAAGGTGATTCCGTCGGTCGCGTACACCGATCCGGAAGTGGCATGGGTCGGCGTCACCGAAGAAGAAGCCAAGCAGAAGGGCATCAAGGTCGAGAAGGGCCACTTCCCGTGGAACGCCAGCGGCCGCGCCGTGGCCAACGGCCGCGACGAAGGCTTCACCAAGCTGCTGTTCGACGCTGAAACGCATCGCATCATCGGCGGCACCATCGTCGGCACGGGCGCCGGCGACATGATCGGCGAGATCGCGCTGGCGATCGAGATGGGCGCGGATGGCGTGGATATCGGCAAGACCATCCACCCGCACCCGACGCTGGGTGAGTCGATCGGCATGGCGGCGGAAGCCTACGAAGGCGTCTGCACCGACCTGCCGCCGCCGCGCAAGCGTTAATAGCGGCCCGGCGGCGTCACGATACTGACGTCGCCAGATTCATCAGCGCTTTAAAACAACGTCATCCCCGCGCAGGCGGGGATCCAAGTCCGATGCACAGCCACCAGCGAATACCGAAGTGGCTGTGCGGGCAAACTTGGATCCCCGCCTTCGCGGGGATGACGTTTTTGGGGCGCGGGCAAGAGGAAACGCAGCACGCGAAAACGCGGCGCGTATCCCACTTGCGACCTCCCACCGATGGTCTATCATAAAGCCACCAGCGGCACCCCGCCGCAGCGGAGGTTTCGATGGACGACCACACCCACGAATACGTCGGCACGCTCTACGTATTGCCCCAGTCCCGCGCGTTCGAACTCAGCACCATCATCCACGGCGTGCCCGCGACCGTAACCGGCACCATCGCCCAGCACCTGGCCGAACAACTCATCGACCACACGCCCGACTGGCTCGATCCGCGCCAACTCGCCTTGCGTCCGCGCCGGGTCGAGGTGCTCACGCGCGAAACCCACGAACGCCACCGCGCCCCGCGCAAGCAGCACTTCCTGATGCGCGTGCATGAAGTGGAAGAGCAGGCGCGGCCCGTGCCGATGTCGACGACATAGAAGGCAAGGTAAAGGCCGCAGGCAAAAAAAATGCCGCCCGGTTCACACCGGACGGCAGCTTGCTGTTATGGAGGGCGATCAGCCGAAGCTGACGAAGCGCTCCGGAATATCGATGGCGCCAGACTTGGCGGCTGCAGCGTAGGCACGCATTTCGGTGACGACTGCTTCGAGCTGTTCGTTACTCGGGTTCTCGATGAACCCCTTCATGCGCTCCTGCAGCGATGCTTGCTGATCACGCCATTCATATCGGGACGATTTGCTCATTTCATTTCTCCTCGCGGTACACCGCTGTTTTATTGATATTCACGACACCCTTGTGTGAAGGAATACAGGTTGGCACAGACGAGGGATGACAGTCCGTGCGTTGGCGCACCGACCCTGCCGGCTACGGATGCTTGAGCACGCCATGATAGAAGAGCTCGAGCCGCGCCTTGAGCTGGCGCTGTGCTTCTTCGTTACAAGGCTCGGCATCGGGGAACAAAAAGCGTCCGATCGGGTCGCCGCTGATACAGCCGATCAGGTGCGTCGGCAATAGCGCCAGCGGCACCTCGTCGCGCAGCTGGGCGCGGATGTCGGAACGCGCGAAATAGCGCGCCAGCGTCTCACGCGTCAGGCGCGGTCCACCCTCGTAAAAGGCCTCGGCCAGCTCGGGATTGGTGGCCGCCTCGGCGATCACCACACGCTGCATCGCCATCGCTTCGTGCGAACACAGCAAGGCGTGGAAGCCGGCGGCGAACTCGTCGATCACGACGCGCAGGGGACGACTGTCGGTTTCCATCGCGCGCTCGTCGAACAGGCGTTCGCGGCGCGAGGCCAGCACCGCCCGCAGCAGTCCGGCCTTGCCGCCGAATTTCACATAAATCGTGCGCACCGCCACGCGCGCCTGGCGCGCGATCGCTTCCAGGCTGACCTTGGTGTAGCCGTTCTTCAGGAACAGCATGCCGGCCGCTTCGATCAGTTCCTGGGTGCGGGCTTCGACTTCGGACGCCTTGGGACGCCCGGCAGACTTGGTGCAAGGGGAGGGTGTGCTCATGGCGGGGACTGTAGTGCAATTTAAAATGAAATGCAACCGTTTCATTTCTTGACTTTGCCCTTGGCTTGGCAAATAATGCGATGAATTCGTTTCATTTAATCTTCAATTTTCACACCGGAGCAATCCATGGCAGAGATGAACAGCCCGGCAGGTCAGACGCCCGCCGCTTCCCAACCGGCCGCAGCACCGGGCAAGACCCCGCCCAACAAGCGCGTGCTGGCCATCGTCGGGATCATCGCCCTGGTCGCGATCGGCGCGGGTGGCCGCATGTGGTACCGCAGCCATCACTACGTCGAGACCGAAAATGCCTACGTCACCGGACGCGTGCACCAGGTCTCGTCGCGTGTGGCCGGCGTGGTCACCAAGGTGCTGGTGGACGACAACCAGATGGTGAAGGCGGGCGACGTGATCGCCGAGCTGGATCCGGCCGACCACCGCGTGCGCATCGAGCAGATCGAAGCGCAGATCCTGAGCGTGCAGCAGCAGGTCGGCCAGGCCGACGCGCAGCTGGCGCAGGTGCGCGCGCAAGCCGCCGCCGCCGGCGCCCAGGTCAAGCAGGCCGAGGCCCAATTGGTGCGCGCGCGCCAGGACGCCGAGCGCTTCGGCCAGCTGTACAACGACACCATGAAGGCAGTCTCGAAGGCCGAGGTGGATGCGTCGAGCGCCGCGCGCGCCGGCGCCGTGGCCGACGTCGCCGCGCGGCGCGACAACGCCGCCGCCGCGCAAGCCCAGATCGGCGCCGCCGAAGCGGGCCGCGACGTGCTCAAGGCGCAGATCAAGGTGCTGCAGGCGCAGTTGAAAGACGCGCAGCAGCAGCTTGGCTACAACCGCATCGTGGCGCCGACCGATGGCCGCGTCGGCCGCCGCAGCGTCGAAGTCGGCGCGCGCGTGCAGCCGGGCCAGGCCCTGCTGGCGGTGGTCGAGGACAACGTCTGGGTGGTCGCCAACTTCAAGGAAACCCAGCTCGCCGGCCTGCAGCCGGGCCAGGCCGTGAGCCTGGAAGTCGATGCGCTGCCGGACCATCACCTGGTCGGCCGCGTGGACAGCTTCGCGCCGGCTTCGGGCAACCAGTTCGCGCTGCTGCCGGCCGATAACGCGACCGGCAATTTCACCAAGATCGTGCAGCGCGTGCCGGTCAAGATCACGCTCGACCCGCAGGACGTGAAGAAGTACGCCGGCCGCCTGGTGCCGGGCATGTCGGTGGTGGCCGAGATCGAACTGAGACAGAAGGTCGAAGGCAAGGCCACGTCGACCCAGACCGCGGCCGCCCGCTAAGAGCCGATCATGACCAGCTTGAGCAAACCCGCCGATGCCGATCTGCGCGCGGTGACCGGCGCGCCCGCCAATGGCGCCAAGGTCGACGCGCGCACCTGGATCGCGGTGGCCGCCGGCATGCTGGGCGCCTTCATGGCGGTGCTCGACATCCAGATCACCAACTCCTCGCTGCGCGACATCCTCGGCACGCTGTCGGCCACGCAGGAAGAAGGCTCCTGGATCTCCACCGCCTACCTGTGCGCCGAGATCGTCGTCATTCCGCTGACCGCGCTGTTCACGCGCGCCTTCGGAGTGCGCAACTACATGATCGGCACTACCGCGCTGTTCCTGCTGTTCTCGACCCTGTGCGGCGCAGCCTGGAGCCTGGAGAGCATGATCGTGTTCCGCATGATGCAGGGCTTTACCGGCGGCGCCCTGATTCCGATGGCGATGACGCTGGTGATCACGCGCCTGCCGGCCTCGAAACGCGCCACGGGTCTGGCCATTTTCGGTTTAACCGCGACGCTGGCGCCGGCCATGGGCCCGACCCTGGGCGGCTACCTGTCCGAGCTGTATGGCTGGCCGTCGATCTTCTACATCAACTGGGTGCCGGGCGTGCTGCTGATCGCCGGCATGTGGTGGGGCCTGGACCCCGAGAAGGCGAATCTGAAAACGCTGCTCAAGGCCGACTGGCTCGGCATCGCCATGATGGCGATGGGCCTGGCCTGCCTGACCATCTTCCTGGAAGAGGGCAACTCGAAGGACTGGTTCGAGTCGAGCTTCATCGTCACCTTCGCCGCGCTGTCGCTCACCGGCCTGCTGGGCTGGATCGTGCTGAGTTTTTCGCGCCCCGATCCGTTCGTCGACCTGCGCCTGTACGGCCAGCGTAACTTTTTGGTGGCGACCGCGCTGTCGGCGGTGATCGGCATGGGGCTGTACGGCTCGTCGTACCTGCTGCCGCTGTACCTGGGCCAGATCGCCGGCTACTCGCCGATGCAGATCGGCGAAGTGATCGCCTGGATGGGATTGCCGCAGCTGATCGTGATGCCGTTCGCGGCGGCGCTGTCGTCGAAAGTCGACAATCGCATCCTGTGCAGCTTCGGCCTGTTCATGTTCGGCATCTCGTGCGTGATGAACGCCTACATGGACGCCACCACCGGCTACGACCAGCTGCTGTGGACCCAGGTGATCCGCGCCATCGGCCAGCCGTTCGTGATGCTGACCCTGTCGAACTTCGCGATGTCGGGCTTGAAACCGAGCCAGATGCCGTCGGCCTCGAGCCTGTTCAACATGACGCGCAACCTGGGCGGCTCGATCGGCATCGCGCTGCTGGCGACCTCGCTCACCAACCGCGAGCACTTTCATTCGGCGCGCCTGGGCGAGGCGGTGTCCAACTATGCGCCGGCGACCCAGGAACGGCTCGACGGCCTGACCCAGAACTTCATCGCCAGCGGCATCGATCCTGCCAGCGCGGCCAACCAGGCGCTGGCCGTGGTCGACCGCCTGGTGCGGCGCGAGTCCTACGTGATGGCCTACAACGACGGCTTCTGGATCATCGGCATGATCCTGATCGGCTGCATCGCCGCGATCTGGATGGCCGACAAGGTCAAGTCGCCCGGCGGCGCCGGCGGTGGCGGTCATTGATATCGAATTTGGAAAAGAGAACCACTATGTTCAAGCCTCTCGCATCGACCATCATCGCGGTCGCCGTCGCCACCCTGGTCTCGAGCTGCACCACGCTCGGCCCGGACTTCAAGGCGCCGGCCGCGCCAGGCGACACGGCGTTCCGCCACGCGCCGGAAACCATCGGCGACAGCGCGCGTTTGCCGGCCGCCTGGTGGACCGTGTTCGGCGACGCCACCCTCGACAGCCTCGAGACGCGCGCCTTGCGCGACAACCCGAACGTGAGCGCCGCCGCCCAGCGCCTGCTGCAGGCGCAGGCGCAACTGGGCGTGGTACGCGCCGGCCAGCTGCCGAGCGTCTCGGTCGGCGCCGGCGTGTCGAATTCGCGCACCTCCGCCGAAACGGCGCAGGGCCTGGCCCTGGGCGGGCGTTCGATCGAAGGCAACAACTACAGCGTGGCCGCCTCGCTGTCGTATGAACTCGACCTGTGGGGGCGCGTGCGCCGCGTCGTCGAAGCCAGCGACGCCCAGGCGCTGGCGGCGCAGTACGACCGCGACGGCGTGCTCTTGATGCTGTCGAACCAGGTGGCGTCGTCGTACTGGCAGCTGCGCGGGCTGGACGTCGAGATGGCGATCCTGAAGGACGCCCTGGCCACGCGCGGCGAATCGCAGCAGCTGGTGGAGGCGCGCTTCAATGCCGGCCTGTCCAATGAACTGGACGTCTCGCGCGCGCGCATCGAACGCGCCAACGCCGAAGCCGACCTGCACGAGGTGCAGCGCCAGCGCAACCTGGTCGAGCACGCGCTGGCGACACTGGTCGGCGCTTCGCCGAGCGCGCCGCTCTTGGGAGAAACGGCGAGCGCCGCCAACGCCCAGCTGCCGCTGCCGCCCGCGATCCCGGTCGGCCTGCCGGCCAGCCTGGTGGGCCAGCGGCCCGATCTGGCGGCCAGCGTGGCCCAGCTCAAGGCGGCCAACGCCCAGATCGGCGTGGCCGAAGGCGCGTTCTATCCGGCGCTCACGCTGACCGGCAATTTCGGCTACGCCTCGAAAAGCCTGAACGACCTGGCCAGCGGCGGCGCGCGCCAGTTCTCGGCCGGGCCGTTGTCGCTGTCGCTGCCGGTGTTCGACGGCGGCCGCAACCGTTCCAACCTGGCGCTGGCGCAGGCGCGCTACGACGAGGCGCGCGCCAACCATGAAGCGCGCCTGCTGACCGCGCTGCGCGAAGTGGAAGACGCCTTGTCGGACCTGGAGCAGCGTGCGAAGCAGGGCGAGGTGCAGGCGCAGTCGCAACAGGCGGCGGCGCGCGCGCTGCTGGTGGCGCAGGCGCGCTACGAGCGCGGCGTGTCGACCTATCTCGACGTGACCGACGCCCAGCGCAGCACCCTGAGCGCGGACCGGGCGGCGGCGCAGATCCGCACCCAGCGCCTGCTGGCGGCGGTGGCGGTGGCGCGGGCGCTTGGCGGCGGCTGGGAGCAGGGGCCGGCGCTGGCAACGGTGCGCTGACCACGCTTCAGTGTCGGCAATATCCTGCATCTATGACGAGCAGTTGTCCGACAGAAAGATAACGGCATAGTTGCTATAGTTGTTGTTGCTAATCGGAAATACAAATTTCCTTAACAATAACGAATATCGCTGACTATTCCCATGCAAACCAAGCAGTTATCCATCGGCGCCAGGCTGGCGATCGGCTATGGCGCCGTGTTCTTGCTCATGATCGGGTTGACGTTCCTGGCCGCCAATCGCGTCGGCCACATCGAACACATCCTGGCCCAGATGAACGACGTGAATAACGTCAAGCAGCGCTACGCCATCAATTTCCGTGGCAGCGTGCACGACCGCGCGATCGCTCTGCGCGACGTGGTACTGGCGGCCGACCCGGCCGCGGCGGCGACGCCGACCGCGCTGATCGCCACCCTGGACGACAACTACGCCCGCTCGGCGGCGCCGCTCGACGATCTGTTCGCAACCCGCACCGACATCCTGCCGGAAGAAAAGCAGGCGCTGTCCGCCATCAAGGCGCAGGAAACCCGCACCAAGCCGCTGATCGACAAGGTGGTCGCACTGCACCGCGCAGGGCAGGGCGGCGACGCGGCGGCGCTGCTGTCGCAGCAGGCCGCGCCGGCCTTCGTCGACTGGCTGGCCAGCATCAATCGCCTGATCGACCTGGAAGAGCAGTTGAACAAGGACGCCGCGCTCGAGGCGCGCACGGTGGCCAATGGCTTCCTGGGCTGGATGGAGATGCTGTGCGCGCTGGCGATCGGCGCCGGTTCGCTGGCGGCCTGGTACCTGAGCCGCGGCCTGCTGCGCCAGCTCGGCGGCCAGCCGGATTACGCCGCCTCGATCGTGGCCGCGATCGCCGCCGGCGACCTGGGCGTGAAGATCGACACCCGGCCCGACGACCGCTCCAGCCTGCTGTACGCGATGCGCGGCATGCGCGACAGCCTGGTCTCGATCGTGGCGCAAGTGCGCAGCGGCACCGAATCGATCGCCGATGTCTCGACCGAGATCGCGGCCGGCAACCGCGACCTGTCCGAACGCACCGTGCGCCAGGCCGGCACGCTGGAAGCCACCGCCGCCTCGGTCGAGCAGCTGACCGGCACCGTGCGCCAGAACGCCGACAATGCGCGCCAGGCCAACGTGCTGGCCGAGTCGGCCTCCAGCGTGGCGCTGCGCGGCGGCGAGGTGGTGGCGCAGGTGGTGCAGACCATGGCGGCGATCAACGAGTCGTCGAAGAAGGTGGTGGACATCATCGGCGTGATCGACGGCATCGCGTTCCAGACCAATATCCTGGCGCTCAATGCGGCAGTGGAAGCGGCGCGCGCCGGCGAGCAGGGCCGTGGCTTCGCGGTGGTCGCCAGCGAAGTGCGCAACCTGGCTCAGCGCTCCGGCGCCGCGGCCAAGGAAGTGCGTGAACTGATCGGCAGCTCGGTCGAGCGGGTCGACGCCGGCGCGCGCCTGGTCGACCAGGCCGGCGCCACCATGGACGAGATCGTCACCAGCGTGCGCCGCGTCACCGACATCATGGCCGAGATCACCCACGCCAGCGCCGAGCAGCGCGCCGGCATCGAGCAGGTCAACGGCGCCATCGGCCAGATGGACGAAGCCACGCGCCAGAACGCGGCCATGGTGCAGCAGGCCGGCTCGGCCGCCTCGGCGCTAGAAGAGGAGGCCGAGCGCCTGGCGACTTTGGTCAGCGTGTTCCGCCTGGAGCAGGGCGGCCGCACGGCCTTGCCCGGGACGGGTGCGCGTCCGGCGCTGGCGCTGGCCTGACGCCTTGAAGAAAGGCTGGCAGTGTCCTTCCGCCAGCTTTGATCATTTGATTACACGCAAATATATTCTCTAAAAGGTGCCGTTACCGGAGATAGAATTTCCGATAGGAATTTCGTTCTACCCGGAGACGTCCCATGCTCAAGTCCCTCCCACTGGCAGCGGCCCTCGTCGCCGCTGCCGCGCTTCCGCTGCAGGCCGTCGAACTCACGCCGCAGCGCACGTCGCAAGCTACCTCGCAACTCACGCCACAAGAAACACGCTGGCTGCACGCCGCCGCCCCGGTGCTGAATTATTCGAAGCAGATCGCGCTGCCGGTCGACATCGTGGTGCAGCCGCAAGCCAATCCCGGCGCAGTGCCGTTGGCGATGGGCTTCGCCAGGGGACGCTGCAAGCTGGTGCTGTCAATGCGCGGCAATCCCGACGCCGAGCAGGTGCTGGCCGGCGTGCCGGCAGTTGATCAGCCGCGCCTGATCGAAGCCATGGCCGCGCACGAGCTGGCCCACTGCTGGCGCTACGCCCAGGGCGAGTGGCATGCGCTGCCGGCCGGCTTCGTCGAAGTCAACCGCGAAAGCGCGCGCGACCCGGGCCTGCTGGCGGCTTCGAAGGCGATGCGCGAAACCCGGCGCGAGGAAGGCTTTGCCGATCTGGCCGCGCTGGCCTGGATCCAGCGCAGCCATCCCGCCGACTACGAGCGCGTGCACGACTGGCTGAGCGCGGTGCGCGAGGCGGTGGTAACGCCCAACAGCGGGCATGACACGCGGGTCTGGGTGCGCCTGGCCGAGGACGGCGCCCAGTTTGATCCCGGCGTGACGCCATTCGAGGCGGCACAAGCACTGTGGCAAAAGGGCTTGGTGCAATAACCTTCTATGAATATGCGAAATCTATTGTCGCGTTCGAGGCAATTGATTTTTTAGCAAGCGTGCGCTGTCGTACAGAGGCAATTTTCCGGTGGTCGTGTAATGACACCATTACATCAACCACGAAAGGGAACCACCATGAAATCGTTCATCGCCACGCTCGTCGCCACCGCCGCCCTCGCCGCCGTCGGCATCGCCCCTGCTGCTGCCCAGACCAACAAGGACCAGCACAAGACCGCGATGGACAAGGCCAAGGCCGACTACAAGGTTGCCAAGGACAAGTGCGACGCCATGAGCGGCCACGCCGAAGACCTGTGCGAAGAAGAAGCCAAGCTGGCGCGCGCCAAGGCCGAGCATGAAGCGACCGTCAAGTTCGACAACACCGGCAACAACGTGCAGAAAGCGCGCGACAAAGTGATCGACGCCGAGTACGAACTGGCGGACGAAAAATGCGACGAGCTGAAAGGCGATGCCGAAGACCGCTGCGAAATGCAGGCCAAGTCGGCCCGCGACGCCGCACGCGACGCCAACAAGGCGAAGCGTTCGTAATTCCCCGATCGAGTTCGTGCGCGAGCTCCGATCCATCCAGGGCTGCCGGCGGCAGCCTTTGTCGTTTTTGGTTACGCCGTTCGGCCACGCCATTCGGCGGACCGGGCTGTAGGAGCAGGGCGCGTTCGGCGGACAGTGTTCGGTGTCGCACGGAAGCTGACTGGGGGCAGGGATTTAATGCATCCATCACAACAACCGCATGCAAGGGAACCATCATGAAAACCCTGATCGCCACCCTGATCGCGTCCGCCGGCCTCGCCATCGTGCCTGCCCAGGCGCAAACCCAGACCCAGCCCCAGACCCAGGCGCAATCCCAGGACAAGGCTGCCACCGGCAGCGGCGGCCTGATCTCGCGCATCGACACCAGCGACCCGGTCAAGGCCGAAGCGGTGGCCAAATGCGAACAGATGACCGGCAACGCGCGCACGTCCTGCCTGGTCGACCACAAGGGCAACGTCACCAGCGCCGGCGCC
Organism: Massilia sp. YIM B02443; assembly: GCF_030411955.1. GTDB lineage: Bacteria > Pseudomonadota > Gammaproteobacteria > Burkholderiales > Burkholderiaceae_D > Telluria. The sequence goes on from NZ_JASNRA010000001.1 coordinate 303,765, forward strand.
GCCGCCTCGGCGACCGGCGCCGCGATCGCCGAGAACACCCGCAATGCCGCCGCCAACGCCGCCGAGGGCACGCGTGAAGCGGCGCGCAGCGCCGCCGACAAAACGCGCGACATGGCCGCCAGCGTGGCCGAGAAGACCGGCATGGCCGGCGCCGGCGAGCGCACCCGCGAAGCCGTGGCCACGGTGAAGGAAAAGACGGCGGCCGCGGTCGACCGCACCAAGGAGATGGCGTCGAACGCCGTGCGCAAGACCGGCGACGCGGCCGACCGCGCCGGCGAGCGCACCGCGCGCGCCGCCTCGGACAGCGCGATCACCACCAAGGTCAAGGCCGGCCTGGTCGCCGAGCCCGACCTGAGCGGCATGGAGATCGCGGTCGACACCGAGCAAGGCGTGGTGATGCTGAGCGGCTTCGTCGAATCCAAAACCGAGGCCGACCGCGCGGTGCAGGTGGCCAAGAGCGTCGAAGGCGTGACGAGCGTGAAGAGCGCGATCAAGGTCAAGTAAGCCTGACGCAACGGCGGCCGGCATGCCTGGAGCATGTCGGCAGACCGGCGCATGCCCGTCACGCAATGTGGATGCGCCGCCACAATCCGCGTCTCTCACGGCCATCGACGGCCGGCTGCCGCCGTCGATGGCACCGCCCCGGCGCTATAATTACGCGCGTGAACAAACTCGAAGCCTTCGGATACATCGCGGCGCAGGCCGTGCGCGGTGAAATTACGTTTCCCACCAGCGTCAACGCCGTGCTGCGCCTGCAGCTCGCGCTCGACGATCCCGATTGCCACATCGACGAGGCGATCCGCCTCGTGCTGGCCGAACCGCAATTGGCCGCGCGCACGGTCGCCGTGGCGAATACCGCAGCCTTCGGCGGCAGCGGCGGCGCCCCGGTGACCAATGTGCGCAGCGCCGTCGGCCGCATCGGCTACCGCCGCCTGCAGGCGCTGGTGGCCAGCCTGGTGGTGCGCCAGTTCGGCAACCGCATCGTCGACCCCGGCCTCAGGAGCAAGGCGGAACAGTTGTGGGAACACACCACCCACGTGGCGGCGATCGCCCATTCGCTGGCGCGCCGCATCACCGGCATCGATCCCGACACCGCGCTGTTTGCCGGCATCGTGCACGAGGTCGGCGCCTTTTATTTGCTGGCGCGCGCCGACGAATTCCCGGGCCTGCTGGACGACGATCCCGAGAACTGGGGCGCATTGTGCGAGGACGTGGTCAGCGTCGAAGTCATGAAGAAACTGTCGATCCCGCCGCTGGTGGCCGAGGCCATCGGCGACATGCGCGGCGGCTGGCTGAATATGCCGCCCTCGACCCTGCTCGACACGCTGCTGCTGGCGAACCAGTATGCGCCGGTGCCGTCGCCGCTCGACGGCAAGCGCGCCCCGCCGCCGCCGCATGGCGAAAGCGCAGTCGACTTCGTGTTCGATGAGCAGACCCTGAGCGAGATGCTGGACGAAGCGGCCGAAACCGCGCGCGCGATGGGCGACGCGGTGCTGGTCTAGAGGAAAATACCCAGAAAAGTCGCCACGTACCAAACGGACACCGGCCGGATTGGTGTTACCCTTGAGCATTATCAATTTCTATATGGAATAGAAATGATCAAGCCCGGTATCGTGCTGGCGGCACTCCTTGCAACGACTGGCGCCCAGGCAGGTGTGATCGATCTTGGTTCCATGATGGGCGGCGCCAACGTCTACACGGCGGGCGACTTCAAGGCGCACTCGAGTGACGTGGAAGGTTCGATCGTTGCCGGCGGCAACGTCACGATCCAGAACTACGCCGTCAATCTCAACAACAAGAAAGCCTACGGCGACTACGCCGTGGTGGCCGGGGGCGACCTCAAGCTGACGAGCGGGGCGATCAATAACGGCAAGACCTATGCCGGCGGCGCCACCTCGCTGCAGCAGGCAGCGCGGGTCGAGACCGGCGCGACCCAGCCGCTCGACTTCGCCGCCACCAGCCAGCAGTTCAGGGAGCTCGCCAACGGCCTGTCGGCGCTGAGCGCGACCGGTAGCGTGGAATCGCTGTGGAGCGGCGCCAAGGTGACAGGCAGCGGGAATGGCAGCCTGGATATCTTTAATGTCTCGGCCGATATGTTTCGCAACTCCAGCCACTGGATGCTGCACGGCCTGACGGCCGGCCAGACCCTGATCTTCAACGTCAGCGGCAGCCTCGGCACCTTCAACGATGGCGGCATCAGCTTCGAACCGCTGTCGGGCTACAACGTGCTGTTCAACTTCTTCGAGGCGACCGAGGTCAACGTGCGCGGCGTGATCGGCACTGTGCTGGCGCCGAACGCCACCGTGAAGGCCGACTGGGGCGTCATCAACGGCAACGTGATCGTCGATTCATGGAACTCGACAATCCAGGTCAATTCCAACCACTATTTCAAGCCGGTCGATATTCCCGGCTTTGGCCTCGAGCCGGACGATCCGGCCCAGGTGCCGGAACCGGGCACGCTGGCGCTGCTGGCGGCCGGCGCCTGCGCCGTGGCCGGCCTGCGCCGCCGGCGCGCCTGATTTTCTACTGACTTTCGGCTGACCTTTGGCGGATGCTCGGCTGATGTTCGGCCGATGCTCGGCTGACTGAGCCCCGGCTCAGGCCAGGGCGCGCGCCTGCCCCCGGTGCCGTGCCAGCATCGCCAGCGCCAGCAGCACGCCGACGCCCGCCACTGCCGCCGCGACCCATTGCGGCGCGACGAAGGAATAGCCCAGCGTCAGCGGGATGCCACCCAGGAAGGCGCCCATCGCATTGCCGATATTAAAGCCCGACTGGCCCAGCGAGGAGCCGAGCATCTCGGCTTCGCGCGACTGCTCCATCAGCATCATCTGGATCGGCGGACCGAGCGCCAGCGCATTCGCGCCGGTGGCGAACGCCAGCACGATCATCGCCGCCTGCGACTGCGCGAACAGGCCATTACACAGCAGCAGCACTGTCATCGACACCAGCAGGATCAGCACCGCGGGCAGCGGGTGGAAGCGGTCGGCCAGGCGCCCGCCCAGTTGCACGCCGACCGTCATGCCGACCCCGACCACGGTCATGATCAGTGGAATGGTGGTCGATGCGAAGCCGGTGACGTCGGTGAGCAGCGGCGCGATGTAGCTGAACCAGGCGAAGAAGCCGCCGGTGCCGATCGAGACGATGCCCAGCGCCAGCCACAGGTCGGCCTTGCGGAAGATGCGCAGGTCTTGCAGGATGCCGGTGCGCTGGCGCGGCTCGATGAACGGCACCCACTTGTGCAGGCTCACCATCGTCAATAGCCCGATGGCGGCGACGATCAGGAACACCAGGCGCCAGTCGATGGTATGGCCGATCCAGGTGCCGAGCGGCACCCCGACCACGTTGGCCAGCGTCAGCCCGGTGAACATCGAGGCCACCGCGGCCGCCACCTTGCCCGGATCGGCCAGGCGGGTGGCGACGATGGCGCCGACGCCGAAGAAGGCGCCGTGCGGCAGGCCGGCCAGGAAGCGTGAGGCCATCATGATTTCGAAGTTCGGTGCGAACGCCGACATCGCATTAAATACCGCAAACATCAGCATGAACCAGACCAGCACGCTGCGCGGCGGGCGGCCGGCCACCAGGCTGACCAGGGTCGGCGCGCCGACCACCACGCCGAGGGCGTAGGCGGTGATCAGGTAGCCGGCTTGCGGAATGGTGATGTGCAGGCCGCCGGCGATGTCGGGCAGGATGCCCATCATGACGAATTCGGTCATGCCGATGCCGAAGCCGCCAAGGGCGAGGGGTGCGAGGCTTTTCTTGATCACTTGAATTTATGTAGAGAGGAAAGGGCCGGCCGACATGAGAAGCGGCCAGGACCGGGCACTATACCGGCTGGCGCCGCTGGCGTCCGCTTTCGTCTGGTGATGACGGGTATAGGAGGGTGGTATGGACGTCGTTACAGGGCGTCTGCGCCGCCGTCCGGATCCGCTTTGGGCCAGCCGATGCGGCCGTGTCCGGCGTCGTCGAGGCGCGCACGCAAGGCTGCCACCCCCTGCACCGGCAGGCTGAAGGTGAACAGCACGTCGTCGCCGTGCTTGACTGCGTCGAGGGTGGCGCCGCTGGCCTCGAGCTCGCGCCGCAGCATGCCTTCCATCGCATACGGCGCGGTGCAGCGCAATTGTTGCAATTTGACGATCGCCACTTTGTCGGCGCCGAGCAGGGCTTGCGCCACGCTATCGGTATAGGCACGCACCAAGCCGCCGGCGCCGAGCTTGACGCCGCCGAAGTAGCGCACCACGGTGGCCAGCACCCCTTCCAGGTCCTGGTGGCGCAGCACGTCGAGCATCGGGCGGCCCGCGGTGCCGCTCGGCTCGCCATCGTCGACCGCCGCCGACTGGCCGCCGGCCAGCAGCGCCCAGCACACGTGGGCGGCGCCCGGATGCTCGGCGCGCAGCGCGGCCACGATCTTTTGCGCCCCGGCGCGGTCCGGCATCGGCTGCACGCAGGCGATGAAGCGGCTTTTCTTGATGATCAGTTCGTGGTGGACGGCGCTGGCGATCGTCTGGGGCATGAGATGCTGGAAAAGCAGAAATGAAAACAACAACGCCAACCCGAAGGTTGGCGTTGTTGTTGAATCTTTGGTAGGCCGTGCGGGATTCGAACCTGCGACCAACGGATTAAAAGTCCGCTGCTCTACCAGCTGAGCTAACGACCCGAAGAAGACAAGATTATAGCGGGACTTCGACGATTATCCAAGTGCTTCGGATTACTTTTTCTTTTCGTCTATGTCGGCGCGGTACTCCTCGCCCTGTTCCTCGGCGTGCTGTTCGCCTTCTTCGCCGACGTCCTCGCCTTCGATGACCTTGTCCTCGGCCTGCACATCGTGCATCGCGTGCGGCTCGAGTTCCTCGGCGCTGACGTTGAGGCGCACGAACAGCCCCCAGGTTGCCAGCAGGGCGGCGGCGGCGACGCCGATCGACGCGGCGTGCGGCAGGTATTCAGGGCTGCCATGGACGTACTGGAAGACGCCGATCAGGCATTCGACCGACAGCGACACCACGATGACGATCAGGAAGCGCGACAGGAAGCGGCGCACGCGCGTTGGCGAGCTGATGTTGGCTTCGCGCTGGATTTCTTCTTCCAGCACGGTCTGGCCGAGGCCCAGTGAGGCGACGGCAATGGTCAGCATGCCGATGCATTCGAGGATGAGGTCGAAGCGATCGCGCGCCGCGGTGTCGGCGGATGGAAGCAGGGCAGACCATATTTCGATGCCTGCGAGGACGATCAGACCGACGCCGCAGGCAAAAAACAGGATGACGATGAAGACGTAACCGAGTTCAAACAGTTTTGTGATGGCTTTCATGGTGCACGATGTTTATAGAGTTACAAGACTCTAGCATTGAATGCGCAAGGGCTTGTGTTCGCGCGTGCACCAATCAGGCAAGCAGTCACTCGGGCAGTGGCATGCCGAAAACAAAAAAGGCGTCACGATTGCTCGTAACGCCTTCAATGCTGCAACAAATTCGTGGTAGGCCGTGCGGGATTCGAACCTGCGACCAACGGATTAAAAGTCCGCTGCTCTACCAGCTGAGCTAACGACCCGAAAGAGGCAGCATTATAGCCGGCGATTTTGATTTGCGCCAGAGGAACTTGCGCACATCCTCACGACAGCGCCGACGTCACCTTCAGCACCTCGTCTGCCGTGGTCACGCCCTCGACCACCTTCATCGCACCGGCGATGCGCAGCGGCTTCATGCCGTCCGCCACGCTCTGGCGCCGCAGCGCCTGGATATCGCCGGACGCGCGCAGCAGCCGCCCGAAGCCTTCGCTTACCGTCAGCAGTTCATAAATCCCGGTCCGTCCGCGATATCCGGTCTGCCGGCACTCGGGGCACCCCACCGGCCGATATACCACCGACGGCTTGTCGATCTTCCACGCCCCGCCGATGCTCTGCCACACTTCGTCGCTCAATTCGCCGCCCGGCGCCTTGCACGCAGGGCAGAGCGTCCGTACCAGCCGCTGCGCCATCACGCCGATCAGCGTGGCTTCGAGCAGGTAATCCGGCACGCCCAGTTCGATCAGGCGCACCACGGCCGACGGCGCGTCGTTGGTGTGCAGCGTCGAGAACACCAGATGCCCGGTCAGCGCCGCCTGGATCGCCATCTCGGCCGTTTCCAGGTCGCGGATCTCGCCTACCATGATGATGTCGGGATCCTGCCGCATCAGCGAGCGCACGCCGTCGGCGAACGACAGCTCGATCCCCGGCTGCACCTGCATCTGGTTGAAGGACGCTTCGACCATCTCGATCGGGTCTTCCACCGTGCACACGTTGACTTCGCTGGTGGCCAGCGCCTTGAGCGTGGTGTAGAGAGTCGTGGTCTTGCCCGAGCCGGTCGGCCCCGTAACCAGGATGATGCCGTGCGGCCGGGCGGTCAGCCCATCCCAGCGCTGCGCATCATCCGGCGGAAAGCCGAGCTCAGGCAAGGTCTTGACCACGACTTCGGGATCGAAGATACGCATCACCAGCTTTTCGCCGAACGCGGTCGGCATGGTCGACAAGCGCAGCTCGACTTCCTGCCCGCCGCCGGTGCGGGTCTTGATGCGGCCATCCTGCGGGCGGCGCTTTTCGATCACGTCCATCCGTCCCAACAGCTTGATGCGCGCCGTCATCGCGATCATCACCACCGCCGGCACCTGGTACACCTGGTGCAGCACGCCGTCGATACGCAAGCGAATGACCGCGAATTCGCGCTTGGGTTCCAGGTGTATGTCGGAGGCGCGCTGCTCGAACGCATAGCTCCACAGCCAGTCGACGATGTTGACGATGTGCTGGTCGTTGGCGTCGAACTGTTTGTTCGACTTGCCCAGTTCGACCAGCTGCTCGAAGTTGTTGCGCATCGCCACGTCCTGGCCGCTGTTGCGGTTGGCGTCGCGGATCGACTTGGCGAGCGCGAAGAATTGCGAGATGTACTGGGCGATGTCGAGCGGGTTGGCCAGCACCAGTTCGATGCGGCGGCGCGAGACCTTGGCGATCTCGGCTTCCCATTCGGTCAGGGCCGGATCGGCGGTGGCCACCACCAGCGTGGTGGCGTTCATCTCGATCGGCAGGATGTTGAAACGCGCAGCGTAGCCTGCCGACATCACGTCGGCCACCCGGGTGAAGTCGATCTTGAGCGGGTCGATGCGCATGAAGGGCAGGCCGACCTTGGCGGCGCACCATTCGGTCAGCACGTCCAGCGTCAGCAGCCGGTGCGGCGCCAGGTTCGATACCAGCTTGCATTGCGCCACCGCGGTGAGCGGATGCATGACGCCGGGCGCATTCTTGAGGATGCCCTGGGCCTGGGCAAAGTGCGCCTTGACGCTGTCCTTGGTGACGATCCCGTCGGCCAACAGCCACGAGAAAATCGATTGCAGGTCGAGTTTGCGGAGACTGGCTGGCTTGTGCGGAGCGTTCACGGTGGCCTTATGGATGGGTCAATCTGTGGAGAGCAATCCCTTGACCCACGACTTGGCCGGCAGCTTGGTCTGCGCCACGATCTCGGCGGCACGTGCGGCCAATTGTTCCTTGTCGATCGTAGGGCGGGTCTTGAAGCACAGCGCCACCACATTGCCATCATGCACCTCGGGCAGGCACATCACGTGGCCGAAGGCGAATTTCATGGCCTTCAGGTTCTTGGCAAAGCTCGGGTGGTCGCCGAACAGGTTGACGGTCATGATGCCGTGCTCGTTCAGGCAGTTGGCGCACGCCTGATAGAACTCGGGTGTGTCGAGCACCGGGCCGCGCGCGGTGGCGTCGTACAGGTCGCATTGCAGCACGTCGAAGGCGCCGTGGTTATCCGGATCCTCGACGAAGTCGAGCGCATCCATCTCGAGCACCTGCAGGCGCTCGTCCTGCGGCGGCAGCTTGAACATCGAATTGCAGATCGCAATCACCGATTCGTTGAGCTCGACCGCGGTAACCGTGGCTTCAGGGAACTGGCGATAGCAGAACTTGGTCAGCGCCGCCGTGCCCAGGCCGAGTTGCGCGATGGCGCGCGGGGCGTCGATGAACAGCATCCAAGCCATCATCTGCTGCGCGTATTCCAGCTCGGGCCAGTCGGGCTTGCGGATGCGCATGGCGCCTTGCACCCACTCGGTGCCGAAGTGGAGGTAGCGCACGCCATCCTGTTCGGACAGCGTCACGGGGGCGAATTTGGGTTTGCGGGCGGGACGGCGCGACGATTCGGCCAGTTCGATGGATTTGCGTTTGATGAGCATAGGACAGCCTGATGGAATCGCCCTATTATCGGGGCGCGCGTTCCCGTAGCGCAAGCGCACATGCGCAAGGTGTATAAACGGCAACGCGGCCGTGGCGTCGCCGCCCGGCCGCGCTGCTTGTAACAAAATAAATCCGATCAGTACTGGCTGTAGGCCTGGCTGGCGCTGTCGACCGGCTGCACCGAGACGCGCAGGCGCACGCGGTTGCCCGGATCGGTGTTCATCAGCGACGTGTAGGTCTGGCCGCGGTATTCGTAGGTCACGTTGTAGCCGGCAGTGCGCTGCTCGATCGCTTCCACCGTGCGGCACTGGCGCACCGCTTGCTCCTGCACGCTGCTGGGCTGGCCGTTACGGTTGTCGACGCGGTCGCCGACCATGGCGCCGGCGATCGCACCGGCGGCAGTCGCCGCCACGCGGCCATTGCCGCTGCCGATCTGATTGCCCAGCAGGGCGCCGGCGATCCCGCCGACAATACCGCCGCCAGCGCTGCGTTCTTGCTGCACCGGCACTTGCACGTAGTCGGTGCGGCATTCCTGGCGAGGGGTGCGTACTTGCTCGACGCGCGGCTCGACACGCACCACGCGGCCGAAGTCTTCGAAATCGGCAGCCTGCGCCAGCGGCAGGGCGGCGATGCCAAGGGCCGCGACGATCAATTTGGCGTGGATGTTCATAGTGTCCTCGTAGGTGGTGCGGCGCTGCGCCGCAAGTGTCTTGGTTCGAACCTTCATGGTAATCCTTTCCCGGAAAAGGGTTCGAATCCGCGTGGCAACAAAATGTAACAGCGATGCGGACCCGGGAAGACTCGCGCCAGAATGAGATCGGGCGATCGGGGCTGACTTTGTGTGACAGTTGCCCCTACCATTTCTTACAAATGGGTATGTGAAACTCACATTTGGGTTGCTTCCAATACCACAAAACGTTACCCTTACACAAATCATGGATTTATTGGCGTATAGCAACGACAGCGGGGGAAGCAGCAGCGGCGTCACCGGGCGCCGCGACGGGTGGCGCCTTGGCGCGGGTCTGACAGGTCAACTTGAGGAAAAAATGAGTTTGTTGATGAGGGTGGCGCCAAATCTTGTGCAAGCGATCCGCGCGTATAGCGTTGGCGATCTGCAACAGGAGGCCGGCAGACTGGGCCATCACTTCTTGTATGCGCATTGCGCCAATACACTGACCAAGCAACAGGTCTGTGCGCGAATCGGCGAGAACTTCCATTTCCCCAAGCCTTGCAGCAAGAATTTCGATGCGCTGCGTAAGTGCCTGACCGAAACCATCCACGAAGCCGGTCCCCAGCCGGGTTTCCTTGTTGTGCTCGAACAACTACCTAGCGCACAAAAATTCGACAAGGAAGCGCGCGAAAACCTGCTCGACGTGTTCCGCGACGCGGCCGAGTTCTGGGCCGAAAAGAAGGTGCCGTTCCGCGTGTTCTACTCGTTCGCGACCCTGCTGCAAACCGACGCCCAGGCCGGCTGAACCGGGCCCATGGTCCGATAAAACCCGGCCCCGAGGCTGCGGTTGGCCGGTGTCGATACGGTACAATGTCGGCCATGAAAAACATCGTGATCCTCATTTCCGGCCGCGGCAGCAATATGGAAGCGGTCGTGCGCGCGGCCGAGAGCCAGAAGTGGCCGGCCCGTATCGCAGCGGTGATCAGCAACAAACCCGAGGCCGGCGGCCTGGCCTTTGCCGCGGCGCGTGGAATCCCGACCGCGGTGGTGGCCAACAAGGAATTCGCCACCCGCGCCGAGTTCGACGCCAAACTGCAGGAAACCATCGACGGCTTCGCGCCCGACCTGGTGGTGCTGGCCGGCTTCATGCGCATTCTTACCGCGCCCTTCGTCGAACACTACGCGGGACGCATGATGAATATTCACCCTTCGCTGCTGCCGCTGTTCCCGGGACTGGGCACGCACCAGCAGGCGATCGACGCCGGCGTGACCGAACACGGCGCCACCGTGCACTTCGTCACCGCCGAGCTGGACCATGGTCCGGCCGTGCTGCAGGCGCGGGTGCCGGTGTTGCCGGGCGATACCGAAGAGACCCTGTCGGCGCGGGTGCTGGTCGAGGAACACAAGATTTACCCACGGGCGGTGCAATTGTTCGTGGAAGGGCGTCTGGTCATCGAAGACGGCGCCGTACGCATTCTCGAGCACGCCGACGTGAGCGGCGCGCTCGACACCATCAGCAGCTAATTCAAGGATTTACATGAGATTGCCTCCAGCGATCGTCGCCAAGACCGAAGAAGTCTTGCGCGACATTTTGCGTTTTACCGCGCCCGCCGACGTCACCCTGTCGCGCTTCTTCAAGGACAACCCGCGCTTTGGCGGCCGCGAGCGCGGTGTCATCGCCGAGGCGGTCTACGCCGTGCTGCGCAATAAATCGTTCTTCACCGATTTCGCCAGCGGCGGCAACACGCCGTCGATGCGCCGCCTGGCGCTGCTGGGCCTGGCCGAGACGGCCGGCATCGACGCCATCGGCGGCCTGACCGAAGACGAAACCCATTTCCTCACCCGCATCAAGGAAGTCGACCGCAGCCTGCTGCCGGGGCCGATCCGCGCCAACCTGCCGCAATGGCTGTTCGACAAGCTGGTGAACCAGTTTGGCGAGGCCGAAGCGCTGGAACTGGCCGCCGTGCTGAACACCCCGGCGCCGCTCGACCTGCGCGTGAATTCGATCAAGGCCGGGCGCGATGAGGTGATCGCCAAGCTGGCGGAAGCGCCGATCGTGGCCGAGCCGATGCCGTACGCCCCACTGGGCCTGCGCGTGCTGAAGAAGCCTGCGCTGCAGAACCTGCCGCTGTTCAAGGAAGGCGCGATCGAGGTGCAGGACGAGGGCAGCCAGGTGCTGTCCCAGATCGTCGGCGCCCGCCGCGGCGAGATGGTGGTCGACTTCTGCGCCGGCGCCGGCGGCAAGACGCTGGCGCTGGGCGCGATGATGCGCAATACCGGCCGCCTGTACGCGTTTGACGTCTCGGAAAAGCGTTTGAGCAAGCTCAAGCCGCGCATGGCGCGCAGCGGCCTGTCGAACATCCAATCGGTGCTGATCGCGCACGAGCGCGACGTCAAGGTCAAACGCCTGGCCGGCAAGGTCGACCGTGTACTGGTCGACGCTCCATGCTCGGGCCTGGGCACGCTGCGCCGCAATCCGGACGTCAAGTGGCGCCAGAAGCCGGACGCCGTGGCCGAAATGCAAGAAAAGCAAGCGGCGATCCTGGACGGCGCCGCGCGCCTGGTCAAGGGTGGCGGCCGCCTGGTGTACGCCACCTGCAGCCTGCTGAACGAAGAGAACGACTTCATCGTCGAGCAGTTCCTGGAAAGCCATCCGGACTTCGAACTGGTGCCGATGAACAAGGTGCTGGCCGAACAGAAGATCGACCTCGAGATGGACAAGTACCTCAAGCTGCTGCCGCATAAGCACCAGACCGACGGCTTCTTCGCCGCCGTGCTGGAGCGCAAGGCCGTGGCCAAGGCGCCGAAGGCGGCGCCGGCCGAAGCCGAAGGCGACACCGAAGCGTAAGGACCCCGGATGCCGCTGTCAGACCTGCTGGGCGACCTGTTCGCCGACTTCCGCAATCCCGCCATCCTGTGGCAGGCTCTGGCCATCGTCGCCTGCGTGGCGGTGGGCTGGGGGCTGGCGCGGCTGATCCACGGTTCGCTGCTCAAGGACCGCGGCCAGCAGGGCGGCCTGATCAGTGTCGGCCTGGGCAGCTTCGGCCGCGTGCTGGGGCCGCTCCTGATCGTCGGCCTGCTGGCGCTGGCCAAGGTCGTGATGGCGCAGTATTACAGCGTGCACTTGCTGCGCGTGGCCTTGCCGCTGTTCATGTCGCTGGCGGTGATCCGCACCTTCTTCTACCTGCTGCGGCGCGCCTTCGCCCGCCGTGGCCAGCTGGGCGCGGCGCTGCAGACCTTCGAGCGCGTGTTTGCCTTCGTGGCCTGGGTCATCGTCGCGCTGCACCTGACCGGCGTGCTGCCGGACGTGATCCGCGCGCTCGAGCGCACTGTGCTGCCGATCGGCAAGAACAAGGTCTCGATCGCCGACCTGCTGCAGGGCGCGATCTCGATCGTGGTGCTGATGATGCTGGCGCTGTGGGCCGGTGCCGCGCTGGAAGAACGCCTGATGGGCTTCCAGCGCATGCACACCTCGCTGCGGGTGGCGATGGCGCGGGTCGGGCGCGCGGCGCTGATCCTGGTCGCGTTGCTGTTCAGCCTGTCGCTGGCGGGCCTGGACCTGACGGTGTTGTCGGTATTCGGCGGCGCGCTCGGCGTCGGTCTCGGTCTGGGCATGCAGCGCATCGCCAGTAACTATGTGTCCGGCTTCATCATCCTGTTCGAGCGCAGCCTGACGATCGGCGACCCGATCACGCTGGACAAATACTCGGGCAAGGTGTCGCACATCAACACCCGCTACACGGTGCTGCGCAGCGCCGACGGCACCCAGACCCTGCTGCCGAACGAGATGCTGATCACCGGCGTGGTCATGAACCAGTCCGGCACCAATCGCAACGTGCGCGCGGTAACCAAGCTGGTGGTGTCGTACGACAGCGATTTGTCGGTCGTGATGCCGCTGCTGGAGCAATTGCCGAAAGACGTGCCGCGGGTGCTGGAAGCGCCGGCGCCGAACGTGCTCCTGAACGCCTTCGCCGCCGACGGCTACGAGCTCGAAGTCGGGTTCTGGCTGGGCGACCCGGAAAACGGGCAGGGCGGACCGATCTCCGAGGTCAACCGCAAGATCTACGCGCTGGTGCAGGCCGGCACGATCAAGCTCGGCCATCCGGCCATGGACACGCGCCTGCTCGACGCCCACATCACCTCGGTTGTGGCGCGCACGCCGCATACGCCGGATCAAACTGGCGCAGACTTGCGCGCATAATGCTGCGGCAAGCCTGTTCGCGATAAAACTTGCGTGCCGTGCGTCAGTAGAACCGCGTAAAATGCCGGGGTTATGCCTGTGCAGTCGCGGTGGTTGCACGTCATACAAGACCTTTGGAGATTGAATGAATTTCTTTAACGACGTGCTGTCGTTCCTGTCGACCGGCCTGCTGAACTTTTCGGCATGGGAAGTCGTGATCTACACGCTGGTGGTGACCCATATCACGATCGCCAGCGTGACGATTTATCTGCACCGTCACCAGGCGCACCGTGCGCTCGACCTGCACCCGATCCCGAGCCACTTCTTCCGCTTCTGGCTGTGGCTGACCACCGGCCAGGTGACCAAGGAATGGGCGTCGATCCACCGCAAGCACCACGCCAAGTGCGACACCGAAGAAGATCCGCACAGCCCGCAGACGCGCGGCATCCGCAAGGTGCTGCTCGAAGGCGCCGAACTGTACCGCGCCGAAAGCAAGAATAAAGAGACCATGGACAAATATGGCCATGGCACGCCGGACGACTGGATCGAGCGCAATGTGTACACCAAGCACAGCGCGGCCGGCGTGGTCGCGCTGCTGTTCATCAACGTCGCACTGTTCGGCGTGCTCGGCCTGACCGTGTGGGCGATCCAGATGATGTGGATCCCGATCACCGCAGCCGGCATCATCAATGGCCTGGGCCACTGGTGGGGTTACCGCAACTACGATTGCAACGATGCCGCCACCAACATCTTCCCGTGGGGCATCCTGATCGGTGGCGAAGAGCTGCACAACAACCACCATACGCACGCCACTTCGGCCAAGCTGTCGAGCAAGTGGTACGAGTTCGACCTGGGCTGGGGTTATATCCGCACCCTGGAAATCCTGGGCCTGGCGAAAGTGAAGAAAGTGGCGCCGAAGCCGAAGCTGGACAAGAACAAGGCGCAGGCCGACTTCGACACGCTGCAATCGGTGATCGCGAACCGCTACGACGTGATGGCCAAGTACGCCAAGTCGGTGCGCCACGCCTTCCGCGAGGAATTCGAGCACCTGAAGCACAAGGCCGAGCTGGAAGCGCGCTTCCTGAAAAGCTCGCGCAAGCTGATGCAGCGCGAGCCGGGCAAGCTGGAGATGTCGCAGAAGCAGCAGCTGGTCGAGCTGTTCCAGCACAGCAAGGCGCTGGAAACGATGCACCAGATGCGCGTGGAACTGGGCGCGATCTGGGAACGTTCGCACTCGACCCGCGACCAGCTGCTGCACCAGCTGCAGGACTGGTGCAACCGGGCGGAAGCGTCGGGAATCAAGGCGCTGCAGGAGTTTTCGTTCCGGCTGCGCAGCTACGCCTGACCGGACTCCGGTTTGACATGAACGGCTCCTTCGGGAGCCGTTTTTGTTTGAGTGGTAGGGTTGGCGGCTTCGCCGCCGACGCGGTGATTGTTATCGGCTTCGATGTCGCGCCCGATGTTTGTGATGGTAACTATCACCGCGTCGGCGGCAGAGCGCGGGACCGCCGAGGCCAACCCTACGTCTGGGCGCTCACGAGAAGCAAAACGGGCTGGTTACTTGTCCATCCATGGGCAACAAAAAAGCCGCCAGGCTTGCGCCGGCGGCTTTTTCAAAGAACCGAGGATCAATTACTTGATCTTGGTTTCCTTGTAGATCACGTGCTTACGTGCTTTCGGGTCGAATTTGGTGATTTCCATCTTCGCCGGCATCGTGCGCTTGTTCTTGGTGGTGGTGTAGAAGTGACCGGTACCTGCGGTCGATTCCAGCTTGATTTTGTCGCGGCCAGTTTTTGCCATGATAGCTCCCTAATTAAACTTTTTCGCCACGGGCACGCATGTCGGCCAGCACGGCGTCGATGCCGAGCTTGTCGATCACGCGCAGGCCGGCGTTCGACAGACGCAGCGAAACCCAACGGTTTTCGGATTCGACGAAGATGCGGCGGTTCTGCAGGTTCGGCAGGAAGCGGCGTTTCGTTTTGTTGTTAGCGTGGGAGACGTTGTTACCAACCATCACACCCTTGCCGGTTACTTGGCAAACACGTGCCATAGTGCACTCCTTAAATATGTTCCAGAATTGGAAAAACGAGAGTATAGCGCGAAAAACAAAGCGGAATCAATCACTTGCGAAAAACAATGGTGTCTTACGCTCGCATCTGTATTTAACAATTGCTGCCGAGCTCGCTGGGCGGCACGTAACTCGCTGTTTACGTTATGTAATTTCATGCCAATGTGCATACGGCAGCCCTGTGCCGCCAGGGGCTGGTGCGGCATCCATGTCACAACTGCCCGCTCTCGGCAAACGAATGCACCTGGCTGCCCGCCACCACGAAGTGATCCAGCACCCGCACATCGACCAGCGACAGCGCCTGCACCAGGGCGCTCGTCAGGCGCAGGTCGGCTTCGCTCGGCTCGGCCACGCCGGAAGGGTGGTTGTGCGCCAGGATCACCGCCGCCGCGTTGCGCCGCAGCGCCGCCTTGACCACTTCGCGCGGATAGACACTTGTATGGGTCAGCGTCCCCCTGAACATTTCGTCGCAATTGATCAGGCGGTTCTTGACGTCCAGGAACAGCACCATGAACGATTCATGGGTCTGCAGCGCGAACTGGCTGCGCAGGAACTGGCGCACCGCGTGCGGCGAGCACAATGCTTCGCGGCGGAACTGCTCGGCCACCGCGCGCCGCGCCAGCTCGAGCGCCGCTTGCAGCTGGGCGTACTTGGCCGGGCCCAGTCCGTGCAGGGTGCCGAACTCGTCCGAGTCGGCATGCAGCAGGCGGTGAAGCGAGCCGAAGTGGCTGAGGACGTCGCCCGCCAGCGTCACCGCGCTTTTGCCGGCCACGCCGACGCGCAGGAAGATGGCCAGCAGTTCGGTGTCGGACAGGGCGCCGGCGCCGTCGCGCAGCAGCCGCTCGCGCGGACGATCCTGTTCCGGCCAGTCACAGATACCCATATGTGATCCTTCGCCAAAAAAAGAGGCAGTCAAAATGCGCTACCGAGGGCGCAAGGCGCGCGCGTGGCTTACAATAGCGGTTTGCCTGATCAGGTATCCCTGTCACCACAAAGAACATGTCCATCGCACCACCCGTCGTCACCGAATCGTCTTACCTGACCCTGCATTACCGCCTGGCAGTTGCCGGCGGCGCGGATATCGTCACCACTTTCAATGGCACCCCAGCAACGCTGCTGCTGGGCCAGGGCCAGCTGGCGCCGTTCCTCGAACAGCGCCTGATCGGCCTGCCCGAAGGCGCGCACCAGACCTTCGAACTGGACGCGGGCGAGGGCTTCGGCGAGCGCAACCCGGACCTGATCCAGTCGGTGTCGAAGGCCACGCTGGACGAGAACTCGGTGCCCGGCACCGACTACACGGTCGGCGAAGTGGTCGAGTTCAATGCGCCCAAGGGCGGCCGCTTCGCCGGCGTGCTGCTGGAGATGCGCGATACCACGGCCCTGTTCGACTTCAACCATCCGCTGGCCGGCCAGCCCTTGCAATTCGAAGTGAAACTGATTTCGGTTCTGTAATACCGGACACCAGGAAAAATCTATGGAAAACGAGATTCTGCTAGCCCAGCCGCGCGGCTTTTGCGCCGGCGTGGACCGTGCGATCGAGATCGTCGAGCGCGCCCTGAAGCAATTCGGTGCCCCGATCTATGTGCGTCACGAAATCGTGCACAACGCCTATGTGGTGGAAGACCTGCGCACCAAGGGCGCGATCTTCATCGAGGAACTGGAAGACGTCCCGCCCGGCAATACGCTGGTGTTCTCGGCGCACGGCGTGTCGAAAGCGGTGCGCGCCGATGCCGAAGCGCGCGGCCTGACCATTTTTGATGCCACCTGCCCGCTGGTGACCAAGGTCCACGTGGAAGTGGCCAAGATGCGTAAACAAGGCGCCGAGATCATCATGATCGGCCACGACGGCCACCCGGAAGTCGAAGGCACCATGGGCCAGGCCGAAGAGGGCATGCACCTGGTCGAGACGGTCGACGACGTGCACACGCTGCAGGTGCGCAATCCGGACCTGCTGGCCTACGTGTCGCAGACCACGCTGTCAGTCGACGACACCGCCGAGATCATCGAGGCCCTGAAGGCACGCTTCCCGAACATCATCGAGCCGAAGAAGGGCGACATCTGCTACGCCACCACCAACCGCCAGGAAGCCGTGAAATTCATGGCGCCGCAGGTGGAAGTCGTGGTCGTGGTCGGCAGCCCGAACAGCTCGAATTCGAACCGCCTGCGCGAGGTGGCCGAGAAGATGGGCACGCCGGCCTACATGGTCGACAATGCCGGCGCGATCGACCCGGCCTGGATCGCCGGCAAGAAGCGCGTCGGCGTCACCGCCGGCGCGTCGGCCCCGGAAGTGCTGGTGCAGGCCGTGATCGACCGCCTCAAGGAGCTGGGCGCGGCCAGCGTGCGCGCACTGGAAGGCGTCGAAGAGCACGTGACCTTCCCGCTGCCGAAAGGCCTGGACGGCGTGCCGGCGCAGGGAACGGCGCCCGCGCCCGGAACTTTATTTTCTGTTTCGCCTTGAAACGAGCCATTGCCAGTGCTGTGAGGCTGTCTTAATTAAGCATTGTTAGTTTTCCAAAAGCCAAGCTATGATGGCGACGCTCGGAAATTCGTCAAGCCAGCCATGAACAACCCGGCCGGCTAATCGCAGATCACGGTTCAGGCATACCATGAACGGCACTTCGAGATCCTCGACGTGCCGTTTTTTGTTTGCAGGTTCACGCAAGTGGAAAACGATGGAAACTTTTCTCCAACAATGTCTTAACGGCCTGGTGCTGGGCAGCATGTACGCCCTGGTCGCACTCGGCTACACCATGGTGTACGGCGTCCTGAATCTGATCAACTTCGCCCACGGCGACGTGCTGATGATCGGCGCCATGGTCGGCCTGACCATCCTGCAACTGCTTGACGCATATATCCCGGGGCTGCCCGGCTACGTCCAACTGGCGCTGGCAATCCTCGGTGCGATTCCCGTCACCATGCTGGTCAATATCCTGATCGAACGCGTCGCCTACCGCCGCCTGCGCAACGCGCCGCGCCTGGCGCCGCTGATCACGGCAATCGGCATCTCGATCCTGCTGCAGACCTTCGCCATGATGATCTGGGGCCGCAGCCCGATCCCGTTCCCGCAACTGCTGTCGCCCGAGCCGATCGTGGTCGGCGGCGCCATGATTTCGCAGACCCAGGTGCTGCTGCTGGTGCTGGCCGCCGTCGCCATGGGCGCGCTGGTGCTGCTGGTCGAACGCACCCGCATGGGCCGCGCGATGCGCGCCGTGGCCGAGAACCCGCGCGTGGCCGGCCTGATGGGCGTGGACACGAATCGCGTGATCGTCGCCACCTTCGCCATCGGCGCCGCGCTGGCGGCCGTCGCCGGCGTGATGTGGGGCGCCAACTACGCTTCGATCACCTTCACCATGGGCGTGCTGCCGGGCCTGAAGGCGTTTTGCGCCGCGGTGCTGGGTGGCATCGGCAATATCTACGGCGCCATGGTCGGCGGCCTGCTGCTGGGGATCATCGAGGCGCTCGGCGCCGGCTACCTGGGCGACCTCACCGGCGGCTTCCTCGGCAGCCATTACCAGGACATCTTTGCCTTCGTGGTGCTGATCCTGGTGCTCACCCTGCGGCCGTCCGGCATCATGGGCGAGCGCGTGGCCGACCGCGCCTGATGCGTGTGAAGAGAGGATATTGACATGGCACTCCTGAGCTTCGACACCCGCCACAAGCCGCGCCAGGCCGCCATCAGCATGGTGGCACTCCTGGCCCTGATGCTGGTGTTCCCGTTCTTCGCTTCCCAGTTCGGCAATTCCTGGGTGCGCATCATCGACATGGCGCTGCTGTACATCATTCTGGCGCTGGGCCTGAACATCGTGGTCGGCTTCGCCGGCCTGCTGGACCTGGGCTACATCGCCTTCTTCGCGGTCGGCGCCTACCTGGTCGGGCTGTTCTCGTCGCCCCAGTTCGCGGCGCTGCTCGAGTCGCTGATCTATTATTCGCCGGCGCTGGGCGAAGCGCTGGTGGCGTTCTTCGGTCCCGAGATCCAGCAGAACGGCATCCACCTGTCGGTGTGGGCGATCGTGCCGCTGGCGGCGCTGGTCGCCGGCCTGTGCGGCGCGCTACTGGGCGCGCCGACGCTGAAACTGCGCGGCGACTATCTCGCCATCGTGACGCTCGGCTTCGGCGAGATCATCCGCATCTTCATGCTCAACCTGAACGATCCGATCAACTTCACCAACGGTTCGCAGGGCATCAACATGATCGACCCGATCCGCGTGTTCGGGGTGTCGCTGGCGGGCGAAGCGGGCACTAACTCCACCGTGTACATCGGCAGCTATGCGATGCCGTCGGTGAATGCCTACTATTTCCTGTTCCTCAGCTTGGTGATCGCGACCATCTTCATCACCGGCCGCCTGCAGCATTCGCGCCTGGGCCGGGCCTGGGTGGCGATCCGCGAAGACGAGATCGCGGCCAAGGCGATGGGCATCAATACCCGCAACGTCAAACTGCTGGCGTTCGCCATGGGCGCCTCGTTCGGCGGCGTGGCCGGCGCCATGTTCGGCGCCTTCCAGGGTTTTGTTTCTCCGGAATCGTTCTCGCTGACCGAGTCGATCGCGGTGCTGGCGATGGTGGTGCTGGGCGGCATCGGCCACATCCCGGGCGTGGTGCTGGGCGGCGTGCTGCTGGCGGCCTTGCCCGAAGTGCTGCGCCACGTGGTCGATCCGGCGCAGCAGGCGCTGTTCGGTCGCATCGTGATCGAGGCCGAGGTGCTGCGTCAATTGCTCTATGGTTTAGCCCTGGTGCTGATCATGCTGGTGCGCCCGGCCGGACTGTGGCCTTCGCCCAACAAGGAAGAGCGTCCGAATGCAGCCCTGGCGCGTGAAGACGAAGAAGCGTCGACCGCCTGAGGAACAGAACATGAGCGAACAAGTCCTCCTGAATATTTCCGGCGTCAATAAACGCTTCGGCGGTCTGCAAGCGCTGACCGACGTCGGCATCCGCATCCTGCAGGGCCAGATCTATGGGCTGATCGGTCCCAACGGCGCCGGCAAGACCACTTTCTTCAACGTCATCACCGGGCTGTACCAGCCCGACAGCGGCAGCTTCGAACTGGCCAGCCAGCCGTATTCGCCGTCGGCGCCGCACGCGGTGGCCAAGGCCGGCATTGCCCGCACCTTTCAGAACATCCGCCTGTTCGGCGAGATGAGCGCGCTCGAGAACGTGATGGTCGGGCGCCACGTGCGCACGAAGCAGGGCGTGCTGGGCGCGATCCTGCGCCACCGGGCCGCGCGCGAGGAAGAAGCGGCGATCGCCGCGCGTGCCCAGGAACTGCTCGATTTTGTGGGCATCGGCCAGTTTGCCCATCGCACCGCCAAATACCTGTCGTATGGCGACCAGCGCCGCCTGGAAATCGCGCGCGCGCTGGCGACCGAACCAAAACTGCTGGCGCTGGACGAACCGGCGGCCGGCATGAACGCCACCGAAAAGCTGGCGCTGCGCGCACTGCTGGTGAAGATCAAGGAGCAGGGCAAGACGGTGCTGCTGATCGAGCACGACGTCAAGCTGATGATGGGCCTGTGCGACCGCATTACGGTGCTCGAGTACGGCAAGCGCATCGCCGAAGGGCTGCCGGGCGAGATCCAGAAGAACCAGGCGGTGATCGACGCCTATCTCGGAGGAGCGCACTGATGCTCGAGAATGTCCTGAACATCGCCGGCCTAAAGGTCGCCTATGGCGGTATCAAGGCGGTCAAAGGCGTCGACCTGACGGTCGGCAAGGGCGAACTGGTGACCCTGATCGGGGCCAACGGCGCCGGCAAGACCACCACCCTGAAAGCCATCACCGGTACCCTGCCGCCGTGCAAGGTGGAGGGCGAGATCACTTACCTGGGCGCATCGCTGCGCGGCGCCCAGTCGCATCGGCTGGTACAGCAGAAACTGGCCATGGTGCCGGAAGGGCGGGGCGTGTTCACCCGCATGTCGATCCACGAGAACCTGTTGATGGGCGCCTACACCCGCAACGACAAGGCCGGCATCGCGGCCGACATCGAGCGCTGGTACACGGTGTTCCCGCGCCTGAAGGAGCGCTCGGCGCAGCTGGCCGGCACCTTGTCCGGCGGCGAGCAGCAGATGCTGGCGATGGCGCGCGCCCTGATGTGCCATCCGACCCTGCTGCTGCTGGACGAGCCGTCGATGGGGCTGGCGCCGATCATGGTGGAGAAGATCTTCGAGGTGATCCGCGACGTCTCCAGCCAGGGCATCACGATCCTGCTGGTGGAACAGAATGCCAGGCTGGCGCTGCAGGCCGCGCACCGCGGCTACGTGATGGAGTCGGGCGCGATCACGATGAGCGGCAATGCGCGCGACATGCTCGACGATCCGCGCGTGCAGGCAGCGTACCTGGGCGAATGATCGGTGGCTGAAACGTAGGGTTGGCCTCGGCGGCCCCGCGCTCTGCCGCCGACGCGTCGATTGTTATCGGCTTCGCATTCGCGCCGGATGATCTCGCTGCAAACTATCACCGCGTCGGCGGCAGAGCCGCCAACCCTACGCAATGAAAAAAGGCCGGAACGCGCAAGCGTTTCCGGCCTTTCTTGATTGACGCAGGAGACTTAAGCGGCAGCGGCTGCGGTAGCGGCAGTCGCGGCGTTGGTCGCCTTGCTGGCCGTGGCCGAGAACTGCGACACGGCGGCGTTCATATTGTTTTCCATCGCCTCGACCGCCTGCTTGGTGGTCTTGCTGAACTGCTCGTAGCCGGCGTTGGCGTTGCTGATGGCGGTCTTGACGGCGGCAACGAAGCTTTCCGAACCGGCCGGGGCGTTCTTGCTCACTTCATCGACCAGCGAGATCACCTTGCGATTGGCTTCGACGATCTGGCTTTCGGCGGCCTTCGAGAATTCGGCGCCGGTGCCGGTGGCGATGGCGGCCACCTGGCGGGTGTACGACACGGCTTTCTCGGCGTTCGGCTGGGCTTGCGACGCGGTCAGCGAGAAGAATTCTTGCGGATCCTTGGCGCCCAGCAGCTGGCGGGTGACGGCGGTCGAGTTTTCCAGGCTGGCGCGGGCGGTGGCGATATTCAGTTCCACCAGCTTTTCCATGCCTTCGAACGTCTTCGAGGTCAGCGACGACATCAGAGCGAACTGCGATTCCAGGCTGGCTTTGGTGGCATTCGAAAACTGTTCAGGGATTGCAAACATGTGGCTCTCCAAAATTGGTACGTTTCGTAAATGGACTATTGCTCAGGTGAGGGCAGGTTCTTGATGAAAATTGTCGAAACTCTTTTTTGTGCACCGCAACAGGGCAAATTTTCAACCAGTTCAATTGAAGCGTCAAGCGTTTTTGGTGCGACGCACCATCCACACTACATAAAATATTTGAATGCATTTCTTTCAAGAAATGTCAATTGATGTATGTCAAACCGATGTCATCTTTTGCGGCTGCTCATCCGATATCAGATGGCATGCTAGACTCGGCGCTTGTGTTTTCTTCAACGGCAGCCCGCGCCGCCGTCCCGGACCATGTCGACCCGCGCCTCCGCCCTGTCACCCCAGTCCGCCCGGACCGCTCCCGGCTGGCTCTCGCCCGTGCCGCTGTTCTTCGTCTTCCTGTGGAGCGCCGGCTTCATCGTCGCCAAGCTGGGCCTGCCTTACGCGCCGCCGCTGACCTTCCTGATCGTGCGCTGCCTGGGCGTGCTGGCGGTGCTGCTGCCGATCGTGCTGCTGTGGCGCGCGCCCTGGCCGCCGCGTGAGCAGATCGGCCACCTGGCCGTCGCCGGCCTGCTGCTGCAGGCCGGCTACCTGGGCGGCGTCTGGGCCGCGATCAAGCTCGGCATGCCGGCCGGACTGACCGCCCTGATCGTCGGCATGCAGCCGATCCTCACCGCCGCCGCGGCGCCGCTGATCGGCGAGCGCGTGCGGCCTTTGCAATGGCTCGGACTGCTGCTCGGCCTGGCCGGCGTGGCGCTGGTCGTGTACGCCAAGCTGAGCCTGGCCGGACTGTCGTTGCCGGCGCTCGGCCTGTGCCTGTTCGCCCTGCTGAGCATTACCGCCGGCACCATGTACCAGCGCCGTTTCTGCCCGCGCTTCGACCTGCGCA
This sequence comes from Massilia sp. YIM B02443, assembly GCF_030411955.1. Classification (GTDB taxonomy): domain Bacteria; phylum Pseudomonadota; class Gammaproteobacteria; order Burkholderiales; family Burkholderiaceae_D; genus Telluria. The sequence goes on from NZ_JASNRA010000001.1 coordinate 326,904, forward strand.
GCGGCACCGTGGTCCAGTTCGGCGCCACCGTGCTGGCGCTGGCGCCGCTGGCCGTGTGGCTGGAAGGGCTCGATCCGGCGTTCTCGCGCATCGCCTGGAGCGTCGATTTCATCGTCGCCTGGCTGTGGTCGGTGCTGGCGCTGTCGATCGGCGCCATCTTCTTGCTGTTCCGCCTGATCGGACGCAGCGGAGCGACCGAAGTCACCAGCCTGATGTACCTGACGCCGCCGACCACGGCCATCATGGCCTGGCTGCTGTTCGGCGAATCGTTCAGCCCGCTTGCCCTGGCCGGGATGGCGGTGGCGGTGGCCGGCGTCGCCTTCGTGGTCCGGAAACCCTAGTCAATCACAGAGGAGAACCCATGCTGTCCAGCCCCCAGCAAGAAGCCGTCGACGCCGCCATCACCTCGCGCCGCTCGATCCGCGCCTTCCTCGACAAGCCGGTCGAGCGTGACGAGATCGCGCGCATCCTGGACGTTGCCGCGCGCGCGCCATCCGGCACCAATACCCAGCCGTGGAAAGTGCACGTGCTGCTCGGGGCCGCGCGCGAACGCCTGTCGCAGGCGATCCTGGCGGTGAACGCCGACCCGCAGCAGGCGCGCGCCCACGCCGAGGAATATCCGTACTACCCGCGCGAGTGGGTGGCGCCGTACATCGACCGCCGCCGCAAGGTCGGCTGGGACCTGTACAGCCTGCTCGGGCTGACGCGCGAGAACAAGGCCGGGATGGCGGCCCAGCACGCCCGCAACTACGCCTTTTTCGACGCCCCGGTGGGCCTGATCTTCACCATCGACCGCATCATGGAGCAGGGCTCATGGCTGGACTACGGCATGTTCCTGCAAAACATCATGGTGGCGGCGCGGGCGCGCGGTCTCGATACTTGCCCGCAGGCGGCTTTTACCCAGTATCATCGGATCATCGCCGATCAACTGGCCTTGCCCGACAACGAGATGGTCGTGTGCGGCATGGCGCTAGGCTGGGCCGACCCGGACCGGATCGAGAATACGCTGCTCACCGAGCGCGAACCTAGCAGCGGCTTCGCGCGTTTCATCGAGTAAAGTATTTACGCTATCTCATTGATATCAAAAGAGAAAATTTTTTGAGCTAGCTGTTGTTTTGCTGGGATTGTTGCCGCACGGAACCGGAAAACTGCTTGCGATCAGGACTCGTTCGGCTACACTCATCGAGTACCTCATCAGTTTGCGTCCAAGGGCTTTACCATGTTTAAACTTGCTTTGGCTGCCATCGTTTCCGCACTGTTCGCCCTGGCGCCGGTCCATGCCGCCGGCGCAGGCGCAGGCGCTGCCGAGCAGGCACAACAGTCCAAGCCGAAGAAGGCTGCCAAGAAAACCGTCAAGCGCAAGACCGTGCGCAAGGCCAAGCGCGCCAAGCGCCAGGACGTGGCCAAGGCCGACGACGACCGTCCGCGCATGGTGCGTCGTGTCAAGACCGTGCGCGGCAAGCGGGTGGTGACCTATGTGCCGGTGCGCCGCGCCGCCGTGGCCGGCGCCGCCGTTGCGGCTGCCGCTTACGCGCCGCGCAGCATGGGCGATATCGCCGGCCTGAACAAGACCGACGATCCATTGGCGCTGCGTTCCAACGTCGCCTTCGTCATTGACCAGAACAGTTCGGAAGTGCTGTTCGAAAAGAACGCCAACGTGGCGCTGCCGATCGCCTCGATCACCAAGCTGATGACCGGCGTGATCGTCACCGAAGCGAAGCAGGACCTGGACGAAGTGCTGCAGGTGACCGACGCCGACGTCGACCGCCACAAGTACAGCAGCTCGCGCCTGCCGGTGGGCGCGCGCATGACGCGCCGCGAACTGCTGCACATCACCCTGATGAGTTCGGAAAACCGCGCCGCCTCGGCGCTGGGCCGCAATTACCCGGGCGGCAAGGAGGCCTTCGTCGCCGCGATGAACGCCAAGGCCAAGGAGCTGGGCATGAACGACACCCGCTACGTCGATACCAGCGGCCTGTCGAGCCAGAACGTGTCGAGTGCACGCGACCTGGCCAAGCTGGTCACGGTGGCGCACCGCGAGCCGCTGCTGCGCGAATTCTCCACCACGCCGAAGTCGACCGTGAGCGCCAGCGGCCGCACCATGCACTACAACAACACCAACTACCTGGTGGCGCTGCCGGACTGGAACATCGGCCTGCAGAAGACCGGCTTCATCAACGAAGCGGGACGTTGCCTGGTGATGCAGGCCATGATCCATGGCCGCAACGTGGTGATGGTGTTCCTCGATTCGAAGGGCAAGATGTCGCGCACCGCCGACGCCGGCCGCATCCGGCGCTGGATCGAGGCGCTGCCCGACCGCATGGACGTGGACGCGGTGCGTACGCCGACCATCACGGCCAGCGCGCCGGCGGCGCCGGATTTGCATTGATGTGATGTGCGCGCCCGGCGGCGCGGCCGTCCGGATGGACGGGGTGCCCGTCCACGCGTTCAGATCGCCGGTGTCGGTCGATACCCCAGCGTCGCCGAAATCTTCGCCGCCGTCTGCACCAGGTCTTCCACCCAGTCTTCCTGCAACCGGTCGGCCGGGGCCGAGATCGACAAGCCCGCCACCAGCTTGCCGCTGTCGTCCATGATCCCGGCCGCCATGCAGCGCACGCCCAGTTCCAGTTCCTCGTTGTCGCGCGCATAGCCGCGCGCGCGCACCAGGCTCAGCTCGCGCTCGAGGCGCGGCAGCTCGGTGATCGAGTTGCGCGTATGCCCGGCCAGGCCGGTGCGGGTCGAATACGCGCGGATCGCCTTGACGTCGTCCACCGACAAGAACAGCTTGCCGGTCGAGGTGAGATGGAGCGGCCCGCGGCCGCCGATCGCGCGCACCACCTGCATCCCGGAGCGTTCCGAGAAGGCGCGGTCGATGTAGACGATCTCGTCGCCCTGGCGCACCGACAGGTTGACCGTCTGCTGGGTCTTGCGGTGCAGGGCGCGCATCGCGTCCAGCGCCGCTTCGCGCACCGACAGCCGGCTCTTGACCACGTTGCCCAGTTCCAGCAGGCGCATGCCGAGGCGGTAGGTGCCCGGCTCGACGCGGTCGACGAAGCGCGTCACCACCATGTCGTTCAGGATCCGGTGCGCGGTCGAGGGATGCAGGCCCGAGACGCGCGACAATTCCTTGAGGCTGACCGGATCCGAATAGCTGGCCAGCGCATCGAGCAGGCCCATCATGCGTTCGATCACCTGGATCGAGGTCTTGGCTGGAGTCGGCGTTTCCATTTTCATGATGTGGTTGGTGCAGTGCAGTAACGGTGCATCGTTTATACCATGATGTGAAACGGGGATGCAAACTCGCGCTCGTGGCAGGGCAGCGCGCAGTTGCATAATTTACGCAGATGCCACATGCTGATCCCGGACAGGTATGATGGTGTTCCAATATTTCCAAATGGGAACACGATGGGACATCCGACCAGCGAATTCAAGACCCGCCGCGGCATCGACCGCATCGCCGCCGCTTGCCGTAATACCTGGGACGGCCTGGCCTGGGCCTGGCGCAGCGAGGCGGCATTCCGGCAAGAGGTGGTGGTGATTGCCATCGCTACGGTAGTGGCGCTGCTGCTGCCGGTGTCCGGATTCCAGAAGCTGGCGCTGATCGGCGTGCTGGGGCTGGTGCTGGTGGTCGAGCTGATCAACTCGGCGATCGAAGCCATCGTCGACCGCATTTCGCTCGAGCGCCATCCGCTGTCGAAGGCGGCCAAGGACATCGGCAGCGCCGCCGTGGCGATCACGCTGCTGATGGCCACTGCCACCTGGGCCGTCGTGCTGTACAACCGATTCGTGTGAGCCTGCGCCGATTGGCGCAGGCCCACGCTTGATAAACCTAGCATGGAGAAGACTATGACCTTACGCCTCGGCGACACCGCCCCCGATTTCGAGCAGGATTCCAGCATCGGCAAGATCCGCTTCCACGAGTGGGCGGGCGATTCGTGGGTGGTGCTGTTCTCGCACCCGGCCGACTTCACCCCGGTCTGCACCACCGAACTGGGCCTGACTGCGAAGCTGAAGCCGGAGTTCGACAAGCGCAACGTGAAGGCGATCGCGCTGTCGGTCGATGCCGCCGAATCGCACCTGGGCTGGATCAAGGACATCGAAGAGACCCAGCAGACCGTGGTCGGCTTCCCGATCGTGGCCGATGCCGACAAATCGGTCTCGCAGCTGTACGACATGATCCACCCGAACGCCTCGGCCACCGCCACCGTGCGCTCGCTGTTCGTGATCGACCCGGCCAAGAAGGTGCGCCTGATCATCACCTACCCGATGAGCACCGGCCGCAACTTCGACGAAGTGCTGCGCGTGATCGACGCCCTGCAGCTGACCGACGGCTACACCGTGGCCACCCCGGGCAACTGGAAGGATGGCGACCCGGTCATCATTCCGCTGACCGTGACCGATCCGGAAGTGATCAAGCAGAAGTATCCGAAAGGCTACGAGGCGCCCAAGCCTTACCTGCGCCTGACGCCGCAGCCGAACAAGTAAGCGTGTTTTGGGATACTCCCCGGTATCCGTAGGGTTGGCGGCTTCGCCGCCGACGCGGTGGTAGTTAGCAGCCAGATCATCCGGCACGAGATCGGAGCCGATCGCAATCACCGCGTCGGCGGCGGAGCGCGGGGCCGCCGAGGCCAACCCCATAATTCCCCCGCCGCGTACGAATTTCTCTGCATAAGCAAATGAGGAAGCTGTCGTTTGTGAAACGGCCGCGCCCGGCTTACCCTGTTCCCGAGTTTGAGGAGCAGACGTGTCGCCGACATATGTAATCGCAGGATTCGCAGTAGGTTTGCTGGTAGGGATGACGGGAGTAGGGGGCGGCTCGCTGATGACGCCGCTGTTGACGCTGCTGTTCGGCGTCTCGCCCTCGGTTGCCGTCGGCACCGACCTGGCCTTCGCCGCCATCACCAAGAGCGCCGGCACCATCACCCACCGCTTCACCCGCACCGTCCAGTGGCCGATCGTCGGGCGCCTGTGCCTGGGCGCGCTGCCGGCCGCCGTGCTGGCCGCCATTGCGCTCAACCGCTTCGGCGCCCTGAGCCATGACCTCGGCCAGCTGATCCGCTACACGATCGCCGTCTCGGTGATGCTGACCGTGGTGGCGTTGCTGTTCCGGCGTCGCATGCTGGCCTGGATCAACGCCCATCCCGAACGCCAGCTGCAGGGCCGCAGCCTGGCCGCCGCCACCATCGTCTCGGGCGCCGTGCTCGGCGTGCTGGTGACGGTGTCCTCGATCGGCGCCGGCGCCATCGGCGCCACGCTGCTGGTGTTCCTGTATCCGCGCTTGAGCCCGGCCGAAGTGGCCGGCACCGACATCGCCTACGCGGTGCCGCTGACCGCCATCGCCGCCCTCGGCCACTGGTGGCTGGGCTCGATCGACTGGATGCTGCTGCTGACGCTGCTGGTCGGTTCGCTCCCCGGCATCACCCTGGGCGCCATGCTGGCGCGCAAGGTGCCGGAGCGCTTCCTGCGCGGCCTGCTGGCCATGACCCTGACCGGCGTCGCTTTCAAGCTGGTGACTTGACGCCAGCAACCGGCGGTCAAATAGCATTTGGTGTCTATACAAATAAGTATTCTTTCGTTTGCTTTATGAACATCGCGTGAGAGCATGCGAGTCCGTTAGAAGAATTTGTAATAAGGACTCGCATGACATCGCTTGCAATGCCGGGCACGACGCCAGCGCATCCCAGGCCGGGCAAGCGGCCGGGCCGGGTGATTCCCGGCTTTGGCCTCTCGCTCGGCTTCACGCTGTTCTACCTGGCGCTGATCGTCCTGATCCCGCTGTCGGCGGTATTCCTGAATACCTTCAACCTGACCTGGGAAGGATTCTGGAGCGCGGTCACGTCCGAGCGCGTGGTGGCGTCCTATCGCCTGAGCTTCGGCGCTTCTTTCATCGCCGCCCTGATCAACGTCGTGTTCGGCGGCATCGTGGCCTGGGTGCTGGTGCGCTATCAATTCCCCGGCAAGCGCTTCATCGACGCCCTGGTCGACCTGCCGTTCGCGCTGCCGACCGCAGTGGCCGGCATCACGCTCACATCCCTGTATTCGCACAATGGCTGGATCGGCCAGTACCTCGCCGACCTCGGCATCAAGGTGGCGTTCACGCCGCTGGGCATCGTGGTGGCGCTGACCTTCATCGGCCTGCCGTTCGTGGTGCGCACGGTGCAGCCGGTGCTGGAGGAAGCCGAGCGCGAACTGGAAGAAGCGGCGGCCAGCCTGGGCGCCTCGCCGCTGCAGACCTTCATCCGCGTGGTGCTGCCGTCGATCACGCCGGCGCTGCTGACCGGTTTCGCGCTGGCGTTCGCGCGCGCCACCGGCGAATACGGTTCGGTGATCTTCATTGCCGGCAATCTGCCGCTGGTGTCCGAGATCACGCCGCTGCTGATCATCTCCAAGCTGGAGCAGTACGACTACGCCGGCGCGACCGCGATCGCGGTGGTGATGCTGGTGTTCTCGTTCATCCTGCTGCTGACGATTAACCTGCTGCAGGCGTGGACGCGCAAACGGGCGGGCAAGGCATGAGCGCCGTGTTGAACGACAAGGCGCTGCCGCGCCAGACTGCCGCGCCGGCCCGCCGCGTGGTCACCAATTCGCTCGAGCCGCGCTGGGTGCGCTATGCGCTGATCACGGTCGCGCTGCTGTTCCTGGCCCTGTTCCTGTTCGTGCCGCTGGTAGCGGTGTTCGCCGAAGCGCTGAAAAAAGGCTGGGAGGTTTACGTCGAAGCGATTATCGACCCCGACGCTATTTCAGCCATCAAGCTGACCCTGATCGCGGCCGCGATCTCGGTGCCGCTGAACCTGGTGTTCGGCGTGGCGGCGGCGTGGGCCATCGCCAAGTTCGAATTCAAGGGCAAGAGCATTCTTCTCACGCTGATCGACCTGCCGTTCTCGGTCTCGCCCGTGATCGCGGGCCTGATGTACGTGCTGCTGTTCGGCGTCGAAGGCTGGTTCGGCCCGTGGCTGGCGGAGCATGACATCAAGATCCTGTTCGCGGTGCCGGGCATCGTGCTGGCCACCGTGTTCATCACCTTCCCGTTCGTGGCGCGCGAGCTGATTCCGCTGATGCAGCAGCAGGGCACCGAAGAAGAGGAAGCCGCGCTGGTGCTGGGCGCCTCTGGCTGGTCGACCTTCTGGCGCGTGACGCTCCCGAACATCAAGTGGGGCCTGCTGTATGGCGTGATCCTGTGTAACGCCCGCGCCATGGGCGAGTTCGGCGCGGTGTCGGTGGTCTCGGGCCACATCCGCGGCGAGACCAATACCATGCCGCTGCAGGTCGAGATCCTCTACAACGAATACAACTTCACGGCCGCGTTCGCGATCGCGTCGCTGCTGGCGCTGCTCGCGCTGGTGACGCTGGCCATCAAGTCCTTTATCGAATGGCGTCTGCACGCGGCTCGCAAGGCCTCGACCGACACGCCAACGCATTAATCCGGAGCCAAGTCGAATGACGATCGAAGTCCAACACATCCGCAAGCAGTTCGGCCAGTTCACCGCGCTCGACGACGTCTCACTGCAGTTCCCGGATGGCGAACTGACCGCGCTGCTGGGCCCTTCGGGCTGCGGCAAGACCACGCTGCTGCGCATCATCGCCGGCCTCGAACACCCGGATTCGGGCGCGGTGCTGCTCGACGGCCAGGATTCCTCGCACCGCCATGTGCGCGAGCGCCAGGTCGGCTTCGTGTTCCAGCACTACGCGCTGTTCAAGCACATGACCGTGTTCGAGAACGTCGCTTTTGGTTTGCGCGTGAAGCCGCGCAAGGAGCGTCCGAGCGAAGACCAGATCCGCGCCAAGGTCAAGCAACTGCTTGAACTCGTCCAGCTGGACTGGATCGCCGACCGCTATCCGCCGCAACTGTCCGGCGGCCAGCGCCAGCGCATCGCCCTGGCGCGCGCCCTGGCCGTGGAGCCGCGCGTGCTGCTGCTCGACGAACCGTTCGGCGCGCTCGACGCCAAGGTGCGCAAGGAACTGCGGCGCTGGCTGCGCCGCCTGCACGACGAGCTGCACGTGACCTCGATCTTCGTCACCCACGACCAGGAAGAAGCGCTGGAAGTGGCCGACCAGGTGGTCCTGATGAACAAGGGCCGCGTCGAGCAGCTGGGCAGCCCGGACGCGGTGTACAACCAGCCGGCGTCGCCGTTCGTGTACGGCTTCCTGGGCAACGTCAACCTGTTCCACGGCCGCGTCAACGACGGCGTGCTGGCCAGCGGCGATGCCTCGTTCCAGGCGCCGCAACTGGCCGGCGTGGTTGATGGCGCCGGCATCGGCTACGTGCGCCCGCACGACCTGGACGTGGAACGCTACACGGCCGGCGCCGACGGCGTGGTGGCCAGGCTGCGCCGCGCGCACGCAATCGGGCCGCTGGCCCAGCTCGACCTGGAGCGTGCCGACAACGGGCAGCTGATCGAAGCGGTGCTGCCGAACGAGCGCTTCGCCAGCCTGGGCCTGAAAGAGGGCGAGACGCTGGTGGTGCGTCCGCGCCGCATCGAAGTGTTCGTCGACGAAGGAACCAATATATGAACTTCCAGCAGCTGCGCTCCGTGCGCGAAGCGGCCCGGCGCGATTTCAACCTGACCGAGGTGGCCAATGCCCTGTTCACGTCGCAGCCTGGCGTGTCGCGCCAGATCCGCGAGCTCGAAGACGAGCTGGGGGTGGTGATCTTCGAGCGTAACGGGAAACGGCTCACCGGCCTGACGCCGCCGGGCAAGGGCATCCTGCGCATCGTCGAGAAGCTGCTGGTGGAAGCCGAGAACCTGCAGCAGGCCAGCCGCGAGTATGCGGCCCAGGACAGCGGCACGCTGACCATCGCCGTGACCCACACCCAGGCGCGCTACGCGCTGCCGCAGGTGGTGCAGTCGTTCCGCCAGGCCTTCCCGGAAGTGCGCATCGCCCTGCAGCAAAGCGCGCCGGAACACATCGCGGAGTGGGTTTCCTCGGGCAAGGCCGACATCGGCATCGCCACCGAAGGCCTGTCGGCGTTTCCCGACCTGGTGTCTTTCCCGTGCTACCGCTGGAGCCACCTGGTGGTGGCGCCGGAAGGGCATCCGATTTTTTCAGGCGGCTCGCCGCTGCGGCTGGAAGACCTGGCCGAGCATCCGTTGATCACGTATGACGTCGGCTTCACCGGGCGCAGCCACATCGACGCCGCGTTCGTGGAAGCAGGGCTGGCGCCGGACATCGTGCTCACGGCGATGGATTCGGACGTGATCAAGCAGTACGTGTCGCTCGGGATGGGCGTGGGGATCGTGGCGTCGATGGCGTTCGATCATGGGCGCGATAAAGGATTACGAGCCATGGAGGCGTCGCACCTGTTTGCGCAGAACGTGACGCGCCTTGCCGTGCGGCGCGGGACCTATCTGCGCGCGTATGCGTTTCACTTCATCGAGCGCTTTGCGCAGGGGTATACGCGGGCGGATATCGAGAAGGCGATTGCGACGGAGTAGGGGGCTGGTTGCCGGTTGAAGGTCGAGTCGCGGGCTGCGGTGTGAACTTGGGTCCCCGCCTTCGCGGGGACGACGGTCTTAAAAGTAGTGGTGCATGCAGCTTTACAGGTCGGATACTGTTAGCGTAAGACCCTACCGTTAACTTTAAAACCGTCGTCCCCGCGAAGGCGGGGACCCAAGTTCGATCCGTCGTCACTATCCCGAATCACTGCCCGGGGTTTGTGTAGCGCGCGTGGATCTCGTCGATCCGCTTCATGACCTCGACCGGCAGCACCGTCTCGACCGCATCGATGTTTTCCTTCAGCTGCGCCAGCGTGGTCGCCCCGATGATGGTCGACCCCACGAACCAGCGCGAATAGCACCACGCCAGCGCCATCTGCGCAGGACTCATGCCGTTCTCGCGCGCCAGCGCCGCATACTCGCGCGTCGCGTCCAGCACCGCTGGCCGCAGGTAGCGCGGGCTCCAGGTCGGCGGATAGATCGACAGGCGCCCGACCGCTTTCGGATCGTCGATATACTTCGCGCTTAATTGCCCGAACGCCAGCGGGCTGTAGGCCAGCAGGCTGACCTCTTCGCGGAAGCACACCTCGTCCAGCAGCGTGGTTTCGAACGCGCGCGCCGTCAGGTTGTACAGGTTCTGGATGGTGGCGATGCGCGGCAGGCCCTTCATCTCGGCCTGCTTGATGTACTCGCACACGCCCCACGGGCTTTCGTTCGAGACGCCGATGTGGCGGATCTTGCCTTCCTTGATCAACTCGCCCAGCACCGCCAGCGTGTCCTCGATCGGCACGCCGTTGCGTTCTTTTCTCGGATCGAACTGGTTGGCGCCGAAGATCGGCACGTTGCGGCTCGGCCAGTGCAGCTGGTACAGGTCGATGTAGTCGGTCTGCAGGCGCTGCAAGCTGGCGTCGACCGCGGCGCGGATATTGGCCGCGTCCAGATTGTGCTTGCCGCCGCGGATCCAGGTCTGGTTGGCGTTGGGGCCGGCGGCCTTGGTCGCCAGCACGATGCGCTCGCGCGCGCCGGATTTCCTGAGCCACGAACCGATGAAGCGTTCGGTCGATCCCTGCGTGGCGGCGCTGGGCGGCACCGGATACATCTCGGCGGTGTCGATGAAGTTGATGCCGCGCTCGAGCGCGTAATCGAGCTGGCTGTGGGCATCCGCTTCGGTGTTCTGCTCGCCGAAGGTCATCGTGCCCAGGCAGACCTTGGTCACCGCCAGGTCGGTGCGTCCCAGTTTGACGTGTTCCATGTTCAAGCCTTCTTTTCTGCACGCAGGGCGTTGGCGCACTCGCGCACCAGCGCCGGGCCGGCGTAGATCAAGCCGCTGTACAGCTGCACCAGCTGGGCGCCGGCCGCGATCTTCGCCTTCGCATCCTGGCCGCGCAGGATGCCGCCCACGCCGATGATCGGCACCTCGTCGCCCAGCTCTTTCTTGAGCGCGCGGATCACGATATTGGACAGCTCGAACACCGGCTCGCCCGACAGGCCGCCGGCTTCCGTGGCGTGCTTCATGCCTTCCACGCCGCGCCGGTTGAGGGTGGTGTTGGTGGCGATGACGCCGTCCATGCGGTGGCGCAGCAGGGCGCCGGCGATGTCGCGGATCTGGTCGTTGTCGATATCGGGCGCGATCTTGAGCGTGATCGGCACGTAGCGGCCGTGCTGGTCGGCCAGGCGCTTCTGTTCTTCCTTCAGCTGCGACAGCAGGCCATCCAGTTCGGACGCGCCCTGCAGCTGGCGCAGGTTCTTGGTGTTGGGCGACGAGATGTTGACCGTGACGTAGCTGGCATACGGATAGACCTTGCGCAGGCAGTGCAGGTAATCGTCGGCGGCGCGCTCGATCGGGGTGTCGGCGTTCTTGCCGATGTTCAGGCCCAGCACGCCCTGCTTTTCCTGGTAGAAGCGCGAGGCCTGGACATTCGCCACGAAGGCGTCCACGCCGCCGTTGTTGAAGCCCATGCGGTTGATGATGCCGCGCGCGCGCGGCAGGCGGAAGATGCGCGGCTTGGGATTGCCGCCCTGGCCGCGCGGGGTCACGGTGCCGATCTCGATCGAGCCGAAGCCGAGCGCCGCCAGGCCGTCGATGTAGGCGCCATCCTTGTCCAGGCCGGCGGCCAGGCCGACCGGGTTCGGGAAGGTGATGCCCATCACGGTGCGCGGGTCGGGCGCGGGCTTCTTGAAGGCGCCGGTGAGGCCGAGCGCATCGAGGCGGCGCAGCAGCGGCAAGGTCAGGTTGTGGGCGGCCTCCGCATCGAGCGAGAACAGGGCGGGGCGAGCGAGGGTGTACAGGAGTTTATCGGGCATGGGCTACTCGTTCGGGATATCGCCGCCATTCTAACGTGCCGGCGGGCCCAGGTCCGTAAGCAAATGTTATGACATCGGCACGCCATCGGCAGCTCAGCGCTCCAGCACGCCCCACTCGCCGTTGATGCGCGCCTCGAGCGGGCGGAAGTTGATCTTGTACGCCATCTTCGGGCTCTGCTCGATCCAGTAGCCGAGGTAGACGTAGGACAGTCCCAGTTCGTGCGCCTGGTTCACCTGCCACATGATGTTGTAGGTGCCGTAGGAGGCGCCTTCGACGTCCGGATCGAAGAAGGTGTACACCGAGGACAGGCCGTCGGACAGCACGTCGATGATCGACACCATGCGCAGGGTGCCGTCCGGCTCGCGGAACTCGACCAGGCGCGTATTCACCCGGCTTTGCAGCAGGAACTGGGCATACTGGTCGCGGCTGTCCTGGTCCATGCCGCCGCCGACGTGGCGCGTGGTCTGGTAGCGCAGGTACAGCGCGTAGTGTTCGTCCGAGAACGCCAGGTTGGCCACCATCGCCACCAGGTCGCCGTGGCGTTTCCATGCGCGGCGCTGGGTGCGGTTGGGCTGGAAGTCGGCGCACTTGACGCGCACCGGGATGCAGGCCTGGCAGCCGTCGCAATACGGGCGGTAAGTGAAGATGCCGCTGCGGCGGAAGCCGTTCTTGACCAGCTCGGAATAGACGTCGGCGTTGATCAGGTGCGATGGCGTGGCGACCTGCGAGCGCGCCTGGCGCGCATCGAGATAGCTGCACGGATAGGGCGCCGTCGTATAGAACTGCAGCGTGGCGAAGGGCAGGTCATGTAGGTGCGTCATGCAAAAGACTCTCGAGACGACGTTTGGTGACCCTATTCTAACGAAATCCCACGTTCGCCACTGTTAGGCAGGCAACGGTGCTACGACCTTCCACGGGCCAATTGCCGGCTCGCGTATGGCCCCGCGCAAGTGCTCCAGGAACTGGCTGCGCGCGATCGGCGCCGCGCCCAGCGATGCCAGGTGGCTGGTCTCCTGCTGGCAATCGACCATGCGCACGCCCTGCTCGCGCAGGAAGGCGACCAGATAGGCCAGGGCCACCTTGGAAGCGTCCGAGACGCGCGCGAACATCGATTCGCCATAGAACATGCGGCCGATGCACACGCCATACGCGCCGCCGACCAGTTCGCCGTCGAGCCAGACCTCGGCCGAGTGGGCGTAGCCGAGTGCGTGCAGGCCGCCGTAGCCGGCGATGATGTCATCCGAGATCCAGGTGCCGGGGCCGTCCTTGCGCGGCGCGGCGCAGGCGCGCATCACGTCCTCGAAGGCGCTGTCGAAGCGCACTTCCCACTGGCGGTCACCACCGGGGCCGCCTTCGCGCCGGCTGCGCTCGACCTTGCGCAGGGTCTTGGCCAGGCTGGCGCTGATCTTGAAGCGGTCGGTGTACAGCACCATGCGCGGATCGGTGCTCCACCACAGGATCGGCTGGCCTTCCGAGAACCACGGGAAGATGCCGTTCTGGTAGGCCAGCAGCAGGCGCTGCGGCGACAGGTCGGCGCCGGCCGCGAGAAGGCCGGGCGCCTCCACCGTCAATGCCTTGGACACGTCGGGGAAGGGCGTGTCGGACTCGAGCCAGGGAATCATATCAAGTCGCTTGCGTATCTCGAGCCGGAACCGTCAGTCCGGTTCACGCGGGGCGATCATCGGGCGATGGATGTCGCGGCTGTGAAAACCGTAGCTGCCGCCCTCGCGCACTTTGATCCGGTCGGCGAAGAACAGTTCCAGCGTGCTGCGGATGGTGGGGAAGGCCAGCTCGTCCCACGGAATCTGGTCTTCGGTAAACAGCTGCACCTCCAGGCTTTCGATGCCGGGGGCGAACTCGAGGTCGCGCAGCGTCGCCAGGTAGAACAGGTGCACCTGGTGCACGTGGGCCACGTTGAGCAGGGTGAACAGGTTGCCGAGTTCGACGTTGGCGCCGGCTTCTTCCTCGGTTTCGCGCACCGCGGCCTGGCTGGTGGTCTCTTCGTTTTCCATGAAGCCCGCCGGCAGCGTCCAGTAGCCGTAGCGCGGTTCGATCGCGCGCCGGCACAGCAGCACCTGCAGTTGGCCGTCCTGTTCCCATACCGGGATCGAGCCGATCACCAGCTTCGGATTCTGGTAATGGATGGTGTGGCACTGGGGGCAGACGTAGCGCGGCCGGTTGTCGCCTTCGGGGATGGCCAGCGCAACGGGATGGGCGCACTCGGAACAGAATTTCATGACGGTTTGACGAATTGGCATTGCCCTTACTTTACACCGAATGCGGCGCCGGTTGGCAGGCGCATGCTGCTCAGCCGTGACGCGCCCGGCTGTCCGTCGTGTTTATTGATGAGCAATTTACTGTTGCGATTGCAGATGTGGGCAGGATTGGCATTGCCTAAATGTGACAGGGGGCGTATAATTCATTCCATCAGACGCGGGGTGGAGCAGTCTGGCAGCTCGTCGGGCTCATAACCCGAAGGTCACAGGTTCAAATCCTGTCCCCGCAACCAAATTCAGAAAGCCCCTGATTTTCGATCGAGAATCAGGGGCTTTTGCATTGGCGGCCGCCTTATTCGGCCGCTGCTTGCGTCGTCGTTTGTGTTATGGGTTCGAGCGCGAATGCCATCGCGTCTTCCAGCCGGTCATCTCCCCAGAACAATTCCTCTCCGACGAAGAAGGTCGGCGCACCGAATACGCCGCGTGCGCGCGCCTGGCCGGTCTGTTCGCGCAGGCGCGCCTTGACCGCCTCGCTCTGCGCCGTCTGCATGAAGCCGTCCGGGTCGGCCACCAGGCCGTCCAGCGCGCGTCGCACGTGCGCGGGATCGTTGATGTCGACGTCCTCGACGAAATTCTGCTGCATCACCCGCTGGCAGAAGCTGCCGATCCACGGTTCGTTCGACGCCAGCAGGGCGACCCGCATCGGCAGCAGCGCATTGCGCGGAAACGCCGAAGGGCGGTTGAACGCCAGCCCGTACCTGGCGGCGCGGCGCCGCATGTCGTTCCAGGTATAGCGGCCCTTCTCGGGCTGCAGCAGGAAGGGCGAGGTGTTCCAGCCGAAATCGCGGAAGATCGGCCCCAGCAGGAAGGGGCGCCAGACCACGCGCACGCCCGCTTGCGCCGCCAGGTGTTCGATGCGCATGACGCTCAGGTAGCTGTAATTGCTGGCGAAATCGAACCAGAATTCCAGCTGGGGTTGGACGCCGGGTGCGTTGCTCAAGATGGCTCCTTTGCTCGACGGGGATGCGATCCATGGTGAGCGAGCGTCGCTGGACTGTCAATACGGATGGCCGGGCGACAAATTGTTTCGTTGCTCTCCTTTAACGGCCTCGACGCAGGTCAAGCCCACTCGCGTTCGCTGCAACGGATGCGGGCCGGTCCGGTCCAACCATGCGAGGGCCGATGGATGGTGCGTGCATCCTGCGGCCGACAAGCGAGAGGCACATCATGATCCATGTTGACGACATCAACGAGTCCTGGGGCTGGGTTGGCCTGAACGCCGTCGAAGTCCTGGGCGCCAATGCGTTCGGCAATCTGATCATCCGCGACGAGGACGATCACTTCTGGCGCCTGCGTCCGCAAGACCTGTGTTGCGAACCGCTGGCCAGCAACCGCGCCGACCTCGACGCGCTCGCCTACAACCAGGATTTCCTGGACGACTGGTACATGCCCGAGGCGGTACGGCTGGCCGAGGCGGCGCTGGGTCCGCTGGAAGAAGGGCGCAAGTATTGCCTCAAGATTCCCAGCGCGCTGGGCGGGCATTACGGCTGCGACAACCTGGCCACCGTGCCGTTGGCCGAGCTGATCCGGTTTTCGGGAGAGGGGGCGCAGCAGTATGACGGGCTGCCGCGCTGGAACTAGGCGGCCGGGTCGGGCTTTTCGCCCAGGCTGGCCCACAGGTAGGCGGCGGCCATGGTGCGGTGCGGCTGGTAGCGCTCCAGCAGGCGCTCGGCTTCCCTCACGCTGGGGCGGGCATCGCCGCCACCCAGGTGGTGCAGGGCGGCGCGCACGGCGACGTCGCCATGCAGCGAGCAGTCCGGATAGCCGAAGCCGCGCAGCAGCACGTAGTTGACGGTCCAGGGGCCGATGCCCTTGATCGCCAGCAGTTCGCGGCCGACCTCGAGCGGGTCGCGCGTGCGCTCGAGCGACAGCCTGCCGTCCTCGATCATGTGTGCGACGCGCAGGATGGTGTCGGCCTTGGCTTGCGAGAACTTGCGGCTGGTAAGTTGCTCGATGTCGAGGCGGGCCACGTCGCGCGCTTCCGGGTAGCACCACAGGCCGCTTGAATGCTGGTGGCCGGCTTGCAGGATCAGCGTACGGCGCAGGGCGATGGCGAAGCTCAGGTTGATCTGCTGGCCGATGATGGCCCAGGTCAGGGCTTCGAACACGGTGGCGGACTGGATGATGCGCAGGCCGGGCTGGCGTGCCAGGACCGGGCCGAGCATGGCGTCGCCGCGGGCGAAGGCGGCGAACGCGGCCGGGTCGATGCGCAGGCCCAGGACGTTCAGCAGGGCGTCGTTGGCGAGCGCTTGCAGGCGCGCCGCGCTGTGAGGAGCCGGCATGTGGGGCGGCTGCAGCGGCTGCCGTGACTGCACGGGCTGTGCGGAGCGGCTGTCTGCGCCCGGCGTGTCTGCCTGGGCGAGGGGCGCGTCGAACACGATGCGGCAATGGGCGCTGTCGCCGTCGAAAGCGATCTCGAGCAGCGTCGGCACGCCGTCCAGCAGCACGCCCTTGCGCAGGCCGTGCGCGTCGACCTGCTCGGCCACGCCTTCGGCGTCGCGGCCGTGGAAGGTGAGCACGTCCGCGATGCGGTAGCCGGGCGGCAGGTCGATGACGATGGTGTGATCCATCTGCGTATTTTGCTTATTTGCTGCCTGCGGCGGCCGGCGCGCGCAGGCGGGACGGCAGGAAGCCGGTCACCAGTGCCGTGCCCAGCAGGACGATGGCCGAACCCAGCACCGTGTGCCAGCCGATCGCCTCGTGCAGGAACAAGGCGCCCCACAGAATGCCGAACAGGGGATTCAGGAACGTCACGGTCAGGGCCGAGGTGGTGCCGACTTCCTCGATCAGCTTGAAATAAATGATGTAGGCGATGCCGCTGCACAGCACGCCGAGCGCGAGCACGGCGGCCATGATGCCCATCGTCGGTTCGCCCGGCGCCGGGAAGAAGGCGACCAGCGGCAGCACCAGGATGGCGGCGGCCCACATCGAGCCGTGCGCGTTGGCGAACGGCGCCACCGCCCTGGCGGTCTTGGCGTACTGGCTGGCGATGCTGTAGCTGAAGGCGGCGACCAGCGCCGCCGCCACCGCCAGCGCCGCGCCCGGGCGTTCGGCCGCATGGTCGAAGCCGACCAGCAGCGCCACGCCGCCGGTGCCGAGCAGCAGGCCGAGCGCGGTGCGTCCCGCCACCGGCTGGCGCGCCCACACGGCGCCGACCAGCGCGCCCCACATCGGCGCGGTGGCGTTGAGCACCGACAGCACCGAGGCCGACAGCGTGCGCGCCGCGAACGCGAACAGCAGGAAGGGCAGGGCCGAATTGAACAGGCCCAGGATCAGGTAGTGCTTCCAGTGCTGGCGCAGCGCCAGCGGCGCCCCCTTGCCGCGCACGCGCAGCACCCAGGCCACGCCCGCCAGGAACAGCGCCGCGAAGCCGACCCGGTATTCGATCAGCACCGCCGGGCCCAGCACCGGCGCGGCGATGCGCATGAAGAGGAAGGACCCGCCCCAGATGGCGGCCAGCGCCACCAGGCGCAGCATGTTCACGGTATTCATTGTTGAGCTGAAAATATGGTCTGCCAGGAAACAGTCCATTGTGGCAGCGCGGCGCTGTTCGCGCCAGCCGCTTCTTGCGATTGAATTGGACAGCGTAGGGTTGGCCTGGGCGGCCCCGCGCTCGGCCGCCGACGCGGTGATAGTTGGCAGCAAGATCACCCGGCACGACATCGGAGCCGGTAACGATCACCGCGTCGGCGGCAAGCCGCCAACCCTACGTTTGCGTTGCGGGTAGGGTGGACGGCTCCACCGTCCACGCCACAAGTGTCAGGCCGCGCTGGCCAACGTCGGCGCGGCAGCGTGCGGCACCAGCATCGCCTGCGGCACCGCGTTCTTCACGGCCGTCATTTCGGCCATGATCGAGATCGCGATCTCGGACGGCGTCTTGCTGCCGATGTACAGGCCGATCGGACCGTGCAGGCGCGCCAGCTGGGCTTCGCTCAGGTCGAACAGTTTCAGGCGCTCGCGCCGCTTCATGTTGTTCTGGCGCGAGCCGATTGCGCCGACGTAGAAGGCGTCCGACTTGAGCGCCTCCATCAGCGCCAGGTCGTCCAGCTTGGGGTCGTGCGTCAGCGCCACCACGGCGCTGCGGGCGTCCAGCTTGGCTTCCAGCACCAGGTCGTCGGGCATGGCGTGCACCAGCGTCACGCCGGGAAGGTTGAAACCGCTGCGGTACTCCTCGCGCGGGTCGCACACGGTGACGCGGTAGTCCATGCCGGCCGCCACCTGCGCCAGGAAGCGCGACAGCGGGCCGGCGCCGATGATGTACAGGCGCCAGCGCGGGCCGTGCAGGGTGTGCAGCACGCCGTCCTCGATGCGCTGGATGGCGCTGGGCTGCGCGGCGTGCAGGCTGGCGGCGCCGCTGTCCAGGCGCACGCGCCGCTCGACCAGTTCGCCGCCCTCCAGGCGCGCCAGCAGTTCGCCGATGCCGGAGTCCGGCGTGAGCGGTTCGATGGCCAGCTCGATGGTGCCGCCGCAGGGCAGGCCGAAGCGGTGCGCCTCGTCGGCGCTGATGCCGTAGCTGAGGATTTCGGGACGGGTGATCTGGATGCCGTTGTCGCGCACCCTGGCGATCAGGTCGTCCTCGATGCAGCCACCCGAGACCGAGCCGACCACGCTGCCGTCCTCGCACACGCCGAGGGTGGCGCCGATCGGGCGCGGGCTCGAGCCCCAGGTCTTGATCACCGTGACCAGCTGGCAGCGGCGACCGGCTGCGAGCCAGGCGGCGCAGGTTTTGAGAACGTCGAGGTCGATGCTGTCCATGGCAGGGGGGCCGCGTCAGGCGGCGGTTGGTGCAAGATGGACAATCATACAAAAAAAGCGGGGAGAGCGTCGGCTGGGGTGTGCGCTGGAAGTGCGGTGGGAGGGGGCGATACGTTTGTGCGACGGACTTGGGTTCCAGCGAAGGCGGGGACCCAAGTTCGATGCACAGTGTTTGCGCATCGGATTCACCGCGTACTCAAGGCACCAGCGGCTTCTTCCCACTCTTCTTGGCCTTCACCTCCGCCACCGCCCTGTCCACCGCCGCGGCGCGCGCCGCGATGGCCGGGTGGTTGGCCGTGTACGCATTGAGCACCTTGGCCGGATGCACGGTTGCCAGACGCTTCCAGAACGCCGGCGCGCCTTCGATGCGGTAGTCGGCGCGCGCCAGCAGGTAGATCGCCAGGCGGTCGGCCGCCGCATCGGCGTCGCCCGGCATGGCGCGGATGCCGCCGCTGCCGATCAGCATCGAGGT
This sequence comes from Massilia sp. YIM B02443, assembly GCF_030411955.1. Classification (GTDB taxonomy): domain Bacteria; phylum Pseudomonadota; class Gammaproteobacteria; order Burkholderiales; family Burkholderiaceae_D; genus Telluria. The sequence goes on from NZ_JASNRA010000001.1 coordinate 346,146, forward strand.
GTCGGGATTGATCAGGGTGAGGTTGTCGATGATGCTGCCGATGGTGGCCGCGTTGCGCTGGGTGCCGGCGTGGCCGAGCATGTTGTGCGCCATGGTGCGCGCCACCACGTAGGCCAGTTCGTCGTCGTTCTGGGTAAAGCCGATCATGCCGCGCGTGACCATCACGCGGCTGCCGTCGGCGTAGGCGTTGACGTTGTCGGCGTTGCCCAGTTCGATCGCGAAGGCGCAGGCGCGCGTGACCGGGATGCTCAGGTCGCGCGGCTTGCCGTCGCGCTCGATCGACAGCGGCAGCGTGGCCTGTTTGGAGACGATCGGGCCGAACACGGCGCCGGCGCCGCTCAGGGCGTTCGGGCCTTCCGGCAACGGGGTGGCGCCGGCCGCCACCAGGCGGTCGCCCTGGCGCAGGCCGGCGCGCGCGGCGCCGCTGCCGACCAGCACGTTGGTCACCTGCAGCCGTTCGCCCATGCCCAGCACCAGGTGCGCGGCTTCGTTGTACTGGCCCGGATAGGTGTAGCGGTTCTTGGCGGTGAAGCCGAGCAGGTTGCGCGCGTGCTTGGTGCACAGTTCCGCATTGTCGATCAGGAGCGGGGCCGCGACCCGGTACAGGCGGTCCTGCTGGGCCGCCATGCGGGTCAGGACTTCGGCGGCGGCGGCCACCTGCGGCGTGACTTCGGCCGGCGCCGGCGCGCCGGCTTGCGGGATCACGCCCGGGATGCCGGACGTTTGCATGGGGCCCGGCGTGGTGCACGCCGCCAGCAGGGCCGCGGTGGCGGCCACGAGGACGGTGTTCAGACGAAGCGGGCGTTGGATGCGGATCATGGTGCTCCTTGTTCCTGAGGCGTTGTTATTGTTTGCCGGTGCTGCCGAATCCTCCGGCGCCACGGTCGCTCGATGCGAACTCCTCCACCACGTTGAAACCAACCTGCAGTACCGGCACCACGACCAGTTGCGCCAGCCGGTCCATCGGCTGCAGCACGAACGTGGCCTGGCTGCGATTCCAGGTCGAGACCATCAGCTGGCCCTGGTAATCGGAGTCGATCAAGCCTACCAGATTGCCGAGAACGATGCCGTTCTTATGGCCGAGCCCACTGCGCGGCAGGATCATGGCCGCATACCCCGGGTCCTTCAGGTGGATCGCCAGGCCGGTCGGCACCAGCACGGTCTGGCCCGGCTCGATGGTGAGTGGCGCGTCGAGGCAGGCGCGCAGGTCCAGGCCGGCGCTGCCCGGGGTGCCGTAGGCCGGCAGCAGGTCTTTCATGCGCGGGTCGAGGATCTTGAGGTCGATGTTCTTCACTTCTTTGCTTTCATTGTTGCGTGGTTCAGGTGAGCAGCGAACGTTGTTCGAGGCGCTTGGCGATCTCGGACACCAGCTGGCGCGCCAGCGTCAGCTTGTCGGCGCGCTCGAGCACCGTCTGGCCGCCCTCGTCGAACAGGATCACGGTATTGTCATCCTGACCGAAGGTCTGGTGGCCGATATTGCCCACCAACAGAGGGATGCCCTTGCGTTCGCGCTTGGCGGCGCCGTACTGTTCCAGGTTCTCGGATTCGGCCGCGAAGCCGACGCAGTACGGCCAGCCGGACAGCGACACGGTGGCCGCCACCGAAGCCAGGATGTCGGCGTTCTGCGCGAATTCGAGCTGGGGCGGGGCGCCACCCTCGGTCTTCTTGAGTTTCTGGTTGCTGGCGTTGGCCACGCGCCAGTCGGCCACCGCGGCCACGCCGATGAACACGTGCTGGCCTTCCACGCCCGCCATCACGGCGTCGTGCATCTGCTGCGCGGTGAGCACGTCGATGCGGCGCACGCCATGCGGCGTGGGTAGCGACACCGGTCCCGAGACCAGCGTCACCTCGGCGCCGGCTTCGCGCGCGGCGCGCGCGATGGCGTAGCCCATCTTGCCCGACGAGAGGTTGGTGATGCCGCGCACCGGGTCGATCGGCTCGAACGTCGGGCCGGCCGTGATCAACACGCGGCGTCCGGCCAGCACCTTGTGCTGGAAGGCGGCGACCAGTTCTTCCACCAGTTCTTCCGGCTCGAGCATGCGTCCGAGGCCGGTCTCGCCGCAGGCCTGCGAACCGCTGGCCGGGCCGAACAGCTTGATGCCGTCCTCGCGCAGCTGCGCCACGTTGCGCCCGGTTGCCGGGTTTTCCCACATCTCGACGTTCATGGCCGGCGCCACCAGCAGCGGCACGTGGCGCGGCCGCGCCACGCACAGCAGCGACAGCAGGTCGTCGCAGGCGCCGTGCGCGAGTTTACGGATCATGTCGGCCGAGCAGGGCGCGATCAGGATCGCGTCGGCGTCGCGTGTCAGGTCGATGTGGGCCATGTTGTTGGCCATGCGCGCATCCCACTGGTCGAGGTAGACCGGCTTGCCGGACAAGGCCTGCATGGTCACCGCGCCGATGAAATGCGTAGCGGCGTCAGTCATCACCACCTGCACGCTGGCGCCCTGCTTGACCAGGGCGCGGCACAGTTCCGCCGCCTTGTAGCAGGCCACCCCGCCCGAGAGACCGAGGACGATGCGCTTGTCTTTCAGGTCCATGCTCATACGCTTAGCTCCTTACGACTTGTTCACCCTGAGCAGTTCGTCCAGGACGAACAGGATGGCGCCGACCGAGATGCCGATGTCGGCGATGTTAAAGGCCGGGAAGTGGCCCACGCCTTTCCAGTAGAAATCGAGGAAGTCGATCACGTGGCCGTAGGCCAGGCGGTCGATCAGGTTGCCGATGGCGCCGGCCATGATCAGGCTGAGCGCAAAGCAGAACAGGCGCTGGCCGGCGTTCTTCTTCATCATGTACAGGCAAAAACCGACCGCGCCGAGCGCGATGGCCGAAAACAGGTAGCGCTGCCAGCCGCCGGCGTCGCCCAGGAAGCTGAACGCCGCGCCCGGGTTATAGACCTTGATCAGGTTGAAGAAGCCGGTGATCGGCAGCGTCTCGCCATAAGCGAAGCTGCGTTCGACGGTGATCTTGGTAACCTGGTCGAGCAGGACGATGATCAGGGCCAGGCCGAGCCACGGCAGCATGCCGGGCGTGCTCTTGTTGACGAGTTTCAGGCCGGAAGGGCCGGTTTTCTTTTTGGTTGCCATGATTGAAGGTAGGAGGCACGCCATCGCCGCCGGAGGGCGGCATGGCGCAGGAACCCGCGGCCCCGGTCAGATCAGGGCCGCGGGGCTCGGTACATCAGGCGTAGCGGCGTGGTTCGCCGGCGCCGAACAGGTTGCTGGTGCAGCGGCCGCACAGGCCAGGATGCGCTGAATCGTGGCCGACGTCGCGGCGATAGTGCCAGCAGCGCTCGCACTTCTCGGCTTGCGACGGCGTGACTTCCACCGCTTCCTCGGCCTCGCTCGCGACTTCGACCACGCCGGCCTGTGAGGTGATGAACACGAACTTCATGTCGTCATCCAGGCTCGCCAGCGCGCGGTACTTGTCGCCCGAGGCCTTGATGGTCAGCTCGGCCTGCAGCGACGAGCCGATCGCGCCTGACGTGCGCACTTCTTCCAGCTGCTTGGTCACGTCCAGACGCACCGCGCGAAGCAGGGCGTACTTGGCCAACAGCGCCTCGCTGTCTTCCAGCGCAGGGAAGGTCCACAGGGTCCGGGTGAAGATGGTCTCGTCGCTGTCCTTGAACGCTTGCTCGCCTGCGAACACGGCCCAGGCTTCCTCGGCGGTGAACGACAGGATCGGCGCCATCACGCGCAGCAGCGCGTGCGCGATGTGCCACAGCGCGGTCTGGGCCGAGCGGCGCGCATGCGAGGTGACGCCGGTGGTGTACAGGCGGTCCTTCAGGATGTCGAGGTAGAAGCCGCCCAGGTCTTCCGAGCAGTAGTTCTGCAGGCGCGACACCACCGGGTGGAATTCATAGCGCTCGAAGTGCGCCGCCACGTCGCCCTGCAACTGCTGCATCGAGGCGATCGCGTAGCGGTCGATCTCGAGCAGCTCGGCCATCGGCACGGCGTCCTTGGCCGGGTCGAAGTCCGAGGTGTTGGCCAGCAGGAAGCGCAGCGTGTTGCGGATGCGGCGATAGCTTTCCGTCACGCGCTTGAGGATCTCTTCGCCGATCGACAGCTCGCCCGTGTAGTCGGTCGAGGCCACCCACAGGCGCAGGATGTCGGCGCCCAGGGTGTCCGAGATCTTTTGCGGCGCCATCGTGTTACCGAGCGACTTGGACATCTTCTTGCCGTTCTCGTCGACCGTGAAGCCGTGGGTCAGCAGGGCCTTGTACGGCGGGGCGCCGTTGAGCATCGAGGAAGTCAGCAGCGACGAGTGGAACCAGCCGCGGTGCTGGTCCGATCCTTCCAGGTACAGGTCGGCCGGGAAGCTCGATTGCTCCTTGTGCGAGCCGCGCAGCACGGTCTGGTGGGTGGCGCCGGAGTCGAACCAGACGTCCAGCGTGTCCTTGTTCTTTTCATAGACGACGGCGTCCTCGCCCAGCAGCGTGGCCGGGTCGAGCTTGTGCCAGGCGTCGATGCCTTCCGCCTCGATCAGCTTGGCGACCTGCTCCACCAGTTCCGGGGTGCGCGGGTGCAGCTCGCCGGTTTCCTTGTGGATGAAGAAGGCCATCGGTACGCCCCACTGGCGCTGGCGCGACAGGGTCCAGTCGGGACGGTTCTCGATCATGCCGTGCAGGCGCGCCTGGCCCCAGTCCGGGAAGAACCGGGTCTTTTCGATGCCGGACAGTGCGGTCTGGCGCAGGGTAGGGCCGCCATCCTTTGGCGTGACGTCCATGCCGGCGAACCACTGGCTGGTGGCGCGGTAGACGATCGGGGTTTTATGACGCCAGCAGTGCATGTAGCTGTGGTCGAACATCTTGAGTTCGAACAGGGCGCCGGCTTCGGTCAGCGCCGCGCAGATCGGCTTCGATGCTTCCCAGATGGTCAGGCCGCCGAACAGCGGCAGGGTCGACACGTAACGGCCGTCGCCCATCACCGGCTTGAGGATGTCGTCGTCCTTCATGCCGTGTTCCTTGCACGACTGGAAGTCTTCCAGGCCGTAGGCCGGGGCCGAGTGGACCACGCCGGTACCGCTGTCGACAGTCACGTACTCGGCCAGGTAGACCGGCGAGGTGCGGTCGTAGAACGGGTCTTGCGCGTGCAGCGGGTGCTTGAAGCGCAGGCCGTCGAGCTTGGCGCCGACGGTGGTGGCGATGACGGTGCCTTCCAGCTTGTAGCGCTGCAGGCACGATTCGACCAGTTCCGAACCGAGGATCAGCAGCAGTGGCTTGCCCTCGCGCTCGGTCTGCACCAGCGAGTAGCTCACTTCCGGGCCTACGTTCAGGGCCTGGTTGGACGGAATGGTCCATGGCGTCGTGGTCCAGATGACGATGAAGCCATCGCCTTGCGGAAGTTGCTGCAGGCCAAAGGCGGCCGCGACCTTTTCCGGCTCCGCGAACGGGAAGCCGACATCGATCGCCGGGTCGCGCTTGTCCTGGTATTCGACTTCGGCTTCAGCCAGTGCCGAGCCGCAATCGAAGCACCAGTTGACCGGCTTCAGGCCGCGGTACACATAGCCTTTTTCCAGCAGGGTGCCGAGGGCGCGCAGCTCGTCGGCCTCATTGTCGTAGGCCATGGTCATGTACGGGTTGTCCCATTCGCCCAGCACGCCCAGGCGGATGAAGCCGGCGCGCTGGCGGTCGATCTGTTCCAGCGCGTAGGCGCGCGCTTTTTGCAGCACTTCGGCGGTCGGCAGGTTCTTGCCGTACAGTTTTTCGATCTGGATCTCGATCGGCATGCCGTGGCAATCCCAGCCAGGGACGTACGGCGCGTCGAAGCCGGCGATGGTGCGCGACTTGACCACCATGTCCTTCAGGATCTTGTTGACGGCGTGGCCCAGGTGGATGTCGCCGTTGGCGTACGGCGGACCGTCGTGCAGGATGAATTTTGGACGGCCGGCGGCTGCCTTACGCACACGCTCGTAGATCTTTTTGTCTTGCCACTGCTTGACCCAGCCCGGCTCACGCTTGGCGAGGTCGCCGCGCATCGGGAAGGCGGTGTCGGTCATGTTGACCGGGTATTTGCTTTCAGGCTTTTTCGCACCCTTGGGCGCGTTGTTTTGTTTAGTGTCGGACATAAGCTTCTTCTGGTGGGTGTTCGTGGTGGGGTGCGCGGCGCCGGATGGGGCCGCCAACCCGATGCAGGTGTCGGATGCGCGCGGGACGGCGCCCGCGCCGCCTCAAATTCGGTCGGTGGCGGTCAGCGCGCCGTTGCGATGGGCAAAGAAGGCGCGCGCCTGGGCCGCATCGTTGTCGATCGCCGCGGTCAGGGTCGGCAAATCGACGTATTTCTCTTCGTCGCGCAGCTTGGCCAGGAATTCCACGCGCACCAGCTCGCCATAGCATTGGCGGGCATAGTCGAAAATATGAACTTCCAACAAGGTGCGGCCGGCGTCTTCGACTGTCGGACGCACGCCCAGGCTGGCCACTGCCGGCAACGGATGGTCTTCCAGGCCGTGCACCTGGACCACGAAGATGCCGTGCACGGCAGGGCGGTGGGCGACGCGCAGGTTCAGGGTCGGAAAGCCCAGCGTGCGGCCCAGCTTCTGGCCGTGGATCACGTGGCCGGACATGGCGTACGGGTGGCCCAGCAGTTCGCCGGTGGCATCGAAGTCGCCTTGCGCCAGCGCGGCGCGCACCGCGGACGAAGAGATGCGCTGGTCGCCGTGCATCACGGCGCTCAGGGTGTGGACCTCGAAGCCATGCTCGCGGCCGGCCTCGACCAGCATCGCGATATCGCCCGCGCGCCGCGCGCCGAAGCGGAAATCGTCGCCGACCATCAGCCACTTGACGTGCAGGCCGTCGACCAGCACGCGCTTGATAAAGTCGCCGGGCGACATGGCGGCAAAGTGCTCGTTGAAGTGCTCGACGATCACGCGGTCGATGCCGGCATTGTCAAGGTCTTGCAGCTTGTCGCGCAGGTTGGCGATGCGCGCCGGAGCCTTCGATGGGTCGCCCGCCTTGAGGGCAAAGTATTCGCGCGGATGCGGCTCGAACGTCATCACGGCCGCTTCGATGCCGAGCCGCGCGGCCGCGCCACGCACCTGCTCCAGCAGCGCCTGGTGGCCGCGGTGGACACCGTCGAAGTTGCCGATCGTGAGTGCGCAGGGAGCACGCGCCCGGTCGTTGGGAAGTCCGCGAAATACCTTCATCAATTGTGTTCCGGTTGAGCGCCGCGCAGCAACGGGGCAGCGCCAAAACCCTGATTATACGGTAACTCCGATGTTGCACAGCGGCGATGGCCGCCGGCCGCTACCGTCATCATGGGGCGCAAGGCACCCGCCAAATAAAAACGCCGCCCGAAGGCGGCGTTGCGAGATCAAACGCGCCCGGCTTATGCCAGCGGCTTGTTGATCGCCATGATCCAGTAGCGGGCCAGGTCGGCGGTGCCTTCCTTGCCGCCCACGGTCTTGAGCGTCGAGATGGCTTGCTGCTTCTTGCCGGCCACGGCATAGGCTTCGCCCAGGCGCAGCTTGGCTTCGTCGGCATACTTCAGGCCGCCGGCCTTGATCGCCGCTTCCATCATCTTCAGGCCCTTGTCGGCCTGGCCTGCCTGCACCAGCGCGTAGCCCAGGCCGACCAGCTGGTCGTTGTCCTTGGCGGCGGTGTATTCGGCTTCCAGCGCGGCGAAGTTCTTGTTCTGCTCGGCCAGGTTCTTCTCGGCCAGGTCCTTCAGGCGCTGGTGACGCGGGGCGTCGGTACCGGTGCCGAGGGCGCCGGCCTTGTAGCCGCGGTCGATGATCTTCAGCGCTTCGGCCGGGGCCTTGGCTTGCAGCACCAGCTGGGCCATTTCCATGAACTCGCTCGGCTTCTTCAGCAGGCCGTTGGCCAGCTGCAGGCGATAGACGTCGACGCGCAGGCGGCTCGAGAAGCCAGGCTTGCCCTGCACGCGGTTCAGCAGGTCGGTCCAGTACTGGGCCTTCGGATAGCTGGTGGCCAGTTTTTCGATGGTGTTGACGTAGCCGACCTTGTCGTTCTTCTTGAGCTGGATGTTGGCCAGCATGCCGAGCTGGTCTTCGGTCATGCGACCCGACTTCTCGGCATTGCGCAGTTCCTGCTCGAGCGCGGCGACGTTGCCTTGCTTGTAGTAGTTCTGCAGCAGGTAGGCGCGCAGCTTCGGATCGTCCTTGTCCTTCAGCAGGCGCTGGATGGTTTCGTTCGCCTTGTTGAGGTCGCCGGCGCGCATGTAGATGCCGACCAGGCCTTCAGCGAAGTTGGAGCGTTCTGCGGCGCTCAGCTTGCCCGAAGCGAGCAGGGCTTCGAACGATTTTGCCGCGGTGGCGTAGTCGCCGGCCGACGAGGCTGCCGAGGCGCGCACGCGCTCGATCAGGTAGCTTTCGTTGGCGGTCTTGTTGCCCACCTTGTCCGCATCGCGCAGGGTTGCCAGTGCACCTTTGTGATTGCCCTGTTTCATTTGAGTCTGGGCTTGCTGCAGTGGCTTGCCGATTTCCGGACGCAGCGCTTCGGCAGCGACGGCGGAGGACAGACCGATCATCGGCGTGGCTGCCGTGAAACCGAGGGCGGCCAGTGCGATGCTGAGGTGTGCGAGACGGAACTTGATCATCTGAAAAATCCTTATTTCAAAATGGACACGGCAGGGATAGCCCTGCCGTGTAGGTCAAACATGGAACGATTACTGGAACTGCTCGTTACCAACCATGCCGATCTTGGTGACGCCGAGACGCTGGGCGGTTGCCATAACGCCGGCAACTACCTTGTACTCTACCAGCTTGTTCGGACGCAAGTGCACTTCCGGCTGGTTTGCCTGAGCAGCGATGCTGTTCATCTTGGCTTCCAGGGTGGCGCGATCCGCGATGGTTTCGCCGTCCCAGATGATGGTGCCGTCGAAGTCCACGTCGATCGTGACCACGACTGGCTTTTCCGTCATCGGAGGCGGATTGCCGATTGGCATGTTCAGATTGACCGAGTGGTTCTGTTTCGGAATCGTGATAATCATCATGATGATGAGAACGAGCAGGACGTCGATCAGCGGCGTCATGTTCATTTCCATCATCGGTTCCGGATCAGCTCCCTGCGAGGAGCCCGAACCTACGTTCATACTCATGATGTTTCCTTTGTCAAATGTTGGGGAGACGGGCGTGACGCCGGCCCAAACCGGCGTCACGATCTAGCTATTAGCCCGGTGGCTCGATAACGAAGCCAACCTTCTGCACCCCAGCACGTTGTGCCGTGTAGATGACCCGACCGATCGATTCGTAGCGGGTTTCCTGGTCGCCACGAACTTTCACCGCCGGTTGCGGCACCTTCACCGACTGCTCCGCGAGGAACTTGAACAGCTCGTCCGTATTCGCGATGCGCGTCTGGTTGTAGTACATCTCACCGTCTTTGTTGACGGTGATATTCACGTCTTCCGGCTGGGTCTTGGTGACCTGGTTCGTCTCTGCAGGCAGGTTGACTTTCTGCAGATTCAGAACCACCGGGCTCGTGATCAGGAAGATGATCAGAAGAACCAACATGATGTCGACGAGCGGCGTCGTGTTGATCTCTGAATTCAGTGCATCTTCGCCTCCGGTATCGGAACCGACACTCATCGACATAGATTATCCAATCTTTTTAGCTTGGGCAGCTGCGCTCGAGGTCGACATGGCGCCCGAGATCAGGACCGAGTGAACGTCGGCCGAGAACGAACGGACATCTTCCATGACCGACTTGTTACGACGCACCAGCCAGTTGTAACCCAGAACCGCAGGAACCGCGACGAACAGACCGAAGGCGGTCATGATCAGTGCTTCACCGACCGGACCTGCAACCTTGTCGATCGATGCGTTACCCGACATGCCGATGGCGGTCAGTGCGTTGTAGATGCCCCAGACGGTACCGAACAGACCGATGAACGGCGAGGTCGAACCGACGGTTGCCAGGAACGACAGGCCGTCTTGCAGACGCGACTGGACGCGGTCCACTGCGCGCTGGATCTGCATGGTGACCCAGGTCGACAGGTCGATCTGCTCGAGCAGGGCGCCGTCGTGGTGCTGGGTTGCCTTGGTGCCGGTTTCAGCGATGAAGCGGAATGGCGAGCCTTCTTTCAGCTGAGCCGAACCAGCTGCGATCGACGGTGCTTTCCAGAACTTGGCTTGCATGTCTTTCGACTGCTTCATGATCTTCTGCTGGTCGATCAGCTTGGTGATGATGATGTACCACGAACCGATCGACATCAGCGACAGGATGATGATGGTGCCCTTGTTGACGAAGTCGCCTTCTTCCCACATGGCGCCGATGCCGTACGGGTTGTGGACTTCTTCGGTGGCTTCGCCGCCGGCGGCCGGTGCTGCGTCGCCAGCTGGAGCTGCGGCAGCGTCAGCGGCCGGAGCAGCTGCGTCGGCAGCCGGTGCAGCTGCGTCGGTGGTTGCCGGAGCGGCCGCGTCCGTTGCTGCCGGCTGCTGGTCTTGAGCGAAGGCCGGTGCGGTCACCAGGGCCGATGCCGCCGACACCGAGAACAGGACAGCCGCCAGGAAAGCGGACAAACGGGTATTCTTAAACATGCTTCCTCCAAAATATTAAATAGACAGTTCGCTGAACTTATGTGACAACGAAAATCATAGAGTGAGACGGTGACCTGTCTCGGTTTTATTCCAGCGTCCAGACGTACTGCACCGCTGTCCACGCCTGTTCCGGCTTGCCATCAACCATGGCGGGCTTGAATCGGCATTTGCTCAGAGCCGATTGAGCGGCCCGGTCCAAATCACGGAAGCCACTCGACTTCTGCAATTTAGCTTCCATCACGCGACCATCGACACCAATCAGGAACTGGAGGGTCGTGGTACCCGTTTCTTCGTTGCGCTGCGACGAACGCGGATATTCAGGGCGTGCGCAGGTGTTGAAGTCAGCGACTGCCTCGGAGCGGCTCGGACCACGTGCCGGCGGGGCCGGCGGCGCCGGAGGAGCAGGCGGGGCTGGAGGAGCCAGCTGGGTGGTCGGCGGCGGCGTATTGGTCGCGGCGGCGATCGTGTTCTGCGGTGGCGGCGGTTGCTGCACTTGCACTTCGACCGGCGGGATGAACGGCGGCGGCGGCGCTTTCATTTCTGGCGGCGGCGGCGGCGGCGGGGTTTCCGGCGGCGGTGGAGGTGCTACCTCTTCGATCAGCTTGGTTTCCACCGATTCCGTCACCTTGGTGACGATCCGGGTACCCAGGCCGCTCACGATTGCCCATGCCATCAGAACGTGCAGCAAAAGGACAATGATGAAACCTGTGTAATTTTTCCCGGGTTGCTTCTCATTCGAAAAATTCATGCCATATTTCTCCAATACCAACTCTTTTTTGTTGCTACCAAACCCACTAAACACGACGCAAAGCTAGGAGCCGCATCCGGGACATCGAAGAATTATACCTACGAATTCTTTTTTGCACATACATTTTTACAGCATCGAAAGAGGTGCTAACTGCCTGTAAATGCAGGCAAACAAGCTCATCTATACAAGCCCGGAAGGGGTGTCGCGCGGGGTCTGGAAGGCCTGAAAATATGTAGTTTTATGTATCGACACTCCTCATTCTGTGGAAGATCTGTGTACATGCCTTGTTTACCAAATTTCTGATGCTAAATCGCCAGCATGGCAAATTTCATTTATCTCAACAGTGGTCTTTCTGCAAACTATAGCTAGCTTCTACTGTCGAGCGTTTCCTGCTGAAGCTTCCGGACCCTGCCTCATGCGTCCACACGGTATAGATAAAAGTGAAAGCCTATTTTGTACTTGCGATCACTCAACCGTGTGCCAACCATGTACTTCATCTTGACGGGAATGAAAGATGCGCACTGCTGAACCTCCCGCTGCAGATAATATTACATAACATTGCTAGGTTCATCACCCCGAAATTGCCATGGTGTAGTTGTGACAGCGCTAACATGTGATGTCGGCAACATACCATGAAATCCAACTGTTGGCGATACTGAACAATGCTATCTAACCTGCATAGGAGCGACCTACCGGTGTCGGTAGATGCAGGAAGCGTGCCGGGTGGCATTGCGAGGCTGTTCCGGCGCCGCGGATCGGCCGGAAAACGTCGGCAGGGAGGACGCAGGCCGCGCCGCATCAGCAGGGCGGTGCCCGGCAGACTGTGTCAAGAGAAGAAGAATGGGGGGCAAGGATGGTGCACGATGGGCTCTGGATCCCTGTCATGCACCACGATAGTGCGTTGGTTCAGCGGCCGCGTTTTTCGCGCCGGCACTCGATGAAGCTGACGACGTGCCCAGCCGGATCGACCGTTTCCAGCCGCACGTCGAAGCCCCACAGGCGCGCCACGTGTTTCAGCACTTCCTGCGCCTGCTGGTTCAGCGGACGCCGGTTGTACTGCGTGTGGCGCAAGGTCAGGGCGCGGTCGTCGCGCGTATTGACCTGCCACACCTGGATGTTCGGTTCGCGGCTGCCCAGGTTGTATTGCTCGGCCAGCTTGTGGCGCACGTAGCGGTAGCCGGCCTCGTCGTGGATGGCCGAGATGGTCAGCTTGTCGCTACGGTCGTCGTCCAGCACGGCAAAGAAATGGAATTCGCGGATCAGCTTGGGCGACAGGTACTGGGCGATGAAGCTCTCGTCCTTGAAGTTGCGCATCGCGAAGTCGAGCGTCTTGAGCCAGTCGCTGCCGGCGATGTCCGGGAACCAGGCGCGGTCTTCCTCGGTCGGGTTTTCGCAGATGCGCCGAATGTCGGTCATCATCGCGAATCCCAGCGCATACGGATTAATCCCGCTGTAATAGGGACTGGTGGCCGGCGGCTGGTAGACCACATTCGTGTGGCTCTGCAGGAATTCGAGCATGAAGCCGTCGCCGACGATGCCCTCTTTATATAAGTCCTGCAGGATGGTGTAGTGCCAGAAGGTGGCCCAGCCTTCGTTCATCACCTGGGTCTGGCGCTGCGGATAGAAATACTGGGAGATCTTGCGCGTGATGCGCACCAGCTCGCGCTGCCAGGGTTCCAGCAGCGGCGCGTACTTCTCGATGAAATACAGCAGGTTTTCCTCGGGCTCGGGCGGGAAGCGCACGGGCGCCGCGGCGGCCGCGATCTGTTCCTCGCGCTGCGGCAGCGTGCGCCACAGGGCGTTTACCTGCGACTGGGCGTACTCTTCGCGTTCTTTTTGACGCGCCTTTTCTTGCGCCACAGACAGCTTGGCTGGCCGCTTGTAGCGGTCGACGCCGTAATTCTGCAGCGCGTGGCAGGAGTCGAGCAGCTCTTCCACCGCGTCGATGCCGTAGCGCTGCTCGCATTCGGCAATATAGTTCTTGGCAAACACCATATAGTCGACGATGGCGTCGGCATCGGTCCAGGTGCGGAACAAGTAATTGCCCTTGAAGAAGGAATTGTGGCCGTAGGCGGCGTGGGCGATCACCAGCGCCTGCATGGTCAGGCTGTTCTCCTCCATCAGATAGGCGATGCAGGGATTCGAATTGATGACGATCTCATAGGCCAGGCCCATCTGGCCACGGCGGTAGCTCTTCTCGGTCGACAGGAAATGCTTGCCGAACGACCAGTGATTGTAGGACACCGGCATCCCGACCGAGGTATAGGCGTCCATCATCTGCTCGGCGGTGATGATTTCGAGCTGGTTCGGATAGGTGTCCAGGCCGTAGCGTTTGGCCACCCGCCTGATTTCGTCGTGCGCCTGCTCGATCAGGTCGAACGTCCATTCGGACTGTTCGGGCAGGGCGCGCGGATTGTTCGGGTCTCTTGGCATGGCTGCCTCGCTATGGTCTGTGGCGCCGGTTGGCTGCCGGACGCTGTTTGGCCAACTTATTTGGCCTGCTTCTTGAACAGTTCGCGGAACACCGGATAGATGTCGGCCGGGGTCACGATCTTCTGCATCGCGAAGTTGCGGTGCTGGGCCGCCACTTCGCCATATTGTTCCCACAGGTTCTGGGGCGGACCGTCGGTGATCTCGACGTAGGTATAGTACTGGACCCGGGGCATGATTGCGCTGTTCAGGATTTGCTTGCACAGCACCGAGTCGTTGTCCCAGTTGTCGCCGTCCGACGCCTGCGCCACGTAGGCGTTCCAGTCGGCGCTGCCGTAGCGCTCGGTGATCACCTTCTGCAGCAGGTGCAGCGCCGACGACACCACGGTGCCGCCCGATTCGCGCGAGTGGAAGAACTCGTTTTCATCGACCTCGGCCGCGGCGGTATGGTGGCGGATGAACACCACGTCGATCTTTTCGTAGACCCGCTTCAGGAACAGGTACAGCAGGATGAAGAAGCGCTTGGCGGTGTCCTTGCGCGTCTCGTCCATCGAGCCGGAGACGTCCATGATGCAGAACATCACGGCCTGGGTGCTGGGTTTCGGCACCTTGATGCGGTTCGAGTAGCGCAGGTCGAACGGGTCGATGAAGGGAATCGCGTTCAGCCGGATGTGCAGGTGGTGGATGCGGTCCTTGAGCTCGATCACCTGTTCATCATCCTGCGGCGCGCCTTCGTCGAACAGCGCTTCGAGCGCTGCCTGGGCTTCGGCCAGCTGGCGCCGCGCCGGGCCGCCGACCGCGATGCGGCGCCCGAGCGCGCCGCGCAGCGAGCGCAGCACGTGGATGTTCGAGGGCGTGCCCGACACGTTGTAGCCGGCGCGCTGGTTCTTGTATTCGATGGTCTGGGTCAGCTGCGTCTTGACCATGTTCGGCAGCTCGAGGTCTTCAAAGAAGTAATTCATGAATTCTTCGCGCGACAGCTCGAAGATGAAATCGTCTTCGACCGTCTGGTCGCTGTTGCCGGCGTGTCCGCGCCCGGCGCCGCCAGCCCCGCCGCGCGGGCGGTTGAACTGGTCGCCTTTCTGGTACTCGGTATTGCCCGGATTGACGGTTTCCCAGACGCCGCCATGGGCATGGCCGAAATGGGGCTCGTTCACGTCCTTCACCGGAATCGTGACTTTTTCGCCATTCTCGATGTCGGTGATGGAGCGGCCCTTGATCGCGCGGCCGACCGCGTCCTTGATCTGCGACTTGTAGCGGCGCAGGAATCGTTCGCGGTTGACCGCTGACTTGTTCTTGCCCTGCAAGCGACGGTCGATGAGGTAAGTCAAAACAGGCCTCCTGCTATTGAAAAGCGCGGTCCGGCGTTCTGTTCGGCGCCCTGAGGTCGACGCCCGCATGCTGACGAGTTCGTCGATCCTGCGCTTGGGTGCCGCCGCGAGCGGCAGCACCCCTATCTTAATACGCTGCGCGAACGAGCGTGCGGTGCACACGCGCAGCGTGGCGCGCCTGCCTCCGTCTCGTCGCCGTCGCCCATTGCCGTCGCCAGTCGCCCGCCGACTACGGCCAGCGCGGGGCGCCGGCACGCGTCACGACGATTTACGCACGCGCAAGTACCATTCGCACAACAGACGCACCTGCTTCGGCGTATAGCCTTTTTCCACCATGCGCGCCACGAAGTCGGCGTGCTTGTTGGCATCCTCGGCGCTGGCCTTGGCGTTGAACGAAATCACCGGCAACAGCTCCTCGGTATTCGAGAACATCTTCTTTTCGATGACGCTGCGGAACTTCTCGTAGCTGGTCCAGGCCGGGTTCTTGCCGGCATTGGTAGCGCGCGCCCGCAAGCTGAAGTTGACGATCTCGTTGCGGAAATCCTTCGGATTCGAGATGCCGGCCGGCTTTTCGATCTTTTCCAGTTCGGCGTTCAGCGATTCGCGGTCGAAACTCTCGCCGGTATCCGGATCGCGGAATTCCTGGTCCTGGATCCAGAAGTCGGCAAACGTGACATAGCGGTCGAAGATGTTCTGACCGTACTCGGAATAGCTTTCGAGATACGCGGTCTGGATCTCCTTGCCGATGAAGTCGACGTAGCGCTGTGCCAGGTGCTCCTTGATATACGACAGGTAGCGCTGCTCGGTCTCGGGCTGGAACTGCTCGCGTTCGATCTGCTGTTCGAGCACGTACAGCAGGTGCACCGGATTGGCCGCCACTTCAGTATTGTCGAAGTTAAACACCTTGGACAGGATCTTGAACGCGAAGCGGGTCGATAAACCGTTCATGCCTTCGTCCACCCCGGCATAGTCGACGTATTCGTGCAGGGACTTGGCCTTGGGATCGGTGTCCTTCAGGTTCTCGCCATCGTAGACCAGCATCTTGGAGAACACGCTGGAATTCTCGGGATCCTTCAGGCGCGACAGCACGGCGAACTGCGCCATCATGCGCAGGGTGCCGGGCGCGCACGGTGATTTATCCAGCGAGGAATTGCGCAGCAGCTTGTCGTAGATCTTGACCTCGTCCGAGACGCGCAGGCAGTAGGGCACCTTGACGATATAGATCCGGTCGAGGAAAGCCTCGTTGTTGCGGTTGTTGCGGAAGGTCTTCCATTCGGATTCGTTCGAGTGCGCCAGCACGATGCCTTCGAACGGGATCGCGCCGAAGCCTTCGGTGCCCTTGTAATTGCCTTCCTGGGTGGCCGTGAGCAGCGGGTGCAGCACCTTGATCGGCGCCTTGAACATCTCGACGAATTCCATCAGGCCCTGGTTCGCCAGGCACAGGCCGCCGGAATAGCTGTAGGCGTCCGGATCGTCCTGGGCGAAGTCTTCCAGCTTGCGGATATCGACCTTGCCGACCAGCGAGGAAATGTCCTGGTTGTTTTCGTCGCCCGGTTCGGTCTTGGCCACCGCGATCTGCTTCAGGATCGAGGGGTAGCGCTTGACGACCCGGAACTTGTTGATGTCGCCGCCGAACTCGTGCAGGCGCTTCACGGCCCACGGGCTGGGCACGGTGCGCAGGTAGCGGCGCGGGATGCCGTAATCTTCTTCGAGGATGGTGCCGTCTTCGGCTTCGTTGAACAGGCCGAGTGGGGATTCGTTGACGGGCGACCCCTTGATCGCATAAAAGGGCACCAGTTCCATCAGGCTTTTCAGCTTTTCGGCGATCGACGACTTGCCGCCGCCGACCGGCCCCAGCAGATACAGAATCTGCTTGCGCTCTTCCAGGCCTTGCGCCGCGTGGCGGAAGTAGGAAACGACCTGTTCGATCACTTCCTCCATGCCATAGAACTCACGAAATGCCGGATAAATCTTGATGACCTTGTTGGCGAAGATGCGCGACAGGCGCGGGTCGAGGCGGGTGTCGACCAGGGTCGGTTCGCCGATCGCGGCCAGCATGCGTTCCGGCGCGCTGGCATAGGTCAGCGGATCTTTCTTGCACAGGGCCAGGAACTCGGACATCGAGTATTCCTCTTCCTTGGTGCGCTCATAGCGGGCTGCGTAGTTTTCAAAGATGCTCATTGAACTGTCCTTTAATGTGCCAACAACGTGCCAACAACATGTGTCCACGACGATTACTGTCACAGCAGCCATGGACCGGTTGTCCACGCGACTGCACGCGTTCCGCTATCTGTTCTTTTTAGCTGTTCCTTGTCTGGTCGTCACGTGTCCGGGTTCGGGTTGTCCGGCCTGGATTGGCGTGCGATGCATATGTGCTTGTCGTGGTCCCGGTGGGTAACCAGGCCTCTCGCAATGGGAGAGCGTCTTTTGCGTTACTGAAATTTATTATGTGCCTAATAGTTTCCGAAGTCAAAGCAGTGTCGAGCGATCTGGTACAGGCTGGTGCAGCAGTAGCAAGTGCTTGATTCAACGATAGAAAGTCGCGTTCTGCAGGTGCCGCGGCGGCGCCGCGAAGGGGCGGCGGAACGCGGCGTCCGGGCCGTCTCGGATGGGGCCGGCAGGCCGCTCGTGACCGCCTGTGTTTGACCTCATCGCCAGTCGATAGTGCACGAACTGTTCAACACGCGGCGCACGCGAATCGTGCATCGTGCACCGCTATCCTGCAAGCGAACGCGGCGCTGAAGCGCCGGTTTTCGCTCTGGCACGAGCCCTTTGCGCGCTTGGGTTACACTTGTCGGTCGTATCGAATCACCCGTATTTTTATTTGTATCTTGTTGGAGAAAACCATGCTCGACGAACGGCTGCGCACCCTGCTGCAGAACATGCCAAAGGCGGAATTGCACATCCATATCGAGGGCTCGCTCGAGCCCGAACTGATCTTTGCGCTCGCACAAAGAAACGGCGTAGAGCTGGCCTACCCCTCGGTCGAAGCGTTGCGCCAGGCCTACGCTTTCACCGATCTGCAATCCTTCCTCGACATTTACTATGCCGGCGCCAGCGTCCTGCTGACCGAACAGGACTTCTACGACATGACCGCCGCCTATCTGGCGCGCGCCCATGCCGACAACGTGCGCCATGCCGAGATCTTCTTCGATCCGCAGACCCATACCGCGCGCGGCGTACCGTTCGCGACCGTGATCAACGGCATCTGGCGCGCCTGCCAGGATGCGCCACTCAGCGCCAGCCTGATCATGTGCTTCCTGCGCCACCTGTCCGAGGACGAAGCGCTCGCCACCCTCGAAGAGTCGCTCCCTTACCGGGATAAATTCATCGGCGTCGGCCTCGATTCGTCCGAGGTCGGCCATCCGCCGGAAAAATTCGCGCGCGTGTTCGAACGCGCCCGCGCGCTCGGCCTGCGCCTGGTGGCGCATGCGGGCGAAGAAGGTCCGCCGGCGTATATCGAAAGCGCGCTCGACGTGCTCAAGGTCGAGCGCATCGACCACGGCGTGCGCAGCCTGGAAAGCGAGGAATTGACGGCGCGCCTGGCGCGCGAAGGCATGGCGCTGACCGTGTGTCCGCTGTCGAACATCAAGCTGCGCGTGTTCGACAAGATGGACAGCCACAACCTGCGTCGCCTGCTCGACGCCGGCCTGGCGGTGACCATCAATTCGGACGACCCGGCTTATTTCGGCGGCTACGTCAACGACAACTACATCGCCACCTTCGAAGCGCTGCCGCTCGACGCCGGTCACGCGCGCCAGCTGGCACGCAACAGCTTCGAAGCGGCCTTCGTCGACCCCGAACGCAAGCGCGCCTTCCTGGGCGAAGTCGACGCCTTCTTCGCCAACGCGTAAGTTTTTTAACAAGGACTCTTCATGTTCGTCCAGGCTCTTCGCATGACGGCGCGCGACTGGCGCGCCGGTGAGCTGCGCTTCCTGCTGGTGGCGCTGGTGGTCGCGGTGGCGGCGCTCACTTCCGTGAGCTTCTTCATCGACCGCATGCGTGCGGGCCTGGACCGCGATGCGCACCAGTTGCTCGGCGCCGACCTCCTGGTCAATGCCGACGACCCGGTGCGTGCAGAATGGCGGCAGGAGGCCGAACGGCGCGGCCTGCTGCTGGCCGATACCGTCACCTTCCCCAGCATGGCGCAGGCGGGCGAGGGCGACGACTCAATGGCCCAGCTGTCGTCGATCAAGGCGGTGTCGACCGGCTATCCGCTGCGCGGCCAGCTGACGGTCAGCCTTGATCCGGAAGCGGCCGCCGGTGCGCGTGGCGCGGCAACGCGCGCGGTGCCGCAACCGGGCACCGTGTGGGTCGACCCGAACCTGCTGCCGGCGCTGCGCGCCAAGGTCGGCGACACGATCGTGCTGGGCAACAGCCAGTTCCGCATCGCCCAGCTGATCGCCACCGAGCCGGACAAGGGCGCCTCGTTCGCCAACTTCGCGCCGCGCGTGATGCTGGCGCTGGGCGACCTGAAAGCCACCGGCCTGGTCGACGACTTCGCGCGCGTCACCTATCGCCTGCAGGTGGCGTCGACAGACCGCAACGACCTGGCCGCGGTGCGCGACTACGAAACCTGGCTGCGCGCGCAGATCCGTGACAACAACGTCAAGGGCGTGCGCATCGAGACGCTGGAAAGCGGGCGGCCCGAGATGCGCGCCACGCTCGATCGCGCCGGCCTGTTCCTGTCGCTGGTCGGCCTGCTGTCGGCAATGCTGGCGGCGGTCGCGGTGGCGATGGCGGCGCGCCGCTTCATGAGCCGCCACCTGGATGCCTGCGCCATGCTGCGCTGCCTGGGGCTGACCCAGAACCAGGTTGGCCTGCTGTACCTGACCGAGTTCGCGCTGGTCGGCCTGGCGGGCAGCGTGATCGGCGTCGCGGTCGGCTTCGGCGCCCACTTCGTGCTGCTCGAGATGATCGCCTCCCTGATCCGTACCGAGCTGCCGCCGGTGTCGATCCTGCCGGCGCTGCAGGGCGTGGCCACCGGCATGCTGCTGTTGCTTGGCTTTGCCCTGCCGCCGATCCTCCAGCTGCGCAACGTGCCGCACAACCGCGTGATCCGGCGCGAGCAGGGCGCGCCGCGGCCGGCCGCGCTGGCGACTTATGGACTGGGCGTGGGCGTGTTCCTGCTCCTGCTGCTGTGGCAAGCGGGGGACGCGAAGATGGCCTTGATGATCGCCGGCGGCTTCCTCGGCGGCTTCGCGGTGTTCGCGCTGGTGGCCTGGCTCTGTTTGCAGGGCTTGCGCCGCCTGCGCGGCAGTATCAAGCATCAGGGCTGGCGCTTCGCCGTCACCTCGCTGCAGCGCCGTCCCGGCGCCACCGTGGTGCAGGTGGTGTCGCTGGCGCTGGGCCTGATGGCGCTGCTGCTCTTGACCGTGGTGCGCGGCGACCTGATGGCGGCCTGGCGCCTGGCCACGCCGCCGGACGCGCCGAACCGCTTCGTGATCAACGTGCTGCCCGAGCAGAAGACCGGGGTCGAGCAGCAGCTGGTGGCGGCCGGCGTGAGCAAGCCCGTGCTGTTCCCGATGATCCGTGGCCGCCTGACGGCGGTGAATGGCAACCCGGTCACGCGCGACACTTACGACAACGACGAGGCGCGGCGCCTGGCCAACCGCGAATTCAACCTGTCCACCACCAATGCGCTGCCGGAAGCGAACGAGATCGTCGAAGGCAGCTGGTTCAAGGATGCGCCGGGCGTGGCCGAAGCCTCGGTCGAGCAGAGCATCCTGCAGCGCCTGAACCTGAAGCTGGGCGACACCATGCGCTTCGACATGGCCGGCCTGATCGTCGATGCGAAGATCACCAGCGTGCGCAAGCTCGAATGGGGCTCGATGCGCGCCAACTTCTTCGTCATCATCAATCCGGCGGCGATGGCCAATGCGCCGACCACCTACATGACGGCGTTCCACCTGCCGCAGGGCGGTTCGAACGTCGGCAATGCGCTCAGCCGCGCCTATCCGAACCTGACCGTGATCGACGTCTCGGGCATCATCCGCCAGCTGCAAGAGGTGCTGGACCAGGTGGTGACGGCGGTCGAGTTCCTGTTCCTGTTCACGCTCGCCTCGGGCGTGCTGGTGCTGTATGCGGCGCTGATGGGATCGCAGGCCGAGCGTACCCGCGAAGCAGGGCTGCTGCGCGCGCTGGGCGCCACGCGCCAGCAGCTGGCGCAGGCGCAGCGCATCGAGTTCGTGCTGGTCGGCGGCCTGGCCGGCCTGCTGGCGGCCAGCGGCGCGGCGGCGCTGGGCTGGGCGCTGGCGACGTACCAGTTCAAGTTCCCGTGGGTGTTCGAGCCGGGCGTGTGGCTGGCCGGGCTGGTGACGGGCGCGCTGTGTGCCATCGTCGGCGGCTGGTTCGGCCTGCGCGGGGTGCTGCGCCAGCCGCCGCTGCAGACGCTGCGCGAAGCGTAGGGTTGGCGGCTCGGCCGCCGACGCGTTCAACCGGCATTCGATCCGCCACGCGGTTTGCATGCGTGATTCGAACGCGTCGGCAGCGTAGCTGCCAACCCTACGCTATCATGGCGGGATGTCCGAACACACTACCGAATCGACGGCCGGCGCCGACGCAGCGCAGGCCGAACCCAAGACCCTGTACGAGATCATGGGCGGCGCCGAGCGCCTGCGCGAGCTGGTCGACCGCTTCTATGACCTGATGCAGCTGGAGCCCGATTTCGCCGGCATCCACGCCATGCACCCCGTCCCCAACGACAGCTCGCGCGAGAAGCTGTTCATGTTCCTGTCCGGCTGGATGGGCGGGCCCGACCTGTTCGTCGAGCGCTACGGCCATCCGCGCCTGCGCGCGCGCCACCTGCCGTTCGCGATCGGCACCAAGGAGCGCGACCAGTGGCTGCGCGCGATGGCGTGGGCGATGGAAGACCTGGGCTACGACGACGCGCTGCGGGTGCGCATGATGAACGCGTTCTTCAATACCGCCGACTGGATGCGCAACAAACCCGACTGACCGATGACGACCGCCGAAATCCTGATCCTGCTCGGCCTCGCGGTCGTGATCGCACTGCTGGTCCTGCTCCTGCTGCGCCAGCGCAGCAACGGGGACGGCAACCATGTTGAACGCCTCGAGCGCGAACTGCGCCAGGAACTGCAGTCCAGCGCCCAGTCCACGCGCCAGGAACTCAATGGCGCGCTGGCCCAGTACCACGCGGCGTCGGTCCAGCAGTTCGACAGCATGCGCCACCAGATGCAGCTGCAGTCGAGCGGCGGACGCGAAGAACAGGCGCGCGCACTGAAGCGCTTCGCCGACACGCTGCAGCAGACGCTGGCGAACCTGACCGAATCGAACGCCCAGCGCATGCTGGAAGTGCGTAACACGCTGGAAACCAAGATCCGCGACCTGCAGGGCGACAACGCCCGCCGTCTGGAAGAGATGCGTCAGACGGTCGACGAAAAGCTGCACGCCACGCTCGAGACGCGTCTGTCGGAATCGTTCCGCCAGGTGTCCGAGCGGCTGGAAAAAGTGCACCAGGGCCTGGGCGAGATGCAGCAGCTGGCGATCGGCGTGGGCGACCTGAAGCGCGTGCTCACCAACGTCAAGACCCGCGGCACCTGGGGCGAAATGCAGCTCGAGATGCTGCTCGAGCAGGTGCTCACGGTCGACCAGTACGCCAAGAACGTGGAGACCGTGGCCGGGTCGAATGCGCGCGTCGAATTCGCGATCCGGCTGCCGGGGGTGGTCGACGGCGGCGCGCCACTGTGGCTGCCGATCGACGCCAAGTTCCCGAAGGAGCAGTACGAGCGCCTGCTGGCGGCGGCCGACGAGGGCGACGCCGACGGCGTGGCGCGCGCCGGCGCCGAGCTGGAACGCGCGGTGCGCAATGAAGCGCGCACCATCTGCGACAAGTACGTCTCGCCGCCGCAGACCACCGACTTCGCGATCCTGTTCCTGCCGACCGAAGGGCTGTATGCCGAAGTGATGCGCCGCCCCGGCCTGGCCGACGAGCTGCAGCGCACGCTGCGCGTGACCATCGCCGGCCCGTCGACCTTGAGCGCCTTGCTCAACAGCCTGCAGATGGGTTTCCGCACCTTAGCGCTGGAAAAGCGCTCGTCCGAGGTGTGGCAGGTGCTGGGCGCGGTGAAGACCGAGTTCACCAAGTTCGGCGACGTGCTGGCTACCACCAAGGCGACGCTGGAAAAGGCCGCCAAGAACATCGAAAGCGCCGAGGTGCGCAGCCGCCAGATGGCGCGCAAGCTGAAATCGGTGGAAGCCTTGCCGAGCGAGGCGGCGCAGCTGATGCTGGGGCCGGACGGGTTGGAGCGGGACGAATGATGTGGCGGCTGGCCGGGGGCTTCTGCCTTACTCCAACATCATTTGCCGCGCCAAATCCGTCCCACCCCAATCCGCCGGATAAATTCCTGCATCCACATACCGTTTGAATGACGAATACGGCCATGCTGCGGCATCGGCGCTCAATCCGTGCTTGACCGGATTGTAATGAATGTAATCGACATGCTTTTCCATGTCATGTTCATCGCGGATCCGGTGTTCCCAGTATTTGCGTTGCCAGATGGGCGACTCGCGCCGACGACGCTGGGCAGTTGTCAGGTTGAAGTCGCCGTGCGAGTCCCGGCACGCAAACGACACGTGGTGTTTGATTTGCGACCAACGCGTAGCGAAGTTGACGTCGCCGTCGGGCAGGGTCCAGATGCAATGCAGATGATCCGGTAACAAGACAATGGCATCGAGCCGGAAGGGCAGGTGGGCACGTACGCGTTCGAAGGCCGCGCGCAGAGCGATACGAATCGACTCGTCGCACAGGATCGGGCGGCGGCGGTAGGCGACGACAGTGAAGAAGTAGGTGGTGCCATCGAGGGCACGGCGGTAGCGGGCCATGCAGGCATCGTAGAGAGCCGGTTGCCAATACCGATGTGACAGATCAAACGTGCGTTGAACGCGTCGGCGGCATAGCCGCCAACCCTACGGTAGGGTTGGCGGGTCCCCCGCCGACGCGTTCACCGAACGTTAGAACAGCCCTTCGAACGGCAAAATATCAACCATATCGCCCGCCGCGACGTTGCCCTGCTCGTCATGCAAGACAACCATGCAATTCGCCTCCGACATCGAGCGCAGGATACCCGACCCCTGCGACCCGGTAATGCGCACTTCCGGCACCCCATCCGCTCCACGCGCCACGATCCCGCGCTGGTACTCGGTGCGTCCCGCCTTCTTGCGGATCGCGCCGCTGGAGCGCGCGCGCAGCAGCGGCAGCGGCGCCTCGGCGCCCATCATGCGCAGCAGCGCTTCGCGCGCGAAGAAGTAGAACGAGACCATCACCGCCACCGGATTGCCCGGCAGCCCGAACAGGAAGGCGCTGCGCCCGTTGGAATGGATACGTCCGAACGCCAGCGGACGGCCCGGGCGCATGCCGATCTTCCAGAACGTGACGTCGCCCAGTTGCGCCATCACCTGCTTGGTGTAGTCGGCGGCGCCGACCGAGACGCCGCCCGAGGTGACGATGGCGTCGGCGTTCTCGCAGGCGGTGCGTAATGCGTCTTCCAGTGCTTGCGGGCTGTCGCGCACGATGCCCATGTCGATGATCTCGCAGCCCAGGCGCTGCAGCATGCCGTAGATGGTGTAGCGGTTGCTGTCGTAGACGCAGCCTTCGCCGAGCGGCTCGCCGATCGAGCGCAGCTCGTCGCCGGTCGAGAAGAACGCCACGCGCAGGCGCCGCTGCACCGGCACTTCGGCAAAGCCGAGCGAGGCCACCAGGCCGAGATCGGCGGGACGGATGACGCGGCCTGCCTTCAGGGCCGCGCTGCCGGCGGCCAGGTCTTCGCCGGCCAGGCGGCGGTTGTCGCCGGCGCGGATCACGCCGGCGCGCAGGGTGATGCTGTCGTCGCCGACGCTGTCGGCGAACTCCTGCGGCAGCACCGTGTCGCAGCCGGACGGCATCACGCCGCCGGTCATGATGCGCACGCATTCGCCGGGGCCGGCGATGACGCCGCTCGGGCGGCCGGCATACACCGTGTCGACCACCTTGAAGCCGGCGCTGCCGTCCGCCGGCAGGTCGGCGCCGCGCAGGGCGTAGCCGTCCATCGCCGAGTTGTCGTGGGCCGGCACGTTGATCGGCGAGACGATATCGCGCGCCAGCACCCGGCCCAGCGATGCGCGCAGCGCCACCATCTCGACCGCGCGCACCGGCTGCACGAACTGCCCGATGATGCGCTGGGCGTCGCGCACGCTCAGCGCGTCGGGATCGTAGCCGCTGATGCAGCTGGCGACCTGGGACAGGCTTTGCGCGCCGGCCGCGGTGTCATCCATCTGCTGCAGCTCTTCCGGTGTATTGATATTGCGGAAGGCGTCGCCGTCCTCGAACAGCACCTCGACCGATTTCAGTTCGCGGTGCCAGCCGTCGACGCGGCGTCCGCCGCCTTCTAGGTAGGCCGCCAGTTCCGGCAGGCGGCTGGCGCGCACCAGGCAGAACACCGGGTGCGGCTGCACGCGCATGCCCGGCTCCTGGGTCGCGGCATAGGCGACGTCGGCGTCGTTGTCTTGCAGCGCCGCCAGCAGGCGCTGCGCCAGGTCGGGCGGCAGGAAGGGCGAGTCACAGGGCACGGCCAGCAGGAACGGCGTGGCGCAATGGGCCAGCCCGGCGGCGAGGCCGGCCAGCGGCCCCGCGTATTCAGGAACCCCGTCCGGCGATTCGTCCGGCAGCACCATGGCGCCAAAGGCGCGGTAGGTGTCGAGGTTGCGATTGGCGCTGATCGCCAGCGGCCCGACCTGCGGGCGCAAACGCGCCAGCACGTGTTCCACCATCGTTTTGCCGCGCAACGGCTGCAGCCCCTTGTCGACATTGCCCATGCGCGAGCCGCGGCCGCCCGCCAGCACCAGTCCGCTGATCGATCCAGTATCCATGTTTTTTTATCCGCCAATATAGGACATTTCGACCCGGCGCGCGCCGGGCTCCATTGGCGCCATATCTGCCGTGCGCGTCTCGGAATAACGGTCGGCGCGGCCGCGCCACAGCTGGGCGATGGCGCTGCCGATCTCGAGGTCGTCGCGCCCTTCGCGCAGCAGCGCGCGCAGGTCGTGGCCGCGGGTGGCGAACAGGCAGGTGTACAGCTTGCCCTCGGTCGACAGCCGCAGGCGCGAGCAGTCGCCGCAGAAGGCCTGGGTGACGCTCGAGATCATGCCGACTTCGCCGTCGCCGTCGAGGTAGCGCCAGCGGGTGGCGGTTTCGCCGCTGTAGTTCGGGTTGAGCGGCGCCAGCGGCAATTCGGCCGCGATGCGGCGCACCACGTCGCCCGACGGCACCACCTCGGCCATGTTCCAGCCGTTCGACGCGCCAACGTCCATGTATTCGATGAAGCGCAGGATGGTCGGCGAGCCCTTGAAGTGGCGCGCCATCGGCAGGATCTGGTCGTCGTTGGTGCCGCCCTTGACCACCATGTTCACCTTCACCGGCCCCAGGCCGACGGCGTGGGCGGCGTCGATCCCGTGCAGCACGTCGGACACCGCAAAGTCGACGTCGTTCATGCGCTTGAACACGGCGTCGTCGAGCGCGTCGAGCGACACCGTCACGCGATCGAGACCGGCGTCTTTCAATGCCCGCGCCTTGCGCGCCAGGATCGAACCGTTGGTGGTGAGCGTGAGGTCGAGCGGACGGCCGCTCGGGGTCGGAAGCGCGCGCAGCATGGCGACCAGGCGCTCCAGGTTCTTGCGCAGCAGCGGCTCGCCGCCGGTCAGGCGCAGCTTTTCGACGCCATGCGCCACGAACAGGCGCGCCACGCGCGTGATCTCCTCGAACGACAGCAGGTCGCCGTGCGGCAGGTATTGGTAGTCCTTGTCGAACACTTCCTTCGGCATGCAATACACGCAACGGAAATTGCAGCGGTCGGTGACGGAAATGCGCAGGTCGTGCAAGGGACGGCCGAGCGCGTCGCTGAGCAGGCCGGTGGGCGCCGCCAGGGTTGCCGGAATTTTCATTGCCGGCGAGCGCAAGTCGTTGATCGGGATGATTTTTTCGGACATTTCGTTACGATAGCACGGGCGCTGTTCGGCTGCCGGTGAAGAACAAAAAAGGAAGCCGGCGGCTTCCTTTTGGAGACAACTTGCGCCCGGCGTGCTGCCGGGCGCATTTGCGGACCTGCGCTGCTGTTACTGGCGGGTATCCACCTGGATCAGCGGCTCGTCCACCGGCGCTGCGACCGGCTTGCGGGCACGGCCGACGCGGCGTGGGGTGACCACCTGGGCTGCGGCTTCACGCGCCGCAGCCAGCTTTTCCGGATCGGTCGAGGCCAGTTGCAGACCGGCCTTGGACAGCATGTCGCTCAGGTCGGCAGGCGCTTCGACAGCGGCAGGAGCAGGGGCAGGAGCAGGAGCCGGAGCAGGAGCCGGAGCAGGTGCTGGCGCAGCCGACACGGCTGGCGCTGCTGCCGGAGCCGGTTCCACAGCGACGGCGGCAACAGGTTCCACCACCCGTGCAGCTTCGACAACCGGAGCCGGCTGGATTTCGGCAGCCTGGGCTAGCGGAGCAGCTTGCTCGACTGGCGCGGCGGCGACCGGCGCCGGTTCGGCGACGACCGCTGCAGCAGCAGGTGCAGCAACAGGTGCAGGTGCAGCAGCTTGCTCTGCAGCACGCGCAGCGGCGATCGACGCAGCAGTCGGGAACATGCCTTGGAACACGTTGTCCGCTGCCGGCGCGGCTGGCGCAGGTGCTGGAACAGCGGCAGCCATCGACGCCGCGGTCGGGAACGGCCATGGGCCCGGCTCGCCCTTCGCGTCGGCGTGGCGCGCCGGCTTGGCCTTGCCGGCTTTGGCGGCGGCAGCGACTTTCGCAGCTTCCTCATCCGCAACCGGCGTAAATGCCGGGGCGAACGCCGAAGCTTCCTCGTTACCGTCGATCGCGTCGACGCCTTCCACACCGTCGCGGTCGCGGCGGTTGCGGTTGCGGCCGCCGCGGCGGCGGCGGCGGCGCGGCTCGTCGCCCTCGGCCTCGCTTTCTTCACCGTTCGGGCCGATCGTGGTGACCGACTTGACGACTTGCTGCACGACTTCCTGGGTGCCTTCCGGACCGCTGGTGGTCACGGCGACGGTGGCGCTGGCCACCGTCTGGGTGACGTTGACTTCGTCCAGCTTGGCTTCGATCGCCTGCGTGGTGCGCTCATGGCGTTCGGTGCGCTCGCGCGGCTGGCGCGGCTGGCGTTCCTTGCGCTCGCCACGTTCGGCACGTTCCGGACGCTCGCCGCCTTCGACGCGCGGTGCGGCCTCGGCCTGCTCGCGCGGCTCGCGGCCTTCACGCGGCTGGCGTGGCGGACGCGGCTGGCGCGGCGGACGGCCTTCGCTTTCCGGCGCCTTGGCGACGTCCTCGGTCAGCGCGGTCTTGGCGACGGGTTCACGTTCTTCACGCTCGCGGCCGCCTTCGCGGTTGCCTTCGCGGTTGCCTTGTTTAGGACCACGGCCGTTCTGGCCATTCTGACCGCCACGGCCGTTGCGCTGGCCGCGGCCATTGCGTTCTGCAGCGGCAGGAGCGGCCGGCTTTTCAGTCACGACCGGTGCCGGAGCCGGCGCCGCTTCTTCCGGTGCACCCATGAAGAAGTCGCGCAGGCGGGCGAAGAAGCCCTTCGGCGCCGGGGCCGGTGCCGGCGCGGCCGCTGCAGGAGCGACGGCTTCGACCGGCTTGGCCTTGGCCGCTTCGCTGCGGTCCACCATCGGGGCCGGCTGGGCCGGGGTGATGGTCTTGACCACGGCTTCCTGGCGCGGTTTCTGTTCTTCCTTCTGGCGCTTGGCGTACGCCATGTCGGTGTCGGCCGATTCCGCCATGGTGTAGCTGGCGTGGGCGTCTTCCAGGCGCGGATCGTCGTGCTTGATGCGCTCGAGCTTGTAGTGCGGGGTGTCCAGATGCTTGTTCGGGATCAGGATCACGGTGATGCGGTGGCGGTTCTCGATCTTGAGCACTTCGCCGCGCTTTTCATTCAGCAGGAACGCTGCGACGTCGACCGGCACCTGCACGTGGATCGCGGCCGAGTTTTCCTTCATCGCCTCTTCCTGGATGATGCGCAGGACTTGCAGGGCCGAGGATTCGGTATCGCGGATGTGACCGGTGCCCGAGCAGCGCGGGCAGGTCACGTGCGAGCCTTCCGACAGCGACGGACGCAGGCGCTGGCGCGACAGTTCCATCAGGCCGAAGCGGGAAATCTTGCCCATCTGGACGCGGGCGCGGTCATGGTGCAGGGCGTCCTTCAGGCGCTGCTCGACTTCGCGCTGGTTCTTGGCCACTTCCATGTCGATGAAGTCGATCACGATCAGGCCGCCCAGGTCGCGCAGGCGCAGTTGGCGGGCCACTTCGTCGGCCGCTTCGCAGTTGGTGTTGAAGGCGGTGGTCTCGATGTCCGAGCCGCGCGTGGCGCGCGCCGAGTTGACGTCGATCGACACCAGCGCTTCGGTGTGGTCGATCACGATCGCGCCGCCCGATGGCAGCGGCACGGTGCGCGCGTAGGCGGTTTCGATCTGGTGTTCGATCTGGAAACGCGAGAACAGCGGCACGTCGTCGCTGTAGCGCTTCACGCGGTGCGCCATGTCGGGCATCACGTGGCTCATGAACTGCTGGGCCTGGTCGTAGATCTCGTCGGTGTCGATCAGGACTTCGCCGATGTCGGGCTGGAAGTAATCGCGGATGGCGCGGATCACGAGCGACGATTCCTGGTAGATCAGGAAGGCGCCGGCGGCCGACTTGCCGGCGCCTTCGATCGCGCGCCACAGCTGCATCAGGTAGTTCAAGTCCCACTGCAGTTCTTCGACGGTACGGCCGATGCCGGCGGTGCGGGCGATCACCGACATGCCTTGCGGCAGGTCGAGCTTGTCCATGGTTTCGCGCAGTTCCTGGCGTTCTTCGCCTTCGACCCGGCGCGACACGCCGCCGCCGCGCGGATTGTTCGGCATCAAGACCAGGTAGCGGCCGGCCAGCGAGATGAACGAGGTCAGGGCCGCGCCCTTGTTGCCGCGTTCCTCTTTCTCGACCTGGACCATGATTTCCTGGCCTTCGCGCAGCGCTTCCTTGATGGTGCAGTTGCGCACGTCGACGCCGTCACGGAAATACGAGCGGGCGACTTCTTTGAAGGGGAGGAATCCGTGGCGGTCTTCGCCGTAGGAGACGAAGCAGGCTTCGAGGGAGGGTTCGATGCGGGTGATGACACCCTTGTAGATATTCGACTTGCGTTGCTCGCGACCGGCGGTCTCGATATCGATGTCGATCAGTTTCTGGCCGTCGACAATCGCTACGCGCAGCTCCTCTTGCTGCGTAGCGTTAAACAACATACGTTTCATTTTTATAAACTCCGCGACCCGTGGGCCGTGTGATGGCCGCCCTTGCGGGCGGCGCAGCTACAGGGATGTACGCGGGGAAGGGAGCGAAGGAGGGGGTATGCCCGGGCGTGCGGCACGGCGACGCGAAAGCGTCGCTGCCGCCACGGGGCGCAAATGGGGCCGAACGTCATTGCCATGCACGCCGCGACCTGCACTGGCCGCCTGCCACCACGTTGGGGTTGGCACAGCGGAGCGAGGGGGTGTGCAACAACTAATCCGGCCGATGCCAGCGAACATCCAGGACCTGGAGGCGATCAGACAGCCTTGCTTCAGGTCTTCAGGATGGTCCTGCATCAGGTCGGACGAAACCGACAAGCGTTATCGACACCATCAACCGGCGAGCAGTCTTATGAACATGCTTGCCGGTACTTATCCTTACGAATCCAAACAATCCAATCCTGCATCATTGCGCGCAACCCGATTACAACTGCAGGTGCAACCCTGATTCGCGCAAGGATGTGCGTACACGTTTTTCTCCATCGAATTTGCACTCCGGCGGGGCCGATGGAGCGCGCCCCT
Organism: Massilia sp. YIM B02443; assembly: GCF_030411955.1. GTDB lineage: Bacteria > Pseudomonadota > Gammaproteobacteria > Burkholderiales > Burkholderiaceae_D > Telluria. The sequence goes on from NZ_JASNRA010000001.1 coordinate 376,980, forward strand.
GTGTAAAATATCGTTTTAATTCTTACACCAGCAGAGGTTTGACCGCCGCCTGTCGATTATATATTCAAAATGAAGGACTTAGAGAGAATTTCTGGGAAGACAGAGAGAATGGCAAAGCAAAATGATGGGCTTCCCCCTTCATCCCCACAGGCATTGCAGGCGCAGTTCGTCACAATTGACGAAGAAGAAGCCGGCCAGCGCATTGATAATTATCTGTTGCGCGTATGTAAAGGTGTGCCGAAGAGCCATATCTACCGCATCCTGCGTTCGGGCGAGGTGCGCGTCAACAAGGGACGCATCGACCAGTTGTACCGGCTCGCCGCCGGCGACCTGGTGCGCATCCCGCCGATTCGGATTGCCGAAAAAACAACACAGCAGGCAGCCCCGGGTGCCGAATTCGAGGTCGTGTTCGAGGATGCGCACCTGCTGGTCATCAACAAGCCGGCCGGCGTCGCCGTGCATGGCGGCTCGGGCGTGTCGTATGGCGTAATCGAGCAACTGCGCGCCGCGCGGCCGCAGGCCAAGTTCCTGGAACTGGTGCACCGGCTCGACCGCGAGACGTCCGGCCTGCTGCTGATCGGCAAGAAACGCAGCGCACTGACCAACCTGCACGACCAGATGCGCGACGGCACCACCGACAAGCGCTATTTCGCGGCCGTCCACGGCGACTGGCACAACAAGCGCCAGCACGTGAAACTGCCGCTGCATAAATACACGACTGCCGATGGCGAAAAGCGGGTGGTGGTGCAGGCCGGCGGCCAGGAAGCGCACACCATTTTCAACTTGTTGCGCAAGTGGCAAGACTTCGCCCTGCTCGAAGCCGAGCTGAAGACCGGCCGCACACACCAGATCCGGGTGCACCTGGCATCCAGCGGCTTCCCGATCCTGGGCGACGAGAAATACGGCGACTTCCCGCTCAACAAGCAGTTGCAGAAGGCGGGCGAGGGTCGTGGCGCGCTCAAGCGCATGTTCCTGCATGCGCACCAGATCACGTTCACCCATCCGGACAGCGGCGAGCGGATGACCTTGCGGGCGCCGATGCCGGCCGAATGCGAGCGATTCTTGGTAAGCTTGGGGCGCCCGGCGTAGGGGCGCCCGGCGTAGGGGCGCCCGACGTAGGGCCACTTGTCGCGTAAGCGATGCTCGCGTGACCATTCAATAATAGGGGACCGGCGGCACGACCGCCGTTAGATAATGCCAAGAAAACAATTTGACCTGATCGTGTTCGACTGGGACGGCACGCTAATGGACAGCACTGCCGCCATCGTGCGCTGCATCCAGTCGGCGGCGCGCGACCTGAGCCTGCCGGTGCCGAGCGACGCCTCGGCGGCGCACGTCATCGGCCTCGGCCTGTCGGAAGCGATGCAGGCGGTGATGCCCGATATCGCCCCGAGCATGTATCCGCGCATGGTCGAACGCTACCGCTATCACTTCCTGACCAAGGATCATGAACTGGTGCTGTTCAACGGCGTTCGCGAGATGTTGGCCGATCTTGCCGGAGAGGGCTATTTCCTGGCGGTGGCCACCGGCAAGAGCCGGGTCGGCCTCAACCGGGCGCTGAACGCGACCGGCCTGCTGTCGACCTTCGACGCTACCCGTTGTGCCGATGAGACATTCTCCAAGCCCCATCCGGCCATGCTGCAGGAGCTGACCCGCGAGCTCGGCCAGGACTTGCGCCGCACCGTCATGATCGGCGACACCACCCACGACCTGATGATGGCCAACAATGCCGGCGCCCATGGCGTAGCGGTCGAGTTCGGCGCGCATCCGGTGGCGCAGCTGCAAGCCTGCCGACCGCTGTTTTCGGCCCGTTCGATCCCCGAGCTGCATGCCTGGCTGCTCGAAAACGCCTGATGCGTATTCCTCGATGAATGCAGAAGCGGGCCTGTTCGTGTGCGATGGCGGCGACTTGCAGGATGGCGGCAAGGGCGTGCGGTTTCCCGTGCGCGCCTTCGGCCAGGCCGCGACCGGCTTCGTGGTGCGCTACCAGGGAAAAGCGTATGGCTACCTGAACCGCTGCGCCCACGTTCCGGTCGAGCTCGATTGGAAGGAGGGGCATTTTTTCGAGTCCAGCGGCACGACCCTGATGTGCGCCACCCATGGCGCCGTCTACGCGCCCGAAAGCGGCCGCTGCACCGGCGGTCCGTGCCGCGGCGGGCGCCTGCATCCGATCGCCGTGCACGAAACCGAGGGCAGGATATACTGGGTGCCTGACGGACAGTTCCAGCCAATTTGCCGGAAATGAGCGTCCGTCGCTTTTGACCATCCACGGACTTTATGAGTGACCATACCGGCATTGACCATCCTGGCGATCATCCATCCGAGCACCGCCTCGCGTCCAACCCGACGGTGAGCAACTGGGAACGCGAAACCCTCGAAAAACTGGTGTTCGCCACCGTCCAGGAGCGGCGCGCCGCGCGCCGCTGGAGCATTTTCTTCAAACTCAGTTTCCTGACCGTGGCGCTGCTGGCGCTGTGGGCCTATTACGACTTCAACTTCGCCAGCACCGACTCCGAAAACCTGGGCCGTCACACGGCGCTGATCGAAATTAACGGCGAGATCGAAGCAGAAGGCAGCGGCGCGGCCGATACCGTGATCCCGTCGCTGAACAAGGCGTTCTCGGACCCCGGCTCGGCGGCGGTGGTGCTGCGCATCGACAGCCCCGGCGGCAGCCCGGTGCAGGCCGGCATCATCGTCGACGAAATCCAGCGCCTCAAGCGCGGCTATCCGGACAAGCCGCTGTACGTGGTGGTGGACGAGATCTGCGCCTCGGGCGGCTACTACATCGCGTCGGCGGCCGACCGCATCTACGTCAACAAGGCTTCGATCGTCGGCTCGGTCGGGGTGCTGATGGACAGCTTCGGCTTCACCGGCACCATGGAAAAGCTGGGCATCGAGCGGCGCCTGATGACGGCCGGCGAGAACAAGGGTTTTCTTGACCCGTTCAGCCCGCAATCCGACAAGCACAAGCAGCACGCCCAGGCGATGCTCAACGAGATCCACCAGCAATTCATCGCGGTGGTGCGCGCCGGCCGCGGCAAGCGCCTGAAGGAAACTCCGGAAACCTTCTCCGGCCTGTACTGGACCGGCGCCAGGGCGGTCGACATGGGCCTGGCCGACGCCTTCGGCACCGTGGACACGGTAGCGCGCGACATCGTCAAGGCCGAGGACATCGTCGACTATACGGCGCACGAAAATCTGCCGGAACGGGTGCTGAAGAAATTCGGCGCCGCGGTGGGCGAGAGCGCGGTCAAGGCGGCCTATCACGGCGCGGTGCCCACCTTGCGCTGAAGACGCTTATATGGCGTAAGCTTGGTCTGTGCGACATTGCCCAGCAATTATTTTCCAGGTTTTCTTGAACCAGGTCTTGAACTATGCAGACAGTAGACTATAGTGAACACCGTAGCCGCTGCCGCAGCGGCCACGCGGGGCAAGTCCCCGCAGGCCCGGACGGGAAACGCTAGCCGCCGCACCGCGGTGCGGCTTTCGAGAGAATTCCATTCCTCACAGTTGTGCATTCCCCGGACGGTACCCTCCAGCGGGAACGAAAACGACGGCCTCGGCCGTCGTTTTCATTTGGCAGCGTCCTTTTCATTCGTGGCGGCGTCGGTCGGACGCCGGCCGTGATCTCAGTTGCAGGCGCCGCACTGCTGGACGTCGCCATCCGCGGCCGGACGCGGCTGGGCGTCAGGCGCGCACAGCGGCGCCGAGTCCGGTACCGGCGCCGCCATCGGCGGCTGCCACATGGTCGGCTGGCGCAGCGGCGGCAGTTCTTCGTGCTGCGCGAAGCCGCCGCACTCGAGCCACATCTGGTGCTCGCGCTGGATGCGGTCGAACCAGGCGCTGCGTCGCGGCTGCGGTTCGCATTGCGGCGCCGGCGCCGACGGGATTGAGCCGCCGCGCCAGCGCGCCAGCGCCAGCCGGGTCGGGAACAATGCCGCATGGTCCTTGGCGAGACGCTGGCGCGCGCACAACGCATCCAGATCGAGGGGCTTTCCATTTGCAGTATCGAGATGATCGTTCACGGTATTTCCTGTTCTCTGGCTAAGCGGATGGCTTACGCGGTGTCTTACTCGCTGTCTTACCCGGTGTCTTACTATTTAGTAAGGAATTCGCTGTTCGGTTAGGCGGATTCCTAATGTGTTGAAGTCTATCAATCGGAAACCAGTGAGGTTTGACGCTGCGCAAACGAGCGCATGGCTGCGATCCCAACAGTTTTGATGGGTAAACCCGCGACTTTCACCGAACCGGCCCTTCTGATACAGTCTCGGCCCATGAGTAAATTATCCCTGGACCGTATCCTGCAATCGCAGGGTTTCGGCACCCGCAAATACTGCCGCGCCCTGATCGAGGACGGCGACGTCGCCGTCAACGGCGCCATCGAAGACAACTACAAGGCCACGTTCGACACCGGCGACCTGGTATTGACGGTGTTCGACGAGGAATGGCGCTACCGCGAGCACGTGTACATCGCGCTGTACAAGCCGGCCAATTTCGAATGCTCGCGCAAGCCCAGCCACCACCCCGGCGTACTGACCCTGCTGCCCGAGCAGTTCAGCTGGCGCGAAGTGCAGCCGGTCGGCCGCCTCGACCACGATACCACCGGCCTGCTCTTGATGTCGGACGACGGCCCCTTCATCCACGCCCAATCGTCGCCCAAGCGCCACGTCCCCAAGGTCTACCAGGCCACCACCGCCGAGCCGGTGACCGAGGCGCTGGTGCAGAAACTCCTGAGCGGTGTGCAGCTGCACGACGAACCGGCGCCCCTGAAGGCGATTTCGTGCCTACAGCGCGGCGAACACCAGCTCGAGATCGTGCTGGAGCAGGGCAAATACCACCAGGTCAAGCGCATGCTGGCCGCCGCCGACAACCATTGCAGCGCGCTGCACCGTTCCCAGATTGGCGGCCTGACGCTGGCGTCGCTTGGCCTGAAAGAGGGCGAATGGTGCTTCCTGGAGCGCGAGCAGCTCGACCTGCTGGTGCCGGGCTGACATCCGTCTTCTGCAGTCCGCCTGCAACATCCATGAAGTCAATGGCGCACGTTTGAGCAAGCTCAACATGCGTATTTGCAATACGTGCGCCATCAATAACAATTTTCCGCGACACTCCGTGGCGACGGCGCCGGGTACCGGCCGCCGCATGAACGCTTTTTAGAACAACAACCATGCACCTCAATCGCCCGAGACTCCCGCACTGCCTGACCCTGATTCCACTGCTGCTGGCCCTGCCGGCACTGGCCCAGACCGCCCCGCAAGCCCCGCAATCGCTGGCCGACTGCACCCCGCTGCTGGACAACGTCCAGCGCCTGGCCTGCTTCGACCGCGTCGCCGCCCAGGCCGCCGGCACCGCCGCGACCACCGCTGCCGCCACCGACCCGGGCGCCGCCTCGGCGGTCGTGGCCGCTGCGCCCGCCGCTCCGGCCGCGGTGCCGGCCGTGCCGACCACCAATCCGTCCGCCGGCAGCGCCTTCGACGCGCCGCGCAACAGCGCCATCGACCATACCGCCTCGGTCGATCCGACGGTGCAGGCCGCCGCCGAATACACGCTGAGCAGCCACTGGGAACTCGATCCGCGCGACAAGCGCGGCGTGTTCAAGTTCCGGCCGCACCGCCCGAGCTACCTGATCGCCACCCGCACCCATCGTCCGAACGAAGCACCGTACCGCGAATTCTTCGACGGCTTCGACGACAACGAGGGCCTGTCGAAGGCCGAGCTGGAATTCCAGCTCAGCTTCAAGATGAAGCTGATCGAGACCCTGTTCGAGCAGCCGGTCGACGTCTGGTTCGGCTATACCCAGAACAGCTTCTGGCAAGCCGCCAACCACGAAGCGTCCAGCCCGTTCCGCGAAACCAATTACCAGCCCGAAATCATGGCGACCATGCCGTTGAATTTCGCCGTGCTGGGCACCAACGTCAAGTTCCTGAACCTGGGCTTCGTGCACCAGTCGAACGGCCAGTCGTCGACCCTATCGCGCAGCTGGAACCGGTTCTACGCCCAGGTCGGCCTGGAGCGCGGTCCGCTGACCATGACCGGCAGGTTGTGGAAACGGGTCAATGAATCGCTGGAAGACGACAACAACCCGGACATCATCGACTACATGGGCCGCTTCGAGCTGGAAGGCAATTACCGCCTGGCTGGCGGCCATGAAATCAACGCCCTGGTGCGCCGTAACTTCAGCACCGACAAGGGCGCGGTCCAGGTCGGCTGGGCGTTCCCGCTGGCCGGCCCGGTCAAGGGCTACGTGAACGCTTTCTCCGGATATGGCCAGAGCATGATCGACTACAACTACTTCCAGCGCAGCCTCGGCCTGGGCATTGTGGTCAAGTACTGAGCCGGATCGTAGAATGGCGGGTCATCCTTTTAGACCCGCCTCATGAAACTCGCCACCCTCGACGACGGCACCCGCGACGGCCAGCTGGCCGTGGTGTCGCGTGACCTGAAAACCGCCCACCTGGCCGACGCCATCGCGCCCACCCTGCGCGCGGCGCTCGACGACTGGGCCTTCATCGCCCCACAACTCGACGCCCTGTACCGCCTGCTCAACGAAGGCAGGCACGAGGGCCAGGCGCGCCGGCCGTTCGACTTCGATCCGGCGCGCTGCCTGGCCCCGCTGCCGCGCGCGGCGCGCCACGTGCAGGGCGTCACCTATCTGAACCATCCCGAGCTGGAAGCGCGCGCCAATGGCGCCGAGCTGCCGTCCGCCTGGCGCGACGAGCCGCCGCTGCGCGAACGCGCCGCCGACGGTTTTCTCGGTCCGCTGCAGGACATCGTGCTGGCGCGCGAGGAGTGGGGCGTCGATTTCGGTCCCGGCGTGGCGGTGCTCACCGGCGATATCGCGGCCGGGGCGACGCCGGACGCGGCCCACGGCCAGATCCGCCTGCTGTTGCTGTGCAACGACATTAGCTTGCGCAACCTGGCGCCCGGGATCACCGGTAGTGGCTGGGACTGGCTGGCGGCACAGCCGGCCACCGCCTTCGCTCCGGTGGCCGTCACCCCGGACGAACTGGGCGCATCCTGGCGCGGCGGCAAGGCCGACCTGCCGCTGCGCGTGACCTCGAACGGCAACGGCGTCGGTCAGCTGGAAGCGGGGGAGGACATGGCGTTCGGCTTTGCGCAGCTGCTGGCCACTTTGTGCCGCACCCGCGCCATCGGCGCCGGCACCATTGTCGGCTCGGGCGTGGTGTCCAACCGCGCCGGACGGCGCAGGACGCCGGGCTACGCCAGCATCGCCGAGCAGCGCTGGCTCGAGACGATCGAGGGCGGGGCGGCGGTCACGCCGTTCATGCGCTTCGGCGACATGGTGCGCATCGAGATGCTGGACGAAGCCGGCAAATCGCTGTTCGGCGCGATCGAGCAGACGTTCAGGCGCCCGGAAGCCTGAAGTCGGCTCAGCCTTAGCGCGGATCGCTCCAGAACTGGCCGTCGGGCCGCCCGCGCAGGTCGACCTCGACCGGGCGGCTGACGCGGCGCAGGGCGTCGGCGCGCAGCAGGCGCCCGTCCGGCTCGTGCAGCCGGTACCACAGCAGGGCCACGCCGGACAGGTGCAGGCGCTCGCCGGTGAACAAGTTGTCGCGCACCAGCGTCAGGCCTTCCAGGCGCAGGTCGACGTCCAGCACCAGCGCGCCGGCGCTGCGTTCGGCCAGGCCGAGGTAGCGCGCCGCCGTGAACAGCGGACTCTTGTCGCTCGCTTCGCCGGCGCGCAGCGATTCGTGGAAGGCGTCGGCCGCCTTCAGTTGCGCGTTGGCGCCGCTCGCCACTGCCGCCAGTTCCTTTTTCAGCTCGCCCTTGGCGCCATCGGCCAGCGCCTGCAGCGCGGCCACGTGCGCCGCCAGCACGCCGCGCTGTTCGCCCAGCAGGCGCACCCGTTCCAGCAGACGGGCGTGGCGCTCGAGATCGAGTTCGCCCATATAGCCGTCGCCCAGGCCGGCCAGGCGACCCGGGCAGTTGCGCGCCATGGCGCTGGCGAACAGGGCCTGCGCAGCGTCGCCGTAGGCGATGCCGGCAGCGTGGCGTCGCGCTTGAACAGGGCGGCGACATCCGCGCCGGCGCGCAGCAGCACGGTCGGGGCGGTAAGCCAGGCCAGCGCCGGCGCCAGGCTGCCGGTGCGCGCCGCCGGCGTATGGCGTTCGATAGTGCGCGCCAGTTCGCGGTTGCGCAGCGCCAGCTCTTCGCTCATGCGTCCCAGCGCGGCGTCGACCGTGCGCGCCGCCACGGCTCCTTGCGCCGCGGCCGGGTCGTACAGCACCACGCGCCGGTCCTGTGGCAGCACCGCGCACAGTTCGCTCGCCAGTTCCAGCGCCAGGTCGAAGGCGCGCGCCAGGCCGGCGGCGCCGAACTGGCGCGTGTCGACGGCGCCGGCGAGCGGCCTGGCTTGCGCCGGCGGCAGCCGCGCCAGCAGTTCGGCGCGCTCGGCTTCGGCCAGCGCCTGGCGCGTTTCAGCTTCCAGCAGCCGCGCCCTGGCCTCGAGCAGCTCGGGCGAGGGCGCCGTCTGGGCCAGCGCCGGGGCATAGAGTGCGCTCATGCATAGGGCGATGCTGTATATGTACGGCTGCAATCTTTTAACGAAATGCATCAGCGTCTCTTTCTACCCGAATCAGGTGAAATCTCTCCAAATTCCACTGGAGAAAGATGTAACAAATTGTGCAGAAATAGTAGGAGAAGTTTCTGAACAATTGATTGTGAGATCGCAATCTCTCTAGAATTGTCGAATTGTTCCTGCACAATCAAGGGCTTGCGAAAGGCAGTATTGAAATTCTTTCAATTCCATAATCGGATTTGGTGCGGTGCACGATTGGCCGTTGGCTCAAAAGAAATGCGATAGAATTGACGAGTTAACAAAGTGGTTCTATGAGTATTATTAACCTGCCATTAGCCGGCCTCGAAATCGGCTTTGCCACATCGCTGATCTGTTCGCTGCTGCTCGTGCTCACCACGCGCTGGCACGGCCGCTACTCGCTCGACGCCACCCGCGGCGTGCAGAAATTCCACATCACCCCGACGCCGCGTATCGGCGGCGCCGCCATCATGACCGGCCTGTGGCTGTGCCTGTGCTTCATGCCGGCTCCGCAGCAGGAACTCCTGTTGCCGGTGCTGCTGGCCGCCTTGCCGGCCTTCGTGTTCGGCCTGGCCGAAGACCTGACCCGCAACGTCTCGGTGCGCGCACGCCTGCTGGCCACCATGGCCAGCGGGGCGGTGTGCTGGTTCCTGACCGGCGTCACCCTCGATCACACCGGCCTGGCGCCGCTCGACGCGCTGCTGGCCTGGCTCCCGTTCTCCGTCTTGTTTACCGCCTTCGCCGTGGGCGGCGTGGCCAATGCCGTCAACATCATCGACGGTTTCAACGGCCTGGCCAGCGGCACCGTGATCATCGGCTTCGGTGCGCTGGGCCTGATCGCGCAGAACGTGGGCGACGTGCACCTGGCCCAGCTGTGCTTCGCGATCTGCGCCGTCACTGCTGGCTTTTTCCTGGTTAATTTCCCTTACGGCAAGCTGTTCCTCGGGGACGGCGGCGCCTACCTGCTCGGCTTCCTGCTGGCCTGGCTGTCGGTGATGCTGGTCTACCGCAATCCGTCGGTGTCGGCCTGGGCGCCGCTGCTGGCCTGCGCCTATCCGGTGTTCGAGACCGTGTTCACCATCGCGCGCCGCCTGTGGTGCCGCCGCCATCCGGGCCTGCCGGACAGCTGGCACCTGCACAGCCTGGTCAAGACCGCGATCACGGCGCGCTACCTGCGCCGCCTGCCGGCGCCGCTGCGCAACGCCTGCGTGTCGCCGGTGTCGTGGAGCATCGCGCTGGTGCCGGCCTTGCTGGCCGTGAACCATCCGTCCGCGCCGGACGTGCTGGTGCAGGGCGCCGTGGCCAGCTTCCTGCTGTACCTGGCCGTGTATGGCCTGGTAGCGATGGCCTGGCATGCGCGCCGGCGCCAGGCGCTGCCGTCCGCCGCCATGGCGCTGGAACGCGCCAGCGTCGCGCCGCTGGTGCCGACCACGGTGGCGCAGGTGCAGATGCCGACGCCGGTGCTGGCCAAGCAGGCCGCTCCGCTGGGCGCCCCCGCCATCGTCGCCATTCGCAACGCATCCCACAACGCCGCCAACGGCGCCAACGGCCTGGCCGAGATCCAGCGCGAAGCGCCCGTCACCGCCTTCGTGCGCCGCCGCATGTAAGGCCGCAGGCGCCGGCCCCGGCGCTCGAGCGGCGAACAGCGCCGCAATCCCCTTCCTGTTCTTTTTGTAGCTTTACGGCAATCCCGGCGATAATCCTGTTCGCGCTCGCATGGGTCATGCGTCGCCTGGCGTAGCCATGCGGTATAACAGCGCTTTTCACGGTGCACGGAAGGGGGACGGCGATGTCGGAAGATAGCGACGCAGAAAAGACAGAAGACGCAAGTCCCAGAAGAATCGAGAAGGCGCGCGAGGAAGGCGACGTTCCGCGCTCGCGCGAACTGGCCACCTTCGCGGTCCTGATGACCGCCGGCGCCTGCCTGTGGGCGTTCGGCGGGATGCTGGTGGAAACCCTGGGCCGTGCCCTGAAATCGGGTCTCAGCCTGGACCGTGAGCAGGTTTACAACCCCGCCATCCTGATCGAGCGCGTGTTTAACGACATCGTGGCCGTGATGCTGGCCTGCCTGCCGATTGCCGGCGCCATCATGCTGATCGCCCTGGTCTCGCCGCTGCTGATCGGCGGCTGGCTGTTTTCCAGCAAGGCGTTCATGCCGAACATCATGAAGCTGAACCCGCTCAAGGGCATCGGCAATATGTTTTCCAAGAATGCCCTGGTCGAGCTGGTGAAGGCGATCGCCAAGACCATCGTGGTCGGCATCGTGGCATATATCGTGATCAGCGGCCAGAAGGAAGCGATGCTGGGGCTGGCGGTCGAGCCGCTCAACGAAAGCAGCGCCCACGCGCTGGGCATGATCGCCAGATCCTTCCTGTTCATCGTCGGCGCGCTGGGCGTGATCGCCCTGATCGACGGCCCGTATCAGATCTGGCACTGGAATAACAAATTGAAAATGACGCGCCAGGAAATGATCCAGGAATCGAAGGAATCGGACGGCAATCCTCAGATTAAAGGGAAGATTCGCCAGATGCAGCGCGAAATGGCCCGGGGCCGGATGATGCAAAATGTCCCTACTGCTGATGTGATCGTGACCAACCCGACCCATTACGCAGTGGCGCTGAAGTATGCCGAGGGTCAACGCGGCGCGCCGATGGTGGTGGCGAAGGGTATCGACGACATTGCCGCCAAGATCCGCGAACTGGGCGCGGAGCACAAGGTGGCGATGCTGGAAGCCCCCCCGCTGGCCCGTGCGCTGTACCAGCACGTGGACATCGACGAGGAAATCCCGGAAAAGCTGTACTCGGCAGTGGCGGAAGTGCTGGCCTATGTCTACCAGCTACGCGCCTACAAGAAAGGCGAGGGCGACTATCCGGATCGCCCCAAGAAGTTGAAAGTGCCTGACGAGCTGGACCCGCTGAACCCCGCCGCTTCGGCACCGAAGCCGCGGCCCGATGCCAACGAAACTTGACGAAGATTAGAGACGGAGCGAACTGAATGGCAAATAGCATGAAACTGCCTGGCTGGATGAGTGGACTTGCAGGCCGCGGCGGCGCCGCGGCGGCGCCGCTCCTGATCATCATGCTGCTCGCGATGATGATCCTGCCGCTGCCGGCGTTCGTGCTCGACGTGTTCTTCAGCTTTAATATCGCGCTGTCGATCATCGTGCTCCTGACCGCGCTGTACACGGTCAAGCCGCTCGACTTCCTGGCGTTCCCGGCGATCCTGCTGGTCTCGACCATGCTGCGCCTGGCGTTGAACGTGGCGTCGACCCGTATCGTCCTGACCGAAGGCCACACCGGCGGCGCCGCTGCCGGCAAGGTCATCGAGGCCTTCGGCCACTTCCTGATCGGCGGTAACTATACCGTCGGTATCGTCGTCTTCATCATCCTCACCATCATCAACTTCAGCGTCGTCACCAAGGGCGCCGGCCGTATCGCCGAAGTCGGCGCGCGCTTCGCCCTGGACGCGATGCCGGGCAAGCAGATGGCGATCGACGCCGACCTGAACGCCGGCCTGATCGGCGAAGCGGAAGCGCGCAAGCGCCGCTCGGAAGTGGCGCAGGAAGCCGAATTCTATGGCGCGATGGACGGCGCCTCGAAGTACGTGAAGGGCGACGCCGTCGCCGGCATCATGATTACCATCATCAACATCATCGGCGGCCTGATCGTCGGTGTGGTGATGCACGACCTGGCCTTCGGCGAAGCGACCAAGGTCTATACCCTGCTGGCCATCGGTGACGGCCTGGTGGCCCAGATTCCTTCGCTGATCATCTCGATCGCGGCCGGTATGGTGGTGTCGCGCGTGGCCAACGACGAAGACGTCAGCTCGCAGCTGACCAACCAGCTGCTCAAGCGTCCGGAAGCCCTGTACATCACCGCCGCCATCATCGGCGGCCTGGGGCTGATCCCGGGCATGCCGAACCTGGTGTTCCTGCTGCTGGGCGGTTCGCTGGCGGCCGGCGGCTACTTCATCTCGAAGAAAGCCAAGGACAAGCCGGCCCAGGAAGCGGCGGCGGCCACCGAGGCGGCGGCGCAGGCGGCCACCCAGGCCCCTGCCGAGAACGAAGAAGCGACCTGGCAGGACGTGATGCCGGTCGACACCCTGGGCCTGGAAGTGGGCTACCGCCTGATTCCGCTGGTCGACAAGAACCAGGGCGGCGAGCTGCTCAAGCGCATCAAGGGCATCCGCAAGAAGTTCGCCCAGGAAGTCGGCTTCCTGGCGCCACCGGTGCACATCCGCGACAACCTGGAACTGAAACCGTCGGCCTACCGCATCACCCTGAAGGGCGTGGAGGTGGGCAGCGGCGAAGCGCTGAACGGCCAGTTCCTGGCGATCAACCCGGGCATGGCCAGCGGCACGCTGCCGGGCCTGGTCACCACCGATCCGGCCTTCGGCCTGCCGGCGATCTGGATCGAAGCGTCGCTGCGCGACGAAGCGCAGAGCATGGGCTACACCGTGGTCGACGCCGGCACCGTGGTGGCGACCCACCTGAACCACCTGATCACCCAGCACGCCTCGGAACTGCTGGGCCGCATGGAAGTGCAGGCGCTGCTCGACCACCTGGGCAAGGAAACCCCGAAGCTGGTGGAAGACCTGGTGCCGAAAGTCGTCTCGCTGTCGACCCTGCAGAAAGTGCTGCAGAACCTGCTGTCGGAAGGCGTGCACATCCGCGACATGCGGTCGATCATCGAAGCGCTGTCGGAGCACTCGACCATGACCCAGGATCCGGGCGAACTGACCGCCGTGGTGCGCGTCGCCCTGGGCCGCGCCATCGTCCAGCAGCTGTTCCCGGGAGAGAACGAACTGCCGGTGATGACCCTGGACAACCGCCTCGAGCGTCTGTTGATGCAGGCGATGGGCGCCGGCGGCGACGGCACCGGCATCGAACCGGGCCTGGCCGACACCATCGCCCAGCAGGCGGCGCACGCTGCCCACCAGCAGGAGCAGATGGGCCACAGCGCCGTGCTGCTGGTGCCGGCGCCGCTGCGCGTGCTGCTGTCGCGCTTCCTGCGCCGCGCAGTGCCGACACTGAAGGTGCTGTCGCATGCCGAAGTGCCGGAAACCAAGACCATCCGCGTGACCAGCCTGGTCGGCGTGCCGATGTGATCAATAAAGGGCGGTGCATGTGCACCGCCCTTTTTGCAACAGCGTCGCTTTCTCCCCTCCCAATGTGCGCCATCCGACGTACACGGCCCCCATTCTCCGGGGCGCCATCGTTGCCACACCCGCAAACGATTACCGGTTTTTTCGATTTAGTGGAAATAGATGGGTTTCCCCTTCTTTATCCTCGGATGGTTTCCTCCGGGCATCGTCAATAATGCTTCCTATCGAAGGGCGTTTGTGCCCGGCAAACAGTTGAAGCGCGGAGAATACGATGAAGGTGAAGAAATTTACGGCAGCTACTTCCCGAGATGCATTGCGCAAAGTGCGCGAAGCGCTGGGTCCTGACGCCGTCATCCTCTCGAACCGTCCGGTCGACGGCGTGGTCGAGATCCTGGCCCTCGATAACGATGACGTGGCCTCGCTGGCCGCGCCGGTGAGCGATTCGGAAGCCGCGCAACCGGCGCCGCAGCTGCACGTCGAAGAGCCGGCCGCGGCCTTCGTGCCGGGCTTCGGCGCCGCCGCCGGTCCGGTCCCGGCACGCCGCCAGAAAGACCTGGCGCAAGCATCTGTGGCTACTCCTGCCGCTGCTCCGACCGCAGCCGCACCGGTCCAGACCTACGCCGAGCGCCGCGCCCCGGCCGCCGAGCCGAGCGTCGACATGAGCGCCATGACCTCGATGATGAGCGCCGCCATCGCCCAGGCCAAGGAATCGGCCGCCGTCGAAATGAACGGCATGATGAACGAACTGCGCGCCATGCGCGGCCTGATGGAAACCCAGCTGGCCGAACTGTCGTGGAACGCCACCGCCCAGCGCCAGCCGCACAAGGCCGCCGTGCTGCGCGAACTGCTGGGCGCCGGCTTCTCGGCCACCCTGGCCAAATACCTGGTCGAAAAGATGCCGGCCACGGAAGATGCAGCGCAAGCGATGCGCTGGATCAAGACCGTGCTCGCGCGCAACCTGAACACCATCGGCAACGACGACGACCTGCTGTCGAACGGCGGCGTGTTCGCCCTGGTCGGCCCGACCGGCGTTGGCAAGACCACCACCACCGCCAAGCTGGCCGCGCGCTGCGTGATGCGCCACGGCCCGGACAAGCTGGCCCTGATCACCACCGATGCCTACCGTATCGGCGGCCACGAGCAGCTGCGCATCTACGGCAAGATCCTGGGCGTGATGGTGCACTCGGTGAAGGACGAAGCCGACCTGCGCATCGCCCTGAAGGAACTGCGCAACAAGCACACCGTGCTGATCGACACCATCGGCATGTCGCAGCGCGACCACATGGTGGCCGAGCAGGTCGCGATGCTGTCGAGCTCGGGCGCCGACGTGAAACGCCTGCTGTGCCTGAACTCGACCGCCACCGGCGAGACCCTGAACGAAGTGGTGCGCGCCTATCAAGGCAGCGGTCTGCACGGCGCGATCATGACCAAGATGGACGAAGCGACCTCGATCGGCGGCGTGCTCGACGTGGTGGTGCGCCAGAAGCTGAACCTGCACTACATCTCGAACGGCCAGCGCGTGCCGGAAGACCTGCACCTGGCCGACCGCGCGATGCTGGTCGACCGCGCCTTCCGCAACCGCGCCGGCGCCGCTGCCGCACTGGGCGACGCCGACCTGCCGAGCATGATGGCCGGCGCCGCCGCCCGTGCCAACCCATCCTTCGCGTGAGGTGAGCCGTGGCCAGTTTTGATTTCGACCAGGCCGAAGGCCTGCGCCGCATGCTGCAAGGCCCGCGTCCGCGCGTGGTGACGTTCCTGTCCGCCACGCCGGAAGACGACAAGGGCGCGATGCTGGTCAACCTGGGCGCCTCGCTGGCCCAGCTCGGCAACGAAGTCCTGATCGTCGACGCCTGCCAGCAGGAATACGGCGTCGCGCGCCGCCTCGGCCTGAACCGCAGCGCCTCGCTGCTGCAGGTGGCGCGCCAGGAAGCGGCGCTGAACCAGGTCACGCATCCGGTACCGCAAGGCTTCTCGGTGGTGCCGATGGGCCGCCCGCAAGGCGCCGACGATGCGCGCCGCCTGGGCAAGACCTTCGACGTGCTGGCCAGCCAGGCCGGGATCGTGATCGTCGACGGCGAACTGGGCCCGGACGACGCGTTTCCGGTGGCCTTGATGGCCAGCAGCGAAATCGTGGTGCAGGTTTCCACCAGCGCCGCCTCGATCACCAATGCCTATGCGCTGATCAAGCGCCTGTCGCTGCAGCTGGGCCGGCGTCCGTTCGGGATCCTGGTCACCGGCGCGACTGAGGAGGAGGCGCAAGTGGTATACGATAATATGTCAGCAGCAGCAACACGCTACCTTGCCGTCAAGCTCACCTCGCTGGGTTCGGTGCCGGCCGACGAATGCCTGCACCGCGCCGCACGCCTGGGCCGGGCGGTGGTCGACGCCTTCCCGCTGGCGGGCGCCTCGGTCGCCTTCCGCCAGCTGGCCGGCAAGTTCGCGCTGCACGCGATGCCGCAGTTCGCACGCCAGGGCAGTGGCGCGCGCTTCGGCGCATGAGGGCGGCAACGGGCGCCGAGGCAGCGGCAGTGGCCGGGGTAGCGCAGACACGACAAAACGAGCAACGAGAAGATCAAGAGAGCATGTACACGGTCAAGGGGAAAGCGGACAAGAATTCTTTGCTGACGGAGCATATGCCGTTGGTAAAGCGTCTTGCCCACCACATGAAGGCGAAATTGCCGCCTTCGGTGGAAGTGGATGACCTGGTGCAAGCCGGCATGATCGGGCTGCTGGACGCGATCAACCGCTACGAAGACAACCACGGCGCCCAGTTCGAGACCTATGCCGTGCTGCGCATCCGCGGCGCCATGCTCGACGAGCTGCGCAGCAGCGACTGGATGCCGCGCAGCACGCGCCAGAACATGCGCAAGGTCGAGACCGCGATGCACGAATTGCAGCAGCGCCTGGGCCGTCCGCCGAGCGAATCCGAAGTCGCCAAGTCGCTCAAGCTGTCGCTCGAAGACTATCAGGAAATGCTGGCCGACTCGGGCGGCCACCAGCTGGTGTACTACGAGGACTTCCACGACGACGATGACAACGGCAACTTCCTCGACCGCTTCGCGGTGGACGACGCCGACCCGCTGCGCAGCCTGATGGAAACCGATTTCCGCCAGGCTGTAATCGACGCCATCGAGAACCTGCCGCCGCGTGAGAAATTGTTGATGGGCTTGTACTACGAGGAAGAGTTGAACCTGAAGGAAATCGGCGCCGTCATGGGCGTGAGCGAATCGCGGGTGTCGCAGCTGCACACGCAAGCCGTGGCGCGCCTGCGCACGGCATTACGGGAGCAATTGTGGACTGGGCCAGCGTAGCCGGACTGGTCCTGGCGGTGGCCGGCATCCTGGTCGGCCACTCGCTCGACGGCGGGCGCTTCGCCTCGCTGGTGCAGCCGGCCGCGTTCGCGATCGTGGTGGTCGGCACCTTTGGGGCCGTGCTGCTGCAGAGCGAACGCCGCACGTTTACCCGTGGCCTGGCGATGCTGCGCTGGGTGTTCGTGCCGCCGCGCGGCGAGCGCCAGAAACTGTCGCGCGAGATCGCGCTGTGGAGCCTGTCGGCGCGGCGCGACGGGCTGCTGTCGCTGGAACAATACATGACCAAAGCCGATCCGTTCGTCGAGAAGGGCTTGCGGCTGGTGGTGGACGGCATCCATCCCGATAAAGTGCGCAGCCTGCTCGAGCACGAGATCAACGGCTACGAATTCGCCCAGCGCCAGGCGGCCCGCATCTGGGAATCGGCGGCCGGTTATGCGCCCACGATCGGGATCCTGGGCGCGGTGCTGGGCCTGATCCACGTGATGGAAAACCTGTCCGACCCGGCGCGCCTGGGTTCCGGCATCGCGGTCGCGTTCGTCTCGACCGTGTACGGCGTCGGCCTGGCCAACCTGTTCTTCTACCCGGTCGGCAACAAATTGAAAGCCATCGTCAGCGACAAGGTGGCGCAGTACGAAATCCTGACCGAGGTCTTCTACGACCTGGCCAGCGGCGACCATTCGCGCGTGGTGGACGAGCGCGTGGCCAGCCTCCTTACCCATCACTAGAACCAGGCATGGCGCGCAAACGCTACGATGATGACGTCCCGAGCGAGCACCACGAGCGCTGGCTGATCTCGTACGCCGACTTCATCACGCTGCTGTTCGCCTTCTTCGTGGTGATGTACGCGATCTCGATCGTCAACGAAGGCAAGTACCAGCAGCTGTCCGAGGCCCTGGGCGACGCCTTCGGCGGACGCGGCGCCGCGACCCAGGTCAACACCAACGTCGAGCCGGTACTGCCGCTGTCGCACATCGTCAACCGCAAGCGCAACGAAGCCGCACGGCGCGAGCACGAACGCATGGGCGTGCTGGCGCGCGACCTGACCGCCACGCTGTTGCCCTTGGTGAAATCGGGCCAGGTGCGGGTGACCCAGAATGCGCGCGGGGTCAGCGTCGAGATCAACGCCAGCGTGCTGTTCGACCAGGGCCAGGCGCTGCTGCAGCCGGAAGCCAGCGAAATCCTGCAGGCGGTCGGCGGGCTGCTGCGGAACGATCCGCACCGGATCGAGGTCGAAGGGCATACCGACGACGTGCCGATCGCCAGCACCGTGTATCCATCGAACTGGGAACTGTCGGCCGCGCGCGCCAGCAGCGTGGTGCGGCTGTTCATCGACAGCGGCGTGGCGCCGGCGCGCCTGTCGGCGCTCGGTTTCGCGGCCACGCGGCCGGTGGCGGCGAATACCGATCCGGTGGGCCAGGCGCGCAACCGGCGGGTGGCAGTGATGATCCTGGCGGCATTGCCTGAAACAGGCGGTAACATTCTTCCGTAAATATCGCCGCGCGGCATGCCATAATCGTCATTGCAATATTTGCTTTCAATCTACAAATGGCCGAGTGCCAGGGGACCGCAAATGCATGTCGAACGTAGCAAGGGCCTGCGTATGAAACAGGCCATGGTGGCCTGCGCGCTGGCGCTGGTTGGCTTGATGGGAGCGGTGAAGGCCGTGGAAGCGAAAGTGGACGTGAACCACCGGCTCGAGGTCGAGACTGGCGCCCATAGCGTCAAGGTGCGCGTGCTGATCGAGAACCGCGGCGACAAGCCGGTTTGGATCCCGCGCGAGATCGCGCTGGGCGACGACCTGACCGCCCCGCGCTTCCTGCTGCGCACGCCCGAAGACGAGGTGGCCTACACCGGCCGCATGGTCAAGCGCGCCGCCCCAGGGCCGGCCGACTACCTCGAAGTCAAGCCGCAAACGACGCACCTGAACACCATCGACATCACGGACGCGTATGCGTTCAAGCCGGGCAGGCACAGCTACGAGATCCGCTATGCAGGGCCGTGGCTGACCAGCCTCGGCAGTCTCGATGCGGCCAGCATCAAGCAGAGCCCGGCGCTTCCGGTCAAGTTTTCGTTTACCGGACGGTAGGGTTGGCCAGTTGACGTTACGCGGCCGTGTGATTTGTCATGATCGTGGCTCCTTGAGCGTTATCGCCATCACTGCTGCGGCGGGGTGTTCTCGCCAAAATATTCATGCGAATCCGCGTTGTTGATCGCGCGCTCGGGCGCCGTCCGCGCCAGCTCGGCCGCACCCGCCTGGCCGTACACGTGGTCGTCGGTGCCCGCCACCACGTCGAAGTGGCTCAACTCATGCACCAGCGTGCCGCCGCGCGAATCGGTGCCGGTGACCGCCGCGGCCCAGAAGGCCTTGCACACCCAGACCGTGTACGGCAGCGCCGGGTACACGTAGGCAAAATACGGTTCGTCGCAATCGCAATCGACCTTGACCGGCTTGGTCTCGAACGCGTCCCTGATCGCCGTGAAATTGGCGGTCACTCTGGCGCCGCGGGCGGCGTCGGGCGCGCCGAACCACGCCGTGTAGCGCGCGCCGTCTTCCTTGCCCGCGCCCAGGTAGGCGTGGCCGTCGACCGCCATCGCACGGCCAGCCTCCATTGCCGTCACCAGCTGTTCTTGCTGGGCGTTCGAGCAGCTGCTGTATGAGAGGCCGGCGCCGCTGGCTTCCGGGGCCAGCACGGCGCCCTTGCTGCCGCGCGGCAGGCGGCCGTCGATCCACAGGTTGACCGGATTCGAGACCAGCTCGCCGGCCAGCGGCTGTGGCGTGGCCGGGCTCTTGGAGCTGGCGGCGGTCGCCGGCACAGCAGGCGCGCGGTAGCGCACGGTGTAGGCGCCGGTGACGGTCATTTCGTACAGCCTCGATAGCTCGACCGTCTGCGTCAGCGACGCACCTGGCTCCAGGCGCAAGAAGTCGGCCGGGCCCGGCGCGGCGCGCTTGATGTGGCGACCCAGATAGGTCACCGGCTGGCCATCGCGCCGCACGTCGAACAGGGCGTCGTCGATACCGTCCAGTGGCGTGCGCCAGCGCAACACGTACTGGGCGCTGGCTGCGGTATTGGTCAGGGTAACGCGCACCAGCACGTCTTCGCCGCGCTTGACAGTGGTTTGCAGCGGCGTCAGCGCGACAGTCACGGTGGCCGAAGCCGGGTTGGCGTAGACGCAGGCGGCGACCAGCGCGGCCGCGGTCAGCGCCATGCCGGGTTGTGGCAAAGCAGGGCAGGGGTTCATGGCTTCTCCTGGAAATATGTCCATCAACCACTTTCTGCCCACGTATGCGAAATGTATTGCGCGGCTTCAATGGTCTGCATAGCGAGGACAACCTTCCAGTCACGGCGACAAATAAACAACAGGTATGGAATAACTGACCATAAATACTCGATCCTCACCATGTCTGTTTGCTATGATGCAACTAACATATCCACGAAGATATTAATTTTTGGTCCTATTGATGGCCAGAGGCGGTTTTATGATTTCCCAGATCAACCAGGCATCGGATCGCGCGCAGGGAAGTGCTGCAATGCCGGTGCGTGAAACGGCGGAGATGATCGACGCCATCGCCCGCGAGATTGGCCTGGATGGCGACGAACTCGCCGCGCGCCGCCGCTTCCTGCAGTTCGACGAACGCGACATCGCCGCATTGCGCGACGTGCACCGGTTGCTGCACGCGCAGCGCGATACTTTCTCGGACCATTTCTACGAGCACCTGCTGGCGTTTCCGCACATGCGCGAACTGCTTGGCGACAGCGCCGCCATGGCGCGCCTGCGCCAGGCGCAGGCGCGCTATTTCAGCAGCCTCACCGCCGGCGAGTACGGCGAGGCTTACGTGCGCGACCGGCTGCGGGTGGGCGCCACCCACCAGCGCATCGGGCTCGACCCCAAGTGGTACATCGGCGCCTACCGCAAATACCTGTCCGAACTGTTCGGCATGCTGTGGCACAAGCTGCAGCACGAACCGGAGCGCTTCATTGCCGGCTGCGATGCCGTGCTCAAGATCGTCTGCTTCGACATGGGCCTGGCGCTGGACACCTATGCCCACGCCGACGGGCGCTGCCTGCGCCAGAGCCGCAATTACCTGGAGCAGGTGATCGAGGCCATGCCGGCCGGCCTGGTGGTGATCGATGCTGCGCGCCGGGTACGCTCGATGAACCGCAGCATGGCGACCCTGCTGGGTATGCCGGATGAAGCAATTGCCGCCGGCCATCCGGTCGAGAGCGTGCTGCCGGACCCGGAGCTGGCGCTGCGCATCGACGCCGCGCTGCAGTCCGGCGCGCCGCAAGACAATGTCTTGGTGACGCTGGACGGCCGAGCCGACGGCGTGCGCCACCTCGAATTCAATATTCGCCGCACGCGCCAGGACGACGGCCACATGTTGTTGCTGATCGGCCAGGACGTGACGTTCCGGCGCAAGGCGCGCCTGCGCCTGCAGGAAAGCGAGGAATTCTTCCGCCTCACCTTCAACCAGGCGGCGGTCGGCATCGTGCTGATGGGACCGGACGGACGGCTGCTGCGGGTCAACCGCAAGATGGCGCAAATCCTGGGCTATACCGAGGTCGAGCTGCTGCAGCGCTTCTTCCAGCAGCTGACGCTGGAAGACGACCTGCCCGACGAGCTGCTGCTGGTGCGGCGCCTGAAGGCGGGCGAGATCGGCGACTTCCAGCGCGAAAAGCGCCTGGTGCGGCGCGACGGCAGTCCGGTGTGGGTCAACGTCAGCGTCTCGATGATGCGCGACGCCAACGGCAGCGAGCGCTTCATCTCGGTGGTCGAGGACATCTCGCGCCGCAAGCTGGCCGAGGAAGCGCTGACGCGCCTGGCCAGCCACGACACCCTGACCGGCCTGCCGAACCGCCTTCTGCTGCAGGACCGATTGGCCCAGGCCATCGTGCACGCCGGACGCAGCGGCGCCCAGGTGGCGGTGCTGTTCATCGACCTGGACCGCTTCAAGCACGTCAACGACAGCCTCGGGCACGATGCCGGCGACAGCATGATCGTCGAGATCGCGCGTCGCCTGTCGAGCGCGCTGCGCGAAAGCGACACCGTGGCACGCCAGGGCGGCGACGAATTCGTGGTGGTGCTGCCGGAACTGGCGGGCGAGGGCGATGCCGGCGTCGTGGCGCAAAAGCTGCTCGACAACCTGTTTCAGCCGCTGCTGCTGTGCGGCCAGGAAGTGTTCCCGACCGGCTCGATCGGCATCGCCATGTATCCGCGCGACGGCCTGGACGCCGCCACTCTGCTCAAGAGCGCCGATAGCGCCATGTATCAGTCAAAAGGGCAGGGCGGAAACCACTACAGTTTTTATGCGGCAGCGCTCGGCAAGCAGGCGAGCGAGCACCTGCGCATGGAAGCGGCGCTACAGCGCGCCCTGCAGCGCCAGGAATTTTTGCTGCATTACCAGCCGGTGGTCGACATCGCCAGCGGCGCGGTGAGCGGGGTCGAAGCGCTGCTGCGCTGGCAGCCGCAGGGGCAGGGACAACCTCAGGCTTTGGTGCCGCCGTCCGACTTCATTCCGCTGCTGGAAGAGACCGGCCTGATCGTGCCGGTCGGCGAATGGGTGCTGGCCACCGCGATGGCGCAGCAGGTGGCGTGGCGCCGCATGGGCTTGCCGCCGCTGCGGATCAGCGTCAACCTGTCGGCGCGCCAGTTCCTGGGCCAGGACGTGGCGCGCCAGGTGGGCGCGCTGATCGAGGCCAGCGGGTGCGATCCGGCCTGGCTGACGCTGGAAATCACCGAGAGCGTGCTGATGCAGAACCCGGTGGCGGCCGCCGCCACCATGGAGCGGCTGGCGGCGATGGGCGTGCAGCTGGCGATCGACGATTTCGGCACCGGCTATTCGAGCCTGGCCAGCCTGAAGCGCTTCCCGATCCACAGTCTCAAGATCGACCGCTCGTTCGTCAGCGACCTGACGCGCGACGCCGACGACGCCGCGATCGTGAATGCCGTGATCGCGCTGGCGCACTCGATGCGCCTGAACGTGATCGCCGAAGGCGTCGAGACCACCGAACAGCTGGTCTTCCTGTCGGCGCGCGGCTGTGACCAGATGCAGGGCTATTGCTTCAGCCGTCCGGTGGCGCCGCAAGGGATCGAGGCGCTGCTGCGGGCGGCCGAAGCGGCCTGAGTTTTCCCTGCCGCGAAGAAGCGCTCAGGAAGTGCGGTGCGGACCGTCGCCCGGCGTGCCCGAGCTCTCGGCGCCGTCGGCCAGTCGCTCGCTGATCTTGTCGTCGCTGGCGCGGCCGACGTAACCGTCTTTCGCGCCGCCGGCGCTCGTGCCGCCCGCGCCGCCATTCGCCGCGCCACCGATCGCCGACTGGCTATTCTGCGCTTCGGATTTGCCCAGCACGCCACCCGTGATCGGGCCGCCGGCGTTGCCGTGGCTGGTCTGCGCGGCGCCGGCCGGGCCGACATTGCTTTCCGGCGAAGCCTTGGCGAAGTTGCTCTGGATGCCGGACTGGCGCGATCCGTCGGCGTTGGCGGCACCGATGCTCGAGTCGCCGGCGTCGTCGTCGGCGACGAAGCCGGACAGGGAATCAGGACCGCTGGCGCGCAGGCCCTGCTGGTTGCCGCTTTCCTGGTCGGCGCCCTGGCGGTTGCCGGCTTGCGTATCGTCGCGTTTGTCGTCAAGGTCGTCGTCGCGGATGTCCTTCGAATCCTGCTTGCTCATCATGATCTCCTTCGTTGCATGTGTTCGATGAAATCATGTGCGGCGTGCTTGCCGCTTTCCCAATAGGATACCCCGCCGCGACGACGTAGGAATGGACGGACGATGCTCAGCGTCCAGCAGCGGCGCGGCGCAGCACCTAGAGTTGAGTCGCCATCATCGGCTGGTTCGGATCGTGGCCGGCGCGCGGCACCACGATGAACTCCTTGGCCGGCGCCTCGATCGCGTCGAAGTAGCGCCGTGCGACCCGGGGGCTGGACAGCAGATCTTCCTGTCCCATTACGAAGTAGAGGCGCGCCCAGTGCTTCCATCGCGATCGAAATCGTCCAGCGTATGCAAAAATATTCGAACGGCAAGATATTGCCGCTGGATGCAGACGATTACCCGTAACAGGTCAGCCGGCCTTGCGCGCCAGCGCGACTGGCGCCTCCGGCGTCCGGACGTCGGGCGCCAGCGCCAGGTGCGGTTCCGGCGCCAGCGCATGCACCCGGTTGCGTCCGGCCGCCTTGGCCGCATACAACGCGGCGTCGGCGCGCGCCAGCGCCGCCTGCACGGTTTCGCCGTCGGCCAGCACGGTGACGCCAATGCTCAGCGTCAGCGTCAGCGGCTGGCCGGGCGCCGCCGGCAGGGTATCGGCGGCGGCGCGCACCGCCGCCTGCAATTTGTCGCCCACTCCTGCAGCGTGGCCCAGGCCGGCATCCGGCAGCAGCACGGCGAATTCGTCGCCGCCCAGGCGCGCCACGCAGTCGACCGCGCGCAGCGAGCGCCGGGCGCACTCGGCGACCAGCTGCAGCGCCAGGTCGCCGGCATGGTGGCCGCCGCCGTCGTTGATCGTCTTGAAATTGTCGAGGTCGATCAGCATCAGCGCCAGCGGCCGGCCAGCGCGCGCGCTGCGCGCCCGTTCGCGGGTGGCGATCTCGAAGAAGGCCTTGCGCGACCAGGCGCCGGTCAGGTGGTCGTGGTTGGCGGCGAATTCGGCGCGCTGCACGATGTGGCGGTGGGCGGTCAACAGGCCGCCCAGGATCAGGGCCGGCAGCGCCAGCGCGGCGGCGGTCAGGATCGCTACGCTCCACACGCTCGGCTGCAGCAGCGAGCCGGGCGTCTGCTCGGCGCCCAGCAGCCAGGCCATGCGCGCCGCGTGGCCAAGCGTCACCAGGGCGCACATGCCGAGGACGAACCAGACCACGTGCAACGGGCGCTGCCAGTCGCGCCGTCCGGCCAGCACGGTGCGGCCGATCTCCAGGCACACCGCCGACTGGAACAGCGAAATCACGGCGCTGCGCGCGGCGAACGAATCGGCGACGTAGTGGAACAGCGCGATCAGCACCCCGACCAGCGCTACCAGCAGGCTCAGCAGCAGGGTGCGCGGCGCGCGTCCGGCCAGCACCCGGTAGCCGGCCACCAGCGCCGCGCCGGCGCCGGTGTACGCCACGTTGGCGGCCTCGTAGGCCAGCAGCGGCGGCAGTTCGCGCCCGAAGGCGTACAGCACGTTGCCGGTCATGCCCAGCAGCGCCGCCAGCAGCAGGGCGCGCGTGCCGCGCACGCCTTGCGCCGCCACCGACGACAGCGCCATCAGGACCAGGAAGCAGAGCAGGGACGCGATCAGGAATATCTGCTGGGTGGCGAGCATGAATGAAATGGGTATGGGGGCGCGCGCCGTTGACGGCGTGAACAGAGGCAATTCGGGAGCAGCCCGTATTATGCCGCCGTTATGCCGCACTGCGGCATACTTTTAATGGCATATTTTTAAATGCCGTGTCGCACGCCATATACCCCGGGATGGCGTGACGCAAAAAAGGCCGCTCGCGCGGCCCTTTCCGGTATTCCTGGTACTGCAGAGAAGTGTGTTCAGCCCACCACGAAGCGCTTCGATGCGCCGACGCCGACGGTCTGGCCGCTGGCGCCGTAGATGGCGCCGGCCGGGGCGTTGGTCGGGGTGCGCATGGCGTTCAGTACGCCCTGGTTGTGCGCCAGCTGGCGGTTGATCAGCATGCCGTTCACGCGGTTCAGCTCCTTGGCTTCGCGCGCAGTGGCCAGCATCCCTTCCCACTGGCTGCGCGCGGCGCCGTTGCCGCCCACCGCCAGCCATGGCTCCATGCCCGCTTCCGATCCTTCGCAGCCCGCCGCCGCCAGCGCGCCGTGGCGCTGCCGCGACAGTGCCGCCAGCTCGGCCACCAGCGCATTCTTTTGCGGCGTCAGGCCGGCCAGCGCGTCGGCGTCGAGCGCGACCAGCATCTGCTGTTCCTGCTTCATCAGCGCCACGAGGGCATTGAGGTGTTGGTGTTCTGCGGCGAGCGTCTGGGTCGGGCTGGAGATCATGGATTAGCGTTGTCGTGAATGGAGCAGGTCGCGCACGGTTTCTAGCAAGCCGTCCGCCACCTTCTCGGAGTTGACCTGGAACTGGCCATCGGCGATGGCCATCTTGATTCGTTCTACTTTCTTTGCATCAAACACCTGGGCCCCGCCGCCCACCGCATTCGCCATCGCCTGGCCCTGCGAGGACAGCCGGACGCTGTCGGTTTGCGCCTGGGTCGGCGCGGCGCCGGCCGCCTTGTCGGCGCCACGCGCGGTAGTGGTCTGCGTGGTCGCCGGCTGCAGCGCCGGATTGTTCTTCAGGGTATCGGTAATTTTCACAGCATCATCCTTCTCTGTTCGGAGCGGAAACTCCGGGATCTGTCCTCTGTAACGGCGTGCGCGTCACAAACTTTAGACCGATCCGGCAAGGATTGATGCTATTTCTTTACAGCATTATTTCAACGAATCCACCGGCGCGCGCGGTACCGCTGACCACGATGCCCGACGCGGTGCGCACCTGCGCCACCTGGCCGTCGCCGGCATTGTTGATCGCCTTACCTTCGCTCGAGACCGAGAAGTTGGATCCGCGCGACACCAGCTGCACCGCCTGGCCCTGTTTCACCACCGGCTGGCTGCGCAGCGTGTCCAGGCGCAGCGCGGTGCCGGCCGGCAGCGACACCAGCGGGGTGCGGCCGATCGCCTGCGCCACGTCGGTGACGATGCCGTTCGGCATGGCGGCAATATCGCCCTTCATCACGGTCAATTGCCCTTGTTCCAATGGCTGGCCCTGGGCCAGCGGCACCGCCGCCACGATGTAGTCGGCGGTGACGCTGACCTGGGCCTGGATATAGATGGTCCAGGACGGCGCGGTGCAGCGCACCCCGACCGTGGTCTTGCCCCACGGGCGGGCGCCGGGCTGCTGGAAGGCTTCCGGCGCCGGGCAGGCGGCCAGGCTCAGGCGCTGGTCGACGGCGCCGACCTTGACGCTGACGGCGCCCGGCAGGCCGGCGCTCTGGGTCTGCAGGTATTGTTCGGCCACGCCGCGCAGGGCGGCCAGGTTCTGGCGTCCGGCGGCCTGGGCGGCAGGCTTGGCCTGCACCTGGGTCTGGGCCTGCGCAGTGCTACCCAAGGTAATACCTGAGAGCGCCAATAGCGAGCACGCAACGATCTGTCGTTTCATGGGATACGAATGTGAAAGAGATCCGGGAATGCTGCTATCTTAGGTCGAATGATGCCCTAGCGAAACTTTGAATAGCCGGGGTTTGCCAGTCCTTCTCCCTCGATTGGTGTTGCGACAGGGCACGTAAGATTCATCCTGTCCCAACAAGCACACGCCAGGAGGCGGCATGATCGGCAAACTCGACGACTACATGCGTTTTAACGAAACGGCGCTGTCGCTGCGCTCGCAGCGCCAGGAACTGCTGGCCTCGAACATCGCCAACGCCGACACCCCGAACTACAAGGCGCGCGACATCGACTTCGCCAGCGCCCTGAAGGGCGCCCTGGCCGGCGGCGGCAACGCCGGCGCGCTGGCCACCACCGATACCAGCCACATGGCGCGCGGCAAGGCCACCGGCGACACCCTGGCCAACGGCACCCCGGTGCTGTACCGCGGCGTGAGCCAGGGCAGCGTCGACGGCAACACGGTCGACATGGACGTCGAGCGCAACCAGTTTGCCGACAACGCGCTGCGCTACGAGGCCGGCATCATGATGATCAACAGCCAGATCAAGGGCCTGCTGGCCGCGATCCAGGGCCAGTAAGCGGGGTAATCCAGCATGTCGCTCTTCAATATCTTCAACGTCGCCGGCTCGGGCATGAGCGCCCAGTCGCAGCGCCTGAACGCCACCGCCAGCAACCTGGCCAACGTCGACAGCGTGACCAGCCCGAGCGGCGAAGCCTACCGCGCCAAGGCAGTGGTGTTCGAGTCGGTCCCGACCGCTTCCGGCGCCACCGGCGTGCGGGTGCGCGAAGTGGTCGAAGACCCGTCGCCGCTCAAGCAGGTGTACGACCCCAAGCATCCGATGGCCGACGACAAGGGCTATGTGTCGATGCCGAACGTGAACCCGGTGGACGAGATGGTGAACATGCTGTCGGCCTCGCGTTCTTACCAGAACAACGTCGAAACCATGAACGCAGCCAAGAGCATGCTGCTCAAGACCCTGACCATCGGCCAATAAGATTTCTGACCTAGCGACCCCATGACCTCTCCAATCAGTTCCTCGACCGCCAACATCAACGACTTGATGAAGACCATGAACACCAAGGCCCAGGAATCGGCCGATGGCGTTCAGGCCGACACCGACAAGTTCATGACCCTGCTGGTGACCCAGCTGCAGAACCAGGATCCCCTGAATCCGATGGACAACGCGCAGATGACCAGCCAGCTGGCCCAGCTGCAGACCGTGACCGGCGTGAACAAGCTGAACACGACGCTGGAGTCGCTCAAGGCCAGCTACCAGTCGAGCGAATCGCTGGCCGCGACCAACCTGATCGGCCACGGCGTGCTGGTCGAAGGCAATGGCGTGCAGCTGGCCAAGGGCCAGGCGATCCTGGGCGTGGAGCTGGCGAGCCCGGCCGACAAGGTGCAGCTGGTGGTCAGCGACGCCGGCGGCAACGAAGTCGCCACCATCGACCTTGGCGCCCAGGAAGCGGGCATCGTGCCGGTGGCGTGGGATGGCGTGCCGGATGCCAAGAATGTCGACGCCGAGGGCAAGCCGATCGCGCTGGCCGACGGCAAGTACACTTTCAAGGTGGTGGCGACCCAGGGCGGCGAAGCGGTGACCGACGCCAAATCCCTGTCCTTCGACAGCGTCGCCAGCGTCACCACCGGCGGCAAGGATGGCGTCAAACTGAATCTCCCGGGTGCAGGCGCGGTTGCCTACGCCGATATCAAACAAGTCCTGTAAGCCAAGCCGCTTACTTCCTTTTTACTTTTAGGATCTCAACATGTCTTTCCAACAAGGCCTGAGCGGCTTGAACGGCGCCGCCAAATCGCTGGACGTCATCGGTAACAACATCGCCAACTCGAGCACCGTCGGTTTCAAGGGCTCGACCACCCAGTTCGCCGATGTCTACGCCAGCTCGCTCAACGGCGCCGGCGGCATGACGCCCGGCATCGGCGTGAAAGTCTCGGCCATTGCCCAGCAGTTCACCCAGGGGAATATCGAAACCACCAACAACCCGCTCGACATCGCGATCAACGGTTCCGGCTTCTTCCGCATCGAGCAAGCCGGCGTGGTCCAGTACTCGCGCAACGGCCAGTTCTCGCTGGACAAATCGGGCAATATCGTCAACGCCCAGGGCGCCAAGCTGACCGGCTATGGCCTGGGCCCGAACGGCAAGATCGCCGCCGGCGCGCCGGTGCCGCTCAAGATCGACACTTCGGACCAGCCGCCGAAGGTCACCTCGAAGATCGACATCGAACTGCAGCTCGATTCACGTAGCCCGCAGGTCATCAAGAAGCCGTTCAATGTTGACGATACCGATACTTACACCAAGCAAAGCGCGATGAGTGTATACGACACGCTGGGCAATCCGCACACGCTGTCGACCTTCTACGTCAAAACAGAAGCCGGCCACTGGGACGTATATGCCAGTATGGACGGGTATGAAAACAGTGCATTGAAAGCAGCGGGCGTTGCTCAGACCGATCCCACTGTAACTGCCGCGCGCGCCACTTGGGATAAGGCTGATGCCGCAGGCAAGGTGGATGCGATGAAAGATTACGCTATCAAGGCCGCTACCGCTATCCGCAACGAAGCTAGCAAAGCGGTCCCGCCGCCGAGCACTGACGAACTGGAGGCAATCAGCTCTGCCGCCAACCTCGCCGCTCTGGTGCCGGG
The DNA here is from genome assembly GCF_030411955.1 of Massilia sp. YIM B02443. Classification (GTDB taxonomy): domain Bacteria; phylum Pseudomonadota; class Gammaproteobacteria; order Burkholderiales; family Burkholderiaceae_D; genus Telluria. Next base: position 406,752 of record NZ_JASNRA010000001.1, read on the forward strand.
CACTACACCGGAACAGGTTAACGCGGCCATGTTAAAAGTGTTGAAGACATCGCCGGAGAAAGTAGGTACCCTGGTATTCAACACAAATGGCGGTCTGGACATGACCATCGGTAATACCGATTCCAAGAATGCCCAGTTCAAACTCGACCTACAGGTGGTGCCATCAACTGGAGCGGAATTAAAAATCCCTGTCACATTCGACTTCGCCGGCACCACCCAGTACGGCACCACGACCAGCGAAGGGCGCCTGGAGCAGGACGGCTACAAGGCCGGTTCGCTGCAGCGTTTCAGCACCGGCCAGGACGGCACCATCCTGGGCCAGTACAGCAACGGCCAGGTCAAGCCGCTGGGCCAGGTGATCCTGGCCAACTTCACCAACCCGAACGGGCTGGAGCCGCTGGGCAACAACGCCTGGGCTGAATCGCCGAACTCGGGCGGCGCCCTGATCGGCACCGCCGGCACCGGCGGCATGGGCGTGCTGCAGTCGTCGGCGACCGAAGCGTCAAGCGTCGACCTGACCGCCGAGCTGGTCAACATGATCACCGCGCAGCGCGCCTACCAGGCCAATGCGCAGACCATCAAGACCCAGGACTCGGTGCTGCAGACGCTGGTGAACCTGCGTTAATGATGGTTGATGCCGGCGGCGGTTGAACGCGTCGGCGGGAGACCCGCCAACCCTACGTAGGGTTGGCGGCTCCGCTGCCGACGCGTTCAACGTACCGCCGCATCAACGAAACGCAACACAACGCCGTACGACCGCAACACGACAAGGACCGCACCATGGACCGCCTGATCTACACCGCCGCCACCGGCGCCAAGCACATCCTCGAGAAGCAGGCCACGACCTCGAACAACCTGGCCAATGTCGGCACCACGGGTTTCCGCGCCCAGCTCGACATCTTCCGTTCGGCCCCGGTGCAAGGTCCGGGCCTGCCGACGCGCGCCTTCGTGGTCGACTCGACCGCCGGCGCCGACTTCTCGGCCGGCGCGCTGCAGGTGACCGGGCGCGACCTGGACGTGGCGGTGAAGGGCGACGGCTGGCTGGCGGTGCAGATGCCGGACGGTTCCGAGGCCTACACCCGCAACGGTTCGCTGCAGATGAGCCCGAACGGCATGCTGCAGACCGCTTCCGGCCAGATCATCGCCGGCGAGGGCGGCCCGATCGCGATCCCGCCCGACGCCACCGTCACGGTCGGCGCTGACGGCACCATCTCGACCATCTCGAACGTCGACCAGCCGGCCGCCGCCAACATCATCGGCCGCCTGAAGCTGGTCAATCCGCCGGCAGCCGACATGGTGCGCGGCGACGACGGCCTGTTCCGCATGAAGGACGGCAACCCGGCCCCGGCCGACGCCGCGGTGCAGGTGGCCGGCGGCGCGCTCGAGGGCAGCAACGTGAATGCCGTCGATTGCATGGTCGACATGATTGCCCTGGCAAGGTCGTTCGACACCCAAATGAGCCTGTTGAAGAACGCCGAGAATAACGCCGCAAAAGCTGCCCAGATCCTCGCTATGAATTAAGTGTTGCCCCGGCATAATTCTATTGTGCGTGGCGGGAATCTCCTGCCGCCAATAGGAGAATGCCACCATGATTCGTTCGCTGTACATCGCCAAGACCGGTCTCGAAGCCCAGCAGACCAACCTGGACGTCATTTCCAACAACCTCGCCAACGTCAGCACCAACGGCTTCAAGAAGTCGCGTGCCGTGTTCGAGGACCTGCTGTACCAGAACGTGCGCCAGCCCGGCGCCCAGTCGTCGCAGCAATCCAACCTGCCTTCCGGCCTGCAGATCGGTACCGGTGTGCGCACCGTCGCCACCGAGCGCATCCACACCCAGGGTAATCCCCAGCAGACCGGCAACGACAAGGACGTCATGGTCAACGGCCCCGGCTACTTCCCGGTGCTGCTGCCGGACGGCACCCAGGCCTATACCCGCGACGGTTCGTTCCAGAAAGACCAGAACGGCCAGCTGGTGACCTCCAGCGGCTTCGTGGTCCAGCCCGCCATCACCATCCCGAACAATGCCGAGTCGATCTCGGTCGGCCGCGACGGCACCGTGTCGGTCAAGATCGCCGGCGAAACCCAGCTGACCCAGGTCGGCGCGCTGCAGCTGGCCACCTTCATCAACCCGGCCGGCCTCGAATCGCGCGGCGAGAACCTGTACGTCGAGACCACCGCCTCGGGCAACGCCAACCTGAACGTGCCGGGCACCAACGGCGCCGGCGTGGTGCTGCAGGGCTATGTCGAAGCGTCGAACGTGAACGTGGTCGAAGAGATGGTCAACATGATCCAGACCCAGCGCGCCTACGAGATCAACAGCAAGGCGATCACCACCTCCGACCAGATGCTGCAAAAGCTGGCGCAGTTGTAATTCTGACTTTCATCATTCCTTTTCTGGCTACCATGAAACTCCTGACTTCGTTCGCTGCGCTGCTGGTCCTGACCGGTTGCGCCACCGCTCCCAGCACCATCGTGCAGGGCCCGACCAGCGCCCGTCCGATGCTGGTGGAAACCGCGCCGGGCAGCGACGGCGCCATCTACAACGCCAGCAGCTACCGTCCGATGTTCGAAGACCGCCGCGCGCGTCACATCGGCGACCTGTTGACCATCAACATCAGCGAACGCACCACCGCCAACAAGAACGGCGCCAGCTCGGGCAACAAGACCGGCAGCGCCGAGTTCAAGGCGCCTGGCCTGCTGGCCGGCAAGATCGGCGCGAATGTCGGCCTGGAGTCGGGCACCAAGTACGCCGACGGCGACACCCAGAGCGCATCGAACAACTTCACCGGCACGCTGGGCGTGACCGTGACCGAAGTGCTGCCCAACGGTAACCTGATCGTGGCCGGCGAAAAGCAGGTGGCGATGAACAAGGGTACCGAGTTCATCCGCTTCTCGGGCATGGTCAGCCCCGACACCATCCAGCCGGGCAATATCGTGTCGTCGACGGTGGTGGCCGACGCCCGCGTCGAGTACCGCACCAACAGCCGTCTCGACCGCGCCGAAGTGACGTCGATGCTGTCGCGTTTCTTCCTGTCGATGCTGCCGTTCTAAGTCAAGGATTCAATCGTCATGCGCAAGTTCCCATCCCTGCTGCTGTTGTGCGCTGCCCTGGCCGGCGCCGGTATCGCCCCGGTCGCTCACGCCGAGCGCCTGAAAGACCTCGCCAATATCGGCGGCGTGCGCCAGAACCAGCTGACCGGCTACGGCATCGTGGTCGGCCTCGACGGCACCGGCGACCAGACCAGCCAGACCCCGTTCACCGTGCAGTCGATCAAGGCCATGCTGCAGCAGAAGGGCGTCAACCTGCCGGCCGGCACCCAGCTGCAGATGAAGAACGTGGCGGCGGTGATGGTCACTGCTTCGCTGCCGGCCTTCGCCCAGCCGGGCCAGACGCTGGACATCACCGTATCGTCGATCGGCAACGCGAAAAGCCTGCGTGGCGGCACCCTCCTGATGGCGCCGCTGCACGGCGCCGACGGCCAGGTGTACGCGATGGCCCAGGGCAGCCTGGTGGTGGGCGGAGTCGGCGCGCAAGCCCCGGGCGGCGGCGCGCAGGTGCAGGTGAATCACCTGTCGGTGGGCCGCATCTCGGACGGCGCCACGGTCGAGCGCGCCGTGCAGTCGAACCTGGGCGCCGACAACCAGATCCGCCTGGAACTCAAGGAAACCGACTTCGCCACCGCGGCGCGCGTGGTCGAAGCCGTGAATGACCAGTTCGGCCCGGGCGTGGCCACCGCCCTCGACGGCCGCGTGGTGCGCGTGCGCACCCCGTCGTCGAGCGACCAGCGCGTGGCTTTCATCGGCATGCTGGAACAGATCGACGTCAAGCCGACCATGGCTTCTGCGAAAGTGATCATGAATGCGCGCACCGGTTCGGTGGTGATGAACCGCGCCGTGATGCTGGAAGACTGCGCCATCTCGCACGGCAACCTGTCGGTGACCATCGGCGGCGACGCCAACGTCAGCCAGCCGAACCCGATGAGCCGTGGCGCGACGGTCGTGACCCCGAACAATTCGGTCGAGATCAAGAAAGACCCGGGCAAGGTGCTGGCCATCAAGGGCGGCGCTTCGCTGGCGGAAGTGGTGAAGGCGATGAATTCGATCGGCGCCACCCCGCAAGACCTGCTGGCCATCCTGCAGGCGCTGAAGGCCGCCGGCTCGCTGCGCGCCGAACTCGAGATCATCTAATCCAACGGACCCGACTCGCATGATCGCTTCGAACACCAACGACCTGTCGAACAAGTTTGCCCTCGACACCAACAGCCTGAGCGCCCTGAAGAAGGACGCCAAGGCCGGGACTCCGGCCGCGCTGAAAGAGACGGCGACCCAGTTCGAAGCGATGTTCATCAACATGATGATGAAGAGCATGCGCGACGCCACGCCTCAGGACGAGGACGGCTTCGGCAACAGCCAGCAGACCAAGACCTTCACCACCATGCTCGACCAGCAGACCAGCCAGAACCTGGCCAAGCGCGGCATGGGCCTGGCCGACGTGCTGGTGCGCCAGCTGAGCAGCCAGCAGATGGGCCAGCAGGCGCTGGCGATCGGCGCCGAAGGCAATGGCGCCGGTGGCGCGGCGGCTGCGGCTGATCCATTCGGCAATGCCGCCGCCATGCTCAAGAGTGCGGCCGCGGCCGGCGCTCAAACCCCGGTGTCGGCATCGGACCAGGTCGCCAAGCTGCCGGCCACCACCGAGAGCGGCCGCATCCAGGCGCCGCACGTGCGTGCGTTCCAGGAAAAGCTGCACAACCATGCGCTCGAAGCCGAGAAGACCACCGGCGTGCCGGCCAAGTTCATGCTGGGCCAGGCCGCGCTCGAGACCGGCTGGGGCAAGCGCATGATCAAGAACGCCGACGGCAGCAACAGCCACAACCTGTTCGGCATCAAGGCCGGCCCTGGCTGGAAAGGCAAGGTTGCCGAATCGGTCACCACCGAATACGTCAACGGCCGTCCGCAGACCCGCGTCGAGAAATTCCGCGCCTACGATTCGCCGGCCGAGTCGTTCAAGGATTACGCCAATATGCTGGCCCGCAACCCGCGCTACGAAAAAGTCATCAACAGCGGTGGCGACGCCGCCGCCTTTGCCCACGGCCTGCAGCGCGCCGGTTACGCGACCGACCCGAACTACGCCGCCAAGCTGACCCGGGTGATCAAGAATTCCCTGGCCTGAGCGGCCGAAACAAGGCAATTAGCGTGGTAGAAATACCACTATCAAGTTTTCTGAATCGCTGCCGTAGACGGTATTGTTAAAGAGAGAAAAAAGTCATGTCCAGTCTCCTCGCCATCGGTAAAACCGGCCTGTTCGCAGCGCAGGCAGCCTTGTCCACGACCGGTCACAACATCACCAACGCCAACGTGGCCGGCTTCAGCCGCCAGGGCGTGGTGCAGGCCACCAGCGTCGCGCTCGACACCGGCGTCGGCTTCCTCGGCACCGGCACCCAGATCGCCCAGATCAAGCGCTACAGCGACGACTTCCTGAACAACCAGGTGCGCACCGCCCAGGCCAGCACCAGCGGCCTGGAGTCGTACTACAGCCAGATCAAGCAGATCGACAACCTGCTGGCCGACACCACCTCGGGCCTGTCGCCGGCTATGCAAGACTTTTTCAGCGGCGTGCAGGACATGGCGGCCAACGGCGCCTCGGTGCCGTCGCGCCAGGCCATGCTGTCGTCCAGCGAAACCCTGGCCACGCGCTTCCAGGCGCTCGATGCGCGCCTGGGCGAGATCCGCAGCGGCGTCAACGCCCAGATCGAGACCAGCGTCACCGCGATCAACACCTACGCCACCCAGATCGCCAAGCTCAATGAGCAGATCGGCAACTTCGCCACCACCGCCCAGCGCGCGCCGAACGACCTGCTCGACCAGCGCGACCAGCTGGTGCTGGAACTGAACAAGTACGTGAAAGCCAGCGTCCGTCCGGGCGACAACAACAGCCTGACGGTCTCGATCGGCAGCGGCCAGCCGCTGGTGGTGGGCCAGGACGCGTTCCAGCTGGCGGCGGTACCGTCGCCGACCGACCTGAGCCGCGTGGAAGTCGGCTACCAGACCGGCAACAAGGTCACCATCCTGCCCGACGGCGCCCTCACCGGCGGCGAGCTGGGCGGCGTGCTCGAGTTCCGCACCGGCACCCTGGATACGGCCCAGAGCGCGCTCGGCAAGGTCGCGATCGGCCTGGCTTTCGAATTCAACCGCCAGCACGAGCTGGGCGTGGACCAGAATGGGCAGCCGGGCAAGAAATTCTTCGAGGAAGCGCAAGCGTTTGTAGGCAAGAGCATCAACAGCTCGCCGTTGAGCGAATCCTCGCTCAAGGCCAAGGTGGTCGATCCGTCCAAGCTGACCGACAACGACTTCGAGGTGCGCTACAAGGAAGGCACTTACAGTGTCATGCGTCTGTCCGACGGCAAGGAAATGGCTTCGGTCAAGCCGGATGCGGACGGCGTTGCCAGTGTCACGTATGGCGGGGTCGAGTTCAACTTCAAGGGGGCGCCACGCGACGGCGACAACTTCGTGGTGCGTCCGACCCTCAACGGCGCCGCCGACTTCAAGGTGCTGGCCAACGACGTGTCGCAGATCGCTGCCGGCGCCCCGATCGCCACCAGTGTGAATCTGAAGAACACCGGCACCGGCAAGATCAGCGAAGGCGTGGTCGACAAGAATTTCCTGGGCGCGGGAGCAACGACGTTGCCGGTCACGCTCATCTACAAGAAGGAAAACGGCAACGCCCTGATCACCGGCTTCCCGGATGGCGCCATCGTGACCGGTATCGACAGCACGGGTGAGCCGCTCAATGAGGGCGACCCGATCCCGCTCGACCGGGTCAAGTTCGTGGATGGCGCGACCTATTCCTTCGGCGGCGTGAGCGTGACCCTGACCGGCGCGCCCAACACCGGCGACGAATTCACCATCGCCGACAACAAGGGCGGCATCGGCGACACCCGCAACATCGCCGCGCTGGGCCAGCTGCAGACCAAGAACATCTTCAACAACGGCACCGCGACGCTGCAATCGTCGTACGCCCAGATGGTCAGCACGGTCGGCAACAAGACGCGCGAAGTGCAGGTCAATGCCGCCGCCGGCAACGCCTTGCTGCAGCAGTCGCAGAACGCGGCGCTGGACGTCTCGGGCGTCAACCTGGACGAAGAAGCCACCAACCTGATCAAGTACCAGCAGGCCTACCAGGCCGCCAGCAAGGTGATGCAGATCGCCGGCACCATCTTCGACAGCCTGCTGTCGATCGGCCGCTAAAAGCGGCGCCTGAAGGATACGGAGTAAATCATGCGCGTAAGCACCCTGAACCTGTACAACACCTCGTCCAGCCAGCTCAACAACCTGCAGAGCGCGCTGGCGCGCACCCAGATGCAGCTGTCGACCAACCGCCGCGTGCTGACCCCGGCCGACGATCCGGTGGCCTCGGCGCGCGCGTTGGAGGTGAGCCAGTCGCAGGGCAGGAACGAGCAGTTCGCCACCAACCGCAACAGCGCCAATTCGTCGCTGTCGGCGGTCGAGGGCGCGCTGCAGAACGCGGGCGAGCTGATGCAGGAATTCCAGCGCATCGTGGTCGACGCCGGCAACGGCACCATGCTGCCGAGCGACCGCGAAGCGCTGGCGGTGGAACTCGAGGGCCGGCTGCAAGACCTGTTCGCCGTGGCCAACACCTCGGACGGCAACGGCGGCTACCTGTTCTCGGGCTACAAGACCACCACCGTGCCATACACCAGCGCACCGGACGGCGCCACCTACCAGGGCGACCAGGGCGTGCGCCAGCTGCAGGTGAGCGACTCGCGCAAGATACCGCTGTCGGCTTCGGGCAGCGCCGTGTTCGACGCGATCCCGACCGGCAACGGCGTGTTCCAGACCAAGGCCTATGCCAAGAACACGGGCGCAGCCATCATCTCGACCGGCTCGGTGACCGACCGCAACGCACCGCTCAAGCCGTATGAACTGACCTTCAACGTCAGCGACGCCACGCCGCCGGTGACCACCTATACCGTCACCGACAAGACCACCGGCCTGGTCGGCCCGGCCCAGCCGTATGAAGCGGGCAAGGCGATCGCGATCGATGGCATGTCGTTCGACATCAAGGGCGAGCCGGCCAGCGGCGACAAGTTCAGCGTGGCGCCGAGTACCAAGGAATCGGTGTTCACCACCGTGACCAACCTGATCGCCGACCTGCGCAAACCGACCGATGGCTCGAGCGGCAAGGCGGCGCTGACCAACAGCCTGAACACGGCGCTGAACAATCTGCAGCAGGGCCACAGCAACGTGCTGACGGTGCAGGCCTCGGTCGGCGCCCACATGAAGGAACTCGACTACCTCGACAGCGCCGGCGACGACCTGGCGGTGCAGTATTCGGCCACCATGGACGACCTGCAGGGCCTGGACATGGTCAAGGCGATCTCGGACTTCTCGCAGCAGCAGATGACGCTGCAGGCGGCGCAGATGTCGTTCAAGACGATGTCGGGGCTGTCGCTGTTCAATTACCTGTAACAGCTCGACGTCCGCGGCAGATGGCTGCTGCCGATCTGCCAGCATGCAGGCTGCGAATTAGTCGTTTTCGCACAATTCGTTCTCTATTCAGCGCAAGGAAACCCCTGTTCTCACGGGCGGCGCAGACGCTTGTATCAGTATCGAATGGTACTGACCAAGGAGCCTGCCATGCACGATATCGCCAGACATTCGCGCGCCGCCTTACTTGTCCTCACGCTTGTCGTCGCGCTTCATATTGCCTTCGCCGTCATTATGGCGCCGGCCATCGCCCAAGCACCAGCCACCAACGCGCCAGCACCAGAAAGCATCGTCTTTACCACGGTTGTGTCATCGAGGCTAAATCCAGAAAGCGTGCTCGACGAAGTGAATGCGGCAATGTCACATCCGGTGATCGGACCTGTGATTGTCCTTGGTGCCGCCTACCTGGGAGTACCTCCGGATACGGTAGCGGCGCTCGGTGCAAGCGCCGCCGCCGCGGGCGCGGAGCGAACCTCTCAAGAGCAGCAGCAACCCCGGCGCGGCTATCACATTTACTCGATCAAGGCGCCGGAAGGATATGCCATGTGCGCGGTTCGCTTCGGTGCCATCTCGATCCATCCCCGCAAGAAGGAAAGACCCAAGGTGTGGGCAACGGCAAGCAGCAGCGGTCTGACGTTTCACGTCGACCATCAGACCCAGCAATGGTTAAGGGGACGCTCCACGGTCAAGACCTATATCGATGTTCTCACCGTGCGCAATGACGCCCGGGCGCGTTACGAAGCCAAATGCCTGCCAGATACTGAGCAATCAGTCTTGCCGCTGTGCAGAGGCGCCGATTGCGATGCTTACATGACGCGGCAGAATTGGCTGCATGGCGCCTGATGGGTGGTCGCCATGCAGCTGTAGAAGTGCTTATTGCGTTGCGGCCTTCGGATGCAGCTCGGCCTTGTTTCCGCTCTTGGTTGCGGCCGGTGCGGCTTTGTCGCTTGCCGGCGCGGCATCCCCCACCTTCGGCGCCGGCTTCATGCTCGGCTTCTTGGTCGCCGCGGCAATCTCGGCGCCGCAATTGGTATCCGGCGCGCGATCGACGTTAATCAAGGGAATCAAAGCTGCCACCGGCGTCACCGCCGCCAGCGCCAGTGCCGCGCCACCCTTCAGCGCCAGCGGACCCACGTGCGGGCCGACCTTGGGATCGGTGAAGCTGCCGCGCGCATACAGCGGGGTGCGCAGCGACAGCACGCGCGTGCCCTTGGTGCGCGGGCGCACGTCGACGTCCAGTTGCTCCTTGGCCAGGTCGACGTAGCCAGTGGCGTTCACCACCGCTTCTTCGCTGTCGAGCACGAAGCGGTCGATGTTGGCGCGGCCATTGCGCACCGTGGTCTGGGCCGCCACGCAGTGCAGCAGGGTCTGCTTGTCGCCGAAGATCTTCACGAACACGGCATTCGCCACGTTCAGGCCGGCCAGTTCCAGGATGAAGCGGCTGACCGTGCCTTCGGTCACCACGGCGTTCAGCTCGCCCTGCGAGGTGCCCAGCATGGCCGCCACCGAGTTGCCGCGTCCGGCCAGGGCGCCGTCGCCGTTGACTTCGCCGAAGCTGGCCTGCATCGACTGCAGTTTCGGGAACAGTTCGCGGATCTTCAGGCCGCGCGCCGCGATGCGGGCCGAGGCGTCCAGCGTCTTGTCGGTGCCGTCCAGACGGATGTTCGAGGTGATGCGTCCGCCCGCCATGCCGAACGAGAGCGGGGTCAGCGTCAGCACCTTGTCTTTCATGCGGATCGTGGTTTCGATGTCGCTCAGCGGGATGTCGTGGGTGCGCACGATGCGCTTGCCGCTGAACTTCACTTCGGCGTCGAGCGCGCCCCATTTTTCGGTGTTGAACTGGTCGACCGGCAGCGCCTTGCCTTCGGCCGGCGCTTTCACTTTGCCGGCGGCCTTGGTGCCGGCGCCGGTGTCGGCGCCCACGGTCGGACCCAGGTCGGCCAGGCGCAGCTGCTGCGAAGCGACGTTGCCGGTGAGCAGCGGACGGGTGGCGCGCTGGGCGTAGGTGAGGGTGCCGCCGATATCGCTGGCGCCGACCTTGCCCTTGAAATCCTTGTAGGTGAAGGACCAGAAGTCGCCGTTCTTCTTGCCCAGCAAATGGCCGCTGGTGGAGTAGGGCGGGGTTTCCGGCAGCAGCACGCCGGTCAGGGCATACAGGTCGGCCATGCTGGCGCCGCCCAGCTGCATCTGCAGCTCGAAGCCGGCGATCGAGCGCGGATCGCGGATCGTGCCCTGCAGGCCGATCTTGTTGTCGCCGATGTCGGCCTTGGCTTCGATCGGGAAGGTGGTGTGCTCGTCGGTCAGCGACAGCACCGCGCCGGCGCGGCCGCCGCCGCTGATTTTCGCCTTGTTGTAGGTGCCGTCCAGGGTGAAGGCCAGGCCGTAGGGCTGCACGCCGTCTGCAGGCGCTGCGTTATTGCCCTCGATCGATTTCGCTTCGGCGCGCAGATCCAGGCCGATCGGCTCGTCGACGTAGCGCACCCGGCCGCTGTTGAAGGCCAGGCGCTGGATGTCGACCTTCCATTCCGACGGTCCGTTATCCTTGAAGGTCCAGGAGTTGCGGCCATCCTTGCGCCGCTCGACGGCGATGTTCGGCGCCGCCAGCTGCAGGTCGGTCAGGACCGCATTCTTGCCCAGCAGCGGCAGGAGGTGGAAGGCCGCTTCCACGAGCTGTGCGCTGGCCATTTCCGGGCCGACCGTGCTCCAGCTTGGGTTGCTCATGTGGACATCGTTGGCGAACACACGCGGATGCGGTATCCAGCGGCGCCAGCCTTCCTGGCTGTACTGGTTGCGCCGGAACTTGACGTCCAGGTCGCCGCGGATGGCGAATTCGCGGCCGGTGCTTTCCGACACCTTGCGGTTGATGTAAGGCCGTAGCATGTTCCAGTCGAACAGCAGGAAGAACAGGATGACGATGGTGATGATGCCGAGCAGGACGGCGCCGACGATTTTGACGGGTTTCGATGTTTTCATGGTAGCTAGGCCATAGAGTGGCTTGGCGCAAACGAAGCGCGCCCCGAAACCTCAGGCTACCCCTGCAATGCGGTTTTGTTTGTTAGCTAAATAGCATTGGCGCGAAATTCCGCCGCTGTGCGTGCCATTGCCGGTGAGCGTGCCCGCGCGTGGCTGGCGAATGTTAGCCGGGGGCGGTGGTCACCGGCGCGTTGGCCGGCGGCGGGGTCACGGTGGACCCTGGCGCGCCCGGTTGCGGATTGGCCGCGCGCGGCAGCGAACGGCCGGCCTCGACACCCTGGTTGAACAGGTTGACGATCGGCGTGCTCAGGTAGGGCAAGGACAGGCTCAGGGTCAGGAAGCCCACGCCCAGCGTGATCGGAAAGCCGATGCCGAACAGGTTCAGCTGCGGCGCGGCGCGCGTCAGGATGCCGAGCGCGACGTTGGTGATGAGCAGGGCGGCCACGATCGGCAGTGACAGCTGCAGCCCGGCCGAGAAGATCCGTCCGCCCCAGCGCGCCAGTTCCAGCGGCGCGTTGCCCGAGAACGGGGTGCTGGTGATCGGCATGGTGATGAAGCTTTCCGCCAGCGCCTCGAGCAGCACCAGGTGGCCATTGACGGCGAGAAAAGCCATGGTCGCCACCAGCGCCATGAACTGGCTCACGGCCGACGAGCGGCCGCGCGTGGAGGGGTCGAAGAACATGGCGAAGCCCAGGCCCATGGTCTGGCTGGCCACCTCGCCGGCATATTCGATGGCGGCGAACACCAGGCGCATGGCGAAGCCCATCGCCAGGCCGATGATCATTTCCTTCACCAGGATCAGGAGGCCGGCCCACGAGGTCGGGTCGGCCGCCGGCGCCGCCGGCACCAGCGGCGCCATCACCAGCGCCAGCAGCACGCCGAGCGAGACCTTGACCGAGACCGGCACGCCGGCATTGCCGAACAGCGGCGCCGAGGCGATCAGCCCCAGGATCCGCGATAACGGCCACAGCAGCCCCGCAACCCAGGCGTTGAGCTCTGCCGCGGTGAGCGTCAGCATGCCGCCACGACCGGCACGCCGATGCTCACCGTAGGGTTGGCGGCTGTGCCGCCGACGCGCTCAATCACCGCTTGCACCGCCGCCCGCACCACCATCTCAGCCGATCAACCCCGGAATCCCGGTAAACACCTGCCGCATATAGTCCAGCATCACCGACAGCATCCACGGCCCCGCCACCACCAGCGCCACGAACACGCCGACCAGCTTCGGGATGAACGACAGCGTCGCTTCGTTGATCTGGGTCGCGGCCTGGAAGATGCTGATGATCAGGCCGATGATCAGGGCCACCAGCAGCAGCGGCGCCGAGATCATCAGGGTCACTTCCATGGCCGTGCGGCCCATCGTCATCACGCTTTCGGGGGTCATCGCGTCCTCTAGTAGAAACTCTGGGACAGCGAGCCCAGCAGCAGTTGCCAGCCGTCGACCAGCACGAACAGCATCAGCTTGAACGGCAGCGCGATCACGGCCGGCGACATCATCATCATACCCATCGACATCAGCACCGAGGCCACCACCATGTCGATGATCAAGAACGGGATGAAGATCGCGAAGCCGATCTGGAACGCCGTCTTCAGCTCGCTCGTGACGAAGGCCGGGATCAGGACCCGCAGCGGAATGTCTTCCGGGCCCTGCAGCGCTTCCGAGCGCGAGATCTTGACGAACAGCGCCAGGTCGGACTGGCGCGTCTGCTTGATCATGAATTCCTTGAGCGGCACCGCGCCGCGCGTCATGGCCTCGGGCATCTGGATCTCGTTCCTCTGCAGCGGCAGGTAGGCTTCGCTGTAGATGCGGTCAAAGGTCGGGCCCATCACGAAGAAGGTCAAAAACAGCGCCAGCCCGACCATCACCTGGTTCGGCGGCGCGGTCTGGGTGCCGAGCGCCTGGCGCAAGAGCGAGAGCACGATGATGATGCGGGTGAAGCCGGTCATCATCAGCAGCGCGGCGGGCAGGAAGGTGAGCGAGGTCAGCAGCAGCAGGGTCTGGATCGGCAGCGAATACGCGGTGCCGCCGCCGGGTGCGGTGCTGGTCTGGAAGGCCGGAATGCCGGGCTGGGCGATGGCGAGCAGTGGCAGCGCCACCAGGCCGGCGGCCAGCAGGATGTGTTTAGTTCGCATTGCGCTTGATACCAGGTCGGATGCCGCGGTTGTCGATCGTCTTCTTGAGCCAGTCCGCGAAGCTGGCGGCCGGCGCGCCGCCAGCGGCCGGAGCAATTTCCGCCTCGCCTTCCTGGCGCGGCATGGTGTGCAGGGCGTTCACGCGGCCCGGCGCGGCGCCGACCACGATCCACTGGTCGCCGACTTCGACCACCATGATGCGTTCGCGTCCGCCGATGTTCAGGGCGCCGACTACGCGCAGGTTGGCGCTGCTGCCCATGGCCTTGGGGCCGTAGCGTTTCATGAACCAGGCCAGGCCCGCCAGCAGGCCGAGCACCAGCAGCAGGGCGAAGATGGTCTGCAGCAGGCCGCCGGCGCCGGGACCGGTGGTGGCGGGCATGGTCACTTGCGGGCGCGCGGGTGCGGGCGCGGGCGTGACGGTGGGAGCTGGAGGAGTGGTAGTGGCCGGCGCGGCGGCGGTATCGGGCGATACGGTCGGGGCCGTTGCGGGGTTGTCGCCCGGTAGCGGAGCGATCGGCGCCTCGTTGGGTGCGGGCTGCGCGGTTTCAGATGCCGGCCGCGCCGAAGCGGGCGGGCGGCCGGTGGTGGTCTCGCCCGGGCGGCGCGGGTCGGCCGAGTCTTGCTGGGCGGCCGGCGCCGGCGCATGGGCCGGCAACTCGGCGGCGGTGTTTTGCGGTGCTGCCGACGCCATCAAGGGAAGGATCAGCAACGCCAGGGCGAGACGAGGAATCATTTATTCAATTTACGAATCCGTTCAGATGGCGTGATGATATCAGTGAGCCGGATCCCGAACTTGTCATTCACGACCACCACCTCGCCCTGGGCGATCAGGCAGCCGTTCACCAGCACGTCCATCGGCTCGCCGGCCAGGCCGTCCAGCTCGACCACCGAGCCCTGCGCCAGCTGCAGCAGGTTCTTGATGGCGATCTTGGTGCGGCCCAGTTCCACGGTCAGTTGCACCGGTATGTCGAGGATGAAGTCGATGTCGTTCGGCGTGTCGCTCTTGGCGCCCTTGTTCGAGAAATCCTTGAACACGGCGGCGGCCGCTGCCGGGGCGGTGGCCTGCTGGGTTTGCTGGCGCTCGAGCGCCGCCGCTTCGGCCGCGGCCTGCTCGGCAATCGCCGCGCCCCAATCGTCGTCGATGTGGTCCTGGTCGTCCTGGTTGTCAGCCATGCTGTTTCTCCTGTATTGCGTGGCCGGCGCGTGGCGCCTTGCCAATATGGATAATTTACCTGTTACTTGCTGAACGTGTCGCTATTGGCGAGCAGCTTCTCGACCTTGAGCGCGTACTGGCCGTTGTTGACGCCGTAGCTGCACTCGATCACCGGCACCCCGTCCACCGTGGCCTCCAGCATTTCCGGCACCACCAGCGGGATCACGTCGCCCACCTTCATGTTCAGGATCTCGTCGAAATTGGCCTTGCCGTGGCCCAGCACCGCGACCAGCTCGACCTCGGCCACCTGGATCTGCTGCGTCAACAGGCGCACCCAGCGCTTGTCGACTTCCAGCGCCTCGCCCTGGATGCTCGAGGTCAGCGCATCGCGGATCGGCTCGATCATCGAGTAGGGCATGCAGAAGTGGATCTGGCCCGATACAGAACCGAGCTCGACCGTGAAGGTGCACGACACCACCACCTCGTTCGGGGTCGCGATGTTGGCGAACTGGGTGTTCATCTCGGAACGGATGTACTCGAACTCGATCGGGTACACCGGCTCCCACGACTTGCCGTAGGCCTCGAACACGATGTCGAGGATGCGCATGATGATGCGCTGCTCGGTCTGGGTAAAGTCGCGGCCCTCGACGCGGGTATGGAAGCGCCCGTCGCCGCCGAACAGGTTGTCCACCAGCAGGAACACCAGGCCCGGATCGAACACCATCAGGGCGGTGCCGCGCAGCGGCTTCATGTGGATCAGGTTGAGGTTGGTCGGGACCACCAGGTTGCGGATGAATTCGCTGTACTTGGAGACCCGCACCGAGCCCACCGAGACTTCCGCGCTGCGGCGCAGGAAGTTGAACAGGCCGACCCGCAGATACCTGGCGAAACGCTCGTTGATGATCTCGAGCGTCGGCATGCGGCCGCGCACGATGCGTTCCTGCGTTGCCAGGTTATAGGTGCGGACCCCCGAGGTGTCTTCAGGCGTCGCAATGTCGTCCTGATCGCCGTTGACCCCTTTTAAGAGGGCATCGACTTCTTCCTGGGAGAGGAAATTATCGGCCATGGTGCTTGCTATCGTCGAGTGCGTTTACTGGATGATAAACGAAGTAAATAATACGTCGGACACTTCCTGTTCGTCGCCATCTTTCTCGAAGGGCTCGGTCACCGTTTCCTTGATCTCGGTGGCGAGCTGCTGCTTGCCTTGCACGGTATTGATCTCAGACGCTTTTTTGCCCGACAGCAGGAGCAGCACGCGGTTGCGCACCACCGCCATATTGTCCTTGACCAGGGTGGCCTGTTCGGCGCCGGCCACCTGCAGGGTGAACTGTACCTGCAGGTATTGCTCGCCGTTTTCCGGCTGCAGGTTGACGGTGAAGGCTTCCACCGGCACGTATTCGGGCTTGGCTTCAGGATCTTTCTTTTTCTTTTTCTTGTGTTCCTTGGCCGGCGCTTCTTCTTCGCCATGCGCGGCCTGCGACTGGCTGAAATACCAGCCGCCGCCCGCACCCGCGCCAAGCACGAGAATGGCGGCGAGGATCATGATGATGAGCTTTTTCTTCGAGCCGGCTGGCGCCGCTGCTGCCGCGTCCGCTTTCGGATCAGCCTTCATTTTCGGATTCGCTTTCAAGATAGGTCGGTGTGAGCTGGTTGATTGGGTGGGACAACATTATGCATTGTCGCGGAAAGATGCGGTGGGGCAAGCTTTGAACAGAGGGGAGAAGAGGGGGTAATTTGGGGGTTGTGGAGAGGGCGTGGAAAGATCGTAATCTCGTGGCTATGCCGTCGCTCTCAACCTTGTTGTTAGCCTAAAAACCGTCATTCCCGCGCAGGCGGGAATCCAAGTTCTTCCTGCAGCCACTAGCGCAAACCATAGTGGCTGAGCACAGAAACTTGGATCCCCGCCTGCGCGGGGATGACGGTCTTCAGGGTGGTGGATATGGTTGAGTTAGCTAGCGATCACGAGGAAATCCCGAGGCGATTACGCAAACAAGTCGACCATCCCGCGGTCACCCAGCGCCACGGTGCGCGTCGCGCGCGGCGCCACTTCATTCACGGCCACCTCGCCCTGGCCGGTCCCGGCGAGACCATTCCCGCCACCATTGCCGTTACCGCCCTCGGCACGGCGCTCGTTATTCTGCGAACCCTGCTGGTTGGCCGCACCGGCGTCCACCGTTGCATTGCCCAGCGCGATGCCGCTCTCGCTCATCATCTCGCGCAGGCGCGGCATGGCGTTTTCAAGCGCCTGGCGTACCTCGAGCTGCTGCGACGAGAAGGCGACCGTGGCCTGGTCGTTGCTGACGTTCAGCACCACCTGCACCGGACCGAGATCCGGCGGGTTCAGGGTCAGGGTGGCGGCTTGTTCCTTGCCGATCATGTACACGATGCGCTGGCTGACCTGGTTGTCCCAGGCCTGGGTGCCGACCCGGGCCGGGATACGGTCGCCGGTGGCGGCCGGATTCTGCACCTCGGCCAGCTTGGTAGCCTGGGCTTGCAGCTGGGCCAGCGGCGGCGCGGCTTCTTCGGCGGCGGCCGGCACAGCCTGCTGGGCTTCGCGCAGGTGGGCGCCGAACTGGGCGGCGTCCTGCTGGCCATCCTGGCCTTGCAGGGCCACTTCCTGCTGCGCAGCGACCGCATCGGTGGCGGCCGGCACCACACCGGTGGCCAGCTTGAGGCCGGCGCCACTGTCGTCGCTCGTCACTGCCGCGCCGTCGGCACCGGTGGCGCTGCCTTTCAGGTTCTTCATGGCGTTCTCGAGCGCGGTCAGTTGCGCTTCGACGGCGCTGCCGCCGGCGGCTGCATCGGTGGCGACAGCGGCATTCGCGGCCGGCTGCTGCAGGCTGGCCATGAAGGCCAGCATGTCGGTCACCGGCGTGGTCGCCGCTTCGGCCGCCTCGGCGGCCTGGGCCGCGTCGCCCGACTCTTCGGCGCTGCCCTTGCTGTCGGCCTTGGCGGTCTTGGGCGCACTGTCGGCGGCCGGCTTGGCGGCGGCCTGGTGCGCCGGCTCGCGGCTGGCGGGCTTGTCGGCCTGGGCCGGTTTGGATCCCTGCTGGGCCGGCTTAGCCTGCTGGGCCGGTGCGGGCGCTGGCGCCGGAGCGGCCGGCTGCGGCTGCTGGCGCTGGGCCAGTTCGCGCGAGAAGGTGGCGCCGAAGCCACCATTCGCGTTCGCGGCCGGCTTGTCGGCCGAGGCATTGCGCTGGGTGGCGTTATTGCCGTTCAGCGCATTCGCGCCGGACACCTGGAACGGAAGGGAATTGGTTTGCATCGTCATTGTTGGCTCAGTAATGGTCAACGGTGGGTCAACGGTGGATCAGCGCTGCTTGTAACGGGCGCCACGCGCCGCGTGGTCGTCCATCATCTTCTGGTCGCGCTTGTTCTGGATCTTGAGCGCCTCGCTCGCCGCGCGCTCGTTCAGCGTGCGGTACGACAGGCGCTTGCGCTCGCTTTCCTGCCAGGTCGCGCGTTCGGTGTTCGCCTTGTACTGGGCGTGTTTCAGCACTTCGCGCTGGCCGTTCAGGGCATTGTCCAGCTTGCCAATGAAGGCCACGAAGTTGTGGTACGCGAAGGGCGTGATGCCGGCCACCTGGGCCGCATCGAGCTTGCGTGCGTATTCGTCGCGGTAGCCGGTCAGCATCTCGAGCTTCTGTTCGGCTTCCTCGACCAGTTTCAGGGCGACGCCCAGGCGCTTGGCGGCGTCGTCGGAGTCGCGCTGCGCCAGGTCGATCAGGGTGTCTAGTGCGGAAGCTTGGGCCATAATGGATCAGATTGTACGGCCAGATGCTTCTGGGCAATCGTCAGAATAGCGAGGTAAGTCGCCCCAAGCTCTCGCCCAGCGAGGCGTTGTCGTGGATTTCCTGGCACAGGAATTCCTCGATCACGCCGTGCTTGGCGATCGCCTGGTCCAGCACCGGGTCGCTGCCGGCGGCATACGCGCCGACGTTGATCAGGTCGCGCGAGCGGTTGTAGCGCGAATACAGTTGCTTGAGCTTGCGCGCCGCCAGCTGGTGGTCGTGGGTCGTGATCGAGTGCATCGCACGCGAGATCGACTGCTCGATGTCGATCGCCGGATAGTGGCCGGCCTCGGCCAGGTGGCGATTGAGCACGATGTGGCCGTCCAGGATACCGCGCGCCGCGTCGGCGATCGGATCCTGCTGGTCGTCGCCCTCGGACAGCACGGTGTAGAAGGCCGTGATCGAACCGCCGCCTTCCAGCCCGTTGCCGGCGCGTTCCACCAGCACCGGCAATTTGGCGAACACCGAGGGCGGATAGCCCTTGGTCGCGGGCGGCTCGCCGATCGCCAGCGCGATCTCGCGCTGCGCCATCGCGTAGCGGGTCAGCGAGTCCATGATCAGCATCACGTTCTTGCCCTGGTCGCGGAAGTGCTCGGCGATCGCGGTCGCATACGCCGCGCCTTGCAGGCGCAGCAGCGGCGGGGCATCGGCCGGCGCCGCCACCACGGCCGAGCGGGCGCGGCCTTCCGGCCCCAGGATCTGGTCGATGAATTCCTTCACCTCGCGACCGCGCTCGCCGATCAGGCCGACCACGATCACTTCGGCCTCCGTGTAGCGCGCGATCATCCCCAGCAGCACGGATTTACCGACGCCGGTACCGGCGAACAGGCCCAGGCGCTGGCCGCGGCCGACGGTCAGCATGGCGTTGATGGCCCGCACGCCGACGTCGAGCGTGTCCTTGATCGGCGCCCGGTCCAGCGGATTGACGGGACGGGCGTTGAGCGGGCCGACCTCGTGGGTGCCGAGCGGGCCGAGGCCGTCGAGCGGACGGCCGGCGCCGTCGACCACGCGGCCCAGCAACTGTTCGCCGACCGGCAGGTGGCGCGCCCGGTCTTGCGGGCGGCGGCGCGAATGCGGCACGCTGCCCGGGCGCGGCAGCACGCTTTCCACCGGAAACACGCGCGAGCCGGGCACCACGCCTTCGGTGTCGCTTTGCGGCATCAGGAACAGGCGCTCACCCTCGAAGCCGACCACTTCGGCTTCGATGAAGCCCATCGCCGTCGGGATGGTGCAGGCCGCGCCCACCGCCAGGCGCAGGCCGACGCATTCCATCACCAGGCCCGCCACGCGCGTGACGCGGCCCGAGATCTGCATCGGTTCGGCGAAGCCGACCAGGGTGTCGCAGTCGGCCAGATAGGATTTCCAGCGCGCGGTGTGGCGGTCGCCGGCGCTGGCGTGCGCAGTGGATTGATCCATTGTTATTGCCCCAGCCAGTCGACGTTGGCGCCCAGCGCGTGGGTCAGGCGCTGCCAGCGCGCCTGGGCCTGGGCATCAATTTGATTGCTGGCGGTCTCGACCTTGCAGCCGCCGCGCGCGATCTGGCTGTCTTCGATGATGCGCCAGCCGCCCTTGGCCAGTTCCTCGGCCATGCCTTCGCGCACCAGCACCGCGTCCTCGGGATGCAGGGTCATGATGGCCGGCTGCTGCAGCGCCGGCAGGCGGTCGATGGCGTCGCGCACCACGTCCAGGATCAGTTCCGGACGCACGTCGAAGGCGGTGCGCACCATGCCGCGCGCCAGGCGCAGGGCCAGCTCGAGCACGTCGGCGGCGATGGTCTCGTCGGCCGCGTTGACGGCGTCGCTGAAGGTGGCGGCGATCGAACGCAGCTGTTCCAGTTCGTGCTCGGCCTGCTGCTTGCCCTGGCGCGCGCCGTCGGCGTAGCCCTCGGCATGGCCGGCGGCGCGGCCTTCTTCCAGGCCTTGCGCGTAGCCGTCCTGGCGCGCCGCTTCGCGCATCGCTTCCAGCTCTTCCACGCTCGGCAGGGCGATCTGTGGCAGGTCGATGGAAGGCGGGACGGCCGCCGCCGCCGCTTCTTGCTCCGCGATGCGCTGGGCCAGGGTGCTCGGCCGGTTGTCGCCGAACGAGGTCATTTCCCAGCGCTGATACGCGCTCTGCTGTTCTTTCGGAATAGCCATCAGACGAACGAATCCTCTCCTTTACCACCCAGCACGATCTGGCCTTCGTCGGACAGGCGGCGCACGATCTGCAGGATCTGCTTCTGCTGCGACTCGACTTCGGACAGGCGCACCGGACCTTTCGATTCCAGGTCTTCGCGCATCATCTCGCTGGCACGCTGCGACATGTTCTTGAAGATCTTCTCGCGCAGATCCTGCGAGGCGCCTTTCAGCGCCACGATCAGCATCTCGCTCTGCACTTCGCGCAGCAGCAGCTGGATGCCGCGGTCGTCGATGTCGATGATGTTGTCGAACACGAACATCTCGTCCATGATCTTCTGCGCCATGTCGTTGTCGTAGTTCTTGATGTTGTCCATCACCGCCTGTTCCTGTTCGCCGCTCATGAAGTTCAGGATCTCGGCCGCGGTGCGCACCCCGCCCAGCGACGACTTCTTGATGTGCTCATTGCCCGACAGCAGCTTGGTCAGCACGTCGTTCAGTTCGCGCAAGGCAGCCGGCTGCACGCCATCCAGGGTCGCGATGCGCAGCACCACGTCATTGCGCAGGCGCTCGGTGAAGTTTGCCAGAATCTCGCAAGCCTGGTCGCGCTCGAGGTGGACCAGGATGGTGGCGATGATCTGCGGGTGCTCGTTGCGGATCAGTTCGGCCACCGAGACCGAGTCCATCCACTTCAGGCTCTCGATGCCCGAGGCGTCCTTGCCGCCCAGGATGCGGTTGAGCAGCACGGCGGCCTTGTCATCGCCCAGCGCCTTGGTCAGCACCTGGCGGATGTATTCGTCCGAATCCAGGCCGACGGTCGAGTGCAGGTTGGTCTCTTCGACGAACTCTTCCAGCACCGTCACCACCTGGCCGTGCTGCACCGCCTTCATCTGGGCCATGGCGGCGCCGAGTTTGAGCACTTCGCGCGGGCCGAGGAACTTCATCACCTCGGCCGCTTCGGTTTCGCCCAGGGCCAGCATCAGGATGGCGGCCTTGTTGGTAGCGTCTTTGTCTTTATCACTCATTTGAACCCAACCATCCTTTGATGACGTTTGCAACGATACGCGGATCCTGTGCCGCCAGCTCTTTTGCCAGCTTCAGGTTGGCGCGGTAGCCCATGTCGCGGCGAATCTTCTCTTCTTCCTCGAGGTCTTCCTCTTCCTCTTCGGCATCGGCGGCATCGGCCTCGTCGCCATCCTTCTCGCCTTCCTCTTCTTCCTTCGGATCTTCCGGCATGGCGGTCGCTTCGTCGAACTTCTTGATCGCCGGACGCAGCAGCGGGCGCAGGAAGCGGTAGTACAGGAAAGCGATGACGGCGAACACGAAGGCGTAGCGGGCCAGGTCCTTGAACAGCGGCATGTTTGCCGGGTCACGCCACCAGTCCGGTTCTACCACCGCTTCGGCCGGCTTGTCCACACCGTCAAACGGGGCGTTGGCCACGTTCAGGGTGTCGCCGCGTGCCTGGTTGTAGCCCATCGCCTGCTTGACCAGCTCGTTGATCTGGGCCACTTCGGCCGCCGCCAGCGGGCGCACGGTGACTTTGCCGGTGGCCGGGTCGACGATGCGGCGGTAGTTCACGATCACGCCCACGGTCAGGCGCTTGATGCCGCCCATCGGACGCTGTTCGTAGCGGATGGTCTTGTCCACTTCGAAGTTGGTGGTCGAGTTCTTGGTGCTCGGACCGCTTGGCGCTGGTACTTCCGCCGGCGGCTGGCCGTCGATCGGCGCGGTGTTCACGCCCGGCGGCTGGTTCGACAGGGCGCCCGGGACACCCGATGCGCTGGCGCCGGCGCCTTGCGTTTCCGAGGTCTGCTGGCTGCGGATCGCTTGCGGCTCCGGCGGCGAATTCGGCTTGTACATCTCGGCCGCGGTATCGACCTGGGCGAAGTCCACTTCGGCGGTCGCTTCGGCGCGCACGTTGCCCTCGCCGACCAGCGGCTTGATGATCGACTCGACCTGCTTGATGATGTTCTGCTGGACCTGGTCGACGTACTTCAGCTGGGTGGCGTCGAGCATCTTGCTGTTGGCGGCCTTGTTGGCTTGCTCGGACAGCAGGGCGCCGGTCTGGTCGACCACGGTCACGTTGCTGAAGGTCAGTTCCGGCACGCTGGACGCGACCAGGTGCACGATGGCGCTGACCTGGCCCGGGTCCAGGGCGCGGCCCGGCTGCAGGGTCAGCAGCACCGACGCGGTCGGCTTCTGCTGGTCGCGCACGAACACCGACGGCTTCGGCAGCGCCAGGTGGACGCGCGCGCTCAGGACCGAACCGAGCGACTGGATCGACTGCGCCAGCTCGCCTTCCAGCGAACGCTGGTAGTTGACCTGCTCGAGGAACTGCGACACGCCCAGCTTCTGGTTTTCCATCAGTTCGAAGCCGACGTTGCCGCCTTTCGGCAAGCCTTGCGCGGCCAGCTTGAGGCGCAGGTCGGGGATCTGCTCGGCCGGGACCAGGATCGCGTTGCCGCCTTCCGAGAACTTGTACTGCACACCCATCTGGTCGAGCGAGGCGGTGATCGCACCACCGTCGCGGTCGCTGTAATTGGAGAACAGCACGCGGTATTCCGGCGCCTGGCTCCACATCCAGACGGCCACCATCAGCGCCAGGATCAGGGCCACGCCGCCGCCGATGGCGACGCGCTTGCCCATCGTGGTCTGGAAGAACGATGGTTTTTCGGTGGTTGCCGGTGGCGTATCGAGCACTTCGTCCGCGGTAGCTGCCATAGGGATGTGAATGAGGTGAAAGGTGGGAACAGCCAGCATTATGAAGCCGTGGGGCAACAATCAAATGCGGAAATAGGGGGCGTTTACCGGCCTAACTCGCGGCTGAAATCCTGACCGGCGCTGCTATTCTGGCAGCCTTGAATAGCATTGGTGGCCCTGTGTAGATTCTACAGGGCAATAACACGCAGGAGGTAGCGATGAGTATCGGCGGTATCGGCGGCATCGACAGCAGCCGCATCCAGGCCATGATGGAGCAGCTCAAGGCGGCGGCAAGCAAGCCGGCGGCGGCCCCGGTCGCCCCGGGCGCGGGCGCGCTGGGCGGGGTGGCGGAAAAGCCCGCGGTCAAGCTCGACTTCGCGCAGGCGCTGCACAACACCCTGCAGGGCGTCAGCGACCGCTCGGCCGAAGCGCAGGCATTGAGCAAGCGCTTTACCATGGGCGACGACACGGTCAGCCTGTCGGACACCATGATCGCGATGCAGAAGTCGAGCATCGCATTCCAGGCCACGGTGCAGGTGCGCAACAAGCTGGTGTCGGCGTATCACGACATCATGAACATGCAGGTGTGACGCCTGCTTGACGTGCTGGCGGCGGCGTCAGGCCGGCGTCGCCAGTTTCAGGCCGATGATGCCGGCCGCGATCAGTCCGATGCACAGCAGGCGCACCGGGCTGGCCGATTCACCGAACAGCACGATGCCGGCCAGCGCCGCGCCCACTGCGCCGATCCCGGTCCAGATCGCATATGCCGTCCCCAGCGGTAATTGCTTCATCGCGGCCGACAACAGGACAAAGCTGATCATCGCGGCCACCAGCGTGCCCACGCTCGGCCACAGGCGGCTGAAGCCATCGCTGTACTTCAGGCCCACCGCCCAGACCACTTCGAACACGCCGGCGAAAAACAGCACGATCCAAACCATCTTCTTGCTCCTTGAAAGTGAATGCCGTGATGATATGTGCATTCTTCCAAGATAAGAAGTCGGCATGGGCCGTGAGTTGCTGGAGCAAGGGCAAGCGCAGCGCATGGGGCGCCAGGAACTGCGTTTTGTGGCCGATCTCAGGCCGTCTTGCGTTGCTGCATGACCACCGACATCTCGCGCGGTGCCGGTTCCGGCAGCAGCGTGGCCAGCGTGTGACGGTCGAGTTCGGCCAGGAAGGCGGCGGTGGCGCTGCCCAGCACGCCCTTCAGGCCACAGGCCGTGACCAGGCCGCACGGTGTGCCGCCCGGGTCGAAGCACTCGGCCATGTAGAAGTCGCTCTCGCTCATGCGCACGATGGCGCCGATATTGATGTCCTTGGGAGCATGGGCCAGGCGGAAGCCGCCGTTGCGGCCGCGCACGGTCTCGATGACGCCATTGCGCGCCAGCTCGTTGACCACCTTCATCAGGTGGTTCTTCGAGATGCTGTGCAGGTCGGCGATCTCCTGGATCGTGACCAGACGGCCTGGGTTTGTGCCCAGGTGTAACAACGTGCGCAACGTATAGTCGGTAAAAGATGTCAGACGCATGATTGGTCAAGTATAACCGATCGGCGATGCCGTTCCGGCAACGGCTAGATCAGTCCACGGGTCAGCGCCCTCAAGGTGGCGCCCTGGCGCGTCGTGCAGCCGAGCTTGTCGATGATGGCGTCGGCATGCGTGCGCACGGCGCCTGTGCTCAGGCGCAGTGCACGTGCGACGTCCCTTTCTCGCTGTCCCAGGCTGACGCGGCGTAGTACGTCGGTCTCGCGCGCGGACAGAATATCGGTGGTCGCAGCCGGGCCGGTATCGATCCTGGGCACGGCGCTGGCCACTGCGCTGACCGCCCGCACGGCATCGCGGTCGAGCCGGCCGCCGGCCGCTTCGGCTTCGAGCAGGGCGAGCGCCGCCGCCGGTGCATAGGCCGGGCGCCACGGCCGCGGCGAGCGCAGCGCGACGTGGATCACGGCGCCGGCCAGCACGCGCTGGGCCATGCCCGGCCCGGCATCCTCGAGGCTGCGCGCGTACCCGCCGGCGTCCAGCCGCATCCAGGCTTGCGCGGCCAGCGCGGCTTCCTGTTCCAGTCCCGCGATGGCGCCGGCCGCGCGCGCGGTCCAGTAGGGCGCTTGCGGCATCGCGCCGCGCTCGCCGGCCGCCAGCCGGCGCGGCTGTTCCCAGACCAGATTCGGCACCGCGGCGCGGCCCAGGCCGTGCAGCAGCGCGGCGCGCACCAGCAGGCGCTGCTGCGCTTCCGGCAGACCGAGGACGGCGGCCGCGCGCTGCGCCAACACGGCCACGCGGCGCGAATGGCCGGCCAGCCACGGCAGCTTGAGTTCGACCGCGTCGGCCACCAGCGTCAGCGCGACCGAGGCCGGCAGGAAGAGGGCAGGGGCAGGCGCAGGGGCCGGGTCCGCGTGTTGTTGCGGCGCCGGCGCGGCGAGCGCTGCGCGCACCTGGCGCAGGCTGCTTTCCAGTGCGGCAGGCAGACCCATCGCGGCGGCGATTTCGCCCGCCACCTCGGCCGCGACCTGGTCCTGCAACGCGGCGCCGGCCGATACGGCTGCCGGCCGGCCCGCCCAGCGCAGCCGCGCGGCCATCGGCGTGTCTTGTGCGGCGTGTCCCAGCGGCTGCCCCAGCGCCATGGCGCCGGCAAGCGCCAGCAGGCCGACGGCCTGCTCCAGCGTCACCGCGGCGTGGCCGTGGTCGACCGGAGAGGAGAGGCGCTGCATCGCAACCGTCGAGGGCAAGGCGCGCCCGGTCAACGCGCTCAGGCCAGGCCGGCCAGGCGCGCGTTGCGCTCGCGCTCGAGCTTGGTGATGTAGCGCTGCACCGCGGCCATGCCGCCGCGCGAGATGTCGGTGAACTGCAGGCCGATGCGGCGGCTGGTCTTGTTGTTGAGCAGGGTGAGGTCGAGCGAGTTGCGGATCTCGAGCGCGGTGGCGATCGGCCCGATCTCGGGCAACTCGATGCGGCAGCCGCCGATCACGCGGCCGACCTCGGTGCCCAGCTGCAGCTTGTTGTCGAGCAGGGCGATGCCGCCGACGCTGATGTCGTGCAGCGGAAACACGCCGATGCCACCGCCGGCGTCGAGCGTCAGCGGCACCAGCGCGCGCACCGGATTGCTCACCGGCGTCGGCATGCGATAGGCTTCGCGCCGCTGCAGGCGGATCAGGGTGGGCGGGATCGCGGCCTTGAGGGCGGCGTCGCCGCGGTGGGTGGTCTCGCCCAGCTCGTCGACCGAGAACAGGATGCGGATCTTGTCGAGCGAGGTTTCGCACTTGACGCGTCCGGCAGCGACGATGCGCTCGTTCTGGGCGCGCTCGATCGAGCGGTCCAGCACGATGGCGCCGCTGTCCTCGTCGACCGCCAGGATGGTGGTGACGCAGACGTCGGATTCGCCCTTGATCAGCATGCGGATCAAGGAGTTTTTCTCGGCCAGCTGGCGCATCAGCGCCACGATCTCGCGGCGCGATCCGACTTCGTAGTCGTGCCAGTTTTCCAGTTCTGCGTCATCCATCGTTATTCTTCTGTATTTGCCGCGCCGCCGGCATCGGGAATGACGGCATCAAGCGCGCTGTCCTGTGGGAGGTGGGGTGTCGGATCGGGCGCCGCCGGCAAGGGCGTGCCGTTCTTTTTGGCCGACTCGATATGATAAAGCCAGGCCAGCAGTTCCGCAATCGCGCGGTACAGCGCCGGCGGGATCTCGCGGTCGAGGTCCACGCCCATCAGCAGCTGCACCAGCTCCTTCGATTCGTGCACGAACACGCCGGCCTCGCGCGCGCGCTGCATGATCTGCTCAGCCACCATGCCGGAACCCTTGGCCACCACCTTGGGCGCGCCGTCGCCGTGCACGCCGCCATAGGCCAGGGCGACCGCGCTCTGGCGCCGCTTGTCGAGCGAGTCAGGCATGCTTGTGCACCACCTCGTCCACCGCGTCCGCGGAGGCGCCGTCCTGGGCGCGCGCGTCGAAGCCGGCCAGCGGCGTGCCGACCGCGTCCAGCGCGCCGGCCAGGCGCGGCATCTGGCCGCGCAGCAGGTCGGCGGTGGCGTCGTCGCCGGTGGCAAAGCGCACCTGCAGCGCGCCATTCACCATGGTCAATTGGGCCTCGAGCTGGCCCAGTTCGGGAAAGCGCAGGCGCAGGCGGCTGTGCCACACCGCGCCGTCGCCGTCGCCGTCGCCATCAGAGCCTTGCTGCTGTTGCTTGTCTTCGCGCCGCACGTCCCATTCCATCGGCTGGCCCGGATACAACTGGCCCTGCCAGGCCAGCTGCGATTGCTCCTGGGTCGCCAGCTGCATGCTGATGAACTGGGCGGTGGCGGGATCCTGCGGATTCGGCCGCGCGCCGGCCTGGGCCGCCTGCTGCTGCGGTTCGCCGGCCAGGTCGGCCAGCGCCCGCCCGCCTTGCGCCCATTCGGCCACGTGCGATTCGTAGAACAGGCCGCTGTTGCCGAGCGCCTGCTGCAGGCCCTTGGCCAGCGCGGCCGGATCGGTGGCCGCCTCCGGCGTGGCCAGCAGCGGGGCGCTGCCGGCCACGGATTTCAGCACCGTGTCGGCCTTCTGCGCCGCGGCCAATACGCTGCCGAGCGTCTGTGCGGTCTTGCTGAGGGTGGTGTTCCGGGCTTCGGCGCCGCCGGCGAAGGCTTGCGCGCCGGGCGCGCCGGAGGCCAGCAGCGCCGCCGCGCGCCCGATCGCCGCGCCTTCGCGCAGGTTCAGCGGCGACTTGGCCGGATCGGCGCCGTCGGACAGGGGCGGGCCGGCTTCGCTGAACACGGCGCCGCCGCCGGCGCCGGTCTGGGCGCCGACCTGGAAGGTCGGGCGCGGATGGAGCGAGACGAGGGTAAGCGGAACATCGGCGCCGACCTGGGCGCCGGTGGGGAGTTGCATGCGCGCCTGGGTGTCGGCGAACTTGACGACGAAGCTGCCGTCGCTCAGTTTGGCCTGGACCGCGCCGTGGATCGCTTTACCCAGCAGTGGCGCGACTTCGCGCGCGAACGCCTGCTGGCGCGGATCGGCGGCCTGCTCGGCGGGCCGGGCCGGGGTGACGGGGGTAACGTTCGAGACCAGCTCGCGCGGCAGCATGGCTCAGGCCACAGGGGTAAAACGAAGGTTCAGACGCCGTAGGCGCGCACGACGCGGCGTTCGGTCGCGGTGTTGCCGATCATGGCCGACAGGTGCGCCATCCACGGCTGGGTCAGGTCGCGGATCTGGCGGTCGGTGTCGAGCATGCGGCGGATCGCGGCGACCTTGCGCTGGCGCTCCTGGCCGGCCAGCGGCTGGCCGTCGCCGTCGGCCTTCAGGCGGCGCACGCAGGCCGCGCATTCCTTTTCCAGCTCGGCCAGCAGATCCCATTCGCTGGCGCTGGCCGCGTCGAGCATGCGGTCGGTGATACCGACCATGGTTTCATACACCGACACGACTTCCTGTCCGCTCATCGTCATCATCATTCTTTGTACTCTCGTTCTCGTGCTTGGCGTGGTAACCGGGTCAGGCGCTCATCAGGGAAGGGGCTTGCTGCATTGCCGACGACGGCATGCCCGGTTCCGCGTTCTCACCGATCTGTACCCAGGCTCCGCGCAAGTCGGCCATCAAGCCATGGACTTCTTCCAGAATTGCGATGTCGTTCTTGATGTTTGCTTCGAGCAGGCGGCGGCTCATGTAGTCATACAGGGCGTCCAGATTCGCCGCGATCTCGCCGCCTGCACTCTTGTCGAGCGCGGCGCGCAGGCCGTTATCGATGATTGCGATCGCCTTCGACAGAGCCGCGCCCTTGGCCGCCACATTCGACGACTTGATGTTGTTGATTGCACTGAGCAGGGAGACGATGACGCCGTCGTACAGCATCACGACCAGCTTGTGAGGCGACGCCGCGGCGACACCGGTTTCAAGGCCCACCGTTGCGTACGCGCCGACACCGCGCTTAGGGGTTCCAAACATAGGTTTCTCCAAAAATTCTGATAATGAATCGTGCTGAAAATTGTGCGATAAAGCGTAGATCAACCCCAGTTCGCCGACAGCGCTGCCAACTGCTGGGTCAGATAGTTGGACGTGTTCTGCATCGACGCCAGCGAAGCGTCGAGCGCCACGAACTGGGCTCGGTAACGTTTCTCGATGCCTTCAAGGCGCGTCTCGAATCTCGAGCGCTGGTCGGCGATCGACTTGATCGACGCGTTCAGGCCGTCGGTCTTGCTGGTAAGGATGCTGCCCTTGCCGATAAAGCTGGCCGCCAGGTTGGTGAGCTGGTAAGCGAAGCCTTGCGAGAACGTGACGGTACCGCGGTCACCCTTGGCGCCGCCGGTGATCGATACCTGGATCCCGGACGCACCTGAACTGTCGCTGGCGGTCAGCTGTTGACCATTGCCCTTGGCGGCCACGCCGCCAATGGTTCCGATCACGTCTTTACCCTTTTCTGCCGTGGTTGCTCCGAAAACGTTGGCCAGCGAGCTGCCGCTGACGCTCTCGATGGAGACGTTTGACATCGAGCCGTACTTGCTCGACGACAGCGAGAGGATGCCACCTTCGACCGAGGTCTCGACCGTATCGCCGGCGCCGGCGAACGTGGAATTGCCGTTGATCGCAGAGCGCAGCATCGCTGCCAGATCGGCATTGCTGTAGGTGCCGGCAGTCAGTTTGATTTCCTGGGTCTTGCTTTCGGTGACTGGATCGGTCTGGTTCAGCGTGACGCGCCAGGTGGTGTTCGGTTCGATCGTGGTCGAGCCGCTCAAAGCAGTGCCGCCGACAAACGTGCCGCGCGTGGCCAGTTCGGTGACGTTCACCGCATAGCTGCCGGGCTTGGTAGTAGCGCTCGACTTGTCGAATTTGACCAGGCCGTCGGTGGTCGATCCCATCGCGGCAAACAGGCTGCCGATGTCGCCGGCGTTCTCGCTGATTGCCTTGTTGAGTTTGGTGGAATCGAGTTTCAGGGTGCCGTCCTGCTGGAACGAGATGCCGACCTGGCTGAGCGAGTTCAGCTTGCCGCCGGTGCCTTCCATGACGCTGCCGATCTGGCGTCGCAATTGGCTCTGGATCGACCGCACGCTGGCGTCGCCCTGCAGCACGCCGCCGGTCTTGGTGGTGGCGTTGTAGCCGGTCAGACCGCCGATGGTCTTCTGCATATCGTTGTATGCCTTGACGAAGTCGTTCACCGCCGTAGAGATGGCGGCGGTGTTCTTCGAGACCGTGACGGTGCTGCTGCCGAGAGCGCTGACGTCGAGCGACACGCCTTCGACAGCACCGGTTACGGTAGTGCTGTCGCTTTTGATGTCGATGCCGTTCATGTTCAGCACCGTGCTCTGGGCACCGACTGTCTGCGTCAAGTTCTGCACACCGGCCGGGTCGTAGCCGAGCATGGCGGCAATGGCCGGGTCACCGGCGTCGCCATTGGTCCCGCCGACGGTGATCTTCATGGTGGTCGCCTCGCCGGTCTTGTTCGATGTGAGCACCAGGTGGTAAGGATTGGCGCTGCCGTCCGACACGATGGTGGCGGTTACGCCCATGTCGCCCTTGTTGATGGCGTCGCGGATGCCTTGCAGCGACTGGGCGCCGGCATCGAGTGTGATAGTTTTGCTGGCGATGGCGCCGTTGAGTGCGAATTCGGAACCGATATGGCTGCCCACGCTACCGGCACTCAGGCCGGCGGCGCCTGGATTGGTACCGCCAACGGTGATCTGAGTACCGCTGGTCGAACTCAGCTTGATGCCGGCCGTTGCCGTTATGCTCGAACCCGGATTGGCGGCCTCGTCGTTGCGTCCGATACCGCCAGTAACGCTGCCGCTCACGGTCTCGGTGACCGCGATGCTGGAACCGTCGGCGGCGGTAAACTTCAGCGATCCATTGGTGGCGCTGCCTTCGACGGTGATGTTGGCAGCTGCCAGCGCGTTGCGGGTGCCGGCGCTGGCCAGGGCTGCATTCAGGTCGGCGGTGCTCAGGGTAGCGGCGCCGCTCAGCGATGCAATCTGCACACCCCCGACAGACAGGGCATAGCTGGAACCGGATACAGTGGTGACTTCGCCAAAGTTCTTGAACAAATCGGTCGCGGTACTGGTGCTGCCGGCGGTAGCGATAACGCCGGTTTTCGTGCTTTGGGCATTGATCGCTTCGGCCAGCGCACGCGCGCTATTGGTGGTCGATCCGGTCGTGATCGCGGTGCCGTTGATGCTGAGCGAACCGTTTGAAATACCGCTGGTAGCGACTGCTGACCCAAGCGCATTGCCGGTGGCGCCGAAGCTGCCGCCGCTGGCGGTGCCAAACTGGACGGTGATGGTGGTCGGGGCGCCTTTGCCGATAATCGCAGTATTACTGGCCATGCCGCCAGTCTTGAGGCTTTGCGCCTGAGCCAGCTGGGTGACGTTGATATTGTATTTGCCCGGCACGGCGCCCGCGCCGGCAGTGGCACTCAGGACGTCTTTATTCGAGCCGGTCGCGCTCAGGCCCTGGAAGGTGGAGGAGGAATTTAGCGAAGTCAATGCAGCCTGGAAGGTGCCGACAGCGGCACTCACTTTTCCCAGGGCAGCGTTGCGCGCCTGCAGCGAAGCCGTCTTCTTGTCGAAGTTCGCCAGAGGTGCCGATTCCGCCTGCATCAGCTGGGTGACGATACTGTTGATGTCGAGTGAGGCCACTTGTTTCTCCCGTGAAAGCGATAATGTAAGTGGTTATCGACAGAAACAAACGGTTCTGAAGAGCGGTAAAGGCAGCTCTGTTTTTATTTTGCCGCTCAGCTCGCAGAAAACACTTTGCCATTAAAGAAAGACGGCGCCGTCTCCAGAGAGACGGCGCCGTTTGCGCAGCAACGATTTCTGTTCAGGCGGTTTGCCGGATCAGCAATCCCTGCATCTTGTCGATCGACTTGGCCATCTGCAAGGCTTCCTCGGTCGGCATCTGGCGCACCACTTCCTGGGTGCTCTGGTCGATGATCTTGACCACGATCTGTTTGGTATCGTCGTCGATCTCGAACTTCAGGCTCTGGGACGAGACCTGCATAGCCTCGTTGAGCTTGTCCACTGCAGCCGAAACATCTTCTTTGCTCGGCGGCGTGGTGGCCATG
Organism: Massilia sp. YIM B02443; assembly: GCF_030411955.1. GTDB lineage: Bacteria > Pseudomonadota > Gammaproteobacteria > Burkholderiales > Burkholderiaceae_D > Telluria. The sequence continues at coordinate 439,136 of NZ_JASNRA010000001.1, forward strand.
TCGGACTCAGGACGCACGGGGCGTCCGGCGACCGCGCCACTCTCGGCCGCCGCAGCCGGACGTTCGTCCAGGCGCGGGGTGAGCGGCAAACCGGTAGTGTGGATTTGCATGTCGATTTCCCTAGTAAAAATTCCCCGGCTGAATTTCTTCAGCCGGGGAATCGCTTACAGCGCGTTGTTACCTTGTGCTAGCGATTAGCCACGCAGCAGCGACAGGACGCCGTTCGGCAGCGAGTTCGCCTGGGCCAGCATCGAAGTGCCGGCCTGCTGCAGGATCTGGCCGCGAGTCATTTTCGCGGTTTCAGCAGCAAAGTCGGTATCGACGATACGGCTGCGCGATGCCGACAGGTTCTCGGTGGTCGACGACAGGTTCGAGATCGCCGATTCGAAGCGCGACTGCAGGGCGCCATACTGGGCGCGCTGGCCGTTGACCTTGGCCAGGGCGGCGTCGGCGATCTTGATCGCTGCCTGGGAGCCTTCGAAGGTGGTGATGTCCAGCGATGCGACCGATTTCAGTTTCGAAGCGTTGCCGTCAGCAGCCAGGTTGAAGCCGGAGCCGCTGGTTGCGGGGGTGGCGCTACCTGCTGCGTCAGTCACCGAGAAGCTGTTTTCCGAGTCGAACGAGACACGGCCATTGGCAACAGCGGTTGCGTTGGCGGCGGTCAGGTCAATGTTGGCAGTAGCCGGTACCTTGCCGTCGGCCTGGTAGTTACGCACTTCCAGCTTGGTGTTGGCGGTGGCGCCGTTGGCGATCGCGATGTTTTCGCCAGTCGCATTGGTCAGCTTGATGCCGCCTTCCTTGCTGTCGTACTGGGCAGTCACGCCGGTATTGGCCGACTGGGCGTTGATCGCGTTGATGGCCGACGCATAATCAGTCGCGTTCGATGCGCTGCCGCCCACCGAGAACGAGATATTGACGGCTTTTTCGTTGTCCGATTGCAGCGTGAACGAGTACGAGCCTGCTTCCATCTTCAGGTTCATCTCGGTCGTGGCGCTTGCGGTAACGCCGGTCTTCGCGGTCTTGTTGTTGATGTCGCTGGCGATCGACTTGGCTGTCGAGCCTTTGGCGGCAGCAACTGCGGCCACGTCATCGGCATTCCCGGCAACGCCGTCAGGACCGGCAGTACCCGGGGTGCCGGCAGCAGCTGCGATGGTCTTGATGGTTTCAGAACCGAGCGCGCCGTTGATGGTGAACGAACCTTCTTTCGCGCTGCTGGTAGCGGCAGCGGCAACACCATTCGACGAAATGTTGTTGTTGCCGTAGGTGTTGGTCTGGAAGTTCGAACCGGTCATCGAAATCAGCTGGCCTGCGTTGGCGCCGACCTGGAAGTTGGCGGTACCCATGGTGCCGTCCAGCAGCTTCTGGCCGTTGAATTCGGTGGTGTTCGAGATGCGGTTCAGTTCCGAGCTGAGCTGGGTCACTTCAGTCTGCAGGGCCTGGCGGTCGCTGGCCGAGTTCGACGAGTTCGACGATTGCACTGCCAGTTCGCGGATACGCTGCAGGATGTCGCCCGAGCTCGACAGGGCGCCTTCTGCGGTTTGGGCCATCGACACGCCATCGTTGGCGTTGCGGGTGGCCTGGTTCATGCCCTTGATCTGCGAGTTCATGCGGTCCGAAATCGCGAGGCCGGCGGCGTCGTCCTTGGCGCTGTTGATGCGCAGACCCGACGACAGGCGTTGGATCGAGGTGTTCAGGGACGATTGCGAAGCCGACAGGTTACGCTGCGAGTTCAGGGATGCTACGTTGGTATTGATGACGGATGCCATGGTGTCTACTCCAGAGACGTGGTCTTGCGGGGTGCGGCGACTTTACCGCTGGTTCACATTGGACCGCCACGCTGTTCCGTGACGTTCAATCCGCTGTTGTTACTGGTAACGGTGCCCTACGGAAAAAGTTTAGGGCGGCCATCACAAAAAAAGTGCATTTTTTGGGGAGCTGCGGTGCAAGGTTCGGTCTTGACGGCAGGTAAAAGGCTAACTTGAGGGCAAAAAAGAATTTTTTTGATGAGTTCGATATGCTGTGGCAGCGCCGAAAAGCTCCATCGCACGTGAAAAGTCCGGCCCAGTAAGGTACTTGACAGCAGCCTGCGTTAAGTGCGCAGTAGCGTATAGAGCCTGTCCAAGCCAGCCCAGCCGCTATCACGCAGCGCATTCTTGACATGCACCGTATAGGCACGGTCATGCTGGAAGCGACGACAGTGCAAGTGCACAGTCGCCATCAGAGTCGCCACAGGCGGCAGGCCGCCGGTAGTATTGCACTGGGCAGCAAGCAACAGGCGCAGCAGACCGAAACGCGCGATCAGCCCCAGATAGCTGTCATACGCGTCCTTGCTATTGAACGGAACCAACTGAGTGAACATTTCATTGAGTACAAAGTGTTCCAGCAGATAGGGTGTCTGTTGCAACGCTTCGTCCAGCCGCGCCAGGCCGCGCTGATAGCCGCGTATCAGGCTGGATTCACTGACCACGCCATGTTCGTCAGCACCGAGCTGGCGCGATAACTGTTCGATAACGGATTGCTGGAATGGCGACGTAGCAGTGAAACCCTTGGCGCTCCATAACAAGGCAAATACCTTGGCCTGAGCGCCGTGGTCCGGACGGATCAGGTCGAGCGTTGCAGTCATGTTGCTACTCTCGATCAGTTGCGTGAAATCCTTGATCAGCGCTTGAACGTTCTGCCCGTCCTGGTCACGTTGATTAGATGTTAGAGCTTCGCAGAATGTACCTAGCAGGGCCAGACGCTGCCATAAGAGCAGTTCGCGGGTGCGCATCAGGTTCAGGCAGAAAATACGCGCTTCAGTCATGGCTTCGGCCATCAGCGAATTGCTCATCTCGATCGCATGTACAGTGTCTACACGCACACCAGCCGGCGACTCAACGAAATCAAATGCGTCCTCGGCCAGTAGTGCTAGACGTGCTGCTTCCGGACATGAAAGCGACATGGCCTGCTCAAAATGTCCATTAATACTTCGGTTCACTCGAGGAAAGGTATGGCACACATTCGAGAGAAAGCTTTCCCCGATGCTGGCCTGCACCGTACAGCTGCCATTTTTGAAAGCAGCACAATTCTGATGTTCGCCTACCGGTTCAATGGTGGCGTACATTGCATCGCTCTCAGCGCCTTCGACTCGCCTCAGTTTGGTTTCTAGCTGGCGCAGGATAGGAAACGTTTTACTGCGATAGGCGTTGTAGGTTTTCTTGTCGATATGGACTGGCCAGCCGGAGCAACAACTATCCTCGCAGCTGGCGCCAATACACCGAAAGCGTTCGACGTAGCGCGGCATGAGCGCAGGCAAAGTAACGGTATGATGCAAAATAGCCATGAGCGGTCGATCGGGATGAAAGATGAGCGATGAGGCCGAGTGTAACCTTGTGGAAACTCAGCTTAGCTCGCGATCACCACCCGATTCTTGCCGCTATTCTTGGCTTGGTACATGGCCCCATCGGCGCGCTTCATCAGGCTGGCCTGCTCCTCGTGCGGATGGCGCAGCGCAACCCCGCACGAGAACGTGATCAGCATCTTTTCGTTATCGTGCAGGAAGAAATGCTTGGTCAGCTCGCGCTGCACCCGCACCATCGCCGCCGCTGCCGCCTCGACGCTGGTCTCCGGCAGCAGGATCAGGAATTCCTCGCCGCCGAAGCGCGCGATCACGTCCACCGCGCGCAGCGTCTCGCGCACCACCTTCACCAGGTGGCGCAGGGCGGCGTCGCCGGCCATGTGGCCGTAGGTGTCGTTCAGGCGCTTGAAGTTGTCCAGGTCCAGCAATGCCACGCACAGCGGCGTATTGCGGCGGTCGGCGCGCGCCGATTCGCGCTCGAAGACGTCGTCCAGGCCGCGCCGGTTCAGGCTGCCGGTCAACTGGTCTTCACGCACCAGCTCGCTCATATGCTGCAGCTCTGCTTCCAGCTCGCGGATCCGCAGTTCGGCGTCCTGCACCTCCTGGTGCGCCGCCAGCATGCGGTCGCGCGAAGCCAGCGCCTCGTCCTGCGCGGCGCGCGTCTCGCGCAGCACCTCGTCCAGCACGGCGTTGAGTTCGTCGATGTCGGCGGCGCCGGCGATCCGTTCCGACAGGCCGCCCAGCCTGGCGTGGTATTCGCCGCTCGAGGCGGCGGCCGAGCCGAGGCGGTCGATGAAGGTCGCCATCATGTTCTTCATGGTGGCGCGCACGTCGGCGATGCCGTGCTTCAGGTGACCCTGCTTGATGATCACGTCCTTCAGGCTGCGCGTGGCGTCTTCCAGCGCGCGCGCGTCCAGGGGACCGGCGATCAGGTCCTGCACCGCCAGCACCTGGCCGCGCATCCAGTTGTCGTCTTCCAATAAACCTTCGACGTTGTCGAGCAGCAGGCGGAACAGGCGCAGCAGCAGTTCCTGGCGCTCGGCGCCTTCGTCCTTGCGCAGTTCGATCTGGAAGCACAGTTGCTTGAGGCGCGCGGCGATGTCCTGCAGCTCGGCTTCGCCGACCGCATTCTTGACCAGGGCGCCGAGCGCTTCGGCCTCGAGCACCATCTCGGGATTGCCGTCCAGCAGGGAGGCGCAGGCGAACGACAGGGTGCGCGCCAGCATCTCGCGCAGCAGGCGGGTATCGGGTTCTTCGGTGCCCAGCGCCATCACCGGCGTGTTGCGCCGCAGGTGACGCTCGGACAATTGCGCCAGCGCCTGGGTATAGCCGCTCCAGTCGGCGGTTTTCACGGCGCGCGCCATGCGCCGGCCGTAGTCCGACAGTTCGCCCGGGGTCTCCAGCAGGCGCCGCGCGAAAGCGGCCAGCACTTCGCTCGCGCCATGGTCGGGCGCCGGCGGTGATGGCGATGGCGGTTCGGCACGCTTGGACGGTACACCCGCGATCTCGTCGTAGATGGCGCGGTAGGCGTCCGGCGTCGGCGCGATGCGGCGCGTGGCCAGGCGGCGGAACGCTTCGCGCGCGATGTCCGCCGGATTCAGCGTGGAATTGGCGGTGGGAGTGGTCGGAGTAGCCATGGGATGCTGCGAGGACGGATTTGCCGGATTGGCGACATGATAAGCAGCTTTCTTGCCGCTTATCAATTAAAAAAGACGACAAGCACGATTACGCCTCCGCCTTACAACAGAATGTCACATTCAGTCGACCAGGCCGTTACGGATCGCGTAGGTGGTCAGTTCGGCGCTGGTCTTGAGCTGCATCTTCACCAAGAGGCGCGCGCGGTATTCGCTGACGGTCTTCACCGACAGCTTGAGCTCCTGCGCGATTTCGCTCACGGTGCGGCCCGACGCGATCATGGTCAGGGTCTGGTATTCGCGGTCCGACAGGCCTTCGTGCGGGGCCGCCTCGTGGTCGGCGCCGACCTGGCTGGCCAGGGTCTGGGCCAGCGCCGCGCTGACGTATTTCTGCCCGCCCGCCACCTGGCGGATCGCGGTCACCAGCTCGCGCGGCGCGCTCTGCTTGGTCAGATAGCCGGCGGCCCCGGCCTTGAGGGCGCGGATCGCGTACTGGTCTTCGCGGTGCATCGACAGCATCAGCACCGCCAGTTCGGGCTTGTCCTTCTTGATCTGCTTGAGCACCTCGATGCCGTTGCGGTCCGGCAGCGAGATATCCAGCAGCATCACGTGCGGCCGCGCCTTGCCCACCAGGCGCCCGGCGTCGAGGCCGGTCTCGGCTTCGCCGGCGACGACGATGTCGCGTTCTTCGGCCAGGATTTGCTTGAGTCCTGCGCGGACGATGGCGTGGTCATCGGCGATGAACACGCGGATAGTTTTCTCGGTCATTCTTGTTCTTGTGCCGGGCGTCCGCTGCCCGAAGGAGACGGCGGCGCGGCCAGCCTGGTCTTGATGGTCACCATCGTGCCACCTCCTGGCCCCGCCGACAAGGCCAACGTTCCCTTCATCGCTGCGGCGCGCTCGCTCATGCCGCGCAGGCCGAAGGAGTGCGGCTTCAGGCGGTCGCTCGGGACCAGGCCGCGGCCGTTGTCGCACACGGTCAGGGTCAGGTGGCTGCGCTGGCGCCGCAGCGACACCGTGACCCGGGTCGCGCCGGCATGCTTGGCGATATTGGTCAGCGCCTCCTGGTAGACCCGGAACAGGGCGGTGGCGTGGTCGGGATCGAGCTCGACGTCGCCGTCCGGGCAGCGCATCACCACCGCGATGCCGGTCTGCTTCTCGAATTCGCGCGCCTGCCATTCGAGCGCCGCCACCAGGCCCAGGTCGAGCGTGCTGGGGCGCAGGTCGAGCGAGATGCGGTGCACCGCCTCGATGCTGCGGTCGACCAGGCCGTCGACGTAGGCGGCTTTTTCGAGCAGGCCAGGCTGGTCGTCGGGCAGGCGCGCCGCCAGCATTGCCAGCGCCATCTTGATCGCTGTCAGGTTGCCGCCCAGGTCGTCGTGCAGCTCGCGCGCGATGCGGGCGCGCTCGTCTTCCTTGGCCTGCTCGATGTGGGCGGTCAGTTCGAGCAGGCGCTCGTGCGAACGGCGCGCCGCTTCCTGCTCGTGACGGCTGGCGCTGATGTTGGTCATGATGCCGTCCCACTGTATCACGCCTTCGGGCAGCGCATGCGGCGTGGCGCGCAGGTTGATCCACTTGACGTCGTTCCAGGCGGCGATGCAGATGCGGCCTTCCCAGTTCCAGCTGCCCAAGGTGGTGGCGGAGGCGTGCATGGCGTCGCGGTAGCCCTGGCGGTCCTGGTCCAGGATCAGCGATTCGAACAGGGACGGGTCGCGCTGCAGCGCGTCCACCGACAGGCCGAGCAGGGAGTGGCAGCCGTCGCTCAGGCTGGGGAAGGCGCTGCGCCCGTCCGGCCACAGCCGGAACTGGTAGACCAGGCCGGGCGGCTGGTGGGCGGCAGGCTGCGGCTCGGCGGGGGAAGATGCAGGCGAGGGCGTGCTCATCGTTTGTCTCTCTGGTTGTGGCCGCACGCGACGGATGTTGGCAACATGATACGGCAAACGCGCCGCGATTCCCGTGAACTCTCGTTACAATGGCGTCATGAACAAGGCATTCGTAAAAGAGTCCGACAACGACGACGATGACGGCGAAGCACTGGCGTTGGCGCAAGCCATTCCGGAGGGCGCCAAGAACTACATCACGCCTGCCGGCTATCAGCGCATCAAGGACGAGCTGCTGCAGCTGATCGACGTCGACCGGCCCGAGGTGGTGCGCATCGTGCACTGGGCCGCGTCCAACGGCGACCGTTCCGAGAACGGCGACTATATCTACGGCAAGCGCCGCCTGCGCGAGATCGACCGCCGCATCCGCTTCCTCACCAAGCGCATGGATTCGGCGTTCGTGGTCGACCCCAGCGTCCACCACGGCAACGACCAGGTGTTTTTCGGCGCCACCGTTACCTACATCAACAAGGCCGGCGAAGAGCACGTGGTGACCATCGTCGGCATCGACGAGCTCGACCCGTTGAAGGGCAAGATCAGCTGGGTGTCGCCGGTGGCGCGCGCGCTGACCAAGTGCCGCGAGGGCGACGTCGCCCAGCTGCAGACTCCGCTCGGCATGGACGAGCTCGAGATCGTCGCGGTCGAGTATCCCGAGCCGGTCGCCGACTGAAAGCGGTGTCGACTGGTAAGATGGTGGATGCTTTCCCAGAATCCTTCCCCATCTTTCCTGGCCGCCGCATGAACCAATCCCACGACACCGCGCACGCCGATGCGCTGGCCGCCCTGCGCGCCGCCACCGGCGCGCGTCACGAACGGCTCGACGGCGGCATGCCGCTGGCGCGGCCCGAGCCCGACCTCACCGACTACGCCGCGCACCTGACCATGGTGCGCGACTGGCTGCTGCCGCTCAAGGCGTGGCTGGGGCGATTCCACGACGGTCCGCAGGCAGCCCTGCCGGCGGTGGCGCATGTGGCGCTGATCGAGGCCGACCTGCACGGCCCCGGCATGCCGCCGGCAGCCGCGCCGCGCCATCCTCCCGCACCATCGCCCGAGGGCTGGCCGCTGGACGCCAGCGCCGCTTACCGCTGGGGCGTGTGCTATGTAATCGAAGGTTCGCAATTGGGCGGCAAGGTGCTGTACGGGCGCCTGGCCGAGCGGCTGGCGCCGCATCCGCTGCGTTATCTGCGTGGAGAAGACGCCGGTCCCGGCCCGCGCTGGCGCGCGTTCATGGGGGCGTTGAAGGCCGAGGTGACGACGCCGGAGCAGATTGCCGAAGCGTGCAAGGGTGCGTGCGATGCGTTCGACAGCATCCTGGCGGTGAGCAAGGCGTAGGGTTGGCGGCTCTGCCGCCGACGCGTCGATTGTTATCAGCTCCGCTACCGTGCCGGATGATCTCGCTGCCAACCATCATCGCGTCGGCGGCGGAGCCGCCAACCCTACGGGGTAAGCATGCGCCCGCATGGGCGCCGAACATTACGTCCGCTCGCGCTCCACGCGATTGACCCCGGTCACCCGCCGCAGATTGCGGATCAATTGCGCCAGATGCACCCGATCCTGTACCTGGATCGTGAAGCGCAGCTGGGTCATCGTGCCTTCGTCGTCCTCATCCATGCCGACGTAGGTGATGTTGGCGTCCGACTCGCCGATCTCGGCCGCCACGCGCGCCAGGATGCCTTTCTCGTTGTTGATGAGCAGACGGATCCGGGTCTCGAAGCGGCGGTTCAATTCCTCGCCCCACTGCACCGCGATCCAGCGGTCCGGCTCCTTGGCGCGCACGCGCTTGGCCGGTACGCAGTCGCAGGTGTGTACCACCAGGCCCTGGTCGCGCCGCAATTGGCCGATGATCTGGTCGCCGGGAATCGGCAGGCAGCATGGCGCCAGCTGCACCGCCACGCCTTCGCTGCCGTAGATCGTCACCGGCGCCACGTCGCCGGCCGGCAGCGGCTGGTGCGACGGCAGCAGGTCCGGGTCGCCTTCCATCAAACCGAAGATATGGCGCGCCACCAGGGCCGGCATGCGCTTGCCGATGCCGATGTCGGCGTACAGCTCGTCCATCGTGTTGGCCGAGGATTCGGCCAGCAGCTTGGCGACGGTCGCTTCCGGCAGCTCGGGCTTGATGTTGCGCACCGCCAGCGATTGCGCCAGCAGTTCGCGGCCCAGTTCGCTCGATTCGTTGACGTCGACCGTGCGCAGGTGGTGGCGGATCGCCGAACGTGCCTTGCCGGTGCGGACAAAACTGAGCCAGGTCGGGCTCGGACGCGATTCGGTGTCGGTCAGGATCTCGACGATGTCGCCGTTGTGCAGCTCGGTGCGCAGCGGCTGTTCTTCGTTGTTGATCTTGACGCCCACCGTGTGGTCGCCGATGCCAGTGTGGATCGAGTAGGCGAAGTCGAGCGCCGTGGCGCCGCGCGGCAGGGCGATGATCTTCGACTTGGGCGTAAACACGTACACCGAATCCGGGAACAGGTCGACCTTCACGTGCTCGAGGAATTCGGCCGAGTCGCCGGTCTGCTGCTGGATGTCGAGCAGCGACTGCAGCCAGGCGTGGGTGCGCTGCTGCAGGTCGGACAGATTCGAGTCGCCGGTTTTATACAACCAGTGCGCCGCCACGCCGCTCTCGGCGGTGCGGTGCATGTCCTGGGTGCGGATCTGGAATTCGACCGGGGTGCCGTAGGGGCCTATCAGGGTGGTGTGCAGCGACTGGTAGCCGTTGATCTTGCCGATCGCGATGTAGTCCTTGAACTTGCCCGGCATCGGTTTGTACAGCGCGTGCAGGGCGCCCAGCGCCACGTAACAGTTGGGCACGCTATCCACGACCACGCGGAAGCCGTACACGTCCAGCACCTGCGAGAACGACAGGTGCTTGTTGCGCATCTTCTTGTAGATGCCGAACAGCGTCTTTTCGCGGCCGTCGACCTCGAACTGCAGGCCGCTGCTGGCCAGCTGGGTCTTGACCGACTCCATGATCTTCTTGACCACTTCGCGCCGGTTGCCGCGCGCGGCCTTGATCGCCTTCGACAGGGTCTGGTAGCGCAGCGGATACAGGTGCGAGAAGGCCAGGTCCTGCAGCTCGCGGTAGATGTTGTTCAGGCCGAGGCGGTGGGCGATCGGCACGTACACTTCCATCGTCTCGCCGGCGATGCGGCGTTTCTTGGCCGGCACCATGAAGCCGAGCGTGCGCATATTGTGCAGGCGGTCGGCCAGCTTGATCAGGATGACGCGCACGTCCGAGGCCATGGCCAGCAGCATCTTGCGGAAGTTTTCCGCCTGCGCCTCGAGCTGGCTCTGGAATTCGATTTTTTCGAGCTTGGACAGGCCGTCGACCAGGTTCGCGACCTGGGCGCCGAAGCGCTCGATCAGTTCGTCCTTCTTGACGTCCTGGTCTTCGATCACGTCGTGCAGCAGGGCGGCCATGATGGCCTGGGCGTCGAGCTTCCACTCGGCGCAGATTTCCGCGACCGCGATCGGATGGGAGATATACGGCTCGCCCGACTTGCGGACCTGGCCCAGGTGCATTTCGTCAGAGAAGCGGTAGGCTTCCTTGACCTTTTTCAGTTCGGCGGGGGTAAGGTACTCGGACAGCTTGGCGATCAGCTGCGTCACCGACGCGACACCGGGAACGGCGGCGGTCTCGATATAGTCCGGTGGACGGTTATCGGCGCGCCGTTCCTTTTGAACGGGGTTGCGTGGTTGAGTCGAGTCCGGGGGAAACAGGTTCATACTTTAATCGTCAATCCGTGGTGAGTACAGAATAGCAGAAGACGGGATGACGCAGATTCGGAGCAAAACTCGGGCAACCCCGAGTAATTACATCGGGACTTTCTTCAGCATTTCCAGGCCGACTTTACCGGCGGCGATTTCGCGCAGGGCGACCACGGTCGGCTTGTCCTTGGCTTCGACCTTCGGGGTGTGGCCCTGCAGCAGCTGGCGTGCGCGGTAGGTCGCGGCCAGGGTCAGCTGGAAGCGGTTCGGGACGTTCTTGAGGCAGTCTTCGATGGTGATGCGGGCCATGTGGTGCTCCTAATGAAGGATATAAACAAGTACAGCGCGCCCAGATATGTCAATAAGGGCGCGCGGAATCAGGATTGCGGTTGTTGCGCGTGGATACCCAGCTGGGCAAACAGCGCCGCGTTGCGCGCCGCCTGCTGGGCGAATCGGCAACGTGTCGCTTTGACAATCGCCTGCAGTTCGGCCAGGGCGACGTTGAACTCTTCGTTGATGATAGCATATTCGAACTCGGGAGCGTGAGCCATCTCGCCCCCGGCCGCCAGCAGACGACGGGTGATGATGTGCGGTTCGTCGGTGCCGCGCTTGTGCAGCCGCTCTTCCAGCGCCTCGATCGACGGCGGCAAAATGAAAATGCCGGCCGCGTCCGGGAACAGCTTCTTCACCTGGCGCGCGCCCTGCCAGTCGATCTCGAGCAGGATGTCGGTGCCGTTCTTCATTTCGTTTTCCACGGTCAGGCGGCTGGTGCCGTAGTAATTACCGTGCACCTCGGCCCATTCCAGGAATTCGCCGCGCTCGGCGCGATTCACGAAATCCTCGGCGCTGGTGAAGTGGTAGTGCTGGCCATCGAGCTCGCCAGGGCGCGGCTGGCGCGTGGTGGTCGAGATCGACAGCTTGATGCCCGGCTCCTGGGCCAGCAGGGCGTTGACCAGGCTCGACTTGCCGGCGCCGGACGGGGCGGCGACGATGAACAGGCTGCCGGAGAAAGCGTGTGGGAGCATGGGGGATTCCTTTGTTAATGCGGCTTCAATGCGCGGTTGCGTTGCGAGCGTGATGTCGCGACATGTCATGTTAACGTTGAACGCGTCGGCGGCGTAGCCGCCAACCCTACGAATGCGGCAACATGCATCAACGTAGGGTTGACGGGTTCCCCGTCGACGCGTTCAACCGGCTCGAATTCGGCCGATCATTTCTTATTTCCGGATCACTCCGGCGTCATTACTCGAGATTCTGCACCTGCTCGCGCATCTGCTCGATCAGCAGTTTCAATTCCATCGACGCATCCGCCAATTCCTTGACCGACGCCTTGGCGCCCAGCGTATTGGCTTCGCGATTCAGTTCCTGCATCATGAAGTCCAGGCGCTTGCCGACCTGGCCGCCTTTTTTCAGGATGTGGCGCGTTTCGTTCAGGTGCGCCGACAGGCGCGACAATTCTTCCGAGACGTCGATCCGGATCCCGTACAAGGTCACTTCCTGGCGAATCCGCTCCAGCACTTCCTGGCGCGTCAAGGTCGACGGATTGCCGTGGCCGGCCAGGCCCAATGCATCCTGCATGCGCTCGATCGCCTTGTGCTGGAATTGCGCGATCACTTGCGGAATCAAGGGCGTGATGCGCTTGACGATCACTTCCATCGCGTCGATGCGCGACTGCAGCATGGCTTCCAGCGCCGCGCCTTCGCGCTTGCGGCTGTCCACAAAAGCGGCGATGGTGGTGGCGGTGAGGGCGGCCACGTCGGCCTGCAGCGACTCCTGGCCGATGGTCGATTCCTCGACCACGCCCGGCCAGCGCAGCAGCTCGGCGACCGTCATCGGCGCGGCCTGGGCGAAGTGGTTCGCCACCTCGACCTGCAGCCGCGCCAGGTCGGCCAGCAGCGCGTGGTTCAGGGCCTGCGAGCCGCCGCTGGCCTTGCGGCCGAACGACAGGCGCACCTCGACCTTGCCGCGCGTGATGGCGGCCATGATCGCCGAACGCAGGTCGGGTTCCAGCGCGCGCAATTCATCGTTGATGCGGAACTGCAGATCGAGGAAACGCGAATTGACGCTCTTGATTTCGATCGTGAGGGTTCCGGCAGCGCCTTCGCTGGTGGCGACCGCATAACCTGTCATGCTTGAAATGCTCAATGGGATCCCCGGTTTTTATTCTTTACAAAGCCGACATTTATCCACACAATCGCCCTGTTTAGCAAGGAAACCCTTTGGATGGCTGCACAGAATAACGCTCCCCTGCCCGATGGGCTGGACATTGCCGGATACCGCATTGTAAAGAAAATTGCGTCCGGTGGGTTCAGTATTGTTTACCTTGCCTATGACGGCGAGGGCAATGCGGTGGCGATCAAGGAGTACCTGCCGAGCGCGCTGGCGCTGCGCCAGCCGGGCGAACTGACGCCGACTGTCGCCAAACAAAACCTGCCGGTCTTCCGCATCGGCCTCAAGTGTTTTTTCGAAGAGGGCAGGGCGCTGGCGCGCATCGTGCACCCGAACGTGGTGCGGGTGCTGAACTTCTTCAGCGCCCACGAGACCGTGTACATGGTGATGGCCTACGAGTCCGGCCACGCGCTGCAGGAACACATCGCGCGCTGCGCTGCCCGCCGCAGCCGCCCGAGCGAACAATTCATCCGCCAGGTGTTCGGCTGCGTCTGCCGCGGCCTGCGTGAAGTGCACGCCAACAAGCTGCTGCACCTGGACCTGAAACCGGCGAATATCTACTTGCGCCTTGATGGCACACCGCTGCTGCTCGATTTCGGCGCCGCGCGCCAGACCCTGCACAGCGACGCGCCGATGCTGGCGCCGATGTACACGCCCGGCTTCGCCGCGCCCGAGCTGTACGCGCGTGGCAGCAATCTCGGGCCGTGGACCGACATCTACAGCCTGGGCGCGGCGATGTTCGCCTGCATGACCTGCACCACGCCCCAGCCGGTCGACGCGCGCCGCGCCCAGGACAAGGTGCTGGGCCACCTGGCGGCGCTGCAGGGACGCTACTCGCGCGAACTGACCGCGCTGGTGCGCACCTGCCTGGAGCTCGATCCGCTGGCGCGTCCGCAAAGCGTGTTCGCGATCCAGAAGGCGCTGACGGAGCCTTACGAGGCGGCGCCGGAACGCGATGCGCACGCCGGGGACGAGGCGGAAGCGGATGCGCCGGCAGGCTGGCGCGGCGTGGTGCGCCGCCTGAGCGCATTCCGGCGCGGCTGAAAGGAATCGAGCGATGCAGTTTTCGGTGTACCAGCAGAGCCATATCGGCGGACGCAAGATCAACCAGGACCGGATGGGCTACAGCTTCACGCGCGACGCGCTGCTGCTGCTGCTGGCCGACGGCATGGGCGGGCACCAGGGCGGCGAAGTCGCCGCTTCGATCGCGATGCAGACGGTGGGCATGATGTTCCGGCTGCAAGCGCGGCCCTATGTGAAAAAGCCCGAGCGCTTCCTGGAAGAGGCCTTGCTGCAGGCGCACCACGACATCCAGGCCCACGCCGTGGCCAACGACCTGCCCGAGCTGCCGCGCACCACGATCGTGGCCTGCCTGGTGCAGCACAACTGCGCGCTGTGGGCGCACTGCGGCGACTCGCGCCTGTACTGGGTGCGGCGCAACCAGATCCTGGCATGCACACGCGACCACTCGCACATCGAATACCTGATCGAGCGCGGCCGCGCTGACCCGCTCGAGCGCGCCACCCACCCCGACCGCAACAAGCTGTACAACTGCCTGGGCGCGTCCAGCCCACCGAAGATCGAACTGTCGGCGCGCGCCGGCCTGCAGCCGGGCGACGTGCTGCTGCTGTGCTCCGACGGCCTGTGGTCGATGCTGCCCGACAGCGAGATCGTGCACCGCCTGGCCCATCCCGGCGGCGTGGTGGCGGCGGTGCCCGAGATGGTGAACATGGCGGCCGCGATCGGCGGCGCCGGCGCCGACAACGTCACCGCGCTCGGCATCATGTGGCAGGGCGCCGATGTGGACGCTGCACTTCCGAACGTGATCTCGACCCAGATGCTGGCCGACGATGCGGTCAGTTCCACCATCGTGGCCGGTGAACCGGCGCCGGGCGAATCGGACAGCTTCGGCGCGGACGACATCGAAAAAGCGATCGCAGACGCAGTTGCTGAAATAAGGGCCGCGATCGAGAAATCATCCCAGTTACTCAAATAAGAAAGCATCACCATGACTTTTGAACAGCGTCCCAGCGGCCGCACCGTCGACCAGTTGCGCCCGATCTCCATTACCCGCCAGTACACCAGGCACGCCGAGGGTTCGGTGCTGATCGAGTTCGGCGACACCAAGGTGATCTGCACCGCCAGCATCGAAGAGAAGGTGCCGCCGTTCCTGAAAGGGAAGGGCCAGGGCTGGCTGACCGCCGAATACGGCATGCTGCCGCGCTCGACCCACACGCGCATGGACCGCGAAGCCGCGCGCGGCAAGCAGACCGGTCGCACCCAGGAGATCCAGCGCCTGATCGGCCGTTCGCTGCGCGCCGCGTTCGACCTGGAGGCCTTCGGCGAACGCACGCTGCACCTGGACTGCGACGTGATCCAGGCCGACGGCGGCACCCGCACGGCCGCGATCACCGGCGCCATGGTGGCGGCGTACGACGCGTTTTCCGTGCTGCTGGAGCGCGGGCTGATCGCGTCCATCCCGGTGCGCCATTTCGTGGCGGCGGTGTCGGTTGGCGTCTATCGCGGCGTGCCGGTGCTGGATCTGGATTACGTGGAAGATTCGGACTGCGACACCGACATGAACGTGGTGATGACCGAGCACGGGAACTTCGTCGAGGTGCAGGGCACGGCCGAAGGGGCGGCGTTCGACCGCGCCGGAATGAACCGCCTGCTGGACCTGGCGCAGCAGGGGATCGCGGATCTGGTGCATCTGCAGAAGCAGGCCTTGCGCGTCGACGCTTGAATCCGCGGATGGTTGCAGGGCGTCGCACGCCCTGGCAACAAGGGCGTAAAATACCCGCCTTTCCACCCAAGCTTCTCCCGCCACCATGACCCAACGCCTGATCCTCGCCTCCAACAACGCCGGCAAGCTGAAGGAATTCGCCCAGCTGCTGTCCCCGATCGGTTTCGACCTGCATGCGCAAGGCGAATTCGACGTGCCGGAAGCGGAGGAGCCGTTCGGCACCTTCGTCGAGAACGCGCTGGCGAAAGCGCGCCACGCATCGCGCCTGACCGGCCTGCCGGCGCTGGCCGACGACTCGGGCGTGTGCGTCAACGCGCTCGGCGGCGCGCCCGGCGTGCATTCGGCGCGCTTCGGCGGCGAACCGAAATCGGACGAACGCAACAACCGCAAGCTGCTGGCCGAGCTGTCGACCAAGGCCGACAAGTCGGCCTATTACTACTGCGTACTGGTCTACGTGCGCCATCCGGACGACCCGCAGCCGATCATCGCCGACGGCCGCTGGGACGGCGAGATCGTGGTCACGCCGCGCGGCGCCAACGGCTTCGGCTACGACCCGCACTTCCTGATCCCGGCGCTGGGCAAGACCACGGCCGAACTCGAGCCGCAGGAAAAGAACGCACTGTCGCACCGTGGCCAGGCGCTGCGTGCGCTGGTCGAGAAACTGAAGTAATCACTGCTGAAATGATTCCAATTAAAGTGGCCGCCCCGGCGGCCGGCGAGCCGCGTACCCCGGCCAGCGCCGCGCTGCAGTACCTGCAGCCGGGCGCGCTCAACCTGGCGGCCTTGCCGCCGCTGTCGCTGTACGTGCACTGGCCCTGGTGCGTGCGCAAATGTCCGTATTGCGACTTCAATTCGCACGAAGCCAGGGGCGAGCTGCCCGAGCAGGAATACCTGGACGCGCTGCGCCTCGACCTGGAGCAATCGCTGCCGCTGATCTGGGGCCGCAAGATCCACACCGTGTTCATCGGCGGCGGCACCCCGAGCCTGATCTCGGCCGCCGGACTGGATCGCTTGATGTCCGACCTGCGCACGCTGCTGCCGCTGGAGCTGGACGCCGAGATCACGATGGAAGCCAATCCCGGCACCTTCGAGGCCGAGCGTTTCAGGAGCTATCGCGACAGCGGCATCAACCGCCTGTCGATCGGCATCCAGAGCTTCAACCCGGCGCACCTGCAGGCGCTGGGCCGCATCCACGACGGCAACGAAGCATTGCGCGCGGTCGAGATCGCGCAGAACACGTTCGAGAACTTCAATCTCGACCTGATGTACGCGCTGCCGTCGCAGACGCTGGAGCAGGCGCGCCATGACCTGCAGACCGCGCTCGACTTCGCACCGCCGCACCTGTCGCTGTACCACCTGACGATGGAACCGAACACGGTATTCGCCAAGTACCCGCCCGAGCTGTTGCCGGACGACGACCTGAGCGCCGACATGCAGGACCTGATCGCCGGGATGACATCTGGCGCCGGCTACGGCCACTACGAGGTGTCGGCCTATGCGAAACCGGGCCACCGCGCGCGCCACAACCTGAACTACTGGAAGTTCGGCGACTATCTCGGCATCGGCGCCGGCGCCCACTCCAAGCTGTCGTTCCCGCACCGCGTGCTGCGCCAGGCGCGCTTCAAGCAGCCGGGTTCCTATATCGAGGCGGCGAAGCGCGGCAACCCGGTGCAGGAAGAGCACGAGATCGGCCGCGCCGACATGGGCTTCGAATTCATGCTCAACGCGCTGCGCCTGACCGAAGGGTTCGATCCGAACCTGTTCGGCGAGCGCACCGGCATGAACATCGGCGCCATCCGCAAGGCGCTGGACGAAGCCGAAGCCAAGGGTCTGCTCACGCGCGACCACCAGCTGATCCAGCCGACGGAGCTGGGACGGCGCTTTTTGAACGACCTGCAGGAGATGTTCCTGGCCGAGTGAGGCCGGCTGTCAGGGCAGGGAGGTTCAGGTCTCGACTGCCCCGGCCAGCGCTGCCAGCGTCTGCGCCAACCCATCGACGACGTGCGCCATGCCCTCGTAATCGAGGTCGTCGACGTCGTCGTTGGCGCGGAAATAGGGGTAGCGCAGGAAGCCGGTGTCGGTGATCACCAGCGCCGGACCATCTCCCCGGACCGCGCCATGACCGTACATGGTCACCCCCATCACATGCGCCGGCGCCGCCAGGCCCTGGCGCGCCATCACGGGATCGCTGCGGAACGCCGCCAGCGCCTGGCGCACCGGCGCCGACGCTTCGCGCGAGCCGATGAAGGCCATGAAGTTCGCACCTGCCCCCGGATCGGCCAGCGCCAGGTCATGGCTCGTGCGCTGCTTTTCTCCACTGTCGAAGAACACGAACCGGATCTCGGTCCCGTAGGCCAGCCGCACGTCCTTGACGGCGCGCGCGAGTTCCAGCACGGCGGCCGCGCCGGGATTGCCGTCCGGCCCCAGCCGTGCACCGACGATGAACAGTTGCTGCGGCCCTACGCCCGGTGCCAGGTTGGCGATCGAGACCTCGATGCCGTGTCCGCGCCAGCTGCCGTCGTGCAGGGTGCGTGGCGCATACCCCGAGCGCATCAGCGACACCTCGACATGGCGCATCGCCTGCGGCGTCCGGTCGGACGCCAACGCCTGCACATGCTCGTGCAGGCGCGCCGCCAGCGGCGGACCATTTGACCTGGTGTCCACGGTCAACATCGCCAGCACGATGGCGAGCAGGATCGCGAGAATGACCTTCCAGTGGGAATTGAAGAAGTTACGCATGGCGTCACGCTGTCCGGTCGGCGTCGATGCATCCAGTGTAGCGAGGATGATATCGGCCTGCCGACCGCGATGATGCAATTCCGCGTTACAACGTTCAATCGCCGGCGCGCCGCATGGGGCGCGCCGGCGTTCGATGCGCGCCGCGTCAGGCCGGCAGGGCGACCCGTTGCGCCGGCCTGGCTTGCAGATTGGCTTGTGACCCGGCATGCGGCGTCGCCGCCTGCGTGCGGGCGCTGCCGGTCCTGAATACGCTGACCAGGTCGGCCAGTTGCGCGGCCTGCTGCTGCATGGCCTCGGTGGCGGCCGAGGCCTGTTCCACCAGCGCGGCATTCTGCTGCGTCACCTGGTCCATCTCGTTGATGGCTTCATTGACTTGCTCGATGCCTGCGGTCTGTTCGTCGCTGGCATGCGAGATTTCGCTCATGATGTCGGTCACGCGCGAAATGCTTTGCACGATGTCGGCCATGGTGGCGCCGGCATTGTCCACGAGGGTGGTGCCTGCTTCGACCTTCTGCACCGAAGCGTCGATCAGTCCCTTGATTTCCTTGGCCGCGGCGGCAGAGCGGTGCGCCAGGTTGCGCACCTCGGAGGCGACCACGGCGAAGCCGCGGCCCTGTTCGCCTGCACGGGCCGCTTCGACCGCGGCGTTCAGCGCCAGGATGTTGGTCTGGAAGGCGATGCCGTCGATGACGCTGATGATGTCGACGATCTTGCGCGACGACGCGTTAATTTCACTCATCGTGCCGATCACGTTGGCGATCACGGCGCCGCCCTGGCCCGCGATGCCCGCCGCTTCCGCTGCCATCGTGTTGGCACGGCGGGCGTTCTCGGCATTCTGGCGCACGGTCGAGGTCAGCTCTTCCATCGAGGATGCGGTTTCTTCCAGCGAACCGGCCTGCTGTTCGGTGCGGCTCGACAGATTCTGGTTGCCCGCGGCAATTTCCGCCGATGCCGTGGCGATGGTGTCGGTGCCGCTGCGGACCTGGTCGACGATGACGATCAGGTTACTGCTCATTTTCTGCAACGCCGCCAGCAGTTGCGCGGTTTCATCCTTGCCCTCGCTCGCGATATGCGTGTCGAGATGGCCTTCGCCGACGCGCTGCGCAATCGTCACGGCATCCTGGATCGGACGCACGATGGAGCGCGTGATGTAGACGCCGAAGCCCAGGCCCAGCGCGACGGCGAGAATACCCAGCGCGATGAGGATGGAGCGCGAATTGGTATACGTGTCGGCGGCTTCGTTGGCAAAGTTTTCCGCCGAGTTTTGCTGCGCCACGGCCAGCCGTTGCACGGCAGCGTTATAGGCGAGGCTGGCAGGACGCATCCGTTCAACGAAAATCTTTTCCGCGCCTTCCTGGTCGCCGCCATCTTTGGCCGCCATCAGGTCCTTGCGCGCCGCCAGGTAAGGAACCCGGGCAGCTTTGACTTCTTCGAACTGCGCTTGCGACTTGGGGTTGCGCAGCCCGGCCTTGATCTGCTCCTGCAGCGCGGCCGAACGTACCGATCCGGCTTGCATGCGCGCGGCGATGTCTTTCACGACGTTCTCATCCGGTGTGCGGTACGCCATCTCGACCAGCGTGCTGTTGACTTCGATGATCTTGGCCCATTCCGCCACTGCGCGCTGATTGACCATGCTGGTCTTCACCAGGCGGTTGGTTGCGTCGTTCATGCCGCTCATGCGCATCAGGCTGACGAGAATCAGGACAATCAAAAGACCAAGGACCACGGCATAGCTAATGGCCAGCCGGGGGCCGATTCGTAGATTTTTCATGGGATATATAGAGGAGGGTTGCGAAGCGGATGATGGGTGCGCAAATAGCTTCACGCCGGCATCAAAGTACTGCTTAGGACCAATATTATTGCACAGTGGAAATACCTATTGGTTGCATATGCCCCACAGCCTGGAGATATATCGATGCGTTGAAGCGTGCCGTCGAACATGCCGACTGGCGCCCAAATAAAAACCGGGCCACGCGGGCCCGGTTGGTGTTGCTGCGTCACCTTACGGCGACATGAGGTTCTGCTTAACGCGCCGCTACTGGGGCTGCCGTGCCATCCGCCGCCGGCTCGGTCCAGCCGCCACCCAGCACGCGATACAGCGTCACCTGGTTCTGCAGGCGCAGCAGGTTGGCATTGATCGCCAGCTGCTGCGATTCGAACAGCGAGCGCTGCGCATCCAGCAGATCCAGCTGGCTGGCGGCGCCGCTGCGGTAGCGCAGGTCGGACAGGTTGAAGCGGTCGGCTTCGGCTTCGCTCACCGCGGCCTGGGCGCGCAACTGCTCGCTGTAGGTCGCCTGGCCGGCCAGCGCGTCCGCCACTTCGCGGAACGCGGTCTGGATCGACTGCTCGTAGCGCGCCACGGCGATGTCGTTCTGGGCACGGGCGCTGGCCAGGTTGGCGCTGTTGCGGCCGTAGTCGAAGATCGGCAGGATCGCCTGCGGCGCAAAGCTCCAGCCCCAGGTGCCGCTTTCGAACAGGCCCGACAGCTGGTTGCTGACGCTGCCGGCGCTGCCGGTGAGCGTGATGCGCGGGAAGAAGTTGGCGCGCGCCGCGCCGATGTTGGCGTTGGCCGCGATCAGCTGCTGCTCGGCGCTGCGGATGTCGGGGCGGTTCGCCAGCAGGTCCGACGGCAGGCCGGCCGGGATGTCCGGCAGCTCGGTCTTGGCCAGGGTGGCGCCCTGCGACTGGTCCGGCCCCAGCGGCTGGCCGACCAGCAGCGTCAGCAGGTTGATGTCCTGGGCGCGGAAGCGCTGCTGCTGGGCCAGGGTGGCGCGTGCGGTCTCGACCAACGAGCGCGACAGTTGCAGCTCGAGGCGCGAAGCGACGCCGTTGTCGAAGCGCAGCTGGGTCAGGCGTTCCGATTCGACGCGGGTTTTCAGCGTTTCGTCGGTGATGCGCAGCAGTTCTTCGTCGGCCAGCAGTTGCAGCCAGGCGTTGGCGACCGATGCGATCAGGCTGATCTGCGTGGTCTTGCGCGCTTCCTCGGTGGCGAGGAACTGTGCCAGCGCCGCTTCGGACAGGTTGCGCACGCGGCCGAACAGGTCCAGCTCGAAGGCCGAGACCTGCAGGCCGGCCGAGTAGGTGCTCGAGATCGGCTGGTCTTCGCCCACCGTCTGGCGCTGGCCGCTCACGCCCAGGCCCACCGTCGGCAGACGGTCGGCGCGGGTGATGCGGTATTGCGCACGCGCCTGCTCGATGTTGGCGATGGCAATGCGCAGGTCGCGGTTGTTGGTCAGCGCCTGGTCGATCAGGGTGCGCAGGCGGGCGTCGGCGAAGAACTGCTGCCACGGCACCGCGGCCGGGTTGGCGTTCAGCAGCGGGCTGGCCGATTTGGTGGCCGCCTGCGGCACGTCAGGGAAGGCGGCTGCCACCGGCGCCGCCGGGCGCAGGTAGTCCGGCGCCAGCGAGCAGCCGGCCAGCGCCATGGCCAGCGCCAGCGGGGTTGCGAGTTTCATCTGTTTCATCATGGTTTGTTTCCTTCTTCTGCGGCCTGATGTTCCTGCTTTTCCAGCGCGTGCTGTTTTTCCTGGGCGCGGGCGTACATGTCGTTCTGGCGCTTGCTGCCCTTGAACAGGGTGCGCACCACCACGAAGAACACCGGCACGAAGATCACGCCGAGCACGGTTGCCGTAATCATACCGCCCATCACGCCGGTACCGATGGCGCGCTGCGATGCCGAGCCGGCGCCGCTGGCGATCACCAGCGGCAGCACGCCGAGGATGAAGGCGAGCGAGGTCATGATGATCGGACGGAAACGCAGGTGCGCCGCTTCCAGCGCCGCTTCCATCGGCGACCTGCCTTCGGCTTGCAGGTCCTTGGCGAATTCGACGATCAGGATCGCGTTCTTCGCCGCCAGGCCGATGATGGTGATCAGGCCGACCTTGAAGTAGACGTCGTTCGGCAGGCCGCGCATGGTGGCCGCCAGCAGCGAGCCGAGAATACCGAGCGGCACCACCAGCATCACCGACACCGGGATGGTCCAGCTTTCATACAGCGCGGCCAGGGCCAGGAACACCGCCAGCAGCGAGAACGCGATCAGGATCGACGCGGTCGAGCCCGAGAGGATCTCTTCGCGCGACTGGCCGGTCCATTCGAACGCGAAGCCGGCCGGCAGGCGCGACGCCAGGCGCTGCATTTCTTCCAGCGCATCGCCGCTCGAGTAGCCCGGCGCCGGTTCGCCGGTCAGCTTCATCGCCGGGTAGCCGTTGTAGCGGGTGGTCTGCATCGGGCCGGTGGTCCATTCGGTCGAGGCGAACGAGGACAGCGGCACCGGCTGGCCCTGGCTGTTCAGGGCGTTGATGCGCAGCAGGTCGTCCGGCTGCATGCGCTGTGGCGCATCGGCCTGCACGATCACGCGCTGCAGGCGGCCGGCGTTCGGGAAGTCGTTCACGTACGACGAACCCAGCGAGGTCGACAGCGCGGTATTGATCGCGCCGAAGGTCACGCCCAGGGCTTGCGCCTTGTCGCGGTCGATGTTGAGCTTGAGCTGCGGCGCATCTTCCAGGCCTTCCGGACGCATGCCGGTCAACACCTTGCTCTGCATCGCCATGCCCAGCATCTGGTTACGCGCGGCCAGCAGGGCGGCGTGGCCGTTGCCGCCACGGTCTTGCAGGCGGAACGAGAAGCCGGTGCCGGTGCCCAGTTCGGGGATCGGCGGCGGGCTCACCACGAAGATGAACGAGTCGCGCAGCGCGCCCATGTGGCCGGTGATGCGGCCGGCGAACGATTGCGCGTCCTGGCCTTTCTCCTTACGCTCGTCCCAGGCTTTCATCGGGATGAACGCCAGGCCCATGTTCTGGCCCTGGCCCGAGAACGAGAAGCCGGTCACGGCCACGATGTTCGCGGTTTCGGGCTGCTTCATGACGTAGTCTTCCAGCGCGCGCAGCACGGTGCCGGTACGCTCGGCGGTGGCGCCCGGCGGCAGCTGGATGTTGGCGATCACGTAGCCCTGGTCTTCGTTCGGCAGGAAGGCGTTCGGCATGCGGGTGAAGATCAGGCCGACCACGGCGACCAGCACCGCGAACACGATCATCCAGCGTCCGGCGCGCTTCAGGATGGCGCCGACGAAACCTTCATACTTCTTGGCGCCGCTGGTGAAGTTGCGGTTGAACCAGCCGAAGAAGCCTTTCTTTTCGTGATGGCCTTTTTCGATCGGTTTCAGCAGGTGCGCGCACAGCGCCGGGGTCAGCGACAGCGCCAGGAAGGCCGAGAAGCCGATCGAGGTCACCATCACCACCGAGAACTGGCGGTAGATGTTGCCGACCGCGCCGGCGAAGAACGCCAGCGGCACGAACACCGCGATCAGGACCACGGTCACGCCGATGATGGCGCCCGAGATCTGGCCCATCGCCTTGCGCGTCGCTTCCAGCGGCGGCAGGCCTTCTTCGGCCATGATGCGCTCGACGTTCTCCACCACCACGATCGCATCGTCGACCACGATACCGATCACCAGCACCATGCCGAACATGGTCAGCACGTTGATCGAGAAGCCCAGCGCCATCAGGCAGGCGAAGGAACCGAGCAGGGCGATCGGCACCACGATGGTCGGGATCACGGTGTAGCGGAAGTTCTGCAGGAACAGGTACATCACCAGGAACACCAGCACGATCGCTTCGACCAGGGTATGCACCACTTGTTCGATCGAGATGTCGATGAAGGTGGTCGAGTCGTAAGGAATCGAGTACTTCATGCCTTTCGGGAAGTACTTCTGCAGTTCGGCCATACGGGCCTTGATCAGCTCGGCGGTCTGGAGCGCGTTGCCGGACGGGGCCAGCTGGACGCCGATACCGGCCGACGGCTTGCCGTTCAGGCGCGCAGTGGTGGCATACGCCTGGCCGCCGATCTCGATACGCGCCACGTCCTTCAGGCGCACGGTCGAGCCGTCCGGATTGGCGCGCAGCACGATGTTGCCGAACTGTTCGACGTTCGACAGCTGGCCGGTGACGATCACGGTGGCGCTGATCTGCTGGCCCTTGGCCACCGGCAGGTCGCCGATGGTGCCCGAGGCCACCTGGGCGTTCTGCTGCTGGATGGCGGCGGTGACGTCGGCCGGCGACAGGTTCAGGCCGACCAGCTTGGTCGGGTCGATCCAGACCCGCATCGCCTTTTCGGTACCGAACAGCTGGGCCTGGCCCACGCCGGTGATGCGCTGGATTTCAGGCAGCACGTTGCGCGAGGCGTAGTCGCCCAGCTCGATGTTGGTGATGTTCGGATCATCCGACGACAGGATGGTGAACAGCAGGAAGTTCGAGCGCGCCTGGTCGACACGCACGCCCTGCTGGGTCACCGCCGGCGGCAGGCGCGGCGTGGCGCGCGACAGGCGGTTCTGGACGTCGACCTGGGCCAGGTTCGGATCGGTGCCGGTCTCGAACGAGATGGTGATCGAGCCGCTGCCGTTGGCCTGGCTGGTCGATTCCATGTAGATCATGCCCTGGGCGCCGTTCATCTCGCGTTCGATGATCGAGATGACGGAATCCTCGAGCGTCTGCGCCGACGCGCCCGGATAGGCGACGTTGATGACGATCGAGGGCGGCGCCACGGACGGGTATTGCGCGATCGGCAGCTGCTTGATGGCGACGCCACCGAGCACCATGATGAACAGCGCGATCACCCAGGCAAAAATTGGGCGGTCAATAAAAAAACGGGCCATTGGAAGTTCCTGTTCCTTGTGTTCTTAGCGGCTGCTGTCGCTTGGCGTGGTCGCGCCGGCGGCCGGCGAGCCGGCGTCCGGGGTGCGCGTGTCGGCGGCATTCGCGGTGGCAGCGGCATTCGCGCCGGCGGCGTTCGGCTGGGCGCCGGTGGCGCCGGCCTGGGCTGGCGCCTGCTGGGCCGCGGCCGGGGTCCATGGCACGGTCTTGACCGGGGTGCCCGGCGGCAGCATCTGCAGCTTCTGGAAGCCGTCGACCATCACTTTTTCGCCTTCCTTCAGGCCGTCGGTGACGACCCAGCTCTCGCCTTGCTGCGACGCGATCTTGACCGGACGGGCGACCGGCTTGTTGTCGGCGCCGACCACCATCACGGTGTCGCCGTTCTGGCCGCCGCGGGTGACCGCCTGCTGCGGCACCAGGATGCCGTTCGGCAGCGAAGCCTGGGCGATGCGCACGCGCACGTACTGGCCCGGCAGCAGGGCGTTGTTCGGATTCGCCACGGTGGCGCGCAGGGTGATCTGGCCGGTGCTCTGGTCCACGGTCACGTCCGAGAACAGCAGGCGGCCGCGCTGGGCCAGGGTGCTGCCGTCTTCGGTGATGACGGTGACCGGCACGTTGTCGGCGCCGCCGCCCTGCTTGCGCAGGCGCTGCAGTTCGGTGGCCGACTGGGTGATGTTCAGGTACATGTTGTCGGTCTGCTGGATCAGCGCCAGCTCGGTGGCCTGGGCTGCCGAGACCAGTGCGCCTTCGGTGACCAGGGCGCGGCCGATGCGGCCCGAGATCGGCGCGTTCACGCTGGTGTAGCCGACGTTGATCTGCTGCACACGCACCTGGGCGCGTGCGGCGGCGACCTGCGCTTCTGCGGTCTTCTGGGCGGCGACTGCGTTTTCATACTCCTGCTTGCTGACCGCGTTGGCTTCGACCAGCGGCTTGTAGCGGTTGGCCAGCGAACGCGCCTGCACCAGGTTGGCTTCGGCCTGGGCCAGGTCGGCCTGCGAGGCAGCCAGTTGGGCCTGGTACGGCGCCGGATCGATGGTGAACAGCGACTGGCCCTGCTTGACCATGCTGCCTTCGGTGAACGAACGCTTCAGGACCACGCCGTCGACGCGCGCGCGCACTTGCGCGGTGCGGATCGGCTCGACGCGCGCCGGCAGCTCGGTCTGCAGCGCAACGGTTTCGAACCTGGTGGTGACGACGCCGACTTCAGGCGCTGGCATCTGCTGGCCGGCTGGTGCGCCGCCCTTGGCAGCGTCGTCTTTCTTGCCGCAGGCGGACAGCAGGACCAGGGCCGCCATGGTGGCGGCGGCAGCCCGGGTCAGGGATAGGGATGAGGAGTTGGCAGGGCGCATTACGTGTGCTTCCTTCTAGTTAGTAAAACACGCCGCTGTCACACTCCGGTCATATATTCTGTCCGGGGCGACGGCGACGCTGGCTTTTGCAAATAATTTTATATACTATCACGACTGTATGTAAAATGTTTTGCCCCCGAGGATTTTTGGAGTTGATCAGAAGAAATGGTTCGCAGGACGAAGGAAGAAGCAGCCGCGACCCGCGACAGCATTCTCGACGCCGCTGAAATCTTGTTCGCGAAACAAGGCGTTTCGCGGACGACGTTGCAGCATATCGCAAGCGCAGCCGGTGTGACGCGCGGCGCGATCTATTGGCATTTTGTCGACAAGGGCGCGCTCTACAGCGCCATGATGGACCGCGCCACGATGCCGATGGACGCCGCGGTGAAGCTGCTCGATGAGCGGCCGGCGGGCGACCCGCTGCAGCGCCTGCGCGACGAGATGATGGCGGTGCTGCAGATCGTGGTCACCGACGACACCGCGCGCCGCGTGTTCGAGATCGCGACGCTGAAGACCGAGTTCACCGACGAGGTCGATTCGGCGCGGGTGCGCAAGCGCGAAGCCGTGTGCGAGTGGCGCGGGCGCATGGAAACCCAGCTGGCGCAGGCGCGCGACGAAGGCCGCCTGCCGGCGGGAGTCGATCCACGCAATGCATCGATGTGCATGTGGATCATGCTTGACGGGCTGTTGCGCAACTGGCTGTTCGAGTCGGAAGCGTTCGACCTGGTGCAGCTGGGTGGGGAGGTGATCGATACCTTCCTGGCGGGCTTGCGGGCGCGTTGATCGGCCCATGAAAAACGCCCGGACCAGCCGGGCGTTTTCACTGCTATCGCGAATGACCTGGCGTGAAGATCAGCGCATGCCTTCGATCATCACCTTCAGCTTGATCGAATCGGCCACGAAGGCGCGGATGCCTTCGGCCAGCTTCTCGGTCGCCATCGCGTCTTCATTGAGCATGAAGCGGAAGGTCTTTTCGTCGATCGCGATCTTCTGGATGTCGGCGCCGTCGTCCTTGACCAGCTTGCGCTCGACCGGCGCATCGGCGTCGGCCAGCTTCTGCAGCAGGTCCGGCGAAATGGTCAGCAGGTCGCAGCCGGCCAGTTCCAGGATCTGCGAGGTGTTGCGGAAGCTCGCGCCCATCACTTCGGTGTTGTAGCCGAACTTGCGGTAGTACTGGTAGATGCCCTTTACCGACTGCACGCCCGGGTCTTCCGCACCCTGGTACTCAGTGCCGGTCGACTTCTTGTACCAGTCGTAGATGCGGCCGACGAACGGCGAGATCAGCTTCACGTTCGCTTCGGCGCAGGCCACCGCCTGGCACAGCGAGAACAGCAGGGTCAGGTTGCAGTGGATGCCATCCTTTTCCAGGATCTCGGCGGCGCGGATGCCTTCCCAGGTCGAGGCGATCTTGATCAGCACGCGCTCGCGCGACACGCCGGCCTTTTCGTACAGGGCGATCAGTTCGCGGCCCTTGGCGACGGTGGCTTCGGTATCGAACGACAGCGCGGCATCGATCTCGGTCGAGACGCGGCCCGGCACGTACTTCAGGATTTCGACGCCGAAGGCGATCAACAGGCTGTCGACGATGCCTTCGGTGGTGGCATCCGGCGCGTCGGCGATGGCTTTTTCCAGCAGCGGACGGTATTCCGGCTTTTGCACGGCCTTCAGGATCAGCGACGGGTTGGTGGTCGCGTCCTTCGGCGAGTAGGCCTTGATCGACTGGAAGTCGCCGGTGTCGGCGACGACGGTGGTGTATTGCTTCAGTTGTTCGAGTTGGTTCATGGTGGTCTCGTGATGTGTAACTTGGAATCTCGGGGGAGCGGGCTTCGGTAGGAAACTTGGATTCCCGCCTCCGCGGGAATGACGGTTTTTAGGGGGCAGGCCGAAAGTTGGCTCCGCCATTCTCTCTAACTTATAGACCGTCATCCCCGCGCAGGCGGGGATCCAAGTTCAACGTGCAAACCCGCTACGCAATCAAAAATCGGTACCTGCAACAAACGCCGCGATCATGGCCTCCAGGCCGGCGCGGTCTTCGTCCGAAAAACGGTCCAGCTTCGGGCTGTCGATATCGAACACGCCCACCAGCACACCGTCCTTGATCACCGGCAGCACGATCTCCGACGCCGACGCCGAGTCGCACGCGATATGTCCCGGAAACGCATGAACATCCGGCACCACGATGGTCTCGCGCTTGACGGCGGTGGTCCCGCACACGCCGCGGCCGAACGGGATGCGGGCGCAGGCCGGCTTGCCCTGGAACGGGCCGACCAGCAGGTCCTGGCCTTCGCCTTTTTTCGACGGCACGGTGAGGTAGAAGCCGGCCCAGTTCAGGTCGGACAGAGTGTCATAGACGAGCGCGGAAAACTGCGCCGCGTTGGCGGTCAGGTTGCGTTCGCCCTCGAGGACGCTGGTAACCTGGCGCACCAGCAGGTCATAGTCGGGACGGTCGCTGCGTTCTGGATTGATGTGCATGGCGCTGTAGGGGTGCGGTGAAAAACCGCTATTCTACAGCCAGCCACGCGAGGTGTCGTGAGCGCCCTGGCCAGTCAGCCGATGAAGGAATCGAACTGCATGTCGAATTCCTGCAGCGCTTTCTGCGCGTTCTGCATCTTCTTGCGAAACTCCGGCCCACGCCGCAGCGCCAGCCCGACCGCCAGCACGTCGATCACCACCAGATAAGCCAGGCGCGCCGAGATCGGGGTATACGGATCGGTGGCGAACACCAGGTCGATCGGAATGAACAGCGTCGCCATCTCGGCCAGCGGGGTGCCGGACGGCGCCAGCACGATCACGTCGGCGCCGCCGGCCTTGGCCAGCTTGGCCGAACGGGTCAGCGCCGGGTTGTTGCCGCGCTGCGAGATCGCCACCACCGCGTCGCCCTGGCGCAGCAGCGCCGCCGCGATCGCGTGGATCGCCGGGTCGGTATAAGCCACCGTCGGCACGCCCGAGCGGAAGAATTTATGTTGCGCGTCGGCCGCCACGAAGCCCGAGGTGCCGTGGCCGTAGAACTCGATCTTGTTGGCGCGCGCCAGCACTTCCAGCGCCTGCTGGATCAGTTCGGGTTTGAGGTTGTTGCGCAGGTCGAGCAGGGTGTTGATCGAGCGGCTGCAGATCTTGTTGATCAGGTCCGAGGCCAGGTCGTCCTGGTCCGGCGCTTCGCTGGCGCCGGGCAGGGCCAGCGCCAGGCCTTGCGCCAGCTTCAGCTTGAACTCGTGCCAGCCGTCGTAGCCGAGCGTGCGGCAGAAACGCACCACGGTCGGTTCCGACACCTGCGCGGCGCGCGCCAGCGCGGTGATGTTCTGGCTCACCGTGCTTGATGGCGCGGCCAGCACCGCCAGCGCCACCTTGCGCTCGGATTTGGACAGCGAATCGAGCTGGGTGCGGATCGAGTCGAGCAGCATGGCCGTATCAGTCCTCGGGCAGCGCTTCTTCGCGCCACTGCAGGCCGTCGCGGCCGATCAGGGCGCTCGACGAAGCCGGGCCCCAGGTGCCCGAGGTGTAGGGCGCCGGCGCGGTATCGTCCTGCTCCCAGTGTTCCAGGATCGGCTCGACCCATTCCCACGCGGCTTCCAACTCGTCGCCGCGCATGAACAGCGTCAGCTGGCCGCGCAGCACGTCGAGCAGCAATCGCTCGTAGGCTTCCATGCGCGGCGCCTTGAACTGCTCGCGGAAATCGAGTTCGAGTTCGGCCTGCTTCAGGCGCATCGAGTCGCCCGGGGTCTTGGCCATCAGGTTCATCGACAGGCCTTCGTCCGGCTGCAGGCGGATCACCAGGCTGTTGGGCTGGAAGCTGGACGTCGGCTGGTTGAAGATCGAGTGCGGGATCGGCTTGAAGCGCACCACGATCTCGGCCAGGCGGTCGGCCATGCGCTTGCCGGTGCGCAGGTAGAACGGCACGCCGGCCCAGCGCCAGGTGTCGATCTCGGCCTTCATCGCCACGAAGGTCTCGGTTCTCGAGCTCTTCGGCGCATCCGGTTCGTCGCGGTAGCCCGGCACCTGCTGGCCGTCGATGTAGCCCGCGCGGTACTGGCCGCGGATGATGTTTTGCGACAGCGTGGTCGGCGTGAAGCGTTTCAAAGAGCGCAGCACCTGCAGCTTGGCGTCGCGCACGGCGTCCGGCGCGATCGAGGCCGGCGGCTCCATCGCCACGATGCACAGCAGCTGCAGCAGGTGGTTCTGCAGCATGTCGCGCAGCGCGCCCGAGTTGTCGTAGTAACCGAGGCGATTTCCCACGCCGATCTTCTCGGCGATGGTGATCTGCACGTCCGAGATCCATTCGCGCCGCCACAGCGGCTCGAACAGGATGTTCCCGAAGCGCAGCGCCAGCAGGTTCTGTACCGTTTCCTTGCCGAGGTAGTGGTCGATGCGGTAGATCTGCGATTCGCTGAACACCTTGCCGACGTCGAGGTTGATCTTGCGCGCCGAGGCCAGGTCGCGCCCCAGCGGCTTTTCCAGCACCACGCGCGAATTCGGCGTGGCCAGGCCGGTGCTGGCGAGGTTGTCGCAGATCTTCGCGAACAGCTGCGGCGGGGTGGCCAGGTAATACACGCGCGTCAGCGCCGGATCGTCGCGCAGGGCGGCGACCAGTTGTTCATAGGTGCGCACGTCGGTGGCGTTCAGTGCGACGTAGCTGATGCGGGCCAGGAAGCGCTGCCAGTTGGCCTCCTGCGGCGCTTCCTTGATATGGGGCTTCGAGTTGGTCTCGACGAAGTGCAGGAACTGCTCCTGGCTCAGCTTGTCGAGGCCGACGCAGATGATGCGGGCGCTTTCCGGCAGGTCACCGCAGACGTCACGCGAATACATCGCAGGCAGCAGCTTGCGCATCGCAAGGTCGCCGCTGCCGCCAAAGAAAACGAGGTCGAAATCGGAAAGAGCCATGGTCGGGATATCGAGAAAACGGTGTTCGTGTAAATTTACTACGATTTTTTGGCTAAATCAAGAAAATATACTACGTAACTTGGTTTCCACGCAGCGCCTGGCGCCCGACAGCCATGTTGCCATATTCGACGCCGCCGGGTCGCGAGCGAGCCGTGCGGCGCCTTGCTACGACACCAGCAGGGCGATGACCTGGGCGATGCGGTAGGGCTTGGGAATGAACGGGTGGTGCGAGTGCGGCATGCGCGACGGCCCGGCATAGCCGGAGGTGAGCACCACCCGGATGCGCGGATGCAGCACGTTGATCATCTCGGCCAAAGCGATGCCGTCCATGCCCGGCATCATGATGTCCGAGAACACCGCGTCGAAGACCCGGCCGCTGCCGAGCATCTGCAGCGCTTCGGGCGCGCCGTAGGCGACGCTGACGTCGAAGCCGGAATGCAGCAGCAGGTCCTGGGCCAGGTCCGCCAGGTCGTGCTCGTCGTCGACCACCAGCACCCTGCATCGCTGCCGCGGAGCGGGCAGCGTCGCGCCGGCGGCGCTCACGCCGCGCTTCCGGGTTGGCGGCGCGGCAGCGTGACGTTGAACGTGGTTCCGGAGACGGTGTCCGAGGTCACCTCGATGCGCCCGCCATGGGCGTGGACGATCTCGCGCGAGATGAACAGGCCGATGCCCAGGCTGGTGCGTTCCGACGCCGCCATCGGCACCGTGCCCGCGATGCGCACCAGGGGATCGAAGATGCCCGCCAGCGCATCGGCCGGGATCGGCGCGCCGCGGTTGTTGATGGCGACGCCGATGTCGCCGGTGCCCGGCGTCATGCGGATCGTGACCGGAAAGTCGGATGCGCCGTACTGGATGGCGTTGCCGACCAGATTCGACAGCATCTGGGCGATGCGCTGCTCATCGAAATGCGCTTCCAGCATGGCCGGGGCGTGCAGGTCGATCTGCATTTCGGGATGCGACGTGCGCAGTTCGTTGACCACCTCTTCGCATACCTTGACCAGGTTGCCTTCGCGCGGGCGGATCGGGATGCCCGGCCCCAGGTGGGTACGGGTAAAGTCGATCAGGTCGCATACCAGCTTGTTCATGCGCTTGGCGCTGTTGAAGATGCGGGTGGCGACGAGGATGTACCTGGGCGGTATGTCGACCGCCTCCATGATGAAGTTCGAGCCCGTGACCACGGTGCCCAGCGGATTGCGCAAGTCATGCCCCAGTATGGCCAGGAACATGTTCTGCGAGCGCTTGACCATGGTTTCATAGCGCGCCACCGACTCGGCCAGCGCCTGGTCGACCGCTTCGTTGAAGCGGGTTACGTCGGCCATGTCGTCGGCATGGTTGTCCGGGTGGTTGGCGGTCCACAGCGTCAGCACGCTGGTGCGCAGGGCGCGGTATTCCGACACCAGCTGCACCACGGTGTAGCCCGATTGCAGCCGTGCCTCGGCATGGACCTCGGCCGCCGTGTCGGCTTCGGCGGGCGCCGCCCGGCCCTGCGCCTTGGCGCTGCGTTCGCTGGCGGTTTGCGGCGTGTCGAGGTCGGCGGCGAACACCTGCAGCATTTGCTGCGCATGGTCGCGCAATGCGGTGTCATCCATCGTCAATGCGGGCGGCTCGATGGTGCGGGCGAAATCCTCCCACGCCTGCATGATCGGTTCCATATTAGCGCGGATGAATTCGCTTAAGCGATGTGGTTTCAGTAGGTATCCCTCATTGATGTCGACGATGCGAGCGTCGCATTTCGTCCTTCATGATAACAGTCGTTACCTGGAATCCATGAAAATCAATAAAAATAATAAATACGGAAATAAATCGAGAAATGATTAGGTGATTGAGGGGAAACCCTGTATCGTTCCTCTCGCACTACATCAAGTCCTTGTTCTTGCTGGCTTTTTCTCCTGATGCCTTTTACGGCAATCCTGTTTGATTTCCTCTTGTTACTTCCCTTCTTGGTCGATGTGCGCTTTCGGCAATTTTGCCCGCTTCAATAAAAGGAACAGACAATGACTACTCAAACCGGCACCGTCAAATGGTTCAACGATTCAAAAGGCTTCGGCTTTATCACGCCTGACGCGGGCGGCGGCGACCTGTTCGCCCATTTCCAGGACATCCAATCCGCGGGATTCAAAAGCCTGGCCGAAAACCAGCGCGTTTCATTCGTGCGTTCGACCGGCCCCAAAGGCGAAAAAGCGGGCGATATCCGCGCGATCTGAACGCCAGGTCGATGTGCCGGCGCGCACCGCGCAGATAGCGCGGGCGAGGTCGGCCCGGCAATGGAAAAAGCCCGCCATCCGGCGGGCTTTTTGCGTTGGGGCCAGCTGGCCGGCGCCGGTTCAGATCCGGTATTCCGGCTCTTCGCGCCCGGCCACGTCGACCCGCAGCGCCAGCACCTTGCCGGTATGCGGATACCGCGCGATCTCTTCCTCCGAGCGACCATGGCTGGCGCTGGTGATGTACAGCGTGCGCAAGTCCGGGCCGCCGAAGCAGATCGAGGTCGGGCACTTCACCGGCAGTTTGATTTCGCGGTCGATGCGTCCGTCCGGCGCGATGCGCAGCACGCGCGCACCTTCGAACATCGCCACCCAGTACATGCCTTCCGAATCCATGGTCGCGCCGTCCGGGCGGCCGCCATAGTCGGCCGCCTTCTTGTCGCTCGGGAAGGTGAGGATGGTGCGGCGGTTGGATTGCTCGCCCGTGGCCGGGTCGTAGTCGTAGCAGTCGATGCGGTGGGTGGTGGTGTCGGCGTGGTACATGGTGCGCCCGTCCAGGCTCCAGGCCAGGCCGTTCGAGTTGGTCATGCCGCCGCGCCAGGCGCAGCGCAGCTGGTCCTTGTCGAGCACGTACATCTCGGCGGCCGGCTGGTCGCGCGGCTCGTACATGGTGCCGATCCAGAAGCGGCCGGCCGGGTCGACGCGGCCGTCGTTGAAGCGCACCTTGCTGGTGTCGTAGGGGGCATCCGCGATCGGGGTTTCCGAACCGTCGGTGGTGTTCAGGCGCAGCAAGCCGTTGCGGGTGGCCACCACCAGGCAGTTGTTGTCGTCGATCGCCAGCGCCGACGGCTCCGAGCCCATCTTCCACGAGCTGAACTTGCCGCTTGCCGCGTGCAGGCGGTTGACGGTCAGGCCGTCGATGTCGACCCAGTACAGCGCCGACTCGACTTCGTGCCAGATCGCCGATTCGCCGACCAGCATCGGCGCGTCGTGGACTACTTCAAATTTTTCGGTTGCCATAATGAGGTAGAAAGTAGAGTTCAGACGGCCGCTTTGGCGCGCGCGATCAGGCCGTTGGTCGAGCTGTCGTGATTGGCCGGTTGCGGCTCGCCCGCCAGCTCGGCCTCGATCTTCTTGGCCAGCACCTTGCCCAGCTCCACGCCCCACTGGTCGAAGCTGTTCACGTTCCACAGCACGCCCTGCACGAAGGTCTTGTGTTCGTACAGCGCGATCAGGGCGCCCAGCGTCGATGGGGTCAGGCGCTCCATCAGGATGGTGTTGCTCGGACGGTTGCCCGGGAAGGTCTTGTGCGGCGTCAGGCGCTCGACTTCCTGCGCCGGCAAGCCCTGGCCCTGCAGGTCGGCGCGCACTTCGTCCGCGGTCTTGCCCTTCATGAAGGCTTCCGACTGCGCGAAGCAGTTGGCCAGCAGCGCGGTGTGGTGGTTGTCCATCTCGTGCGCCGGGCGCAGGGCGGCGATGAAGTCCATCGGCGTCACGTCGGTGCCCTGGTGCAGCAGCTGGAAGTAGGCGTGCTGGCCGTTGGTGCCGCACTCGCCCCAGATCGCCGGGCAGGTCGGGGTGTCCACGGGCTCGCCGTCGCGCGTCACGCGCTTGCCGTTGCTTTCCATGTCGAGCTGCTGAAGGTAGGCCGGGAAGCGGTTCAGGTCCTGGTGATATGGCGCGATCGACACCGAGGCGCAGCCCAGGAACTGGCGGTTCCAGAAGCCGACCAGCGCCAGCAGGACCGGCAGGTTTTCTTCGAGCGGCGCGCTGCGGAAGTGCTCATCGAGCTCGTGCGCGCCAGCGAGGAAGTCGCTGAAGTAGCCGAAGCCGACGGCTAGCGCCACCGGCAGACCGATCGCCGACCACACCGAATAACGGCCGCCGACCCAGTCCCAGAACGGGAACATATTCGCCGGGTCGATGCCGAACTGCTTGATCGCCTCGGTATTGGTCGAGACGGCAACGAAGTGCCTGGCCAGCGCTTCTTCGGAAGCGCTCTGCAGGAACCAGGCGCGCGCGGTCTGCGCGTTCATCATGGTCTCGGCGGTGGTGAAGGTCTTGGAGGCCACGATGAACAGCGTGGTTTCCGGATCGACCTGGCTCAGCGCCGCATCCATGTCGTGGCCGTCGACGTTCGACACGAAGTGCATGCGCAGGCGCGGATGGGCGTAGTGGCGCAGCGCCAGCACCACCATCTTCGGACCCAGGTCCGAGCCGCCGATGCCGATGTTGACGATGTCGGTGATCGGCTTGCCGGTATGGCCGAGCCAGTCGCCGCTGCGCACGGCGTCGGTGAAGGTCTTTACACGGTCGAGCACCGCGTGCACATCGGCGTTGACGTCCTGGCCGTCCACCGTCAGGGCCTTGCCGCGCGGGGCGCGCAGGGCGGTGTGCAGCACCGCGCGGTCCTCGGTGTTGTTGATGCGTTCGCCGGCGAACATGGCGTCGCGCCGGGCTTCGACGCCGCGCTCTTTGGCCAGCGCGACCAGCAGTTCAAGCGTGCGCCCGTCGAGGCGATTTTTTGAATAGTCTAGGAACAGGCCGGCGGCCTCGTTCGAGTAGCGCTCGAAGCGCTGCGGATCTTCCGCGAACAGATCGCGCATCTGCCAATTCGTGGCGGTGGCGGCGTGGTTGGCAAGTTCCTGGAAGCTGGCGGTAGAGGTCAGGGAAGGCTGGCGCATGGAGTAGGGGTGCGTGGCACAATGTTAGCAATGGCAAGATTATCGAATAATACAAGCATCTGCGCGTAAATTCACTACATAATACAACGGAGCGCAGCCTGTTCCGTTTCCAACTGCGAACCGGTCCGTTCGAGCATCTGCCCAACAGTATCAGTGGAAACCAGCGCCAACAGCGCACGCATCCATTTTGTAGTAAAATTTCAGTACAAAATTTTGGAAGGAATGAACATGGCGCTGCACCCCGTAGTCGAACAGGTCACCAACCGAATCATCCAGCGCAGCCGCGCTTCGCGTGCGGCTTACCTGGCGCATCTCGAAGCCGCCCGCATCCAGGGCGTGCAGCGCGGCGCGCTGTCGTGCACCAACCTCGCGCACGGCTTCGCCGCCTTCCCCGCCAACGACAAACTGAAACTGCGTGAATACAAGCAGCCGTCGGTGGCGATCGTCTCGTCGTACAACGACATGCTGTCGGCGCACCAGCCGTTCGAATACTTCCCGAAAGTGATCAAGGACGCGGTGCGCGAAATCGGCGCCGTG
This sequence comes from Massilia sp. YIM B02443, assembly GCF_030411955.1. GTDB lineage: Bacteria > Pseudomonadota > Gammaproteobacteria > Burkholderiales > Burkholderiaceae_D > Telluria. The sequence goes on from NZ_JASNRA010000001.1 coordinate 475,636, forward strand.
GCCCAGTTCGCGAGCGGCGTGCCGGCCATGTGCGACGGCGTGACGCAAGGCCAGCCGGGCATGGAACTGTCGCTGTTCTCGCGCGACGCCATCGCCATGGCTACCGCCATCGGCCTGTCGCACAATATGTTCGACGCCGCCCTGTACCTGGGCATCTGCGACAAGATCGTGCCGGGCCTGCTCATCGGCGCGCTGCACTTCGGCCACATCCCGGGCATCTTCGTGCCGGGCGGCCCGATGACCACCGGCATCTCGAACAAAGAGAAGGCCGCGATCCGCCAGCGCTACGCCAAGGGCGAAGCCACGCGCGAAGAGCTGCTGGAAGGCGAATCGGCCTCGTACCACGGCGCCGGCACCTGTACCTTTTACGGCACCGCCAACAGCAACCAGATGCTGATGGAGATGATGGGCCTGCACCTGCCGGGCGCCGCCTTCATCACCCCGGGCACGCCGCTGCGCGACGCGCTGACCCGCGCCGCTTCGCAGCAGGCGGTGGCGATCTCGCAGCAAGGCGGTAATTACATGCCGATCGGCCGCATCGTCGACGAGAAGAGCATCGTCAACGCCATCGTGGCGCTGCACGCCACCGGCGGCTCGACCAACCACACGCTGCACGTGGTGGCGATCGCGCGCGCGGCCGGCATCGTGATCGACTGGAACGACTTCGACGAACTGTCGAAAGTGGTGCCGTCGCTGACCCGCATCTACCCGAACGGCGAAGCCGACGTCAACCACTTCCAGGCCGCCGGCGGCCCGGGCTTCGTGATCCGCGAACTGCTCGACGCGGGTCTCGCGCACGAAGACGTCAACACCATCCTCGGCCACGGCCTGCGCGCCCACTGTAAAGAGCCGTTCCTGGGCGCCGACGGCAAGGTGGTCTGGCGCGACCTGCCTGTGCAAAGCGGCGACGAAGCCGTGCTGCGCCCGGCCAGCAACCCGTTCGCCAACAACGGCGGCATGGTGCTGGTGCAGGGCAACCTGGGCCGCGCCGTGATGAAGATCTCGGCCGTCAAGGCCGAGTACCATGTGATCGAGGCGCCGGCCCTGACCTTCGATTCGCAGGAAGATTTCATGGCCGCCTACAAGGACGGCAAGCTGAACCGCGACTTCGTGGCCGTGATCCGCTTCCAGGGCCCGCGCGCCAACGGCATGCCGGAACTGCACGCGCTGACCCCGGCGCTGGCCAACCTGCAGGATGCCGGCTACAAGGTGGCGATGGTCACCGACGGCCGCATGTCGGGCGCCTCGGGCAAGGTGCCGGCGGCGATCCACGTGTCGCCCGAGATCCTGGCCGGCGGTCCACTGGGCCTGGTGCGCGACGGCGACCTGATCCGGGTCGACGCCACCACCGGCGAGCTGGACGCCCTGGTGGCGCCGGACGTGTGGGCTGCGCGCAGCATGGCCAGCGCCGATTTGAGCAAGAGCCACATCGGCATGGGCCGCGAGCTGTTCGCCGTGTTCCGCAATGCGATCAGCGCGGCGGAAGAGGGTGCTGCCACCTTCCCGCTGCCGTCGCCGATCCAGACCACCGTGCCGCTGCACGATGGCATTGATGCCGGCGAAATCATGCCCGGCTCCGACGAAGACTTTCTCTTTAGGACGCAAAAGTGAGCAACCCAATGACTTTACTTGACATCATGCGCTCGGCGAGCGTGATCCCCGTCATCGCCATCGACGATCCGGAGCACGCCGTGCCATTGGCGAAGGCCCTGGTGGCCGGCGGTATCCGCGTGCTGGAAGTCACGCTGCGCACCGAACATGGCCTGGGCGCGATCCGCGCCATGAGCCAGGTCGAAGGCGCCATCGTCGGCGTCGGCACCCTGACCCAGCCGGAAGAATTCGCGGCTTCGCGCGATGCCGGCGCCGTGTTCGGCGTGTCGCCGGGCCTGACGCCTGCGCTGATCGAAGCGGCGAAAACCAGCGGCCTGCCGCTGCTGCCGGGCGTGATGACGCCGGGCGAAGTGATGGCGGCGCGCGAGGCCGGCTTCCGCCAGCTGAAGCTGTTCCCGGCGGTGCCGGCGGGCGGCGTCGGCATGCTCAACGCGATCGGCGGTCCGCTGCCGGACGTGACCTTCTGCCCGACCGGCGGCATCTCGATCGAGACCGCGCCCGCTTTCCTGGCCTGCAAGAACGTGGCCTGCGTGGGCGGCTCCTGGCTGACCCCGAAGGATGCGATCCAGGCCGGCGACTGGGGCCGCATCACCGAGCTGGCCAAAGCGGCTGCCGCGCTGCGCGCCGCGTGATCTGATTCTTCATCCGATCCGCAGCATGCGATCCCGGTTCCGTCCCTTGAGCGAAGCCGAGATCGCGCTGGCGTCGCTGCTGTTTCGCGACGCCATCGACTACCGCCGGGTACGCATCTACAACCGGCGCTACATGCCGTTCCAGCCGCGTAACTGCGCGATGACTCCGAACGGCAATATCTACTTTCATCAGTCCTGTTTTCTCCCCGACTATGCGCGCGGCGATCCGCCGGCGATCCACTGGTTCATGCACGAGATGGTGCACGTCTGGCAGCACCAGCTGGGGTATCCGGTGCGCCTGCGCGGGATGTTCCGGATCGGGCTGTCGTACGGCTACACGCTGCATGAAGACGCCACGCTGGCCGACTACAATATGGAAGCGCAGGGCGATCTGCTGGCCGATTACTTCGTGCTCAAGCACCTGAAGAAGCCGGCGGCGATGCGCCAGCAGCGCTATCGCGACAGCCTGGCGCTGTACGAGCGGGTGCTGGCGCTGTTCCTGGCGCAGCCGGGCAACCGCGCCAACTTGCGGCGCGGGCCGGCGCGCACGCTGGGCGCGCTGCTGTCGGCCTAGCGCCGCACGCTCGCCGCGCCTTGCTCGGCCGCCTGCAGCACGCGCAGCATGTTCCCGCTCCACAGTTTGGCCAGGTCGTCGTCCGACATCCCCTCTGCCTTCAGGCGCGCCGTGACGCGCGGCAGTGCCGTGATGTCGTCCAGCCCCGGGAAACCGCCGCCGCCATCGAAATCGGCGCCCATGCACACGTGGTCGATCCCGGCCACTTTTACCAGATGCAGCACCGACGCGATGTACTGGTCGAAGCTCGTCGCCCACAGCGATTCCGTCTTGTCGAGCTCACGCCAGCGCGCGGTCAAGCGTGCCTGCTCCTCGCCCGTCATCTGCGCCATGTGTTCGGTCTGGCCGAACAACTGTTCGCGCTCGGGGCTCATGGTCAACGGGCTCAGATAGATCGTGCTGGCGCAGATCGCGCCGCCGCCGGCCGCCACCTTGCGGATGTGTTCATCATCCAGGTTGCGCGGATGGTCGAAGCTGGTGCGCGAATTCGAGTGCGACAGCAGCAGCGGCGTGTTCGAGAGCGCCAGCATCTGGTCCAGCGTCGCATCCGACGCGTGGCTGGCGTCGATCACCATCCCGAGCCGGTTCATCTCGCGCACCCACTCCCGTCCCAACGGACTCAGTCCATTCCAGCGCGGCTTGTCGGTCGACGAATCGGCGAACTGGTTGTTGCTGCTGTGGACGATGCCGACCAGGCGCACGCCCTGGCGCTGGAACTCGGCCAGCGGCGCCACGCTTTCACCGAATGGATAACTGTTCTCGATGCTCTTGAAGGCGGCCAGTTTGCCGGCGGCGTTCAGGCGCAGCGCATCGTCGGCGCCCGTGGCGGCGCCAATGCGCGCGGGGTAGCGGGCGAGGGTGGTGTCGATCAACGCCGAACGCGCCAGCGCGTGCGTACGCGCGGCCGCATAGCCCTCCGGCGTCAGCGGCCCCTGCTCGGTGAAGATGGCGAAGAAGCCACCATCGAGATTACCGTCGGCCATGCGCGGCAGGTCGAGTTGGGCAATCTCGGTGGCGGGATCGTGGCGCGCGCCGAAGTCCCAGCCGGGACGGCCGAAGTGCATCGGCGTGTCCAGGTGTCCGTCGAGCGTGAGCAGCTGGCGGTGCAGCGGACCGACCGGCGCCGGTTGCGACGCGCAGCCGGCAAGCAGGAACAGGACGGCAATGGCGATGCGGCGGGGCTTGTTCAGACTCATTCGGCAGCTTTCCTCGGCGTGAAGTTCAGGTCCGCATAATCCCAGCTGAAGTCGGCCAGCGGCGAGACCGGCTTGAGCGCGATCCGCTCCACCTTGCCGTCCTTGTCGAAGGCAAAGCTCAGGTACGCGGGTTCGAGCGCATTATCGTCGAAGCGCGCGATCCAGGTGTCGTATTGCCAATGCTCGAGCCGGCCCGCCATGCGAGGCGTCGACTTGAAGTCGACCCGCAATCCGTCGCCGCTCGAGACGATTTCGATGTCGCCGTACCAGGGATCGGCATAGGTGCCAGCCAGCGCGCGCCCCGGCACCGACGGCCCGGCGCGCACCGGATTGCGCTGGCTCGACTTGAGCACGTCCAGTCCCTGCTTCACCTGCTGCGTCTTGAACGCCTGGAATTTCGAAGGCCAGTCGGCGGCCGGCAAACCGAGGTAATGATCGGCCAGCTCGTACATCAACCCGCGCACCAGTTCACCGTCTTCGCTGTTGACCGTGATGGCGAACGCCACCTTCTTCTCGGGCAGCACCACGATCGCGGTCTTGAAGCCGAACACCGCGCCGCCGTGCCACACCATGCGCGCGCCTCGGTAGTCGACGATGTCCCAGCCCAGGCCATAGTTCGAGAACTGCGACTGCATCAGTTTCAGGTCTAGCGGCATCTCGTCGGCCGGCATGGTCATGGCCGGGGTCCACATCTGGGCGTGGGTGGCGGCGCTGAACACGCGCTTGCCCTCGGGCGTGGCGCCGGCGCCGAGCAGCAGCTGCAGCCAGCGCGCCAGGTCGTTGGCGCTGCTGGCCACGCCGCCGGCCGGCGCGGCGTTGCGTCCCAGGTCGTCGCGCTCGTCCAGCCGCTCCTGCCTTCCGGCGCCGCGCAGGCCGCCGTCCATGCGCGCGTGTGGATACGCACGGTTCACGGTGGCGAAGTTGTCGACGTTGTCGGTGGTCGAGACGCGCATGCCGGCCGGGCGCAGCACGTGCTCGCGCGTGTAGTCTTCCCAGCGCTGGCCGCCGACGGTCTCGATCAGCTGGCCGGCCACCACGTACATCAGGTTCGAGTACGCAAAGGTGCTGCGAAAACTGGTCTCCGGCTTCAGGTAGCGCACCCGGCGCACCACCTCCGCGCGCGGCACGCTGCTGCGCGGGACGAACAGCAGGTCGCCCGCGCCCATGCCAAGGCCGCTGCGGTGCACCAGCAGGTCGCGGATGGTGATCTCGCGCGTCACCCACGGGTCGTACATCTGGAAGCCGGGCAGGTGATCGACCACGCGGTCGTCCCACTTGATTTTTCCTGCATCGACCAGCGTGGCCAGCGCCGCCACCGTCATCGCTTTCGAGCTCGATCCGATCGGGAACAGGGTGTCGCCGTCGACCCGTTCGCGCGCATCCAGCTGGCGCACGCCGAAGCCGCGCGCCAGCGTCGTCTTGCCGTCTTCGACGATGGCGATCGCCATGCCGGGCGTGCCAATGCGTGCGCGTAGCTGTTCGGCGCGCGCTTCGAAGCCGCGCGGCGGCGCGGCCAGCGCGGGGACGGCCAGCGCCACTGTCAGCGCCAGGACGGTAATGGGAGCAATTCGCATGGGTTCTCCAGTTCAGTCGCAGCAGGCGTCGAGCAGGCGCTCGAACGCCGGTCCACCGCGCATCGGATCGGCCACCGGATAGGGCAGGCGTTCAGCCAGCGCCGCGATCTCGGCGGCGGCTTCGTGCTCGTCCAGGCTGCCGGTGTTCAGGGCCACGCCCACGCAGCGGATGGCGGGATTGGTGACCCGGCCCAGCGCGATGGTCTGCGCCACCACCTCGCGGATCGAGGGCAGCGGCACGTGCGGGTAGCCGAGCAGGTGGCTGCGGGTCGGATCGTGGCAGACCACGAACATGTCGGGCTGGCTGCCGTGCAGCAGGCCGAGCGAGACGCCGGCGAAGGCCGGGTGGAACAGCGAGCCCTGGCCCTCGATCACGTCGATGTGGCCGGGCGCGGCGGCGGGGCTGAGCACCTCGGCGGCGCCGGCCACGAAGTCGGACACCACGGCGTCGATCGGCATGCCGCTGCCGGCGATCATGATGCCGGTCTGGCCGGTGGCGCGAAACTCGGCGTCCATTCCACGCGCGCGCAGGCCGCGGCTGAGCGCCAGCGCCGTGTACTTCTTGCCCAGCGCGCAGTCGGTGCCGACGGTGAGCAAACGCTGTCCGCTGCGCGGCAAGCCGTTCGCAATCGGGATCGACGGCGGCGGGTTGCGCACGTCGACCAGGCGCCGGCCGTGGCGTGCGGCGGCGTCCAGCAGCTGCGGCAGCGACGCCAGGCGCACGTGCATGCCCGAGACGATGTCCAGGCCCGCTTCCAGCGCTTCCACCAATGCCGGCGCCCAGGCCGGCGGGATACCGCCGCCGGGCGCCGCCACGCCGATCACCAGCTCGCGCGCGCCCTGCGCCGCGGCCTGCGCCGGCGACAGCGAAGGCAGGCCGGCCGAGACGGTGGCGCCGGGCAGGCGCAGCTCGCCCACGCAGCGCTCGCCCGCCCAGTCGCGCAGGCCGAAGGCGGTCTTGGCGAAGCCCGGTTCGGTGATGTCGCCCAAAAACAGCAGGCAGCGCTTGATGCCCAATCCTTGGTTCGATGCCGTCATCAATACTCCTTGGTCAGGGTCAGGCCGATCGTGCGCGGCGTGATGATCCCGGTGCTCATCGCCCCGTTCGGATAGACGAAGCCGCCGTTGGCGACGATCGCCGAAGTCGAGGTCTTGCCGTCGCTGTTGCCGATGTTCTTGGCAAAGGCTTCCACCGTCCACGATCCCAGCTCGACGCCGAAATGGGCGTCGAACACGTTGTACGACGGGATCTCGCGCTGGCGGCCGTTGGCGGCGCGGTAGTCGCTATCGAACGCGCCGTGCTGGCCGGCCACGCGCCGGCCCGAGACGCCGGCATAGGCCGGGGTGGTGGTTCCGATCACCCAGCGGTAGTCGGCCATCAGCGCCAGCGTGTATTTCGGCGAGAACGGCAGCTTGTCGCCTTTGACGCCGCCCACCAGCGGGTCGGTATCGCCGTCCAGCTTCGCCTTGCCCCAGGTGCCGTTAGCCGACAGCCGCAGATTACGCACGGGCCGGTAGCTGGCGGTGAATTCGATGCCATCGCTGGTGGCGCCGGCGCCGTTGGTGTTCACGCCGTAGTCGTTGACGATGGCCAGCAGCTGGATGTCCTTCCACTTGATGTGATAGGCCGACAGGTCGAGCGCGAAGCGGCCGTCGCTCGACTCGGTCTTGAGGCCCGCCTCGTAGCTCATCACGCTGTCCGACTCGTAGGTGGCCGGGGTGCCGGGCGGCGTGTCCGGCGGCAGCACGTTGGGCCCGCCCGGACGGAAGCCCTTGGCGGCGCGCGCGTACAGCGCGGTGCGCTCGCCGAACTTGCGCTTCAGGGCGACGGCGTAGGTGAACACGTTTTCCTTCGAGTCGGCGCGGTAGTCCGATGCGCCGCCGGCCAGCGCGCCGTCGGACACCTGGCGCGCATCCTGCTCGTTCCGGCTGTAACGCCCGCCCAGGTCGAGGTCGTAGTGCTGGCCGAGATGGAAGGTGGTATTGGCGAAGGCCGCGATCTCGCGGTAGTTCGAGCGCAGGCCGATGTCGGCCAGCAGCGGCAGACCGGTCGCCGGGTCCATGGTGCCGGGCACCACCGCGTGGTAGCGCTGGGCGATGGCGCCGTCTTCATCGGTGTAGTAAAGGCCGGCCAGCCAGTCGAACGCCTGGCCTTCGTTGGAAGACAGGCGCAGTTCCTGGGTGAATTTCTTCGACTCGACTTCCTGCCCCAGGTACAGCTCATTGGCGACGCCGAAGTTGTCGGCGACGATGCCGCTCAGGTTGAAGGTGGCGTCTTCGCGGATGAACTGCTTCTGGGTGCTGTAGCTGGTGGACGAGGTCAGGCTGGCGGCGCCGAAGTCCCAGTTGGCGGTGCCGTTGTAGACACGGTAGTGCATGTCGCGCCGGGTCGGCACGTATTGGGACAGGGTGGGGCGGCCGTACAGCGTGTCGAGCGTATCGGGATCGCTCTCCACGGCGCTGGGCGCGTCGGCGGCGATGTTCTGCGCGACAGCGGACAGGCGCAGGTTGAACTGGGCGTTCGGCTTGTACAGCAGCGACGCGCGCCCGCCATAGTTGCGGGCGTCGTTGATGTTCGATTCGCGGTCCGAGCCGGCCACGCCAATCGAGTCGATGTAGCCGGGTTCCTTCAGGTACGAGCCGGATGCCCGGAACGCCAGCGTGTCGCTGATCGGCGTGTTCACCACCAGGTTGGAGCGGTAGCCGGTCTTGCCGCCGTCGCTTGACGCCACGCCGACCCGTGCGCGCAGCGCGAAGCCGTCGAAGTCGGGCGCATTGGTCACGAACTTGACCAGGCCGCCGAGCGAGCTGGCGCCGTACAAGGCGCCTTGCGGGCCGCGCAGCACCTCGATGCGCGCCAGGTCGAAGGTGTCGAAGTCGCCGGCCAGGATCGCGCCGTTCACCAGGCCGCTGCTGGAGCCGAACGGCGTCTCGTCCAGGTACACCGCCACCGTCGACGCCACGCCGCCGGTATCGAGCCCGCGCAGCACGATACGGCCTTCGCCCGGCGTGCTTTGCACCAGCTGCAGGCTGGGCACCAGTTTCAGGTAGTCCGAGAAGCCGACCGCCTGGTGCTTCTCGAGCGCGTCGCCGCCGACCACCGACATCGACTGCGGCACGTCGACTGTCGCCTGCGCGCGCTTTTGCGCCGTCACCACCACCTGCTGGGTGTCGTCGCGCAACGCTTGCTGGCCGGCCGCGAAGGCGCCGGACACGGCCAGCGCCATCGACGTCGCCGCCAGCGATTTCAAACCGATACGACCCGCTACTGTTGCCATGTGCATCTCCCGTCGTCTTGTAGTCATCAGGTGTGTTGGATTGCAGTGGACGTCGCGGTGTCCGATGGTTGGGGGCGGTCGGCGCGTCGCATCGGGCCGTCCAGGCGCCACAGCAGCGCGGCGGCGGTCAGCGCCAGCAGCGCGAGCAGGGCGAAGAACGCGCCGTGCCCCATGCGGCTCCACAGGCTGCCCACCAGCCCGGCCGACAGGCTGCCGGCGAAGGTGACCAGGAACCAGGCCGCGACCGTGGTCGAACCCAGATGACGCGGCGCCAGGCGCGCGAAGAGGCCCAGGCCGGCGGGCAGGATGAACAGTTCGCCGAAGGTCAGCACCAGGAAGAAGAGAAGCAGCCAGATCCAGCCGGTGGTGGCCTTGGCTTGGGCGCCGGCGTTCCAGCTGACCGCCGCCAGCAGCAGGTAGGCCGCGGACACGATGGCGGCGCCGCAGGCCATGCGCCGCAGCGGCGCCTGGTCGACCCCGCGCGCGGCGCGCCGGCCCCACCAGGCCAGCAGCGGAGGCGTCATCAGCATCACGAACAAGGGGTTCAGCGACTGGAACCAGGTCATGGGGATCGCGAAGCCGCCGGCATTGCGATCGACGCCGGTGTCGGCCCACAGCGCCACCGTGTTGCCGACCTGTTCGTAGGCGGCGCGGAATACCGTCACCGCCAGGCCGACGCCGAGCAGCACCAGCACGGTGTCGCGCGCCATGCCGCGCCGCGGTTCGGCATCGACCGCAGGTGTGCGCGGCAGCTCGGGCGGCAGATAGCGCTGTCCCGCCACGTAGATCGCCAGCCCGGCCAGCATGCCGATGCCGGCCAGGCCGAAGCCGTAGTGCCAGCCATACAGTTCGCCCACGGTGCCGCAGATCAGCGGCGCCAGGAAGCCGCCGATGTTGACGCCGACGTAATACACGTTGAACGCCCAGCCGCGCCGTGCGTCGCCATGCGCGTACAGGTCGCCCACCTGGCTCGGCAGCGACGGCAGGAACAGGCCGTTGCCGAGCGCAATGGTGGCCAGCGCCAGGTAAAACAGGGCGTCGAAGGTCATCATGAAGTGGCCCGCCGCCATGATCGAGGCGCCGGTCACGATCGCGCGCCGCTTGCCGAGCACACGGTCGGCCAGCACCCCGCCCAGGATCGGCGTGAAATAGGCGCAGGCGGTATAGGCGCCGTAGACGAAAGAGGCGTGGGCCTGGCCCAGCATCAGCTGCTTGGTCATGTAGTAGACCAGCAGCGCGCGCATGCCGTAGTACGAGAACTGTTCCCACATATTCGTCAGGAACAGGATCGTCAGGCCGCGCGGGTGGCCGAACCAGGTCGGCGCGGCGTTGTTCATGCCGTGACTCCGACCGGCGCACCCCAGACTTCGGGGCCGGCCCAGACCTCGCCGTCGACGTACTGCACGCCAGGGTCGCGGTCGTTAGCCAGGAAGATCGGGCCGTCCAGGTCGACGATGTCGCACACCTGTCCCAGCACGAAGCTCGGGCCCATCGCCAGGCTGGAGCCACCCATGTTGCCGACCATGACGCCAAGGCCCAGACGGCGCGCTTCCTGCGCCATCATCAGCGCTTCGGTCAGGCCGCCGCATTTATCGAGCTTGATGTTAACAACGTCGAAGCGGCCCACGGCGCCGGGCACGTCTTCCAGCGACAGGATGCTCTCGTCGCCGGCGATCGGAATCGGCGACTTCAAGCCTGCGAGGCTGGCTTCCTGCCCGCGCGCCAGCGGCTGCTCGAGCAGGGCCACGTCGTGCGCCTGCAGCCCGGCGATGAGCGCGTCGAGCTGGCCCGGGACGAAGCCCTGGTTGCCATCCACGCCGAGCCAGACGTCGGGCCGCGCGGCGCGGATCGCGCCAACGCGCGCCAGGTCCAGATCGAGTTCGCCGGTGAGCTTGATCTTGATGGCGCGCGCCTGGGCGTGGCTGCGCGCCGTTTCGGCCATCGCCGCGGGTTCCTCGGCGCCCAGCGTGAAGGTGGTGCGCAGTGCACGCGGTACGTCCTGGCCGGCCAGCTTCCACACCGGCACGCCGGCGCGCGCCGCCTCCAGTTCCCACAACGCGCAATCGACCGCGTTGCGCGCGCCGCCCGGCGGCAGGATGGCACGCAGCTGTTCGCGCGTCGGGCCGGCCTCGATGGCGTCGCGCGCGGCCTCCAGCGTGTCCAGCATGTGCGGCACGTCGTCGCCCAGGTAATACACGCCGCCGCCTTCGCCGCGGCCGCGATGCAGGCCGTCGTCGAGCGTGACCACCACCACCTGGAAGGCCTCGAACACGTAGCCCGAAATCCGGAACGGCTTGGCCAGGCGCAGCCGCTCGGCTGCGATCGACATGGTCAGGCGCTTCATCAGTAGCTCACCGACATCGCCACCAGGTGGTAGCGCACCGCCACGTAGCAGACCAGCAGGGCGCTGAGCAGGAACAGCATGCTCCACGCCTTGCGCCACCAGCCCTGCTGCGGCTTGAACGCCAGGCGCAGGTTGCTGGCGCCGGCGACCAGCGCCGCCAAAAAGGCCAGCAGGCCGGCGACCTGCAGCAGCCACAGCCAGCCGTCGAGCGCGGCGGTGGCGTTGGCGACCGTGTTTTCGAGCGCCAGCACCACGCCGGTCCAGCCGGCCAGCACCAGCAGGCTGGCCAGCGCCGCCAGCTGCATCGCCAGCACCGTCTTCTTCGCCGCGCCGCCGTGCGGATACGCGAGCTTGTAGCGACGGCGCACGATCCAGCCGGCCGGCATCGCCACAAAGGTGAACAGGAACACCAGCACCGCCGCGCCCAGCGCCGGCAGCAGCCAGGCCGCATTGGTCCCGGCCGGGACGCGGTCGAGCACCATGAACGGCGACATGAAGTCCATGCTCCAGCGCACCACCTGGTCGTTCACCACCTGCGCCGCGAGACGGTCTTCACCATTGCGGTCGCGCCAGACGAAGGGCGCGATCTCGACCCATTCGCGCGGACGGTTGTTGGGGCCGAGCAGGGCCGGGACCACCAGTTCGCCTTCGGGCCCGGTATGGATCTTCACCTGGCCCAGCAGGCCAAACAGCGCAAAGATGTTCGACTCCGAGCGGCGGCTGCTTTGCCACGACCCCACCATCATCTGCGCATGGCGCTTGGCCGTGTCGGCGTCGACCCGGCCATCCGGCGCGCCCTGGTTCGGGAAATAGCGGTCGGCGAAATCGTGGAACAGGGCGCCGCGCAGCGTGTTGGACGCGCCCGGATGGCCGCTGCCGTTCACCGACAGGTACAGGCCGACGCCTTCGCGCATGAACAGGTGCAGCGAGGTGTGGAAGGCTTCGGTGTCGCCCAGGTGGGCGATCACGTCACGGCCGTTCACGTTGGTCTCGAAGAAGCCCAGTTCCATGCGGTTGAGCGGACCGATGATGGTCGACCTGGCGATCTTGTCGAGCGGGCTGTCGTGCATCATCGCTGCGGTGGCGCTGGAGAGGATGCGGCGGCCCTTGAATTCGCCGCCGGCCAGGTGCGCGATCATGAAGTTGGCCATGTCGACGCCACTGGCCGACAGCGCCCCGGCCGGCGCCGAATTGACGATCTCGAAGCCGAGCGAGGGCTCGCCCGGCGTGATGTAGCCGGTGGCCATGTGCGGGGCCAGCGCGGCGGGCAGCGGCTGGCGGAAGCTGGCGCTCTTCATCTCGAGCGGGGCGAAGACGTGCTGTTCGACGTAGTCGTCGAACGACTGGCCCGACACCCGTTCGACGATGTAGCCGGCCAGTGAAGTCGCGTAGTTGGAGTAGGCCGGCGTGACGCCGGGCTCGAAGATGCGCTCCGGTACCCAGCTCTTGAGCAGCGCGCCGAGCGGCTTGTAGTCGCCCTTGCCGTAGACGATCAGGTACTTGACCGCTTCCTCGAAGCCGGCGGTATGGGTCATCACGTTGCGCATCGTGATCGGCTTGTCGCCACGTGCTGCGATTTTAAAATCGAGGTAGGTGTTGATGTCGGCGTCGAGGTCGATCTTGCCTTGTTCGACCAGCTGCATCACGGCGGTCCAGGTGACCAGCTTCGACACCGAGCCGGGACGGAACAGCGTGCGCAGCGGGTCGACCGGAGTGCGCTTGTCGACGTCGGCGTAGCCGAAACCGCGCGCGGTGAGGATCTGGCCGTCCTTGACCACCACGACCACGGCGCCGGGGATGTCGCTGGTGTTCAGCGCGAACGGCATGTAGCCGTCGAGCCAGGCGTCGACATTGGTCTTGTCGAGCGCTTGCGGCTGGCCCGGCGTGCCTGCCTGGACTGCGCTTTGCGGCGTGTCCGACGGCTTGGGGCCGGGCTTGAGCGGGGAGAGGGGAGTCGAGGGCGGCGTCGGCGCCTGGACCGCCTGCTGCGCTGTCACATTCGCGTGCCAGCAGGCTAGGCCGAGCAGCAATAACTTCAGGAATCTCATACAGTCCCCCATCTCCACGGTTGATTGCGATCGCCGGATCGAGCCTATAAAATAGTTCCTGATCCGAGTATTTTTCTCTGATTAGAGAAATATCTACCTCGACGGAAAATTTGTCAACAACGAAAAATAAACATGTCATCTGACTCCCCGACACTGGCCGCGCTGATTCGCGGCCTGCGCAGCCGCCAGGGCTGGACGCTGAAGGAAATGAGCGTCAAGAGCGGCATCCCGGTCTCGACGCTGTCGAAGGTCGAGCACGGGCAGCTGACGCTGACCTACGACAAGCTGTACCAGCTGAGCCAAAAGCTCGGCATGCGCATGTCGGAACTATTCGCGGAAGAGAAAAGCGAGGGGGAGACGCCGGTGACGGCGCGCCGCAGCGTGGGCAGCCTGGAGACGGCGCTGCGGGTCGAGACGCCCAATTACGACTACCACTACCTGTGCGCCGAGCTACGCCGCAAGCGCATGATCCCGGTGTTCACGCGCCTGCGCGCCAGCAGCGTCAAGCAGTTCGGCAGCCTGGTGCACCACTCGGGCGAGGAGTTCACCTATGTGCTGAAAGGGACGATGGTGCTGCATACGGAGTTCTACGACCCGGTGACCTTGAGCGCCGGGCAGTCGATCTATTTCGATTCGAGCATGGGACACGCCTACCTGACGGCGGAGGGCTGCGACGAGGTCGAGATGTTGACCGTGATGTCGAACGACGATGAGGACCAGCACGCGATCATGGCGTCGCATGCGCCGGTGCGGGCCGAAGAAAAGCCGAAGCCGGAGCCGGCTCGGGGGCGCAAGCGCAGCGGCGCCTGACAAGTAATTCTCCGATCGGAGAATCCGGTCAGCCTTTCTTTTCGTCGAGCGTCACGTTGTCCAGCGGACCGACGAAGCCGATGGTTGCCGCGCCTGTTGCCGCCCTGGCCGGGTCGAACGGCAGCACGTGGCACAGGCCTTCGACACGCGTCGCGGCCGGCACGCCGTCGATCTCGATGCGCGCGTCGGCCGAGCGGAAGCACGCCCGCAAGCCGGCGATGCTGGCGTTGCGGATCTCGCGCAGGCCGAGCCGGTACCACGGAACCTGGTTCTGCACGATCTTGAACTCGTCGATGGCCTTGGCGAAATCCGCATACGCGAGCGTCTGCTCGGGCGACAGGCGCAGCTTGAATGCCACGTTCAGGCTGCGCCACTTGGTCTGGGCATTGAACATGACCGTGGCGCTTTCCTGCACCGCCTGCGCCAGGTAGGGCAGCACGAAGTAACCGCCGCGGCCGACCGGCACCACCTGGTCGAAGGTGTCGCCGACAATGGCGACGCCCCAGGTCTCGGGATTGTAGGCGTCGTTCGCGGCGCCGTCGGGTTCCTTGAACGAAAGCCGGTAGGTGAAGTCGATCACGCGCGGCTCGGGCGGCTGGAACGATTGCAGCAGCGACTGGATGCCGAAGAAGGATTTGTACGACAGGTCGCCGGCGTTCTTCCCGGCGTTGATCTTGACCGGGGATTGCGCGCCGGCCGGCGCTTCGGTCACAGCCGGCGTGTCGAGGGGCGCTGCGTCCTGCGCCGCGGCATGGGCGCTGCCCAGTGCTGCCAGCAGCGCCAGCAACGCCGGGATGCGGCGACCCGTCAGCGCCTGAAAAATGTGCTTCATCCGTGATCCTTTGCTCGAAGTGTCGTAGTTTACTCGTATCGTAAACAATCCACCGGCAGCAGGCGCGACATCCTGCGCGCCGGATAGAAAATCCCGACCACTGCCGCGCCGCCGACGGCGATCGCGATCGTCAGGCCCAGCGACGGAATCCGCTAGAATGACGGCTTCCCTTCTTACCATCGCAACGACATCGCATCATGACTCAAGACGAACTGAAACAAGCTACGGCGCGCGCCGCCATCGACTACGTGGTCGACGGTGAAATCATCGGCGTCGGCACCGGCTCGACCGCCAACTTCTTCATCGACGAACTGGCGAAGATCAAGGACCGCATCAAGGGCACCGTGGCGTCATCGGAAGCGACCGCCGCACACCTGCGCGGCCACGGCATCCCGGTGTTCGATCTGAACGAGGTCGAGTCGATGGCGGTGTACATCGACGGCGCCGACGAGATCAACGCGCAGGGCGCGATGATCAAGGGCGGCGGCGCAGCGCTGACGCGCGAGAAGATCGTGGCCTCGGTGGCCAAGAAATTCGTGTGCATCGCGGATGGCTCGAAGTTGGTCGAGACGCTCGGCAAGTTCCCGCTGCCGGTCGAAGTGATCCCGATGGCGCGCGCGTCCGTGATGCGCAAGCTGGTGGCGCTGGGCGGCCAGCCGAAGCTGCGCCTGAAGGCGGGCACCGACCAGCCGTACATCACCGACAACGGCGGTGAGCTGATCGACGTTGCCGGCCTGTCGATTACCGATCCGGTGGCGCTGGAAAACGAGATCAACGGGATCACCGGCGTGATCGCCGTGGGCCTGTTTGCCAGGGCCGGCGCCAACGTCTGCCTGCTGGGCACGGCGGAAGGCGTCAAGACCCTGTCGTTCTGATCGGAGCTTGTGTATGAAACGCGCGCTGGTGCTGGTGGCTGTGTTGTTGGGCGGTTGTTCCGTTTTCCGCAGTCCGATGGAGCCGGCGGTTGCGCCGGCGGTGCAGCCGTCGCCGGATGTGGCGGCGATCCAGCGCGTGCCGTTCCGTGTCGGCACGTCGTCGACGACGGTCGAGAAGCTGGCGCGTGAACAGGCGTGCACCAGTGCGCAAGGGGCGGGACTGATGACCGAACCGGGGCCGGTGGAGGTTTACCGGGTGCGTTGCGACAACGGCAAGGTGTTCACGGCGCGCTGCGAACTGAGACAGTGCCGCAGCATGTGATCCCGACACTACACGCAAGGACATAAAAAAATCCCCCAGTGGCACACGCCATGGGGGATTTTTTACGGAACGAAGGGTTGCTTACGCCGCCGGCGGCACGTAACCCACCGCCTGATCCGCGCCTTCGCCGAAGAAGTGCTTCTCCATCTGCGTCGCCAGGTACTTGCGCGCGCGGTCGTCGGCCAGGTTCAGGCGGTTCTCGTTGATCAGCATGGTCTGGTGCTTGAGCCATGCCTGCCATGCCTCTTTCGAGACCGACTGGTACAGCTTCTTGCCCATTTCGCCGGGCACTGGCGGGAAATCCAGCCCTTCGGCTTCCTTGTTCAGTTTGATGCAGTGGACGGTGCGGGCCATTGTGGTACTCCTGTTGTCTGGTTCAAATGCGAATTCTGGATGAAGCCGACATTATAAAGACTTGCACCGCCCGCTGCCGGGCGGTGCTCATGATTACAACTGCTTGATCAGCACCTGCGAGCGGCGCTGCCAGTTGTACATGTGCTGGCGGTCCTTCGGCAGGTCGTCCACCGTGGCGGGCACGAAGCCGCGCTTCTTGAACCAGTGCGAGGTGCGCGTGGTCAGCACGAACAGCTTGGTCAGCCCGGCGGCGCGCGCGCGGTTTTCCATGTGCTTCAGGATCCGTTCGCCGTCGCCCTGGGCCTGCGCGTCCGAGCTCACCGTCAGGCATGCCATTTCGCCCATCTTCTCTTCGGGGAAGGGATACAGCGCGGCGCAGCCGAAGATCACGCCGTCGTGGTCGATCACCGAGAACTGGTCGATCTCGCGTTCGATCAGCTCGCGGCCGCGGTACACCAGGGTGCCGTCGGCTTCCAGCGGTTCGATGAGCTTGATAATTCCGCCGACGTCCTCAATTGTGGCCTGGCGCAGGCTTTCCAGGTTCTCGTGGGTGATCATGGTGCCCACGCCGTCGTGGGTGAACACTTCGAGCAATGCCGAACCGTCCATCTCGAACGGAATGATGTGGGCGCGGTCGACGCCGGCGTTGCAGGCGCGGATCGCATGGCGCAGGTAGAACCCGGCGTTCTCTTGCAGGAAGCCCGCCTGCAGCACGGCTTCGGCCTGGTGCGACGACAGTTCGCGCATCTCGGCGCCGGCGGCGTCCTGCAGCATCGACGATTCGGTCAGGAAGATCAGCTTGTCGGCGCGCAGCGCGATCGCGGCCGAGGCGGCGACGTCTTCCAGCGTCAGGTTGAAGATCTCGCCGGTGGGCGAGAAGCCCAGCGGCGACAGCAGCACCAGGTTGTCTTCGGTCTTGAGGATCGGGTGGATCTTCTCGGCCGCGATCTTGCGCGTGACGCCGGTCAGTTCGAAGTCGACGCCGTCGATCACGCCGAGCGGGCGCGCGACCACGAAGTTGCCCGAGACGATGCTGATCTGGGCGTTCGACATCGGTGTGTTGGGCAGGCCCTGGCTGAAGGCGGCCTCGATGTCGAGGCGCAGTTCGCCGGCGGCTTCCTTGGCGCACTCGAGCGCGGCGGTGTCGGTGATGCGGATGCCGTTATGGAAGCGGCCCTCGACGTTGCGCAGCGCCAGCTGTTCGGCCACCTGCGGCCGCGAACCGTGCACCAGCACGATGCGGATGCCGAGACCGACCAGCAAAGAGAGGTCGTGCGCCAGTACCGGCAGGGCGCCGGCGGCGACCAGTTCGCCGGGAAAAGCGACCACGAAAGTCTTGCCGCCGAAGGCGTGAATATACGGCGCGACCGAGCGCAGCCACTGGACGAATTGGGTAGGATTTTCCATTTGCCGCATTATAATTCGCTGCGCGTCGTGCGCACCAAATTCCCTAGTAAAAATCAATGTCTGAACAGAGTAACAAGCCTTTGCCGCAACCGGCGCGCGCTGCAACCAACGAGAACGCTTCGACGCCGGTGGAAACGCGCGCGCCAATGACGCAGACGCCGGACGGCGAACTGCAGACCAGGCCGGAACGCCGCGACGGCGGGCCGCGTCGCGCGCCTGCGCGTGCGGAAGGGGCGCGTCCGCCGCGTACCGAAGGCCAGCGCCCGGCGGGCAATGGTCAGCCGCGTACCGAAGGCCAGCGCCCGCGCCAGGAACGCGCGCCGCGTGAGGATGCTCCTGTCGTGCGCAACCCGCTACCCTTGATTACGTTCCCCGAAGACCTGCCGGTATCCGGCCGCCGCGCCGAGATCGCGAAGGCGATTCAAGAGAACCAGGTCGTCATCGTCTCGGGCGAAACCGGTTCCGGCAAGACCACGCAGCTGCCGAAAATCTGCCTGGAACTGGGCCGTGGATCGAAGGCCCTGATCGGCCACACCCAGCCGCGCCGTATCGCCGCGTCGTCGACCGCCAAGCGCATCGCGCAGGAACTCGGTTCGCCGCTGGGCGAACACGTCGGCTTCAAGGTGCGTTTCAACGACACGCTGCAGAAGGGCGCCTCGGTCAAGCTGATGACCGACGGTATCCTGCTGGCCGAAACCCAGACCGACCCGCTGCTCAAGGGCTACGACACGATCATCATCGACGAAGCCCACGAACGCAGCCTGAACATCGACTTCCTGCTCGGCTACCTCAAGGGGCTGCTGCCGCGCCGTCCCGACCTGAAGGTGATCATCACCTCGGCGACCATCGATGCGGACCGTTTTGCGCGCCACTTCGCGGCCAACGACAAGCCGGCGCCGGTGATCGAGGTCTCGGGCCGCCTGTACAAGGTCGAGGTGCGCTATCGCCCGATCGACCGCGATCCGGTTGCGGGCGCGGCGCCGTCCGATCCGACCAAGCCGCTGCCGAAAGCGCAGGCCGCGCGTGAAAAACGCGACCTGATGGACGGCGTGGTCGACGCGGTCGACGAGTTGTGCCGCATCGGCTCGGGCGACGTGCTGGTGTTCCTGCCGGGCGAGCGCGAGATCCGCGACTGCGCCGAGGCGCTGCGCAAGCACCACCCGCCGCACGTAGACATCCTGCCGCTGTTCGCCCGTCTGTCGGTCGAGGAGCAGGACCGCGTGTTCCGCCCGAACGGCAACGCGCGCCGCATCGTGCTGGCCACCAACGTGGCCGAGACCTCGCTGACCGTGCCGGGCATCCGCTACGTGGTCGACACCGGCCTGGCGCGTGTAAAACGCTACAGTTTCAGGAACAAGGTCGAGCAGCTGCAGGTCGAGCCGATCGCGCAATCGGCCGCCAACCAGCGCGCCGGCCGCTGCGGCCGCGTGGCCGACGGCGTTTGCATCCGCCTGTTCGAGGAAGACGATTTCCTCAAGCGTCCGAAGTTCACCGAACCCGAGATCCTGCGCTCGTCGCTGGCCGCCGTCATCCTGCGCATGAAGTCCCTGCGCCTGACCGATGTCGAGACCTTCCCTTTCATCGAGGCGCCGCAAGGCCGCGCGATCGCCGACGGCTACCAGCTGCTGCAGGAAATCGGCGCCGTCGACGACAGCAATGAGCTGACGCCGCTGGGCCGCAAGCTGGCCAAGCTGCCACTCGACCCGCGCGTGGGCCGCATGATCCTGGCCGCGCTCGACAACCACTGCCTGACCGAGATGCTGATCGTGGCCTCGGCCCTGTCGACGCAGGACCCGCGCGACCGCCCGATCGAGTACCAGCAGCAGGCCGACGAGAAGCACAAGAAATTCGCCGACGAGAAGTCCGAATTCCTCAGCTACCTCAAGATCTGGGCCTGGTTCGAAGACGCGATCGAACACAAGAAAACCAACCGCCAGCTTGCCGACAACTGCCGCGCCAACTTCCTGTCGCAGCTGCGCCTGCGAGAGTGGCGCGACGTGCATTCGCAACTGCTGACCATCGTGCGCGAGCAGGGCTGGCGTTTGAACGAGTCGCCGGCCACCTATGAACAGCTGCACCTGGCGCTGCTGACTGGCCTGCTGGGCAACATCGGCTTCAAGGCCGAGGACGAGCAGGGCGGCGTGTACCTGGGCGCGCGCGGCATCAAGTTCCACATCTGGCCCGGCTCGACGCTGGGCAAGAAGGCGGGGCGCTGGATCATGGCGGCCGAACTGGTCGAGACCACGCGCCTGTATGCGCGCACGGTCGCCCAGATCCAGCCCGAGTGGCTGGAGAAGGTCGGCGCGCACCTGTTGAAAAAATCATGGGGCGAGCCGCGTTGGGAAAAGAAGCAGGCCCAGGTCACTGCGCTGGAGCGCGCCACGCTGTACGGCATCGTGGTCTATGGCGGCCGGCGCATCAACTACGGCCAGCGCAACCCGGTCGAGGCGCGCGAGATCTTCATCCGCGACGCGCTGGTCGCGGGCGACTACGAAACGCGGCTGCCGTTCTACATCCACAACCACAAGCTGGTGAAGGACATCGAGAACCTCGAGCACAAGTCGCGTCGCCAGGACGTGCTGGTGGACGACCAGCTGATCGCCGCCTTCTACGACCAGCAGATCCCGCACGACATCGTGAACGGCGCCGGCTTCGAGAAGTGGTACAAGGACGGGGCGCGCGACAATCCGAAGCTCTTGTACTTGAACCGCGAAGAACTGATGCGGCACGAGGCGGCCGGCGTCACCACCGAGCTGTTCCCGAAGACGATGCTCGTCACCGGCATCGAGATGGGACTGACCTACCACTTCGAGCCGGGCAGCCCGCGCGACGGCGTCACGCTGGCGGTGCCGCTGTTCGCGCTGAACCAGATTCCGCAGGAGCGCGCCGGCTGGCTGGTGCCGGGCATGCTCAAGGAGAAGGTGCACCTGCTGCTGAAATCCCTGCCGCAGAAGCTGCGCCGCCATTGCGTGCCGCTGCCGGACTACGCGGCGCGTTTTGTGGAGCGCATCGACGCCGCCGGTTCGTTCGGCCGCGGCGACCTGGTCGACGTGCTGATCGCGGACATCCGCGCCCAGACCGGCATCGCCGTGCTCACGGGCGACTTCAAGCTCGAGACGCTGCCGGTGCACCTGACGATGAACTTCAAGGTCATCGACGAGCATGGCCGCCAGCTCGACATGGGACGCAACCTGGCCACGCTGCAGGGTGAACTCGGGGGACAGGCACGCCAGAGCTTCCAGAAGATGGCGGAGGCGAAGCCGGACGTGGCGAGCGGCCGGGCCCAGGCGGCCAAGCCGGTAACGGCTGCGCCTGCGCCGGCTGCCGGCAAAGGCAAGGGCGCGGTTGCCACCCCGGCGGCCGCACCGGCGCCGAGCGCACCGGGCGCGCACACGGGACTGACGGGCTGGACCTTCGGCGAGCTGCCGGAACTGCTCGAGATCACCCAGGGCAAGCTGACGCTGATCGGCTTCCCGGCGCTGGTCGACAAGGGCACGCATTGCGACCTGGAAGTGTTCGACGACCCGAACGTGGCCGCGCGCACCCACCGCATCGGCCTGCGCCGCCTGTTCGCGCTGCAGTTCAAGGAACAGCTCAAGTTCGCCGAGAAGAACATCCCGGGCCTGCAGGGCATGGGCATGCAGTTCATGAACATCGGTTCGCAGGAAGACCTGCGCGACCAGATCGTGGCCAAGGCGATCGACATCGCGTGTTTGCAGGACCCGCTGCCGACAGACGCGGCCTCGTTCAACAAGCGCAAGGACGAGGGCAAGGGCCGCATCGGGCTGTTGATCAACGAAGTGGCGCGCCTGGCGGGGCAGATCCTGGGCGAGTTCCATGGGCTGCCAAAGCGGGTGCAGGCGCTGCCTGCGCCGGTGGCGTCGGACATTCAAGCGCAGCTGCAGGGCCTGATCCACAAGCGCTTCATCGCGGACAACGAGTACAGCCAGCTGGCGCACTTCCCGCGCTACCTCAAGGCGATCAACGTGCGTCTCGAGAAGCTGCGCGGCAATCCGTCGCGCGATGCGCAGCTGATGGCCGAGTGGCAGACGGCCGCCGCCCAGTTCCAGCGCACGCTCAAGAACGGGGCCGGCAAGAACAACGATCCGCGCATGATCGAGTTCCGCTGGATGCTGGAAGAGCTGCGCGTGTCGCTGTTCGCGCAGGAGCTGCGCACGCCGATGCCGGTGTCGGCCAAGCGTTTGCAGAAGGTGTGGGAGTCAATGCAGCGGTGACGTGCGCATCAAGATAAGACGTAGGGTTTGTAAAGGCAAAGTTGAAATGTCCGCTTCTAGCAAAGTTGAAATGTCCCTTTTTCCTGGGACGTTTAAGGCTGCCGGCTACGTTTTTCAGCGGACATCTTCTTGGCCGACCTTACGCCTTGTGAGACTTGGGTAGCGCTCTGGTGATCTAGGTACGGTCGAGCACGCCTGGACTTTTGTGAAGCGACTTGGTCGACGGCCTGATGCAACGACTTGCTATCGACTTCTGTTGGCCCAGCTAGAAGTGCTGGTTCGTGTATCGAGTGCGCTAGCACTAGTCCGGCTCCACGTAATTCGATGTGTCCATCCCGGTAAGTGTGGATGGCAATCGGTTGGCCAATCAGGGCACGCGCTTCGGGTACATCCTCGAGCACAAATTTTCGACCGTCGAGTTGCAGCGTCAGCTGAGTACTGAGCTTTCGAAGATGACGCAGAGATAGAATAAGCGTCAAGTCTTCGTTTTTACGCAATGGGGTATGTAAGTCCAACGGGCTGCGCGGGATGCGGGCAAAGCGGTCGTTGTATGCCCGTACGAATCCTTGGCTCCATTCATTGGCGGCTTCGATATCGCTAATTTCCTCCAAACGCAGCTGCTTCACAAGCCGGTCTTGTAGCGTACGATTGGCCCTCTCTACTCGTCCTTTGGCTTGGGGCGAGTTAGCGCAGATCAGTTCAATACCTAGCTCGTCCAAGGCTCGCTGGAACTGCGTCGGAACATGTTTGTTTGCTGCAGGAGCACGGAAGACAGCAGCGCGGTCTGCATAGAACGCTTGGGGCTTGCCACACTGCTGCAAATAACTGCGCATGGCATCGAAGTAGCTTACTGTGGTTTCGGTCTCGGCAAACTGCAGATGCAGAATCCGGCTAGTAGCATCATCGACAAACGCCAGAACAGTGCAGGCTCGATTGCGTTCTTCGAACCATTCGTGACGGCTTCCGTCGATCTGCACCAGCTCACCCAGGCAAGCGCGCCGCTCACGCGGCTGATGCAAGCCAGCGCGCTTTGCTGCGCGCGGCACCCATATGCCGGCATCGATCATCAGGGCACGCAATGTCTCTTTCGACAGCGTTACCTGATGCCGCTCTTTGAGCATCTCGCAAGCCAGTGTTGGTCCAAAATCAGCATAGTGATCTCGGACTAGCTGCAGTGCTTTCTGAGCTATTCCTGGCTCGAGCTGATTGTTGCCCGGCCTTCCTCGTCTGCGAGAGACTAAACCCTGCAATCCATCCTGCTCGAAGCTTGCTCGCAGCCGCCGAACCTGCTTCGTACTAAGTTGCAGCCTGAACGCCGCGACTGCGGCTTTGATCTCGCCTCTGGCATAGGCTTCGATGACTTTAGCCCGCTCCAACTCCTGCACGGTAATGCTCCCAGTTGCGCTCACGCTGGACCCCAAACGTTTTGGAATCATCAGCATGAGCTATCTAGCAAAAGTGGACATTTCAACTTTGCTAGAAAGGGACATTACAACTTTGCCCTAACAGGGTTGGCGGCTCGGCCGCCGACGCGGTGATTGTTATCGGCTCCGGCATCGTGCCGGATGAATCTGCCGCCAACTATCACCGTGTCGGCGGCATAGCCGCCAACCCTACGGCGGGACGGGCATCCGTCCCGGCTCGATCGGCTTAACCGATATTGCTACCCCGGATCTTGCTGATATCCTTGTCGTCGCCCAGGTTGCCCGGTCGCGGATCGACGCTGCCGATCGAGCCCATGCTGCCGGCCGAACCGGAGCCCATGCTGCCCGCCGAGCCGGAACCCATGCTCGACCCGGCCGCGCCGCCCGCATAGGTCGAACTGCCGGTGCCGGAACCGCTCACCATCCCGCCCATCGGCACGCCCGGACCCATGGTCGGGCCGCCCGAGCGGTTGATGTCGGTGCCGTAGAAGCTGTGGATGCCGCTGGCCCAGCTCATGTCGCTCATGTCGGGCCAGGCGTCCTTGTCGAAACCGGGCGCGCTCTTGAGGCGGTCCTTGTCCACGTTCAGCACGAAGCGTTTGTTCACCGTGTCCAGGTGCAGTGCCTGCCACGGCACGGCGAACAGTTTTTCGCCCATGCCGAGGAAGCCGCCGAAGGCCAGCACGGCGTAGGCCACTTGGCCGGTCTGCATGTCGAGCATGATTTCCTTGATGTCGCCCAGGTCTTCCTCGGCGGCGTTGACCACGCCGTCGCCGATCAGGGTGTCGGCGCCCATCAGCGCCGGGCCGGGACCCGTGCTGCTGCCGCCGCGGTAGATGCCGTATTTGTCACGATCTGCGTAGCCCATGTCGTCCTCCATGTCGGTTGAGAATGAATGCCTGTCATACGTGAGGCGGTGGTGCTGCCGTCCGATCTGCGAGGATAGGACGCGGCGCCACTTCGCAAATGATATGGCTCAATCGGATCGGGGCGCGCGCGGCAGGGATGGGGGATCGTTCATGCTATGCGCGTCAACGCACAGAACCGCCGGGCAACTTTGCTTACATTGCAAGCTATGTTTCGGAGGAGATAAAAAAATGACCGTCACGTCGCGTTGCAACTATGCCGGCCCGCTGGGCAAACTGATTCCTACCCGTTCGATCCCGTCGCTGCTGGCGCGCCTGCTGCGCCGCTGACCACCGGCCCGCGCCCGCCGATTCCGGGCAGGCCGCATCTTCCCTGCAATGGCGAGCCGCCATGGCTCGCCATGTCCATTGACGCTTACGGCTGGCCGCCACCACCTGCCGCGCCATACACGTGGCCGGTGGTGAAGCTCGCTTCGTCCGACGCCAGCAGCACATAGATGCCCGCCAGCTCGGCCGGCTGGCCCGGACGCTTCATCGGCGTATCTTCCCCAAACTTTTCCCGGCCTTCCGGCGAATTGCCGCCTGCCAGCTGCAGCGGCGTCCACACCGGCCCCGGCGCCACCGCATTCACGCGGATCCCCTTGGCCGCCATCTGCTTGGACAGCGACTTGGTGAACGCCACCTCGAACGCCTTGGTGCCCGAATAGTCGAGCAGCTTCTCGGGCGGATCGTAGGCCGTCTGCGAGGAAGTGTTGATGATGGCGCTGCCGGCCGCCATGTGCGGGATCGCCGCCTTGGTGATCCAGAACACCGCGTACACATTGGTCTTGATGGTCCAGTCGAACTGCTCGCTGGTGATGTCCAGGATCGAGGCGTTGTTCTGCTGGCGCGCGGCGTTGTTGACCAGGATGTCCAGGCCGCCCAGTTCGCGCACCGCCGTTTCCACCAGTTTCTTGCAGAAGGCTTCGTCGCGGATGTCGCCGGGAATCGCCACCGCCTTGCGGCCGGCGGCGCGGATCAGCTGGATCACTTCGCGCGCATCGGGTTCTTCCGCCGGCAGGTAGCCGATCGCCACGTCCGCGCCTTCGCGCGCATAGGCGATCGCGGCGGCGCGGCCGATGCCCGAGTCGCCGCCGGTAATCAATGCCTTGCGCCCCGTCAGGCGGCCGCTGCCGCGGTAGGTGGTTTCGCCATGGTCTGGGCGTGGCGTCATCTTGCTGGCCAGCGCCGGCCACGATTGGTCCTGCTTCGGGAACGGCGGGCGCGGGTAGCGCTTGGCCGCTTCGCGCACGGCGCCGGCGGCGGGCTGGCTGCCACCTCCCGCCTGCTGGGCCAGGGCCGGAACGGCAGCGGCCGAGGCGGCGACCCCGGCGGCAACGGTGCTGACGAAACGGCGGCGCGACGGCGTCACGCCTTCCTCTGGCTTCTTGTCTTGCGAATCCATGCTTGGCTCCTCTGAAGTGTTGAACGGCCACTGATTTGTGGCCACGACGATAACGAAAATGTTAGTCGTTATCGAAAAGACACGGCATACGGTAGCTGGGCAGCAAGTTTGCAACAGCGATTCGCCCGATTTAATGATCTAGGGTAACATTCTGATTTTTCCGATTTTGCGCGATCGTTCCATGCCGCTGTTACGACTATTCCTGCTGACGCTGATCCTTCTGTCGCCGCTGGCGCCAGGCTGCGCTGCCGAGCCGTCCCTGGCCGCGGCGGCGTCCGCGGCCGCCCAGGCGCCACCAGCGGCGCCGTTGACGGCCCGTGCCGACTTCACGGTCGCCACGCGCAAGGTGTTCGTGTTCCGCTCGACCTTGGCCGGCCATTCGCCGCAAGAGCGCCTGGAAGCGGCGCAGCGGCGCCTGGACAAGGCGCTGGCCAAGAACGGTCCGCAGCGCGTCACGCTGCAGGGGATCGCTGAAGGCACGCAGGTGCTGCTCGATGGTGCGCCGCTGTTCCTGGTGACGCCGGGCGACGTCAACGCGCTGGCCGGCGACACCCCGCACGACGTGGCGCAGGACAGCGCCGAGCGGCTGGGGCGCGCGTTGCAGGCGCGGCGCGAAGCGAGCGACCCGCGCGTGCTGCTGGAAGCGGCCGCGCTGTGCATCGGCGCCACCGTGGTGTACGGCTTCGTGCTGCGCGGCCTGATCGCATTGCGCCGCGCCGCCAAGACCCGCTTCGAGCGGCTGTTGAGCCGGCGCCTGGCGCAGCTCAGTTTCCGCAACGTGCGCCTGCTCGACGCCCAGCTCTACGTGCGCTTCCTGAGCCAGGTGACGATGGCGGTGGTGTGGGCGCTGCGCCTGCTCGCCACCTACATCTGGATCACCTTCCTGCTGCGCGAATTCGCCTATACGCGCAGCTGGGGCGAGTGGCTCAAGGGCTACCTGCTCGAAATGGCGGCCGGCATCGGCCAGTCGACGGCGGCGGCGATTCCGGGCTTGCTGGTGGTGCTGGTGATCGTGGCGCTGGCGCGCATCGTGATGCTGACCGCGGCTTCGGTGTTCAAGCGCGTCGAAAGCGGAGAATTGCAGGTGGGCTGGCTGGACCAGGACACGGCGGCGCCGACGCGGCGCCTGGTCAACCTGGTGATCGCTTTGTTCGCGCTGGCGATGTCGTATCCCTACCTGCCGGGATCGCACACGGCGGCGTTCCAGGGCGTGACGGTGCTGGCCGGCCTGATGGTGTCGATCGGCGCGTCGAGCATCGTGGCCCAGGGCGCGGCCGGCCTGATCCTGATGTATACCCGCTCGCTGCGCAAGGGCGAATACGTGAAGGTGGGAGATTCTGAAGGCACGGTGATCGAGCTGGGCATGTTCGAGACGCGCCTGCGCACCGGCCTGGGCGAAGAGGTCTTGATGCCCAACGCCTGGATACTCGGGAATACCACGCGCAACTACTCGCGCGCGCATCCCGATGGCGTTGCGAAAAGCGGCTTCGTGGTCGAGACCCGGGTCACGTTCGGCTACGACACGCCTTGGCGCCAGGTGCACGCGCTGCTGGAGCAGGCGGCGCTGGCCACGCCGGGCGTGGTGGCCGAGCCGCGCCCGTTCGTGGTGCAGACCGCGCTCTCGGATTTCTACGTCGAATACCGGCTGACGGCGTATGCCGACGTGGCCGACCCGCGCGAGCGCGCCGAGGTGCGCACCGGGCTGCACCAGCAGATCGTCGATGCCTTCGGCGCGCAGGGCGTGAGCCTGACGGCGCCGCACTTCATGCACGTGGCGACGCGCGCCGGATGGTCGGCGCCGCCCGCAAGCGCGGACAAGGCCTGAACAGAACGGGCATAAAAAAACGGCTGGCACGCGCCAGCCGTTTTTCATGGATCGGGCAAGGATCAGTCGACGGTTGCGCCGCTGTCCTTCACGACTTTCGACCACTTCTGGCTTTCGGCCGCCACGAACTTGGCGAAGTTCTCCGGCGAGTCGCCCACGTATTCGGTGCCGGTGTCGGTCAGCACGCGCTGGAAGTCAGGCTGCTTCATGACCTTCTGCGATTCGGCGTTGATCTTGTCGACGACCGCCTTCGGGGTCTTGGCCGGCACGAACAGGCCGTACCAGGCGTACGATTCGATCGCCGGCAGGCCGGCTTCGGCGAAGGTCGGCACGTCCGGCAGCAGCGGCGAGCGCTTGTTGCCCGAGACGGCGATCGGCTTCACCTTGCCGCTCTTAATGTGCGGCATGATGGCGATGGTGCTGTCGAACATCATCGGGATGTGGCCGCCCAGCAGGTCCGAAATCGCCGGCGCCGAGCCCTTGTACGGCACGTGCACCATGTCCAGCTTGGTCACGCTGCGGAACAGTTCACCGGTCAGGTGCTGCGGCGTGCCGTTGCCCGACGAAGCGTACGAGAACTGGCCCTTCTTCGACTGGATGTGCGCCATCAGCTCCTTCAGGTTCTTGGCCGGCACCGACGGGTGGGCGACCAGCACCAGCGGTGCGCGCAGCAGGTTGGTGACCGGGATCAGGTCCTTGGCCGGATCGAACGGCATCTTCTTGTACAGGCTCGGGTTGATCACGATCGGTGCGCTCGAGGTGATCAGCATGGTCATGCCGTCCGGCTTGGCGCGGGTCACCGCCGCGGTGCCGATGTTGCCGCCGCCGCCGCCGCGGTTATCGATCACGAACGACTGTTTCAGGTTGGTGGTCAGGCCTTTCGCCAGCGGGCGCGCCGCGATGTCCGACGGGCCGCCGGCCGGCCATGGCACGACCACGGTCACGGTGTTGTCGGGCCAGTTCTGGGCGAAGGCGCTGGCCGAGAGGACGGTCGCAGCGAAAGCGAAGACGAGGGATTTTCCTTTGGACGGGAAGACTCGCATGGTTGTGTCACCTATATAGTTAAATTATTTCGATAACCTGCTGCAAGGATTCTACACGAATGCTCATGCGGATTGCGTACGTAGTAGTACGTTCGACCCGGATCAGCCGGCCGTCTTCTTCGGCGGGCCGAATTCCATCGACCACACCACGGCGGCGATCTTCCAGCCATTCTCGGTGCGTACCATCTGCCAGCTTTCCTTGCCCCAGTTCTGCCTGTGGCCGTCGTCGATGAAGCTGTAGTCGAACCACACCTGGGCCACTTCGCCATCGCTGTCGATGCGCACGTTCTCGAAAGTTTCCTCCTTCCGGGTGCTGCTCTTGGCGATGCCTTCGATGAAGGTGCGCGGGTTGCCGTTGAAGTACTTGCTTGGGCGCGGCAGCTTGGGGTCTGGGCGAGTGGCGTAGAGATGCTCGAGGCTGGCGTCGGTGGTCACGCCGGACCAGGTGACGTTCCCGTGCAGGAACAGCTGCATGAAGCTGTCCTTGTCCTTGTCGATGATCGCCTTGCGGAAGGTCTCGACGACGGCTTCGATCTGCTGGCGATCCTGGGCCGGCGTCGGCGTGGCGGCGTCCGATGGGGCGGACAGGAACAGGCCGAAGGCCAGGCATGCTGCGGCGAATATCGTTTTCATCGTTTCTCCGTGAGTGAAACCGATGAGTATAGGCAGGGAACGTGCTGTCGAATCTCGCCGATTGTCACGCCGTCAGCGCGGCGCGGTTTCCCAGGTCACCTCTGGCGTCCATCCGGTGGCGAGCAGCGTCGCATGCAGCACGCCGGCGGCGTTTTCGCGCGCCGTGGCCAGCAGCGCCGGCTGGCTGCAGGCCGCCTGCACCGAGGCCTGCGCGGTGGCCAGCGCCTTGTCCATGGCGCCGGTGCGGGTCTTTGCGTCGGGGATGATGGTCTGCAGTCCCTGTTCGGTGACGGCGTAGAAGTAGGAGCCGCCTTTCTCGCGCGCCTCGTGGTTGAGGCGCGCCTGCAGCGGCGCCGGCTGCGGCAGCACCACCGTCAGGGTACGCGCGCTGTTGTCGATGTTCTCGTAGCGCGCCTGGCGCAGGTCGGTCGCAACCGTGCAGTCGCCGCGCGCGACCAGCAGCACGCGGGTCGAGCCGAGCGGCACTTCGCGCCGGGTCCAGGGGATGTCGACGGCGTTGGGCTGGGTGAACTCGATGATGTCGGCATAGTTCATCTTGAGCGAGACCAGGTGGCCCATTTTCTCGAGCGAGATCAGCGGCGGCGGCGGGGCCGGTGGCTGCGGGGCGGGGCGCTGGATGAAGGCGTAGATGATGACGAAGGCGACCAGGCCGACGAGCACGAAGGGGAGGCGGAAGGGCTGTTTCATGGGTGCAGGTGGTGACGCATCGGTGATGATGTGGGAGTTCTTAACGTAACAATTTCAAACCCGGCGGCAGGGCATCGCCCAGCAGGCGCGTCTCGACCGCCTGGTCCAGTTCCACCACCTCGCGCACCATCGCCGTCCACGCCTGCGGCGCGCCGCTCGCGGCCAGGCGCCGTAGTACATCGGCGCGCACCGCCTCGCCGATGTCGCGCGAGCGGTCGCCCGTCATGCGCGCGATGTGGGCGGCGGCGAAGCCGGCCGGTTCGATCTTGCGCCAGTCGAGTTGCATCAGCGTTTGCAGCCAGCCTTCGGCCACCTCGGGCGGCGCCACTTCGTGCGCGCTCGACTGGAACGACTGGCGCGCCCCGACCCGGCCCAGCGCCCACAGGTAGCGTCCATAGCGCGCCATGGCGCGCGCGTCCGGCTTGCCGGCGCTGCCGATCTGCGTGATTTGGCCCAGCAGCCATTCCCCGATCTCGGCCTTGTAGGCCGACGGGATGCGTTCCAGCGAGGCGCCCACGCGCAGCATGTCTTCCTCGCTGCCGTCGACCAGCGTGACCGGCCGCCGGCCGCGTTCGGATTCGTCGGCCTGCAGGTTGAAGGCGAAATCGTCCAGCAGCCGCAGTTGCGCTTCGGTGGACAGGCCACCGGCCACGCGCCGCCACAGCGTCCACCATTCGGCGCGCACCTGGCTGTCCTTGTGCTGCTGCACGCCGCCTTCGAACATCGCCCACAGCTGCTCGATGCGCCACTCGTCGAGCGGGTGGCCGAAGCCGGGACGCAGGCTGTAGCCGGCCAGGTTGAGCCAGGCGCGTTCGTGTTCGGCCGAGCGGCGCCGGCCCTTGGCGCGCGCCAGCAGGGCGTCGAACAGGCGCCGCAGCAGCGGCGTGGTCCAGCGCTCGCGTGAACCGAGCAGGTGTTCCAGGCTGGCGCGCAACTGCTTTACTTCCCTGGCGTCGACCTGTTTCGAGCGGGCGCCGAATACGCGCTCGATCTTCTCGATGGCCGCATCCAACTGAGGCGGCATGACTTCATCCTCGCCTTCATCGACGTCGGCCTGGTCGCGCAGCTGGAAGGCCAGCTGCCAGCGCTGGCCGCCATTCTCGGCGACGCAGTGCACGTCGAGCGAGCCGACTTCGCTCAGCATCGCCACCAGCTGCACCGGGATTTCTGCCGGAGTGTCGCCCTTGGCGGTGCCACGCGCGGCGCGCAGCACGGTGGCGATGGTCGGCAGGCGCACCACCTCGGCCGCATCGAGTTCGACCAGGTCGCCGGCTTGCGGCGCGGCGCCGGCGTCGGCCACCGTCGAGACCAGGTGGAAGCGCACCGGCCGCCCCACGCGCAGCGCGAAGCTGCGCCCGGCCAGCGCGACCTCGATCGCCGCCGGCGTGCCGCGCGGGAGCAGGCAGACGGTGGACAGCTTGTCGCCGCGGCCTTCGTCCAGCAGCAGGTAGTAGCTGCGTGCGGCGCCGCTGGCGATGCTCGGCGCCAGGCCCTGGCGCGCCAGCGCGTAGGCGACGCCGCCACGGGCGACGGCGACGTCCGGATTTTCGTTGTGCAGAATGCGCAGCGGCGCGCCGCGCCAGCCGGCCAGGGTGTCGGCCAGGCGCCGCGCCAGCGCTGCGCCGCGGAACACGCCGCCGTTGAGCAGCAGCGTGTCGGGCACCGGGATCACGTTGCCGTCCGCGATGCCGAGCGCTTCGCGCGCTGCTGCTGCATGCTGGCGCAGGAAGCCGGCCAGGTGGCGCGTAACGGCGGCATCGCTCGCATACGGCAAGCCGAATTCGACGATGCCGGCGCGCGCGCGGCGTGCTTCCTCGCGTTCGGGATTCAATGGGAAGAAGCCGTCCAGCACGATGCGCTCGATGTCCTCGCGCCGCAGATCGGCCTTGCGGCTGGCGCCGATCAGGCGGCTGCCGGCGCCGAGCAGGGTGACGCCGACGCTGTCCGGTCCTTCATCGGCCAGCAGCTGCTCCTTCGCGGCGCGGCAGCGTTCGGTGAGCTGGGCCAGACGCGCGGCCGACAAACGCGTACGCCCGGCGTCAGTGCCATCCTGCCCCGCCATGCGCGCCTCGATCAGGTGCGCCAGCGCCAGGTCCATATTGTCGCCACCCAGGATCAGGTGGTTGCCGACGCCGATGCGGGTCAGCACCGGCTCGCCGTCATTGACCTCGACCTTGACCAGGCTGAAGTCGGTGGTGCCGCCGCCAACGTCGGCGACCAGCACCAGGCGCGCCTCGCCCAGTTCGCAGGCCAGGTTGGCGCGGTAGCGGTACAGCCAGTCGTACAGCGCCGCCTGCGGTTCTTCCAGCAGGCGCACGTCCGGCAGTCCGGCCAGTCTGGCCGCCTCCAGCGTCAGCGCGCGGGCGCCTTCGTCGAACGACGCGGGGACGGTGAGGACGATCTGCTGGCGTTCCAGGGGTTGTTTGGGAAAGCGTTGGTTCCACGCGGCGCGCAGGTGCGCCAGGTAGCTGGCGCTGGCCGCCACCGGCGACACCTTGGCGACGTCGCCGTCGGCGCCCCAGGGCAGGATCGGCGCCATGCGGTCGACGCCCTGGTGCGACAGCCAGCTCTTGGCGCTGGCGACCAGGCGTCCCGGCGTGGCGGCGCCGAGCAGGCGCGCCAGGCGGCCGACGGCGACGCGTTCGACGCCGGCGACGTCAGGCGCATTCCACGGCAGTTGCAGCTCGCCGGGCGCCAGCTCGCCGTCGGCCGGGTGGTAGCGCATCGACGGCAGCAGCGGGGCGCCGGTCACTTCGCCGGGCGCCACCAGCTGTTCGATCGAGAACAGCTCGATCGCGCCCGGACCATCCTGGCCGGGCGCGGCATAGGCCAGCACCGTGTTGGTGGTGCCGAGGTCGATGCCGACTAAGGTGGTCACTGGGCGTCGGGCGCGCTGCGAACGTCGAACTCGACTTTCCAGCGCTGGCCGTCACGCGCCACCGCCGCCAGTTCCAGCGTGCCGGCATCGGTTGCCAATGCGTGCAGTTTCACCTGCACGACGTCGCCGGCAACACGGCCCTCGGGCGACAGCGTGGCCTGGATCTCGTTCATTTCCTGCAGCTCGTCCGGGCCCCAGAATTCGAGCACTTCGCCGATGCGATCCTGGCGGCGCACGGTCGAACCGAAGAAGCGGAAGGTGACCGGCTCGCCGACCACCAGGCCGAATTCCTGGCCCGGCAGTTCGAGTTCGCTGCCTTCTTCCATGCCGAACGGCGCCACGCACAGCGCTTCCAGCGGCGGCTCCATGCCGGGAATGGCCGGCATCGACGACTCCACGCCGACGTAGTACGAACGCGCCGTGCCGCCGCGGATGCGCACGCCGCCGCCACGGCGGGCGTAGCTGAAGTAGGCTGCGCCGCGCGCCACCGCCAGATCGAGGTCGGCGCCTTCCAGCATGCGCGCCGGTTCCGCGCCTTCCATGTACAGCCAGTCGTTGATGGTGTCCATCACGCGCTGGGCCAGGATGCCGGACTTGAACACGCCGCCGTTGAACAGCACCGCGCTCGGATGCAGGAAGGTATGTTCCGCATTCACGCGGCCCGCGAAACCTTCCAGTTCGGCGGTGGCGCCGGCCTGGCGCGCCAGGAAGGCGGCCAGGTGGCGCGTGATCGCCGCGTCCTGGGCATACGGCAGGCCGAGTTGGGTCAGGCCGGCGCGGGCGCGCACGGCAGGACGGGCGCTGGCTTCGACGCGCGGGAAGAATCCGTCGGTGATGAAGGCGGTGACTTCCTCGCGTGTGAGTTCGGTGCGGATCGAGCCGCCGATCAGCTTCGAGCCGCGGCTCGGCACCACGATCGGATGCGTGGTGGCGTTCGGGTTGGCCAGCAGTTCTTCCTTGGCGCTGCGGCAGCCGTAGGTGAGGGCGCGCATCTGCCAGGCATCGAGCTGGGTGCCGTTGGCCGCCAGTTTGCGGGCCACGAAGTGCGCCAGCGCCAGGTCCATGTTGTCGCCGCCCAGCAGGATGTGGTCGCCCACCGCGATGCGGTGAGGTTCCAGCTTGCCGTCGCGTTCGAGGATTGCAATCAGCGAGAAGTCGCTGGTGCCGCCGCCGACGTCGACCACCAGGATGATGTCGCCCGGCTGCACTTGCTTGCGCCAGCGGCCGTTGCTGCCCTGGATCCAGCTGTACAGGGCCGCTTGCGGCTCTTCCAGCAGGGTCGGGGCGAAGCCGGCCTGGCGCGCGGCTTCCGCGGTCAGCTCGCGCGCGCCCGGATCGAACGAAGCGGGAATGGTAACTGTCACCGATTGCTGGTCGAACGGCGCTTCGGGGTGCGCGGCGTTCCAGGCCTGGCGCAGGTGTTCCAGGTAGCGGGTCGATGCCGCCAGCGGCGACACGCGCGTGACTTCTTCCGGCGCATCCTGTGGCAGGATCGCGGCGCGGCGGTCGACGCCCGGGTGGCACAGCCAGCTCTTGGCCGACGACACCAGGCGGATCGGAGTGGTGGCGCCGCGGCTGCGCGCCATCTCGCCGGCAATCGCGCTGTCCGGGCTTTCGTTCCAGGGCAGGGCGCGCTCGCCAGGCGGCAGTTCGTCCGGGTGCGGCAGGTACAGGAAGGACGGCAGCAGCGGTAGCGCTTCGACAGCGCCGGGTGCGGTCAATTGCGGGATCGGCAGCACCGCTTCGACGGCCTTTTCGCCGTCGCTGGCCTGCAGGTCGACATAGGACAGGGCGCTGTGGGTAGTGCCCAGGTCGATGCCGATGGCGTAACGTGCGCTAGTCTGGTCGCTCACAGTTCCACCTCCGCCGGAGCCAGCACGCGCGCGTCGTGGCTCTCGGCCAGCTGCGGCAGCGTGACTTTCGAGGCGCGCCAGCCGCGGTGCGACAGCGTGCCGGTGAACG
Source organism: Massilia sp. YIM B02443 (assembly GCF_030411955.1). Taxonomy (GTDB): domain Bacteria; phylum Pseudomonadota; class Gammaproteobacteria; order Burkholderiales; family Burkholderiaceae_D; genus Telluria. Next base: position 510,511 of record NZ_JASNRA010000001.1, read on the forward strand.
GCGCCTTGCCGACCACGTTGCCGGTCAGGCGCACGCTGGCGGCGTCGAAGCCTTCCTGCAGGGTGACGCGGCTGCCTTCGTTTTCGCTGCGCACCGGCTCGATGGTGAAGTGCTCGCGCAGCACGCGGGCGCAGCCTTCGTGCACCACGCGCGCGGCGGCGCCGATGTCGGCGTCGGAGTAGGCGGACAGGTTTTCCTGGGTGAAGTCGATCAGGCGTGCTTCGCGCTGGAACAGGCTCAGCAGTTGCAAGGCCGCGTCCGGGGTTGGGGCGCGCAGCGGCGCCGGTGCTGGAGTTGGCGCAGGTGCCGGCGTAACGACGGGCGCAGGCGCGGGAGCGGGAGCGGCGGTCGGGCCGACGCCGTCATCGCGCACGCGCGCGGCGAACTCGGCGTCGCCCAGCGACTTGAACAGGGCGCCGAAGGCGATCGAAAGACGGCTGAAGAAGCCGGGCAGGTTGTTTGGTGTGGTCATTTGTTGTTGTGCTGAATAGTGCGGATTGGCGGGCGTTCGTGTCGGACAAACGGCGCTTGGTTATCCGGAAAATGGCGCATGATACCAGTTAGGGCGAGGTTGGCGCGCTGACAACGGTTGTTGCCGCGATGTTGCCTCGATGTTGGCGGACTGTTGCCTGATCGTTCTTTTCAGTCGACGGTGCGGGCGCCGCCGAGCAGGGCCGCCGCGTAATCGGTGAAATCGTCGAGGCCGCGCTTGATGATGGTCACCAGCGCCGGCAACGGCGCGGCCTGGTAATCCCATTCGGCGCGGCAGAATTCGCCGCTGCGCTTCAGGTCTTCGGCCAGCGTCGGCGCGATCCATCCATGCTCGGCGAGCAGGGTGATGACTGCGCGCTCGTCCTGCGGCAGCCCCAGGCGCGCGTTGCCGATCACGTAGTCGCCCATCTCGATGGCCGCTTCCCAGGCGCGGATCACGTTCAGCGTGGCGGCGTCCTGGCGCGTGACGTCGTCGGGGAAGGTGGCCGGATCCTTGTCGAATTCCTCGCGCGCGCGGGCGCAGCAGCGTTCGATGGTGGCGGCCTTGCTGACCAGGATGTCGTCTTGCATGGATGCTCCTTGTGCGTGGGCGCTGCAGGGTAAAAGCAGCGCACAGGCCATCTGGTGCCAAAGCGCCAATAAACAAGCGCCGCGATCACACGGAAATGTGCGCCAGCTCGGCAGTACGTTTAATTTCGGTCAATACCAATCACCCAACTGGTATAGCTAAAATGAATAGATCTTGCCAAACCCGGCTTCAACGAGTACTGTATGTTTATACAGTATTAGTTTGCCAACCTGCCATGAATTGTTCATCCATTCTTGCCGCGCCGGAGGCCTTGCACCCATCGTTGTGGCGCGCGTCGCAACTGGCGCATGCCGACACGCGCTGCATCGACACCGGCCATGCGGCGTTGTCCAGCCAGCTGCCGGGTGGCGGCTGGCCCAGCGGCACCCTGGTCGATTTGCTGCTGCAGCAACCCGGCATCGGCGAAATGCGCCTGCTGCGCCCGGCGCTGTCGGCCTGCGCCGAACGCCGTATCGTCCTGCTGCAGCCGCCCCATGCGCCGCAGGCGCTGGCGCTGGCCGCGCTCGGCCTCGACCCGGCCCAATTGCTGTGGCTGCGCAGCAAGCGCAGCGCCGACGCGTTGTGGGCGGCCGAGCAGGTGCTGCGTAGCGGCAGTTGCGGAGCGCTGCTGTTCTGGGCCAATCACGTGCGTCCCGACAGCCTGCGCCGCCTGCACCTGGCGGCCCAGGGTGGCGACACGCTGTTCTTCATGCTGCGTCCGCTGGCCGCGGCGCAGGACGCTTCTCCCGCGCCCTTGCGTCTTGCCTTGCGGCCGGCGGCCGGCGGCATGAGCATCGACTTCGTCAAACGCCGGGGGCCGCTGCGCGAAGCGCCGCTGTTCCTTCCATTGACCCCTTCACTGCTGCAACGCCATGCGCCTCTGGATCGGCCTGTATTTGCCCCAGCTACCGCTCGAGGTCTTCAGCCCGCGCTGGCGCACTGACGGCGGCGCCGCTGCTGGCGCTACTGCTGGCGCCGCTGCTGGCACCGCTGCTGGCGCTATTGCCGGTGCGGCTATCGGCGCCGCTTCCGCTCTAGCACCACACACCGCTGCCGGCGTCGGCGCCAGCTTCGGCAACGACGCAGGCAGCGTCGTGCTGGAGCAGGAGCGGGTGATGGCGCTGTCGCCACTGGCGCGCGCCGCCGGCGTGCAGCCCGGCATGCGCCGTGGCGGCGTGCTGATGCTGATGCCCGAGGCGCGCATCGTCGAACGCAGCCACGAGCGCGAAGCCGAGGCCCTGAACGCGACGGCGATGGCGATGCTGCAGTACACGCCGCAGGTGGCCATGGCCGAAGAAGCCACGCTGCTGCTCGACGTCGGCGCCAGCCTGCGCCTGTTCGGCGGCATCCGCCGCCTGTGCGCGCGCATCCGCGCCAACCTCGATGCGCTCGGCTTCACCGCCTGCATCAGCTGCGCCCCCACCGCGCGCGGCGCCTGGCTGCTGGCGCGTCGCAACGCCGGCCGCGCCCTGCGCATGGAGTCGCTGGTGCGCCGGCTCGACCGCCTGCCGGTGGCGCTGCTGCCGCCGGCGCGTCCCTATGCCGCCTGGTTCGAAGGCCTCGGCTGCCGCCGGCTCGACGCGCTGCGGCGCCTGCCGCGTCCCGGCCTGCAGCGGCGCTGCGGGCGCGCGCTGCTCGACGTGCTCGACGCCGCCTACGGCCACAGCCACGAACTGTTCGAGTGGGTGGCACCGCCCGAACACTTCCATGCGCGGCTCGAACTGTTCGATCGCATCGAGCAGGCCGACCTGCTGCTGGCCGGCGCCCACCGCCTGGTGCTGCAGATGACCGGCTGGCTGTGCGCGCGCCAGCTGGCGGTCGAGCGCATCCTGCTGCTGCTCGAACACGAGCGGGGCAGGGTGGCGCGTCCGCCCACCCCGGTCGAACTGGCGCTGGCCGAACCCACCTGGCGCGACGAGCACCTGGTGCGGCTGCTGCGTGAGCGCCTGGCCAAGCTCGAACTCGAGGCGCCGGTGATCGGCCTCGGCCTGCAGGCGCAGCAATTGCAGGCGATGGCGCCGCCCACCGATTCGCTGTTCCCCGATCCCGGCGGCAGCGAGGAAGACCGCATGCGCATGATCGAGCTGCTGGTGGCGCGCCTGGGAACCGAGAACGTGCTGCAGTTCCTGCCGCATGCCGACTACCGTCCCGAGGTGGCGAATGCCTGGGTGCCGGTGCAGCAGAAGATCAGCCCCTCGCTGCGCGCGGCGCAGATGCCGCCCGACGTGCAAAGTTTGCCGCGGCCGAGCTGGCTGCTGGCCAAGCCGATCGCGCTGCTGATGCGCGACCACCGGCCGTTCTATGGCTCGCCATTGCGGGTGGCGTCGAACCCCGAACGCATCGAGGCAGGGTGGTGGAGCGAGACGCAGACGCGTGATTACTTTATTGCCGAAGGCAAGGACCACATGCTGTACTGGGTGTATCGCGAGCGCATCAATGGCTCGGGCGAGGATGCGACGCCACGCTGGTTTTTGCATGGCTTGTTCGGTTAAGTGTCGAGTCCCGTTTGAACGTGCCGTTTTGCACGACGCCGTTAATAGCAGGTTGCGACTGATACTGGCTCACTGGTGCACTTGTGATATCGACAAGGCCGCCGCTATTTAAAAATCGAGAATCTGTGATTTTAAGGTCGAGCTATTAATTCCTTCCAATGCTGTAACGAGTTGAGCAACTGTATATGCCATCATTCCCCCTTTTTATTTGTTGCGACATTAAAACGAAGTTCAATCACACAATTTTCGTCCATAATGGCTGAAATGATTACGTTTGGCTTGCCTGCATGCAGAATTTCATAGTCGTAAATTTCGAAGTTTTTCGGAAATGTGCCGAAGGCGTCTATTGTTGGCGGCGTAGATGAACTTTTGCTTTTTCGTCGGATTAGAGTATCTAAACGCCGATGTTGGAGACAATAGTATTTTTTCGGGATTGTAAAAACCATTGTGGCATTGCGGAATCTTGTCGAGCGTGTCGAAGATGCATGAAAGCTGTTCAGCTTAGCCGCGGCATTATGATCCGAGTTGCTGAAACTGCAGAAGCCGTGGGGATTACATCTATAGGTCTCATAATTACCAGGAAATGTACTTTTGATTTTTTCAGAGGTAATGGATGGCGGATCAAGCGCCAGAGCTTGTAAATCTTTTACAAGTTTAAATACTCGCCTTTGCTGCACGCTGTTTTCCGTTTCTAGGGAAGCGTGACGTGGCACGTGAACTGGCTGAACCGTGTGATCTGTCACAGTCATCGGTGCTGGTGCTGAGCCAGGGGCCGCATAAGCGGTGGACGCAAAGAGCAGCGCTGCAGCAGCGACGAGGCGGGTGAGATTCATGGCGAGCTCCGGAGTGTGTGATGAAAAACTCATACTGTCTCAGGATGCTACCTTGCTATTCGCGCTGAAGGCTAATCAACTCTCATAGCGTCGCCAGCCGCGCGCCGTCTTTTGCCTTCCTGACCGTCAGCTGTTGCAGGTGCTGTACGTGCCCTGCACCGGTCACCCCCCCCCGTTTTTCCTACCGGCACGAAGGCAACAGTCTCTGCGTGAGCGAGCCGATCAACGGTGAACAGGCAAGTGCCGCCAATGGCGCCACCATCGGCTTCAAATGCACCTCACCCGAGCAAGTACAGCAGTTCCATGACATCGCCGTTGCGCATGGCGGCACTTCGATCGAAGAGCCGCCGGGCCTGCGCGAGAGCAATATGGGCACGCTGAACTTGGCCTATGTGCGTGATCCCGACGGCAACAAGTTATGTGCGCTTTATCGCGTCAAATAAAATCCATCCCATGAGACTCCAGTTAGAGAATTGGGAGGACCTCACATCAGCATTGCCGGTTCAAGAATCGCTTGGTGCAGTCGACATGGAGCTCCGGATCACGCCAAATCAGTTGACCCAAGAGCACAGATTCACACTCATGATTGATCAAAACTATTTGGCGACGCTCTCGTCACACTGCTTGCGCCTGTTACAGGCTTTCCCGGTACGAGGGGTAGCATGACCAGGGTATGCGCTGGAAAGAATCTGTAGACTTGCGACACGGCCACATGGGATGGCAGCATCAGTGCAGTCGCCAATGACGACATCGACTGAGATAATCGTCGTGTCGCCGGCTTCGACCGGCGCTGCGGAATCATTCAGATCGCGCGCTCCACTACAAACGCCGGTGAACTGTGCAGTTCTGCCCGAGGATCCGCCCCACGAGCTGCTGGCCGCCACTTGCGTGAATCATGTCGAGACAGGCATCACTGACTGGCACATGCCGCATAGATCGGCCGCATGCATCGCTGCAACGCGTGGCAATAATCTTCTTGAACAGCGCAGCACATAGGTGCGTCGATGACACAGGCGAGGCTTTACAGCTTGCCGGCGACCGGTTTCGGCAACTCCGTCCCGCGCCAGCGCCGCTCCAACGCCCCCGATCCCGCCGACGCCATCAGCTTCCTGAACGTCGGACACGCCATATGGCTCGGCGCCCGGCACGCGGCGGCATGGCGCAGCCCCTTGCTCATCGTTCGCAAGCGCAGCACCAGCGCGTCGATCTCGTCCGCCTTCGCCGCCAGCATCGCGCGGTCGATCGCCGGATCGCCTCCCTGCGCCAGCATGGCCTGGATCTCCTCCAGCGACAACCCCGCCGCCTGTCCCAGCGCGATCAGCGCCAGCCGCTCCAGCACATCGTCCGTGAAGCGCCGGCGCAGCCCGTGGCGCCCGCTCGAGGCGATCAGGCCGCGCTTCTCGTAGTAGCGCAGCGTCGACGCCGGCACGCCGGTCTTCTTCGCGACTTCCGCGATATCCATCCATCACCCCTTGACTTGAAGTTGACTTCAACTTCTATAGTGGGCTGCATCGCCAGTCCCGTCAACAAGGAGGAAACCATGGGAACCACCGAGATCGTTTTGATTGCCCTGATCGGCTGCGGCGCCACCGCGCTGCTCGATGCATGGCTGATGCTGCTGCGGCGCCTCGGCGTGCCGACGCTCGACCTGGCCATGCTGGGACGCTGGGCCGGCCATCTGCGGCGCGGCCGCCTGCGCCACGCGCCGATCGGCAAGGCGCCGCCGGTGCGCCACGAAACGGCGCTCGGATGGCTGCTGCACTACGCCATCGGCATCGTGTTCGCCGCCATGCTGGTCGCGCTGGCCGGCATCGACTGGCTGCGCAGCCCCCGTCTGGCGCCGGCCGTGGCGTTTGGCCTGGCGACGGTGGCGGCGCCGCTGTTCGTGATGCAGCCCGCGATGGGGGCGGGCTTTGCCGCATCGAAGACGCCGGCGCCGCTGCGCAACTGCCTGCGCAGCGTGGCCAACCACATCGTGTTCGGCTGTGCGCTGTACCTGTGCGCCCGTCTCGGCGCGGAGCTGGTCGGATGAACGCGCACACCATGCCGCCGCGCGGTTCACTCACCGATGCAACAGCCGGTCCGCGCGCCAAGACGCTGGTCATCATCTATCACAGCGCCCATGGCCACACCGCCCACATCGCCCATCACGTGGCGGCCGGCGCCGACGCCGTGGCACATACGCGCGTGACGCTGCTGGAGGCAGAGCAGGCGGCGCGCGACCCCGCCGGCCTGGCCGCCTACGACGGCTGTATCCTCGGTTCGCCGACCTATCTCGGCGGCGTCTCGGGACCGTTCAAGCTGTTCATGGATGCCACCGGCCCGCTGTGGCGCGCGCGTGCGCTGGAAGGCCGGCTGGCGGCCGGCTTCACCGTGTCGTCGCTGCCGGCCGGCGACAAGCAGTCCACGCTGCAGGCGATGCTGACCTTCTGCATGCAGCACGGAATGCTCTGGGTCGGCAATCCCTTCCTGCCGGAGCAGCATGCCGGCGTACCGGAACGCGAAGCGGCCAACCGGCTCGGCTCGTGGACCGGTCTGATGGCCCAGGCCGGACATGGCATGCCGGCCGACGCCTTCCCGCCGGGCGACGTCAAGAGCGCCCGCATGTTCGGCCGCCACGTCGCCGAAACGCTGCAGCGGCTGGTGCCGGTGGAAGATGCGACGCAGGTCTGAGACCCGGATCCAGGAGCATGGCACGTATCGCCGCGCCGGTCGATCCTGCGCAGCGTGTCGACAATGCGCAGGCCATCGACGACAACAGCCGTCAAGAAGCTTTCAATTTCTCCTGCTTGTTCTGCTTGTAGAAGAACAAGGCCATCGCCGCCGACGCAAGCAGCAAGATCGTGCTTGCAGCATCTACGCCGACATTGACACGGACATCAACTTTTACGTCTTTCATAGCGTCGCCTCAAAACATGTTGTCGTTCGCCGAACGCGCTTCGGCGCCAGCATGCATCGAGCATAGCATGCACTTTTATTGGCTTACGCCCGATAGAAGAGCAAGGCGGCGCGCGCGCCAGATCGCCTTCCGACTGGCCGGCGCAGGGCGCTTGACGGCCATGCGGCAAAGGAAGAATATCGACGACGGACAGTGCCTGAAATGCCGACCCACGCCGATCCAACCCGAGACCGACAGGAGACCCCATGGCAACCCGATTCGCTTCATGCAGCTGCGGCCAGCTCACGGCGCACGTCACCGGCGAACCGGTGCGCATCTCGATCTGCCATTGCCTGGCCTGCCAGCGTCGTACCGGTGGCCCGTTCAGCGAACAGGCGCGGTTCGCGCGCGAGAACGTCGCGATTGCCGCGAACTCGACCCAGTACGTGCGCAAGGGCGGCGAAGGGACGTGCGCCACGTTTCATTTCTGCCCGCGCTGCGGCGTCACGGTCTATTACGCGGCCGACGCATTCGCCGATTACCTGACGATCCCGGTCGGCGTCTTCGCGGATCCCGGTTTTCCTGCGCCGACCGTGTCGGTGTATGAATCGCGCATGCACTCCTGGGTGGTGCCGCCGCCGGACGCCGGGCATTACGCCTGAAGGACGCGCGCCATCGTCGCCGCAGAATGAATCAGTCGGAGTCCAGGTCCGGCGCCAGCAACTGCTCGAGCCGGCGCGGATAGTGGTTCAAAAAGTCGCGCGTCACCGCTAAGTGCTCGGTGTCCTCGTAGGCGATCTCGCTGATGCCACTGCCGTCGAACGCCAGGATTTTGGCGTTGGGGTAGGCCAGCAGGATCGGCGAATGGGTGACGATGATGAACTGCGAGCGCTGCTGCACCAGCTGGTCGATCGCGCGCAGCGCCGCCAGCTGGCGGTTCGGCGACAGCGCCGCCTCGGGTTCGTCCAGCAGGTACAGGCCATCGCTCCTGAATTTGTTGAGCAGGACACTCATGAAGGCTTCGCCATGCGAGCGCGCATGCAGCGCCGGGACGCCGTACGACCACGAAGCGCCGATTTCCTTGTCCATATAGGTCGCCACATTGAAGAAACTCTCCGCGCGCATGAAGTAGCCGTACTTCGGACGCTTGAAGCTGCGCGACATGCGGATGTGGCGCGCCAGCGCCGAGCGCTCGCCCAGCGTGTCGAGCAGCTGGATGCTCATCGGTCCGCCCTCGACCCCGAAGCCCAGCGCCAGCGCGATCGCTTCCAGGATGGTCGACTTGCCGCTGCCGTTCTCGCCGACGAAGAAGGTGACGTCGGCGTGGAACTCGATCTGCTGCAAGTCGCGCACCGCCGGGACGTTGAACGGGAATTCGCTCAGGTCGACGTCGTTCCCGAACTCGGGCCAGATCCGCTGGAGGTAGGGCTTGGCTGCAAACTTGTTCATGGGCGCTGACAGGTGGCGATGGATGGCGTCAGTGTGCCACAACACGTCCTGCCGGCAGCCGGCCGCCGCTCACGCCATGTCGTCGCTCACGACAATGCGCACATGCTGCTTGCGACCGGCCGACAATACCCATTCGCCGGCGCCGCCGGCCAGCACCGCATCGGCGTCAAGCACCGTCACGCCATCGAGCCGCAGGCCGCCGCCCGCCGCCAGCCGGCGCGCCGCGCCGCGCGAGGCAGCCAGGCCGGCGTCCACCGCCAGCTCGGCCAGCGTCACGCCGGCCGCCAGACGCGCTGCAGCGAGCGGCCAGGCCGGCAGGTCGGCGCACGCACCGGATCCGAACGCGCCGGCCGCCGCGCGCTGCGCCGCCGCCAGCGCGTCCGGCCCGTGCGCCAGCAGCGTCGCCTGGTCCGCCAGCACGATCTTGGCCGCGTTCAGTTCCGCGCCCTGCAGCGCGCCCAAGCGCCGCACCTCGCTCATCGGCAGCTCGGTGAACAGCGCCAGGAAGCGGCCCACGTCGCGGTCGTCGACGTTGCGCCAGAACTGCCAGAAATCGTAGGGCGGCAGGCGGTCGGCGTTGAGCCACACGGCGCCGCCGGCCGACTTGCTCATGTTCTTGCCGTCGCTGGTGGCCAGCAGCGGCATGGTCAGGCCGTACAGGTCGAGCGACGACTGGCGCCGTCCGAGGTCGATGCCGTTGATGATGTTGGCCCACTGGTCGGCGCCGCCGATCTGCAGCGTGCAGCCGTGGCGGCGCGCCAGCTCGACGAAGTCGTAGGCCTGCAGCAGGGTGTAGCCGAATTCGAGGAAGGACAGCGAGTGTTCCAGGCGCGAGCGGATCGCATCGAACGTCAGCATGCGGTTGACGCTGAAGTGGCGCCCGACCTGGCCCAGGAAGTCGAGGTAGCCCAGGCCGTTCAGCCATTCGGCGTTGTCGACCACCGCCACGTCTGCGCCGAGGTAGTGCGTGAAAGCGCTGCGGATGCCTTCGATGTTGGCGGCGATGCTGGCGTCGTCCAGCAGCGGGCGCGAAGTGTCGCGAAAGCTCGGGTCGCCGATGCGGGTGGTGGCGCCGCCGATCAGCAGCATCGGCTTGTGGCCGGCGCGCTGCAGCCAGCGCATCAGCATCAGGCCTTGCAGATGGCCCACGTGCAGGCTGTCGGCGGTGGCGTCGAAGCCGAGGTAGGCGGTCACGGGCTGCTTGCCCATGGCGTGGCGCAGGCCGGCGGCGTCGGTGCACTGGTGGATGAAGCCGCGTTCTTGCAGCAGGTCGAGCAGATCGGAATTGATGGACATGAGGTCTCCGGAGTGTGGAACGTGTGGAACGCCCAAGGAAGACCGGTTTGCCCGTGTGATGTCCGCATCAGGCGGACCGGGTTGCGTGATCGCCCCTACCGCCGTGTGGTGCGGTAGGAATAATAGGCAGCGATGGCGCTGGCCAGGATGATCACGATGAAAGGCATGGGACCATGTTAGCCGCCGCATCGCGCATTGGTCAAGTAGGGTGGACGGCTTGCCGTCCACGCGTTCAACGGGTGGTCAAGCGTCGCGCCACCTGAGAAATGTGTTGGCCCAAAACCGTCGTTCCCGCGGAGGCGGGAACCCAAGGTTGCCGGCGTCACGATAACGCATGCAGAACTTGGGTTCCCGCCTGCGCGGGAACGACGTATTACTTTCAACTCAGGACGCGAACGATATCGGCTGAGCGAAGGTTGAAGGCCCGCTTACTTGGCCTTGAACAGCGCCTCCAGGCGATCCCTGGTGCCCGCGATGCGCTCCAGGCGCGGATAGCGCAGGCCGTCCTTGTAATCGAGCGAGATGGTGCGCAGGTTGTTCCCCTTCTTCACCAGCAGCTCGATCGGACCCTTGCCGGCCTTGGCGTCGCGCACCACGGCCTTCAGCACCTCGCCCTTGTACACGCGGTTGTTGACCGCGACGATGGTGGTGTTGGCGGCCAGTCCGGCGCGGAAGCCCACGCCGTCCCAGATCACGCCGGTCACGCCGCCGTCCTGGCGCACCGAGAAGCCGAGCGAATAGGTGAAGTCGGTGCTCTTGCTGCGCTCTTCCGCGGCGCGGCCGGCGTCGCTCGGGGTGTCGCTGTAGACCAGCTTCCAGCCGGCGCGCGCCAGGCCGTCGAGCGGGGCGCCCGGGCCGTGGCCATCGAGGCGCTTGCGCAGGAACGGCGCCCAGTCGAATTTCTGGATCTTGTTCAGCGCCGCCACCACGTCGTCGAACGCGTAGTACAGCGCATCGACGCGGCCGTTCTCGACGCCGAAGAAGGCGCGCGCGAAGTCTTCCAGGCTGCGCTTGTCGCCCGACATCTCACGGATCCTGGTGTCGACGTCGAGCCAGATCAGCATGCCTTCGGTGTAGTAGTCTTCGCTGCGCTGCCAGTTACCCCAGCCGATCGGACGGCGGCCGTTGATGATCGGATCATTGACCGTGTCCTGCATCGCGCGCCAGTCGCGGCCCTGCGTGTTGTCGTAGCGTGCGGCGTCGATCGCCAGCGCCTCGCGCGCATGGTTCTGCGACACCAGGCCCGAACGCGCGGCCAGCACCTTGCCCCAGAACTGGGTCTGGCCTTCGTAAACCCACAGCAGTTCGTTCTGCAGCGGGGTGTTGAAGTTCGGGACTTCCTGGCCGGCCGGGCGGCGGAACTTGCCGTTCCACGAGTGCACGAATTCGTGCGGCAGCAGTTCGCGTCCGGCTTCGTTGCGGTTCCACTCGGTGAAGTAGCCGAGCTTGACGCCGTTCTCGCTCGACTGGTGGTGCTCGCGGCCGATGCCGCCGAATTCGTCCGAGATCGCGAACAGGAAGTCGTAGTGCTTGTAGTGGGTCGAGCCGAACAGCTTGATGGCCTGGTCGACCATCGCGCGGTGCAGCGCGATCTGTTCCGGCTTGGCTTCCAGGTTCTCGGCGTTGTCGGCGACCACATTCAGCATCACTGGCGTCTTGGCGCCCGGCGCCAGGTCGATGCGCTTGAAGTGGCGGCCGGCGAACAGGGGCGAATCGACCAGGGTGTCGAGGTCGTGCGGCTTGAAGCGCACTTCGTCGCCGGTGCGGCCCTCGACTTCCAGCGCGCTGGCGAACTGCCAGTCCTTCGGCAGCGTGAGGGTCGGCTGCACCGTGATGCGGCGGGCGTCGTAGCCGGCCGGGTACAGCGCCACCGATTGCCATTGCACGCCGAGGATGTCGTCGGTCATGGTGATGCGGCCCTGCGAGGTGTCGAGCGGCGACAGGAACTGGTACTCGGCTTCCAGCGTGGTCGCGCCCTGCGGCACGGTGACGTGGAAGGCATACACGTTGACCGGATCGCGCGTCCACTCGACCGGTTTACCGCCGGCGCTGAACTTCAGGCCCGCGAGCTGGGTCAGCGGAATGTTCGGGCCGTGGTTGCCCGGCGCCCACTGCGGATACAGCAGCGTCATCGGACCCGGACGCGCCGGCATCGACAGGCGCATGCGGAACACCTGCTGCGACAGGTTCGACGCGTCGACGTGCAGCGCGATGGTGCCCGGATACGCCGCCTTGCCGATGGCAGGGACGGCTGGGACGGTGGCGGTCGCGGCAACGGCGGGGAAGGCGAAGGCAAGGGCAACGGCGAGGGCGCCGGCCGGACGGGCGGCGCGGGCGAGGAAACTGCGGGATGCGGTCATGGTAGGGACAGGAAAACAAGGCACAAGAAAATGAGTGTAGCACGCGTCGAAACGCAAATTTCCTTGTAATTTCCACTGAAACATGATGCAAATAAAATTCGAAAAGTGGCCTAAAAATTCGTATTTCGTATGCCTTGAAAACGCATTAGGGTGGCATTAGATTGGACTCAACGGATGCTCAACGAGGTCCGTCACTTATCGCTTAACTTAACGAGGATATGAATATCATGCGTACTTTTGACCTGACTCCCCTGTACCGTTCCGCCATCGGTTTCGATCGCCTGGCCAACCTGCTCGAGCAACGCGCCGAAGCACAGCCGAGCTACCCGCCGTACAACATCGAGCTGGTGAGCGAAGACGAATACCGCATCGTGATGGCGCTGGCCGGCTTCTCGCGCGACGAAGTCGAAATCGTCACCGAGCGTGACAGCCTGGTGGTTACCGGCCGCAAGGTGAAGGACACCACCCAGCGCACCTTCCTGCACCGCGGCATCGCGGCCCGTGATTTCGAGCAGCGCTTCCAGCTGGCCAATCACGTGAAGGTCACCACCGCGTCGTTCGACAACGGCATGCTCACCATCGAACTGGTGCGCGAAGTGCCGGAAGCGCTCAAGCCGCGCAAGATCGCGATTGCCGACGCGCTGGGCAACACCGGCAACGTCAAGACCCTGGAACAGCGCGAAGCCGCTTGAGGCAGTGTCGTATGGACCGGACGCCCTGGCGTGATGCCACGGTAGTCGTTTGAAAGAAGGGCGCTCGCGAGGGCGCCCTTTGCACGTCTGGAGCTATGTGTTTTCCGCGGCCGCCAACCCTACTTAAGTGGGCTTTAAGACAGCCCTTCAATAACTTAAGTATTGTCTAAGGCTCATGCGGGAAGATACGTTTCATCGATAGTCCACATCGTCGATTCAACCACCTTCATCAGGAGCACAACCATGTCGAACCAAGGTGCCGTTACTGCCATCACTGCCAAACGCCTCACGCTGGCCCTGTGTGCCGCGGGTATCGTTGGCGGCGCGGTCGGCGCAATCGCAGTCAATCACAATAACGTCGCGGCCCAAGCCGCTCCCGCCGTTGCCGCAGCCGCCCCTGCGCCGGCCCCCGCGCCCGCACCGGCTGCCGCCGTCGGCGCGCCTTCCAGCCCGGTCGCACTTCCCGATTTCACGCGCATCGCCGCGCAGAACGGCAAGGCGGTGGTCAACATCCGCGTGGTCGGCTCGACCAAGGTCGCCAATCGTGGCGGCGGCGTGCCGGCGCTCGACCCGAGCCACCCGTTCTATGAATTCTTCAAGCAGTTTCAGGACCCGCGCTACGGTGGTGGCCGCGGCGGTCGTGAAGCTCCCGTTTTCGGCGCCGGATCGGGCTTTATCGTAAGCCCGGACGGCGTCATCCTTACCAACGCCCACGTCGTGCAGAACGCCGACGAAGTCACCGTCAAGCTACAGGACCGCCGCGAATTCCGCGCCAAGGTCCTGGGCTCCGACCCGCGTACCGACGTGGCCGTGCTCAAGATCGACGCCAGGAACCTGCCGGTGGCGCCGATCGGCAAATCGAAGTCGGTGCAGGTGGGCGAGTGGGTGCTGGCGATCGGTTCGCCGTTCGGCCTGGAGAGCACCGTCACCGCCGGCGTGGTCAGCACCACCGGCCGCTCGCTGCCGGACAGCACGGTGCCGTTCATCCAGACCGACGTCGCGGTCAACCCCGGCAACTCGGGCGGCCCGCTGTTCAACACCCGTGGCGAAGTGGTCGGCATCAATTCGCAGATCTACAGCCAGACCGGCGGCTACCAGGGCCTGTCGTTCTCGATCCCGATCGACCTCGCGGTGCGCATCAAGGACCAGATCGTCGCCACCGGCAAGGTGCAGCATGCCAAGCTGGGTGTGAGCGTGCAGGAAGTCGGCCAGAGCTTCGCCGATTCGTTCAAGCTCGAGTCGCCCGAGGGCGCCCTGATTTCGAGTGTGGAACGCGGCAGCGCCGCCGAGAAGGCAGGCCTGAAGTCGGGCGACGTGATCCGCCGCGCCAACGGCCAGGCCATCATCGGCTCGGGCGACCTGCCGGGCATGCTGGCCCTGTCCAAGCCGGGCGAGCGCGTGGCGCTGGACGTCTGGCGCGACGGCAAGCTGGTGCGCATCGACGCCACCCTGGCCGACGCCAGCGAAAAGCCCAAGCGTGGCGAGCGCGAAGAAGTCGCCTCGCTCGACAACAGCGCCAAGCTGGGCCTGAGCCTGCGCACGCTGGAGCCGGTCGAGCGGCGCCAGAGCGGCATCGCCGCTGGGCTGGTGATCGAAGACGCTTCGGGCGCCGCCGCGATGGCCGGGATTGAACCGGGCGACGTGCTCATCTCGGTCAACGGCCGTCCGGTTAACTCGGTCGAGCAGGTGCGCGAGGTGATGTCCAAGGCCAGCAAGTCGGTGGCCTTGCTGATCCAGCGCGGGAGTGACAAAATCTTCATTCCGGTGCGGATCGGTTAAGGAAGCTCGGCGTCCTTCCAGCGCATCGGCTCGACACGGAAACAGACATGCGACTGCTGCTGGTGGAAGACGACACGATGATCGGCGAAGTGGTGCTCGACCTGCTCAGGGCCGAGCACTACGCCGTCGACTGGGTCAAGGACGGCGAGATGGCCGACACGGCCCTGATGCAGAACCAGAACTACGACCTGGTGCTGCTCGACCTGGGGCTGCCGCGCAAGGACGGCCTCGACGTGCTGCGCTCGATGCGCACGCGCAAGGACCGCACCCCGGTGCTGGTCGCCACCGCGCGCGATTCGGTGGCCCAGCGCATCGCCGGCCTGGACGCCGGCGCCGACGATTACGTACTCAAACCCTACGACCTCGACGAACTGCTGGCGCGCATCCGCGCGCTGCTGCGGCGCGCCGCCGGCCGCGCCGAACCGGTCTTCGAATACCGCAACATCAGCGTCAATCCCGCCACCCGCGAGGTGATGGTCGATGGCGCCAACGTCTCGCTGTCGGCGCGCGAATGGGCGGTGCTCGAGGCATTGGTGGCGCGTCCCGGCGCCGTGCTGTCGCGCGCCCAGCTCGAAGAAAAGCTGTACAGCTGGCGCGATGAAGTCTCCAGCAACGCAGTCGAGGTCTACATCCACGGCCTGCGCAAGAAGCTCGGCAGCGACTTGATCCAGAACGTGCGCGGCGTGGGCTATATGGTTCCCAAGGTATGAAAATGACGCACTCGCTGCGCGGGCGCCTGCTCTGGTTCCTGCTCGCCGCGATCACCCTGGCCGCGCTGGCCCAGGCCACCATCGCCTACCGCACCGCGCTGCACGACGCCGACCAGATCTTCGACTACCACATGCAGCAGATGGCGCTGTCGCTGCGCTCCGGCACCCCGCTGTCGAACAACGAAGGACGCGCGCGCGCCGAAGCCGACAGCGCCAGCGGCAACGACGACATGGTGGTGCAGATGTGGTCACCCGACGGCGTGCAGATGTTCCACAGCGTCTCGCGCGCGCGCCTGCCGCAGCGCGCGGTGCTGGGCTTTTCCAACGTGCGCGCCAACGGCACCACCTACCGCGTGTTCTCGATCCAGACCGCGAACCAGACGGTGCAGGTGGCGCAGGACCTGGCCGTGCGCCGCAACATGGCCGGCAACCTGGCCCTGCGCACCCTGGGACCGATCGCGGTCATGATGCCGATCCTGATGCTGGTGGTGTGGTGGGTGGTGAGCGGCTCATTGAAACCCGTGGCGCGGGTGCGCTCGCAACTGGCTTCGCGCCAGGCCGACGACCTGTCACCGGTGTCCGACAACGGCTTGCCCGACGAAGTGCGGCCGGTGGTGCAGGAATTGAACCTGCTGTTCGGCCGGGTGCAGGCCGCCTTCGACGCCCAGCAGCATTTCGTGGCCGACGCCGCGCACGAGCTGCGCACGCCGCTGGCCGCGCTGCGCCTGCAGGCGCAAAGCCTGGACCGCGCCGACAATCCGGAAGCGCGCCGGGTGGCGGTGGGGCGCCTGACCGCCGGCATCGACCGCGCCACGCGCCTGGTCGAGCAATTGCTGGTGCTGGCGCGCCACGAGGCCAGCGCCCAGGGTGGGGCGGCGCCGCGGCCGGTCGACCTGTCCGACCTGGCGCGCCGCACCGTGGCCGACCTGGCCGGCGTGGCCGCCAACAAGGGCGTCGACCTGGGCGTGCAGCAGGCCGATCCCGCCACCATCGACGGCCAGCCGGACGCGCTGCAGATCCTGCTGCGCAACCTGGTCGACAACGCCGTCAAGTACACGCCGGGCGGCGGCACCGTCGACATCGCGGTGCATGCCGAGGGCGGGCGGATCGTGGTGCTGGTCGAGGACAGTGGCCCCGGCATCCCGCCGGAGGAACGCGAGCGCGTGTTCGACCGCTTCTACCGCGTGGCCGGCAGCGAAGCGGCCGGCAGCGGCCTGGGCCTGGCCATCATCAAGGCGATCGCCGAACGCCACGGCGCCACACTGGCGCTGGACAAGTCAGAGCGGCTCGGTGGCCTGAAGGCCAGCGTGACCTTCGAAGCCCAGGCGCCGCTTCAGCAACCGAGTTCGCGGTAGCGCTTGCGCAGGCTCTGCGCGTCCTGCTGGAGCGACTCCATCACCCCGCGCGCGCCGGCGCGCTGCTCGGTTTCTTCGTTGTCGCGGATCGCGGCGTCGAGGCGTGTGCATTCGCGTTTTACAGAGGCCTTGAGCGGCTTGCGGCGCGGCGCGGCCTGCTTTTCCTGGTCGCAGGGCTGGGCGCCGTCGCAGGCAATGCGTGCCGGATGCGCAGCATGATGACGCGGCGCCTGCCCGGTCGCCTGGACGGGCAGGGCGAGCGACAGCAGCATGGCGCCGGCGGCCGCCAGTCGGAAAGGGAATGGGGTGACGATGATGGTCTCCGTTGCTGTCATTGTTGTCGCCCTGAGGCGGTCATCTTCGTACGGACAAGCGCAGCAGCATACCGTATCTGTTGCATAAAAATCTAGTCAATTGTCACTACGTTAATATCGCGTGCCGTGCAGCGTGCGCGGGCGCGCGGTAGAATGCCCGGTTGGGCGGCGCACGGGCGCCGTCGTGCAAGTTGACGAGGAAGCGATGAAGAAAAAGATGGTGGTGGTTGCCGCGCTGATGGCGGCGGGTACAGCAAATGCGCAAGAAGTGGTCAAGATCGGCCACGCGGCGGCGGTGACCGGCCCGGTGGCCTACTTCGGCAAGGACACCGAGAATGGCGCGCGCATGGCGATCGAGGCGCTCAACGCGCGCGGCGTGGCGATCGGCGGCAAGAAGGTGACCTTCCAGCTGATGGCCGAGGACGACGGCGGCGATCCGAAGCAGGCCACCAGCGTGGCGCAGAAGCTGGTCGACGCGAAGATCAACGGCATGGTTGGCCACGAGACCTCGGGCACCACCATCCCGGCCTCGAAGATCTACTACAACGCCGGCATCCCGCAGATCTCGCCGTCGACCACCAGCCCGAAATACACCCAGCAAGGCTACAACACCACCTTCCGCGTGGTGGCCAACGACGTGCAGCTGGGCCAGGCGCTGGGCCGCTACGCGACCGGCACGATGAAGGTGCGCCGCGTCGCCGTGGTGGACGACCGCACCGCCTACGGCCAGGGCCTGGT
Organism: Massilia sp. YIM B02443; assembly: GCF_030411955.1. Lineage (GTDB taxonomy): Bacteria > Pseudomonadota > Gammaproteobacteria > Burkholderiales > Burkholderiaceae_D > Telluria. The sequence continues at coordinate 528,467 of NZ_JASNRA010000001.1, forward strand.
GACCGAGTTCTCGCGCAGCCTGCAGAAGCAGGGCGGCAGCGTGGTGGCGCGCGAATTCACGCATGAGAAAGCGACCGACTTCAGCACCATCATCACCCGCATCCGCGCCAGCAAGCCGGACATGGTGTTCTTCGGCGGCATGAGCGCCACCGCCGGCCCGATGCTGCGCCAGATGAAGCAGCTGGGCATGAACGTGCGCATGATGGGCGGCGACGGCATCTGCTCGGACGAGATCTTCAAGCTGTCGGGCGGCACCATGGCGGACGGCCAGGTGGTGTGCGCGGAAGCGGGCGGCGTGCAGGGCGAGGCCAAGGCCGGCATGGACAAGTTCCGCGCCGATTACAAGAAGCGCTTCGGGATCGACGTGCAGATCAACGCGCCGTATGCCTACGATGCGGTGATGACCATGGCCGAGGCGATGGTGAAGGCCGGGTCGTCGGCGCCTGCGAAGTATCTGCCGGTGCTGGCCAAGATCCAGTACAAGGGCGTGACCGGGCCGATCGCGTTCGATCAGCGCGGCGATGTGTGCGATGGCACCGTGACGCTGTACGGTTTCAAGGGCGGCAAGCGGTCGGTCATTACCGTCACCAAGTAAGACGTCAAGTAAGACGTGAAGCTGCTGCCGGCTGCGCCGGCAGCAGCGCTTGCGTGAACGAAAGCGTCACGCGGCAGTTCAATCTCCCGGCCCTTCGCCCGGCATCGTGTCGGCCATCAGGCGCAACTCATCCGGCGTCAATTCTTCCGGCTTCTTGTCCTTCAGCCCATCAGTGTCGGGGTGCTGCGCTTCTGCGCCCGGTTGCTGCGCCGCGTCCTTTTCCTGTTCCTTTGCTTGCTGTTCAGTGCTCATGCTGCCCTCCATGAAACGAATGTCGATGAAGGCCAGTGTGGCACAGAGCCGCTGCGAGCGGCGTCCAGAACGTTAGCGCCGGTTAGCGCCGGGCGGGCGGCAGCACGTGGCGGAAGGTCGGCTCGACGCCCAGCGAATGCAGATGGCGCACGATGTCCTCCAGCGTCGCATCCTTGAGCAGCAAGCCTTCCGCCGGGGCAGGCGATGTACGAGAAACCGGCGGATGAGCAGGCGCGAACTCGACCTCCGGCGTGTGCAGCGCCGACACCAGCGCTAGGCTGGCCTGCGGCCCGTCGCCCTCCGGCTGCAGCAGCGCCAGCGCATTCGCGAACTGCGCTTCGTCGATGCTTTCCAGTCCCTCCAGGAAGCCGGCTTGCCCGCCTGACGGCGGCATCATCTCCAGCCCCGGCTCGTCGGCGAACGAGACGCCCATGCCCGGATGGATGAATGCGGCCCAGCGCCCGGTGCGCGCGTGCAGGCAGGGCGGCAGCGCGACCGGCGCCAGCACATGGTCGGGCGCCAGTTCGGTGTCGGGAAAGTAGACGTCGCGCAGGCGTTCGAGGAAGGCCTGGGCCTGCTCGGACGGCACCGGCGTGGCCAGCGACAGCCACAGGTAATAAGCGTCGCCGCCCGAGATGCTGACCGCCGGCGCGGGGAAGCCCAGGCGCTCCTGCAGCGCGTTGGCGACCTCGCACAGCTGGTTCCAGTGGGCGTCGTCCTGCGCGCCCTTGGCCTTGCGGAACGGGATCATCATGGCGCGCGTCAGGCCGTCGTTGCCGGTCAGGCTGACCGGCACATTCTGTTCGCCCTGCAGGTGCTGCGCCAGCAGTTCGGGTGCGAGCGCGCCGGCCGGCAGGTAAAGCCTCATCAGTTCTGCAATCAGTTTGTCCATGGTGTTCGGCTACGACAGTGTCAGAGGGCGCCATTCTTGCACAAGCCGCACGTGCAAGACAGGCGCACAAATGAAAACGGCCCGCGAAGTTCACGGGCCGCAGTATTTCAAGCGTCTGATCGAATTAGAACTTGTGCGCCAGGCGCGCGAACATCGCCGCGCCGTTCAGGCCGAACTGCACGCTTTCGTACTTGAAGCCGTTGTCGGTCTCGTTCTCATCCTGGCGGGTCGGCTTGACGTCGAAGATGTTGGTGCCGCCCACCGTCAGGCGGGTCTTGTCGCTGAAGGCCCAGGTGAACGACAGGTCGGCCGAGGTCTTCGCTTCGTAGTGCTGGTTCGGCACCGGCGAACCCGAGAAGGTGCCCAGCGTCTGCGGACCGAAGTGGATCACGCGCAGCGAGGTCTCGAGCTGGCCCTGGGTCCAGTCCAGGCCCAGCGTGGCCTTGCGGCGCGGCGCGCCTTCCTCGATGAACAGGCGCTCGCGCTCGGACAGCAGCACGTCCTCGAACCCTGCCAGGCTCGAAGGGGCCTTCACGCGCTGCACTTCGGTCTTGCTGAAGTTCAGGGCCAGGTAGGTGTTCAGGCGGCCGATGCCGACGGTGGCGCGGTTCGACACGGTCAGGTCCAGGCCTTGCGTCTTGGTGTCGACCGAATTGACGAAGAACTGGGCCTGGCCCACGCCCAGTTGTTGCAGCGTCGCGCCCAGCGCCGGGTAGTTGTCGGCGTCGAAGCGGCCCGACAGCACGATGCGGTCGTCGATGTCGATGCGGTACAGGTCGGCCGTGAGCGAGGTCGACTGGGTCGGGGCCCAGGTCAGGCCCAGCGTATAGCTCTTCGATTCTTCTTCCTTGAGCGACGGGATGCCGGCGGCGTTGGCGACGCGGCCGCCGTTCGGCGCCAGCACCACGTCCAGCGGCTGGCCGCTGACGAAGTCGGTGAAGGTCGACGAGAAGTACATCTGCTGCAGCGACGGCGCGCGGAAGCCGGTGCTGGCCGAGCCACGCAGCAGCACCTGCGGATTGATGCGGTATGCGCCGGCGATCTTGCCGGTGGTGGTCGAGCCGAAGTCCGAATAGCGCTCGTAGCGCAGCGCGGTCTGCAGTTTAAAACGGTCGGTGAGGTCGGTTTCGACGTCGATGTAGGCGGCGCTGCTATGGCGGTCGGCATCGGTCTCGTCGCCCGGCTGGAAACCCGGGAAGCCCTGGCTGCCGGCGTTGCCGCCCACGCCCACGCCGTCGGCGTCGATGTAGGAACCCGCTTCGCCGGCGAAGATCTGGTAGTTCTCGCGGCGGTGTTCGAGGCCGAAGGCGACGTTCATGCCCTGCGCCACGCTGCTGTAGAAGCGGCTGACGTCGAGGTTGGTGGTGGCCTGGCGGAACGAGAAGCCGCCGGCGTTGAAGTTGCTGGCGCTGACGCCGGCGCCGCCATTGGTCAGGTCGAGGTTCGCGATCGACGCGTTCAGGGTGTTGGCGATGTCGTACTTCAGGCGGTTGTAGCCGTAGGTCTGCGACAGGTCGGCATTCCATTCGCCCATCGCCCAGCGGTAGCCGACGGTGCCCCAGCGGTCGTCGACGTCGCCGTTGATGAAGGGGACGAAGCCGTTCGGATACATCGCCGCCGAGTTGCGCGACGGGATGTCTTCGGAACCCAGGCCTTCGCGCCCGAAGGCGGCCGACGAGGCGTCGCGGCGCTGCACGCCGGCGGTGAAGTAGAACTTGTTGCCGGCGCCGGCCGGGAAGTCGCCGTTCAGGTAGACGGTTTGGTTTTCGGACTTGGTGTCGCCGATGATGCGCAGGCTGTCGGCGTCGGCGCGGTTGGAGCGCCCGCGGTCGTAGTATTCGCCGGTGATGCCGACCACGCCGCCCGCCACGGCCACGCCGCAGTAGGCCGAGGCCAGCCAGTTTTCGCCGTCGCCGGCGGTGTACTGGCCGTAGCCGACCACCGATTCGCAGCCCAGGTTTTTCTTGAGGTCGATGTTGATCACGCCGGCGATCGCGTCCGAGCCGTATTGGGCGGCGGCGCCGTCGCGCAGCACCTGCACTTCGCGGATCGCCATCAGCGGGATCGCGTTCATGTCGGTGCCGGTATTGCCGCGGTTGCGCGCGCCGAACAGGTTCACCAGCGCCACCGTGTGGCGGCGCTTGCCGTTGACCAGCACCAGGGTCTGGTCCGAACCCAGGCCGCGCAGCGCGGCCGAGTCGATCAGGTCGGCGCCGTCGGCGCCGGTCTGGCGGGTCGAGTTGAACGATGGAGATAGCGTGGCCAGGGCCTGGGCCAGGTCGAACTGGCCGCCTTGCTCGGCCGCCTTGGTCATCGGGATGAAGTCGACCGCGACCGGGGTGTCGGTGGCGGAAGCGACGCCGACGCGGCGCGAGCCGACCACGCTGACGCTCGGGACGACGTCGGCATTGCCGGCGGCAGGGGTGGCAAGGGTGTTCTGGGCCAGCGCGGCGGTCGGCAGGGCGGCGAGAGCGGTGCTGCCGTACAGGGCGAGTAGCAGCGAGCGAGACATTATTTTCAGGTTGGGCACAATTTTCTCCGAAGGAAATTCGGAGTTTAATCGCTTGATCCTTCGATAACCATCGCACTGTAGCATTAATGCAACATGGTCATGCGTATGCCATGAATTGAACGTTGAGGTCTAATTTAGTGAAATGGTGAATGCTGAACTCTAGACATGTTCAAGACCAACACTGCCGTAGTCTTCAACATTTACGTGTATTCACCATACGCATAGGAGACGGTTATATGGGTTACCCTGTTATTGTTCTAGGCGATAAAACCAGCCATGGCGGAGTCGTCATCAGTGCTTCATCTTTCTCTGACACCCATGGAAAAGGATGGGCACGTAGAGGCGACATGGTGTCTTGTCCGCTCTGTAAAGGTGTTTTTCCAATTAGTCAAGGAGACCCGAGCTTGATTGATGATGGCAAGCCAGTGGCTTATCATGGATGTAAAGTAGCATGCGGTGCGACGCTTATATCCAGCCAGATTTTTACCACCACAGTGCCATCAAGTGGTGCAGCGCCAGACGCTGCGAATGGAACGATGGGGCGAGCAATTGGTGCTATCGGCTCTGGGTTAAGCGCTGGATATCATGATGAAGCATTGCCTGATACTCGGCGTTTTCGGGGGGCGCTTTCAAGTCGTCGATCAGGCAACGGGCGAGCCGGTGAGCGGTATCGAAACCCGCATACGGTCCACTGGTGGTCAGTATCATACTGGGGTTACGGATCCCGATGGGTTCACAGAATGGATAGAACGCGATGCCATGGAAGCATTGGCCTTTGATTTGGTTCAGCAAAAGCCATGACGGGACCAACGCCACCGCTTAGCAAGGGCGGGATGTCGCCTGAAGGCACGACCACGATCGTCAATATTAATAAACCGCCAGTCGATCCTGTCGATAAGAAAATCCTTTGTAGTGCCATGTGCAAGTGCGACAAGGCGCCAAAAATTGGGGCTGATGGAAGGCGGTTGAAACAAAGCTGTGTCGCTGCATCTTTTAAGGCATTAAATGGAGTCCTTGGGAATAGCCCTTACAAACAGGAGATCAACTATAACATGACCAAATCTCCGCCTGAACCGATCATGGATAGTACTGTTCGTACTTTAGGTCACAAATTCCTCTATGGTCACATAAAGAAACACATGAGCGATTATTTTGTCCCTGGAACTGGGCAAATCAGGCGTCCGGATATCGTCATTGTGCATGATCCTACGAAACCGCCAACGCAGGATAATATTAAGCAAATTGTAGAGATGAAGTTCCCGCCTGACAGGTTGTCAGAGAGTCAGGAAAGAGCGTACGAAGTAATTGCGGGCGACCCTCGAAAACTAACTTCTTTGGAGCCGAAGGATTGCGATTGCGAGAAATCCAAGCCGGATGAGACGAAGATCCCTGTAGAAAAAATTGAAGCCGCTGGCAAAATAGGTGAGATCCTCATGCGTTTATTATTACGCGGTAGGTCATTAGGAGGACTGCCAGGCTTGCCTGGCCCGCCTGCAGTACCTACATTTTAGGAAAAGATATGGAAAAAGATGTCGATAATACGGTGACGCTCCTGCGGGCCAATCCAGAAGCCCTCTTTCTGCCCGGCGCAATGCTGATGAAGTATGGTCCCGAGGATTACGTAGGCGGAGCATTTTGTGTTCGCGGGACGCTTTACTTCGATGGTTCGCATACCGCAGAAGTGCGTTCAAGAATATGCACCTGTTTCGAGTCCTATGAGTCAATCGCTAAAGATCACCTTGCATGGTTATGGCGCGATGAACCACCTTCTGGCCCTGATCTGCTCGCTTATGCCAAAACAAAGCCAATGAGAAGCATGATCGAAAGTTTAAGGCCGAACGATGTAGCAGCTTTTGCGTATACCGGCGGTAAAAAACCAGAGGATGCCAGTCCGTGGACGTTTCAAGTTTCGGGTTTGCGAGAATGGCAAGCAAAGATGGGGACATGGGGTCTCGCAACTTTGACATTTTCTTTTCCAGCGTTGTTTGTCGAGGAAAATCCTTTGGTGTTCCAGAATTTGTTCGTCGAATTTGCTAAAAATCTAAAGGCAGTTCATGGATTTGGTGGATTTGCTTTCAATCTTTCATTGGTGCGGAGAGAGCCGAATGAGGCGAGTGAAGCTTTAATGGCCGGGAAGATGAACGGGATAGATGTTGGCAGCCCGGTAATAATTGGTGGAAGGGTAAAGTACGGCATACTGGATAAAATCAAGACAGTCGGATGGTTGACCGCGATTAACCATAAAATGATTGAAAAGGTAGGCGGTCTTGCAACGTTGAATTCCGAGCTCCCAATGAACTGGTTTGCAAAGTATGACTATGGTACTGGCATTGTCATCCAATCCGGTCCAAAGCCGGAGATCGTCCCAGTTGAACTTGACTCGCGCCCCGCTATCTATGTGTTGCCGAATATGGCGCTAAAAGATATCCGCATGACCGAGATCGGCGGCTTCCACTACGGCTCGAAGGATGGTGAACCGCGTCTGGTTGGCTGGGCTGCGGATCAATGGCTCAAACGTTTCGATATCGAAGAGAGCGAACTACTGGACTATAAAACCAAGCTGCTTGACGAACCGAAATTGACGCCGGCGACCACATTGCCAGACAGGCTTTGAAGCTTCCAAATGCTCACTCAACGAACACATCGATTGCGCTCATGCTGCTTCGACCCGGCCACCGACCAGCACCATGCCATCGTCTGGCCGGGCATGAATCACGCAGGCACGGCCTGTCGCCTGGCCCTGCAGCAGACTCAAGTCATGCCCCAGCAAGACACTTAGCGCACCGGCCGCCACCCCGGTGGCGCTGTCTTCGAGCCATGGATCGAGGTGGTTGAAATTGCGGCCCTCGAAAACGCCATCGGTGCGCCGGCTGTAGACATACAGCCCATTCACGCCCGCCTGTTTGGCCCATTCGGCGATTGCCCCCAGGTCAGGCGTCAAGCCATGCAGCGTTGCCGCATCGGCCACCTCGACCAGCAGCTTGGCACTGCCGACCGACACCACTCGCGGCGTGCCGGCCAACGCCGCATCGGGCAGCCGTAGCAGACGCGTCACGAGGCTTGGCTCCAGCAGCGGTTGCGCCACTGCCTGCGGCGCCAGGCGCACGAACAGCGCATCGCCATCACGCAGCAAAGCCAGTTGCTGCCCCTCCATCGCCGTGCGCACCGTCAGCGGCGCACCGTCGCCGAGACGCGCGAACAGCATCTGCGCTGCCGCCAGCGTCGCGTGCAGGCACAGCGGACTGCGGGTGTGCGGATACCAAAAGTCGAGCGTGGCGGCGCTGCCATCGCTACGCACCGGATCGATCCACACGCAGGTGATATCGTGTTCGCGTGCAAAGGCCTGGCGGGTTTGCGAATCCGACGCATCGTCTTCGATCACGAGGGCCGGATTGCCGTCCCCAGGGTGGACGCCAAAACAGCGCCGGGCGTGAATACGCATGAGAATCCTTGTCAGGTTGGCCAGTACGTTATACTGTGTTTTTATACAGTATTTGCTGTTCTATCAGCATTGTAGCCCATGCCTGAATTCCAGCCGCCAGCGCCGCCGCAGTCACCGCAAATACTGCCGCCGTATGCCGAGTTGTTCTGCCTGTCGAACTTCTCCTTCCTGCAGGGCGCCTCGCATGCCGAGGAACTGGTGGCGCGCGCGGCGCAGCTGGGCTACTTCGCGCTGGCGCTCACCGACGAATGCTCGCTGGCCGGCGTGGTGCGCGCCCATGCCGAGGCCAAAAAGACCGGGCTGCCCCTGATCATCGGCGCCCACTTCCACCTCAAGGACTCGGGCGGCGGCCCGGCGCCGTCCCTGATCCTGCTGGCGCAGAACCGCAACGGCTACGGCAACCTGTCCGAACTGATCACGCTCGGGCGCACCCGCAGCGAGAAGGGCACGTATTACCTGACGCCAAGCGACCTGGCCGACCCGGCACCGGCCAACCGCCACCTGCAGCACTTGCCCGATTGCCTGGCGATCCTGCTACCGCCGTACCCGGGCCACGAGGCGAAGGACGTCGACCGCCTGCACGCGCAGGCCGCGTGGATCGCCTCCACCTTTCCGGGGCGCGCCTGGATCGGCCTGAACCTGCTGCACCGCGCCTTCGACGACGCCCATCGGGCCACGGTGGAAGAGGTGGGCTGGCAGCACGGCCTGCCGATCGTGGCGCTCGGCCACGTGTGCATGCACGTCAGGTCGCGCAAACCCTTGCAGGACACACTCAGCGCCACGCGCCTGGGCAAGCCGGTGGCGCAGTGCGGCTACGGCCTGGCGCAGAACGCCGAACAGCACCTGCGCGCGCGCCTGCGCCTGGCCAATATCTATTCGCGCGAGGCGCTGGAAGAGACGGTGCGCATCGCGCGCCTGTGCACCTTCTCGCTCGACGAGCTGCGTTACGAATATCCCGACGAGGTGGTGCCGCCCGGGCACGACGCCAGCAGCTATCTGCGCAGCGAAACCTGGATCGGCGCGCACCGCCGGTTCAGCGAAGGCATCCCGGCCAAGGTGCAGGCCCAGATCGAGCACGAGCTGGCGCTGATCGGCGAGATGCGCTACGAGCACTACTTTTTGACCGTGTACGACATCGTGCGCTTCGCCCGTTCGCAGGACATCCTGTGCCAGGGCCGCGGCTCGGCCGCCAACTCGGCAGTGTGCTACTGCCTTGGCATCACCGAGGTCGATCCGGCGCGCGCCAGCCTGCTGTTCGAGCGCTTCATCTCGAAGGAGCGTAACGAGCCGCCCGACATCGACGTCGACTTCGAGCACCAGCGGCGCGAAGAAGTCATCCAGTACATCTACCGCAAGTACGGGCGCGAGCGCGCGGCGCTGGCGGCGGTGGTGATCAGCTACCGGCCCAAGAGCGCCTTGCGCGACAGTGGGCGCGCGCTCGGCATCGACCTCGCCATCGTCGAGAAGGTGGCCAAGACCCACCACTGGTTCGACAGCCGCGCCGACCTGCTGGGACGCCTGGCCGAGAGCGGGCTCGATCCCGAGGCGCCGCTGTCGCGCCAGTGGGCGACCCTGGCGCAATCACTGCTGAACTTTCCGCGCCACCTGTCGCAGCACCCGGGCGGCTTCGTGATCGCGCGCGGAAAACTCTCGCGCCTGGTGCCGATCGAGAACGCGGCGATGGCGGAGCGCAGCGTGATCCAGTGGGACAAGAACGACCTCGAAGAGCTGGGCCTGATGAAGGTCGACGTGCTGGCGCTGGGCATGCTGTCGATGATGCGGCGCGGCCTGGAACTGGTCGGCCAGCGCCACGGCGAGGTGTTCGAGATGCAGGACATCCCGGCCGACGATACAGCCACCTACGACATGATCTGCCATGCCGACACGGTGGGCGTGTTCCAGATCGAGTCGCGCGCGCAGATGAGCATGTTGCCGCGCATGCGGCCGCGCCAGTTCTACGACCTGGTGATCGAGGTGGCGGTGGTGCGCCCCGGCCCGATCCAGGGCGGCATGGTCCATCCTTATTTGCGCCGGCGGCAGGGACTGGAGCCGATCCATTACCCGAGCGACGAGATGCGCATCGCGCTCGAGCGCACGCTGGGCGTGCCGATCTTCCAGGAGCAGGTGATGCAGGTGGCGATCCTGGGCGCCGGCTTCACGCCGGGCGAGGCCGACCAGCTGCGGCGCGCGATGGCGGCCTGGAAGCGCAAGGGCGGGCTGGAACAGTATTACAACCGCATCGTCGGCGGCATGCTCGAACGTGGCTATACCCAGGAATTCGCCGAGGCCATCTTCAGCCAGATCCAGGGATTCGGCGAATACGGTTTCCCCGAATCGCACGCGGCCAGCTTTGCGCTGCTGGCGTATGCCAGCTCCTGGCTCAAGTGCCACGAGCCGGCGGCGTTTTTGTGCGCGCTGCTCAACAGCCAGCCGATGGGTTTTTATAGTCCCTCGCAGCTGGTGCAGGACGCGCGCCGCCACGGCATCGAGGTGCGGCCGGTGGACGTGACCATCAGCGGCTGGGATTCGACGCTGGAAGAATTCGATCCCGTGGACCGTTCGCGCCAGCCGGCGGTGCGCCTCGGCCTGTCGCTGCAGCGCGGCATGAACGCGCAGGCGGCCGAACGCATCGAGCAGGCGCGCGCGGTGCGGCCGTTCGACAGCGTGGCCGACCTGGCGCGCCGCGCGGGGCTGGATCGGGGCGACCTGCAGGTGCTGGCCGCGGCCAACGCCTTGCATTCACTGGCCGGGCACCGGCGCGAAGCGCTGTGGCAGGCCTCCGGCGCGGCGCCCGACAAGGACCTGCTGCGGCCGACCGTGCCGCGCGAAGAGACGCCAAGCCTGGCGGCGCCGAGCGAGGGCGAGGAGATCGTGGGCGACTATCGCGCGCAAGGGCTGACGCTGGGCCGCCATCCGCTGGCGCTGCTGCGCGAACGGCTGCACAAACAGCGCTTCATTCCGGCATCCGACCTGATGACCTTCCAGAACGGCCAGCTGGCGCGCGCCTGCGGCCTGGTCACCGTGCGCCAGCGGCCCGGCACCGCCAAGGGCGTGCTGTTCATGACGCTGGAAGACGAGACCGGCAACGTCAACGTGATCGTATGGCCGACGCTGGTGGAGCAGCAGCGGCGCGAGGTGCTCAATGCGCCGCTGCTCGGGGTGTACGGGGTGTGGCAGAAGGAGGGCGAGGTGCGGCACCTGGTGGCCAAGCGGCTGGTCGATCTGTCGCACCTGCTGGGTGGGCTGGATGCGCGCAGCCGCGATTTTTGCTGAAAGTAGGGTGGACGGCTCTGCCGTCCACCCTACGCGGCCAGCCGCATCGCGTCGCTACGCACGGTGCGCGCTTCGAGCTGGAACACCGCCAGCGCCTGCGCCACGTCGTCGGCCTGGCGCGCCAGCGTGGCGGCCGCCGCGGCGGCTTCTTCGACCAGCGCCGCGTTCTGCTGGGTGATCGCGTCGAGCTGGTTCACGGCGCCGTTGACCTGGCCCAGGCCGCCCGACTGCTCGCGCGTGGCGGTCGCGATCTCGCCCATCACGCGGGTGACGTCGCCCACCGCGCCCACCACTTCGCCGATCGCGGCGCCGGCGGCGGCGCTCAGGCGGCTGCCGCTGTCGACGTTGGCGATCGAGGCGTCGATCAGGGTCTTGATCTCTTTCGCCGCCGCCGCGCTGCGCTGGGCCAGGGTGCGCACCTCGCCCGCCACCACCGCGAAGCCGCGTCCCTGTTCGCCGGCGCGCGCCGCTTCCACCGCCGCGTTCAGGGCCAGGATATTGGTCTGGAAGGCGATGCCGTCGATCATGCCGACGATGTCGAGCACCTTGTGCGACGAGGCGCTGATCGCGTCCATCGTGCTCACCACTTCCGCTACCCGGCGCTGGCCGCTGCCGGCCACCGTCGCCGCGCGCGCCGCCAGCGCACTGGCCGAGCCGACGCTGTCGGCACTATGGCCGACGTTGCGGGTGAGCTGCTCCATGCTGGCCGCAGTCTCCTGCAGGCTGGACGCCTGGGACTCGGTGCGGCCCGACAGGTCCAGGTTGCCGCTTGCGATCTCGCCGGTGGCGTGGCGGATCTCGTCGAAATTGGCGCGCACGTCGCCGATCACGCTGAACAGGTTCACCGCCGACTGGCGCAGCGCGGCCACCAGCTGGCCCATCTCGTCGTCGCGCCGCGGCACGATGCGGCAGGTCAGGTCGCCGCCGGCCAGGCGGCGCGCGAACACACTCGCTTCGGCGAGTGGCGCCAGCACGTTGCGGCGCAGGCTGGACCACAAGGCCAGCACCAGCGCCAGACAGGCGAGCAGCGACAGCTGGGTCCATGCTGGCAGGCCGGCCTGCCAGCAGGCCAGCGTCACCGCCGCCAGCAGCGCGCTGGTCGCGCCCATGCCGCCATTGATTTGTGCCCGCAGCGGCAGGCGCCGCAGCGCGGCCACGCGCCCGGCCAGGCCGCCACGCTCGACGCGGCCGTTGCGCAACACCAGGCCGCGCGGATTGCCGGCCTTGAATTCGGCGTACAGCGCCGCCGCCTCGCGCACCTGCTCGCGCGTCGGCCGCGTGCGCACCGACATGAAGCCGGCCGGGCGCCCGTCCTCGATCACCGGCGTGACGTTGGCGTACACCCAGTAATGGTCGCCGTTCTTGCAGCGGTTCTTGACCATGCCGCTCCACGGCAAGCCGGCGCGGATCGACTGCCACATGTCGGCGAAGGCCTCCACCGGCATGTCCGGATGGCGCACGATGTTCTGCGGCGCGCCGCGCAGTTCTTCTTCGCTGAAGCCGCTGATCTGCACGAAGTAGGGATTCGCGTAGCGGATATTGCCCTGCAAATCGGTGGTCGAAACGATGGTCTTGCCCTCGGCGAGCAGGACTTCGTTGGCGGTGACGGGAGTGTTGAGGCGCATCGGGTTCCTTTCGTCGCGGACGAACAGGGTTGCAGGCGGGGCGGCACGCCAGGACCGACAGCGGCGCCAGGCGTACGAAAGGAACCGGAACAGGTTCTGGCGCAGTATAACGACAGTGTTGCGAACAGGAAACGATTTTGACCCGATAACTCGGCAAACTCAGCAGAAATACAACGCAAGCTTGCCAAGGTGATAAGGCCGGGGATCGTCAGTCCAGCCGTATCCGCACGTGATACTGGCCGGCGCCGGCCGCGCGTCCGCTCTCGGGATGCGAGGGAATCACCGACACGTAGTAGACGCCCGCTGCGAGCGGCGCGGCCGGCTGCAGTGCGATGGATGCCGACTCGCCGGCGCCGAGGACGCGCGCCGGCAGGACGGTTTCGCCGAGCTCCGCGCCGCGTTCGTCGCTGATCACCAGCAGCGGCGCAACGGGACGCGAGGTTGCCGCTGCATGGTTGGTCAGCGTGGCCTCGATCGTCAGCCGTCCCGTGCCCGGGCGCACGCGCACGCCGTTGACGGCGACGGCGCCGACTTCGGCCACCAGCTGCGCGCCGCGTAGTGTGCGTTCGCCGCCGTACGGCGCCAGCGCGATGCCGTCCGGCGTCAACGCCGGCGCCGTTGCCGCCTGCGCGTTGGCGCGCAGGAAGGACGCGAACTGGGCGCGCGTCTTGTCCAGCAGCGCGCCATCATCATCCTGCATGCGGTCGACCGCCATGCCGTCGCCGATCGTGTACAGCCGGTCCTGGGCCAGGTAGGCGGTGCCGGACACGAAGTCGCTCAGCTCCGTCTTGGTCTGCTTGAGCGGCAGCGCGTGCAGGTTGCGGAACGACGGCTCGGTATCCAGGCCGGCGCCGAGCCAGGTCACCTGGGCCGGGGTCTTGACGCCGTGATGGTTGGCCAGGTAGGCCAGCAGCGACGGCGCCAGGTCGAACTGCGACGACACCGACTTGATCGCGCGCGGCGCCTTCAGGCGCGGCGAGTACATGATCAGCGGCACGTGATAACGCTCGAGGCGGGTCTGCATCGGCAGCTCGGGCAGGCGGTGGTCGCCCGTGATGACGAAGATGGTGTCGGCGTAGCCGGGCAGCGAGCTGGCCTGCTCGAAGAACATGCGCAGGGCGTCGTCCAGGTACAGGATGCTGGCGAAGATGTCGCGCTGCTCGCGGTAGACCGGCGCCAGTCCCAGTCCCAGCCCCAGTCCCAGTTCGGCCGCGCGCCGCTCGACCCGCGCGCGGTAGGCGGGCAGGCCGGGGAAGGTGAACGGATTGTGCATGCCGCTGGTCTGCACGATGGTGAGCGATGGGCCGGCGCCAAGCCCGCGTTCGCGTTCGAGCACCAGGCGCATCAGGTCGCGGTCGCCGTAGCCCCACTCATTGGCGCGTTCGTACGGCGCGCCGAAATCGCGCTCGCCGACGATGCTGTCCACGCCCATCGCGCGCAGCGCCTGGGCTTCGTTGTCGAACTCCACGTTCGAGCCGCTGTAGAAACGCGTGGCGTAGCCCTGCGCCTTCAATACCGAGGGCAGCGCGGCGTGGCGCGGAATGCGCTCGCCCAGCGCGGCCAGGCCGTTTTCTCCGAACGGCAGCGAGCCGAACACCGAAGTCAGCACGCCGAAGGTGCGCCCTTGCGGCGCCAGGAAGTTCTCGAAGTACAGGCTGCGTCCGGCCAGCTCGTCGAGGAAGGGCGTGAAGCTGCCCAGGCGCGCGCCGGGACCGGAGAAGGTGCGGCCCAGGCCTTCGACGATGATGAACACCAGCTTCGGACGCGTGCCGGCGCCGGGCTGGAACAGTGGACCGAGCGTGTCGGGCGTGCGCTCGGGGCGCAGGAAAGGGTAGCGTGGATCGCGGCCTTGCCACGGCGCGCGGCCCGAGGCCTGCGCCGCCTGCGTGGCGTTGACCCCGGCGCCGGCCAGCCAGTGCGCACTGCGGTCGGCGAACCAGGCGCTCTTGTTGACGATGAAGTCGCGCTCGGCGTCGCTGCGCACCACGGCTGGCGCGAAGTGCCCCGGCAGCAGGGCGAAGGCGAGCACGCTGGCCGGCAGCGCCGCCAGCACGCCGCGCCGGCCGGCGCGCGGCCAGCCGAGACGTTCGATCAGCAGCAGCAGGGTCCACAGCACGATCAGGGCCAGCACCAGTGCGCCCGCGAGCAGGAATCCGGGCGCCGTGGCGCCGGCCACCGTGGTGTCGATCTCGGCGAACGAATACGCGAACAGGTCGGCGCCGAGCGGCACGCCGGCGCTCCAGTGGTAGTGCAGCAGCGCCGCGTGCGCGCACAGCAGCGCGCTCCAGCACAGGCCGAGCAGCACGGTGCGCACGCGGCGCGACGTGGTCAAGGCCAGCGGCAGCGCCGTCAGCAGGATCAGGAAGGCGTAGCGCAGCAGCGCCAGCGCATCGTTGCCGATGGCGGCGCCGAACAGCGTCGATTGCGGCAGGCCGATGTCGGCGGCGTGCAGGCTTTCGGCGCCGCGCAGGCATAGCCAGGCGGCGACCAGCGCCGGCAGCGCCGCCAGGGCATGTGCCATTGCGTCGCCGACACGGCGCATGACGCCCTTCACCACCGGCGATACAGCGCCAACGACACGCCGCGTTCGCGTGCTCCAGCGCTGCCTTCGCGCGTGAAGCTGGCGCCAAGGCGCGCGCCCCAGTCGCGCGTGAAGTAGTGCTGCACCTCGATGCCGCCGCCGCCCGAGCGGGTGCGTCCGCCGCTCAGCGACAGCGCGTCGTCGCTGCGGCCGCGGTTGATGCGCAGCTCGGCGTAGCTGTCGGCGTCGCCGCGGTAGTACCAGCGGCCCAGCAGCCGGTCGCCCGAGGCGTGCGAACCCTCGGACACGATGTTCTGGTGGCGCAGCTGCACGTAGAAGTTGCCGACGTAGCGCGCCAGGCCGACGCCGTAGATGTTCACGCGCCCGTCGAAGCCGAGCACGTCGTCGCTGAGCGAGAGTTCCCAGCCGCGTCCCAGCGCCTGGTACAGATCGACGCGGCCGGCATTGGCCGGGAACAGGCGCGCGCCGGGCGCCTTCTGGTAGCGCAGGTTGGCGTAGGCGCCGCGCCACAGGTCGACGTAGGCGTCCAGCGCCCAGGCGTGGCCGGTGCGCTCGAAGCGGTGCGCGCGCAGGGTCTCGAAGGCGAGCGAGCCGCCGCGCATGTAGTGGCGCACGGCGAGCGTTTGCTCGTTCCAGCGCGGGGTGTCGCCGACGTCGAGCCAGTTCGAAGACAGGCTGGCCAGCCAGCTGTAGCCGGCGGCGATGGTGGCGTCCGGGCTGGCGGCGCGCGGCGCCGGCGTTGGCTCTATCAGTGGCGCGTCGTCTGTTTTCTCGCCTTGCACGGCGGCCCGCGCCGCGCGATGCGCCGGTTCGTCCGGCTGCAGCGCGATCAGGCGGTCGTAGGCGGCGAGCGCCTGCTCCGGACGTCCGCTCCAGCGATACAGGTCCGCCAGCGCGGCCCAGACGTCCGGATAGTCGGGCGCGGCCCGCGCCGCCGCAGTCAGGTCGGCTTCGGCCTCGGGCCAGCGTTCCAGGCGCGAGAACACGACGCCGCGTCCCAGCAGCACGTCGGCATTGCCGGGCGAGCGCGCCAGCAGCGCGCCGTATTCGGCCAGCGCCAGTTCGGGCTGGCCGCCGTTGGCGTGTTCGCGCGCGCGCGCATAGGCGGCGTCGAACGAGATGCCGGCGTCGGCTTGCTGCACAGTGGTGCTGGCGGGAGGCTGCTGGAAATCGACGAACATGGACGCGTTGACTAAAGGTAATGACGGCACTCTGCCGCAGGGCCCGTTACGCGTCAAGCATAGCGCACCGCCGCGGTGCACGGCGTCGCGCAGCCGAAGCCCAAGCGCGCCTTCAGCGGCGGCGCGGCCGGTGGTATGCTGTGCATCGGCTTGCCGCAACGGCAAGCGCAGGGTAATCGATCGGAACAGGAGAATGATGGACAAGGGCAGCCGGGGCCAGGGCAATAGCGGGGGCAGAAGCAGGGGCAGGGGAACGGGACGCGCGACGCTCGAGGAAGTGGCGGGACTGGCCGGCGTGTCGATCATGACCGCATCGCGCGCGCTGAGCCAGCCGCAGATGGTGTCGGACGCCACCCGCGCCAAGGTCGAGCAGGCCGTGGCGCAGCTGGGTTACGTGCCGAACCGCGCGGCGCGCGCGCTGGCCTCGAGCCAGTCGCACGTGATCGCGGTGCTGGTGCCGTCGCTGTCGAACGCCGTGTTCACCGCGGTGCTGGAGGGCATCCACGATGCGGTGGGGCCGGGCCAGTACCAGCTCCTGATCGGCAACACCCATTATTCGGAAGCCGAAGAAGAAAAGCTGCTGCGCACCTACCTGCAATCGAACCCGGACGGCATCCTGCTCTCGAGCCTGGCGCACAGCCCGGCCGTGACGGCGATGCTGGCGGCGTCGAACGTGCCGGCGGTGTCGATGATGGACCTGTCGGACGACCCCGGCGTGCTGTCGGTCGGCTTCTCGCAGCTCGACGCCGGCATGGCCATGACGCGCCACCTGGTCAAGCGCGGCTACCGCCGCATCGGTTTCATCGGCGCCCAGCTCGACGAACGCACGCTGCGCCGCGCCGACGGCTACCGCCAGGCGATGCGCGAGGCCGGCCTGTACGACGCCGCGCTGGAACTGATGGTGCCCGATCCGTCGACCATCGCCCTCGGCGCCGACCTCATGAAACGCATGATGGAGCAGGCGCCCGACTGCGACGCCGTATTCTGCTGCAACGACGACCTGGCGCACGGCGCGGTCTATCACTGCCAGCGCCACGCCATCCGCATCCCGCAGGACGTGGCCGTGTGCGGCTTCAACGACTTGCCGGCGTCGGCCTGGATGATGCCCTCGCTGACCACGATCGGCACGCCGCGCTACCGGATCGGCTTCGAAGCGGCCTCGCTGCTGCTGCAGCTGATCAAGGGCAAGGAGCCGGAACAGCGCCGCATCGACCTCGGCTTCTCGCTGCAGGAGCGCGAGAGCGCCTGAGCGGCGTTTCTTCGCCCTCCCTCCCGTTCCTGCCCCCGGGAACACGTCCGCTTGCGCTTTACATTCACGCCCAAGGCGCTACAATCGATGGTTTTGTTAGCGCTATCAGGCAGGAATACATCATGGCAACGGATCAGCACGATTCACATGCCGCCGTCACCTGGGTGGTGATGGGCGTCAGCGGTTGCGGCAAGAGCCAGATCGGCGCGCGCCTGGCGGCCCGGCTCGGGGTGCCCTTCATCGAAGGCGACGCCTTTCACAGTGCGGCGAATGTCGACAAGATGGCGGCCGGGATCCCGCTCACCGACGATGACCGGCGCGACTGGCTGCTGGCGCTGCGCGACCAGATCGCGGCGCATGCGGCGGGCGGCGTGGTGCTGGGCTGCTCGTCGCTCAAGCGCGCCTATCGCGACGTTCTGCGCAGCGGCGGCGGCGAGGTGCGCTTCGCCCACCTGGCCGGCAGCCGCGCGCTGCTGGCCGAGCGCATGCACAACCGGCCCGGCCACTACATGCCGGTGTCGCTGCTCGACAGCCAGCTGGCCACGCTCGAGCCGCTGGAGGCGGACGAGGCGGGCGTGACGCTCGATATCCGCGAGACGCCGGAGCAACTGGTCGAACGCATCCTGGCCGCGACGCGCTGACCGGTTCATTTGCGCTGCAAGGCGCCGGCACGCCTGCTTTTGCCGGATTCATGCAGGTGGGGTAACGCCACACGCCGTTCTCGTCCGTTTGACGCCTTCGTCAAATCGGACTATATTTTTCATCAATGATTGGAAAGGTTTCCAACTCCAGTTTTCGCACGATTCATTCGAGACCAACCGCCAAGTTGGCGCAACGTGGCATTTGCCACATTTCTTTGAAGTGAGAAAAAGAGGAGCCAAAGTGAACCACCATCATTCGACGCAGCGCTCGAAGCGCACACCGATCCAACTGCTGGCCGCCGGCCTGCTGCTCGCCGCCAGCGCGCAGGCCCCGGCCAGCGTCACCAACCCGCAGATCGGCCAGCTGCTGTGGTCCGAGGAATTCAACGGCAACGGCGTCAACACCGGCACCTGGAACCTGCAGGACGGCAACGGCTGCCAGATCGGCCTGTGCGGCTATGGCAACGCCGAGCTGCAGTACTACAGCCCGAACAACGCCTCGATCGTCAACGTGCCGTTCGAGTCGGGCACGCGCGCGCTGGCGATCCAGGCGCGCAGCCAGAGCGTCGGCAGCAACGTGTTCACCTCGGCGCGGCTGGACACGCGCGGCAAGGTGCAGGTGCAGTACGGGATGATCGAGTTCCGCATCGCCACGCCGAACCTGGGCACCGGCTTGTGGCCGGCGGCCTGGCTGCTCGGCACCAGTTCGCAGACCTGGCCGCGCAACGGCGAGATCGACGTGATGGAGATGGGCCACAAGGCGGTCGAACGGGCCAAGGGCAATGCGCCGTCGTCGAACCACTTCGTCGGCTCCAACGTGATCACCTGGCAGCAGGCCGCCTGCGTGCCGGGCAACGAGAGCTGCGCCGCGTCGACCGCGTGGCAGACCAAGAACTGGTACGTGCCCGCCAACTCGCTGGCCAACCGCTTCGTCACCTACCGCTTCTATTGGGACGAGAGCCAGATGCGCTTTACCACCGTGGACAACGGCGTCGAGCGCAATATGTACGATGCGCCGCTGCCGGTGAACTCGAGCGCGCTGCAGGCGCCGTTCTACCTGCTGCTGAACATGGCGGTGGGCGGCAACTTCACCGACGCCGCCAGCCCGGGCCAGGTGACGGCGCCGCTGCCGGGCACCATGTACGTCGACTACGTGCGCGTCTATCAGCTCGACGGCAAGGGCCAGGTCAAGCTGGGCAACCAGACCGTGCCCGAGGTAAGCGGCAAGTTCGGCGTGTTCACCGATAACACCGCCGTCAACGCGAAGCTGGTGGCCGGCACCAGTTCCGACATCTTCCTGTGGAATACCGCGTCCAGCGGCGCCGGCAACACCGCGCCGTACGAAGGATCGAATGTGATCGCGTGGAGCTACAACACCCCCGGCCAGTGGTTCGGCGGCGGCATCCAGGCGCGCCAGGCGCGTGACCTGAGCAACTACCGCGCCAACGGCACGGTCAGGTTCCGCATCAAGATCCCGGCCAACGTGGGCTTCCGCATCGGCGTGGGCGACACCTACACCAACCAGAACTGGGTCAACTTCCCGGCCAATACCACCGCCTATGGCTTGAGCCGCAACGGGCAGTGGGCGCAGGCCTCGATCCCGGTGTCGACCCTGCTCGGACCGCTGGTGGCGGCGCAGTCGCTGAGCGACATCTTCATGATCTCGAGCATCGACGGCAGTCTGCCGGGCAGCGCCTTCCAGTTCGCGATCGACGACATCGTGTGGGAATCGGGCGGTGGCGGCACCACCACGCCGCCGCCGGTGACCTCAGGCCCGACCTCGGCGACGCAGACCTCGAGCACCATGCTGCAGTTTGCGACCACCACCGGCGGCTGGGCCGACGTGCACTACACGGTCAACAACGGGGCCCAGCAGAACGTGCGGATGCAGCTCAATGGCAGCACCAACACGTACACGGCGGGCGGCTTGAAGAGTGGCGACGTGGTGCGCTACTGGTTCACCTACTGGGACGCGCAGCGTAACTTCGCGGTGGACACGACGCAGCAGACCTATACGATGCAGTAATCCTACGGTATCGTGACCTCGAGCCGGTAAGTGCGGCCCGCTTCGATATTATCGATGCGGGCCGCCGACAGCATCGTGCCATTGCAGCGCACCGTGACCTGGTCGACCGGCCCGCGCTTGATCTCGACCTCGAACACGGCGCCGCGGAAGCGGCGCGTAGCGGACATGCCCGGCCAGTGCGGCGGCAACTGCGGGTTCACCGCCAGGCCGTTGCCGTCGCCCTTCAAGCCGCACAGGCCTTCGATCACGCAGCGGTAGACCCAGGCCACGGTGCCGGTGTTGAACAGCTGGCTCGAACGGCCCGCCGTGCGCGGATATTCCTTGTACGCGCCGCGGTAGTAGTTGGGGATGAACACCGGCAGCTGGCCGCGGCGCAGGTAGTCGTCGGTGTCCGGACCGGGAATCATCTTGCGCAGGGCGTCAAAGGCGCGGCCCGATTCGCCGATCGCGTACAGGCTGTAGATGTAGAACACGGCCGCGTGGTTGTACACGGCGCCGTTCTCGGCCGACCCCGGATGCTTTTGCGTCACGCGGCCGACGTCCTCGCGCATCTTGCTGTAGGGCGGGGCGAACATCTGCACGCCGTAGGGCGTCGCCAGCTGCGCGTCGATCTGGGCCAGCATCCGGGAGCGCTGCTCGCTGTTCGCCGCGCCGGACAGGAAGCTCCAGCTTTGCGGATTGAGGTAGATGCGGCCTTCGACGTCCTGCGCGACGCCGAACTTGACGTCGTCGTCGGTGATGCCGCGCGCGTACCAGTTGCCGTCCCACAAGTGGGTGTTGGCGGCGCGGTTCAGGTCTTCCACGCCGGCGCGCATGCGCGCCGCCAGCGCCGCGTCGCCGCGCCGCTCGCAGACCTCGGCCCACAGCGCCAGCGCATAGCCGGCGGCCACCGTCAGCCAGCCCGACACGCCGCGGCCCTTGTAGCCGACCATGTTCATCGGGTCGCACCAGTCGCCCTGCTCGATGTAGCTCAGGCCACGCGCGTCGCGCTTGTGCAGCAGCCAGTCCATCGCCAGCGTGATGCGCTCGAAGGCGCTTTTCACGCTGCCGTCGTGGCTCGTGACCGGCTCGTCGAGAATCGCGTCGTCGCCGGTTTCGTCGAGGTAGGCGCGCAGGCATACCGGCAGCCACACGCAGTGGTCGGTGTGCGGGATCTGGTTGATGTACTTCAGTTGCGCGCCTTCGAACAGCAGGATCCCGTCCGGCATCGCGCCGCTCGCTTCCTGCTGCGTCAGTGCGTGCAGGAAGGCCGCGCGGCTCGACGCCGGCTTGACGTAGGCCATGCCCATATTGTCCTGCAGGTAGTTGCGGGTCTGCGGGTCGGTCGAGAGGCGGTTGACGTCGCCGTGGTAATAGACCTGGCGCGCCAGCCAGCGGTTGACGAAGTTGTCGAGTTCCTGGTCCGGCGTGGCGATCGACAGCACGCCGGCGCCTTCCCGCTGGTAGGCCTCTTGGTCGCGCGCTGCAAGCACGAAACCCGATTCGCTCAGGTGGCGCGCGCGCAGCTGCGCGATCTTGGCGTCGTCGAAGGCGGGGCCGAACAGCAGGCGGCGCTGCTCGTTCGCGCCTGGCGCCAGTTTGACGCGGTACTGCACCACGCCGACCGGCGTTTCGTAGCGCGCATCGCCGCAGGCCAGGCGTTCTCCATCCACGGCCGAGGGCGCATGCAGGCCGCCTTCGCCTTCGAACGCGGCCTGGTTGACTTCCCAGGCGTCCGGCGCGGTCTCGCACAGCAGCACCGTGCGGTCCTTGAACAGGCGGTTCTTGAAATAGTCTTCCAGCTTCTGGTAGGGCGTCACGCTCGACGCCACGATGCCGCCGAGGTCGTGGCGGTACTCGGCCGACTGGTTCATCCACGACATGTAGCCGATCGTGAAGTAGGGGTAGACGCTGATCTTGCGCGGGCGATCCGACAGGTTGGTGACGTTGAACGTCCACAGCTCGGCCACGTCCTCCAGCGGCAACGTGAGCGTGAGTTCGATGCGCACGCCGAACTTCTCCACCGTCCAGCGCAGGTCTTGATGGCCGACCGAGAACTCGAAGCGCTCGACCCCGCCGCGCACCGGCTCGTACGGCGCCGAGAACAGTTCGCCCGTTTCTTCGTCCTTGACGTAGAAGAAGCGGCCCGGGTGGTGCGCGTAATACGCCTGCTCCGGCTGCATGAAGGACTTGGCTTCCAGGTTCGGCGCGTGCGAATACTTGGCCGGCTCCGGCTGCATGAACTGGGCGGTGGCGTAGCCGCGGCAGGTCACCTGGATCATCATGTGGCGGTTCCACAGGAAGCCGCCGGCCTGCGGCATGGCGGTGGGGCTGGTCAGCACATAGCGGTCGTCTTGCGGGTGCAGCATGGAAGGTGTCTCCGTTGTTGATGTCATGGCGCCGCCTTGCGCGCCGTGAGGTCGAGCTGGATGCGCGCCAGCAGCCTGGCGTCGAGGTTATAGAAGAACATGACCAGCACCGCCAGCAGCGCAAACGCGGCCGGCACGAACGACATCAGCCACACGATGCCGGCCTGCGAACCCGTGGTCTGCGCGGCGTTGGGCACGTAGCCGAGCGAGGTAAAGACCGCGCCGATCACGCTCACCGCGACCGCGGTGCCGAGCTTTTGCGAGAAGGTGGCGGCGGCGAAGGTCATGGCGGTGGCGCGGCGGCCGGTGGTCCATTCGTTGTAGTCGGCGGTGTCGGCGTACATCGAGAACGCCAGCGGCGACTTCGGTCCCAGCACCAGGCCGAGGCCGGCCTGCAGCACGAACATCAGGTCGATGCGCTCGGGCGGAATCAGGAAGAAGGCGCTGGAGAGCAGGGCGGTGGCGCTCATCAGGATCATCATGAGCAGCTTCTTGTCGACGAAGCGCGTCAGCAGCGGCGTGCAGGCGGCGCCGATGGCGGCGAACACCATATAGGTCGGCACGAAGCTCGCCATCAGGTCGGGCCGTTCGACCACGTACTTGAAATAGTAGGCCGACGTCGTGGTGCGCAGGGTGATGGTCACCATGATCACCAGCGCCAGCACGAACAGCACCACCCACGGGCGGTTCGCGGCCAGGTCGCGCACGTCGCGCAGCACGTCGCTCTTCTGGCCCGACGGCGGCGCCACCCGTTCGCGCGTATTGAAGAAGGTGACCAGGAACATCAGCGAGGCCGCCACGCTCCAGGCCAGCATGGTCAGCTGCCAGCCGCGCGCCTCGTTGCCGGCGCCGAGCCAGGTCACCATTGCCGGCGTGGCGGCCGTGACCAGGGTGCTGCCGCCGAAGGCGAAGATGAAGCGCAGGCCGTTGATGGTGGAGCGCTCCTGCGGGTCGGACGACATCACGCCGGACAGGGCGTTGTAGGGGATGTTGACGCAGGTGTAGCACACCATCATCGCCAGGTAGCTGCCATAGGCCCAGATCAGCCTGCCGTCGGCGTCGAGGTCGGGCGTGGTGTAGGTGAGCACGGCGGCGGCGCCGAGCGGGATCGACATCCACACCAGGTAGGGGCGGAATTTGCCGAAGCGGGTGTTGGTGCGGTCGGCGGCGGCGCCGATCAGCGGGTCGGTGAAGGCGTTGATCAGCTTGATCGACGCGAGCAGGGTGGCCGCCTGCGCGGCCGTGATGCCGAAGGTGTCGGTGTAGAAGATCAGCAGGAAGGTGGCGATGTTGGCCCAATAAAAATTGAAGCCCATGTCGGCCACGCCATAGCTGAGCTTTTCGCGCAGGCCCAGGCGTTCGTTCGCGCTTGCTTCGGGAACCAGGGCTTCAGGCGCGCGCTTGAGCATGGCTTGTCTCCAAAATATTTTTTATGTGGCGGCAGGGATCGATGTCATCCGGCCTTGTATGATAACGCTAACATCGGCGTCAAGTATGCGAGTGGCAAGGGCGAATGTCAACAGCGGACAGCGGCGTCGACGGCGCGCTTTCCGGTTGAGTTTCCGATGCTCAGGCTACGACCGAGGAATCGTAACCGATGGGTGCAGTGCAAGGTGGTGGTGATGCTTCGTGCAGATCATCCGGCACGGCCGCCTGGCGGTCGACTTCCTGGCGATGCGCCGTCGGACTTTGAAAATGCCGGCTTCTGGTGGCGATCAGCACCTTCCGCCGCGGGCATGCTGCCGGCTGCGACGGTCGGTGGGATCAGCGTCCGCATCGAACGTGCGAGACGCGAAATGCATCTTCAGTTTATTTTCTTGATGTAATGCATTTTGCATACACCATCGCCGCGCGAAATCCGCTCGGTGATGATCAGTTCGGCATCATAGGCTTTGGCAATGCCATGATCGCCGCACATGGCGATGTCGCACAGACGTGCGATTTGGCTGTCGCTGCAACCCTCTTTTTGCCAAGCATTCACCAAAGGGCAATAGCTGAATTCCAGGTTGAATTCCTTGCTGCTAGTCTTTTTGATTTTGATATCAAAAATC
The DNA here is from genome assembly GCF_030411955.1 of Massilia sp. YIM B02443. Taxonomy (GTDB): domain Bacteria; phylum Pseudomonadota; class Gammaproteobacteria; order Burkholderiales; family Burkholderiaceae_D; genus Telluria. Next base: position 553,096 of record NZ_JASNRA010000001.1, read on the forward strand.
ATACGGGCCGGGAGTGTGAAGAGCAAAAATCGTAATCCCAGAAGACTTTTCGAATTCCACGCCTGCTTGACCAGCTCGTGGCCCTGCCTTTCGCCATAGCGTCTGACTGCCGCCGGCGCAAAATCTTCCCACGCCAGGCCTTTCTTTTCAGCCTCATCACACAAGAGCCATAACCACGACGCACGTTGCTCGATCGTTCCACGGAATTTTTCGATAATGAAGTTTCGTTTTTTTCTATTATTCGTGATCATGATGCCCAGACAGGTGAGAGCCAAAATAGACGATTAAATTTGAATTGCCGAAAACAAAAATAAGGAATGAAAAACGCCGCCGTGCCCGGTATCCGGGGCGGCGGCGCTTGATCCGTCAAGCCGGGGCGTGCGCCCCGGTCGGAACATCAGAACTCTTCCCACTCCGTTTCGGAGACCTTCGCCGATGCGGCCGGCTTGGTGCTGGCAGCGGCAGCCGGCTTGACGGCGGCGCCCGGCGCCGCTTTCGCAGCCGGCCTGGCGCTGGCGGCCAGTGCCTTGCGCACCGGAGCAGGCGCAGCCTTGGCCAGCGGCGGCGCCTTGACTGCGGCCGCCGCGCCCGCATGGCGCGCATCGAGCTTGAACACATCGACCACCTGCGCCAGGCGCTGCGCTTGCTCTTGCAGCGCGGCGGTGGCGGCAGTGGCTTCCTCGACCAGCGCGGCGTTCTGCTGGGTGGCGTTGTCCATCGAGCCCATGGCCTGGTTGACCTGGTCGATGCCGGTGATCTGTTCCTGGCTGGCCGACGAGATCTCGCCCATGATGTCGGTCACGCGCTGGATCGAATCGACCACTTCGCGCATGGTGGCGCCGGTGTGGTCGACCAGCCTGGTGCCGGCGTCGACCTTGTCGACCGAGTCGCCGATCAGCTGCTTGCTTTCCTTGGCCGCGCCGGCCGAGCGCTGGGCCAGGGTGCGCACTTCGGAAGCGACGACCGCGAAGCCGCGGCCCTGTTCGCCGGCGCGCGCCGCTTCCACGGCGGCGTTCAGCGCCAGGATGTTGGTCTGGAAGGCGATGCCGTCGATGACGCTGATGATGTCCACGATCTTGCGCGACGATTCGTTGATCGAACCCATGGTGGCGACCACCTGGTCGACCGCGCTGCCGGCCTGGCTGGCGACGCTCGAGGCNCACGATCTTGCGCGACGATTCGTTGATCGAACCCATGGTGGCGACCACCTGGTCGACCGCGCTGCCGGCCTGGCTGGCGACGCTCGAGGCGGCGATGGCCAGCTGGTTGGCCTGGCGCGCGTTGTCGGCGTTCTGGCGCACGGTGCCGGTCAGTTCTTCCATCGAGGCCGCGGTTTCTTCCAGCGCCGCCGCTTGCTGCTCGGTGCGGCTGGACAGATCGAAACTGCCGGCCGCGATCTCGCCCGAGGCGCCGGTGATGGTCTGGGTGCCGCTGCGCACTTCGTTGACGATGCGGGCCAGGCTGTCGTTCATATTGCCCAGCGCGCGCAGCAGGGCGCCGGTTTCGTCCGTCGCTTTGCTGTCGACGCGCACCGTCAGGTCGCCGGCGGCGACCTGCTCGGCGGCCTGCACGGCCTGGCGCAGCGGGTGGGTGATCGAGCGCGTCAGCAGCCAGGCGAAGGCCGCGCCCAGCAGCAGGGCGCCGGCGGCCAGCAGGCCGATCATGGTGTTGCCGCGGCTGGCGGCGGCGTCGATGGCGGCGGCGCTGGCGTCGATGCGCTTGTGCTGCAGGTCGAGCAGTTCCTTGACGCGTTCCTGGTAGGCCTTGGCGGCCGGGGTGAACTGCTTTTCGAGGATCTCGTCGGCCAGCTCGGTATTGCCTTCGGCCTTGGCCTTGACCGCATTGTCGCGGCCGGCGCTGTAGGCCTTGCGGTGTTCCATCACCGACTTGAACAGGGCTTCTTCATCGGCGCCGCTGATCAGGGGCTCGATCTGCTTGAGCAGGTCGGCCGACAGCTTGCCGGTGGCCGCCGAATCTTCCTTGAAGTAGGCGGTCAGCGAACCGTCGCTGCTCTTGACGATGGCGGCGGTGCGGCGCACCGCGGCGAAGATCTGCGTGTACCACTCGGCAATCATGCGCTCCTTGGCCAGCGGTGCTGCCAGGATGTCGTGCGTTTCCTGCGCAACCTGGTTGAGGCGCCAGGTACCGACCGCAGCGATGATGACGGTCATCAGGAGAGTCAGCGCAAAGCCGGCGGCCAGGCGCATCCCGATGTTGAGTTTGATGAAGTTACCCATGAATTATTTGGTAGAAGTGGGAATGCACGGCGTTTCAATGCCTCGACACTAAAACTGTCCCCGCCGTGGTGATTTAGTTACACGTAGAGCTACGCGAACGGTCACAATTATTGCCTAGCTGAAACAAAAATGCACCTGAAATAGTGCGTTTGTGATCGGTTGACGACACTGTGGGGCCGGGTGTTATCAGCTTGGTATGAGGAAGTATTTGCAGGATTAGGGTATAATTTCTATTTCCCGCGCGTGCCGTTCGGCACCATCAGCACAATGACCAAATTCGTATTCGTCACTGGCGGCGTCGTGTCTTCCCTGGGCAAAGGGATCGCGGCCGCTTCCCTCGCCGCAATCCTCGAAAGCCGCGGCCTCAAAGTCACCATGCTCAAGCTCGACCCGTACATCAACGTCGATCCGGGCACCATGAGCCCGACGCAGCACGGCGAAGTGTTCGTCACCGACGATGGCGCCGAGACCGACCTCGACCTGGGCCACTACGAGCGCTTCATCAGCACCCGCATGAAGAAGGTGAACAACTTCACCACCGGCCAGATCTATGAATCGGTGATCCGCAAGGAACGCCGCGGCGAGTACCTGGGCAAGACCGTGCAGGTGATCCCGCACATCACCAACGAGATCCAGGACTACATCCGCCGCGGCGCCGAAGGCGTCGACGTGGCGCTGGTCGAGATCGGCGGCACGGTGGGCGACATCGAGTCGCTGCCGTTCCTGGAAGCCGCGCGCCAGCTGTCGCTGCGCCAGGGCCGCAAGGGCGCCGCCTTCGTGCACCTGACCCTGGTGCCCTACATCTCGTCGGCCGGCGAACTCAAAACCAAGCCGACCCAGCACAGCGTGCAGAAGCTGCGCGAGATCGGCATCTCGCCGAACGCGCTGCTGTGCCGCGCCGACCGCCGCATCCCGGACGACGAACGCGCCAAGATCTCGCTGTTCGCCAACGTCGAAGAGCAGGCTGTGATCTCGGTGTGGGACGTCGACACGATCTATAAAGTGCCGCAAGTGCTGTGCGACCAGGGCCTGGACGACATCATCCTGGAAGCCCTCGGCCTGGAAGCGCCGAAAGCCGACCTGTCGATGTGGACCCGCCTGATCCACACCCTGGAAAACCCGAAGAACGAAGTGACGATCGGCATGGTCGGCAAGTACGTCGACCTGATCGAGTCGTACAAATCGCTGACCGAGGCGTTGCGCCACGCCGGCATCCACACCGAGAGCCGCGTCAACATCGAGTACCTGGATTCGGAGGAGATCGAAACCAAAGGGTGCGATCACTTGGCCAAGTACGACGCGATCCTGGTGCCGGGCGGCTTCGGCAAGCGCGGCGTGGAAGGCAAGATTCAAGCGGCGCGCTACGCCCGCGAAAACAAGATCCCCTACCTGGGCATCTGCTTGGGCATGCAGGTGGCGCTGATCGAATACGCGCGCAATATGGCCGGCCTGCCGAACGCCAATTCGACCGAGTTCGATCCGGAAACCGACCAGCCGGTCGTTGCCCTGATCACCGAGTGGCAGAACCACGACGGCAAGGTCGAGAAGCGCGACGTCAGCTCGGACCTGGGCGGCACCATGCGCCTGGGCGCCCAGACCTGCGCCGTGAATCCGGGCACGCTGGCGGCCGAGATCTACGGCAACGTCGTGACCGAGCGCCATCGTCACCGCTATGAAGGCAACAATTACTACCTGCCGAAGGTCGAAGCAGCAGGCCTGACCGTGTCGGCGCGTACCCCGAACGAAGACCTGTGCGAGATCATGGAGCTGCCACGCGACGTGCACCCGTGGTACATGGGCGTGCAGTTCCACCCGGAATTCAAGTCGACGCCGCGCAACGGCCACCCGCTGTTCACCTCGTTCATCCGGGCAGCGCTGGCGCACCAGGCATCGAACACCAACACCGCCGCTAATGCAGTGGCCGTCCAAGGAGACGCAGCATGAAACTCGCCGGATTCGACGTCGGCCTCGAGCACCCGATCTTCCTGATCGCCGGCACCTGCGTGATCGAATCGCGCCAGATGGCGATGGACACCGCCGGCACGCTGAAGGAAATCACGTCGGCGCTGGGCATCCCGTTCATCTATAAATCGTCGTTCGACAAGGCCAATCGCTCGTCGGGCAAGTCGTTCCGCGGCCCGGGCCGCGAGAAGGGCCTGGAGATCCTGGCCGACGTGCGCCGCGAGATCGGCGTGCCGGTCCTGACCGACGTGCATGACGAAGAGATGATCCCGGAAGTCGCCAGCGTGGTCGACGTGCTGCAGACCCCGGCCTTCCTGTGCCGCCAGACCGACTTCATCAACGCCTGCGCGCGTTCGGGCAAGCCGGTCAACATCAAGAAGGGCCAGTTCCTGGCCCCTGGCGACATGAAGAACGTGATCGACAAGGCCCGCGCCGCCGCGCGCGAAGCGGGCCTGGAAGAGGACAACTTCATGGCCTGCGAACGCGGCGCCTCGTTCGGCTACAACAACCTGGTGTCGGACATGCGCGGCCTGGCCATCATGCGCGAATCGAACTGCCCGGTGGTGTTCGACGCCACCCACTCGGTGCAGCTGCCGGGCGGCCAGGGCACCTCGTCGGGCGGCCAGCGCGAACACGTGCCGGTGCTGTCGCGCGCGGCCGTGGCGGCGGGCATTGCCGGCCTGTTCATGGAAACCCACCCGGATCCGGCGAATGCGATGTCGGACGGCCCGAACGCGGTGCCGCTGGGTCACATGAAGGAACTCCTGACGACGCTGGTCGAACTCGACCGCATCGTCAAGAAGACCGGTTTCATGGAAACCAAGTTCAAGTAATCAGTATTTGCGGGAGCAGCCCTGCGGCTGGGCGCTCCCGTCGCACGTAAATAAGCGTAACTGCTTAAGATTTCCCACCTTCTGGAGACTGAGAAACATGAGTGCTATCGTTGATATCATCGGCCGCGAAATCATTGACTCGCGCGGTAACCCGACCGTCGAATGCGACGTGCTGCTGGAATCGGGCGTGATGGGCCGCGCCGCGGTGCCGTCGGGCGCCTCGACCGGTTCGCGCGAAGCGATCGAACTGCGCGACGGCGACCCGAAGCGTTACTTCGGCAAGGGCGTGCTGCAAGCCTGCGAGAATATCAACACCGAGATCTCCGAAGCGATCATGGGCCTGGACGCCAATGAGCAAGCCTTCCTCGACCGCACCCTGATCGATCTCGACGGCACCGAAAACAAGAGCCGCCTGGGCGCCAATGCCATGCTGGCAGTCTCCATGGCCGTGGCCAAGGCCGCCGCCGAAGAGGCCGGCCTGCCGCTGTACCGCTACTTCGGCGGTTCGGGCGCGATGCAGATGCCGGTGCCGATGATGAACGTCATCAACGGCGGCGCGCACGCCGACAACAACCTGGACATCCAGGAATTCATGATCATCCCGATCGGCGCCCCGTCGTTCAAGGAAGCGATGCGCTACGGCGCCGAGGTGTTCCACACCCTGAAAAAGATCCTGCATTCGAAGGGCCTGAACACCGCCGTCGGCGACGAAGGCGGCTTCGCTCCGTCGGTCGCGAACCATGAAGAAGCGATCAAGCTGATCATGCAGGCGATCGAGCAGGCCGGCTACGTGCCGGGCCAGGACATCGCCCTGGGCCTGGACTGTGCCGCGAGCGAGTTCTACAAGGAAGGCGCCTACGTGCTGGAAGGCGAGGGCGGCCTGCGTCTGTCCGCAGAAGACTTCACCAACATGCTCGCCACCTGGTGCGACAAGTACCCGATCATTTCGATCGAGGACGCGATGCACGAAGGCGACTGGGCCGGCTGGGCGCACCTGACCTCGGTGCTGGGCAAGAAAGTGCAGCTGGTCGGCGACGACCTGTTCGTCACCAACACCAAGATCCTGAAAGAGGGCATCCAGAAGGACATCGCCAACTCGATCCTCATCAAGATCAACCAGATCGGCACCCTGACCGAGACCTTCGCCGCCATCGAGATGGCCAAGCGCGCCGGCTACACCGCCGTCATCTCGCACCGTTCCGGCGAGACCGAGGACTCGACCATCGCCGACATCGCGGTGGGCCTGAACGCCCTGCAGATCAAGACTGGCTCGATGTCGCGTTCGGACCGCATGGCCAAGTACAACCAGCTGCTGCGCATCGAGGAAGACCTGGGCGACATCGCCAGCTACCCGGGCCGCGACGCCTTCTACAACCTGAAGTAATCACCCGGCCGGCGGGCGGGGGCGGACGGCCAGGCCGTTTCCGTCGCCGCCCGCCGGCTTGTCGACGTTATCCGTTACGCCATGCGCCTCATCACGATCGCCCTCGCTTTCCTGCTCGTCCTGATCCAGTATCCGCTCTGGCTCGGCAAGGGCGGTTGGCTGAACGTGGCCGACATGCGCGACCAGGTCGAGGCCACCCGCCTCAAGACCGAACAGCTCACTGCCCGCAACGGCAAGCTCGACTCCGAAGTGCGCGACCTGAAGGAAGGCACCGGCGCGGTCGAGGAGCGCGCCCGCTACGAGCTGGGCATGATCAAGCAGAATGAAATCTTCGTGCAGGTGCTGCGCAAGGACGAGCAGCCGGTCGAATCGATGACCGTGCCGCCGGTGAAGGCGCCGAAGAAGGAAGGCGCGGCGCAGCACTGAGCGCGCGTTTAGAAAGAGTTATCCCATGACCCAACCGAATTCCTCGATCGACCCTGCCAGCCTGGATTCGCTCGATGCGATCGCCGATTGCCTGGCCGATGCCTTCGAAGATGGCGAGGGCGACGTCGTTGCCGCGGCCTTGAGCGCGGTGGCGCAGGCGCCTGGCTTGCCGGCGCTGGCGGCGGCGGTCGGCGTGCCGCAACAGCAACTGGCTGCGGCGCTGGCGTCGGGGGAGTTCGACCTCGATCTCACGCTGGAGATCATGAAGGTGGTCGATCTGCATATGAGCGGGGGACGCGGGGCGAACTGAGGCGCCCGGTCGTCCGTTCACACGCTGGTTGAACGCGTCGGCGGCGGAGCCGCCAACCCTTGTATCTTG
>NZ_JASNRA010000010.1:0-41594 GCF_030411955.1 Massilia sp. YIM B02443
TGTGTCGGTGGTTCGATTCCGCCCCGGGCCACCAAGATTCAAGCGAAAACGCCGACCCATGCAGGTCGGCGTTTTTGTTTTCGAAGGTCAACGCCTGCGCCCCGTCCTCAATCCTTCCTCTCCCTGAATTCACCGTCGATCACCATGTGATCATCGCGTTGGGGAGCGGTACGCCCAGCGAACTTGAAGACAGACGAGCGCAGGCGATCGAACACGGTTCGCCTCAACCATGGGAAGGTGAGAAGAAACGCCGTAGCGAAACCGGTAAACGCTGCGGAAACAAGCTCGCCTTGCGTCACGAAGTGCAGCAAGCACAGTGCAAGCAAACCAATGATGAGCGGTCGCCGGACAGGTTTGGGCAAGAGCCCAACCATGCTCAGCTTGCCTTGGCTGACCCGGGGGAAGCGTGCCAGCAGCGCGCCCAGCAGCAGTCCCGCCAGGAAGCGGCCCGTGTCGAGGTAATCGGCCAACACCCCGACGACAAGGAAACCGGTATAGGTCATCGTCCCTGCCAGCGCGACCAGCAGGCACAAGACAACGGCGGCCGCCAGCTTTGGCGAACGTAGCACGGCAGTGATCAGAAAACGCAGGATTTGTGCACTCCAGAAATGGATATCGAAGACGAACGCAAATTCTAACAGCACTCTTGTATCGAGGATTCTTCATCCGCCCTGGATAAAACGGAGCGCGCATGACTGGCGCCACGCCCTCCCCGCTCCGCCCGCGCACGCCATATGCGGCGCAGTCTTACACGCGCCTGCCGGGTTGAAATTTACTGATAAATTACCAATATTTACACACTCAACCGTTCCCACCCGGCACTGACATGAGAACCTTTCACTGCGACAATTGCGCACAACAAATCTTCTTCGAAAACACCCTGTGCTTCAACTGCCAGAGCACGCTTGGCTACCAACCAGAGACGCGCAGCGTCAACGCCTTCGTGCAGACCGAATCAGGTCAATGGCGCAGTCTGCACCGCAACGACGAAGGCAAGCTGTACAAGCAGTGCGCAAATTATGTGCAGCACGATGTCTGCAACTGGATGCTGCCTGCGGACGATCCGCACGACCTGTGCGAATCGTGCCAGCTGACCGTCGTGATTCCCGCGCTGTCGTCGGAAAAGAACCGCATCCTGTGGTCGCGCCTGGAAGCCGCCAAGCGCCGCCTGCTGTTCTCGCTGGCGACGCTGAACCTGACCCCGGCGTCGAAGGAAGCGCAACCGGAAACCGGCCTGGCCTTCCAGTTCCTGGAAGACGGCGTCTCGGACCAGGCCGTGATGACCGGCCACGCCAATGGCGTGATCACGCTGAACATCGCCGAAGCCGACCCGGCCGAGCGTGAGCGTACGCGCGAACAGATGCACGAACGCTATCGCACGTTATTGGGACACTTCCGCCACGAGAGCGGACACTATTATTTCGACCGGCTGGTGGTCGGCAGCGCGTGGATCGACGAATACCGCGCCCTGTTCGGCGACGAGCGCCAGGATTACGGCGAGGCGCTGAAGCGCCACTACGCCAACGGCGCGCCGCAGGACTGGGCGGCGCGTTTCGTCAGCAGCTACGCCAGCTCGCACCCCTGGGAAGACTGGGCCGAGACCTGGGCCCACTACCTGCACATGCTCGACACGCTGGAGACGGCGCATTCGTGCGGGCTGCAGCTCAAGCCGCGCAAGGCCGACGAGCCGGTGCTGGACGACATCACCCTGCCGACCAGGAAGGATGCGTTCGACGACACCGTGCACGACTGGTTCGCGCTGACCTACGTGCTCAATAGCCTGAACCGCAGCATCGGGATGCCGGACTCGTATCCATTCACGCTCAGCACGCCGGTGCTGGATAAGCTGGGATTCGTGCACAAGGTGGTGCGTGCGCAGCTCAACAGAGCGCCAGACAAGGCCACGGCCTGAGCGGCACCATGTAAAGACGGCGCGCCATCGACTGGCGCGCTGCACGTTCAACGCGTCTGAGTTTGCGACTGCGTCTGCGTCCCCATCGTCTGCGTTTGCGACTGCGTCTGCAGCGGAACCTCATCTTCCAGCGGCGGCGCCACCGGAATCAAAAAGTCGCGCCCGATCCCATTGCCCAGCGCATCCACCGACGCCAGGAAGCGCGTCATGAACGCGTGCAGTCCTTCCTCCAGGATGCCCTCGATGGTCGCCCCCTGCAGCATCGCGTACAACTCTTCCGCCAGGCGCTCGGTGTCGCCGGACAGGTCGTTGCGCACGTCGCGCAGGTTGGCCACCACCCCGGCCATGCACGCCACCAGCGAGCGCGGCATCTTCTGGTGCAGGATCAGCAGCGCGGCCACGCGCGGCGGCGTGATCGCGTCGCGGTAGACCTTGCGGTAGGCCTCGAACGCCGACACCGAACGCAGCAGCGCCGCCAGGTAATAGAACTCGCCCTGGGCCCCGGCTTGCACCGTGTCGGCCGTATCGGAATCCAGGAAACGGAACTTGACGTCGAGGATGCGCGCCGTGTTGTCGGCCCGCTCCAGGAAAGTGCCGAGGCGGATGAAGTTCAGCGCCTCGTCCTGGAACATGGTGCCCAGCGTGACGCCGCGCGACATGTGCGAGCGGTACTTGACCCATTCCAGGAACTGGCTTGGGTTGGTTTCGTACAGCCGTGTCTTGAGGTGCTGCTGCAGCATCAGCCAGGTGGTGTTCTCGGTCTCCCACACCTCGGTCGACAGGCTGCCGCGCACGGCGCGCGCATTCTCGCGCGCGGCGCGCAGGCAGCTGACGATCGACGACAGGTTGTCCGGATCGCGCACCATGAAGTCGATCACGTTTTTCTGCGTCAGCGCGTCGTACTTGGCGTCGAACTGCTGCACCAGTTCCGATACGCCCAGCATGGTGCGCCAGCCCTGCTGCTCGGCCTGCGCCGATTGCGGCATCAGGGAATACTGGACCCGCACGTCGAGCATGCGGGCGGTGTTCTCGGCGCGCTCGGTATAGCGCGCCATCCAGAACAAGTGGTCTGCGGTACGGCTCAACATGCTAGTTCTCCAATATCCAGGTGTCCTTGGTGCCGCCGCCCTGCGACGAGTTGACCACCAGCGAGCCTTCCTGCAATGCCACCCGGGTCAGCCCGCCCGGCACCATCGTGACCGTCTTGCCCGACAGGACGAACGGGCGCAGGTCGATGTGGCGCGGCGCGATGCCGGCGTCCACGAAAGTCGGGCAGGCCGACAGCGCCAGCGTGGGCTGGGCGATGTAGCCGTCCGGATTCGCCAGCAGGCGCTGGCGGAAAGCTTCGACCTCGGCGCTCGTGGAAGCGGGCCCGACCAGCATGCCGTAGCCGCCGGCGCCGTGCACTTCCTTCACCACCAGCTCGGACAGGTTGGCCAGCGTATAGGCCAGGTCGTCTTTCTTGCGGCATTGGTAGGTCGGCACGTTGTTCAGGATCGGCTTTTCGCCCAGGTAGAACTCGATCATGTCCGGCACATACGGATAGATCGACTTGTCGTCGGCGACGCCGGTGCCGATGGTATTGGCCAGGCCGACCCGGCCCTTGCGCACCGCCTCCAGCAGGCCCGGCACGCCGAGCGTGGATTCGGGGCGGAACGCGCGCGGGTCGAGGTAGTCGTCGTCGATGCGGCGGTAGATGACGTCGACCCGCCGCGGCCCGCGCGTGGTGCGCATGTAGACGGTGTCGTCGGCCACGTACAGGTCTTGCCCCTGCACCAGCGCCACGCCCATCTGCTGGGCCAGGAAGGCGTGCTCGAAATAGGCCGAGTTGTACATGCCGGGGGTGAGCACGACCACGGTCGGCTCGCGGCCGGCCTCGGGCGCCACCGAGCGCAGGTTGTCGAGCAGCAGGTCGGGATAATGCTCGACCGGCGCCACCCGGTTGCTGGCGAACAGTTCCGGGAACAGCCGCATCATCATCTTGCGGTTTTCCAGCATGTACGAGACGCCCGACGGCACCCGCAGGTTGTCTTCCAGCACGTAGAACTCGCCTTCGCCGGCGCGCACGATGTCGACCCCGGCGATGTGGGCATAGATGTCGGACGGCACCTTGATGCCCTGCATGGCCGGCCGGTACTGGGCGTTGTTCAGGATCTGTTCGCTCGGGATGACACCGGCCTTCAGGATGGCCTGCTCGTGGTAGACGTCGTGCAGGAAGCGGTTGAGCGCGGTCACGCGCTGCTTCAGGCCGGCCTGCAGCTTGCTCCACTCGGCGGCATCGATCACGCGCGGGACGATGTCGAACGGGATCAGGCGCTCCTTGCCGGCGTTGTCGCCGTACACGGCAAAGGTGATGCCCACCCGCTGGAAGGTGAGTTCGGCTTCGGCCCGCTTCTGGTCGATCAGGCCGGGAGGCTGCTGGGCCAGCCAGCGGGCGAAGGCGTCGTAGTGCGGCCGCACGGCACCCCCGCTGGCATACATTTCGTTATAAAAGTTCGGCATCGGTTCCTCCTGCCATAAGTGCGATCAAGATGCGTGCCAGGTCCGCGCGCCTACACGAAGGCCCATTATATGGCGGGTACGAATGATGCCTAAATACTATTGAAATTATCATTGACCGGCCCGCCAGACGAGACGCCATTTGCGTTGGCCGCCGGTTTCCCCTATCGTTCCATTCCTGCCTATCAACTCGCCAGCCTCGATGCCCGACTCCCTGCTCGCTTCCTATCTCGCCGCACCGGAAGGCTACGATGAATTGCTGGACCCCGGCGGGGCGCCACGCGCGCACTGGCGCGCGCTGCTGGCCAGCCTGGAGCACGAAGCGCCCGCCATGATGCGCCAGCGCCTCGACATGGTGCGGCGCCAGGTGCGCGAAAACGGCGTCACCTATAACGTCCCGGCCGACGCCGACGGCAAGCGGCGCCCATGGGACCTGAACGTGCTGCCGCTGGTCCTGCCGCACGAGGAATGGAGCGGGATCGAGGCCGCGATCGTCCAGCGCGCCACCCTGCTCAACCGGATCCTGGGCGACCTCTACGGGGAGCAGGCGCTGCTGGCCGAAGGTTTGCTGCCGCCGGCGCTGGTGCACGGCCATGCCGGTTTCCTGCGCCCCTGCCACGGCATGCCGCACCTTGACGGCGTCGCCCTGCACTCCTATGCGGCCGACCTCGTGCGGGGCCCCGACGGGCGCTGGTGGGTGATGGCCGACCGTACCCAGGCCCCGTCCGGCGCCGGCTATGCGCTGGAAAACCGCGCCATCATCGCGCCCACCTTCCCCGACCTGCTGCGCCAGCTGAAGGTGCAGCCGCTGAGTCCCTTCTTCGCCACCATGCGCGACAGCATGGTGCACTGGGGCCGGCTGTGCGCGGCCGGCGGCGACGCGCCGGCGCCGCTGGCGGACGGCGAGATGCCGCTGGTCGTGCTGCTCACGCCCGGCGAGCGCACCGGCAGCCACTACGAACAGGCCTACCTGGCGCGCCACCTCGGCCTGCCGCTGGTCGAAGGCGGCGACCTGACCGTGCGCGACGGTGTGGTGTACCTCAAGACGCTGGCCGGCCTGCAGCGCGTGCACGTGATCATGCGCCGGGTCGACGACGACTGCTGCGACCCGCTGGAACTGGACGCATCGCTGCAGGGCGTGGCCGGGCTGACGCACGCCGCGCAGCGCGGCAATGTGCTGGTCGCCAACAGCCTCGGTTCCGGCCTGCTCGAGTCGGGCGTCCTGTTCGGCTACCTGCAGGCCTTGTGCCAGCGCCTGCTGGGCGAGCCTTTGAACATGCCGTCGGTCGCCACCTGGTGGTGCGGCGAGCCGGCCGCGCTGGACACCGTTGTCCGTGAACTCGACCGCATGGTGATCAAGCCCACGGCGCCGAAGACGGGGCAGGCCTCGGTGTTCGGCCGCCACCTCGACGCCGAAGCGCGCGCGGCCCTGGTCGCGGCTTTGCGCGCCAGGCCGAACGACTACCTGGCCCAGGAAGTGGTGCGGCGCTCGCTGGCGCCGGTGTGGCAGGACGGTCAGGGTGACGGCAATGCGCCGGGACTGCGCGCGCGCGCCATCGGCCTGCGGGTGTTCGCCTGCGCCACCCCGAACGGCTACGTGGTGATGCCGGGCGGCCTGACCCGGGTCGCGACCGGGCCCGATACGCGCGTGCTGTCGATGCAGATGGGCGGCGCCAGCAAGGACACCTGGGTCCAGGCGCGCGCCCGGCCCGCGCCGCACCGCCTGCAACGGCCCGCCATCGCGGCAGGAAACCTGGTGCGCGAAGACGCCAGCCTGTCGAGCCGGACCGCGGAAAACCTGCTGTGGTTCGGACGTCACTCGGAACGCTGCGAGAACATCGCGCGCCTGCTGCGGGTCGCGCTCGACATCCTGTTCAACGAGCGCTTCGACCAGCGCGGCGCGGAATGGCCGACCGTGGAAGCGCTGTGCATCTGGTGCGGCCTGCTCGACGCCGGCGCCAGGCCGGCCGCACAGGACCAGGCAGCCGCCATCTTCAGCGATGCCGAGATCGAGTCGGCCCTGCGGCTGGCGGTGGTCTCGCCCGCCGTTCCCGGGCTGGCGCGCCAGCAGCAGCAGCTGCACCGCACCGCCGACCACCTGCACGAACGCTTCTCGGTCGACCACTGGCGCGCGCTGAACCGGATGGCGCAGCCGGCCGCCGCGCCGGGCGAGCGGCCGTCGCCATCGGACGTGATGACCATCCTCGACGACGCCATCGCGGCCCTGATGACGGTGGGCGGGTTCGCGCTGGACGGCATGACGCGCGACCTCGGCTGGCATTTCATGTCGCTCGGGCGGCGCCTGGAACGGCTGCAATTCCAGAGCCTGGCGCTGCAGCGCGCGCTGGCCATGGGCCAGGACGGCGACCTCGACTGGCTGCTGGAACTGTCCGACAGCACTCTCACCTACCGCACCCGCTACCGCGCCCGGCCCGAATGGCTGCCGGTGCTCGACCTGCTGCTGCTCGACGACACCAATCCACGCTCGATCCTGTTCCAGATGAACGGGCTATTGAGCACGCTGAACAAGATCGCGCAAACCCAGGGCCCCTGCGGCGGCAAGTTGATCGCGCCGCTCCGGCACGAACTGGCCGCGCTCGATCCCGGCCGCGACCTGAGCCATGGCAACGCGCTGCTGAGCGACCTGTTGAACCGGATCGGACAGGCCAGCGCAACCGTGTCCGAGCAGGTCAGCGTGCAGTTCTTCAGCTATACCGACACCGGCCGCAACAAGGATCGCGCCGCATGAGCCCCACCAACGAGCAGGCTGCCATGGCCCCGCCCTGCGCGCGCTACCGCGTGCTGCACCAGACCCGCTACGACTACGCGAGCACGGTGACCCTGTCGCAGCAATACCTGCACCTGACGCCGCGTTCGTTCCGCCACCAGCAGACGGAATCGACCCTGATCCGGGTCGAGCCGGCCGCGGGCAGCAGCCATGACGGCGTCGATTTCTTCGGCAACCTGACGCGCCACGTGACGGTCACCGCGCCGCACGACAGCCTGCTGGTGCATGCCGAATCGGCGGTGGCGCTGCGCACGCGGCCCGGGCTGGGCGTGCTGGCGACGTCGCTGCCGTGGGAAAGCGTGCGCGACATGATGACCTGGGAACGAAGCACGGCGACGCTGGAAGCCTGCCGCTACCTGTACCCGTCGCCGCACGTCGATCCGTTCCCCGAGCTGGAAGCGTACGCCCGCACGAGCTTCACGCCCGGCCGCCCGCAACTGGAGGCGGCGCTGGACCTGACCCACCGCATCTTCGGCGACTTCGCCTTCGACGCCACGGCGACCGACATCGCGACTCCGCTGGAACAGGTGCTGCGCGGCCGGCGCGGCGTGTGCCAGGATTTCGCCCAGTTGATGATCGGCTGCCTGCGCAGCCTGGGCCTGCCGGCGCGCTACGTGAGCGGCTACATCCTGAACCACCCGCCCGAGGGCCAGCCGCGCCTGATCGGCGCCGACGCCTCGCATGCCTGGGTCTCGGTGTTTTGTCCGGCGCTGGGCTGGATCGACTTCGATCCCACCAACCGCTGCCTGGTCGGGCACGAACACATCACGCTGGGTTGGGGGCGCGACTTCAGCGACGTCACGCCGAT
This sequence comes from Massilia sp. YIM B02443, assembly GCF_030411955.1. Lineage (GTDB taxonomy): Bacteria > Pseudomonadota > Gammaproteobacteria > Burkholderiales > Burkholderiaceae_D > Telluria. Next base: position 8,008 of record NZ_JASNRA010000010.1, read on the forward strand.
GCGCGGCATCGTGCTGGGCGGCGGCAATCAAACGCTCGAGGTGCAGGTGACGGTGACGCCGCTGCCGCTGCCAGACCCGGCGTGACGCCGCGGCCGGGCAATCGGGCCATGCTATTCTTGCATCGCTACGATTACCAAGAGAGACCATGACCCGTTCCCTGCCCCTGCTCCTGTCCGCCCTGCTGTGCGCCGCCCTCCCCGCCATGGCCCAGGTCAAGACGCCCGCCACGCCGGAAAAGATGAACCAGTTGTATGCCGACTACTGGGAAGACTACCTGCGCGAGAATCCGATCGCCGCCACCTTCAACGGCGACGCGCGCTACAACGACCGCTTCGGCGTCACCTCGTCCGCCGAAGGCCGCGCGCAAAGCCGCGCGCTGGCCGAGAAATACCTCGCGCAGACCGCCAGATACGATCCGAGCCCGCTGCCGCCGGAAGACCGCATCAGCTATGACCTGCTGCGCTACCGCCTGCAGCAGGTCCTGGACGGTCTGCGCTTCCCATCGCATCTGGCGCCGGTGAACCAGTTCTCGGGCCTGCACCTGATGATGGCGCAGCTGGGTTCGGGCGCATCGACGCAGCCGTTCCAGACCGTGCAGGATTACGAGAACTGGCTCAAGCGCGCGGTCGGCTACGCGCCGGCGGTGGACAACCTGATCGCCGACATGCGCCTCGGGATCAAGCAGGGCGTGGTGATGCCGAAGGCGCTCATCAAGCGCGTGCTGCCGCAGCTGGAAAACGTCGGCAGCGACGACCTGGCCACCAGCACCTACATGGGGCCGACCAAAAAATTCCCGGCCTCGTTCAGCGCCACCGACAAGGCGCGCCTGACGGATGCCTACGGCAAGCTGGTGCGCGAGCAGCTGGCACCGGCCAACCGCAAGCTGCTGTCCTTCATGAAGGACACCTACCTGCCGGCCGGCCGCGACAGCGCCGGCATCGGGGCCCTGCCGGGCGGGAAGGACTGGTACGCCTTCCTGGCGCGCCAGTCGACCACCACCGACCTGACCCCGGCCCAGATCCACGACATCGGCCTTTCGGAAGTGGCGCGCATCCGCGCCCAGTTCGAAGAAGCCAAGGTGCGCGTCGGCTTCCAGGGCACGCTCAAGCAGTTCTTCGAGCACCTGAACACCTCGCCCGAACTGCGCTTCAAGTCGCGCGAAGAAATCCTGGCGGCCTACGAGGCGCTGCGTCCGCAGGTCGAATCCAAGGTCGGCCAGTTGTTCGCGCGCGTGCCGAAGGCGCCATTCGAGATTCGCCCCGTGGAGGCGTTCCGCGAAGTGAGCGCGGCGCCGGCCTCGTACCAGCGCGGCTCGGTCGACGGCAAGCGTCCCGGCATCTTCTACTTCAACGCCTACAAGCCGGAAACGCGCACCCGCTTCACCACCAACGCCTTCTTCCTGCACGAGGCGATTCCGGGCCACCACTTCGAGCGCAGTCTGGCGCAGGAAACCACAGGCCTGCCGGCCTTCCGCCGTCTCGGCGGCACCACCGCGTTCTCGGAGGGCTGGGGCCTGTACAGCGAAATGCTGGGCCAGGAAATCGGCATGTACGACGATCCGTGGCAGTGGGTGGGCCGCCTGACCGCGGAGATCTGGCGCGCCGTGCGCCTGGTGGTCGATACCGGCGTGCATGAGAAAGGCTGGACGCGCGAGCAGGCGATCGCCTACTTCCGCGACAACGTGCCGCAGGACGAGGTGACGGCGGTGCAGGAAGTCGAGCGCTACATCGCGATTCCGGGCCAGGCGCTGAGCTACAAGATCGGTGAGCTGAAGCTGCGCGAACTGCGCACCCGCGCCGAGAAGACGCTCGGCAAGGATTTTGATCTGCGCGCCTTCCACAACGAGGTGCTGTCGCATGGCGCGGTGCCGCTCGACGTGCTGGAAGCGGCGACGGATCGCTGGATCGCGGCGCAGAAGAAGAACTAAGCACAAGCAGCACGCAGAACGCCACCTTCGGGTGGCGTTTTTACATTATTCGCGCTGCGCCTGCGCCATCTCCAGCGCCGGCAAGGTCACGGTCAGGAACGACGACACCTGCCCGATCAGGTCCGCGGCCTGCTGGCGCACCTGCCCCATGTGCAATATCGACAGCTCGGCCTGGCGCACCGCCTGCTGGATCAGCGTGCGGCGCTGCGCCAGCGCGTCGAGCAAGGTGGCGTCCGGGGTGCCGCCGGCCAGGTGCGACACCACTGCCAGCACGGCGCCGTGCAGGGTCAGGTTGCGCGCCGATGCTTCCAGGTTGCGCACGGCGACCTCGCTGTCGGCCAGCAGCTGCAGCAGCTGCTCGCGCGCCGAGGTCAGCGCCGGCCGGTACATCGCCGGCGGCGTCGGACGGCGCAGCAGCTTGCCGAACATGCCGCTCGGCGCGCGCGTGCTCTCGAGCGCGTTCCCGAGCAGCGCCGGCACCGCCATCTGCGTGAACTTGAGCACCAGCTCGGTGATCGGCTGGAGCAAGGAAGCCTGCTCCATCAGCGGCGCTTCCGCCCATTGCGTGACGAGCGACAGCCTGACCGGCAGGATGCGCCGGAACAGCGTCGCCAGCCGCCCTTCCGACTGCGCGAACAAGGCCGGATACTCGGCCCGGGCCTGCGCCAGCGCGTCGCGCACCGCCGGATGGTCTTCGCTGTCGAACAACGCCCTGGCTGCGCTTTTCGCGGTGACGCCCGAGGATGCGGGCGTCGGAGGGAGATCGTCGAACGACAGCGCCTTGGGAGGACTGCTGCTCGCTGCCGGCGTTGGCGCTGCTGCGTCGCCGAAGTCGAACGCCTGCGGAACGACCGAACTACCGGCCGCACTGCCGACTGGATCTGCAGGCGCCTCGGGTTCTGCGCCGAAATCGAATGCCTTGGGCTTCTGGTGTGTCATCGGCTACTTCACTGCGCGACGCGCCGGCGCCCGCATGCAAGGGCAGGCTGCGGCGCGCACGCTCCTCAGACGGTTCCGCCGAGCTTGCGGATGAAGGTCGCCAGGTTCAGCTTGAAACCGGCGCCGACGGCGTGGAAACGCCATTCGCCATCGCGCCGGTACAGCGAGCCGAACTGCAGCGCGGTCTTGTCCGAATAGTCTTCGGTCAGGTTGTACTGGGCGATCTCCTCGCCCGTTTCGTCGTTGTAGATCTTGACGTAGGCGCCCGACACGCGGCCGAAGTTCTGCTTGCGCGCTTCGCCCTCGTGGATGGTGACCACGATCGGCATCTCCATCACGGCCGCATCGACGCGCGCCAGGTCGACGGTGATGACTTCGTCGTCGCCGGCCTTGTCGCCGGTGCGGTTGTCGCCCGAGTGCACCACGGCGCCGTCCGGCGAGGTGGTGTGGTTGTAGTAGACGAAGTGGGCGTTGCTGATCATGACCGGGTCGTCGTTGGCGTCCTTCCGGCACAGGAAGACCGACGAATCGAGGTCGAACGCCTGGCCCTCGGCCGCGTTGACCTTCCACCCGAGGCCGATGCGAACGCGCTTCAAGCCCGGTGCGGTTTTTTCGAGGTTGATGCGGTGGCCGGTTTCGAGCGTCGTCGACATGGGGTTCCTTTCTTGGTGATGATGAGTTGGTCGCTGCGGTGAGCAAGGGCCAGGGCCGCCATCGCGGCCCATGCGCTTACACGGCAGCCGGGGAGAAGCGGGCGATCAGCTCGCGCTCCAGCTCCTGCAGTTTCGGCAACTCGTCCCGGCGGCGCTGCTGGCCTTCGTTCGAGATCTGTTCGAGCTTGTCGAACGCCGTCACCAGCTGGGTCTGCACGTGCTGGGCCGTTTCCAGGCTGACCAGCGAACGCTGCTTGGCGCGCGCCACGGTCTCGGTATTTTCCAGCAGCATGTCGGCCTGGGCGCGGAAGGCGGCGTCGGTGGCGTCGTAGGCGGCGTTCGCCACCGCCGCGCTCTGCTTGGCTTCCAGCTGCAGCAGGTACAGCGAGAACACGTTGCGCCAGGCCGGGATCGAGACGTTGACGATGTCGGTGAAGGTGTCGGTCAGCGCGCGCGCATTGTCCTGCGACAGGCGGATCTGCGGCACCATCTGCGTGGCCATCAGCATGGCGCGGCGCAGGTCGTCGATGCGCTTTTCGAGCCGCTCCAGGCGGCGCTTGAGTTCGGTCGCCTGCTGGGCTTCGAAGGCGTTGCCTGGCGCCGCCTGTTGCGCCACCGCCTGGCGCAGCCGGCCGGCCCATTCCTCGCCCTTGCGCACGTCCGCGTCCAGGCCCTGGTAGTACATCTCCAGGCCCTTGTACATCTCGTCGAAGTCCTGGATGCGCGCGCGGTGCACGTTGGCGTGGCGCGTCATCTCGCCGACCAGGGTGTCCATGCGCGACTCGACCACCTGGTACTGCGACAGCATCTTTTCCTTGACCGAGCCGAACATATTGCTGACGCGCGACAGCAGCCCGCCGGAGCGCAGCTTGGCCGGGTCCAGGCCCTTGGAGGTGGCGATCAGTTCGTTCAGCTGGGTGCCGAACACGTCGGCGTCGGACGCGCGCACGGTGCCGAGCAGCTTGGCCGACACCTTGGCCACGCCGGCGCCGGTATTGCCGCCCAGGCCTTCGATCGCCTTGTCGTCGATGCCGGAGATGTCGACCCGGACCGGCGGCGGCGCGCTCGCTTCCGGACGCATGGCCGGCAGCGCGTCCGCTGCGCGGGCAGGATCGAGCAGCGGCGGGAAGGCCGGCGCAGAGGCAGGCGCGGGCGCAAGGGCAGGCGCAGGCGTCGCGGACGAAGCGGATGCGGCGTTCGCTTCCTCGTCGGAAGAGAAGAGCGGTTTCATGAAACTCCTTCAGGCAAGAAGTGGCAACATGACTAGCTTACCACTGGACAATCGCGCTGAGCGAGTTTGAGTATGATCCGCCCACACACCGGCAATTCGCGGACACGGAAAAATACGAGGGTTTTCCGGTTACGGTCTGAGCAGCACCAGCCCGACGTTCGAACTGGCCACGATCGCCCCGCTGTCGTTGATCGCCAGCGCATGATCGATCACCAGCCCGCGCGGCGCATCGCGCAGCAGCCGGTTCAGGTCGCGCATGCCGACGCCGGCGCTCCAGACGAAGGCGCGCATGGCGCCGTTCCTGTCTTCGGCAAAACCGACGATCTGCCCCCTGGCGTTGACGGCGCGCGCGGCCGAGGTGCGCCCGCCCAGCGTGCCCAGTTCGCGCATGCCGCCCGACCGCGTCCACGACATCGCGCGCTGGCGGCCGTCGGCATAAGCGATGCCGCCCGCGATGTGCAGGCCGGGCGTCATCGCGTTCACCCACGCGCTGGCGCCGCGGCCGATGCCGAGGTCGACCATGCCACCGGCACGCGTCCACAGGAACGGGCGGTGGCCGCCATCGTCCGCCACGGCGACCCGGTTGCCCGCCACCTCGCCCCCGGCGCCGACCGCCACCGGCGTCGACTCGACGCTGCCCAGCGTGTCGATGTCGACCATGCCGTGCGCGCGGCTCCAGACGAAGGCGCGGTGGTAGGGGTCGCCATACCGGTCCTCGAGCGTGACCCGGCCCGCGACCAGGCCGGCGTCGTTGAGCGCCATGCCGGAGGCAGGTTCCGGCAGGCCGGGTGCGATGCCCAGGTCTTCCATGCCGCCGGCGCGGCTCCAGCGGAACGGGCGCGCCGCATCGTTGAACGATCCGGTGACCACGCCGCGCCGGTTGATGGCCTGGGCATACGAGCGTCCCGCGCCCGGCTGGGCCTGCAGGTCGAGCATGCCGCCCGCCGCGCTCCAGACGAAGGCATGCTCGATGCCGTCGGCGCCGAGCGAGGTGCCGGCGATCTGGCCGGCGTCGTTCAGGTCATGCGCATAAACGTGCAGGCCGCCGAGCGAGCCGATATCGCGCACCGCGGCGCCGTCATAGAAGAATGCCGCCGTGCGCTGGCCGGTGACCATCGTGAAGGCAACCTGCCCGCTGGCGTTGATGGCCGGATAGGCGGCGATGGCGCCGGGAGCGAGCTGGATCACGCGATAGATCGGGGGCGGGCCGCCGTGCCGGCTATCCGCATCGACAGGGTGCACCACCTGCTGCGCCATTGCCGCCCCGGCCGCCCACAGCATCGTCATCAGCAACAGCAATCGCGCCAGCCACCATGTCGCGCTGCCGGCCGATACCTCGTCTCCTCGAACGAATCGCATGCATGTCTCCATAGAAAGTTGAATTCGTGGGCCGGTGACCGTTGGCGATCACGGGCAGCGGACTCCATCATGCACTGCGCATGGCGCGCACGGTAAAGCCCGGCCCTTCAATCGCGCGAGCGTTTGTGCTGGACTAATCGGTTTTTCAGGGGGTAAGTAACCTTAAGCACGTCCAGCGTTTGCAGAGCGCCCGAGTGCGCTACCATTGCTGAGCCGTTCATTTTCACGTGGGACTTTTTTGCCAGGACTACCCGTCCTGGATAACCTGACTCAGGAGTCGATCATGGAAAGACCTCAGCTGTCCTTGCCAACGATGAAAAGCGTCACCGCCGTTCTTCTTGCCGTGTGTTCCGCCGGGGCCGTTGCGGCAGAGTCCCAGCTGCTCGAAAACGCCATGTCCTGCAAGCTCAAGGACGGCGAACTGCCGGCGCTGATGCGCCAGCTCACGGCCCAGCAAGCGGCCTTTGCAAAGCCGTCCCAGCAATACGGCGCGCCGTCGGCCGATGTCTATCAACTGCCCAAGCCGGTGACCGCCTTCGGCTACGCATCGTCGGAAGTCGTCGTCACGCCGGGCCGGATCCTGCTGGCGGTGCCGGGTGAAGCGATGGCCAAGGCGGTCGGCAAGCTCAAGCTGAAGGAAGAGGAATACTCACCCGCCCGGCGCGAAGTGCGCCCGACGGTGAACGTGGTCGCTTTCCAGCTGTCGCACAAGGCGCTGGAAAACAAGCTGCTGGTGGGCTGCGAGTACCAGCATGCCGATGCGGCCCGCTGGGTTCGCTCATGAACGCCGGCAACGGTCACGGCTGATGCCTGGGTAGAATACCGGCAGGCACAACGCAGGGTTACCGCTGGCCGGCGGTAGCCCTTTTCATGCACATCCGCAGCACTCGAATAAAGAACAAACCATGCGCATTTCCGCCACCTGGCGCCGCACCGGCGTAGTCCTGTTCGCCGCCCTGGCGCTGGGCTGCACGACCTCTCCTGCTCCGGATTCGACGCCATCGAGCGCCACCCGGATCCTTTTCGTCGGCAACAGCTTCATCTTCGGCAGCCCGGCCGGCGCCGCGCCGCTGGTGCAGTCGTACCGGCCAGCTACCGTCACCGACCTGAACGGCACCAACATCGGCGGCGTGCCGGCGCTGTTCAAGGCGATGACGGTGCAGGCCGGCCTGAACTACGAGGTGAGCCTGGAAACGATGGGCGGCGCCGGTCTGGATGCGCACTACGACAAGAAACTGGATGTGATCGCCAAGCCGTTCGACGTGGTCCTGCTGCAAAGCTACAGCACGCTCGACGCCGCCAAGCCGGGCGACCCGGGCCTGCTGGTCAAGTACACGGGCCTCCTTGCACAGGAATTGCGCGCCAAAAATCCGAAGGTCGACATCCGCCTGGTCTCGACCTGGTCGCGCGCCGACCTGACCTACAAGAACGCCAGCCCCTGGCTTGGCGCGCCGATCGACAGGATGGCGCTCGACCTGCGCCGCGGCTACGACGCCGCAGCTGCCGCGCATGGCATCGACAGCGGCAGCGTGATCCCGGTCGGCCAGGCCTGGAACCGCGCCATCGCCGCCGGCGTGGCCGACGCCAATCCCTACGACGGCATCGCCGACGGCAAGATCAACCTGTGGGCGCCCGACGCCTACCACGGCAGCGCGCACGGCTACTACCTGGAAGCGCTGACCATCTTCGGCAACGTCACCGGGCGCGATCCGCGCACGCTCGGCGCCGCCGAACCGGTGGCGCGCGAACTCGGGATCGACGCCGTCACCGCCAGCGCATTGCAGCGCTTGGCGGCGGAGCAGCTGGCGCAGAAACAGTAAGGCGGCCGGATCAGCTCACATGGCCGCCATCGCGCGCGCCGAACCCCGAGCCCATTCCGATGCCCATGCCCATGCCGCCACCGCTATCGGCGCCGCCATTGCCGCCCTTGTTGCCACCGCCCCCGCCATCGCCCTTGCCGCGTCCGGCGCCACCCTGGGTGCGCGTCGGTCCCTGTGCCGGAATCACGACGTCGCCCGGCATCGGATCGAGGTCTAGCGCGCTGCGGATGAAGCCGCGCAGGCTGACCACCAGCTCCGCGGTGTGGATCGGCCGTCCGGCCGCCAGGTCGGCCGCCGCCTGCCCCGCCAGCCGGCAATGCTCTTCGGTGCCGAGCAGCAGGATGTCCGCCAACGCGCCTTCGACCGCGTCGCGGATGCGGCGCGAACGGTCGGTGCTGGCTAGAGCATCGTCCGGCGCCAGATCGTCCGGCTGCGGCCGGTCGCGCAGGTCGCGCAGGTGGGTCGGATCGACCGTCAGGCGACCGGTGAACGAGCCGCCCAGCGTGCGGTAGGCGGCAATCAGCGTCTTGAGCCGCTCGTTGATCTGGCGGTTCATGCGCTCGCGCCGCTGCTGGATGGTCTGCATCATGAGCATGCGGATACCCACGCCGAGCAAGGTAAACACGGCAAGCCCGATCAGCGTCGTCATCGCGCCTTGCCACGAACTGAAATCCATATAACGCATCCTTGCCTCGACAACGGTTTCGATGGGTCGAGTGTACCTGTCCGTGCCTTGCGGCCACGACACGGCTGGCAAGGCCGGGCGCTACAATCATCGCCATGAAAATGCGCAAGAAGTCCGACCTGCCGACAAAGATCTGCGCCCACTGCGCTCTGCCGTTCAGCTGGCGCAAAAAGTGGGAGCGCGACTGGGACCAGGTCAAATATTGCTCGGAACGCTGCCGCCGCTCGGCCAAGCCGCCTCCTCGGGAGTAAGGCTGGCGCCATTGCCTGTGCGCCCACATCCTGCTACAGCCTCAACCGATTGTCTCTACAATAAATCACACAGCGGTTTCGTATTTCGCTGTGCAAAACTACAATCTTGGAGACTTCAATGAGACAAGCACCCGTCCGCCGCATCCTTCCGTCCCTGCTTGCCCTGCTCGTCCTGTCCGCCTGTGGCGACAGTGACGGCCCCGCCCCCGCCCCACCACCGGTGCAGGACGTGCCGCCGGTCGCCACCGGCCCCGAAGCGCAGCGCCCGCAAGACACGCGCAGCTACGCCGTGGTCGAAGCCAGCCTGCCGTTCGCCGCCCTGTCCGGCGCCCCGGACAGCGACCGCTGGTGGGGCGTGCTGGGCAAGGCCGGCTATCAGGTCGAGGTGCCGAAGAACTGGAACGGGATGCTGGTGATGTATGCACATGGCTACAACGGCACCGGGCCAAATTTGTCGGTGTCGCCGCCTGCGATCCGCCGCCACCTGCTGAGCCAGGGCTATGCCTGGGCGGCGTCGAGCTACAGCACCAACTACTACGACGTGCGCGCCGGGGTCGAAGACACCAACGCGCTGGCGCTGGCCTTTTCCGACATCGCGCGCCGCAACGGGCGCACGCTGGCCGCGCCATCCAAGACCTACATCATCGGCACCTCGATGGGCGGCCACGTCACCGCCGCCGCCGTCGACGAGGAAAACACCGCCACCGCCAACAACAAGATCCGCTATGCCGGCGCGGTGCCGATGTGCGGGGTGCTGGGCGACACCGAGCTGTACGATTATTTCGCCGCCTACCAGGCCGCCGCGATGCAGGAAGCCGGCACCCCGGCCACAAGCTGGCCGGTGCGGGACTGGGCCACGCTCGGGCCCCAGGTGCAGGCGAAACTGTTCTCCAGCTTCCCCGGCGGCGCCACGCCGGGCGCGCAGACGGTGCCGACCGAACAGGGCATGCGCCTGAAACGCATCGTGGAAAATCTCAGCGGCGGCCCGCGTCCGCTGTGGGACTACGCCTATGCCGGCCCGATGCAGGCCACGGTCTGGGGCACCTTCGGGCGCGACGGCAAGATGCTGGGCATCCTTAACGAGGACGTGGTCAGTACCACCAGTATCGTCTACCAGCTGGACGCCACCCCCGCACTGAGCAATGAAGAGATCGCCTACAACAGCGCGATCTACCGCGTGCAGGCCACGCCGGACGCGAACCGCCTGCGCCGCGACGGCCTGCGCTGGGTGCCGAAAACGAATGCCCAGATCAAGGTACCGGTGGTGACCATCCACACCCTTGGCGACCTGTACGTGCCGTTCAAGATGGAGCAGATCTACAAGCGCCGCGCGGATGCTCTCGGCACTTCCAATCTCTTGGTGCAGCGCGCGATCCGCGGCATCGCCCACTGCGACTTCACGATCGCCGAGCAGGTGTCGGCGTTCGAGGCGATGATCAAATGGGAGCAGCAAGGAATTAAGCCGGAAGGCGACGACGTGCTCACGCCGGCGGTGGTGGCCGATCCGCAGTACGGCTGCAGATTCACCGACAACACGCCGTCACCGGACGACAGCGCAGCGCTGCTGGCAACTCGCGCCACGCTGCCGCAATGCACGCGTCCGTGAGCAGTGGAAACGCCGGGTTGGCGGCCAGTTGAAGCCGGCCCGCACGCGCGAGCGTCGGTGCGCCGGGGTTCGTGAACCGGGGCTATACTGAATCATCAACATGTCGCCGTGCAGAGCCCGGGCCGATATGGTTGAGCACGGCGTTTCGACGTGGCGCTCATCCATCACGACGGGTGCTTTGTCGGCGACAGCAGGTTCCGAGCGGTCGCGGAACGGCAGCAGGTTCCGCGCCATTTTCGAAAATTATTTCTGACAGGGGGCAACATGCAAACAACCTGGATCATGGTGGCCAACGCAGGCCGCGCACGCATCTTTTCCGAATCCGATCCGTCGCAACCATTGCAGGAAGTCGAGGACATGGTCAGCCCGGCCGCGCACTTGCGCGAACTCGACCTGGTGACCGACAAGATGAGCCCGACGTCGGCGACCAATAGCGGTCACAACGTCGGCGGCACCCAGGGCGTCGGTTTCGCCCACAACGCCAAGGTCGGCACGCCGAACAGCCAGTACCAGCCGGCCCAGACGCCGACCGAGCACGAGGCCGAGAAGTTTGCCAAGGATATTTCCAACTACCTGAAGCAGGCCCACAACGAAGGCCGCTTCAACCAGCTGGTGATTTCGGCCTCGCCGCAATTCCTGGGCACGCTGCGCAGCAACCTGGATTCGACGGTGCAGCCGCTGGTCAAGCTCGAGATCAATAAAGACTACACGCAAGTGCCTGTCCAGCAGTTGCGCGAGCAGATCAACGCACAGCAGGACAAGTCGCAGTAAGGACTCCAGGGCGGCTTCAAGCCGCCTTTTGAGTTAGCGGGTCCGCAAACAACAACGCCACCGCGAAGGTGGCGTTATCGTTTGCGCGGCATGCCGCTCAGCCGAAGATGAAGTACAGGATGACCAGCACGACAGCCGGGATACCCAGGAGCCAACCGATGAAATACTTACCCATGATCATTTCCTTTCAAAAGCGTTTGTCGATGGGTTCATCTTGCTCCCGCACGCGCGCCATGTCCGTTAGACACTGCACGCAAGATAGCTATTGATGCGCTAGCGGTGCTCGCCCAAACCGGTCACTGCGCTTCCGCTGCCGCGCCGAAGATCGCCTGCAAGTCCTCGGCGCGGATGGCCGGCGCCAGTTCGGTCTCGCCCTGCAGCATCGCATTCGCCAGTTCTCCCTTGCGCCGCTGTAACTCCTGGATGTTTTCTTCCAGCGTCCCGCGCGCGATCAATTTGTAGACGAACACCGGCTGCTCCTGGCCGATGCGCCAGGCGCGGTCGGTGGCCTGGTTTTCGCTGGCCGGGTTCCACCATGGATCGAAGTGGATGACGGTGTCGGCGGCGGTCAGGTTCAGCCCCACCCCGCCGGCCTTCAGGCTGATCAGGAACACGCCGACCTGCCCCGACTGGAACGCCGTTACCGGCGCAGCGCGGTCCAGCGTGTCGCCAGTCAGCAGGGCGAACTCGATCTGGCACTCGCGCAGGCGCTCCTGGATCAGCGCCAGCATGCTGGTGAACTGCGAGAACACCAGCACCTTGCGCCCTTCGCTGCGCAGGGTGGCAAGCAGCTCCATCACCGTGTCGAGCTTGGCCGAGCCGGCCGCGCTGTCCGCTTCCAGCAGGCGCGGATGGCAGCATACCTGGCGCAGCTTGAGCAGGGCGTCCAGGATCACGATGTGGCTGCGCGCCAGGCCCTTGCGATCGATCTCGGCGCGCACCTTGCGGTCCATCGCCACCCGCACCGTTTCGTACAGGTCGCGCTGGGCGCTGCCCAGTTCCACCGGCAGCACGATCTCGGTCTTGGGCGGCAGCTCGGTCGCCACCTTGTCCTTGGTGCGCCGGAGCATGAACGGCTTCAGGCGCCGCATCAGCAGTTCGCGCCGCGCATTGTCGCCGCCGGTTTCGATCGGTTTGCGGAAATTGGCGTTGAAGGCTTTCTCTTCGCCCAGCAGCCCCGGCATCAGGAAGTGGAATTGCGACCACAATTCGCCCAGATGGTTCTGCACCGGCGTGCCGGTCAGGCACAGGCGATGGCGCGCATCCAGCAGGCGCGCGGTCTGCGAGGCCTTGGTGCGGCTGTTCTTGATGTACTGCGCTTCGTCCAGGATCAACAGGTGGTAACGATGGCGCCGCAGGGCTTCTTCATCGCGCCCGAGCAGGGCGTAGGTGGTCAGCACCAGGTCGGCCGCGCCGATGCGGTCGAACTGCGCCGCACGGTCCTTGCCGTGCAACAGCAGCACGCGCAGGCCGGGGACGAAGCGGGCCGCCTCGGCCTGCCAGTTGGGCATCAGGCTGGTCGGCGCCACCACCAGCGCCGGCGCGTCCAGCCGCCCCGCTTCTTTCTCGAGCAGGATGTGGGCCAGGGTCTGGATGGTCTTGCCCAGGCCCATGTCGTCGGCCAGGATGCCGCCGAAGCCGTAGTCGCGCAGGAACTGCAGCCACGATAGCCCGGCATGCTGGTAAGGGCGCAGCTCGGCCTGCAGGCCGGCCGGCAGCGGCGCCGGAACGATGCCGTCGAACCGGCTCAGCTTGTGGCCCAGTTCGCGCAGGCGCTCGCCGCCGAACCAGCGCAGCTGCGCCGCCGCTTCCAGCTGCGCCAGGCGCGCGGCGTCGGCCATTGGCAGGCGCAGCGCGCTGCCCCCACGCTCGCCGAAGTACAGCTCGCCCAGCGTGGACAGGATCGGCTTGATGCGGCCCCAGGGCAGCACCACGCGGGTGTCGTCCGGCAACTGGACGACCAGTTCCTCGGCATCGTCGCGCGCCGCCAGGCCGGCGGCGTTGAACTGGCGCGGCGCGCGCCGGATCATCTCGACCAGCACCGGCAGCAGCGCGTGGCGGCGGCCGCCGACCAGGATGCCGAGTTCGAGCGCGAACCAGCCACCGGCGCCCTCGCCTTCCTCGTTCAGTTCGGCGTACCATTCGTCGGGTTCGAGCAGCGTGTTGTAGCGGAAATCGTCGCCGATCTCGATCTGCCAGCCGGCGGCGCGCAGGCGCGGCACCTCGCGCCGCATGAAGGCAATCCATTCCTCGGGGCTGTCCAGTTCCAGCAGGTCCGGGCCGCTGGAATACTGCGACGCTTCCGACGGATCGAAGCCCAGTGCGCCGAGCAGTTCTGCCGCGGCGCGCTCCGCCGCCAGGTCGCGCTCGATCAGGTCGACCGTGTTGTCGACCACCCGGCGCAGCACCGGCTCGTCGACGTCTTCGGTGGACATGCCGTCATAGTCGAAGACCAGCATCGCATAGTCCAGCGTTTCCGGCTCGTCGAATGCGTCGTCCTCTTCGCTTTCAAGGTACAGGACTGGCGTCGGCACGCCCTTGCGAGTGTTCACTTGCAATACCTCGGGCGCGGGCAGCATGCCTTCCAGGCCCAGCTCGGCCAGGCGCGTCGCCACGCCGGCGCGTTCGTGCGCTTCGAGCAGCGGAGATTGCGCCACCAGCTTGATCAGCGCCGCCGGCGGCGTCGCCGCATACTCCTCGGGCAATGCCAGCTCGCCGAATGCGCAGGCGTCGACGTAGGCGACTGGTTCGGTCGGCAGGACGAAGTCGATGGCGCCGCCATCGGCGGCGTGCCAGGCCAGCTTGACGTCGCCGACATCCTGCATGAACGATTTGACCGGATGCCAGGCCAGCGTGGCCTGGCGCCGCGGCCCGGGCGTGATGGGAAACAGGTCGCCACGCTTGACGCGTTCGCGGCTGCCGGCCAGAAACAGGCGGCCCTCGGCGCAGGCGCGCGCCAGCAACTGGGTGGCGAGCGGGCCAGCCGGCTCGGCGTCGCCGGCATAGCGGTTGCCGGCGCACAGCGCGGCGTACAGGCGCAGCAGCGGTTCGTCGTGCGGGTCGATCCAGCCAGGCGGCGTCGTCAGCAGGCGGTAGATATCGTCCTGCAGGGTGGCGCCGCCGATGCTGCCGTCCTTGCGCAGGCGCGCCTTGCAGGCGTTCAGGCGCAGGGTGTTGTCGTTGGGGTGCGGGATCAGCGCGAACACCAGCCGCTGCGGGGGCGATGCGCCCTGCCGCGGCCGCGACTGCACCAGCGTTTGCACCAATGCGGCCTGCTGCAGCCAATGGTCGGCGCGCGACGACATCGTGCCCCGCGGCGTTACCGAGGCTCCCTGTGCTGCCTGCGCCATCTGCGCCAGCCGCTCCTGCACGACCAGCAGCACCGCCGCCACGTGCTTGCAGTTATACGATACCGGGCAGCTGCAGTGGCCACGGATCGCGAGCGGGCGCCCGCCGGCGCCGGGCGCCAGCTGGATCGACTGGCGGTAGATTTCTCGGCCGCTGCCGGCGACTTCGCCGTCGACGCCGGCATCCTGCACCGCCACGCTGACCACCTTGCCCTTGCGGACATAGTCGGCCCCGCGATCATAGTTGGTGCTGCCGCAGCAGCGCTCGATATCTACCGGAGTAAATTGCATGGGTTTTCCGCCGTTTCGGTCAACGCGATATTATGACCGAACGGCTGACGGCATAACGCCGAGGCGCCTCAATCGCGCCCCGGGAACGCCCGCTGTTTCAGCTGCCGACGACCTTCAGCTGCTCGACGTCCAGGCTCGGGTCGCCGAACATTTCCTTCTCGAATTCACCGATCAGTTCCACGGTCACGTTGTGGTCGACCGTCACGCCTTGCGGGAAGCGGTCGGCGTCGATCTCGACCACCATCTTGCCGCTGGCGTCGGTGAATTCGTAGTCTTCGTCGCCCTTGTGGCTGGTCAGCTTGCCTTTCAGGCGCACCATCTGGTCGTCCTTGCCCTTGGCCAGCAGGTCTTTCACGCTCATCAGGGGCGCGCTCGACGGGCCGGTGTAGCCGGACTTGGCGGCCGGTGCGGTTGCAGGTGCGGTCGCTGCTGCCGGCGCCGGTGCGGTCTGTGCGACCGCGAAGGCCGAGGCGCACAGCAGTGCGGCGATGCTGGAGAGTTGAGCGATGCGGGTCATGGTCGGTCCTTTCAATGGGTTGGCGTGTTTGTCGCCTTCGTCGGGAAGGCATGGACGCATTAGACCGGCCGTACATTAACTCGATCTTAAGTTCGCGATCTTAAGTTCGCTCCATATCGAGCGACACCGCCAACCCGCGCCCGTCCAGCCCCGGCCCGAATCCGAGTTGATAGCCATGCAGGTCGGCGATGCGGCGCACGATCGACAGCCCCAGTCCACTGCCCGGCTGCGCCGTGCCCAGCACGCGGAAGAACCGTTCGCTCAGGCGCCGGCGGCTGGCTTCATCCACGCCGGGACCATCATCGCGCACCACGATGCGCGCCCCCGTCCCGACGCGGCGCGCCTCGATCTCGATCCGGCTGCCATCCGGGCAGTAGCGCAGCGCGTTATCCAGCAGGTTGCGCAGCACGATCTCGAGCAGCTGCGGGTCGGCCTGCACGGTCTCTAGGCCTCCCTGCAGCGTCATCGCAATGCCGCGCCGCGCCGCCTCCTGCGCATGCGTCGCCAGCAGGCGCTCGGCCAGCGGCTGCAGCGCCACCTCCTGGCGCACCAGCTGCTCGTGCGCCAGCGGATCCAGGCGCGCCAGCGTCAGCAGGCTGTCGACCAGCGCCGTCACGCGCGCGATGTCGGCGCGCAGCTTCCGGAACGGTTCGGCCAGGTCCGGATGCTGGCGCTGCAGCAGCTGCACGTGCATGTGCAGGCCGGCCAGCGGCGTGCGCAGTTCGTGCGCGGCGTCGGCGGTGAAGCGGCGCTCGGATTGCAGCGCGACGTCGAGCCGCCCCAGCACCCCGTTCAGCGCCGCCACGATCGGCAGCACTTCGCGCGGCTGGCCGGCGGTATCTACCTGCGCCAGGTCGCCCGGCGTCTTGGCCGCGATGCTGGCGGCGGTGGCGCGCAGCGGGCGCAGGATGCGGCCGGTGATCAGCCAGCACACCAGGCCCAAGAGCAGCAGCACGCCCAGCACCGGCAGCCACAGCGACTCGGCCAGTTCTTCCAGGATCTCGTAGCGCTGCCTGGTGCGCTGCCCGACCTGCACCTCGACGTCGCGCGCGGCGTCGCGCACCACGAACACGCGCCAGCGCTTGTCACCCACGAGCGCTTCGGCGAAGCCGTCGTCGTCATCGAAATTCGAGACGAAAGGCCGCGCCGGGGCGTCGCCGGTGCGCTGGATCACGCGCCCGGCCGCCACGATCTGGTACTGCATGTCGACCTTGCGGCCGTGCGCGCCGTCGGCGCCGCGTTCGTGCAGCAGGCCGCGCTCGTTCCAGTCGGTGGTGGCGGCCATGATCATGTAGCCCGATTCTTCCAGCGCGTCGTCGAACACGCCATTGGTTTCCTGCCAGGCGATCACGGTGACGATGCCCAGGCTGACCAGCCACAGCGCCGTGCTGGCGGCCACGATCGCCCCCAGGAGGCGGCGGCGCAGCGACCAGGGCGCGCGGCCTTCCTTCACGGTCTCATTCGCCATCGTTCTTCAGCCGGTAGCCCAGGCCGCGCACGGTGACGATGCTGTCGCTGCCGAGCTTCTTGCGCAGGTTGTGGATGTACACCTCGATCGCGTTGCTTTCAACCTCGTCGCCCCACCCGTACAGAGTCTCTTCGATCTGGGCGCGGGTGACGATGCCGTTCTTGCGCAGCATCAGCGCGTACAGCACGTTGTACTCGCGCGCGGTCAGCGCCACCGGCTGGCCGTCCAGCGTGGCGCCCTTGGTGTCGAGATTGAGCGAAATGGCGCCGTGGGCCAGCACGTTGCTGACCTGGTCGGCGCCGCGGCGCACGGCGGCGCGGATGCGCGCCGACATCTCTTCCAGCTCGAACGGTTTCACCAGGTAGTCGTCGGCGCCCATGTCCAGGCCTTCGACGCGGTCGGCCAGCGCGTTGAAGGCGGTGATCAGGATCACCGGCACCCGGTTGCCGGCCTTGCGCAGCGCGGCCAATAAAGCGTCGCCGGACAGGCCGGGCAAGCCGCGGTCGAGCAGCACGCAGTCGTAGCGGTGCGTCATCAATGCGGTCTGCGCCGAGTCGCCACGCCGCACCCAGTCGACCGCATGGTCGTCCAGGCGCAGCCAGGACTGGATGGTGTCGCCAAGGGAGGTGTCGTCTTCGACCAGCAGGATGCGCATGTTCAGGACCCGGGAATGAATGTGGCCGCCAGTATGGCGCACCGCCGGCACGCTGCCAACGGCTCCCGAGTGTGCCGGGCGAAGATGAACCCGATCTTAAGCGATCAGGACTTCTTCTTCAGCGCCGTGCCCTTGTGCGCCGCCTCGGCGCCGGTCTTGTCGCTGGCCACCAGGTATTCCGGATTGTCTTTCGAAGCCGCCACGTGATGGCCCTTGATGTCGGTGGGCGAGGTCAGCTTCTTCTTGACCTTGCCGGTGACCGTTCCCTGCGACGAGGACCACTGCACCTTGTCGCCGGCCTTGAATGCGTTGCTCATGCTGGACTCCTGGAAGAAAAGGCGAAGCCCATTTGAGCATGGATCGCGGGCGCGCCGCGCGCCATCAGCGTGACAAAGCGGCGACAGGCAGCGTCGCGATGACGCCGGACGCGGCCCGCCGCGCCCGGGCTACTCACCTCACTTCTCGACCATCTGGCGCATGCGCCGGCGCAGTTCGCGCTCGCGCTTCTCGTGCGCCGCCCAGTCCTCGCACACGGCGCGCCACAGCGACACCAGCATCAGGATGATCACCACCGAGAACGGCACGGCGAACACGATGGTGGCGGTCTGCAGGGCTTTCAGGCCACCTGCCAGCAGCAGGCTGATGGCCATGCCGGCGATCAGGCCGCCCCACATCAGCTTGCTGCGGGTGGACGGATTCGGGTTGCCCTTGCTGCTCATCATGCCCAGCACCAGCACCGCCGAGTCGCCCGAGGTGACGAAGAACACCAGCACCAGCAGCGTCGCCACGCCCGACATGATCATCCCGAACGGCAGCGCGTCGAACAGCGCGAACAGCGCGGTGGCGGTGTCGACCCGCACCGCGTCGGCAATCGGCACCTGATGCCAGATCTGCAGGTTCAGGGCGGTGCCGCCGAAGATCGAGAACCACAAAAAGGCCGCCAGGGTCGGCGCCAGCATGGTGCCGACGATGAATTCGCGGATGGTGCGCCCGCGCGAGACGCGCGCGATGAACAGGCCGACGAACGGCGACCACGAGATCCACCAGGCCCAGTAGAAGATGGTCCAGCTGCCGACCCAGGTGCTGTCGCGGAACGGCGTGGCGCGCAGGCTCATGCGCACGAACTCGGTGACGTAGCTGCCCAGGGTGCTGGTCAGCGTGTCGATGATGGCCACCGTCGGCCCGACCAGGAACACCACCAGCGCCAGCGCCGCGGCCATCAGCATGTTCACGTTCGACAGCAGCTTGACGCCGCGCTCCACGCCGCTGACGGCGGAGGTCAGGAACAGGGCGGTGGCGACCAGGATGATGCCGATCTGCGAGACCGTGCTCACTTCCAGGCCGAACACCGTGTTCATGCCGTTGTTGATCTGCAGTGCGCCGATGCCGAGCGAGGCCGCCACGCCGAAGGCGGTGGCGACCACCGCCAGCCCGTTGAACAGGCCGGACAGGCGCCGGACCGGCTTCCACGGCAGCGCGTCGGTCGCGGTGCTGACCAGGGCGTCGCCGCCGCGCCGATATTGGAAAAAAGCGATTGCCAGCGCCACCGCGCTGTACACCGCCCACGGGTGGATACCCCAGTGGAAGAAGGTATAGCGCATCGCCACCCCGGCCGCTTCCGGCGTGTTCGAGACGGTGCCGGGCGGGGCGTCGATGTAGTGCGAGATCGGCTCGGCCACGCCGAAGAACACCAGGCCGATGCCCATGCCGGCCGCGAACAGCATCGAGAACCAGCTGCCGAGCGAGAACTCGGGCTCGTCGTCCTCGTCGCCGAGCTTGAGGTTGCCGTAGCGACTGAAGGCCAGGAAGGCCACGAACACCACCATGCCGAGCACCACCCACAGGTAGAACCAGCCGAAGTTACGGGTGATGGTGGCGAGCGCGGTGTCGAACACCGCGCCCATGGTCGAGGGCGAGATCACGCCCCACAAAACGATGGCAAGGATGAAGCCCGCCGAGAGTGCTGTCTGCATGTGTCCTCCAGAGACAGTAACGCGCGCAGGCGTCGAAATTTATGAGTAGATACATTTAAAATCAAATGTAATTATATTCCTAACATCGGATTATTGCTGAGCGATAGCCGATTTGTACGCACTCGACGTCGATTTTGCCCCACATCCGGCATGGAATTGCCGCCAAGTTGGCGCTTCGTCATCGGCGCCACACCCGAATGGCAAGGCTTGCAAATTTCGCTACTAGCCGAGCCACAAAAGACGCGTTTGGACGCATAATCGCTGTAACCACGTAAACACGTCGCGCGATGCAAACCGGTTCCGATGTTGCCCTGACTTCTGCCTGCCAGCCATTGCGCTCGCCACGCATTACGCGCATCTCGCGTCTCTATGAAGTCATGGACCTGATGCTCGACTCGGTCGGCGATCCTCTGGCGCTGGGCAGCCTGGCCGCTTCGGCCAGCTATTCGAGCTACCACTTCGACCGCATCTTCCGCGAACTGACCGGCTTCTCGGCCGTCGAATACCAGAGAAAGCGCCGGCTGCGCCGCGCCGCCCATCTGCTGCGTCACGAGCCGGACGTCGCGGTCGGGCGCATCGCCCAGGATTGCGGCTTTCCATCGAATGCGGCGTTTGCCAAGGCCTTCCGCCAGCAGTTCGCGATGTCGGCCAAATCGTGGCGCGAAGGCGGCTGGCGCGCCTACATGGACGCCCAGGTCGGGCGCGAGAGCGACGTCAGTTTCTTCGTGGCCGAACCGGGCAACCTGGCGGCGCTGCAGGCGCCCTATTGTCCGCCCGAGCCGGGCAGCGTGGCGGCGCGCGTGGAAGTGCGCAAGCTGCCGGCGGTGCGCCTGCGCTACCAGCGCTTCTTCGGCCAGTCCGGCGCGGCGCTGGCGCTGGCCTGCAACGCCTTCGCCGGCGCCTGCGAAGACGCGGCCGCCGTGGAACGCGGCGCGCCCTGGTATGGGGTGTTCGACGAGGATCCGGGCTTCACCGGCGAGCGCGAATACTGCTACGACTTCGGCGCCGACGCCGCCGTGCTGGACGACCCGGCGCTCGGCCTGCGCCTGCTGCCGGCCGGCAGCTACGCCTGCCTCGACTTCCGCGGCGAGTGGCCGCGCTTTCGCGCCATGTACGAGGACTGGCTGGAGCGCCAGGCGGTGTGGCGGCTGGACAGCACGCGGCCGCACATCCAGCGCGTCGAACGCCAGCGCGACGGCGGCTGGCAGGGGTGGCTGGCGCTGCCGGTCAAGCGGCGCTAGGTTCGCCGTTCGCCGGCCCGATCCGCATGAAGCGGCTCAGCACCAGCACCGGCACGCTGGCCGCCAGCACCCACACGAAAAAATCGCGGTAGCCCAGCGCCGCCTGGATGTCGCCGCTGATGGTGCGAAACAGCACGAAGCCGAGCTGCATGAAGCCGGTGCCGAGCGCATAGTGGGCGGCCTGGTAGCTGCCGCTGGCCAGCACCTGCATGATGAACAGGATCACGCCGACGAAGCCGAAGCCGTAGCCGAACATCTCGATCCCGAGTGCGCCCGCGATCAGCGGCAGCGATTCGGGCTGGGCCTCGCTCAGGTACCAGAACACGGCGTTGGGCAGGTTCATGGCCACGATCAAGAACGGCATCGCGCGCTTCAATCCCAGCCAGGCGGTGAAGTAGCCACCCAGGATGCTGCCCGCCAAAAAGGCGCCGGTGCCGACGGTGCCGTAGACCCAGCCCACTTCGGAGGTGCTCAAGCCGAGCCCCCCGACCTCGCGCGCGTCGCGCAGGAACAGCGGGCCGATCGACTGGATCTGCCCTTCGCCGGCGCGGAACAGGATGATGAACAGGATCGCGGCCCAGATGCCGGGACGGGCGAAGAAGGTCTGGATGACGTCCACCAGCGTGGCGCCGATCGCGCGCACGCTTTGTTGCACGTTTTGTCCCGCCTGCGCCGCCACGCGCGGCGTGGCCGGCAGCGCGCGCACGTGGTACAGGCCGAGCAGCGCCATCAGGCCGCCCAGCAGCAGGAACACCGTGGTCCAGGCCGACGTCACGCCCAGGCGCCGTTCCAGCTCGCCGGCCAGGATCAGCAATCCACCCAGCGACAGGAACTTGGCGGCGTTGAAGAAGGCGCCCTGCCAGCCGGCATAGGCGGCCTGCTCGCGCGCGTCGAGGCTGGCGATGTAGATGCCGTCGGCGACGATGTCGTGCGTGCTGGACGCCAGCGCGACCAGCGCCAGCAAGGCCATGCACAACGCAAACCACATGGGAAGCTGCAGCGCCAGCGCCACCAGCGCCAGGCAGGCGCCGCCGATGACCTGGCACGCCACCACCGCCATGCGCCGGCTCGGCGCCAGCTCCAGGAAGGGACTCCACAACGCCTTGAAGGCCCAGGCCAGGCCGAGCAGGCCGGTCCAGCGCGCGATCTGCTCGTTCGGCACGCCCATGCTCTTGAGCATCTGGCCGGCCACCAGCGCCACCGCGTAGAACGGCAGGCCCTGGGCCAGGTACAGGGTCGGCACCCAGGACAGCGGATGGCGCTTGCGAACCGGCGGCGGCGCCACCGGATCGGAGACGGGAGCAGATGCGGAAGCGGAATGCAGCGCGGTCATGGCGACTCCGGAATCAAGGTGACAGGGTGACGGTTCGGCCAACGCGGCCACGGGTATCGACGCTGGCCAGCTTCACCACCTGCGCCCCTTCGAGCGCCACCGGATGCAGGTAGCGCGGGCTGTGCGCGCCGGGCGCGCTGCCGTCCAGAGTGTAATGCACGCGCATGCCCGGCAAGGCGATGTTCGCATGCAGCCGGCCGTCCACCAGCAGCGCGCCCGGCGGCGGCAGGCGGTAATGCCAGGGGTCGGGCATGCGGTCCAGCCAAGGCAGCACGCGCTGGCCGAGGCGGTTGGCGAATTCGTTCCAGTCGGCCGCCAGCGCCGTCGTGGCGCCCTCCTTGCCCGCCGCATGCCACCCCGGGTCAGGCGCCCATGCACGTTCGGCCAGCCCGATCATGCGCGGCAGCGCCAGGTATTCGAGGCGCGCGCGCGAATGCGTGTTCTCGCCCCACAGCTGCCCCTGCAGGCCCAGGATGCGCGCGCGGCCGGCGCTCTCCAGCGGCATTAACGCGGCCAGTTGCGCCGGAGCGGGCGCGCGCCCCATCGCGTCGCGCGCGGGCAGCACCGGCGCGTCGAGTGGACACATGCCGAAGGCTTCGCGCGTGCCGACGAAACCGGCCCAGTAGTAGCCCGGTTCGTCCGGGTGCTTGGCGTAGGCGAAGTCGAAGTACAGGCTGGCGGCGCTGGCCAGCACCACCTGGTGGCCGGCATTGGCCAGGCGGCTGGCGCAATCCTCCTGGCCGGAGCCCCAGCCGTTGTTCCAGACGTAGACGTGGAGGTCGCGCCTGGCGTCGTCGGCGTCGGAGGCCAGCGCCGTCTCTTCCCAGCCGGCGAAGGCGACGCCGTGGCGCGCCAGGATCGCGCGGCAGCGCGCCTGGAAGTCGGCGCGCAGCGCGCGCACGTCATGCCAGCCGCGTTCTGCCATCAAGGCGCGGCAGGCGGGCGAGCCAAGCCAGGCGCCGCCCGGCACCTCGTCGCCGCCGGTATGCAGCACCCGCAGCGGCACGCCGGCCTCGCGGTACAGCAGCGCCACTTCGCCGACCACGGTGTCGATGAAGCGATCGACCGAGGGCAAGGCGATGCACATCACGTTGTCGTGCCACAGCTGCACCGATTCGTAGATCGAGGCGTCGTCCGGATCGTGCAGCAGATAGCGTTGCGCGCCCTCAAGGTCGCCGGCCGCCAGCAGGCGCGCATGGCGCACCCGCATCGCTTCCACCGCCGCGCGCGCGTGGCCGGGCATGTTGAATTCGGGGATGACCTCGATGTGGCGCGCATGCGCGTAGCGCAGGATGGTCACGAAATCGGCCGCCGTATAGAAGCCGCTGCCGTTCGAGCCGCCGCTGGCGGCGCCGGAGCCGAACGACGGCGGCAGGCATGGCGCCTCGCCCGGACGCGGCACGCCGCGGCGCGCCCCGACCAGGGTCAGTTCGGGCAGCGCGCCGATCGCCAGGCGCCAGCCTTCGTCGTCGGTCAGGTGGAAGTGAAAGCGATTGAGCTTGTAGGCCGCCATGCAGTCGAGCAGGCGCAGCACCGTGTCGACGCTGGCGAAGTGGCGCGCCACGTCCAGCATCAGGCCGCGGTAGGCGAAGCGCGGCGCGTCCAGCACCGCGCCGGCCGCCAGCGCGCCTTCGGCGTCGACCAGCTGCGCCAGGCTTTGCAGGCCGTTGAAGACGCCGTGCGCGCCGGCGCCGCGCACCAGCACCCGGCCCGGTGCAATCTCCAGCAGGTAGGCTTCGCGCGCCAGCGCCGGATCGGCCTCCCCCGCATCGACCGCGCCGGTTTCCAGCACGATTACGCCGCCGCCGTCCATCGGCAGCGCGGCCAGCAGCGCGCGCAGCCAGGCCGCCTCGGCGTCCAGCCCGGCCCCGTGTTTGATGCGGGTGGCGCGTCCCAGCAGGCAGCGGCGCGCATCGAAGCGCGCGCTGCGCGGACGCGGCGTGATGCGCCCGACCTCGTCCGGCGGCAGGGGCGACAGCGCCGCGTTCTGCTCGAAACGCCAGGCCGCGTCGGCGGTCGGCAGCAGGTCGCCGCGCATGCGCTGGCGCTGTTCCGGCCGGGTGAACGGCGCGATGATCGGGTCGCCCAGGTCGATCGCCGCGCCGCCGTCGCCCGGCGCCAGGTAGAAGCCGAGCGGCGCGTCTGTGATGCTGATCGCCCAGTGCAGCGCCTCGTACTCGATCGTGTGGCGCTGCCCCGGCAGCCAGGGGCCGCCCTGCGGCATGGTCAGGCAGAACAGGTCGCCGTTGACGTGGGCGATCGCGTAGCCGGGCGTGACGCTGGGCGCCAGCACCTTGCGGCAGGTGTTGAAGTACAGCGCCCAGCCGGGGGCGATCTGCCCGGTTCCATCGTTGCTGAGGCTCAGGCGCGCCGTGAAGGCATCGTCGCGCGTGACATTGGTGAGGCATTCCCAGGCGATGCCGATCGCCCGGGACTGGAGCCGCCGCGCCGACATCTACAGCTTGCCGCGCAGGCCGAGATAGAAGGTGCGGCCGTTGGAGTAGAACGCGCGCGGGCGGTCGTGGTTCTCGGCATACATCTTGATGGTCTCGTTGGTCAGATTGAGCGCGTCGAAGGTCAGCGTCAGCTGCTCGCTCAGCTTGACGTTGAGCGAGGCCGCCAGCGACGGCATGCCGTCCACGTGCTGGCTGGCGCCGCGGTCCACACCGGCCTTGTAGCGCGAACGGTAGTTATAGGCCAGGCGCGCCGAGAAGCGTTCGTTCTCGAAGTAACCGGTGACGTTGTAGGTGTTCTGCGAGGAGTTGAGCAGCTCGCCGCCATCGTCCAGCTCACCGTCGGCGAAGGTGTAGTTGACCAGCATGCCGAAGTTGTTCCACAAGGGCTGCTGCCAGCTCAGTTCCACGCCGCGGTTCTTGCCGCTGGTGTTGTAGGGCGAGGTGATCTGGTATTCGGTGCGGGTTTCGCGCTTGTTGTTGTAGTAGGTGCCGACCGTGGTGCCCTGGGCCACGATCGAGCGCAGGTCCATGTAGAACAGGCCGGCCGACAGCAGCGCCTTGGGCGCGTAGTACCACTCGGCGCCGATGTCGAAGTTGGTCGAGCGCACCGGATCGAGATTCACGTTGCCGCCGCTGCCGCTCAGGGCGTCGTCGTTGAGCGAGACCGAGCCGCCCAGCGCGCTGTAGTCGGGACGCGCGATGGTCTTGGCCAGCGCGGTGCGCAGCACCAGGTCGGGCGAGACGTCATATTTCAGGTTGGCGCTCGGCAGGTAGTCGCGGTAGGTGCGCTTGAAGGTGGTCGGGGTGTAGTCGCCGAAAGCCGAGCCGGTGATCGGCGCCGGGCCACCCGGCAGGTTGACGGTCGTGGTCTGGCGTGTCTCGACGGCGCGCAGACCGATGTTGCCGCTCCAACCGTCCCCCCCGAAATCGACCATGCCGTACAGCGCCGCGGTCTTCTCGGCGACCCGGAATTCGTTCATCCAGTTGTGGCGCAGCACGTAGTCG
The DNA here is from genome assembly GCF_030411955.1 of Massilia sp. YIM B02443. Classification (GTDB taxonomy): domain Bacteria; phylum Pseudomonadota; class Gammaproteobacteria; order Burkholderiales; family Burkholderiaceae_D; genus Telluria. The sequence goes on from NZ_JASNRA010000010.1 coordinate 33,537, forward strand.
AGCAGGCGGTTGCCGGGAATCGCGCCCCAGGCGCCGAGCGCGGCGCCGTCGTACTTGAAGTAGTTCGACGATACATTGCCGCCCAGGTCGTTGCCGAAGTCGCCCGGATACAGCTGGCCGCTCCAGGCCGGGCCGGGATTGGTGAAGCCGACCGGACCGGGACGGGTTTCCAGCGGTTGCTCGGCGGTGCGGGTGTGGTCGGTCCAGCGCGCGCCGAAGCGCACGGTCTGGAAGGTGTCGTTCTCCAAGCGCAGCTCGCCGTCGAGCTGGGCGTATTTTTCCTTGTCCACCGATTGCGATTCGCCGCCGCCGGCCCAGGCGGTCGAGCCGGGAGAAACCGTATTGCCGCCGGGGTAGCTGACCGATGCCGGCGACAGCCCGTTCAAGCCGTAAACCATGCCGCCGTCGACGTTGTTCTGGTAATAGACGTCGTCGCGGTCCCAGCCTGCGCCGTGGGTCTTGCCGGCCTTGCCCGACAGCGTGAAGCGGTCGTTGACGCGCCACTTGCCGTTCAGGTCGAGATACCACGATTCGCCGCCGGCGTCGGGGCGGTAGATGTTGTCGACCTCGCCCGCATTGCGGGTGAAGGCGGCGCCGACCAGGGTGTTGTTGCGCACCACCGGATCGATCGGGATGAGGCCCAGGCTGTTGATCGAGTTGGCCGGCGCCGCCAGCCAGTTGGTGTTCTGGTGCGGCGCTTCCAGCTTCGAATAGAAGCCGTTGAAGTCCAGCGTCAGGTCGCGGCTGGGACGGATTTCGGCATCGAAGGCGCCGCCTTCGCGCTTCTTGGTCTGCTCGAACAGCGCGGCGCCAATAAAAGTAGGCACCACCACGCCGGCCAGCGACGGATTGGCCAGCGCCGCCGCGCTGGTGGCGCTGATCGGGGTGTAGCCGAGGATTTCCTGGCCGTCGCGCCGCACCGAGGCCTTCTCGGAGAAGGCCTGGACCAGGATGCCGGCGGTATTCTCGGCGTTCTTCCAGCTCACCAGGCCGGACAGGTGCGGCTCGGTCTTGCCGGACAAATCGTTGTAGTTGGCCTGGATCGAACCTTCCACCGTCAGCTGCTGCCTGAAGTCGAGCGGGCGGCGCGTGATGACGTTGATGGCGCCCGAGACGCCGCCTTCGACCAGGTCGGCGGTCGGGCTTTTCTGGACCACGATCGAACCCACCAGTTCGGACGGCAGCAGCGAGAAGCTGCTCGAGCGGCCGACGTTGCCGCCGATCTGGTTCAGCACGAACCAGTCGCCGGTGCTGATCGCGTGGCCGTTGAACAGGGTCTGCTGCAGGCTGGGGCTGGTGCCGCGCAGGCTGACGCGGTCGTTCTCGCCGAAGCCGCCCTCGCCGCCGGCCGACGATTGCGTATTCACGCCCGGCAGGCGCTGGATCGCGTCGGCCACGTTTTTGTCGGGCATCTTGCCGATGTCCTCGGCGGTGACCACCTCGACCACGGAATCGGCATTGCGCTTCTGGCGCAGCGACTGTTCGAGCGCGGCGCGCACGCCGGTCACGACCACGGTCTGGGCGTCGCCCGCGGCCGGTTGCACGGGTGCGGTCTGGGCCTGGGCATGGCCCTGGTGCATTGCCATGATCACTCCCGCCACCGCCGCCGCGACCGCGGTGGGCCTGTATTGCCGTGCCATCAACTCGTTCATGTGCTCTCCCAAAACCAGGTTGGTCATCTTCACACCCTTGCGCTCGCAACAGCCGGGACGTCCGGGCGTCTCATTTCTGCTTGTGCAGCGATTGTGGTGGCATCCGCGCGGCCATGTTTGTCAAATCTTGCTATCCGCGACAGGATTTCATCGGCGTGTCATGCATATGCGGCAGGCTCGGCAGTGGCGCCGCAGCGTGCGCGTCGGTTTTTCCTGGCATCCAAGACCGATGTCGACATCTTTTACATATTGATTTTGAACAGATTTTGCGCAGAAATTTTTATTTTTATAATCAACCAGTTGTCGCGTTGGCATGGTTGATGCATCGCGCATGGCATGGCGCACGCGAGGGGCGTGCCACTGCATTGGCGTAACGGCACCGCTCCGAGGTCCGGCACGCCGCTTACCTGTCGGAGGCGTATTACATGAAGAAAACCATGCTGCTTGCCCTGATGTTGACGGGCGTGATGGGGTCGGCCAAGGCCGACGTGCTGCTCAGCGAAGGATTCGACGACGTCGGCGCCCTGGCCGGACAGGGCTGGGTGTTCAGCAACGAGAGCGTGCCGCCGGGACCGGTCAGCGGCTGGTTCCAGGGCGACGAGCCCACCTTCGAAGCCCAGCGTGGCGCTCCCAATGCCTACATCGCCTCCAACTACCTGGCCGCCGAGCCGGGCGGCATCCTGGACAACTGGGTGATCACCCCCGAGTTCTCGACCGCGAAGAACGTGCTGGTGTCGTTCTGGCTGCGCGCGGAGCCGTTCGAAGGCACCAGCGACCAGGTGCGCTTCGGCTTCAGCGACGGCAGCGACGACCTGCTCGACTTCGCGCTCGACACCACGGTGACTGTCCCCACCGACGGCTGGACCCGCTACACGATCAGCCTGGGCGCCCAGGGCGAGGGCTCGACCGCGCGCTTCGGCTTCCAGCATGTCGGCATTTCCGACCTGTCCAACTACGTGGGCCTGGATACGCTGACCATCACCGAGGTGCCGGAGCCGTCGATGGCGATGATCCTGGGGTTGGGATTGGCCGGCTTCGCGCTGGCGCGCCGCCGCCGCCAGGACTGAAGCGTTTCACCCGGCCGGCGGCGTGCGCGCCATGGCCAGCTTGAGCGCCTCGAAGCAGGCCGCGTCGAGCGCCGTGCCGACCGTCTTCTCCATCATCTCGAGCGCCTTCGGCACGGGAATCGCGCCGCGGTACGGGCGCTCGGCGGTGATGGCGTCGAAGATGTCGGCGGTGGTGATGATGCGCGTCTCGAGCCGGATGTCGTCGCCATTCAGGCCGCGCGGATAGCCGCCGCCATCGAGCCGCTCGTGGTGCGCGCCGGCGATCGACGCCAGCTCGGAGAACGCGGCGATGCGTCCCAGGATGGTCTCGGTGTATTCGGCATGCTGGCGCACCGCTTCCCATTCGTCGCGGTCGAGCGCGCCGGCCTTGTCGAGCACGCTGTTGCTGACGCCGAGTTTACCGACGTCGTGCAGCAGCGCGCCGCGCCGCAGCCAGCGGCGCCGCTGTTCGGACAGGCCGAGCGCTTCGGCGATCATGTCGGTGTACAGCGCCACGCGCGAACTGTGGCCGCTGGTGTAGGGGCTCTTGGCGTCCACCACCTGGCCGAAGGCGGCGGCGATGTCGTCCAGGTAGTCGTCGTCGAGCGCCACTTCGTGGCCGGCCGGCTCCAGCGCGAACACGGCGCCGTCGATGCCGGGCCCGGCCAGCACCTCCCAGAACGCATCGTCCCGCGCCACGTTCTCGAACGCCGCCACCAGCTGCGGATCGAACCAGCTGCCGGCGCGCGCCGCGGCTTCGCGCAGCGCCGCCGCGCGCCCGCCTTCGGTATGGAACACGTCGATCACCTGGGCCAGCAGGGCGATGCGCGCATATACCGGAATCGCTTCACCCACGAGTCTGGCCGGCTTGCCGTTGCCGTTGAAATGTTCGTCCAGCGAATAGATGCCGTCCGCCACCCCGTCCGGAAAGCGCAGCAGGCGTGCGATGTCGGCGCCGCGCTGGCAGCGGGTGGCGATCAGGCCATGGGCGATCTCGGGGCCGTCGCGCAGAATCGTCATCACGCTGCGGAAACGATCGGCCAGGCCGGCCTTCAGGCCGGTGTGCTTGAGCACGAAACCCAGCACCTGCGGCAGGCTGTCGCCAACGGTCTTGAAGCCGCGCTTGAAACCGAGGTCGTCGGTCAGGTACAGCTCGCAGATGCGGGCGGCGTTGCTGCTGCAGCCCAGGTCCTTGAGCAGCAGCGTGTAGTACAGCTCCCATAGCTGGTCCTGGGTCAGCCCGGCGGCGCGCCCGACGTGCATGCCGATCCAGCAACAGCGCACGCAATGTCCCGCCGGCTGGCCCTCGGTGATGTCGAGCGCGTAGCTCAGCGCCCCGATCAGTTCGGACAGCTTCATCGCGCTGGGGGCGAGCGCGTCGGGCGGGACGGAAAGCGGCTTCATGACGATCCAATAAATTCTGAAATGCAATAAACATTGATGGTACGCCATAAAACCATGCCATGCGCATGGCCGTCCAAAAGCGGCTTGCAGATGCGGCAGGCGCGCCACAAAACGTCGCGTGGCAGGCATTTTTGCGATCGTGCTCCCCCCTTTGTCTCGCCGCGCTAGACTGGTTTTGTCACGTCTATCGGCACCCGTGGAAGGACCACGCCATGCTCGGCGCAACCAATGGCAGCTCGACTTCGGTCTGGATGGACACCGCCGCGGTGCCCGTCTTCCCTCCCCTGGCCGGCGACCTCGAGGCCGGCGTCTGCGTGATCGGCGCCGGCATTGCCGGCCTCACCACCGCTTACCTGCTGGCGCAGGAAGGGCTGGACGTGGTCGTGATCGACGCGCTCGGCGTCGGCGCCGGCGAAACCGGCCGCACCACGGCCCACTTCTTCCCGCCCGACGAATGGTATGGCGGCATCGAACACCGCTTCGGCGCGGCCCAGGCGCGGCTGGTGGCAGGCAGCTATGCGCACGCGCTGGAGCTGGTGGAAGGCATCGTGCGGCGCGAGCACATCGATTGCGGCTTCGGGCGCCTCGACGGCTACCTGGTCGGGGCCTATGCCCCGCGCGCCGACGGCATCGTTGCCGACAGCACCGCCGCGCGACTGCAGCACGAACGCGACGCCGCGGTGCGCGCCGGCGTCGCCGCCGATCTGCTGCCGGCGGTGCCGGGGCTGGACGTGCAGCTTGGTCCCTGCGTGCGCTATCCGGGCCAGGCCCAGTTCCAGCCGCTGCAGTACCTGGCCGGACTGGCGCGCGCGTTCAGCGCGCGCGGCGGCCGCATCCACGGCGCCACGCACGCGCACCGGGTGCGCGGCGACCACCGGCGCCAGGTGGTGGCGACCGACCGCGGCGCCATCCGCACCAAGGCGGTGGTGGTGGCCACCCACACGCCGTTCAACGACCGCGTGGTGATGCACACCAAGCAGGCCGGCTACCGCACCTACGTGGTCGGGCTGCGCTTGCCGCGCCCCGGCGTGCCGCGCCTGCTGCTGTGGGACCTGGGCGACCCCTATCACTACGTGCGCCTGGCGCAGGACGGCGCGGGCAACGACGTGCTGGTGGTGGGCGGCGCCGACCACAAGACCGGCCAGGACGCGCATCCCGCGCACCGCTACGACGAACTGGAACGCTGGGCGCGGGCGCGCTTTCCGATGGCGCTGGAGGTGGCCTGGCGCTGGTCGGGCGAAGTGATGGAGCCGGCCGACGGCCTGCCCTTCCTGGGCCGCAATCCGATGGACGACGAGAACGTCTACCTGATCACCGGCGACTCCGGCAACGGCATGACCCATTGCACCATCGGCGCCATGCTGGTCACCGACCTGATCATGGAGCGGCCGAATCCGTGGAGCGCCTTGTACGACCCGGCGCGCAAACCGGTGCACGGGTTCAGGGAGTTCGCCGGCGAGCAGGCCAATGTGATGGCGCGCTACGGCGAATGGCTGACCGGCGGCGCCGTCGATTCGGTGCACGCGATCGCGCCCGGCGAAGGCGCGGTGCTGCGCGACGGCCTGCGCCGCATCGCGGTGTACCGCGATCCGCAAGGCGCGCTGCACGCGCTGTCGGCCAAGTGCACGCACCTGGGCTGCGCGGTGCACTGGAACGGCGCCGAGCGTTCCTGGGACTGCCCGTGCCACGCGTCGCGCTTCGATACCGAAGGCAATGTGCTGCACGGACCGGCGCCGACGGCGCTGGCCAGGGTCGAATTGCGGGCGGATGCGGCGCCACTGCCGCGCGAGCGGCGCAGCGGCGCGCGGCGTGGGGTGCGCTGAGGCCGCGGATGGCGGGAGCAGGACTGCTCGCCAGCTGGCTGACACGCAGCTTTCTTGCTCCCCATTAGCTCAAAAACGTCGTCCCCGCGAAAGCGGGGACGACGTACTACTGCTGACTTGCTAATGGCGGTACCAATGGCGGCCGGGGAGCCGCCCGCACTATGCTGGCAAACCGCGATCAGTAGCCGCGGCCGGTGGTGCCGCCGCCGCTGCCGCTGGTAGTACCGCTGCCGCCGGTACCGGTGGTGCCGGTCGTGCCGCCGCTCGATCTGGTGCCGCCGACGCCGTTGGTGGCGCTGGCGCCGGTGGTGCCGGTCGCGCCGGTGCCGGTGCCGCTGACGCCGCTGGCGCCCATGGTGGCGCTGGAACCGGTGTGGCCGGTGCCGCCGGTGGTGCCGTAGGAACCGGTGCCGCTGCCGCTACCCACGGTGCCGGTCGTGCCGGTGGCGCCCGAGGTGGTGCCGGTGCCGACCCGGCCGGTGGTGCCGGTCGTCCCGGTGGTGCCTGCGCGGCCGGTGCTGTCCATGGTGCCGGTCGAGGTGCCGGTGCCCATCGTACCGGTGGTGCCGGTGGCGCCGGTGCCCATCGAACCGCTGGTGCCGGTGGCGCCGGTGGTGCTGGACGAGCCGGTCATGCCGTCGCGGCGGTCACGGGTCTGGTCGCGCTGCGAGCTGCCGGTGCTGCTGGCCGACGAACTGCCGCTGCTCTGGTCGTTCATGCTGCCGGTCTGGCTGGTGCTGGTGCCGGTGCGGCCGGTCTGGCCTGCGCTAGTGCTCGTTTGAGCAACTGCGGTGGCGCTGAACATGGCGGCGGCGACCGAGGCGCCGAGCATTCCTTTGAGTAACGTATTCATTTTCATGGCGTACTCCTTTGATCGTTGTGAGTGGCAATCCCGACGACATCGCTGAATCACATCGTTGATCCGTCGAGGTAGGCATCCAGTGTAGGGATCGTCATCGAACAGCAGCGCACGGTAGCCTCGAGGAAACGATAAACATCGCTTATTGTCGCGTCATCCCCAGTGAAAATCGCGCAACCTGCTTACAATTTGAAACGTTTAGGCAGCAGGCCCGGCACTTTTGGAGGACGCCGCACGCGCTTTTCAACATCGGCGTATCATGCGAACCATGATTCCTTTCTCGATACTCGACCTGTCGCCGATCGCTGAAGGCAGCGATGCGGCCACCTCCTTCCAACGCTCCCTCGACCTCGCCCAGCATGGCGAGCGCTGGGGCTACAACCGCTTCTGGCTGGCCGAACACCACGGCATGCCGGGCATCGCCAGCGCCGCCACCGCGGTGCTGATCGGCCATGTGGCGGCCGGCACCTCGCGCATCCGCGTCGGCGCCGGCGGCATCATGCTGCCGAACCACTCGCCGCTGGTCATCGCCGAACAGTTCGGCACGCTCGAAGCGCTGCACCCGGGCCGCATCGACCTCGGCCTGGGCCGCGCGCCGGGTTCCGACCACGTCACCGCGCGCGCGCTGCGCCGCAACCTGGCGTCGGACGCCGACGAGTTCCCGCAAGACGTGGTGGAACTGCAGGATTATTTCGCCGGCTCGACCCGCCGTCCGGTGCAGGCCGTGCCGGGCGCCGGCTTGAACGTGCCGGTATGGATCCTGGGTTCCAGCCTGTTCGGCGCCCAGCTGGCGGCGCACCTCGGCCTGCCGTACGCGTTCGCGTCGCACTTCGCGCCGCAGATGATGATGCAGGCGATCGAAATGTACCGCGCCAACTTCCGTCCGTCGGCGCAACTGGACAAGCCGTACGTGATGCTGGGCTTTAACGTGTTCGCCGCCGACAGCGACGAAGAGGCGCACTTCCTGGCGACCTCGATGCAGCAGGCGTTCGTGAACCTGCGCACCGGCCGTCCGACCAAGCTCAAGCCGCCGGTGAGCGGCTACCTGGAAGCGCTCGACCTGCCGGAACGCATGATGCTCGACAGCGTGCTGTCGTGCTCGGCGATCGGTTCGCCGGCCACCGTCTCGCACCAGCTGCGCGCCTTCATCGACAAGACCCAGCCGGACGAGTTGATGATCACGTCGCAGATTTACGATCACAAGGCGCGTCTGCGCGCGTACGAGATCACGGCCGATATCCAGCGCGCGGGATAAGTGTAGGGTTGGGGGGGGC
>NZ_JASNRA010000010.1:41680-188030 GCF_030411955.1 Massilia sp. YIM B02443
GGGTTGGCGGCTCCGCCGCCAACCCTACGATGCAACGCAAGCGGTAAGCATCACGCAGCGCCGGTCCCGGCCTGCAGCGCGTCGATCAGGGTGCGCGTCGAGCGCACCCGCCCCATGCGCGGGAAGATCGTGCCGCAGGCGAAATGGTGGGCCTCGCCCTCCATCGAACTCATCGCATCCTCGGCAAACACCAGTTTATAGTTGCGGTCGAACGCCGCGCGCGCCGTCGATTCGACGCCGAAGTTGGTGGCGATGCCGCCCATGACCAGCGTGTCGATGCCGCGCCGCCGCAGCAGCTGGTCCAGTTCGGTGCCATAGAAGGCGCCCCACTGGCGCTTGACGATCACCACGTCCTGCGCTTCGACGCCGGCCTCCGGCGCCAGCTGCGCGGCATCCGGCGGCGCTGCCGGCGCGCCTGGCGGACGCATCGGTGAATCCGCTGGCAATGCGGGCAATTCGTTCACCAGCACCCGCACGTACACCACCAGCGCGCCGCGTTCGCGCATTTCTTGCGCCAGCAGCACGCAGTTGCCGACCACTTTCTCGGCGCTGTGCGGCGCCAGTTCGCGTTTGACGTTGCTGTTCTGAAGATCGATCAGGACCAGCGCCGTGCGCGCCGGGTCCAGGGTGAGTTGGTCCATAAAGATATCCTCCTGGACCGCAGTATTCCGCAATCGCGATCCACCCGGCGCACGGCCGGGTAGATCCTGACTTCACTTACGGCAGCGGCTTGCCGTCGGTGTCGATGCGGCGCACCTCGCCCAGGTTCAGGGCGCGGATGTCCTTCTCGACCTTGCTCATGTCGCCCACCACCACCCACACCAGCCGGTCCGGCACGAAGCTGCGTGCCGCCAGCGCGTTGGCCGCCTGCGGCGTCAGCGCCAATGCCTTTTCGGTATAGGTGTTGTAGTAGTCTTCCGGCAGTCCGTACTGCAGGATGGTCGAATACGCGCCACTGAGCTGGCCCGCGGTCTCGAAGCTGCCCGGCAGGCGCAGCGTGCGGTTTTCCAGCGCGAACTTCAGTTCGTCATTGGCGATCGGCTTGCCGCCGGCGATGTTGCGGTATTCCTGCACCAGTTCGCGCAGCGCGTCGCCGGTCTTGTCGGTCTGCACCGGCGAGACGCTGATGAACGGACGCTGGCCGATCGCCGCCGGCAGCTGGCTGCGCACGCCGTACGACCAGTGCTTGTCTTCGCGCAGGTTCATGTTGATGCGCGAGCTGAAGGTGCCGCCGAACACGTCGTTGACGATCTCGAGCGGCAGCGCGTCCGGGCTGTTGCGCGGCGGCGCCAGCTGGGCGCCCACGATCACGCTCTGCAGCGCGCCGGGACGGTCGACCACGTAGACCAGGGGCTTGGCCGGCGCCGCGACCTGGGTGATCACCTTCTTCGGCACCTCGCCCGCCTTCCACGAGGCGAACGCCTTTTCCAGCTGCGGCGTGATCTCGGCCAGCGTGGTGTCGCCCACCACCAGCAAGGTGGCGTTGTTCGGCTTGAACCAGGTGGCGTGGTACCTGGCCAGGTCGGCGCGGGTCATGCGCCCGACCGACTGCTCGGTGCCGGTGCCGGTGAACGGGCGCGCATACACGTGGTCGGGGCCATACAACAGCGCCGGCATCAGGCGCAGCGCCAGCGTCGACGGCTCGGCCTTCTCGCGCGCGATCGCGGCCAGGCGGTCCTGCTGCAGGCGCGCGAACTCGTTCTGCGGGAAGGCCGGATGCAGGATCAGGTCGGAATAGATGCCGAGCGCCTGCGGCAGCGTGGCCTTGAGCGCGTTCATGCTGACGAATGAGCCGTCCAGGTTGGCGCCGGCGCTGAAGGTCGCGCCCAGGCGCTCCAGGTCTTCGCCGATCTCGAGCGACTTGCGGGTGGCGGTGCCTTCTTCCAGCATGCGCAGCGCCAGGCTGGCCACGCCCGGCATGTCGGGCGCGTCCGACGCATAGCCGCTGTCGACCAGCAGTTGCAGGTTCACCACCGGCGCTTCATGGCGCTCAGCCAGCACCACCTTCAGGCCGTTCGACAGCGTGGCCTTCTGCATCGGCGGCAGCTTGAGCGACATCGGCTTGCCGGTCGCCGGTTCCTTGCTGCGGTCCAGGCCCGTATTCACGGCGGCGAGACCGGTCGGGAACGGGTCGATCTGCAGCACGAAGTCGCCGTCGCTGAGCCAGTCGTTCATCGCCTTCTTCACCGTGGCCGGCGTAGCGTCCTTGATGCGCTGCAGGTAGACCTTGTAGCAGTCCGGATTGCCGGTATAGGTCTGGCACGAAGCCAGCAGGTCGCTCTTGCCGCCGAAGCCGCCGACACGCTCGACCATGCGCGTGTACTGGGCCAGGATGGTGGTCTTGGCCAGGCGCAGTTCTTCTTCCGTGGGGCCGCTCTTCATCAGCGCGCGCAATTCCTCGTCGGCGATGCGCTCCATCTTCGCCACGTCGGCGCCAGGGCGCGCGGTGAGCGTGATGTCGAACTGGCCGCCGATTTCCGACGCGTCGTCGCTGGCCGAGGCGCTGGTGGCCAGTTGATCCTTGTAAACCAGGCGCTTGTACAGGCGCGAGGTCTTGCCCTGCCCCAGCACGTTGGCCGCCAGGTCGAGCAGCGCTTCCTCGGGCGTGTGCGCGCCCGGCACGTTCCAGGTGCGGTAGATGCGGGTCTGCGGCACGCGGTCCTGGGCCACCGTGCGGTGGGTGCCCGTACGCTTGGCGATCCAGGCGTCGTGCTTGGCCAGCGGCGGGCCCGGAGGGATGGCGCCATAGTACTGCTCGACCTTCTTGCGCGCTTCTTCCGGGGAGATATCGCCCGACAGCACCAGCACGGTGTTGTTGGGGCCGTAGTTACCCTTGAACCAGTCCTGGACGTCGGTCATCGAAGCCGCATCGAGGTCTTCCATCTTGCCGATCACGGTCCAGGAATACGGGTGGCCGACCGGGTAGGTATTCGTCACCAGCAGCTCGTAGGCGATCCCGTAGGGCATGTTCTCGCGCTGGCGCTTTTCGTTCTGCACCACGCCGCGCTGCAGGTCGAGCTTCTTCTGGTCCACGGTGCCGAGCAGGTAGCCCATGCGGTCGCTCTCGGCAAACAGGGCATAGTCCAGCATCGAAGTCGGCACGTTCTGGAAGTAGTTGGTGCGGTCGGTGTTGGTGGTGCCGTTCAGGTCGGTCGCACCGATGCGCTCCATCGCGTTCAGGTAGGTCTTGTTGAAGTTGTCGCTGCCGCTGAACATCAGGTGCTCGAACAGGTGGGCGAAGCCGGTCTTGCCCGGCTTTTCGTTCTTGGAACCGACGTGGTACCAGGTGTTGATCGCCACCACCGGGGTCTTGCGGTCCTCGTGCACCAGCACCGTCAGGCCGTTCTTCAGCGTGAATTTGGTGTACTTGATGTCGGGGATCGGAATGTCCGGGGTCGCTGCGGCGGACTTGGCCGGCGCGGCGTGGGCGGCGGTGACGCTGGTGGCCAGCAGCAGGGCTGCGGCCAGGCGGATGGGGCGACGAACGGTTACTGCCATGCTGCTCCTCCTGAAAGGGTGCGGGAAGGACGGGGCGACGGTCTTGAACGACGGTCGAAGAACGGCCGGGGCCGTTGTCCATTCTAGGCAGTTTTCAGGATGGCAACAAACAAAAGTGTGCTGGCATCGATGCGCGGCGCCAGATCATGCGCCCCGCATTCAGAAAGTGTCGTCACTGCGGCACGATCCGCAGCAGGCGGCCCCGACCAAGCATTTAGGTATGAACTTCTCGACAATATCCGCCATACACAATCCATTCAAAAAATGATTATAGATTTGATATCTTGGTTGTTTTGCCGCGTTTTGCCACATTTTATCTGCACGTTTCGCGTTTTAAGCGTATCATTGTCGGATCAGTGAACCAGCGTAAGGGCACCCTACATGATTCAACGACGAGCTTTCCTCAAAAGTTCCCTCCTCCTCGCTTCCTCCTCCCTCAGCCTGCCCGGATTTGCCAATCAGCTTGCCAATAATGCATCAGCCGCCACCGCTTCCGGCGATTGCTGCCTGCGTTTCTACAATACGCATACCGGCGAAAAATTGAAGAGCACGTTCTGGGCAGAAGGCGAGTTCATCCCGGATGCGCTGAAAGACATCAACAAAGTGCTGCGCGACCACCGCAGCAACAAGATCGCGGACATCGATCCGCAACTGCTGCTGCTGCTGGGCCAGCTGAACGACAAGCTCGACAACAGCAAGGAACTGCACATCATCTCGGGCTACCGCGCCCCCGAATCGAACGCCTTCCTGCGCAGCCACGGCAGCGGCGGCGTCGCCAAGCGCAGCCTGCACATGGACGGCAAGGCGATCGACATCCGCCTGCCGGGCACCGACCTGCGCACGCTGCACAAGGCGGCGATGTCGCTCAAGGGCGGCGGCGTCGGCTACTACGCCAGCTCGCAGTTCGTCCACATGGACACCGGCCGCGTCCGGTATTGGTAAGCACCATGGCGCGGCTGCAGATCGCCCGCTCCATGCTGGGACTGGCCCTCGCGGCCGGTTTCCTGGCCCCTGCCCCGTCTCCGGCGCACGCCGCCGGCCAGACCACGGTCAACGTCAAGTCGACCCGCGACCCGGTCGACAAGTCCTACCGCAAGATGATCCGCGGCATGGAGCGCTTCGAACGCGAGCGCGCCTTCGCCCCGAACGCCACCCTGCGCTTCCAGCTGCTGCCGCGCCTGCCGTCGGTCGACATGACCGGCATCACGCTGCGCATCGCCGGCGATACCGTCTCGGTGCCGGTGAAAGTGGAAACCGACAACACCTTCGTCCTGCCGCGCAATGAACAGGCGCTGCAGCAGGACGCCGCCGTGCTCGCCAGCCGCAAGACCAGCAGCATGACCTGGCGCGCGCGCATCGAGTCGCCCGGCGTGCCGGCCGGCAGCCGCCGCCTGGGCGACCTGCGCCTGGAATGCCGGGTCGGCAAGGAAGCCGGGTTGGTCTCGAACAGCTCGCCGATGTTCGGCTGGATCTCGGATGCGCTCAGCACGCCGGAAGGCGTGTGCACCAGCCCCGACGGCAACTACCTGTTCTTTGCCGAGCGGCCGATCTTTTCGGTGACGCTGCGCGCTGGCGATCGCGTCGAAACGCTGCCGTTCTCGATGCTGTATGCCGGCGGCGAGCAGACGCCCGACATGCTGCCCTTCTGCGATTGCCAGGTGCTGCTCGACCGCACTTATTACGTGCCATTGTGGGACGCCAGCTGGCCGGACGATACGCTGGTCGAATTCGAGTACATGCTTGACGCACCGGAGGCGCCATGACGATCCGTTCACTGGCCGGCGCGCTGGTCTTGTCGTTGACCGTGGCCGCTTGCGCCACCCAATCCGCAGCGCCACCCGGCACGCAGGTAGCGGCCGAGCGTTTGCAACAAACGGTGGTGGCCGGCCGCACCACGAAGGCTGAAGTATTGGCCGCGTTCGGGCCGACCAGGTCGATCCGCTTCGACAGCGGCTACGAAGCGTGGGTCTATCAATCGCCCGCCGGCGGCGGCCGCTTTACGGAGTTCGTGCTGCTGATCGATCCGCAGGGCGTGGTCAGCAAGACCCGCACCCGCGCGCCGGGCACGCTGTAAGCAGGCCGCTTCAGCGCTCGGTCGCCAGCTCCGGCATCAGGCGGTTGATCACGCTGTAGTTGATTGCAGTCCACCACTCCGATCCTTCTCCCTGCAGGGCGTTTTCCGAGGCCTCGATCGCGCGGTGGTCTTCGCTGACCAGGTAATCCTCGACGTCGTTGAGCGAAGCAAAACTGAACACCGAGACCGCGTCGATCTTGCTGCCCTCCGGGTCTTCCTGGGTCGAGCCGATATTGTGCAGCTGGGCATAGCGCCTCACGAACTCGCGCGTGGATGCCTGCGCCAGCACCAGGTCCGCATGCTCGCCCAGCAGGCGGCGCTGGAACTCTTCGCGCGACAGGCCGGGCGCGCGCATGTGGATCTTCACCAGGCTGATCGGATCGCGATGGCGTTCGCTCGGGATCAGGATGAATTCGCGCGTGATCTCGCGCGTGACCATGCGGAACGCCACCTGTTCGTCGGCCACGATGCGCTGGTCGAACTTTTCCTGTTTCAGTGTCTTTTCGATGTCGTCCTGCTCGGCGTAGGTGATGTAGGCGAAGCCGTCCCAGCGCGGTCGGCGCAGCGGCGGCACGTGCCGTTCCGGGTCCGACGGCAGGCGGCCATCGGCACCGATCATGGCGCGGTACGGCGGCGGGAACAGCGATGACGGGCCGGACGCGATGCGGTGCACCTGGTCGTAGCGCAGCACCAGCTTCGACGAACTGCCCGGCTCGTCCCATGCGAATTTGGGACCATGCACCTTGCGCCAGTATTCGTCCCAGTGTTCGAAGGCGAGGTTCGGATTGGCTTCCAGCGCCAGCGCCTGCGGCTGTTGTGCAGGATCGCGCACCTCGTTGCCATCTTTATCTTTAGACGATCCGGGATCCTGCGGCCGCTCGCCGCGCGGCGTGGCGTCGCTACGGGTAAGGAAGGTCGGCGTCACGATCAGGGGCTTGGTGGTAGAGCCCTGCGTTGCGCCCAGCGGTGGGCGGTGCAGGTTGTCGCTGCGGTCAAAATCGGTTGGCATGGCAAACTCCTCAATGGTCGGTTGATTCACTGCGGGATGCTGCTGGCGGACCACGGGCCGTGGTCCGCGCGAATTCATTGCTCGTCGCGGTAAGGCGGATAGTCGATATAGCCTTCGGCGCCGCCGCCGTAATAGGTCTCGCGCACCGGCTTGGCCAGCGGAAGGCCCTGCTGCAGGCGCGCCACCAGGTCCGGGTTGGCGATGAACGGCTGGCCGAAGGCGGCCAGGTCGATCAGGCCGGCGTCGACCAGTTCCTGCGCGCGCTGCAAGGTCATGGCGCCGGCCAGGATCAGGGCGGTGCTGCCGATCTCCCCTTTGATCGTGCGCAGCAGCTCTTCGGTGCGGGCGCTGGCCGACTGCGCGCCGGCTTCCGGCGACTCCTGGCCCTTCATCGCGTAATTCGACTGGTCCATCACGTGCACGTAGGCGATGCCGCGCTTGCCCAGCTCGGCGCTCAGGGCGCGGTAGGTCTCCAGCGTGTCGGCATACGGCGGCATGTCGAACAGCTGGCCGTAAGGCGAGATGCGGATGCCGACGCGCTCGGCGCCGATGCGCGCGACGATGGCGTCGACCACCTCGACCGCGAAGCGGATGCGGTTCTCGAGGCTGTTCGAATAGGCGTCCGTCCGGTCATTGACCAGCGGATTGAGGAACTGCTCGAACAGGTAGCCGTTGGCGGCGTGGATCTCGACGCCATCGAAACCGGCGCGCACGGCGTTCTGGGCGGCGGTGGCGAAGTCCTGCACGATGCGCCGCACTTCGTCGGTCGTCAACGCGCGCGGGGTCGAGGTCGGCACGAAGCCCGGCTGGCCGGCCTCGTCGTAGGCAAACGCCACCGCACCCTCGGCGCGTTTGCTGCTGGCGCTGACCGGCGCCTGGCCGTCCGCCTGGAGCGAGGTATGCGAAACGCGGCCGACGTGCCACAGCTGCGCGAACATGCGCCCGCCGACGGCGCGCACGGAATCCGTGCTCAGGCGCCAGCCAGCGATCTGCGCCTCGGTAAAGATGCCCGGATTGAACAGGTAGCCCTGGCCCTCGCGCGAGATCGGCGTGCCTTCGCTGACGATCAGGCCGGCGCTGGCGCGTTGGGCGTAATACAGCGCGGTCATGGTGTCGGCGGTATCGTGCGGGGCGCGCGAACGGGTCATGGGCGCCATCACGATGCGGTTGCGCAGTGTGATGCCGTTCAATGCGTAGGGTTGAAACAGATCGACCATTAACAATTTCCTCCTTGATGCAGACAATGTTTAGCGGGTAGCAGGCGCGTCCGGCGCCAGCTTGACGATCAGCACCACGGCCAGCACGGCCAGCAGCGCGATGGCGGCCGACAGGTAGCCGATATTGCCGGCGCCCCACGACGAGATCCCGACGCCGCCGATCAGCGCGCCCAATGCGATGCCGCCGTTGGCGGCCGAGACATTGATGGTGCCGGCCAGCGCCTGTGCGCCGGAGGCGGCCTTCATCACGCGGATCTGGCAGATCGGGTACAGCGCGGTATTCGCGATGCCCCACACGCCGAGCGCAACGGCGAAGCCGATGCCGATGCCGGTGTGATGGGCAAGCGCCATGGTCGCGGCCATGCCCAGCGCCAGCACGACGCAGAACAGCGCGGTGGTGGCGAGCGGCTTGCGGTCCACCCACAGCCCGCCCAGCCAGTTGCCGACCAGGCCGACGGCGCCAAAGCCCATCAGCCACCAGCCAACCTGGGCCGGCGCGATGCCGGCCGACTTCTCCAGCATCTCGGCCAGGTAGGTGTAGCCGGTGAACATGGCGGTGAACACCAGGATCGACAGCGCGACATTCGCCAGGAAGAACGGGCTCTTCAGGATGCGGGTCTGGGCGCGCATCGCCACCGGTTGCGCGGCGCGCACGGCCGGCATGCTGATCGCGATCAGCACCGCGATCACCAGCGACAGAACCGCCAGCAAGGCGAAGGCGCCGCGCCAGCCGATCGCATCCGATGCCAGCGTCCCGATCGGAATGCCGAACAGCATGGCGGCGGAAATGCCGAGGTACACGGTGGACACGGCGCGGCCGCTTCGCTCCGGCCCGGCGATCTGCCCGGCCGTCTCGCTGGCGGTGCCCCAGAACACCGGCAGCGCCAGCGCCGGCACCAGGCGCGCGATCGCCAGCACCCAGATGTTCGGCGCCACCGCGGCCAGGCCATTGGCGGCCGCGAACAGCACCAAGATGGCGATGAACAGGCGCTTGCGGTCGATATGGGCCAGCCAGGCGGTCAGGAACGGTCCGCAGAGCATGACCACGACCGCGAACAGGGTCACCAGCTGGCCGGCGCTGGCCACGCTGATGTTCAGGTCGCGCGCGAGTGCCGGCAACAGGCCGACGATCAGGAATTCGGTGGTGACGATGACGAAAGCGGCGACCGCCAGGATGGCGATCGACGCCGCGCCGCCCTTGGCCGGGGAATGCGTTGCCCCGGCGTCGGCGGCGGATTGAACAGCTGGCATTACAAGTACTCCAAGAATTATCCAACGTGCATCTTATGGGAGATGAAAATTCTTCTGTTGGATATAATTTCCTCTCTAATATGGAAATAAATTCCAGTTAAGGGAAGCAATGACGCCTGCAGAACGCCTGAAAGGCCTGGAAACTTTTGTCGCCGTGGCCGACGCCGGCAGCTTCACCGCCGCCGCCGACCGCCTGAACCTCACCAACTCGGCGGTCGGCAAGGCGATCGCGCGCCTGGAAGGACGCCTCAACCGGCCACTATTCGACCGCAGCACGCGGCGCCTGGAAATGACCGACGCCGGCGCCGCCTTCTACAAGGTGTGCGTGCGCGTGCTGGACGAGCTGGAAAGCGCGGAGCGCATGCTGTCATCGCCGCAGATCGCGCCGTCGGGCCGGCTGCGGGTGGACATGCCGGCGACGTTCGGGCGCATGCATGGCGTCCCGGCGCTGCTGACGTTCGCCGAGAAATATCCGCAAGTTACGCCGCACGTGTCGTTCACCGACCGTTTCGTCGACCCTGTCGAGGATGGGCTGGACGTCGTGGTGCGCATCGGCGGCGGCGATACCTGGCCGGCGGCATTGGGCCACGAATGCCTGGGCCACGAAGAACTGGTGTTCTGCGCCGCGCCCGCCTACCTGGCGCGGCACGGCGCACCGCGCGCGCTCGACGACCTGCTGGAACACGACGCGGTGCTGTACGGGCGCGCGGATGGCAGCGCCAGTCCGTGGCTGCTCAGGGATCCCGGCAAGGATCGCAGCACAGCGCTGGCGCGCCAGCACGTGGATGGACGGATCGTGCTTGGGCAGGCCGAAGCCCAGGTGGCGGCGGTGGAGGCCGGACTCGGCATTGCCCAGCTCGCCACCTGGGTGGTCGAGCAGCAATTGCGCGAAGGCCGGCTGCAGATCATCCTGCCCGAGCTGGCGACGCAGGGATTGCCCTTGCATATCGTATGGCAGCGTAGCCGCCAGCATCTGCCCAAGGTGCAGGCGCTGATCGCGCATTTCGGGCAGACGCTGGGTATCCGGATGGGAGCGCATACGGATGGCGCAGCGGGCAGGGTCACGGACGAACGCGCCGCGAGCGCTGCCTGAAACCGCCATCCATCGATACCCGGAGCCGTTCAGGACGGCTGCTGATCAAGCCTGGCGTCGCTTCCTGGCCGCGGCGAAGCCCGCAACACCCAGGCCGAGCAACGCCAGCGAATGCGGTTCGGGCACTGGCGTCGCCGGGCCGAACACCTCGTCGCGCACGCTGGCCGCGATATCCGGATAGTTCGTGAACACGCCATCCACCCCCAGCTGATAGGAAGCCTCATACAGGGCCGGATCGTTCAGGTAGGTGTATGGCATGACCGTCAGCCCGGCATCGTGTGCGGCCGTCACGCAGGCGGCGCCGAGCTGGCGGATCGACGGACCGATACCGTCGGCGATCGCGGCAACCGACGCTGCCGCGGCTGCCGTGGTGGGGCAAACGCCGAGATAGCTCACGGGGATCGACGAGTTGGCGTTCAGGTATTCGACTTGCGCCGCATTGAAAGACTGGGTCAGCGCCCGGCCCGTGGTGGTGAAGTAACCGTTGTATTTAGGGTTGGTCAGGCCGGCAAGGATGGCTTCCGCCACGCCCAGTCCGGTCTGCTTCGCTTCGGGGAAGACGCCGACCGCGATGCCGGTGTCGAGATAATGGTTGTAGGCGAGATCGAGGAAGTTCTCGTACGAAGCGAAGCTGTACGACACCGCGGGATCGAAGTAGGTCTTGTCCGTGCAGTAGCCGGCGGCATTGCGGCAGGTGACGGACAGTTGTTGCAACTGCGCCAGGGTGAATTGCCTCACGTCGTAAGTGCCATTGCTGGAACGCAGCGCGGCAATCTCGGGATGCGTCGCGGCATAGGCCACCACGTTCGTGGTCGCGTTCAGGGTGCCGTCATGCAGCATGACGGCTTTGCCGTCGGCGGTCAGGTACACGTCGCCCTCGATGTAGTCGGCGCCCATCTTCATGGCCAGCTGGTAGGACTGTACCGATTCCTCCGGCAGGTAGCCGCTGGCGCCGCGATGGGCGATGACCACAGGGCGCTCGCCGCTGAGCGTCGACACAGGCATTGCATGGACTGCAACCGGGCTCAGCATCGCGGCGGCAACTGGCAGAAGATACACATACGACGATTTTTTCATGGGAAGCACACTCTCACAGGTATGGTTTTTTCGCGTATCAACACTGCCAGCAGAGCGACAGTGAATGGGCCAACAATCCAGCAATATCGCCCCTTATAGAACAAAGTCGTGGCACGCAGCTTCAACGATAGGGGGGCGACGCTGACGAGAGGTATGCTAGCCAAGAGTTATGACAATGCTATGAATACACGGCGCTAAATCTTGCAATGGAAACATCGACACTGATGTGTCCAGCGCGCACATAAGCACAGATCAAACTTTGTGCGGACAGCTTTGCCATACACTGGTGCCGGGGGCTTGATTTCTCATGCATTCGTGGAAATCGCCAGCACAATTGTTCAGCAGGAAAAAACTCTGTCGGATAACCATGGGGGCGAGCATGCTGACCGGACATCTGCGCGGATTGCTTCGACTACTGACTGCCCTGGTCATCGCCATGGCGCTGAACGCCTGCGGCGGTGGCGGCGGCAGCCCCGGCACGACCGGGCCGGTCGCACCCGTCCCCATCACCACCGGTACGCTGAGCGTCACCACCGCCGGCCTGCCCGCCGGCGCCAGCGCCGCCGTGCGCATCACCGGCCCCGACAATTACCAGCTGGGCCTGACCGGATCGCAGACCGTGGAAGGCCTGGCTCCCGGCAGCTACACCGTCACCGCCGCGCCGGTCACCACCGGCGACGCCACCTACCAGCCCGCGCCCGCGTCGCAGACCGTGACCGTCGCCGCCGGCAACAACGCCAGCGCTTCGGTGGCGTATTCCGGCGGCGCGCTGGCGCTGGCCACCACCGTCGTCGTCTCCGGCCTCGACAGCCCCAGCTGGCTCGCATCGCCCCCGGGCGACACGCGCCTGTTCATCCTCGAGCGACGCGGCCGGATCCGCATCGTCGAGAACGGCGTCGTGCGCGGCGCACCCTTCCTCGACATCATCCCGCGCGTCGGCTTCGAGGGCGAAGGCGGCCTGCTGTCGCTGGCCTTCGATCCGCAGTTCGCGCGCAACGGCTACTTCTACCTCTACTACATCGACCTGCAGCGCAACATCACCATCGAGCGCTTCAGCGTGGGCCAGAATCCGATGCTGGCCGATCCGACTTCCGGTCTGGTGATCCTGAAGGTGCCGCATCCCGACTTCCTGAACCACTTCGGCGGCCAGGTCGTCTTCGGCCCGGACGGTTACCTGTACCTGGGCACCGGCGACGGCGGCGGCGCCGGCGACCCGCAAGGCAATGCGCGCAACCCGCAATCCCTGCTGGGCAAGCTGTTGCGGCTGGACGTAGCGCGCGCCACCATCGCCCAGCCATATGCAATCCCGGCCGACAATCCCTATCGCGACGGCCTCGCCGCACGGCCCGAGATCTGGGCTTCGGGCGTGCGCAACCCGTGGCGCTTCAGCTTCGACGACGGCCGCCTGTACCTGTCCGACGTCGGCCAGGACGAGCGCGAGGAAGTCAACATCGCCGGCGCCGGCCAGGGCGGGCTCAACTACGGCTGGAACGTCATGGAAGGCATCGCCTGCTACCAGGCCGGCAGCTGCGATCGCAACGGCCTGACCTTGCCCGTCTACGATTACGCCCACGGCACGGACGACGTCAACGGCTGCTCGATCACCGGCGGCTTCGTGTATCGCGGACGGGCGCTGCCCGAGCTGGCGGGACGCTACCTGTTCTCCGATTTCTGCCGCGGCTGGCTCAAGAGCTTCTACGCCAGCAGCGGCGGCGCGATCGCCGAGCAGCGCGACTGGAACTTGCCGAATATCGGCCGGGTGGTGTCGTTCGGGCAGGATGCCGAGGGCGAGCTGTACATGATCACGACGAGCGGCAGCATCCATAAAATCGTCCGCGCCGCCGCGCAATGAGGCTAGAATCAATACATGACCCGCTTACAACTCACCTTCCCCGAAGACCAGTTCTATTATTCGACGCCGCTCACCGTGCGCGTCACGGACATCAATGCCGCCAACCACCTGGGCAACGAGTCGATGATCTCGATGATCTCGGAAGCCCGGGCGCGCTTTTTGTTCGAATTCGGCGTCGCCGAGACCGAGCGCGACGGCACCGGCATCATCGTCACCGACCTGGCCGCCACCTACCGCGCCGAAGCGTATGCACGCGACCAGCTGCTGTTCGAGGTGGGCGTGATGGACTTCAACAAGTATGGCGGCGACCTGACCTTCCGCATCACCCGCCCGCGCGACAAGAAACTGATCGCCATGGCCAAGTCCGGCTTCGTCTTCTTCAACTACAAGACCAGCCAGGTGGTGGCGATGCCGGATGATTTCCGCGCCAAGTTCGAGCGGGTGAACTGGATCGATTGAGCTGACCGGCTCGTTCGGCGCAAGCGGCCGGCCGCCCCGGTCCTGTCGTCGGCGCCAGCAACATCGCAGGACCATCCAGCATCGCACGAACCAGATGACGCGTTACGATCGCGGCGATGCTGCGCGTTTCACTTGCCTGTCGCGTTCGGCCGCCTGTTCCTTGCGCAAGCCGGCTTCAAACCCGGCGCCCGCCGGCAGCTGGACGGCGCCGGCCGCGTCCTCTCCACTCACATCCTCGGCGATGCGAAACCCTTCGCCGACACTGCTGCGGTTATCCAGGCCGGCATGCGCGCGGATCGTAGGGCTGGCGCCCACCGCACCATTGTTGTAATGGCCGCCACGATGAATCGCCATCGTCGAACCGTGGAATGCGCTGCAGTTCTCGGTCCATGCACGGCCATCCTTCGGCGCATTTTCATACGTCAGGTGCTGGCAGTCCTCGACCAGTTCGCGGACGTTGCCAAGCATGTCGTACAGGCCGAAGGCATTCGCTTGATACATGCCGACCACGGTCGTCAGTTCCGCCTGGTCGTCGCATGCGATGGCGTCGCGCGCCTTGCCGGTGATGCGCGTGATCGCGGCCTTGCCGGCATGGTCGAAGACATTCGCGAACCTGCACAGGTCGGCAGGATTGTCGCCGAACGGGTAGCGGCTGTCGCTGCGCGCACGTGCGGCGTATTCCCACTCCGCCTCGCTGGGCAGACGGTAATGCCTGCCGGTCTGTTTCGAGAGCCATTCGAGGTAGGCGTGGGCATCGCTCCAGCTCACGCACATCACCGGGTGATACTCGGTCGGTGCGTTGACCGGCGAATTCCAGCCGACCTTGCCGTTTTCGATTCCCCAGTCATTCGCCACCAGTTTCCAGCAATCGCTGCCGGTCTGGTAGCCGGTGGCGTCGACGAACTGGCGAAACTGTCCGACCGTCGTTTCATACCTGGACAGCCTGAACGTCTTGACCTGCACCTGATGCACCGGCACCGACGCAGGGAAATTGGCGTCCACCGGGTTGGCGCTGCTGCCCATGGCGAACTGGCCGCCCGGAATCGTGACCATCGGCGCAACGATCACGGGATCGGCAGCCAACAGCTGGCCACTTGCGCACGTCATCGCGATGAACAGCAAAGCGCTAACTATTTTTCGCATCGTATTGTCCTTAGAGAGTGAGAGGTAACATGTCCATCATATGTAGCCCAGCTCCAGGCCACGCAGCACCGCGCGCACGCGGTCGCGCACCAGCAGCTTGGCCAGGATGCTCGAAACGTGGTTCTTGATCGTGCCTTCGCTGGGACCGAGGGCGGCGGCGATCTCGCCGTTGTTGAATCCCGCCGCCATCAGCGCCAGGATCTCGGTTTCGCGGCCGGTCAGCGGCGTGCCATCCGCCAGGGCGGCGCTGCCGCTGCGCTGTTCGTACGCGGCCCGGGTGCGCTCGGTCAACGCCGGCCGGAACAGGGTGGCGCCGGCGGCGACGCTCCGGATCCCATCGGCCAGGCGCTCGAGTGAAATGTCCTTGAGCAGGAAACCCCTGGCGCCCGCGCGCATGCCCTCGAACAGGGCCTCATCGTCATCGAAGGTGGTCAAGAGGATGGTGGGCGGAAGCTTGCCCTGCTGCGCGCGCAGCAAGTCGATCCCCGAGCATTGCGGCATGCGCACGTCCAGCAGCAGCACGTCGGGACGGGCCTCGGCCAGCACGGCCATGGCAGCCGCACCGTCGGCCGCTTCGGCGACGACGCGAATGTCGGCGGTCAGGTCGAGCAGGCCGCGGATACCGCTGCGCACCAGCATCTGGTCGTCCACCAGCACAACCCGGGTCATCGCGCAGCCTCTGCAACGGGCAGCGTGAGCTCGATGGCGAACCCGTGTGGCCGGCGCCAACCGGCCTGCATGCGGCCGCCCAGCAATTCGGCGCGCTCGCGCATGCCGCGCAAGCCATTACCCTCGCTGAGGCCGGCGTTGCCGGGACCGTCGTCGTCCGCGCGCATCGTCAACCCATCCCTGCTGCGCACGATGTCGATCTTGATGGTCGCGGCGCTGGAATGGCGCATGGCGTTGCTGATGGCTTCCTGGACACTGCAGAACAATGCGTGCGCCTGTGCCGGCGATGCATCGGCGCACGCCTCGTCCATCGTCAGCACCACGCGTGGCCGCGGGATGCCTGCACACAGTGTGGCAAGCGCACGCTGCAGATCGATCGACTGCACGCTACGCTCGGCACTCACCACGCTACGCACTTCGGCGAGCAGCGACATGGCCAGTTCGGAAGCATTGCGCAGCGCTTCAGGGACGGGTTGGTTGGCCTGGCGCACTGCGATGTCGAGATGCAGCTTGAGCGCTGTCAGATGATGGCCGACGCTGTCGTGCAGATCGCGTGCGATGCGCATGCGTTCCGCGTCGCGCACCATGTCGCCGAGGAGCGCCTGGGTGGCCAGCAGCTCGGCATGTGCCGCGGACAGTGTATGGCGCCCGCGGCGCTCGCGCGCGGCCAGATGCACGATACCGAACACGATCGTATGCATCAGCACTTCCATGCCGAGGAACAGCAAGGCCACCCGCATCCGGTCTCCCTGGAAGTGGGCCGAGCCGGCCTGCATGACCAGCCTGATGGCGACGGCAACCAGCATCTGTGCGATCACCCACGCCAGGCCACGCCAGAGCGGCAGCAACAGCGCCAGCTCCACCGAGCAGACCAGCAGCAGTTCCGAATTGCCGGGCAGGCCGAGCAGCGTCTGGGGGACCAGCCACAGCAGGTTGCGCCCACCGGAGCGCCGCGCCTGCGGCCGCACACAGCGCCATGCCAGCAGCGCGAACAGCGACGTCTGCAGCAGCGTGACGGCAAGGTACAGATGATGGATATGCGCGTTGCGGGCGAATTGTTCCGTACCTGGCGGCGCCGCCGCCGGGAACTGGTCGGCCAGGGTGACGGCGAAACGGCCAAGCGGCGTGCGCAGGTCGTCGGCAAGCAGCCCGCGCATGTCGATGACGGCAAGATTGAAACCACCGAGCAGCAGCGTCAGGCCGACGACGGCGATGACGCCCAGATAGCGGTCATAGCGTTGGAAAAAAGTGTTCAAGCAAAAGTCCCGTACAGCGCCACCGATACCATCGTGCGCGAGCAATGATGAAAGATGGTGAATTCTACAAAGCAAGTTTAAGTATGGACAGTGCTGAAAGTCATGGTTGGATACGGCGCCGCGCGAGGCGGTGACCGCAAGGCGTTTATGTTGAAAAATAGTGGGAACTTTCGCAGGGCCAGGACGGAATACGGTAAAAGAGACCGCCATGACGACCACATCCCGCCCCGACGCCAGCTACGGCAAGTACGCCGACCAGACCGATAGCGACCTGCTGCGCCAGCTCCGCACCGGCAAGGCCGAGGCGTTCACGGCGCTGTACCGCCGGCACCAGGGTCCGCTGTACCGCTTCGCGCTGCTGCGCTGCGGCTCATCCGACGCCGCCGCCGACATCGTGCAGGAAGCCTTCATGGGGCTGCTGAACGGCCGCCTGCAGTTCGACCCGCTGCGCGGCCAGCTGCAGCACTTCCTGTTCGGCGTGGCGCGCAACCTGGCGCTCAAGCTGGACGAGGCGCGCCGGCGCCAGCCGACGGCACCCGTTGCGCCCGAGCCGGACGACGACGGGGCCGATCTGGAACTGGCCATGGAAGCGGCGTGCGAGGATTCCGGCCCGCTGGCGCGACTGCTCGACAACGAAACGGCCGAGGAAGTGCGGCGCGCGCTGGCCCTGCTGCCGCCGCATTACCGCGACCCGGTCATCCTGTACGAACTGCACGACATGACTTACCAGGAAATCGCCGACATCTGCCAGGTCGACCTGGGCACCGTGCGCTCGCGCCTGTCGCGCGGACGGGCGGCGCTGGCCAAGCGGCTGCACGCGCTGCATCCCGCGCACCCGGCATGAAGGAAAGGAACACCATGGACACCAGACACGATAGCCCCGACGCCCTGCTCGATGCGCACTTCGCTGCGCTGCGCGGCGAGCTGGCCGCCCACGACGCCCCGCGCTGCGTCGAGAAGGAACTGATGCAGGCTTTCACGCGTCAGTTCGCCAGGCAGCGCCCGTGGTACCGGCGCTGGTCGCTGCCGCACTGGGGCGCCGCCGGCGCCTTTGCCTCCGTCGCCGCCGCCGTGCTGCTGCTGGTGCTGGCGCCGCAGCGGCTGGTGACGGTGGGGCCGGCGCCCGTCGGCTTCGACGACGGCGCCGCCTTCATCGCGCTCGAGTCGCTCGAACGCATCGCCCGGGAACCCGATGCGCGCCTGGTCGAGGCCGACCTGCCGCAGACCGCGCTGGCGCCGCTGGGCGTGCCGGTCGATCCGCAGAACGCGGACGGCACCGTGCGCGCCGAGATGCTGCTGGCGGCGGACGGCCATCCGCTGGCGCTGCGCCTGAGCGCGAGCAACTGACACCAATATGTGAATCGCTGACGAGGACATCATGAAAGCACTCCACCTCCTGCTCGCGGCCATTGCCGCCGGCATCGCCACCCCGGCCCTGGCCGAAGACCTTGCACTCCTGCCGGGCGAGGCCGGGCCGGCCATGGCCGCGGCCGAGCCGGCGCCGCCGCGCGCGCCAGGCCTGATCACCTATATGGGCAGCGGGCGCGTCATCAAGAACCAGCCCTACAGTGCCGAGATCGTGTCCGAGCGCGTGCAGCAGCTGGCCGACGGCAACCAGATCGTCAACAAATCGACCTCGATGAGCTACCGCGACAGCGCCGGCCGCACCCGCACCGAAGTGCGCGACGAGCACGGCGCCGTCAAGAGCATCACCATCGACGACCCGGTGCAGCGCAAGCGCTGGAGCCTGGATCCGAAGCGCAAGACCGCGACCAACCTCGAGATGACGGAAGAGATGGCCCGCGCCGGCGCCGAGATGGCGCGCGCGCAGGCCGAGCACGCGCGCGCCGCGGCGCAGGCGGTACGCGCCGCGGCGGCCCAGGCGCGGCTGGCGGCGCAGCAGGAGCGCGACGTCGCCCGCAGCGCGGCCCAACAGGCGCGCCTGAGCGCGGCCCAGGAACGCGAGATCGCCCGCAGCGCCGCAGCGGCGGCCGCCGCGCAGGTGGCGCAATTGCGCCGCGAAGGCAAGCTGCCCGAGGACGGACAGCTCATCATCAAGGAAGTCCAGCGCGGCGACGGGCCGAAGGAAGTGCGCATCCGTATCGCCCCGCCGCCACCGGCGCCGCCTGCGCCACCCGCTCCACCGGCAGCGCCGGCCATCGCGGCGCCGCCCACCCCTCCTGCCCCGGCAGCCCTCCCGGCCCCGCCCGCGCCACCGGCTCCGCCGCAGCTCACCCGGCTCGCAGCCCAGATCGGCCCCATGATCACCGGCGCCGCCGCCGACGCCAAATGGTCGCGCAACACCTCCACGCGCGACCTCGGCACGCGCAATTTCTTCGGCGTAGCGGCCAAGGGCGTGCAGCGCAGCTACCAGATCCCGGCCGGCGAGATCGGCAACCGCCAGGCGATCATGGTCAGCAACGAAACCTGGACCTCGCCCGACCTGCAGATCATCGTCTATCACAAGCGCAGCGACCCACGCAGCGGCGCGCTGACTTACCAGCTTGCCAGCCTGAGCCGCACCGAGCCGGCGCCGGCGCTGTTCTCGGTGCCGTCCGACTACACGGTGCGCGACCCCCTGCGCACGATGCGGCAGACCATCGTCGAGCACGGATCGAACAGGCAGGAGACCGGCCACGGCACGCCGGCGAAACGCGACTGACATGCGGCGCAGCCGTGACCGATCGGCAACCGTTGTACGGATGAAGTTCGATCAAGCTGGCCGGCGTAGCCCGGCCGGCCCGGCAAACGACAACGGCGCCCGCGGGCGCCGTTGTCGTTTGCAGCTGCGTGCTTCAGCCGCCGCGCTTCTTCTCGAGAATGGTCTTGTCGAACCAGTCGTCGATCATGCGTTTTTCGTAGCGCAGCGGATCGCTGTCCGACGCGCGGCTGATGCGCTGCTGGTAGGCCATGTCGGACAGCTTGGCTTCGCCAGCCTTGAGCACCTGGCCGTTCTGGCTCAGCGAATAGCGCAGGTTCATGATCGGCCAGTCGGCCATCCCCTTCATCACGCGCAGGTCGCGTCCGGCGCGCGGGGCCGGGTATTCGCGGCCCGCCAGGTCGATGTCGGTGACTTCGATCGTCAGGTCCTGTCCTTGCGGCAGCTTTTCGCCGAGCTTGTTGAAATGCTCGGTAATGCGCTCGAGCACGTTTTCGCGGTCCCATGGCGAGAACGGCAGATCGGCAAACTTGTCCGAATCGACATACGTCACTTTCACTTCCGCGGACGCCATCCCGGCGCTCAGCGCGAGCAGGCCCGCCAGGGCCGTTTTCATCCATACCGTTTTCATCGTTCGTTCTCCCATGCTGTCAGCTTCCGATCCAGAATATACGCCGCTTTCACCGCTCGCGCTCGCTTGGCCCGGTCCCGTTTCGTCGCAGTTTTGTATCCAAATGTTAGGTTCCGTACAGGACCATAAATGGAGGCGGTTCAAGATGGCACAAGGGGAGGTCAACCGTGCCAGAAGGTCCATCGCTCTATATTCTCAAAGAACAGACTGCCCGTTTCGTCGGGCAGGAAATCGTCCATGCCGGCGGCAACGTACGCGCCCTCGATCCGCAACGCCTGGTCGGCCAGCGTATCCTCAAGCTGCATACCTGGGGCAAGCATTTCCTGATCGAGATGCCGGACCTGGTGGTGCGCATCCACTTTTTATTGTTCGGTACGTACCGCATCGACGAGGACCGCGACAAGGTCCCGCGCCTGTCGGTCAAGGTGGCCGATGGCGGCGAGATGAATTTCTACGCCTGCGCGGTCAAGGAGATCGACCGCGCCACCTTCGAGGCGTATGACTTCAGCGCCGACGTGATGTCCGAAACGTGGGACCCGAAACGCGCGCGCAAGAAGCTGCGCGCCGATCCCGGCATGCTGGCCTGCGACGCCCTGCTCGACCAGGACATCTTCTCGGGCGTGGGCAACATCATCAAGAACGAGGTGCTGTTCCGTATCCGCGTCCATCCCCTGTCCACCGTGGGCGCCCTGCCCGCGCCCAAGCTGCGCGCCCTGGTCGACGAGGCGCGCCAGTACAGCTTCGACTTTCTGGAGTGGAAAAAGCAGTGGGTGCTGAAGCAGCACTGGCTGGCGCACGCCAAAACCATCTGCCCGCGCTGCGATATCCCGTTCACCAAGGCCAAACTGGGCAAGACACAGCGGCGCAGCTTCTATTGCGAGCGTTGCCAGAAACGTTACGAATAAGGCGCGTTGTGTACTGACAGCAACGAATCATCCGAGGCGGGTGAAGTTGTGACATCTTTGAATCACAACTTCAATATTGCATCTTGTTACGGGTCAATGGTCGTACTACAATCAAATTGACTCTGAGCATCTTTAGATCTAAAACAAAGTCTGCTCGGCAACTGACCCATTACCCGATATCGGATTCGTCATGTCCTTCCTCTCCGCCGCCGCGCCCAAGCTCGCCCCATGGAAAGTATTGCTGGTCGATGACGAACCCGACATCCACGACATCACGAAGCTGACCCTGTCGCGCTTCCGCCTAGACGGCCGTGCCCTTTCCTTCGTGCACGCCTACAGCGGCGCCGAAGCCAAGGAAGTGCTGGCGCGCGAGAACGACATCGCGCTGGTGTTCCTGGACGTGGTGATGGAGCGCGAAGACAGCGGCCTGGAAGTGGCGCGCTGGATGCGCCAGGACCTCGACAACCAATTTACCCGCATCGTGCTGCGCACCGGCCAGCCGGGTCAGGCGCCGGAAGAGCGCGTGATCGTCGACTACGACATCAACGACTACAAGGAAAAGACCGAGCTCGACCGCACCAAGCTGTTCACCACCACCTTCGCCGCCCTGCGCGCCTACCGCGACATCATGAAGGTCGAGGAAGCGCGCCGCGTGCAGCAGACCTACCGCGAAGGCCTGGAGCGCGTGATCGCCGCCTCCAGCCACATCTTCCAGCAGCGCAGCCTGAAGGACTTCGCCAACGGCCTGCTGCAGCAGGTGGTGGCGCTGCTGCGCCTGGAGCAGAGCATGCTGCTGCGCCTGAAGGCGGCCAGCGTGATCACCGGCCAGAGCCAGTACGAAGTGCTGGCCCAGATCGGCGACATGGGCGAGGACGAGATGGGCCCGGAACTGGTGGCCCAGCTCGACGACGCGCGCAAGAACCGCATCTCGCGCCTGCACGGCGACACCTATGTCGGCTATTTCCCCAACAACAGCGGCAAGGCCTCGCTGCTGGTGCTCAAGGGCGTGGAAGAGATTTCGGACATCGACGCCCAGCTGCTGGAAGTGTTCTGCTCGGGCGTGGCGATTGCCTTCGACAATATCCTGTTGAACCAGGAAATCACCGACACCCAGGCCGAATTGATCCTGCGCCTGGGCGACGTGGTCGAATCGCGCTCGCACGAAGCCGGCAACCACGTGCGCCGCATGTCCCAGGTGTGCCACATGCTGGCCCAGGTCTCGGGCATGCCCGAGGACGAGACCGCGGTCTTGATGCACGCCGCGCCGATGCACGACGTCGGCAAGATCGCCACGCCCGACGCCGTGCTGCTCAAACCCGGCCGCCTGACCGAGGACGAATGGGAAATCATGAAGCAGCACCCGACCGTGGGGCTGCAGATCCTGGACGGCTCGCAGCGTCCGATCCTGAAAGCGGCGGCGGTGATCGCGCACCAGCACCACGAGCGCTTCGACGGCAACGGTTATCCGCAGGGGCTGCGCGGGCACGATATTCACCCGTATGCGCGGATCGTGGCGGTGGCCGACGTGTTCGATGCGCTGAGCCACAAGCGTTGCTACAAGGATGCGTGGCCGCCGGCGAAAGTCACCGAGCATCTGCGCGAAGTGGCGGGGCATCATCTGGATCCGTATTACGTCGATCTGCTGATCAAGAATATGGATCGGGCGTTGGAAATTAACGCGAAGTGGCCTGATTAGGCTGGTTGGACGCGTGGACGGGGAACCCGGCTGCGCGCCCCGGCCCCCCCCCCTACTATCAAACTGCCACTTTTTCCTTGCGCTGCGAACGCGGGAAACGCAGGTGGTAACGCAAACCCTCCGCCGGCGCGCTTTCTACGCGCACGGTTCCACCCAAGGCCCCGGTCACCAGGTTGTACAGGATGTGCGCACCCAGTCCACTGCCGCCGGTGCCGCGCTTGGTCGTGAAGAACGGATCAAACAGCTTGTCCAGCGTGTCCTTGTCCATACCCGCCCCGTCGTCCGCGTAATCGAACACCACCCAGCCATCCGCCTCGATCCCGGCACGCACCGTGATGTTGCCGGCCTGCTCGCGCTCGAACCCGTGCACCAGCGAATTCATCACCATATTGGTGACGATCTGCGACACCGCCCCCGGATAGCTGTCCAGCACCAGATCCTTCGGACAGCTGACGTCGACCTTGACCGGCCGCCCCTTCAATTTCGGCTGCAGCGACAGCAGCACTTCGTTCAGGTAGGCCTCGAGATTGAAGCTGCGGATGTCGCCCGACGACTGGTCGACCGCCACCTGCTTGAAGCTGCGCACCAGGCTGGCCGCGCGCTGGGTGTTGGTGGTCAGTATCCGCAATGACTGGTCGACGATATCGAAGAAGCTGCCCAGGCTGTCCTCGGTCATCTCGCCTGCCGCCAGTTCTTCGCGCGTGAGCTTGAGTTCCTGCACCAGGTGGCTGGTGGCGGTCACGCAGATGCCCAGCGGCGTGTTGATCTCGTGCGCCACGCCGGCCACCAGCCGTCCGAGCGAGGCCAGCTTCTCTTGCCGCACCAGTTCCGACTGCGCTTCCTGCAGCGCATGCAGGGCGTCGTTCAGGGCCGCATTCTGCTGCTCGAGTTCGAGCTTGGCGCGGCGGATCTTGCGGTCGGCCTGCATGCGCGCGATCGCCACCGCCACGTGGCTGGCCATGAAAGCCAGCAGGTCGAGCTCGGCCTTGGTGTAGACGATCGCCGGGTCGTAGCTCTGCACCACCAGCACGCCGTAGGGCTGGTCGTGGACCAGCATCGGCGCGCCCATCCAGCTGGCGATCTCGGTATTGCCGAGCGGCTCCTTGACCACGCCGTTCGCCACCAGTTGCCGGAAGCTGCCCAGATCGTGCAGCTGGGCCTGCTTGCTCGACAACACGTACGAGCACATCGCCATGCCGAACGGGAAGCGTTGCATCGGCGGCGTGCTGTCCTTTTCGTCGACAAAATACGGGATGCTGATTTCCTGCGTCTCGGGGTGGTACAAGCCGATCAGGAAATTGTCGGCCACCATCAGCTCGCCGATGATGCGGTGCAGGCTGGCGCTCAACTGATCGGTGTCGAGCGCCTGCGCCGACAGGTCGGCGATCTGGTACAGCGCGTGCTGCACCTGCTCGGCGCGGCGCCGCTCGGCCACCTCGTGCGCCAGCGCGGCGGTGCGTTCCTGCACCGCGCGCTCGAGCCGGTCCATGCTCTGCAGCCCCTGCAGCGCGTTCGAGACATGGTTCGCGATCAGGGCGAACAGGGCTTCGTCCTCGGCGCTGTAGGTTTGTGCTTTGGAATAGCTCTGGATGACGATCGCACCCAGCAGCTGGTGGTTCTGGTCGAGCAGCGGGCAGCCCATCCAGTGTTCCGGCGCGCTGCCGTTGCCGTAGCTGGCGCCGCCGGATCCGCGCGCTGCGAAGTCGGCGCTGGTCAGCGTCAGCGGAGCGCGGTTGAGCAGCACCCAGGCAGTGGGCGACTGCTCGGGCGAGGCCAGGCGGATAGGCGCGCCGGGGTCCGGCGCTTCGTCGGCTTCATCGACGAAATAGACGAAGCGCACAGTGCCGTCTTCACGGTCGGCCAGCGCCACATAGAAATTGGCCGCGTACATGATGCGGCCCAGCGCGCGGTGCACGGCCTCGATGAATGCGCTGATGTCGCTGCAGCCGGTCGACAGTTGCCCGATCTCGAGCAGCATCGACTGGACCGCTTCCAGCCGGTCTAAACGTTCCATCCCATCCCCTACACAAATTAACTATAGAATTAAAAATGCGTAGAGGAAATATTAGCAGCTTGCCGGGGCGCTGGATCGGCCGCCACCAGCTAAATATTGCTCTGGAAAATTACTGACGCGGCGCGCGGAAGTCGTTCTCGATCCAGGCCTTGGCCGAGTCCTGGGTCAGCTTGAAGCTGGCCGCCACGCGCACGCGCGCCACCTGTTCGCCCATCTCGTCGGTAGCCGCCAGCATCGCATACGGATCGTCGTCGTCCGGCACGATGTCGAGCGTCACCTTCAGTTCGCCCTCTTCGGTCATGATGTACAGGTTCTTGTGCAGGATCGCGTGCATGTGCTGCTCGTGGCGGCGGATCACTTCGGACGCGGTCTTGATCAGGGTATTGAAGGCGTTGACGTCGAGCGGCTTCGGGTTCTTCTTGTCGCGGCCCATGGTCCAGGGACCGACCAGCGCCGGTTCCGACACGCCGTCCTTGTACATCGCCACCGCCCAACCGTCGTCGTCCTCGTTCTTGATCACGCGCGCGGTCCAGCCATTGCCTTGCCACAGGCGCGGTTCCTGCACCGGGCCGTCTTCGTCTTCGCCGTCGTGATCCTGGAGTTGCTCGTTCATGGTGTCAGTGTCCTTCGGCGATCTTGCGCCCAAAACCAAGATCATAGAGGAAACCGACCCCATGAAAAAGCCCGCTTGATTAAGCGAAACCGAGGCAGCGCCAGCCGGGGCCTGGCGGTGGTGTGACCGGCGGGCCGACCGGGGTGCGCAACGGGTCGATCGTCGGCGGCGGCGTGTGCCGGTTGAAGGGGTTGATGATAATCGGCGGAATGGCGGGTGGCGCCGATGGCGGATCTTTGGGACCAGCATTCGCAATGGGCAGGCGGTCCAGGAATCCATGCAACGATACAGCCATAGGATCCTCCTGTAACAGAGCAGGCTGTCAGTATAGGAAACCCTGTTGGTATTGCAAGCAGAAATTGCCCGCGATTTCAGTGCGATGCTTCATCGCCCGTACGCACGTTTCAGCCCGCCAAAATTGCGGACTGTCGCATGCCGATGGCCGCCACCGGCGTGCGCGCCTACAGTGGCATCACACAACGCTCAACCAAGCGATCAACCAAGCGACCAACCAAGGAGAACACCATGAAGCGCGCCGCCCCCTACGTCATCCTCTTCCTTTTCGCCATGGTGCTGTGGAACGCCTTGAGCTGGGGCGGCGACGGCATGCAGGTCTACTACGACGGCGACGAGTTCGACGGCCCGCTCGGCTTCCTGCTGGCCACCCTGTTCGCGGGCGGCGGCACGCTGATCGCGGTGCTGGTGACGGCGGTGGTGGGCGTGGTGCTGGCGGTGGTGTTCGCCGGCGTCGGCGTGATCGTGATCGGCGCGCTGTGCGTGGCGATGCTGACCGTGACGCTGGCGGTGTCGCCCCTGCTGCTGCCGCTGGCGTTGCCGCTGGCCCTGATCTGGTACTTCATGCACCGCTCGCGCAAAGAGCGCCTGGCGCGCAGCGCCGCCGTCTGAAAAAGACAACGTCTTCCCTTCACGACCGGGCTTTGTCCCGGTCTTTTTATTCCAGCGTTCAGGCCGCCTTCTTGGCCACGTACTGCTCGTAGCCGCGTGCGCGCAAGGCGCAGGCCGGACACACGCCGCAGCCATGCCCCCACGGATGCGCCGCGCCGCGCTCGCCCAGGTAGCAGGTGTGGGTGTCGAAGCGGATCAGGTCGACCAGCGCGTCGCCGCCTTCCTGCTGCGCCAGTTCCCAGGTCTGGGACTTGTCGATCCACATCAGCGGCGTCTCGACCTTCAGGCGCGTCGCCATGCCGAGGTTGAGCGCCACCTGCAGCGCCTTCATGGTGTCGTCGCGGCAATCCGGATAGCCCGAGAAATCGGTCTCGCACATGCCGCCCACCAGCACGTTCAGGCCGCGCCGGTAAGCCACCGTGGCCGCCACCGTCATGAACAGCAGGTTACGGCCGGGCACGAAGGTATTCGGCAGGCCGTTTTCCTGCATCGCGATTTCCACGTTGCTGGTCAGCGCCGTATCCGAGATCTTCGAGATCAGCGACAGGTCGATCATATGGTCGTCGCCCAGGCGCGCATCCCACGCCGGATCCAGGGCGCGCATTTTCGCGAGCAGCCCCGGACGCACCGACAATTCGATCGCATGGCGCTGGCCATAATCGAAACCGATCGTCTCGACGCGCGCATAGCGCTGCAGCGCCCAGGCCAGGCAGGTGGTGGAGTCTTGGCCGCCGCTGAACAGCACGAGCGCGGTATCGGAAGAAGGCAGGGTCATAGTGTGAAAGGCGTTGAAAACGGCGGGGAAACCGCGAATTCTGGCACAAATCCGGCGCCGCCGTGCGGGCGCGTCGAGGCGCACACACAACATTACGCGTCCGACATCGACTTTGCCAATCAGATAAGATGACAAGAAGTATGCCTATGGAGTGCCACGTTGCCGACACAATCACTTTCCCGCCGCCTGCATCCCCTGCCCCGCCTGCTGATGGGGGCCGGCGTATTGCTTCTTTCCTCAGCCGCATTGGCCCAGGAAACTGAACAGGCGGACACGCCGGCAAACGCATCCATCAACGCTTCGCCAGCGGCCCAGCAAGCGCAAACAGCCGACCAGGCGCCGCCATCGGCCGCCACCCGGCAAGCCGAACAGACCAGCGCCACGCTGCAGGCCGCCGGCCCGCAAGGCGTCGACTACCGCGTGCGCATCGACGCCCCGCGCCAGCTGGAAGAGCTGCTCGAAGAAAACCTCGACCTGATGCGCTGGCGCGGCAACAGCCGGGTCGACCTGGAGCAATTGCGGCGCCTGGTCAAGGAAGCGCCGGAACAGGTGCGCAAGCTGATCGCCACCGAAGGCTACTATTCGCCCAAGGTCTCGGCCGGCCTCGACACCGGCGGCGCCCAGCCGGTGGCGCGCGTGATCGTCGATCCGGGCGAGCCGGTCACGGTCGGCGACGTCGACCTGGTGCTGCAGGGCTTTGTCCCGTTCGAGGAAGGCGGCGCGCCGTTCGACGCCGCCGCCCTGCGCAACCGCTGGAGCATGCCGGTCGGCGCGCGCTTCCGCATGGGCGACTGGGAAGACGCCAAGCGCGGCCTGCTGCGCGACGTGGCGCAGACGCGCTTCCCGCGCGCGCGCCTGGTCGAGACCAGCGCCACGGTCGACCCCGATTCGCGCCGCGTGCTGCTGCGGGTGGTGCTCGACAGCGGCCCCGAGATGCGTTTCGGCGAGCTGCGCATCCGCGGCCTGAAACGCTATCCGCGCACCGTGATCACCAACCTCAACAAGATCAACCCGGGCGACGAGTACAGCGAAGCGGCGCTGCAGGCACTGCAGTCGCGGGTGCAGGACACCGGCTACTTCAGCAGCGTCGAAGTCAGCGTCGACATGCGCGCCGTGCTGGCGGCCGAGATCAAGGACATCAAGGAAGACGACGACCTCGACGCCAATCCGGCCACGCCCGCCGCCGGGTCTTCCACTGATACTGCGGCCGGCACGGCTCCTGCGAACGCCGTCGCCGCCACCACGCCGGCCAACGGCGCCGGCCCCACCACCCTGCCGGTGGTGATCCGCGTCACCGAAAACAAGCAGAAGAACGTCGAGGCCGGCCTGGGCTTCTCGACCGACACCGGCGCGCGCGCCCAGCTCGGCTACGACGACCTGAACGTGTTCGGCAAGCGCTTCAAGAGCGACCTGATCTACGAACAGCGGCGCCAGACCGCGCGCGGCGAATTCTTCTGGCCGACCACCGCCAAGGGCTACAACGACAGCGTCAGCGCCGGCGTCGAGCGCGAAGACCTGCGCGGCGAGATCACCACCCTGGCCAGCATCGCGGCGCGCCGCGCCTGGGGTTCGCCCCTGCTCGAGCGCAGCCTGACGCTCGAAGTACTGGCCGAAAAGCGCGAGGTGCAGGGCCTGGAGCCCACCTACACGCGCAGCATCCCGCTTACCTACAGCATCACCCGCCGCAAGCTCGACAGCCTGATCCA
This sequence comes from Massilia sp. YIM B02443, assembly GCF_030411955.1. Lineage (GTDB taxonomy): Bacteria > Pseudomonadota > Gammaproteobacteria > Burkholderiales > Burkholderiaceae_D > Telluria. The sequence goes on from NZ_JASNRA010000010.1 coordinate 70,184, forward strand.
GCCGACCAACGGCTACGTGCTCAATGCCCAGGTCGGCGGCGCCGTGCTGCCGATCCTGACCGACGAAAAATTCCTGCGCGGTTACCTGCGCGGCATCGGCTACAAGCCGCTGGGCGAAAAAGGCACGCTGGTCGTGCGCGCCGAACTGGGCGCCGTGGTCTCGAAAGAAAAGCTGGGCGTGCCGAGCACCTTCCTGTTCCGCGCCGGCGGCGACCAGTCGGTGCGCGGCTATGGCTACCAGGAACTGGGCGTGCAGGAAAACGGCGCCACCGTGGGCGGCAAGGTCCTGGCCACCGCCAGCGCCGAATACCAGTACTGGTTCAAGCCGCCGTGGGGCGCGGCCGTGTTCTACGACGTCGGCAACGCCGCCGACAGCTTCGGCGCGATCAATCCGAAATCCGGCTACGGCGTCGGTGCGCGCTGGCGCAGCCCGGTCGGCCCGATCAACGTCGACCTGGCCTACGGCCACGCGGTGCGCAAGGCGCGCCTGCACTTCTCACTTGGATTCACGTTCTGATGGATACACCTGACAACAACGCGGCGAGGGACAGCACCCCTGCGCCCGCACACAAGCAGCGCAAATGGCCGCGCCGCGTCGCCATCGGCGTCGCCGTCACCGGCGTCATCATCGGCGGCACCCTGTGGTACCTGGGCCGCGAGACCACGCTGCAGATGATCGCGCAGCGCGTCGCCAATTCCACCGGCGGCAAGCTGACCCTGCAGGGCGTGTCCGGTTCGCTGTACGGCGCCATGCACATCGAGCGCCTGGTGTGGCGCACGCCGGAACAGGTGATCACGGCCGAGAAGATCGACGTCGACTGGTCGCCGGCCCAGATCCTGTCGCGCGGCATCCTGGTCGACAAATTGTGGGCCGCCAGCGTGCGCATGCAGACGCTCAAGGAAAGCGAAGACGAGCCGACCGTGCTGCCGGCCAGCCTGGCCCCGCCGTTCAAGGTGGAACTGGACGACGCGCGGCTGGCGCGCATGACGATCGTGAACCTGGCCGGCGCCGAAACCCGGGTCGACAACATCCGCGCGCGCGTCAAGGGCGACAAGCAGACTTGGGTGGTCCAGAACGCCGCGGCCGCGACGCCGTTCGGCCAGGTGGCAGCCAACCTGACGCTGGGCGCGCAGCGCCCGTTCAAGATTGGCGCCACCGGCAGCCTGACGCAATCGCAGGCCAGCGCCGGCGCCCGCGCCGCCCAGCTGAACCTGAAAGTCGGCGGCGACTTGCAGAACGCCACGCTGGTCGACGCCAGCGGCCAGGCCGGCCGCGCGCTGGGCGACGCCCACTTCGAGATCGCGCCGTTCGCCGAGATTCCCTTGCGCTCCCTGCGCATCAGCGGCCGTAACGTCGATCCGGGCTTCTTCAATCCGGCGCTGCCGACCGCCGACCTGAATTTCGCCGTCGCCGGCAAGCTCGACGCGAACCGCAACATCAGCGGCAACGTCGACATCAGCAACGACGGCCCGGCCGGCACCATCGACCAGGGGCGCCTGCCGCTGCGCGCGGCGCGCGGCCAGCTGGGCGGCAATCTGTCGGCATTGAACGTGTCCGACGTGCTGCTCGACTTCGGCGCCGCGGGTAAATTCACCGGCACCGGCGGCGTGCAGCGCGGCAAAGACGAAGAAGGCATCGGCACCGCGCGCTTCGCGCTGCATACCGACCGCATCGACCTGAAACAGCTTCACTCGGCGCTGAAGCCGACCGCGATCAAGGGCGACATCGCGGTCACCAATGAAGCCGAGCGCCAGACGCTGGAAGCGAACCTGAGCGACGCCGGCCTGCGCCTGAGCGCCCTGGCCACGCTGGAGAACAACGTGGCCACGTTGCGCGAAGCCCGCCTGTCGGCCGGCCGCGGCAGCATCAGCGCCAGCGGCAGCATGAACCTGGACGACAAGAAGGCATTCAAGGCGACGCTGACGTCGAACCGCTTCGACCCGTCCGCCTTTGGCGACCTGCCGGTGGCCGACATCAACGCCACCGTCAACGCCGCCGGCGCCGTGGCGCCCGAGTGGCGCGTGGACGCCGATTTCGCGATCAGGAACAGCCGCCTGATGAACCAGGCCCTGAGCGGTAAAGGCAAGCTGAGCGCCGACGCCAAACGCATCAGCGGCATCGACGCCGACCTGGCGCTGGGCCAGAACACGGTGGCCATGAACGGCGCCTTCGGCGGCGCCGGCGACCGCCTGCAATGGCGCCTCGATGGCAAGCAGCTGGCGGCGGTGCGCAGCGACCTGTATGGCGCGGTCGCCGCCAACGGCGTCGCCAGCGGCACCATGGCCGCGCCGCGCACCACCTTCGAAGTCGACGCCCGCGACCTGGGCTGGGTCGCGGCCCAGCGCAAGAACGGCAGCGGCAATTTGCGCGCCAGTGGCGAAGCCTGGCTGGGCGGCCCGGAAGGCGCGCGCGCGGTCGAGGTCAAGGCCAGCGGCTCCACGCAGCGCTTCAACCCGGCCGCCTTCGGCTCGCCACTGGCGGCCAGCATCAATTCCACCTTCAGCGGCAGCGGCCGCGCCGGCGCCGACTGGCGCGGCAACGTCGACCTGCAAGTCAAGGATTCGACGCTGTCGAACTCCCCGTTCTGGGGCCATGCGCGCCTGAACGCCGACCGCCGCCACGTCTCGAACGCCGACGTCGACCTGCACGTCGGCCCCAACGTGGTCGCCGCCAAGGGCGCGTTCGGCGCCGCGCGCGACGTCCTGAACTGGCGCATCGACGCGCCGCAGCTGGCCGCGCTCGGCCCCGAGTTCGGCGGCGTGCTGCGCGGCTCGGGCGCCCTGTCGGGCAGCACCGAGACGCCGTCGCTGACCGCCTCGCTCGAAGGCCAGAATTTGAAACTCATGAGCGTGCACACGGTGCGCGCGCTGCGCGCCAGCGCCAACCTGGGCGCCGGCCGCGGCGCCAGCGACCCGCTGGTGACCGACGTGCAGGTGACCGGCTACGCCAGCGGCGAGACGCGCGTATCGTCGCTGCGCCTGCAGACCAGCGGCACCCGCGGCGCGCACACGCTGCGCCTGTCGGCGCTGGGCGACGGCTTTGACGCCAATACCGAGATCCGCGGCGGCTTGAATCGCGACACCTGGAGCGGCACCCTGGCCGCGCTGCAGAACCGTGGCCGCTACGCCATGTCGCTGCAAAAGCCGGTGCCGGTGACGATCGCCGGCGCGCCGGGTTCGGGCCCGATGGGCCTGGCCAGCCCGGAGCGCATCAGCTTCGAAGGCGCCGTGGTCCAGCTGGCCAGCGGCAGCATTACCGTGGACACGCTCACCAAGAACGGCCCGCGCTGGGCCAGCCGCGGCCACGCCGACAACGTGCCGCTGACGTATCTAGCCCAATTCTCGCCGGCGATCGGCGCCAACGCGCGCGGCGACCTGACCCTGGGCGCCGCGTGGTCGGTCGACATGCGCGCCCCGCAGGCGGCCGGCGCCGCGCCTTCGCTGGCCGGCAACGTGCGCGTGTTCCGCGAGCGCGGCGACGCCATCGTCGGCGGCGACACCCCGGTGCCGCTCGGCCTGCGCCAGTTCCAGGCCAGCGCCGACGTCGCCGGCAGCAGCCTGCGCGTGCGCCTCGACCTGGATGGCGAGCGCACCGGCCGCGCGAATGTCGAAGCCAACGCCCAGATGCTGGGCGGGAAGCTGGAAAAAGACAGCCCGCTGCGCATGACGGCCAACGCCGACATGCCGTCGATCGCCTGGCTTGCCTCGCTGGCCGGCCAGCCGGGACTGGAACTGGACGGCGCGCTGCGCCTGGCTCTCTCCGCCGGCGGCACCATCGGCGCGCCGAGCCTGAACGGCGACATGAACGGCGACCGGCTGGCGGTGCGCTGGCCCGAGCAGGGCGTGCGCCTGCAGAACGGCCAGCTGCGCGCCCAGCTCGGCGGCGACCAGCTGCGCCTGGAGCGCCTGACCTTCCAGGGCCGCCAGGGCAGCGCCGCCGCCTCCGGCTACGTGCGCTTCGCCGACGGCCAGCCGAGCGCCGAAGTGCGCCTGGTGCTGGACAAGCTCGAAGCGCTGTCGCGCCCCGACCGCACCGTGCAGGTCAGCGGCAACGCCTCGTTGGTGCGCGACGCCAGCCGCTTCGCGCTGGAAGGCAAATTCCGCGCCGACCGCGCGCTGATCGAATTCGCCCCGCAGGGCGGCCCGACCATCTCGGACGACGTGATCGTACTCGGTCGCGGCCTTGAAAAGCCGACGCCGACCAGCAAGGAAAAGGAAGTGCCGCTGACGGTCGACCTCACCGCCGACCTGGGCGACGAGTTCCGCCTGCGCGCGATGGGCATCGACGCCACCCTGGCCGGCAGCGCGCGGGTACGCATGACGGGCAGCGGCCAGCCGCGCATCAACGGCACCATCCGTGCCCTGAACGGCACCTATGCGGCCTACGGCCAGCGGCTGTCGATCGAGCGCGCCAACCTGACCTTCAGCGGCCCGTACGACAATCCCTCGCTCGACGTGCTGGCGGTGCGCAAGCGCCCCGAGGGCGAGCAGCTGTCCGAGACCAACGTCGAAGCCGGCGTGCAGGTGCGCGGCACCGCGCAGTCGCCGACCGCGCGCCTGGTGTCGACCCCGAACGTGTCCGACAGCGACAAGCTGTCGTGGCTGGTGCTGGGCCACGGCATGGAAACCACCAGCGGCAGCGAGAAGGACGTGCTGACCGCCGCCGCGGGCGCCCTGCTGGGCGGCGCGGGCGGCACCGGCGGTTTCCAGACCAAGCTGGCCACCTCGCTCGGGGTGGACGAAGTGGGCCTGAAGCAGCGCGACATGGGCAGCGACGCGTCGGCGCTGGAAAGCACCGTGGTCACGGTCGGCAAGCGCATCTCGTCGCGCGCCTACCTGAGCTTCGAGCAGGGCGCCAGCACGGCGTCGAGCCTGGTGAGCCTGCGTTATAAACTCAATCCGCGCATCTCGCTGCGCTTCCAGACCGGCACCAACAGCGCGCTCGACGTGCTGTATTCGTGGGCCTTCGACTGAGGCCCCTGGGGGCCGGCGCTTGACGGCGCTGGCCCCGCGACATCGCATCCGCCGGCGCAGATGCTCCGGACCGCGCCCGATCCCCCATCATCCGGTCGTGCTCGCGCAATCGACGAAACACTGATTTGCGGGCGCGCCAGACTCCAGCTTTCATCCTTCGTGGCGCCGGCTCCAACACGCCACTCGACTGCCATCGCAGCTGCCAGACGCGTCCGTATATATCCGGTATGGGCGCGAGCAACCATGCAAACCGGTCAAATACAGCCACCGTCACGCACATCATTTATTTAATCCTGCCTTGACCGATTATAAAGGCCGCAGCGAATTCCAATTCATCTTGCACTGCGAATAAAAAAGTTTTCCCAAAATAATATATGGCGCAACTTGTCGATATTCCTTACACATACACATTAATACAATCTCCCACAAACTATTCATATAAGATTTGATGCGTTAATTGCATATCGGGCTGCAGGCACCGATCGTTTATTAATGATTGGTCTTAATATCCTCTTGATGTCCGGATCGTTCATCCAGCCGGCGTACGAAATGCATCCGCATGTGGTTTGTTATTAATGTTTATTTCAGGAAGAAACTCACCATGATCCGAAAAGTAGCGATGGCCATCACGGCTGCCTTGTTGACAAATTCCGCTGTGGCGGCAACGATCGATTTCGAATCGCAGGACGGGGGTTACGGTTATTTCGACTACAGCTTTCGCGAAGATGGATTTAAAGTAAGTTACTCGGCGATTGATCCATTTGGATTTTATCTTATGGATAATCCTGCCGACCATTTAGGTATGTGCAGCAGTACCGGCTGCGCTTCAAATGGAACCACGGCGTTTTATGGTTTCAACGGGAGCAGCATTACCTTCGATCGCGAGGACAAAGGTTTGTTCTCCTTTACATCGCTGGATGTTGCCACGACCTTTCTCACATACGGTCGTCCCGTGAATCTGACGCTCACCGCGATGGGATTGAATGGTATTATCACGAACACGATCTTCGTGGACGCAAATCTGGCCGAATCATTTTCAAATTTCAACTTTAATGACTTTGCCAATATTTCGTCCCTGACGATCACGGGTGGCCAGGAATTGTCGGAATTTGCAATCGACAACGTTGTCCTCACGCCAGCAGAGGTTCCGGAACCTGCGGCCTGGGCGACGCTGATTGCCGGCCTCGGCATCATTTCCTCGGTTCGCCGCCGGCGCTCGCGCGGTGGCCCTGCCCGTTAGAAGCCCGCTTTCCGCTATCCATGCCATGCGATATACCACCGCCAGACTGCTCCTGCGCCCGCCCGTGGAAGACGACGTAGCGCCGCTGTACGCCATCTACGGCGACGCCGCCACCAACACCTTCAATCCGGCCGGGCCCCTGCCCGACGCCGAGCGTGCGCAGGCGGTGCTGGCCGGCTGGCTGGCGCAGTGGCGCGCACGCGGGCTGGGGCCGTGGGCGATCGCGGCGCAGGATGATCCTGCTCACGTGATCGGCTTCGGCGGCATTTCACTGCATCCTTACCTGGAGCAGGAACGCGTGAACCTCGGCTACCGCTTTGCGACGGCGGCCTGGGGCCGGGGCTATGCCACCGAACTGGGACTGGCGGCGCTGGCCTTCGGTTTCGATGAACACCACTGCGACGAGATCTTCGGCCTGGTGCGCCCGCAGCATGCGGCGTCGATCCGGGTGCTGGAGAAGATCGGGATGGCGCGCTTCGCTACGCTCGACGACGTGCCGGGACAGGCGCCCAGCCTGGTCTACCGGGCCCTGCGTCAGGGCCAGGGCTGACTAGCTCACCCGCAGCAGCGCCCGGAAGCCGCGCGCCGCGTAATACGACTGCGCGCCGTTGTGGTACACGAACACGCGCCCATAGCGGCGGTCGCCGAACAGCGCGCCATCCTGCGCGCGGATCTCGGGCGGGGTGGCGATCCAGCTCGAAGTGCGGGTATCGAATTCGCCCAGTTCCTGCAGCGCGCGGTACTGCGTCTCGTCGAGCAGCGCGACGCCCATCTTCCCGGCCAGGTCGAGCGCACTGCCGTGCGGCTTGTGTTCCTTGCGCGCGGCGCGCGCGGCGCCGTCGTAGCACAGGCTGCGGCGCCCGGCCGGGGTCTCGGGCGCGCAGTCGCAGAAGGTCAGCGCCGCGCCCGGCGCCAGCACCACGACGTCCGGCTCGCCGCCGCTGGCTTCCATCGCATCCAGTGCGTCGAGGGCGGCCGGATGGGCTTCCAACCGCGCCTGCACCATTTGCCAGTCCAGGTCCGCATGGCGCCGCATATTGTTGTCGAAACGGGTCTTCAAGGTCGCAAGCAAGTCGTCGCGTTGGCGTGGTTGCATGATGATCCTCCAGATGAATGAGCGATGGCGCCGCAGGCCAGACTAGCACGGCGCGGCCCGGCCCGGATGGGTCGCGCGCAGGCCTGCGCCGGCGGCGGCGTTCTGGTGCCAGAATGGCTTCGTGAGGAAAGACTACGTTCGCGAGGCGCATTGAGACCGACGATCGATCATCCGGACAGCCACGTCACCCGCCTGAGCGTCAAGAAGCGCCCGGTGGTGCGGCTGGTGGTGCTCGTGACGGCGCTGGCGTGCGCGTTGCTGGCCGCCTTCACCGGCTGGTTCGTGTGGCATTCGCAGCAGACCCAGATCCGCCAGACCGAAGTGGCCAATGCCAACGTGGCGCGCATGGTCGGCGCCCAGGTGGAAGCGGCGATGAAGGCCACCTCGCTGGCGCTGGCCAACGTGGTCGAGCGGGTCGAGCACGACGGCACGGCGCAGGCCAGCCTGGCGCGGCTGCAGCGCCACCTGGTCGAACTGACCCGCACCACGCCCGAGCTGCACGGCATCTTCGTGTATGGCGCCGACGGCAGCTGGCTTGCCACCTCGCTGCCGGAAACCACCCTGGGCAACAACGCCGACCGTTCCTATTTCCGCTACCACCTCGAGCATCCGGGGCGCGCCATCCACATCGCCCCGCCGGTCAAGAGCCGCTCCACCGGCGTGTGGGTGCTGCCGGTGTCGCGCCGCATCGACCATCCCGACGGCAGCTTCGCCGGCGTGGCCCTGATCACCTTGAAAGTGAATTTCTTCGAGCGCATCTACGACGAGCTGGACGTGGGCCGCACCGGCACCGTGCTGCTGGCGCTGGCCGACGGCACCGTGGTCTACCGCCGCCCCTTCGACGAGCGCGTGATCGGCACCAACCTGGCGCAAGGCGTGGTGTTCCAGGCGATCAAAAAGCGGCCGATCGGGTCCGAATTCATGGTCGCGCGGGTCGACAATATCGAGCGCCTGTACAGCTATCGCCGGGTCGACCGCTTCGCCTTCGTGATCGCCGTCGGCCAGACCAGGGACGAACTGCTGGCCGGCTGGAAGCGTTCCAGCCTGGTGATCGCCGCGGTGGCGCTGCTGGTCGGCCTGGTGTTCGTCCTGTTCGCGGCCAGGCTGCTCAAGCAGTTCGCGATCCGCGACCGGCTCGACCAGAAGCTGCGCGCCTATTCCGAGGTGCTCGAACGCGACAACCTCGGGCTGCAGCAGCTCGCGCATACCGATACATTGACCGGCCTGGCCAACCGGCGCCGCTTCGACGAGGTATTGGCGCACGAACTGCGGCGCGCCGCGCTGGCCGGCAGCGCGCTGGCGCTGGTGCTGCTGGACGTGGATTACTTCAAGAAGTACAACGACCGCCATGGCCACCCGGCCGGCGACGCCTGCCTGCAGGCGGTGGCGCGCATCCTGGCGGAGCAGGTCAACCGCAACCGCGACCTGCCGGCGCGCTACGGCGGCGAGGAGTTCGCCCTGGTCCTGCCCGACACCGACGCCGCCGGCGCGCTGGCGGTGGCCGAGCGCATCCGCGCCGCGATCGAGGCCATGGGCGCGGCGCATGCCGATTCGCCGTTCGGCGTGGTCACGGCCAGCGCCGGGCTGGCCGTGCTCGCACCCGGCGACGCGGGCGATGGCGCAGCTGCCGGCCTGCTGGCCCGCGCCGACGCGCAGCTGTACCGGGCCAAAGAATCCGGCCGCAACCGGGTGGCAGACGAGCGCGGCGCTGGCTGAAGCTCAATCCGGCGGGCCGGCAACCACGGCCAGCTCGGCGGACCGCGACGCAGCCCCGCCTTTGGCGCCGCGCAGCCAGATCTCGGTCTTCATGATGAAGTCGAATTCGCGCAGGTTGGCGACGCGCCCGAACCTGGCCGCGCCCAGCAGCGCTTCCCACTGGCGCGCATCGACCAGTCCCAGCGCCACCGCATGCGAGGCGTCGGTCCGAAAGCGGCGGCGCGCGTCGTCGCCGCGCCAGTAGGCTGCCTCCTGCGCCAGCGAACCGCCCTTCGACGTGCGCTCCAGGATGGGCGCCGGCACCCGGCCGGCGAAGGCGCTGCGCTGCAGGGTGCGGTCGGGCCGCAGATGCGTTTCATAGCGGCCCAGGATCGCCGCCGAAAACTCCACCAGCGGCAGGCTCAGGAGCGGATGGCGGAACCCGATTTCCGGCATCAGGTGCCCGGGCGCGACCCGGTTCGCCACCAGCATGCGCAGGTTGCGCCAGAAGTCGCTGCGCGCGGCACTGGCCTCGCGCGGCAGGTTCATGTCGGCTGGCGCCAGCGCCGCGCAGCGCTCCATGAAGTCCCGGCAGTAGGCGTAATGCGGGGTGAATCCGGTGACGCCGGCGCCGCCGAACAGGGGCCGCAGGCCGAAGCGCCACAGCTGGCTGACGAACAGCCGCTGCGGCGTGCCGTCGGGGGGCGCGGTGCGGATCGTGCGCAGCGCCTGCCCCAGGCGGCCGGCGCGCAGCAGGTCCGCCAGCCAGGTCGGCGCCATGCCGCGCCCATGGAACACGTCGTCGCCGCCCACGCCGGTCACCACCGCGTCGTGGCGGCCGGCCACCAGTTCGCGCAGCACCTTGCGCAGCGTGCCGCTGAACTCGTTGCCCGGCTCGGCCCAGTCATGCACGCTGTCCCAGTCGATGAAGTCGTCGTCCGGCCGCATCACGATGCGCTGCGCCAGGTCCAGCTGCTGCGCTAGCGGCGCGGCGTAGCCGATATCGTCGTCGTGCGGGCTGCCCCAGGTGACGGCATGCAGGCGGCGCGCGCCGGCGCCGCGCCGGGCCAGCGCCACCACCGTGCTCGAATCGAGGCCGCCCGAGAGTTCGAACAGCGGATTGCGCAGCCCCGCGCATTCGCGCGCGACCGCCTGCTCGACCTGGCGCACCAGTTCCTGCTCGGCTTCGGCGCGCGTATGCGACCAGGCGAACTGCGCGGCCGCCGGGGTCACCGCCGCGCCCTGCTGCGTCGTGCGCGTGCCGATGCGCACGTGGCGGCCATGCGCCAGCCGGCGCACGCCCTCGTACGGCGTCAGGTCGGAGGCGCCGTGGCCGAAGCGCAGCCAGGACGCGAAGTAGTCGAGGCAGCGCCCACGCGCGCCGCCGCTGGCCAGCAAGCCGTCCAGCGTGTCGGCGATGCGGCACAGCGCGCCTTCGGCGCCATCCTCGCGCGCAAAGAACAGCGGGCGCTGGCCCAGCGCGTCCTGCACCAGTGTCAGCACGCCCTGCCGGTGGTCGAGCACGGCGATGCCGAACGCACCCAGCACGTGGCGCGCCAGCCGGCATTCCCAGCGCAGCCACGCGGCATGGGCCAGTTCGTGCGGGTCGCGCAGCCCGGGCTGGCCGAGCAGCGCAGCGACCTCGCCCGGGTTGGCGATGTAGCCCGAAAAGAACAGCGACAGGCCGCTGCGCCGCAGCGGTGGGCTGCTGGCGCGCAGCGTGCCCTGTCCAAGGTCGAAGACGGCGGCCCAGTTGCCGGTCTCAAGCCGCTGCGGCGACCGGGTCATGTGCTTGTCCGATGATGCTGATGCCGTGCCAGCGGTCCATCGCCGCGCCGCGCTCGAGGATCGCCGCGCCGTCCAGTTCCACCCACGCGTGGGCGTCGAAGGGACAGGCCCTGAAGCCGATCCGGTGCACCGCCGCGAAGCCGAGCGCGCGCAGGAACAGGAACAGCGAGAACGAGCGCACCAGGCAGTCGCGGTCGGGATTGCGGTTGGCGAACAGGAGTTCGGCCTGCAAAAAGGCGCGCAACACTTGCGGCGGCTCTGGTGTGCGTGCCGGCGCCGGCGTCGACGCCGGCGCCATGCTTTCGGCCAGCGCGTACAGCGCCTCGAAGCGGCCGTCCGCCAGCAGCCGGCGCACGCGGCGGTTGACCTGCCACGCCAGCAGGCGCGGCGCCAAGCGCCCCCATGCCGGCGGCCGGGCTGCGGACGCGCCGGCCGGCGCCGGCGTGGCGCGTGTGGTCCGGGCCGCGCCGTAGGATTGCACCCAGCGTTCGGCATCGCGGCCGGACAGCCCGGCGTAGCGGCCGTCGCGCACGTTCAGCACGTACACGAGATCGCCCAGCGCACGCCACAGCAGATGGCCGCCCGGCGCGCTCACTTATTCGTAGGAGTAGTTGTGGCCGACTTCCCAGCCGCCGTCGCGGTTGTTCCCGTGCGCCCAGACGCCGGTGATTTCTCCGACCGCGCCGAGGTCTTCGAAGGTGAAGCCGTCGAGAGTGTCCTGCTTGTCCTGCTGTTGCTGGTCCTGGCTAGTGGTATTCATGCATTGCTCCTGTCATGGTGAAATGGGCAGGTGCGGGGGCGCAGCGTCCAAAGACGCGATCGCTCCGCCACGCTCCTGTAACGGGGTTGGATCCGCTTTTTTCAGCGCACATGCGAATTTTTTGCGTGGCGGGAAATTATCGCGCGCCGGCCGGCAGCGCGCTAGCTGTAAGAACTGACAGGAGGGGAGAGGATGGCGCAGGCCGGCGTGGCTGCCGGCCCGGCGTCATGTGTGGATGAAACGCGGATCAGGACAGCATGCTAGGCTTCGGATCGGGCACCGGCTCTTCGTCGTGCGGCAGGTGCACCGGCTGGTGCGGAGTGTCGAACGGTTCCGGCAGCGGCTCCTCGGCCGGCGCCGGATCGGGTGCGCGGTGTGCGTAAATGGCCGGATTGAACCGGTGCGTGGGCAGCGGCAGGGACGTGGACGTGGCGTGCATGGACGGGCTCTCCATTTCAAGAATCGGATCGGCCAACCTTAGCACGCGCTCGCGCGGTGCGGCGCGCGCCGGGGGTCGGCTACAATGCTCGGATTGTTGAACACTGCCGTTTGCGCTCCATGGAACTCACGATCACCACCCTGGCCCTGCTCGTCCTGACCCCGCTGCTGGTCTGGCGCATCTACACCCGCATCAAGAGCCGCATGACGCGCCAGCGCTCGATCGTGTCGCGCCACTACACCGGGGTGCTGGTGTTCGGCGCCATGATCCTGGTGCCGGCGGCCCAGCTGCTGGGCAACCCGTACAACCTGGCGGCGCTGCTGGCGGGCGCGGCGGGCGGCATCGGCTACGGGGTGTGGGGACTCAAGCTGAGCCGCTTCGAGGCCACCCAGCAAGGCTACTGGTACACGCCCAACGCGCGGCTGGGGATCGTGATGGCCATGATCCTGGTGGCGCGGCTGCTGTATTACGGGATCGAGATCTATGCCAACCAGGGCAAGGACATTCCGACGCCGCAGCTGACCGAGTCGCCGCTGACCATGTTGTGCGTGGGGCTGACGGCGGGGTATTTCGGCTGCTATTCGGCAGGCTTGCTGCGCTGGCGGCGGCGCATGCGCAAGGAGATCGATGCGCCATGATCGTCGGCTGACGATACGAACAAGGGCCCCATGTCGGGTCCCTTGTTTTTTACCGCAAGCGCCGCTTACGCCGCCGCCTTCTCCGCTTCTTTCCGGCGCTGCAGCACGAAGATCGGCTGCGCCCACTGCATGTCCTTCTTCTTCTTGCTCGTGATGAGCGTCAGTTCCGAAGGGTCGTACACGTCGGTGTTGTGCGTCAGCGGCGTCGTCATCAGGTACTGGGCGTCGGTGTTCTTCAGGAACTCGCCGACCAGCTGGATGTTGCGGATGTCCAGGTGGGCGAACGGTTCGTCGATGAACACGAAGCCGCCCGAACCTTCTTCCGATTTCAACAGGCCGATCAGCAGCACCAGCGACTTCATCACCTGCTGGCCGCCCGAGGCTTCGCCGTCGTTCATCCCGATCTGGTCCTTGCCGTCGAACTTGAAGCGCACGTGCAGGCCGGCCTGGGCCAGCTGCACATCGTCGTTCTCCAGGCGCACCGGGTCGGCCTGCACGTCGATGCCGGCCAGCGCGCCCAGTTCCTTGATGTTCTTGGTATAGGCCTTGATGGTGTAGCGCAGGCGCTCGATGTAGGCCCCGCGCGCATTGCCGGTGGCTTCGATCGCGCGGTTGTTCTGGTAGCGCCGTTCCTCGGTCTCGTTCTGGCGGCTGTCCAGCTGCTCGTTCAGGCGCGCGTACTGGTCGACCACGGTCGCATCCAGTTCCCAGTCGTCGCGCGCCAGCGACAGCTCGAGCGAACCGAGTCGCAGGCTGACCTGGTGCGCGTTCTGGTGCTTGGCCACCAGGTCGCCGCGCCACTCCGGATTCTTCCAGTTGGCGGGCACCGTGCGCCAGTTGCGGCGCAGGTCCAACAGCGCCTTGGCGTGCTCGCTGCGCTGGTCGATCTGGCGGCGGTGGTTCAGGCGCATGCCGGCTTCGGCTTCCGACAGGGCCATGCGCGCGTTCTGCCACACGGTGTCGGCGCGGGTACGATTCACGGTGGCGTTCTTGCTCAGGGTCTGCAACTCGCCCAGGCGTGCCCCCACTTCCAGGCGTTCGGCCTTGAGCGGCTCGAGCGCGCGCGCCGCTTCCTCGAATTCGGCCTGGCGCGCCGACAGTTCCTTGGCCGCGTCGACGCCGGCGATACGGGTCTTGAGGGCGCCCACTTCGGCCGCCAGCTTCGAGATCGCCAGCGTCAGCGCGTCTTCCTTCTGCTCCAGCGCCGGCAGCGACTTCTGGATCGCCTCCAGGCGCTGGGTCTTGCCGGCCGCGCCGAAGCGGTAGCGCGACGCTTCCACGAACAGCGAGCGGCCGCCGCGCCGTTCGCGGTGGTAGGCGTCGGGCGTGATCCATTCGTCCGAACGGCTCTTGAAGCCGTCGTCGACCGAGTCCACGCGTTCGATGCGTTCCAGTTGATCGATCAGCCAGCCCGGCGCCTTGCCCGAGAAGCGCACCACCGACAGCAGGCTGTCGTCCTTCACCACCGGGGCGTTGACGCAGTCCGGCACGATGAAGTGGCGATAGCGCTCCTTCTCGGCCAGGCGGTAGGCCGCCGGGGCGTCCTTGGCGTTCTCCAGCAGCACCACCGAGGCGTAGCCACCGAGCACGCCTTCGACCGCGCCCTGCCACTTCGGATCGGTGACTTCGACGATGTCCGACAGCATGGCGTGGGCGATGCCCTCGTCGCGCAGCGCGCGCCGCATCAGGCGCTGCGCTTCCGGTTCCGGCATCGCGCTCTTGCCCTGCAGCGCCGAGATGGTCGCCATTTCGGCGGCTATTTTTGAGCTGATGGCGTCGCGCGCGGCGCGCTGGCGGGTCAGCTCGGCGTCCTTCTCGTCCAGCTGTTTCGCCACTTCGGCGATGTCGGCGCCGGCGTCCGCGGAGAGTTTCTGCAGGCGTTCGCGCTGCTCGAGCAGGCTTTCCAAAGGCTTGAGGCGGGTGTTGACTTCGCCCAGGCGCTTGGCCAACGCGCTGTTTTCTTCTTCCAGCTGCACTTCGAGCTTTTGCGCTTCGGTCAGGGCGCGCTGCTGGGCCGCCAACTGGCTGCGCTTTTCGGCCAGCTGGCTGTCGGCCTGCACCAGCGGCTTCTTCGCTTCGCGCAGGTTGCGGCTGTTGTTGGCGGCCTTTTCGCGCGCTTCGTGGTACTCCAGCGCCGGCAGCACTTCTTCTTTCAGCGTCTTCTGTTCCTTGTGCAGGTCCGACCACTGATGGTGGTTCGAGACGCGCAGGCGCAGGCCTTCCAGGTTGATGCGCGAGGTTTCCAGCTCGGCCTCGAAGCGCTTGAGTTCCGTCTCGGTGTCGCGCTGGTGGCGCTTGGCCTCGTCGTAGGCGTCCAGCACTTCCTTGTCGCCGAACACCTGGAACACCAGGTCCAGCAGCTGGCGCGGCGCGTATTCGCACAGCTTGTCGGTCTCGCCCTGCTCCAGCGCCAGCACCTTCGACATCGCCGGCGACAGGCCGGCCGAGGCCAGGCGTTTGCGATAGTTCTCCACGCCGAGCCAGTCGGTGGCTTCGGTGACTTCCTCGATCTCGACGTTCCCCGGTCGCATCAGGTACTGGCGCTTCCAGTCGCCGCCGTTTTTCTGCACCTGGCAGAACAGCGTCACTTCGTCGTCGGCGAAGAAGCCCGAATGGCGGAACGGCCGGTTCGACAGCTGGCGCCCGACCGGCTTGTTGTCGACCACGGCGCGCAGCCAGGCGCTTTGCTGGCCCGAGTGGCGCGCATAGTGTTTATACGTGCGCCCCATCGAGCAATCGAGCCCGAACAGGGTGCGCATCGCGTCCAGCAGCGTGGTCTTGCCCGAGCCGTTCTGGCCGGCGATGGTGATGATCTTGGCGTCGAGCGGGATGTTCTTGATGCGCTGCCAGTAATCCCAGTGGACCAGTTCGAGTGATTTAATGTGGAACATCGGCTATCTCAATTCGGGGTGTCTGGAGTGTCGGCGTCGGGGCGCTCGAGCGCCGCCGCGTCGTTGGCGCCGTCGCTGGCGGCGTCATTCGCGGCTGCGGCATCGGGCGTGTCGACCGCGGCGACCTTGCGCGGCGCGGCCGCGATCGGCGCGCGCTTGAAGACTTCGGACAGCGCGCCGTTGATGATGCGTTCCTTGAGCACGTCGGTGTCCATCATCAGGTCGAGCAAGGGGCCTTCCAGGATCACGTCGCCACGGCGCTCGATGAAGCCGAGCTTCGACAGCACGCCCAGGTTCATGTCCATGCGCGTCTTCTTGCCAAGCTTGTCGCCGAAGTCCGACAGCAGCGCGGTGTACGAAATGCCGATCGAGGTGTCTTCGGCGCGCGGGATCGGCGTGTCCTTGTCGAACATGTCCGACTGGTCGTCGATCACGGTGGTGTGGGTCTCCTGGCGCTCGCGCTTCGGGAGAATGATCTGCGCCCACAGCACCACCAGCAAGGCCACGCCGTCGCGCGTCAGGCCGAAGTTATTGTTCTGCCAGATGTCCTTGGCGCCGAAGATCTTCGGTTCGACGTTGCGGTGCAGGGCGATGGTGACGTGGTCGGCGTAGACGTTGTCGAGCAGTTTCAGGCCCGACTCCAGCAGCCGCTTGTCGACTTCGGCGCGGAACTGGTCGTCCGACAGCGCGCGCTTGACCATCTTGTCGTCGCGGCGCAGGGTCTGGTGCGTGAGCAGGCGCGCGATCAGGATTTGTGCATCGTCATTCATGGGGCGTGCCGGTGTCGGTTGGTGAATCGAGATTGAGGGAAAGCGTGGCGATCGACATGGCCGCCACTTCCGGGTCGTCCAGCGCGATCATCTGGTCCTGCGCTTCGAAGCTCAGGGGCAGGCGCGCCAGGTCGGCGGTCGCGCCCTGCAGGCTGGCCTCGGCCGCGTCGCCCAGCAGCGGCAGCATCGAGGCGCGGTAGGACGCCACCGCGAAGCTGGCCGGCAGCAGGGACTCGTGCAGCGCCACCTTGCGCGGCCCGACTTCGGAAAATTCGGGGAAGTTGCCCAGGTTGGCGAAATCGGCCAGCTTGGTGATCCAGTCGTTCAGTTCGACCATCATGGCCGGGTTGTCGTTGACCGTCAGCGGCGCATCCTGGCCGCTCGGCAGGCCTTTGGGGCCGGTCGAGATCACGCGCTCGGCCAGCAGCTCGGTCTCGGCCACGTCGATCATCTCGGCCGGGGTGCCGAACAGCGGCGTCACCGGACGGTCGATCGCGCCCGCGGCCAGGCTGGCCAGGTCGTCGTGCGCCAGCAGCCAGCGTTTCACGTCGGTAGTCGACAGGCCGGACTGGCCCAGGTGCACGCGCTGGCGCTCGATCTGGTTCAGGGCGCGCGAGAACATGCCCTGCATGTTCAACAGAGCACTCTGCGCCCTGCCGATCGCCTGCGCCGCGCGGTGGGTGGCGGAATCGGCGCGTTCGTCCGAGGTGATCGCGCGCAGGATCACCGAACCCTTTTCGACCCAGTCGCAGGCCATGTGCCACTTGGCCTGCGAGGTGCGCAGGCGGAATTCGGAGCCGGAGGCGATGGCGTCGCGGAATTCCTCGGTCAGCTCGACCAGGCGCCCCAGCAGGTGTTTCAGCTGGTCGACGGTGACGCCGCCCACGGCCTGGGCCCCGGCCACCTGCGACAGCAGGAAGCCCATCTCGGCTTCGTCGTCTTCCGGTTTGCCCAGCGCCAGCAGCGTCTCCAATGCGGCCAGCACGTTCCTTGCCAGCGGCGTGATGCGGTACACGGCGGCCGGCGCGTCCCAGGCCAGCAGGCCATGGCCGCGCAGGCGGTTGAGCACCGTTTCCAGGCTCTCGGGGATCAGGTAGGCCAGCTTCTGGTTGATGTCGGCGCGCGAGAACGCCGAGCTGGCGGTGTCGCCGGCCAGTTCGCGCAGGACCAGCAGGCGCACCAGCACGCCGTCCTGGGTGCCGTGGAACAGGGCGGTAAACGCCGACAGCATCGGCTGGGCGCGCTTGAGGTGGAAGACCTGCTCGATCTCGTCGGGAGCGATGCCTTCGTGGAAGTGCGCCTGCAGCGGGTCCAGCTGTTCCGGATCCTGCGTCGCGCTCAGGGAGTCGGCAGCGAGGGCCGCGCCGGCAAGTGGGTCGATCATCGTCTTGGTACCAGTCTCGTGCGCGGTCTGCCGTGAATGGCCGGCAAGCGCCGCGGGGGCGTCAGTATAACAGTTTAGACTGGGCAATTAACGGTAGACAGCCCCCGCCGGGGGCTGGAATTGCAGGAAAGACACAGCTGGAGCAAGCGCTTACATTGCCAGATTTGCAACCTGGAGTCGCGCCAGTGGCGTAACCAGACAGCCTTTACTGCTTGGTTACCGAGCGCAGGGTTTGCTCGATGGTTTCCTTGTCGCCCTCCGTGAAACGGATCTTGACCGGATACCATTCCTGGCTCGGCGCCAGCCAGACGTCGATGGCCTGGTCGCGGCTATCCTTCAACGGCTTGCGCGACACCATCACCGCCTCCACCTCGCCCACGCCGGTCTTGACCTTTTCGCGCTTGACCACCTTGAAGGTCCACGCTTCGGCGTCGCGCCGGCCGGCCACGAAGAACGGCCATTCGCTGCCCGGCTTGAACTTGTCGCCGGCGGCGCGCGCCACGGCGGCCAGCTGCCAGGTGACCGAGACGCGGTCCTGCTCGCCGCCCTTGAGTGGATAGCTCTTGTCGCCGTCCTCGAAGCGGATGGTCTTGCTCTCGCGGTCGAAGGTGACCGTGGTCGGGTCCTTGCGCATGCGCTTTTCCCAGAACTGACCCGGGGCCAGGCCGTAGGCGTCGATCGTTCCTTCGCTGCGGTCGTCGGTCAGCGTGCCCAGGATCGCCACACGCGATTCGAGCCGGGTGCTGTACTTGCCGTCGCCGGCGCGCCAGGTGAGTTGCGCCTCGCCTTTCAGCGCCAGACCGCGCTGGCGCGCCGCCAGGTCATAGGTCAGGTCGGCCGACGGCGGCAACGCGAAGGCGCGCTTGACTGCCGGATGGGCAGATTGGGCGGTCTGGGCAGTGGCGACATTTCCGAATGCCAAGGCCAGCAGCACGCCGGCGCCGGCTTTTTGAATGTTGTTCATATGCATGACGATATCAATGTCCTGAATGGTTCAAGACGATATTATTCACTGTTTGCGTGGTCACCGCTCCACTGGCCTCGGTATTGCGAATCCGCACCGGATACCAGCCGTGTCCCGGCGCCAGCCAGATGTCGAGTTGCGACTTATACGACCCAGGTTGTGGCGGTCGGCTCAAGTGCAAGGTCTCGAGGCGTCCGAGCCGGGTGTCGATCTGCTCGCGCCCGACCACCTTGAAGCGGTACATCGTGGCGTCGCGGTCTTCGCCGACGAAGATGTCGATGTTGCCGCTCATCTGTTTCGGGTCGCCGCGCGCGATTGCCGCCAGCTGCAGCGGCACGCTGGCCTTGTCCTGGGCGCCCGGCACCAGCGGGTAGCTGGCCTGCGAGCCCGAGAACGTCAGGCGGTTGCCGCCCCAGTCGAAATGGGTCGCGGTCAGCGACCGGCCGCGCCGCTTCTCGGTCATCTTGATCGGCGCGAAGCCGGTGGCGGCCACCGCCCCTTCGCTGCTGAGCACGACCAGGTTGACGCGCGTAAACACCACGCGGATGCCGGCTTCGACCTTGATGCGGTAGGTGTCGGCGTCGAGCTGCCAGTCGAGCAGGGCTTCGCCCGACCATTCGGTGCCGTCGGCGTCGGTGCGCGCGACGTCGAGCGTGATCGCGGCCGGCGGCGGCATGTCGACCACGTAGCGACGCGCTTCCGGTGGCGGCGGTGCGGCCGGCGGCGGCGCCGGTTCGGGCGGCGCGGGTTGCGGCGCGGGTTGCGGCGCCGGCGCTGCAGGAGCCGCCGCGACGCCCTCGCCGCTGGACGCCGCTTCGACCGGCGCAGCCTGGGCAGCGCCGTCGTTGGCGCCGATCATGACCGGCGTGCCGAGCTCGGCTGGCAATGGCGCGATCTCGGGCAAGGGTGGCGGCGGCGCCGACGGCGGCAACGGCAGCGGCGCCGGCTCGGTCGGCGGCGCGGGCGCGGCGGCCGGCAGCAGTTCGGCCACCAGCGTGCCGCCCACGTCCGCGCCGCCATGGCGCGGCAAGTCCAGCCGGGTCTGGAACAGACCCAGCGCCATCCAGTGCAACAGGACAACCAGCGCGGCCAGCACGAAGGAGCGGCGCCGGCGCGGGAAAAACGGAGCGGATTGCATCCCGCTAGTGTAGCGCGGGCGCGACCGTGCTGCGCCGTACTGCCGTGCTGCGGTTTTGTCCGGGCCGCCGTAATCTGCTACGCTAGCCGCACCAACAACGGAGACCCGCCATGCTCAAGCCGCCCATGCCTGGAATGACCGATACGCTGGAATTCGTCAAGAACCTGTGGGGCGGCATGCAGATTCCGGGCGTCATGCCCGGCATGCCGGGCATGCCCGCCCCCGCCCTCTCGGTGGACGAACTGGACAAGAAAATCGCCGACCTGAAGGCGGTCGAGGCCTGGCTCAACCTGAACCTGGGCATGCTGCGCGGCACGATCCAGGCGCTGGAAATCCAGCGCGGCACGCTGGCCACGCTGCGCGCCATGGGCGACAGCATGGCGCAAGCCATGAACCAGACCGGCGCCGCCAGCGATGCGGCCATGGCGCCGTTTGCCCAATTCTTCAGCCAGGCAGCGCAGGCCGCGATGGCGCCGAAGGGGTCGCCTGCGGCGTCCGCCTCGCAGGCGGGCACGCCAGAGCCGCCGTCCGCTGCGCAATCGGCGTCACAAGACAATCCTCAGTCCGGCGCCGAAGCGCCGCACGCCGGCATGCCGGCCGCCGTCGCCTGGTGGAACCTGCTGCAGGACCAGTTCCGCCAGGCCGTGGCCAGCGCCATGCCGCCGGATGCCGGCGCCAATCCTGACCCATCGGGCGCCGCGTCGCCGGCGCCGTCCCCTGCCGGCGGATCGCCGCTGGACGTGTCGGGCGGCGCGCCGGATGCCGGCACGTCGGGCGACGCCGGTCGGCAAACCGATGGCGGCGGCGGCCAATCGGGCGGCGGCGCGCCCAACGGCAACACCGCCAGCGGCCGCCGCACCGCGCGCAGCAAGGCCGACAAGACCTGACACCCCGCAAATTTCCTTTTGATGCGCCCGCTGGCAGGCGCGCACTAACCGTGCTGAACTGACCGGGCGGCCCCGCACGCCCGGCCGCGCCCCTTCCAGGAGGCGCACATGCTGCCCAGCGACCATTCCCACCTGACCCCGTCGCAGATCGACGACCTGCGGCGCAAGCTCGACGCCTGCGACTGCCATCCACCGCCGCAGGCGCGCAGCGTCAGCGAGCTGGCCGACGCCTTCGCCACCCTGCGCCGCCGCAACGATTTGCCGCCCTCGAGCACGATCGACGCCGACACCCTGCGCTGCCTCGAGGCCGGCGCCGGCGTGCTGTTCAACGAAGTACTGCGCGACGAGCTCGACATGCTGCGTCCCGAAGCGGATGTCGATCCCAACAGCGACCCTGACGGCGCCCTGCCGCCCGACCGCGCCCGCCTGCTCGGCCGCGCCCATGGCGGCATGCTGACCGGCCTGGCAATCTCGGGCGGCGGCCTGCGCAGCGCCACCTTCGGCCTGGGTGCGCTGCAGGCACTGGCCGCGCACGGCCTGCTGCGCCGCATCGACTACCTGTCCACCGTTTCGGGCGGCGGCTTCATCGGCGGCTGGCTGTCCAAGTGCCTGCATGCGCACGGCGGCGATATCCGCCAGGTGGAAGCGCTGCTGGCGCCGGGCGCCGGCGGCACCGAGGCGCCCGAGGTGCGCTTTCTGCGCCAGCACAGCAACTACCTGTCGCCGCAGGGCGGCATGTTCAGCGCCGACACCTGGACCCTGCTCGGCACCTACGTGCGCAACACGGGGCTGAACCTGGCGATGCTGGTGGCCTGGATGTGCGCCCTGCTGCTGCTGCCGCGCTTTGCCGTGTGGGCCGTGCATCGGGTGGTGGCGCCGGACGGACCGTGGGCGGGCTGGGGCGACCTGGCCTGGGTCGCCGGCGTATTGCTGTTTCTGTTCGCCGTGTTCTGTATCGCTCTTTCGATATCCAGCAAGCCCGAAAGTTCGCAGGGGATGCGGCGCTTTCCCCTGTCGCAGGGTGCGGTACTGTGGTGCATCAACCTGCCGCTGCTGCTGGCGGGCTTTCTCGGCAGCGTCGGGCTGTGGCGCCACGGCGGCGCGCTGGGCGCGCTCGGTTCCGGCCTGACGGGCTCGGTGCTGCCGGCGCAGCTGGCCGGCCGTCCCTACTGGCTGCTGGCGCCGGGACTGGTCTATTTCATCGTCTGGGCCTGCGGCTGGTACCTGGCGCACGATCGCGCCAGCCCTTACCGGCATGCCGGCTACGCCATCTGCGCCGCCGGCGGCGCGACGGTGGCGCTGGTGCTGCTCGAAGCCGGGCGCGCATTTGCACCCGAGATCGTGCCCGGCGGCGCAAGCAGTGGCGAACGCCTGTCGCAGCTGCTGTGCGGCGGCGCCGCCCTGCTGCTGATCGCGGCCGGCGCGCTGGCCTTGCACGCGCGCATGCGCGCCCATCCGCCGCTGCGCGACCTGACCCGCGCCGAACTGGGCGAAGGCTTTTCGCATTTCATCTGCGCCATGGGCGCGCTCACGCTCGGCACCGTGCTGCTGCTGGCCGGGCTGACGTGGCTGCCGGAACCGGGCAGGCATCCGGTGCTGAACAACGCCATCGCCCTGGCCAGCTTCGGCATGCCGCTATTGACAGCGCTGTTCGGCGTCACCATGACCCTGATGATCGGCCTGATCGGCCGCCTGTACAGCGACGCCAGCCGCGAATGGTGGAGCCGCCAAGGCGCCTGGGCCGCCATCCTGGCGCTGGGCTGGCTGGCGGTGTACGGCGTCGGCTTCTTCGTGGCGCCGCTGCTGCACTGGGCCTGGCTGACCTATGCGCTGTGGTCGAACCTGGGCACGCTGGCCGGCTGGCTGGCGATGACGGCCTTCGGCCTGAAGGCCGGCAGCGGCATCGGCACTGGCGGCGGTGCGCGTACGGCGGCCTCGGCGCGGCTGGACCTGGCGGCGCGATTGGCCCCCTACGTGTTCACGCTCGGCATCGTGGCCTTGCTCAGCGCCCTGGTGCAGGCCGTGGTGGCGCTGCCTTCTGTTCATTGTCCGGGCAAGGACCTGGCCTGCGTGTATGCAGCGCATGCGCGCGCCACCCTGGCCACCGACGGCGCCACGCTTCTGCTGGCTTTCGGCGGCTTCCTCGGCGCCGCGCTGCTGCTCGGCTGGCGGGTCGACATCAACAAGTTCTCGCTCTACATGCTGTACCGCAACCGCATCGTGCGCGCCTTCTTCGGCGCCAGCAACCGCACGCGCCGCCCGCACCCGTTCACCGGCTTCGACCCGGCCGACGACGTGCTGCTGGCCGACCTGCGCTACCAGCGTCCCTACCCGATCGTGAATACTTCACTCAATTTTGTCAGCGGCGAAGAGCTGGCGTGGCAGACGCGGCGCACCGCCTCGTTTGCGTTCACGCCGCGCTGGTGCGGCTATGAGCTGGCGTCGGCCCCGGCGGCGGACGCCGGCTGCTACCGGCCGACCGACCAGTACGCCTCGCGCTCGGGCGTCGGCAGCGACGACGACGCCGGCGTGCGGCTGGGCATGGCGGTGGCGCTGTCGGGCGCGGCGGCCAGCCCGAACATGGGTGCGCACTCGTCGGCGCCGCTGAATTTCCTGATGACGATGTTTAATGTGCGCTTGGGGCGCTGGTGTCCGAACCCGCGACGCAAGGCCTGGACCAGCGCCTCGCCGCCGATTGGCCTGTTCAGCCTGCTGGCCGAGCTGTTCGGCCAGGCCGATGCCGAAGCCAGCTACGTACACCTGTCCGACGGCGGCCACTTCGACAATCTCGGCATCTACGAGCTGGTGCGGCGCCGCTGCAAACTGGTGATCGCACTCGACGTCGGCAGCGACCGCCAGCTGGCGTTCGAAGACCTGGGCAACACGATCCGGCGCTGCGGCACTGACCTGCACGTGCGGATCGACCTCGACGTCTCACGCATGGATGCCGCATCCAACGGCCTGTGCGGCGCCAGCTGCGCGGCGGGCAAGATCCGCTACAGCCTGGCCGACCGCGGCGCGGTCGATGGTGTGCTCCTGTACGTCAAGCCGGCGATTGTCGGCAGCGAGAATGCGGACTTGCTGAATTACCGGCGGCTGCATCCGGACTATCCGCATGAAAGCATCGCCGACCAGTGGTTCGACGAAGCGCAGTTCGAAAGTTATCGCGCGCTGGGGTATCACATCCTCGATTGCGCGCTGGGCGAGGCGGCGCGGCTGGCATTGCGGCCGGATGGGGAGCTCGATATTGCACGGCTGTGCGAGGTACTGCTTGGCCGGCATGGCCCAGCACTGGCGGCGGGACCAGGCAACGGGCCTTGAGCGCGCGCCTGTCCGAGCCAACGGGCACGCCCAACAGCGGCGATCCGCTGACCGCCGCACCGCGCCGCGTCATTTGATCGTCTGCGGCCAAGTAACGAGCATGCGGCGCCGCCCTAGAGAACGGCAGGAGTGCTCTTCGCCGCATCCGTCCGCTCGAGCCGCTTGACCAGCAACTGGTCGACCCGGTAATGATCGACGTCCAGCACTTCGAAGCGCATCCCTTCGTGCTCGACGCTGTCGGTCGGCTTGGGCACCTTGCGCAGCATGTACATCATGAATCCGGCCGCCGTTTCGTAATGCTCTTCTTCCGGCAGCGATTCGAGTTCGAGCACCCGTTTCATGTCGGCCACCGGGGTGCTGCCGTCGATCAGCCATGAGCCATCGTCGCGCTGCATGGCCTGCTGGTCCGCCTCCAGCGGGCCGCCCCAGCGCCCCATCACGGTCACCATGATGTCGCTCAGCGTGATCACGCCGACCACCAGCGCGTATTCGTTGATGACGACGGCGAAGGTCTCCTTGGTCGAACGGAAACGGTCCAGCAATTCGGACAGCGTCAGCGTATCCGGAATCATCAATACCTTGCGGATGCTCGATTCGTTCAGGTGGAATTGCGACTGGTTGTTCAGCAGGCGCACCAGGATGTCGCGCGTATCGACATAGCCGATCACGCGGTCGATCACGCCATCGCACACCGGGAATTTCGACAGCGAGTGCTGGGCGATCTTTTGCCGGATGCTTTCTTCCGATTCCTTCAGCGTGAAGAACACCACGTTGTCGCGCGTGGTCATGGTCGACGTCACCGCGCGCGATTCGAGTTCGAACACGTTCTCGATGAAATGCTGTTCCTGCTTCTGCAATACCCCGGCCTGGGCGCCCGCTTCCACCACGGCCGAGATTTCATCGAAGGTGATGCGGTCTTCGCGCGTCATCTCCACGCCGAACAGGCGGAACAGCATGTTCGCCACCTTGTTCAGCGCCCAGGAAAACGGCCGGAAGATGCGGATGATCAGCAGCACCGGACGAATCACGGCCATCGCCGTGGTTTCCGGCGCAATCATCGCCAGGCGCTTGGGCATCAAATCGGAAAACAGCACGAACAAGGTGGTGACGAACACGAACGACAGCACGAAGGCCACGTTGTCCTGTCCCGGTCCGCTATAGAACAACGACAGCCAGTCGAAGAAATACGGCCGCAACGCCCCTTCCCCCAGGATACCGCCGAGAATCGCGATCGCATTCAAGCCCAGCTGCGACGCCGCGAAGAAATCGGCCGATTGCGCCTGCAGCGACATCACTTTCTGCGCCCGCTCGTCACCCGCTTCGGCCAGCAGTTTCAGTTTGATCTTGCGTGCGCCGGCCAGCGAGATTTCGCTCAGCGACAGGAAGCCGGCGGCCAGCACCAGCACCGTCAGTACAGCCAGATGTTCGAACAAGCTCATGGGATACTCGGCATTCTTATTGTCGGAAAGTCTTCTTTATACAAACAATTTATCACGTGCGAGCGTACTGATCGCGACAGTTGCCGGATGGCTGATGCGGCGCTCGGTGGTCAGCGCATACACCTGCTCCACCACCGCGTCGACCTGGCCGATCGCCACCACCTGGTACTGGCTGCACACCTGCGGCGCGATCACCGACGGCGCGAAGAACACCCCCGCACCCGACTGGCCAAAGGCCTGCATCATGGCGCTGTCGTCGAATTCGCCAACGATGTGCGGGTGGACTTCGCTGCGTTCCAGCCAGCGCAGCAGGCGTTGGTGGATGGCGAAATCCTCGCCGGGAAGCAACATCGGCGCATTGTGCAGGCAGGCCGGGAAGTCCGGTCCCAGCCGTTCGGCCAGCTCGGCCGTGGCGAAGGCGGTCATCGGGCTTTCGCCCAGCAAGTGGTTGTAGGCGCGCACGCTGAAATGCGGCGGGATCGGGCGGTCGGCCATCACCAGGTCGAGCCGGTGCACCGCCAGGTCGGCCACCAGGCTGTCCAGCCGGCCCTCGCGGCAGATCAGCTTGACCGGCTCGTCCAGCTTGAGGGCCGGCTCGACCAGCTGGCAGGCGATCAGCTTCGACACCGAATCGGCGCAGCCGACCCGGAACGTGGTGGTCGCGAACGACTGGTCGCGCACCAGCTCCAGCAGCTCGTCGCCGGTGCTGAAGATGTGCTCGGCATAGCTGAGGATGCGGCGGCCGGTTTCGGTCAGTTCCAGGTTGCGCCCGGCGCGGCGGAACAGTTCTACCCCCAGCGTCTCGGCGAATTCGGTCAGCTGCCCCGACACCGATTGCGGCGTCAGGTGCAGCTGGGCGGCGGCCTTGGCGATGCTGCCGGTTTTCGCCACCATCCAGAAATAACGCAGGTGCTTATAGTTGAGTGATGCCATGCCTCACCTCGTAAACATCGAATAAATCGAATCCAGAACCAATGATATTCGAATTGTACGATGGATGCAGGCCCCATATAGTGTGGCATTCATTCACTACCTCGGGAGAAACATAATGCACTTGTACTTTGGGAGGACCTCATGAACGGTCTGGAAACAATTGCTAGCGGCCCGATGTGGGCTGCCTTCGTCGGCTTCGTGCTGATCATGCTGGCGCTCGACCTGTTCGTCTTCGGCGGCAACAAGGCGCACAAGGTCAGTGTCAAGGAAGCCGGGATCTGGTCGCTGGTCTGGGTCAGCCTGGCGCTGCTGTTCAATGGCGGCCTGTGGTGGTACCTGAACGGCACGGTCGGCTCGGAAATCGCCGACCAGAAAGCGCTCGAATTCTTCTCGGGCTACCTGATCGAGAAAGCGCTGTCGGTCGATAACGTGTTCGTGTTCCTGCTGATCTTCACCGCCTTCCAGGTGCCGCAGCAGTACCAGCGTCGCGTGCTGATCTACGGCGTGCTGGGCGCCATCATCATGCGTGCCATCATGATCAGTGCCGGCGCATGGGTGGTGAGCGAATTCAGCTGGGTCCTGTACATCTTCGGCGCGTTCCTGCTGTTCACCGGTATCCGCATGCTGGTGGCGGTCGACGAAGAGCCGGACGTGGCCAACAACCCGGTGCTGAAGCTGGCGCGCAAGCACCTGCGGGTGGCCGACGGCGACCATGGCGAGAAGTTCTTCATCAAGAAGGATGGCCTGCGCTTCGTGACGCCGCTGTTCCTGGTGCTGATCCTGATCGAGGTGACCGACCTGATCTTCGCGGTGGACTCGATCCCGGCGATCTTCGCGATCACGACCGACCCGTTCATCGTGTTCACGTCGAACATGTTCGCGATCCTGGGCTTGCGTGCGCTGTACTTCCTGCTGGTTGACGTGGCCGACCGCTTCCACCTGCTCAAGTACGGCCTGGCGATGGTGCTGACCTTCATCGGTGTCAAGATGCTGATCATGCCGTGGTACCACGTGCCGGTGCAGGCGTCGCTGACGGTGGTGGCGGTGCTGATCGCGGGCAGCTGTATCGCCAGCGTGTTGATCACCAAGAAGGACGACGCCAAGTAAGCACAGGCAGTCGTTGAAAGAGGCCCGGGTTCCGGGCCTCTTTTTTTTTTGCGCGCTGCAAGCGCGTTTCAATAACCGCGGCGCGAACGGGCCGGCCGCGCGGAAGGCGGCTTGGCCAGCGGCTTGCTCATTGGCTTGTTCATTGGCTTGCTCAGCGGCTTATTCACCGGCTTCAGCGCCGGCTTGTCGTCCGGCGCCGGCGCATCCGCCTTGGCCTCGTCCGTCGCGCCCTGCTCCTGTTCGGGCTTGGGCAGCAGGGCATTCACTTGCTCCATCAGCTGCGCGAAGCGTCCCTGCCCCGGCTGCAGCTTGTCGACCCGCTCCAGGATCGCGCGCGCCTCGAGTTCGAGTTCCTCGTCGTAGCCGCGCTGCTGCATGTGCGACACCAGGATCTGCACCGCGTTGAACAGCACCCGCACATTGTCCGGCACCCGCTCGCGCGCATGGCGCATCCATTCCACCGCTTCGCGCAGCTTGCCGCTCTTCCACAGCACCACGCCCTGGTTCATCAGGTCGACCGCGTCCTTGCGCGCGGCGCGGATCATCGCGGCGCCTTCCTCGGACAGGCGCGCCTTGTCGAAGATCTTCTGGATCTCGTCCTGCAGCAGCGTGTTGTCGTGGTTGTTGCGCACCACGTGGCACAGCACTTCGCCCGGCGTGTCCTTGAGGCCGACCGCGAACAGCATGGTCGCCATCTCGATACAGATCGCGCTGTTGGGACGCGCCGGGTCTTGCTGCAGCATCGCTTCCAGTTCGTCGCCGGCGCGGCGCGCGTTGTTGCCGTCGCCGCTTTCATGAAACACCAGGCCCTCGGTGATCTTGGCGCGCAGGCGCATGAACTCGTGCTCGGTCCCAAATTCGCGCTGCGCCAGCAGCAGCAACTGCAGCGCGTCCTTGGTCTCGTTCTTCAGGCCGCACACGCGTGCCAGGCCGAGGTAGGCGTCAGGCGTCTTGCGGATCGAGTATTCGCCGATCACCAGGCACTTGCGGAAAGCCTTTTCGGCCAGCGGGATGTTCCCGAGCCGCAGTGCGGCCTGGCCCAGGCTGCGCTGGCGCGGCACCGAATTCGGTGACAGCCTGGCGCCGCGCTCCAGGACCGCGGCCGCTTCCTCGTGCTGGCCCATGCCCTGGTAGGCCAGCGCCAGCTGGTCGTAGGCGTCGATGTAGTGGCGGTTCTCGGCGACGATGGTCTGGAACATCTGGCGCGCCTGCTCGAATTCGCCGTCGGCCAGGCGGATCTTGCCCAGGCCGGCGCGCGCCCAGTGGTATTCGCGCTGCGCCAGCACCTGCTCGTACACCTCGCGCGCGCGCGCCGGCTGGCCGCTGCGCTCGAACATGCGCGCCTTCATGCGCAGCAGGTCGATCAGGTGGGTCTTGCCGGTAGCGGCGATCTGCTCGTCGCACAGGCGCGCCGCGCGCAGGTAGTCCTTTTCAATGACCGCCTGGTCGATCGGGCGCAGCACCTGCTTCTTGCGCCACACGCGGTTCAGGCGGGTGAGCAGCACGCCCTCGGTGATCGGCTTGACCAGGTAGGCGTCCGGCTGGTGCTCGGCCGCGCCCATCACCGATTCGACGCTCTTCTCGGCCGACACCATCACGAACACCGAGGACGGCAGCAGCAGCTGGCGCACGCGCGCTTCTTCCAGCACCTGCTGGCCGTTCTTGCCCTCGCCCAGGTTGTAGTCGCACACGACCACGTCGTAGCGCAGCTTGGCCAGCAGCGCCATCGCTTCGCCGCCGCTCGAGGCCTGGTCGATGTTCTTGGCGCCCAGGTTGCGCAGGCTTTCGCGCAGCAGCTGGCGCACGCCGATGAAGTCGTCGACCACCAGGCAGTTCTTGCTGGCCCAGTCGATCTGTTCCAGCACTTTGACAGGGGCCGCCGGAGCGGCCGGCGCTGCCGGCGCGTCCGATGCGACGGCAGCGCTGTCGGCGGTCGTGTTGGGCGTGCTCATGGCAGGGTCAGGATGAAACAGCCGCCGCCCAGCCTGCCGCCATTCTCGAGACGCACCGCGCCGACCCGCTCGCGATGGCGGTGCATGCGCGCCACTTCGCTGGCGAAGTACAGGCCCAGGCCGGCGCTGTTGGTCAGGAAGTCGACGCCACCGGCCGCCGACCCTGCCGCCAGCAGCGCCGGCGGGAAGCCGCCGCCATTGTCCTCGACCCGGATCTCGACGCCGTCGTCGTCGATGCCGCGCACGCTCAGGGCGATGCGGTCGCGCGTGTAATGCACGGCGTTGTTGACCGCATGCGAGACCACGCCCACGATCAGGTCTTCGTCGACGTGCGCCACCAGCTCAGGATCGACGTCGAGTTCGAGCGCGATGCCGCGCGACTCCAGCAGCACGCGCGCCAGCGCCACCACCTGCTCCACCAGCTGGCCCGCTTCCAGTGGCTGCATGTCGAACGGATAGGCGGGCTTGCCGACCTGCTTGTACAGCGCCAGCAGCTGCATCAGGTTGTCGTTCAGGCGGCGCGTCTGGTACAGCATCTGCGCCATCTGCGGATACGCCTTCTCGGTCTGCGGCGACGCATCGTCGAGCAGGCGTTCCAGCGTGCCGGACAGGACGCTGATCGAGTTCTTCATGTCGTGCGCGGTGGACGCCAGGAACAGGAACAGCTCGGGCGAATGTTGCGAATCTTCCATCCGGACGGCCTCCTTGGCCGCATAAAGTTGCTACGCGTAAATTATACCCGCGCGGATTTGACATTTCGCGCGCCGTGACAGCGTACTACGTCACCTTTTGCGCCGACACAACGGTCAAGCTTCGTCGTCGATGCTTGCCGGCGCACGGCTGCTGCGGCGTGCGCGCAGCACGAAGCGCGCCGGATCGAGCGCGTCGACCAGCGCCATCTCGAGCGGCAGGGGTTCGCCCTCCAGCTGCGCCGCCAGCAACTCGGCCGCCAGCGGCGCCCAGATCAGGCCGCGCGAGGCGTAGCCGAGCAGGCCGTGCAGGCACGGGTGGCGCGGCACGTCGCGCAGGCGCTCGGTGGCGCCGGCGGCGGCGAAATCCGGCAGGCGGCCGACCAGCGGCAGCCGGTCCGGCGCCACGCAGCGAAAACCCACGCGCCCCAGCAGCGGCGCGCCCAGCGCGGCCCCCGGATCGGACACCAGCGCGCGCAGGCGCTCCACGTTTTCATCGTGGCTGGCGGCGCGCAGTTGCGGATCGTCGTCGAGATCGTAGGTGGCGCCGGCGCAGGTGACGCCGCTGCCGGACGGCGTCAGGTAGGCTTCGCGGCACAGCACCAGCGGCAGTTGCGGCGCGTGCTCCGGCGCCAGGTGCGTGACCTGGCCGCGCAGCGCCTGCAGCGGCAGGTCGCGCGTCTGCCCCATCTGGCGCGCGCCGGCGCCGCTGGCCAGCACCACGGTCGGGGCGCGGCCCAGTTCTTCTCCATCGACGGCGCGCGCCAGCCAGTCGTCGCCGTCGCGTTCGAGCCGGACGTCGCCGGCGCCGAAGCGCGTGGTCAGCAAACCGCCGCACGACGCCAGCATCGCCGCGCACACGCTGGCGGGACGCGCCCAGCCGCCCTGCGGGAACAGCCAGCCGCCATCGGGCGCCGGCAGGCCAAGCAAGGCCGCTGCCTGATCCGGTTCGAGCCAGCGCGCGAAGTCGCCCGGCACCGTGCCCGCGGCCGCGATCGCGCGCGACACCGCCGCGTGGCCGGCGTCGCGCGCCAGCTGCAGCACGCCGCACTGGGCGCCGTCGAAGGCGCGGCCGATGCCGCCCAGCCCCTGCCAGTAACGCAGCGCGTACAGGTAGGCCGCGCGCGTGAGGCGGGTCGGGATGTTGTCGTCGCGCGAGAGCAGCGGCATGAAGATGCCGGCCAGGTTGCCCGAGGCTTCCATCGCCGCATGCGGATGACGCTCGATCAAGGTGACCTGCCAGCCGCGCGCGCACAGGCGCGCGGCGGCGGCGCAGCCGGCCACGCCGGCGCCCAGCACCAGCGCGCGCCGTTCGGGCGGGGGCGTGACGGGCAGGCGCGGCTTGCGGCTGGCGAAGACGGCATCTCCATCGCCATCGAAGACGAAGCCCTGCGCCTGCAGTGCTGCGCGCTGCCCGCCGTCGAGGCCGGGCGCGGTGAGCCAAGCGCCGAGCGTCGTCAGGCGTGCCAGCGGCCGTACGAAATCAGTGCCATCCACGGCATGCAGGCGGATCGCGTCGAGGTGCGCATTCAGTTGTGTCAGGGCGCCCTCCAATGGCGCCGCAATCAAATCGAGCGTGACGTTGGCATCGGGCTGCGGGATACGGTGAAAGCCCGGCTGCAAACCGCCGGCCAGCGCGATCACGTGCAGGCGGGCAGGCCGCTGCGGATCGGCGCGCCAGGCTTCGACCAGTTCGGTGAAGCGGCGGCCATCGCCATGGTCACTGTCGAAGACGGTATAGCGCGCGCGGCCGTGCCAATGTTCGGTGAGCTGCATGCTCAACGCCTCGTGCGGCAGATGCAATCCGGAGCATGGTCGTCCACCATGCCGATGCCCTGCATGTAGGCATAGACGATGGTCGAGCCGACGAACTTGAAGCCGCGCTTGGAGAGGTCTTTCGAGAGGCGGTCCGACAGCTCGGTGCGCGCCGGGCGCTCCGCGCTGGCCCAGTCGTTCACGATCGGCTGGCCGTCGACGAAGCCCCACAGGTAGTCGTTCAGCGTGACGCCCTGCGCGCGCAGCGCCAGGTAAGCCTTCGCGTTAGTGATCGCGGCGGCGACCTTCAGCCGGTTGCGCACGATGCCGGCGTTGGCCAGCAGCCCGGCCACCTTGGCGTCGTCGTAGGCCGCGATTTTTTCCGCGTCCCAGCCGTCGAAGGCGGCGCGGTAGTTGTCGCGCTTGTTCAAGATGGTTTCCCACGACAGCCCGGCCTGCGCGCCTTCGAGGTTGAGCATCTCGAACAGGGTGGTCTCGTCGTGGCAGGGCACGCCCCACTCGTTGTCGTGATAGGCGAGGTAGCGCGGGTTGAGCGGGTTGGCCCAGGAGCAGCGGATGATCGTCATCGCGCCAGTATAAATCAGGCCACCGGCTGCATCGTCAGGTCCAGCACTGCCACCATCTCGCCTTCCTCGTCGATCCCGGTGTCGACGAAACCGAAGCTGCCGTAGAAGCTGGACGCGACCGCGTTGCCGGGCACGTAGCTGAGCCACACCTTGCAGGCGGCAGGATCGCTGCGGATCTCGTCCAGCAGCGCCTGCAGCGCGGCCCGGCCAAGCCCGCGCCCCTGGTGATGGCGGTCGACCATGAAGCGCCAGATGCCGTACTCGCCCTCTTCGTCTTCGACGCCATCGAGCACGACGAACATCATGAAGCCGACGAGCTCCTCGCCCGCGTAGATGGCGCGCGTGTGGTAGTTCGGATAGAAGCTGGCCTGCGCGATCGAATACGAATTCGAGGCCAGGTATTCGCGCTGGTGCGGATGCAGTTCGAGATCGGTGACCGCTTCGAAGTTGTCCCGGGTGACCGGGCGCAGCGTCACGCTTGGCGCCGCCGTCACTTGCCGCCCTTGGGCTGCTTGCGGATGCAGGCCAGCACCTCGTCGATGCGGCCGTCGTTCACCAGCTGCGCCGGCGTGCGCCCGCCCAGCTCGGCCAGCGGCGCGTTCATCCAGCGGTCGGCCGCCTCAATGCTGCCAAGCACGCCGCGCGCCTCGTGCATCACGGCGTAATACGACTGCGCCTTGCGCGATTGCTGCTGGAAGCGGGCCTGCAGCGCGGAGAGGTTGTCGGGAGATGGGCGTTCGGGATCGGTCATGGAAAGCACTGAAGTAAGAGACGGGGCGGGCCTGGCGTCGCAGGCTACAGCACATCATACCGCGTCGCCGTCCTGCCGAGGTACGACCCTCAGCCGGCGTAGCCCTGATCCTTGTTACGGCGCCAGCGGCGCGCCAACGCCAGGCCCAATGCGGCCAGCGGCAGCAGAATCAGCGTGCCCGGTTCCTGTACCTCGGTAGCGTCCGGGATGATCACCTGGCCACTGCCGCCGACCGCATCGATGCTGCCCGCGTAGGTGCCGAACGCAAGCTGGGAATACGAGGTGAACACCAGCAGGTAGTCGGTGTCGGCCTGCAACGCCCGGGTGATCAGGGACAGGAAGCCGAAGCCGCCGTCGTCATTGACCTGCAGCAGGTTGGACAACGGCTCCGCCGCCCTGAAGCCGCCCTGATACAGCGCCAGATAGGTGTCATGATTGTGCGCGTCGAAAGCGGTCGCTTCGATGGCATACGTGCCGGCTTGACTGACCCGGAATCCGATCACGTCATAGGCGTAATGATGGTCGGGCTGGCTGACCGTCATCATCGACCTCGGCCGATTGAAGAAGCTGTCGCTTGGACTGAGCTCACCGGAAAACGTGAATGGCACCGCATGTGTCGGCTGCACGACGAAGGCGCACATGGCAAGCGCCAGCTTGCGTACTGCGGATGGTGGAGAACGAAACATAGGGCATCCCTCTCGACAGGAAGCGTCGGTTTCTCAGGCGTGAGTGTCGCCATCCACTATAAATTTTTCTCACAAACAACATTTAACGTCGAGCAACCACATCGCATTGAGTGAAAATTGGTGATTCTTCAAGCCAATGGAAGCGTCACAATCGTTGCTTTCCAATCACGTCGCCAATGGAGTCCGGATGTACTGCCCTGCTCGCTTTGCCCAGACCGATCCAGCCGCCCTGCACGCCCTGATCGCCGCCCATCCGCTGGGCATGCTGGTGACGTCCCACGACGGCTTGCCGGATGCGGACCACTTGCCGTTCGAGCTGGTGACAGGACAGGATACGGGCGCCGTGCATGGGATCCTGCGCGCCCACGTGGCGCGTGGCAATCCGGTGTGGCGCCGCGCCGGACAACGCGTGCTGGCGGTGTTTGGCGGGCCGTCCGGCTATGTCACGCCAGACCGGATCGAGAAAGCCGAGACAGGTGGAAAGGTGGTGCCGACCTGGGTCTATGACGTGGTGCACGTGCACGGTGTGTTGCGCACGGTCGACGATGCGGCCTGGCTGCGGGCCCTGGTGACGCGCCAGACCGGGCGCCAGGAGGCGATGCAGCCAGATCCGTGGTCGGTCGACGATGCGCCTCCGGCCTACACCGCGGCGCTGCTCAAGGCCATCGTCGGCATCGAGATCGTCGTCGAGCGGATCGAAGGCAAGTGGAAGCGCGAACCAGAGCCACGGAAATAACGGCGCAGAAATGGCGACGCGGGCCGAAGCCCGCGCCGCTACCTCCGTAAAGGGAACCCCGGCATGGCGCCGCTGGTTCCCTTCATGGCGGATTACATGCCGG
Source organism: Massilia sp. YIM B02443 (assembly GCF_030411955.1). Classification (GTDB taxonomy): domain Bacteria; phylum Pseudomonadota; class Gammaproteobacteria; order Burkholderiales; family Burkholderiaceae_D; genus Telluria. The sequence continues at coordinate 104,907 of NZ_JASNRA010000010.1, forward strand.
CGTGCGACGAACCGGTCGTGCCCGACGAACCCGACGAGCCCTTCGAACCCGACGCCAGCTGTTCGGCGTGCTTCAGGTGCTCTTCGACCACCGGGATCATCTTGGTGACCTGCGCCTTGACGTCGGCGTCCTTGGTGTCCTTCTCGGCCTTCTTCAGCTTGGCCAGGGTTTCCTTGTGCGCCGCCACGCCGCCCTGCTTGGCGTAGGCTTTGTCGAAGTCGGCGCCGCTCATCTTTTCCAGCTTGGCCGACTGCGCCTTGTGCTTGGCGTCCAGCTCGGTCGGCAGGGTCACGCCCTTCGACTGGGCCAGGGTCTGCACTTCGGTCAGCGCCGCGCCGTGGTCGGCGATCATCTTGTCGGCGAAGGCCTTGACGTCGGCATTCTGGCTCTTGCTTTGCGCCAGCTTACCCATAGCGACTTCAGCCATGTTCGACATGCCCATGTCCATGATGGCCTTGCGGTCGGCAGCGGCCAGCTTGGCGGCGCCGGCGGCGGCAGGAGCGTTGCCCGCCGGTGCAGTTTGCGCTTGCACGCCGACCGAACCGAACATCGCCGCAGCGACCGACACTGCCAGCAGGCCCTTGATGACTTGTTTCTTTTGCATGTTGTTCTCCTGTCTGATATAGATGGGGATCGCGCGCCGGCCCAATGCGGCCACGCTCACCTGATTGTTCTTGACCATATGTCCGGTGCCATTGATCGCCGCGTCCGGCGGCCGATTGTCAACGACACAAGATCGAGCAAAATCGAGTGTATCGCTGTGTGTTCAAGACCAGCGCGCGATACCTTTAGGAAATGACAATAAAAAAAGCCAGCCGAAAACGGCTGGCTTTGACCAGGAAATGCCGTTCCTTCAAACTTACGTAAAACTATTTACAGCTTGCTTTACTGTTGAATTCCTGCTTCGTCGAAGCTGGTTTCACCCTGCAATTTTGCAGGGCCAGAGCCGTCTTCTCCACAGGCTGACACGGTGGAACTCACCGCCGTATGATAAGACTACATAGGTTTGAATGAGTTCCAAGCTAACTGCTAAAACCCCGATTTAAGAACGGAACTGCAGCGCCGCGGTCAGGTCGCCAGGCCCGCGCGCNTAGGTTTGAATGAGTTCCAAGCTAACTGCTAAAACCCCGATTTAAGAACGGAACTGCAGCGCCGCGGTCAGGTCGCCAGGCCCGCGCGCACCGCGCTTCGCGAACGCTTCGTTGCGTGCCGCCAGGCCTTCCAGCAGCGGCAGGCCGTGCAGGCGCGTGATGAAGCGCAGGATCGAGGTGGTGTCGTAGAAATTGTGATCGACCGCGCCGCGCTTGGCGTGCGGCGACACCACGATGGCGGGGATGCGCGAGCCCGGGCCCCAGCGGTCGCCCTGCGGCGGCGCCACGTGGTCCCACCAGCCGCCGTTCTCGTCGAAGGTGATCACCACCACCATGTCCTTCCACTGCGGCGACTTCTTGAGGTGCTCGATGACGTTGGCCACGTGGGCGTCGCCCGACTCGATGTCGGAATAGCCCGCATGCAGGTTCAGGTTGCCCTGCGGCTTGTAGAACGCCACCGCCGGCAGCTTGCCCGCCACCGCGTCGGCGATGAACTTGTTCGAGATCGGACTGTCGCCCAGGCCGCCGTCGCGCAGGTGTTCGGCACGCTCTTTGGTGCCCGGCGCGAACTGCTTGAAGTAGTTGAGCGGTTGGTGGTGGTACTGGAAGTTCGGCCGCTCGCCGGCGCCGCGGCCGTCCAGCGCCGCCTGCATGCCGCCGCCGTACCAGGCCCAGCTCACGCCGCGCCGCGACAGCAGGTCGCCGATGGTGTCGTAGGTCTGTGGCGGCAGGGTCGATGCGTCCTTCGGGTCGGCATGCAGCGGATCGCCGTCGTAGGCCGGACGCACCCAGCTCGGCTGGTACGGCGGCGCCATGGTGTTGACCGCGTAGCCGTCCGGCGTCATGGCGCCGTTGCGCACGAACTTCGGCTTGCCGTCCAGCGCCGACTTGGGCGAATCCGGCGCCAGCGCCAGGCGTACGCCCTGCGGGCCGTCTTCGAGCACCGCGATCTTGTTTTTGGCCGCGGTCTCGTGGGCGTTGAAGTATTCCGGCACCCGGCCGCTGATCAGGAACTGGTGGTTCAGGTAAGAGCCGCCGAAAGCCGCCATGAAGAAGTTGTCGCACAGCGTGAATTCGCGCGCGATCTGCCACAGGCCCAGGTTCTTCGAGGTCTCGCCGTAATGGCCCATCACCATGCCGCCGGCGTCGGACCAGGCCGTGAACATGTCGTTCTTGCCGCCGTTGATCTGCATCTGGTTGTGATAGAACTGGTGCACCAGGTCGCGCGTGATGATCGACTCCGGCAGCGGCTTGCCGTCGGCGTCCTTCAGTGCGTACGGCGCGTTCGGCAGGTTGGCCGACTGTTCCTCGGTGGTGATGTAGTCCTTGCCGCCGATGTTCTGGCGGCCCGGCACCACCCCGCCCCAGGTCTTGGGCAAGGTGGGCAGGACCGAACCGTCGCGGTCGCGCTGCTGCACGGCGGCCGCGGGCGCGTCGGCCAGCGGCGCGGCCAGGCCGGGGAAGCCGGCGAACAGGTTGTTGAAGCTGCGGTTCTCGAGGTAGATCACGACCACGTTCTTGACGTGGGCACGCAGCTTGGCGTCGAGCGAGCCCTTGGCGGCCGGCCTGGCGGCAGGGGTGGCGGCACTGGCCGCGCCCGGCAGCGCGCCGGCGCCGGCCACCACGCCGGCGGCCGCGGCGGCCTGGAAGATGCGCCTGCGCGCGGGATTGTCGGGCTGGATCGTGGAACGGTCGTCGTGGTCTTGCTCGTGCACGTGCTTCTCCTGATGGCGGCCGGCATGGCCGCAAAAGAAGAATTATCCGCGCAATTTACAGCTGGAAACAAGCAATACCGGCCTCGGCCGTCAAACGGTTGTCACATTCCGACGGCAGAATGGCTTTGCTCTTGGGAAGGGCATTGGCGGCGCGAGCCGCCCTACCGGCGCCGGCGGTCGGGAAATATACCGGCACCAATTCAGTTCGCTTCGCGGCGACATCCAACCTCCGGCATCGGCCGGAGGCCCGATAGACGGCCTTAGCCGTAGAGCGGAATCAGGATATCGAACGCATTGTCCGGCCGCTCGCCATCGTCGGCGCCCGGCGTGAATCGGCGGTCGTAGCGCTCCAGACGGAATGCTTCTTCGTCCGGCACCATCCCCAGCTGCTCGATCGCGGCAAAGCCGGTCGTATACGTGGTCTGCAGGCGCGACACCGGACCGCGATGGGTCAGCACGGCGTAGCGCCGCGCCGGGATGCGGATCCCGATCATGCCCGGCGGCAGATCGTTGAGATCGGCCACTTCGGTGGCGATGCACTCGATGTGCACGCCCGCGTTTTCCTGCACGCTGACGCCGTAGCGCAGGTCTTTTTTCTCGCCCAGCTCTTCTTCGCGTCCCAGGAAGTCTTTCCAGACTTCCGGAATATCCGCTTCCAGAACCGATAACGGAGCCGCGATAGGCAGGCCGGCGAGCTTCATTTCAGGTAGTGTAACGGTTGAGATGTGCATGATATCGTCTATGCCAAAGGACGAAACGATTATAGCCTTAACTCTTCGACAATATTGGTACGCACGCAATCGTGCGCGTGACATTGTCGGTTCCAGGCGACTACTACGGGAGACAGCCAATGCAAGCCTCGCTCAAAGCCCTGCTCAGGGAACTCGAAACCTTCGGCCGCCAGCATGATTCCAGCGTTGCCGAGCGCACCGGCCGCATGCTCAACATCACGCCCGACACCGGCGAATTCCTGGCCGTATTGACGCGCTCGATGGGCGCCACCCGCATCCTCGAAGTCGGCACCTCGAACGGCTATTCGACGCTGTGGCTGGCCGACGCCGCCGGCGCCGCCGGCACGGTGACGACGCTCGAGCTGGCGCCCGAGAAGGCGACGCTGGCGCGCGCCAACTTCGCGCGCGCCGGGCTGCACGAGCGCATCCGCCTGGTCGAGGGCGAGGCCGGCGCCTTCCTGGCCGGGTGCGACAGCGCCAGCGTCGACCTGCTGTTCCTCGATTCCGAGCGGCGCGCCTATGCCGGCTGGTGGCCCGAGCTGGCGCGCGTGCTGCGCCCGGGCGGGCTGCTGGTGGTCGACAATGCGGTCTCGCATGCGCAGGAGCTGGCGCCGTTCATGCAGGCGGTGCGCGAGGAAGCCGGCTGGAGCACCAGCCTGGTCCCGGTCGGCAAGGGCGAATTCCTGGCCGTCAAACACTGACGCGACCTGGCTGCAGCGGCCGGGTTTGCATTCCATCCCGCGTTTTATGCAATCCATCGCATGGCCCGCGTCGCCGGGACCGGCGCTGCCTAGAATGGCTTCATCAACTCACCGGAGACAGCCATGAAACGCATCGCGCTTGCAGCCCTTCTTACCCTTGCCACCCTGTCGACCCAGGCCGCCGAACAGGTGCGCAACGCGACCCCGTTCAAGACCATCAATGCGCAGGGCCCGGTCAGCCTGGTGGTCGAAGTCGGCAAGGCCCACTCGATCCGCGTCGAAGGCTCGCAGCACTTCATCGACCGTGTCACCAGCGAGATCGTCAACGGCGAACTGCGCCTGGGCTACAAGGAAAAGAACAACGTCAGCATCAAGGACAATGACCGGGTGGTGGTGACCACGCCCGACCTGACCCGCTTCACCGGCGAAGGCGCCGGCCTGGTGGTGCTCAACGGCGTGCGCACCGAGCGCTTCGACGTCGACTACCGCGGCGCCGGCAAGCTGCAGATGAACGGCCGCGTCGAGCGCCTGCGCCTGGACGCCGAAGGCGTCGGCGAAGTCGATGCGAAAGACCTGGTGACGCAGGACGCCGACGTGCGCTTCCGCGGCATCGGCGCGGTCAGCGTGCATGCGAAGAACCGGCTGCAGGCCGAGGTACAGGGCATGGGCGAGCTGACCTATTACGGCAAGCCGCGCTCGCTCAGCAAATCGGTGTCGGGCATCGGCAGCGTAGTGGCTGGCCGCTGATTCAGTCGTTGACCAGTTCCAGCAGCACCTGCGCGTGGCACGGCCCATCGAGGCGGCACCAGCAGGCCAGGTTATGCCCGCGGAGCGCGCTCTTCGCTTCCTGGGCGACGCGCTGCCCGGCCGGATCGTCGCGCAGCCAGCGCCGGTAAGCCGCCACCGCCTGTTCCACGCTCGGCATGGCGACGTAGCGCCCTACCTGCGTGCCCGGCGCGAACTCGGGCAGCACCGAGAACGGATTGCCCCAGCGCCCGGGGCGCGCCACCGAGATCGTATCGGGCGGCATGCGCCAGCCCTTCTTCCTGCTCAACTGCACCCGCTGCGGTGTCATTGCGGCCTTTCATGACGATGCGTGCCGGCCGCTCCGGCGGCCGTTTACCCTTCCGTCATCATACCGGCACGGCGGGCGCGGCGTCGCCGCAGCTGTCGGCCAGGAAGTCGACCAGCCGGTGCACGGTGTCGACCCTGGCGGCATAGATGATGTAGCGGCCTTCCTGGCGCGGCACGACCAGGCCGGCGTGGGTCAGCTCCTTCAGGTGGAACGACAGCGAGGATGCCGGCATCTGCAGCGACGCGGCGATACTGCTGGCGGACTGGCCGCGGGGGCCGGCCTGCACCAGCAGGCGGAACGCGGCGAAGCGCGATTCCTGGGCAAGCGCGGCGAGCGCCGCGATGGCGAGATTGGTTTGCATGCGATGACCAGTGGTTTCGGTGGCGTGGCCGCAGCGGCCACGCTTCGAATTCTGTCGAATGACTTTGACAGAGTGATGACAAGCGCGCAAAGTGCGCCCGTCTCAGTCGGTCTTGACGATGGCCAGGAAGCGCTGCAGCAGCTCGTTGAGGTTATGGCTGCCGCCGTCGCCGATGAAGCGCCCTCCCCTGACTTCGCATTCGATCCAGTCGGCCTTGCGCCGGCACTGGCGCGAGAACGGCACGACCAGGTCGGCCCAGGCGGTAGCCGAGAGATCGATCTCGACGTGCCAGCCCGGTTTGTCGGTGGCGGCGATCGACATGCCGCTGAGGCGTCCCCAGGGATTGTCACATTGTTGACCCATGATGCAAGCCTTGATGCTGGTGTTACGGGTGATGCGGTTGGCGCGGACGATGCCCTGTCCGCGCCGTGGGTTGCTTACTGTGCGTTTGCCGCGATGGCTTCGGCGTGCGGCACGGCGACGTCGGCCGCTGCGCGCTGTTGCGCCGCGTCGTCCATCAGCTCGTACCACATCGCGTTGAGCACCCCAAAGGCGGCTGCCAGCGGCAGGCCGAGTAACCAGGCGAAATACCACATGATTGATTTCCTTTTGTCGAATGGGTTGTCGGATCAGTAGGCGTGCGTCTTGCCGCCGCTGATGTCGCTCGGATTCACCTTGCCCCACAGGACCTTGTAGACCCAGCTGGTGTAGGCGATGATCAGGGGCAGGAAGATGCAGGTCGCGACCAGCATGATGAACAGCGTCAGGTGGCTCGACGACGAATCCCACACCGTCAGGCTGGCCTGCGGCTGGATCGAGGACGGCAGGATGAACGGGAACATCGAGGCGCCCACGCTCAGCACAATGCCGGCGATCGACAGGCTCGAGGTCAGCATGGCGACGCCTTCCCAGCGCCGCACCAGCGCCATCACGGTGAGCAAGGCGCCGACGATGCCGGCGGCCGGGGCCAGCTGGGTCCACGGGTGGGCTGCGTAGTTGGCGAACCACATGCCGGCCACGCCGCTTTCCACGGTCTTGAACAGCGGGTTCGACGGACCGACGGTGTTGATCGCGCTGGTGATGCGGTAGCCGTCCACGAAGCTCCACAGCAGCGCACCGGCCAGCGCATACAGGATCACCGTGGCCAGCGCGGCGCGGATGCCCCAGGTACGGGAACGCGAGGCGACCGGACCGTCGGTCTTGAGCACCAGCCAGGTGGCGCCGTGCATGATCAGCATCGCCATCGACACCAGGCCGGCTAGCAGCGCGAACGGGTTGAGCAGGCCGAAGAAGGTGCCCTCATAGAAGATCTGCATGTCCGGCGTGAAGCGGAACGGCACGCCCTGCAGCACGTTGCCCATGGCGACGCCGAAGATCAGCGAAGGCACGAAGCCGCCCACGAACAGGCCCCAGTCCCAGGTATTGCGCCAGCGCGCTTCTTCGCGCTTGCTGCGGTACTTGAAGGCGACCGGACGGATGATCAGCGCCAGCAGCACCGCCGCCATGGCCAGATAAAAGCCCGAGAACGAGACCGCGTACAGCTGCGGCCAGGCGGCGAAGATGGCGCCGCCGCCCAGCACCAGCCAGACCTGGTTGCCTTCCCAGACCGGGCCGACCGAGTTGATGACGACGCGGCGTTCGAGGTCGGTCTTGGCCACGAACGGCAGCAGCGTGCCGGTGCCGAGGTCGAAGCCGTCGGTGACGGCGAAGGCGAGCAGCAGCACGCCCAGCAGCAGCCACCAGATGACACGCAGGGTGTCGTAATCGAGAAGCATGTGAAGAATCATGATGGTTTTACTCCGCAGTGATCATTGGGGCGGTGCGCATGGCCGGCGTGGTGCCGATCAGCGGGCTGTGGGCGCCCTGGGCGTGGGCAGGCTCGGCTTCCGGGCCCTTGCGAATGGCCTTGAGCATCAGCTTCATCTCGACGATGATCAGGATCGTGTACAGCACCACGAAGCCGATCAGGGTGCCCAGCACGGTCTGGATGCCCAGGTTCGACACCGCGACCGCGGTCGGCAGCACGCCTTCGATGGCCCATGGCTGGCGACCCAGTTCGGCCACGATCCAGCCGGCTTCGGCGGCGATCCACGGCAGTGGGATCGACCACACGGCCACTTTCAGCAGCCAGGGATAGGCGTCCAGCTTGCGCTTGGCCGACAGCCAGAAGAACACGGCGTTGAGCACGATGAAGAAGATGCCCAGCGCGACCATGATGCGGAACGACCAGAACAGCGGCGCGACCTGCGGCACGGTGTCCAGCGCGGCCTGCGCGATCTGGGCGTCGCTGGCCTGGCGCGGATCGTCGATGTAGCGCTTGAGCAGCAGCGCGTAACCGAGCACGCCGCTATGCTCTTCGAAGCGGGCCTTCAGGTCGGCCGGCACCGGGGTGTTGCCACCGAGGGCGCGGATCTGCTCCAGCGCGTCGTACGCCTGGATGCCTTGGCGGATGCGCACTTCGGCCAGCTGCACCAGGTCGTGGATGCCCGGGATTTCGGTTTCCAGCGAACGGGTGCCGATCAGGCCCATCACGAACGGGATGTGGACTGCGTAGTGGGTCTCGCGCGCATCCTGGTCGGGGAAGCCGAAGGCGGTGAAGGCGGCCGGCGCACGCTCGGTGTTCCACATGGCTTCGACCGCGGCCAGTTTCATCTTCTGGTGTTCGGTGGCCATGTAGCCGCTTTCGTCACCCAGCACCACCACCGACAGCGAGGCGGCCAGGCCGAACGAGGCAGCCACCGTCATCGAGCGCTTGGCCAGGTCGATGTGACGCCCCTTGAGCAGGAACCAGGCCGAGATGCCGAGCACGAACATGGCGGCGATCACATAGCCGGCCGAGACGGTGTGCACGAACTTGGCCTGCGCCACCGGGTTGGCCAGCACGGCGCCGAAGTCGGATACTTCCATGCGCATGGTCTGCGGGTTCAGGGCCGAGCCGACCGGGTTCTGCATCCAGCCGTTGGCGATCAGGATCCACAGCGCCGAGAAGTTGGTGCCGAGCGCGGTCAGCCAGGTCACCACCAGGTGCTGGCGCTTCGACAGGCGGTCCCACCCGAAGAAGAACAGGCCGACGAACGTCGCTTCGAGGAAGAACGCCATCAGGCCTTCGATCGCCAGCGGCGCGCCGAACACGTCGCCGACGTAGTGGCTGTAGTAGCTCCAGTTCATCCCGAACTGGAACTCCATCACCAGGCCGGTCGAGACGCCGATGGCGAAGTTAATACCGAACAGCACACCCCAGAACTTCGTCATCTGGCGCCAGATCGGGCGGCCGGTCATCACGTACACGGTTTCCATGATGGCCAGCAGCATCGACAACCCCAGCGTCAGGGGGACGAACAGGAAGTGGTACAGCGCCGTGAGGGCGAACTGTAGTCGGGAGAGCCCGACAACGTCGAGATCCATGGTGAATCCTTTCTTATTGATTAATTAAGGTGGGCAATTCAGTGACGGCGCAGCGTGCCCAGCGCCGTGTCGAATTCGCGGGTGCCGCGCCGCAGGTCGGCGACGATGCATCCCTTGTTCATGACCAGCAGGCGGTCGGCGATTTCCGCTTCGCGCCGCAGGTGGGTGGCCAGCAGCACCGTGCGTCCCGCCGCGTGGCGCGCCAGGCGCGCCAGCACGTCGCTGGCGGTGGCGCCGTCCAGCGCTTCGGTCGGTTCGTCCAGCAGCCAGAAGTCGGCGCCGCGCAGCAGCAGGCGCGCCAGCGCCAGGCGGCGCGACTGGCCGCCCGACAAACCCAGGCCGCCCTCGCCGAGGCGCGTGTCCAGGCCCTGGGCCAGGGCGCGCACGTCGGCTTCCAGGCCGGCTGCGCGCAGCGCATCCCACAGCTGTTCGTCGCTGGCGCCTGGATCGGCCAGGCGCAGGTTGTCGCGCAGGCTGTCCTGGAACAGTTCCGTGCGCTGGGTGAGCCAGGTGCAGGGACGGGCCAGCACTTCGCCCGATTGCGCCACGACTTCGCCGGCGGCCAGCGCCAGCAGCGTCGATTTACCTGCGCCGCTGGCGCCGATGACGGCGACGCGTTCGCCGGCGTCGATGCGCAGCGTGATGTCGTGCAGGGCCGCGCCATCGCGGCCGGCGTGGACGACCGTGGCGCCGTACAGGCACAGGGCGTCGCTGTCATGGCCGGCGGGTGCGGCGATCGCGGTGTCTTCATCGCGCAGGCGCGGTCCGAGGCGGCGCGCGGCCAGCCAGCTGCGGCCGGCCTCGATGGCGCCGCGGCGCAGCGCCGCGAACGGCTCCAGCGCGGCCAGCGCGATCAGCAAGGCCAGCGCAGCGCTCGGCGCGCCCAGCCCCTGGTATTGCGCCAGCGCGCCGACCGCCAGCAGGGTCGCCGCCACCGTCAGGTGCCCGCCGACCGCATAGGTCCAACCGGCGCCGGTGTCGAGCCGGTGCAGCGCATCGTCGGCGCGCGCCAGTCTGGCGTCGGTGTGCGTCAAGGCTTCGCACTGCGCGCCCAGGCGCCCGACCATGGCCAGGTCGGTCTGGCCGGCGACCAGGTCGATCGCCCCGGCGCGCAGCCGTTCCAGGGCGCGGGCGCGGCGCAGCGCCACCTTGCGGCCGGCGCGGGCGGCGACCAGCGCGGCGCCCAGGCCGAAGGCCAGCAGCCAGGCGAATAGCGCCAGGCCGAGGCGCCAGTCCATCATGCCCAGCACCAGGCCGCCCAGCAGCGCCGCGCCAAAGGCGGCAATGGCCGGCACCAGCAGACGCAGGTAGATCGCATCCAGTGCGTCGATGTCGCTGGTCAGGCGGAACAGCAGGCGCGCCGGACGACGCAACAGTGCGCGTGCCGCCTGCGGCTGGGCCCAGCCGCGGAACAGCCGTTCGCGCAGCGCGGCCAGCACGCCCAGGGTGGCGTCGTGGGTCACCACGCGCTCGGCGTAGCGCCCGAAGGTGCGGCCCAGGGCCAGCAGGCGGATCGAGGCGCTCGGCACGAACACGTTGAAGCCGGCCAGTCCGGCGGCCGTGAGGCCGGCCAGCGCGGTGGCGGTGATGAACCAGCCCGAGGTGCCCAGCAGCGCCATCCCGGCCAGCACCACCAGCGTCGACAGAAAAGCGCCGAGCAGCATGCGGCGCCCGCCGTTGCGGGCGAACAGGGCCAATACAGGAGTCAGATCGTTGGGACGTTTCGCATTCATGCCGCGCTCCGTTTGGTAAGGGGTTCGCCGAGGCGCACCACGCGGCCCAGGCGCGCGGCCAGGGCCAGGTCATGGGTGGCCACGATCAGGGTGCGGTCCTGGGCCAGCTGCAGCAGGGTGTCGATCACGGCGTCGGCGGTGTCGCGGTCGAGGTGGGCGGTCGGTTCGTCGACCAGCAGCAGGCCGGCCTGCGGCGCGGCGACCGCGCGCGCCAGCGCCAGGCGCACCAGTTCGCCGCCGGACAGGCCGCTGCCGCCCTCGCCCAGGCTGTCGTCGGGTGTGGCGTGCTGCACGTGGCCCAGGCCGGCGCGCTGCACGGCGGCGGTGACGGTGACGTGCGAGACGCCCGGCCGGCCCAGCGCCACGTTGGCGCGCACCGAGCCGGAGAACACGTGCGGCTTCTGGCCGATCCAGGCCATGCGGGTGCGCAGGTCGGCGGCGGTGTGCTCGTCCAGCGGCACGCCGCCGATGCGCACCGCGCCCGCAGTAGGGGCCACCAGGCCGGCGACGATCGACAGCAGCGTGGTCTTGCCGCTGCCGCTCGGGCCCACCAGCGCAATGTGCTCGCCGGCGCGGATATACAGGTCTTCGTTGTCGAACAGCGCGGCTTCGCCGGCGTGGCCGAAGCGCAGGCCTTCGATGTCGACCGACGGCGCCTGTGGCACCCTGCCGGGCCGGCTGCGCAGGCGCTGCGGGTTCAGTGCGCCGGGCAGCGCCAGCGCGTCCTGCTGCAGTTTGCCGAGCGCTTCCAGCGCCGCTTCGCCGGACGCCTTGTCGTGCCACACCGCCGCCAGTTCGCGCAGCGGCTCGAAGAAGGCTGGCGCCAGCAGCAGCACGAACAGGCCCTGCTCCAGGCTCAAGCGCACGCCCCAGCTGCCCGGGCCGATCTCGCCCAGCAGATGGAAACCCACGTACACGGCGACCAGCGCCACGCCCAGCGCCGAGAACAGTTCCAGCGCGGTCGAGGAGAGAAAAGCGATGCGCAGCACGCGCATGGTGCTGGCGCGCACGTTTTCGGCGCTGTCGCGCACGCGCCGGGCGGTAGCGTCCACCGCATCGAGCGCGCGCAGCGTCGACAGGCCGCGCAGGCGGTCGAGCAGGAAGCCGCTCATGCCGCCAATGACCTGCAGCTGCGCTTCACTGGCGGCCTTGGCGCGCCAGCCGATGACGGCCATGAAGATCGGGATCAGGGGCGCGGCCAGCACCAGGATCAGCGCCGCCATCCACGAGTGATACGCCACCACCAGCGCGATCGCCGGCGGCACCAGCATCGTGCGCATGCGCGCCGGCTGGTAGCGCACCAGCCATGGCAGCACGGCTTCGGCTTGCTCGGCCAGCACGCTGGCGGCCTGGCCGGACGGCAGGCGCGCACGGTCCAGCGGCGAGCGCGCCGCCAGGCTGGCTGCAGCATCGGCGCGCATCTGCGCCAGCTGCAGGCGCGAGGCGGCGAACAGGCGGCGCGCGCCCCAGGCTTCGCTGCTGGCGCGGATCACGCCCAGCGCCAGGTAGGCGACCGCCGGGACCAGCATCTCGAACAGGCCGGCGCCGTTGGCCAACTGCTGAACGGCCCAAGCCAGCAGCGCGGCCTGCGGGATCCACAGCAGCGCGGCGCTGCTCATCACCAGCGTGCCGAGGTTACCGGCAGCAGCGCGCGGCGACCGGCCGGGCGCGCTCGGCTTGTTGCGTCGGGTGCTTCGAGACATGGTCTTTCTCCAGCAGATTTCGGGAGCGGCAGGCGTGCGTGCCCTCCTGCCGGCCTTGAACAGGCGGCATGCGGGCGCGGCGGGCCGCGGTGTCGTCAGGGGTGTGCGGGGGTCAGGCCAGCGACGGAGGCGCGCGGCTCGGGTGGGAAGCATCGACCACGGCGGTCGATGGCAGATCCGGTTCCGGGAAGGCGATGGCAGGTTGCACGGCGGCGCATGCCAGCAAGGCGTTGGCGGCAATGCAGGCGGCAGCCAGCCCGGCCTGCGCCAGATGCTCCGCCGATTCGGCGCTGAGATGTTCGATTGGACCGTTTTCCAGCGCCAGCAGGCGGCCGGCGTCGATGCAGCCTTCGACCAGCGCCTTGCCGGCGCCGGAGGCCATGAACGCGTTCAGCGACGGACGCAGCACGCCCCACAGGATCGCCAGGGCGGCGAGCCAGAGGATGAAGGGGCGGGTGCGGTGCGGGTTCATGGTCGATCAGCTGTGTTGCGGCGCAAAATACATTTTGAATTTTCAGGAATTAGTGAAAGTATGCACCCAAAATCTGTTGCTGTCAGCAAATTGAACAGATAGCAGAGTGAGTTAGTCAGGTATTGACGGCGCTTTCCTGTTACCACGACAGAAACGCACTCGTATCCTGTGAAGCGCGGGCCTACGTGGGATAATTCAGGTTTCAAGAACATCGAAAAGTTGGCAACCATGACTCCACTCGTCCAAACTTTTGTCAGCCACTTCGGCGAGATGGGCAGCCGCTGGGGCATCAACCGGACCGTGGGCCAGATCTACGCCCTGCTGTTCGTCAGCGAGCACCAGCTCAACGCGGACGACATCGGCGAGAAGCTCGGCATCTCGCGCTCCAACGTCAGCATCGGCCTCAAGGAACTGCAATCCTGGGGCCTAGTGCGCCTGACCCGCATCCCGGGCGACCGCCGCGAATACTTCGGTTCGCTGGGCGACGTGTGGGAAATCTTCCGCGTGGTGGCGGCCGAACGGCGCCGCCGTGAAGTCGCGCCCACGCTGTCGGTGCTGCGCGAATCGCTGATGGCCAACGCCAAGAACCCAGAAGACAAGTTCGCCCAGGAGCGCATGCGCGAGATGCACGAGCTGGTCGACCTGGCGAATAACTGGTTCGACGACCTGCAGCGCCTGTCGCCGGAATCGATGTCGCAGCTGATGAAGATGGGTTCCAAGGTGCAGAAGCTGCTGTCGGCCAAGGACCGTCTGTTCGGCGCCGGCGCCAGGGAAGGCAAGGAAGTGAAAGAAGACTGACGGTCGGCGCGCCGTGCTCAGGGCCTGTCCCGGCAGGTTATAGCCGTGCTCGCCGTTTTTCGTTGACGGGCTAGACTGGCGTTTTGATTGCCCCTCTACCCTTTCTCATGAACATAGTCTGTATTGCCTGGGGCTCGCTGCTGTGGAAGCCGGGTTCCCTCAAGCTGGCCTCGGGCTGGCATCCCGGCGGCCCCAGGCTGCCACTCGAATTCGTGCGCCAGAGCGACGACAGTCCGGAGCTGGCGCTGGTGCTGTGCGAGAGCGCGCGCCCGATGCCTACGTATTGGGCCTATCTCGGTACCGATGATCTCGATGAAGCTCGCGCCATGCTGCAGGAGCGCGAAAAGATCACGCCCGGGAAGCCGCATTGGGTCGGCAGCGTCCCAAGCGTCGATGGCGCCACGGCTGATGCGCGCATCGCCGCCTGGCTGGAGAAAAAACGCCTCGACGCCGCGGTGTGGACCGCAGTGCCGCCGAAGTTCGACGGCGAAAACGGCAACGTGCCGTCGCCGGACCAGGTGGTGGCCTGGCTGGACAGCTGCGAAGGTGAGCAGCGCGACGCGGCCGAGGACTATATCCGCCGCACTCCGGCGCACATCGACACCCGTTACCGCCGCATCATCGAAGCGCGCCTGGGCTGGACGCCGCTGCGCGAGGCGCACGTCACGCACATGCGCTGACCGGATCGCGGCTGCAGGCCAAATTGCCCCTGTACAGCCGCGCCCATGTTTCAACCTAACAATAATGTGAGGTGTCCGGTCTAGGGACGGCAAGCTAAGCTTCTTGAGTGAAACTTTGCTGAACCGACGATGACAACGCTCCCGACGACCTCACTCGACAAACTGAGCACGCTCGGGCTGGTCACCGGCGAGCAGCGTGGCGCCATCCTCGCCCACCCCGACTATGTGGCCTTTGCCCAGCTTGGACAGCCGGACCAGCAACTGTTGTGGGCCTACCGGCACGGCTTGATCTCGCATCAGGAACTCGACGCCATGACCACGCTCGAGGAAACCGAGCGTGACCGGATCGTCGACACCGTCAATGAACAGATCGCCGACGAGATCTGCGACCACCACCGCCTGCTGGCGGACCAGTTGCTGATGCTGGGCCTGATCACGGACCAGCAGCGCGAGGAAGCGGCGCCGGACAATTATATGTGGCGCATCGACTCGGCAGCCGACATGCTGGTCGCGCTTTACGAAGACCACGTCGTCCCGGCCCAGGACATCGTCGTCCTGCGCGAACGCGCCAAGGCCGAACGGCACCTGATCGACGGCGCCCGCCGCCTGCAGATCGTAGAGCAGGTGCACGGGCGCCTTGCGGCGGATCCGGAGTATGCCAGGCACATGGCGCGGCCAGCACAGGCGCCCCCGGTATCGGACCACGTGCTGCTTGTCATCGGCTTCCTGTGCTACTGGATGCTGCTGGTCGAAGAATGGCTTGCCGTCGGCATCGGCGTGCTGGGGGTTTGGATGATGGGCGGCCATCGCGGCCTGCTCAACCTGCTGTTCTGCGCGCTGGCCTGGTACAGCTTTTTGTGGCCGTGAGCGGGATCGTCCTGCGCCCGTGCCACGGCCACATCGCAGCACCTCAATCGAATTTGCTGAAGTCCGGCTTGCGCTTTTCGAAGAAGGCAGTGAAGGCTTCTTTCGCCTCGGCGCCTTGCAGCATGGCGCTGAAACGCTCGTTCTCGGCGGCGATCGCCTCCCGGATCATCGGCGCGCGGGCGCGCTTCATCAGCGCCTTGGTGGTGCGGATCGAAGCGGGCGGCAGCTTGGCCAGCCTGGCGGCCTGGCCCTGGGCGAAGGCCAGCAGCTCGGGCGCCGGCAGCACGCGCGCGACGATGCCCATCTCCAGCGCTTCCTGGGCCAGGAAGGCTTCGCCCAGCAGCAGCTTTTCGGCGGCGCGGGTGTAGCCGGCCGCTTGCGCGACCAACAGCGACGAGGCGAATTCGGGGCACAGGCCGAGTTGGGTGAACGGCATCGAGAACTTCGCGTTATCGGCGGCGTAGACGAGGTCGCAGTGCATCAGGAGCGTGGTGCCGATGCCGACGGCGGCGCCGGCCACTGCAGCGACCACCGGCTTGGTGCAGCTCTCCAAGGCGGTCATGAACTGGAACACCGGTCGCTGCTCGGTCATCGCGCCTTCGCCGGCGTTGTTCAGGAAGTCGTCGAGGTCGTTACCGGCGGTGAAGATCTCGGGTTTGCCGGTGATCAGGATGGCGCGCACGGCGCTGTCGGCTTCGGCGGCGCGCAGGGCGTCGGCCATGGTCTGGTACATGGCGCCGGTGATGGCGTTCTTGCGTTCCAGGCGGTCGAATTCGAGGTTGAGGATGCCGTCGGATTGGGTGGTGAGGATGGACATGCTGCGGTCTCCGGGGGTGTTCTTGTGCTGGTTGGACGCGTCGGCGGCGAAGCCGCCAACCCTACGGCGCGATATGCGGCGCCGGCGCGTTGATTCGAAAGCTGGATGGACGCGTGGGCGGGAGACCCCCCCACCCTACGGGTAGTTGGATCTTCCGCCCACGCGGTGCTACGCGGCGGTCGCTGATGCGCGCCGCCGTTCATGCATTACACGCGCTCGATGATGCCGGCCGCACCCATGCCGGCGCCGACGCACATCGTCACCATGCCGTACTTCAGGTTGTTGCGGCGCAGGGCGTGCACCACGGTCGCGGCGCGGATCGCGCCGGTCGCGCCCAGCGGGTGGCCGAGGGCGATCGCGCCGCCCATCGGGTTGACCTTCGACTGGTCCAGGCCCAGGTCGCGGATCACGGCCAGCGCCTGCGCGGCGAAGGCTTCGTTCAGTTCGATCCAGTCCAGCTGGTCCTGGGTGATGCCGGCGGCGCGCAAGGCCGCAGGAATCGCTTCCTTCGGACCGATGCCCATGATCTCCGGCGGCACGCCGCGCACGGCGAAAGAGGAGAACTTGGCCAGCGGAGTCAGGTTGTGCTCCTTCAGGATCTTTTCGCTGACCACGATCAGGGCGCCGGCGCCATCCGACATCTGCGACGAGGTGGCGGCGGTGACGGTGCCCTTGGCCGCGAACACCGGCTTCAGTTTCGCCATCGATTCGATGCTGGCGTCGGCGCGCGGGCCTTCGTCGGTGTCGACGGTGCGGGTCTTGACGTCGACCTGGCCGGTGGCCAGGTTCGGCGTGCGGGTGACGACTTCCACCGGGGTGATCTCGTCCTTGAAGTACCCCGCTTGCTGGGCGGCGATGGCGCGGCGGTGCGATTCCAGGCCGAAGGCGTCCTGGTCTTCGCGCGACACCTTCCACTGGGTCGCCACCTTCTCGGCGGTCAGGCCCATGCCGTAGGCCAGGCCCACGTTCTCGTCCTTGAAGGTTTCCATGTTGATCGACGGGTGGTGGCCCATCATCGGCACCATCGACATCGATTCGACGCCGCCGGCGATCATCACGTCGGCCTCGCCCACGCGGATGCGGTCGGCGGCCATCGCCAGCGCGGTGATGCCCGAGGCGCAGTAGCGGTTGACGGTGACGCCGCCCACGGTGTGCGGCAGGCCGGCCAGCACCACCGAGTTACGGGCGATGTTGAAGCCCTGCTCCGCTTCCGGGAACGAGCAGCCGACGATGGCGTCGATGATCAGGGCCGGGTCCAGGTTCGGCACGGCGGCCATGGCGCCCTTGATGGCGTGCACCAGGAGGTCGTCCGGGCGGGTGGTCTTGAACATGCCGCGCGGCGCCTTGCCGATCGGGGTACGGGTCGCGGCGACGATGTATGCGTCTTGAAGTTGTTTGCTCATGTCAGTAATCCTGTTCTTTAGGCTTGTCAGTTGCGGACTGCTCAGTTGCGTACAGGTTTCCCGGTCTGCATCATGCCCATGATCCGTTCCTGGGTCTTCGGATTGTTCAGCAGAGCGACGAAAGCCTTGCGTTCCAGGTCGAGGATCCACTGTTCGCTCACCACGCTGCCCTGGTCGATGTCGCCGCCGGTCACGATCTCGGCGATGGTGTCGCCCAGGTGGTAGTCGTAGGCCGAGATGAAGCCGCCGTCGCGCATATTGACCATCTGGCCGCGGATGGTGCCCCAGCCGTAGCGGCCGGTGACCGGGAAGGTCTTGCGTGCCGGCGCGCGATAACCGGCGTCGAACATGGCGCGCGCGGTCGTCTTGGCGACGTGCAGCAGCTCATAGGCGTTGAAGACGATGATGTCGTCTTCCTTCAGGTAGCCCATGGCTTTGGCTTCCAGCGCGGACTTGGACACTTGCGCGGTGGCCGCGTTCATGAAGCCGGTCTTCAGGAATTGCAGGATGTCGTTGCCCTTGGCTTCCGTTGCCGCGCGCAGGGCAGCCTCTTTCAGGCCGCCGCCGGCCGGCACCAGGCCGACGCCGACTTCCACCAGGCCGATGTACGACTCGATCGAGGCGACACGCTTCGACGCATGCAGCGCCAGTTCGCAGCCGCCGCCCAGCGCCAGGCCGGCCACCGCGGCGACCACCGGGATGTTCGAATACTTCATCGCCATGAAGGTGTCCTGCAGCTCGCGCACGATCGGCTCCATCGCCTTCGCGCCGCCGGCCATGAAGGCCGGCAGGGCCGATTGCAGGTCGGCGCCGGCCGAGAACGCGCCGCCTTCGGCCGCGTCGGTGTTCCAGATCACCACGCCCTTGTAGCCTTGTTCAGCTTCCTTCAGCGCGCGCTGGATGCCCTTGATCACGCCGTCGCCGATGACGTGCATCTTGGTCTTGAGCGAGATGACCAGCACTTCGTCGTCCGAGTGCCACAGGCGCACCGAGTCGTCTTCGAACACGGTGGTGCCGAAGGTTTTCGCGTCGGTCGTGGTCGAGCCAACGACTGGCGCGCGGAACTGCTGGCGCTTGTACACCGGCAGGTCGGAGACAGGCACGTACGCATTTTTCGTGACCGAGTACGAACCCTCGGCGGTGTGCACGCCCTTCTCGGCGACCGAGCCTTCGAACACCCAGGCCGGCAGCGGCGCATTGCTCAGCGCCTTGCCGGCGTCGATGTCTTCCTTCACCCACTGCGCGATCTGGGTCCAGCCGGCGGCTTGCCAGGTCTCGAACGGACCGACGCTCCAGCCGAAGCCCCAGCGCATCGCGAAGTCGATGTCGCGCGCATTGTCGGCGATGGTGTCGAGGTGGAAGGCGATGTAGTGGAAGGCGTCGCGGAAGATCGCCCACAGGAACTGCGCCTGCGGGTTGGTCGAATCGCGCATGGCCTTGAACTTCTTGACCGGGTCTTTCTCTTTGAGGATGCGGCCGACGATGTCGGCGGCTTTCGCGCCGCTCGGCACGTATTCGCCGGTCGCGAAGTCGAGGCGCTGGATGTCCTTGCCGACCTTCTTGTAGAAGCCCGCGCCCGATTTCTGGCCCAGCGCGCCCTTCTCGATCAGTTTCGCCAGGATGTCAGGCGTCTTGTAGACGCTGAAGAACGGGTCGTCCTTCAGGTTGTCCTGCATGGTCTTGATCACGTGGCCCATGGTGTCCAGGCCGACCACGTCCGCGGTGCGGAAGGTGCCCGACTTGGCGCGGCCGAGTTTTGCGCCGGTGAGGTCGTCGACCACGTCCACGGAGAGGCCGAATTTCTCGGCTTCGACGATGGTGGCCAGCATGCCGAAGATGCCGACGCGGTTGGCGATGAAGTTCGGCGTGTCCTTGGCGCGCACCACGCCCTTGCCCAGGGTCGAGGTCAGGAAGGTCTCGAGCTGGTCGAGGATTTCAGGGCGCGTGGCTTCGGTCGGGATCAGTTCGACCAGGTGCATGTAGCGCGGCGGGTTGAAGAAGTGCACGCCGCAGAAGCGTTCCTTCAGGCCGGCGTCGAAGCCTTCGGCCAGCTTGTTGATCGACAGGCCCGAGGTGTTGGAAGCGAAGATCGCGTGCGGGGCGATGTGCGGGGCGACCTTGGCGTACAGGTCGTGTTTCCAGTCCATGCGCTCGGCGATGGCTTCGATGATCAGGTCGCAGCCAGCCAGCACGTCGAGGTTGTCCTCGTAGTTGGCGACTTCGATCAGCGCCGCGTCGTCCTTGTTGCCCAGCGGGGCCGGCGACAGCTTTTTCAGGTTCTCGATGGCGCGCAGGACGATGGAATTCTTATTGGACGGACCGCCGGAGCTTTGCTCCGGCTTGGCGGGCAGGTCGAACAGGACAACCGGGACCTTGGCGTTCACGCAGTGCGCAGCGATCTGCGCACCCATCACGCCGGCGCCGAGGACGGCGACTTTCTTGACGATGAAATTGGACATGTTTATTCCTTGTTTGAGCGCGGTCCCTGCCTGGCATGGCCGGGCAGGGACCGCGAGTTCAGCGTGACGGTGAATTAAAACAGCTCGGCATCCAGCGCCAGCAGATTCGACGCGCCCGAGCGGGCCTGGCGGATCAGCATCGCGGTTTCCGGATACAGGCGCGCGAAGTAGAAGCGCGCGGTGGCCAGCTTGGCTTCGTAGAACTTGTCGCCCGAGTCCAGCTTGGCCAGTGCGATCTTCGCCATCTGCGCGAAGAAGTAGCTGTACACCAGGTGGCCGGCCACGCGCAGGTAAGGCACGGCCGCGGCGCCCACTTCGTCCGGGCTCTGGAAGGCCTTCATGCCGATTTCCATGGTCAGCTTGGTGACCTTCTCGCCCAGCTCGCCCAGCGGCGTGATGAACTCGGACAGGTTCTCGTCCAGGCCGTTCTCTTCGACGAAGGCCTTGATCTTCTCGCCGAACTTGCGCAGCTTGGCGCCGTTGTCCATCAGGATCTTGCGGCCCAACAGGTCGAGCGACTGCACGGTATTCGTGCCTTCGTAGATCATGTTGATGCGGGCGTCGCGCACGTACTGCTCCATGCCCCATTCCGAGATGTAGCCGTGGCCGCCGTACACCTGCAGCGCTTCGGAGGTGGCGATCCAGCCGTTGTCGGTGATGAAGGCCTTGATGATCGGGGTCAGGAGCGCGACTTCGTCGGCCGCTTCCTTGCGCACGTCTTCGTCCGGGTGGTTCAGTTCGCGGTCGATCTGCAGCGCCATGTACGAGGTGAAGGCGCGGCCGCCTTCGGCGTAGGCTTTCGCGGTCAGCAGCATGCGGCGCACGTCCGGGTGCACGATGATCGGGTCGGCCGGCTTGTCCGGCGCCTTCGGGCCCGACAGGCTGCGCATCTGGATGCGGTCCTTGGCGTAGGCCAGCGCGTTCTGGTACGCGACTTCGGTCAGGCCCAGCGATTGCATGCCGACGCCCAGGCGCGCCGCGTTCATGAACACGAACATCGCCTGCAGGCCCTTGTGCGGCTGGCCGATCAGGGTGCCGCGCGCATTGTCCAGGTTCATCTGGCAGGTGGCGTTGCCGTGGATGCCCATCTTTTCTTCGATGGCGCCGCAGGCGATGCCGTTGCGCTCGCCCAGCGAGCCGTCGTCGTTCGGCAGGAATTTCGGCACCAGGAACAGCGAGATGCCTTTCGAGCCTTCCGGAGCGTCCGGCAGGCGCGCCAGCACCAGGTGGACGATGTTCTCGGCCATGTCGTGTTCGCCGGCCGAGATGAAGATCTTCGAGCCGGTGATCAGGTAGGTGCCGTCGGCCTGCGGTTCGGCCTTCGAGCGCAGCAGGCCCAGGTCGGTGCCGCAGTGCGCTTCGGTCAGGCACATGGTGCCGGTCCACTCGCCCGAGACCAGCTTCGGCAGGTACAGGCGTTTCTGGTCGTCGGTGCCGTGCTCCAGCAGGCACTCATAGGCGCCGTGTGACAGGCCCGGGTACATCGACCAGGCCTGGTTCGACGAGTTCAGCATCTCGTAGAACGAATTGTTCAGCGTGACCGGCAGGCCCTGGCCGCCGTATTCGGGATCGCACGCCAGCGCGGCCCAGCCGCCTTCGACATACTGTTTATACGCTTCCTTGAAACCCTTCGGGGTGGTGACGGTCTTGTCGGCCGCGCTGAAATGGCAGCCTTCGCGGTCGCCCGAGTGGTTCAGCGGGAACAGCACTTCCTGCGTGAACTTCGCGCCTTCTTCCAGCACCTGGTTGATGATGTCGGCGTCGATTTCCTCGTACTTCGGCAGACTCTTGAATTCCTCGGTGACGTTGAGGAATTCGTGCAACACGAACTGCATATCCCGAAGTGGCGCGACGTACTGACCCATGGTTTTCTCCTGACGAAGGGTAATGATGTTGGACTTGGCCGGCGGCTTATGCCGCCTGGTGGTCTTGCTGTGCTGTTGCTTGTTCCGGCACTGCTTGTGGATTGCGGTAATTCTCGATCAGGCGCGCAAAGGCAGCCTCGGCGCGTTCGACCGCACCGGGATTGCGCAGGAAGCGGGCGTCATGGTGCAGGGCCAGGATCAGGCCGTGCATCTCGAACACCAGCTGCTCGGCATCCAGCCCGGCATGCAGGTGGCCGGCCTCGATCGCCTGGCGCACGCTGCGCAGCAGCGCGCCCTGCCAGGCACGGACCATCGACACCAGCTCTTCGCGGATCGGGCCTTCGCGGTCGTCGTACTCGACCGCACCGCTGATGTAGATGCAGCCGGAAGCGATCTCGACCGACACCCGCTTGACCCAGCGCGTGTACATCGCGACCAGGCGCGGCAGGCCGCGGGTTTCCTTGATGCTCGGGAAAAACACTTCCTGCTCGAAGCGGTGGTGATACAGCTTGACCACCTCCAGCTGCAGGTCTTCGCGCGAACCGAAGTGGGCGAACACGCCCGACTTGCTCATGTTCATCCGGTCGGCCAGCAGGCCGATGGTCAGCCCTTCGAGACCGTTGCGGCTGGCGAGCTCGAGCGCGACGTCGAGGATCGCGGCCCGCGTCTGTTCGCCCTTGCGCATGAATTTGGTTGAAGCGTTGATAGTATCCCCTGAGTCGAAAAAATCCGAACGCTCGTACTATTATCTATCAGGCTTGGAATGTCAAACGGGAACTTAGAGTTGGCGTTCTATTGATGCAAAACAATGCTTGGCACAGTGAGAATGCGCCGTGGGTGGATCGTTCAGCTTGAAAAACAGTGGACGACCGATTTGTCGATTCAGCTATAAAGGTACCGCATTTTTGCGGGCGCAGGTGTTCCGATTGCGGGGTTGGTGTACCGGGGATACAAGCCCGGTGCTCGATGGTTGCCCAAGCGATATTCTTGGGGAAGCTTTCTTTCTCGCGCCCCCAATTGTCACTTTAGTTCATTATCCAAGAGTTACCATCTTTTCGACAATAGATCCTTATAACAACCATGGAGAGGAGACACAGATGAGCAACGCGCAGCAGATCATGGAAGTCATGGAACCGACCGACATCGCCCTGCGTGAGGCGATTCATTCGTTCGCAGACGAGGATGAAGAGAAATCCAATGAGGCGATGATGGCCGATTTTCTGGTGATTCTCGGTCGCGCCTGTGCCCGCCTGGACGAAGGCGCCACGCCAGAACAGGCCGTTGCCGATCTGGTCTTCCATGGAATGGAGCGCGAAAGCGCCGAGACCATCGTCCAGAAGGCAGAGGAGACGGTGGAGGCGAACCGGGGCAAGGGACGGGGCGTGGATAGCTCGCAGGCAACGGGCAACTGGCTCACGCGTTTCGGCATCCTGGTAATTGTCCTGCTGGCAGTGCTGGTCTATATGTACGCGGGCGGCTGAATGGCCGGCTACCGTTTCAAATCCATGAAAATATCAAACCCTGCATTTGTCCGATACAACCTTGTCACGCTGCTGGCTGGGATCGTTCTGCTTACCGGTCCGAGCGGCTGCAAGCGCAATGAGCAAGCCGCCCCGGCGCCGGAGCCGGAGGTGCACAACGCACCACCGGCATTCTCCGGCACGGCCGTCGCGCCTGCCACGGCTCCCGCGGCAAGCGCGATTGACACGCCGGAAAAGCAGCGCAAACGCTCCTGGATGCGGGCGATCTTCGGCCAAGCCTATGCGCCTGAGAAGGATGAAGCACTGGCCGAGCTCGATATCGATGGCGCCAGGGAATACCATCAAATGACACTGGCATCGGCCAGCACGCTGCCTGACGGCCGCGTCGCTGTGCTTGTCAACGGTTCGCCGTCCGATCAGGACGGGAATGACCTTGCCGGACACGGTTCGCCTGGCGTACTGAACGTGTATATCCTGCGCACCGATGACGGTGGATGGCAAGTCGTCGAGCGGCACGAGAACCTGTCATCCATGGGCTCGCATGGCAACATCGGCAGCATCGAGTGGATCATACCGAGCGCCGGCAAGGCCGGCTTCATCGTGACATCAGGCGGTACGTGGCAAGGCTACTCGATCGCTGTCGCGAACATCTTTGAACTGGGC
Organism: Massilia sp. YIM B02443; assembly: GCF_030411955.1. Taxonomy (GTDB): domain Bacteria; phylum Pseudomonadota; class Gammaproteobacteria; order Burkholderiales; family Burkholderiaceae_D; genus Telluria. The sequence goes on from NZ_JASNRA010000010.1 coordinate 128,927, forward strand.
TCGCCCATTCGCGAACTCGGGAACCTGCTGATCGGCTCCACCAACGAGGGCGCATGCGAGCCAGACACTGAATGCTGGGACGTGAACGGCAAGATTCGCTTCGCCGGCAGATCCGATGCTGACACTCCGCCCGACATGCTGGTCGATTTTGCGGGCAAACGCTACCGGGTTATCGACAACCAGCCCGACAAATACAGCGAACGCCTCGACAGCACGATCAAGGAGACCGCACGCTATCGGTTCGATGGCAACACCTATGTGTTAACGGAGGGTGTCAACCCGGTGCCGGAGGTCTGACCTCGACCCGGCTTATTCGTCGTCGACCCCACCCACGCGCGTCATCGCACGCCGGTCGCGCTTGGTCGGCCGCCCCTTGATCTCCAGGCTCGGCTCCGGATACAGCCTGCGCGCCACCTTGTCGTTCTCGCGCCGCGCGATGCTTTCGTCGGTTTCGAAATACAGCGTGCGCGCCACCGGCGCCGGGCCGCGCGAACCGGAAATCGCGGCCACGATCACTTCCCAGCGATCCGAACCGTTGTCGATCAGGATCTTGTCGTTCATCTTGACCGTGCGCGCCGGCTTGACCGGTTCGCCGCCGATGCGCACGCGGCCGCGGTCGACCGCGTCCTGGGCCAGCGAGCGGGTCTTGAAGAAGCGCGCCGCCCACAGCCATTTGTCGAGTCTTACATTGTCTTTATCTTCGCTCATTCTCTTTCATTCTCTAGTCCAGTTCCATCCTCAGGTGTAGCCGATCGTGACCACCCGCATCACCAGCTTGTACAGCATGTAGGCGGCTCCGTGGCTGGCCCGCTCGAGCCAGCCGGTATGCGCGAACTCCTGAGCGCAGACCTCGACCCCGTCCGCGATGCCGCGCTCGATATGCGCGCGCAAGGTGGCGGCGAAGACCGGGTCGTTCACCACCACGTTGGCTTCCTGGTTGACGAACAGCGACAGGCCGTCGCAATTGCTCGAACCCACCGTGGCCCAGTCGTCGTCCACCACCGCGACCTTGGCATGCAGCTGGGTCTTGCGGTATTCGACCACCCGGATGCCGTCGGCCAGCAGCTTGGGATAGAAGGAATGGGCCACCGCATCCTGGATGCGGAACTCGCCCACCCCGATCAGCAGCGTCACCTTCACGCCACGCCGCGCCGCGTGCGCCAGCGCCTTGCGGAACTTGCGCCCAGGGGCGAAGTACGGCGTTGCCAGCAGCACGCTGTCGCGCGCGTGGCCCAGCGCCTGCAGATACGCCTTCTGGATCGTGGCGCGGTTGCGCAGGTTGTCACGCACCACAAATGCGGCCCGGGCCGGACTTTCGCAAGAGGGAATCGGCTGCTTGCGCATTTCGCTGAACAATTGCAGGCGCTTGCGCAGGCGCAGGCGCCCGGTGCGCATCCACTGCCCTGCCGCCTCGTGATGAATCTGGGCCACCAGCGGCCCGCGCACGCGCACCGTGAAATCCCAGCGCGGCGCCGGCAGGCGGTGGCCGTCGGCGTGGTCGCACAGCCAGTCGTCGTTGACGTTGATGCCGCCCACGAAGGCGACCTCGCGGTCGATCACCGCGATCTTGCGGTGCGAGCGGGCAATGCCGCGCCGGCACAGGGGATTGAACACGCGGTACTGGACACCGGCGGCAGTGAGTTCCGGCCCGAGCCGGCCGCAGCAGCGGTGGCCGGTGCCGAACCAGTCGACCAGCACCCGCACCTTGACACCGCGGCGGGCGGCGCGGATCAGGGCGTCGCGTACGGCGCGGCCGGTATCGTCCTCGGCGAAGATATAGGTTTCGAACAGCACCTCGTACTGCGCCGCGTCGAGCGCCGCGATCAAGGCCGGAAAGAAGGCGACGCCGCTTTCCAACAGGGTGATGTCGTTGTTGTCGACGAAGGCGAGGCTGCGCATGGCCGGCGGACCGGCTCAGCGCGTCGCGCAGTGCTTCGCCGGATCGGCCAGCTCCAGTTCGGCCACGATCGGCGCGTGGTCGGACAGCTTGGCCCACAGGGGGCCGTGCATCACCTTGGCATTGTTGACCTTGAAGCCGCGCACGTAGATGCGGTCGAGGCGGAACCACGGCAGCGCGGCCGGGAAGGTGCGCGCCGGCGCCAGGCGCGGCTGGCGGCCGGCCCAGCTGCGCACCATGTCGCCCAGCGGCGAGCGCGGACCGAGTTCGTCGAACACCTCGGTTACGCCGAGGCCATGGCGCAGCTTGTCGCTCAGGGTGTTGCGCCAGTCGTTGAAGTCGCCGGCGATGATCACCGGTTCGCCGTTCGGCGCCGACGAATTCACGGCCTCGATCAGCGATTGCGTCTGGCGCCCGCGGCTGCCTTCGAACAGGCCCAGGTGCACCACGTAGCAGTGCACCTTGCATTCGGGCGTGCCGAGCACGCAGTGCAGGATGCCGCGCTGCTCGTAGGCGTGGTCCGAGACGTCGTGGTTGTGCGAGTTCTCGATCGGCCAGCACGAGAGCAATGCATTGCCGTGGTGGCCGTGGTCGTACACCGCGTTCATGCCGTAGGCCGTGTGGTGGGCGTCGGGAGCGAAGTAGTCGTACTGGGCGGTCTCGGGCCAGTAGCGGTGGCCGCGCTCTTCCTTGCCGTACCTGGCCTGGAACCGGTCATGCCGGCCCTGCACCTCTTGCAGGAAGACGATGTTGGCGTCGAATTCGGCAATCGCCTTCTTCAGGGCGATCACGCGAGGCGTGCTGCGCAGCGAGGAGACGCCCTTATGAATATTGTAGGTGGCTACACGAATTTTCATGGGAACATTCTACCCGGATCGGGCCGGCGTTCTCGTGAAACGGGCCCAATCGTGCGCCTCATGGAGCGCCGGGTGGACGCAGCGGCGGAGGGAGTGGCCGGCGCGCTGGCCGGCGGATGCCGTGCGTGGAAGACGAGCGGTCGAGCGGCTGGTCAGCCCAGCGCCAGCGCCTCGTCGTAGATCGCTTCGTGGCCGGACACGATCATGCGGCGCGGCTTGCGCTCCGGCTGGTCCGTTTTCTTCTCGACCGGCGCCAGCGGGCCGCTCAGGCGCAGGCCGCCAAACAGGTCGATGTAAATACAATCGTCACCCAGAGTGATTTCTTTCACTTTCTTGTCGTGTTTGAGTTCGGGGTTATTCAATTTAGTCCTCCAGAATCATCCGCTAAAAAGTACATCTTTCAGGTCTCACCACCAGGTGATCTGTTGACGATATTCTACCGATTTCCATCTGTCAAACGTTGAATATATGGTGTTTATCGCTGGGATATGAATTTCCTATGGTTATCAAACCGCTATTTTTGCTGTAACAGGGTGTAATTTCATAGGGGGATTTTGTAACGACGCCCGTCATATGGGCGTTTCCGCACAGATGACGGGTCAAAATAGCACTCTCGTACTTTTGCTGAAAAACGTCATTTTCGACTTTTCCGCAAGTAACAAAATCTTACAATTTGAACTGGTATTGACCCTGTTTTATAAGGGTTGTTTTTCCAGGGAAATGTTAATTTCCAAGTTGGCGAGGCAGCTGGAGGATGGCTTCGGCGTTCGACGACGAGAAGCAGCGGTCGGCCGCTTCGAGCCAAGGCAGCCAGGCGTGCTGCAGGTGCTCGCGAGGGCTGAGGACGATGGGGATGTCGCGTGGGACGCAGACCGAGAACACGTGCTCGGTGTTATGGGTGACGCCGGGGGCGTAGCGGTGGCGCCAGACCGGATAGATTTCGTAGATGTTGGACAGGCCCCAGTCGCGCAGGCGGATCAGTTCGCCGTCGGCCTGGATGCCGGTTTCCTCGAACAGTTCGCGCGCGGCGGTCAAAAGCAGCGGCTCGTCCGGTGCGTCGAGCGATCCGGTGACCGATTGCCAGAAGCCCGGGCGGTCGGCGCGTTCGAGCAGCAGCACTTCCATGGCGGAAGTGTGGATGACGACCAGGACCGATTCGGGGATCTTGTGGGGTTTCATGCGAGCGTCAGAAGACGTAGGGTTGGCGGCTCGGCCGCCAACCCTACGACGGCAAAGCCGCCTAAATGACCTTACGCCACCTTCTGCTCGTTACGCAGACGGATGTGCAGTTCCTTCAGCTGCTTCTCGTCCACTTCCGACGGCGCATTGGTCAACAGATCCTGCGCGCGCTGGGTTTTCGGGAAGGCGATCACGTCGCGGATCGACTCGGAGCCGGTCATCAAGGTGATCAGGCGGTCCAGGCCGAAGGCCAGGCCACCGTGCGGCGGCGCGCCGTACTGCAGGGCGTCCAGCAGGAAGCCGAACTTCAGCTGCGCTTCCTCGGCGCCGATCTTCAGCGCGCGGAACACCTTGCTCTGCACTTCTTCGCGGTGGATACGGATCGAACCGCCACCCAGTTCCCAGCCGTTCAGGACCATGTCGTAGGCCTTGGCGATGCAGGCGCCCGGATTGGTTTCCAGCATGTCCTCGTGGCCGTCCTTCGGCGCGGTGAACGGGTGGTGGGTCGCGGTCCAGCGGTCGCCGTCTTCGTCGTATTCGAACATCGGGAAGTCGATCACCCACAGCGGCGCCCAGACGTCGTCGAACAGGCCGGCCTTCTTGCCGAATTCCGAGTGGCCGATCTTCACGCGCAGCGCGCCGATGGCGTCGTTGACCACTTTCGCCTTGTCGGCGCCGAAGAAGATCAGGTCGCCGTCCTGGGCGCCGGTCAGCTCCAGGATCTGGGTCAGGACCTCGTCCGAGATGTTCTTGACGATCGGCGACTGCAGGCCATCGCGGCCCTTGGCCTTCTCATTGACCTTGATGTAGGCCAGGCCCTTGGCGCCGTAGATCGCCACGAACTGGGTGTAGGCGTCGATTTCCGAACGCGGCATCGAACCGCCCTGCGGCACGCGCATGCCGACCACGCGGCCGTTCGGCAGGTTGGCGGCGCTGTTGAACACCTTGAACTCGACCGACTTCATCAGTTCGGTCAGCTCGGTGAACTCGAGCTTGACGCGCATGTCCGGCTTGTCCGAACCGTACTTGCCCATGGCGGTAGCGAAGTCCATCACCGGGAACGGGTTCGGCAGGTCGACACCGGCGGTGTTCTTGAACACGACGCGCATCATTTCCTCGAACAGATCGCGGATTTCCTGCTCGTTCAGGAACGAGGTTTCGCAGTCGATCTGGGTGAATTCAGGCTGGCGGTCGGCGCGCAGGTCTTCGTCGCGGAAGCACTTGGTGATCTGGTAGTAGCGGTCGAAGTTGGCGACCATCAGCAGCTGCTTGAACAGCTGCGGCGACTGCGGCAGCGCGAAGAAGTTACCGGCATTCACACGCGACGGCACCAGGTAGTCGCGCGCGCCTTCCGGGGTCGACTTGGTCAGCATCGGGGTTTCGATGTCGATGAAGCCCAGGTTGTCCAGGTACTTGCGGACTTCCATCGAGACTTTATAGCGCAGCTTCAGGTTGTGCTGCATCTGCTGGCGGCGCAGGTCGAGCACGCGGTGGGTCAGGCGGGTGGTTTCCGACAGGTTGTCGTCGTCCAGCTGGAACGGCACCGGCACCGACGCGTTCAGCACCTCGACTTCGCTGGCGTTGATCTCGATCTTGCCCGACTTCAGGTTGGCATTCGCGGTGCCTTCCAGGCGGTTGGTCACGGTGCCGACGATGCGCAGGCAGTACTCGTTGCGCACGCCTTCGGCGGCCTTGAACACCGCGGCGTTGTCGGGATGGCAGACGACCTGCACCAGGCCTTCGCGGTCGCGCAGGTCGATGAAGATCACGCCGCCGTGGTCGCGGCGACGGTGCACCCAGCCGCACAGGCTGACGGTTTGGCCCAGCAGTTCCTCGGTGACGAGGCCGCAGTAGTTGGTACGCATGGAGGTCATGGTTTTCGTTCCAGGTTGGTTAAATTGGCGGGCCGGGGCCCCTATTCTGTGCTTGTGTTCTATTTGGCCGATGGCGCGGCCGGCACGCTGGCAGGGGCCACCACGCCCATCGAGACGATGTACTTCAGCGCCGCGTCGACCGACATGTCCAGTTCGCGCACGCGGCTGCGTTCCATCATCAGGAAGAAGCCCGAAGTCGGATTCGGGGTGGTCGGCACGTACACGCTGACGTAGTCGCCCACCAGGTGGTTGGTCACGTCCCCGCCCGGCACGCCGGTCAGGAAGGCGACGGTGTACGAATCGGCGTGCGGATACGGGATCAGCACTGCCTGGCGGAAGGCGTTGCCCGAGGACGAGAACAGCGTGTCCGACACCTGCTTGACGCTGCCGTACAGCGAGCTGACCACCGGCACGCGCTTGATCAGGCGCTCGCCCAGGCGCATCACGTAGTTGCCGACCAGGTTGTTGGCCAGCACGCCGGTCAGGAACACGATGGCCAGCGTCAGCACCGCGCCCACGCCGGGGATGTCGGCGCCGAGCAGCACGCGCGGCTGCCAGGCTTCCGGCACGAACAGCAGCGACTGGTCGAGCGTGCTGATGATCAGGTTCAGCACCCAGGCGGTGATCGCCAGGGGCACCAGGACCAGCAGGCCGGTGAGGAAGTATTTGCGCATCGGATTCCCGTTGTTCTTGTTGGGGCGCGGCCGCGCGGCCGGCGCCGGATCAGGTACCGCTCTTGTCGCCGCCGCTGCTGCTGGTGCCGCTTGAAGCAGGCGCGGCCGCAGGCGTTGCCGGTGCGCTCGATTCGGCGGCAGCCGGCGCAGGCGCGCCGTTGCCGTTATTGGCGTTGCTGGCGGTGCCGGTAGCCGGCGGCGTGCCGCCACGGAAATCGGTCACGTACCAGCCGGTGCCCTTGAGCTGGAAGCCGGCGGCGGTCACTTGTTTCTTGAAGGACGGCTTGGCGCACGACGGGCACACGGTCAGGACCGGGTCCGATATCTTTTGCAGTACATCTTTGGTGAAACCGCATTCTTCGCAGCGGTAGGCGTAAATCGGCATGCTTAATGCTCCGCAAAAATCTTCAAAACCCTGAATTATAAAGCTTTTACGAAGGGATTTGCCGTTTGGGCGGCATGGCGCTGGCATGAACGCCTGGCGCTGGCAAGCGGCGCACCGCGATTGTTGTTTTTCGCCATCGCTACAGGTGTTTCGTTTGCTCAAGCATTGGCTTCGATGTTTTAATACGAACTCTTCACCGAATGTTGGCAACAGGGAATCACTGCTGCTCTCCGCTAAGAAGAAACAGAAGATGGCGCGGTCTTGCATCAGCGCGGTCCATAGAAGAACACTTGCTTAAAGCCCGCGCCAGCGGGCTTTTCTTTTTCAGCGGGCTTTTCTTTTTTATGCCCGCGCGAGCGGGCTTTTTCTTTGGGCGGTTGGATTTTGTCGTGATGGGGGCTTGCCGAAGCCGATGAGGTTTGCGCGAGCCGGTTGGACGCGTTGGCGGCTGTGCCGCCGACGCGTTCAACGATCGCTCGCCAACCGCGCCCTCAACCGAACATTCCAACAACCCCCAACACCGCCAGCGTCGCAAACCCCGCCACCACGCAGCTGACAAACACCAGCATGCGATTGGTGCGGCGTTGCTCCACCAGCAGCAGCGCCAGCAAATCGGCATTGGCCACGTGCCCATGTGCGCCGCCATGCGCGATCTTCGGATGCGCTTCGCGTTCCAGCGCCTGATGCACCAGGCGCGGCAGCTGAGGGAAGATCTGGGCGTAGCGCGGCGCTTCGGCGCGCAGGCGTTCCACCAGGCCCTGCCAGCCGACCTGGTCCGACATCCAGCGCTCGAGGTGCGGTTTCGCCGTCTTCCACAGGTCCAGGTCGGGATCGAGCTGGCGCCCCAGGCCTTCGATATTCAGCAGCGTCTTTTGCAGCAGCACCAGCTGCGGCTGCACCTCGACGTTGAAGCGGCGCGAGGTCTGGAACAGGCGCAGCAGGATCTGGCCGAACGAGATGTCCTTCAATGGCCGATCAAAAATCGGCTCGCAGCAGGCGCGCACGGCGGACTCGAGTTCGTCGACGCGCGTGCTCGGCGGCGCCCAGCCGGATTCGATGTGGGCCTCGGCCACGCGCTTGTAGTCGCGCCGGAAGAAGGCCAGGAAGTTTTGCGACAGGTAATCCTTGTCGAAGTCGTTCAGGGTGCCGACGATGCCGAAGTCGAGCGCGATGTAGCGCCCAAAAGTTTCCGGCTCGACCGACACCAGGATGTTCCCCGGGTGCATGTCGGCGTGGAAGAAGCCGTCGCGGAAGACCTGGGTGAAGAAGATTTCCACGCCATCGCTCGACAGCTTCTTGAGGTCGATGCCCTCGGCCGCCAGGCGGTCGATCTGCGACACCGGGATGCCGCGCATGCGCTCCATCACGATCACGCTGCTCGAGCAATAGTCCCAGTACATTTCCGGCACCATCAGCAGGGTCGAACCGGCGAAGTTGCGGCGCAGCTGGCTGGCGTTCGCCGCTTCGCGCATCAGGTCCAGCTCGTCATGCAGGTATTTGTCGAATTCGGCCACGACTTCACGCGGCTTCAGGCGGCGCGCCTCGCCCCACACTTTCTCGATCAGGCCGGCTGCCAGGTGCATCAGCGCCATGTCTTCGTCGATCAGCTTCTTCATGCCCGGACGCAGCACCTTGACCGCGACGTCCTTGCCGTCCTTCAGGCGCGCGAAGTGGACCTGGGCGATCGAAGCCGAGGCCACCGGCTCACGCTCGAAATGGGCAAACAATTGGTCGGGATGGGCGCCCAGCGATTGCGTGATCTGGGCCACGGCCAGATCGGAACCGAACGGCGGCACCCGGTCCTGCAGCAGCGCCAGCTCGTCGGCGATGTCGGGCGGCACCAGGTCGCGCCGGGTCGACAGCACCTGGCCGAACTTGACGAAGATCGGGCCCAGCTCTTCCAGCGCCTGGCGCAGGCGGATCGCGCGCGGCGAGGTGATGCGGCGCCAGAAGAAGAAGGTGTTCATCAGGCGCGCGGTGCGCGGCGCATTGATGCTGGTGACGGCGATTTCGTCCAGGCCGTACTTGGTGAAGACGGTGAGAATGCGCAGCAGGCGCAGGAATTTCAATATCATCGACGATCCGGATTCAGGTCTGCGCTGGGAAGAATGGTGGAGCCCGCCGCCGGCTTGGCGGCATCAAGTTGCGCCAGCTTCTGTTCAAGGCGGGCGATGCGCTTGGCGGTGCGCTCGACGTCGTCGCGCAGGCGCACGACATCGGCGGCAAAGGCGTCGCGCTGGCGCGGGCGCACCAGCACCGGGCGCTCCTCGGCCAGGAATTCGGCAACGTTTTCCGCCAGGCGGCGCCCTGCCCCGCCGGCGCCCTCCAGCGCGCCACGGCCGAGCTGGGTCAGGCGGCGCGCGCCGAGTGGCCCGACCACGCGTTCGAGGTCGTGCTCGGCATCCCAGCGCAGGCCGTTGGCCAGCTGCGAGATCGTGTTGGCGAACTCGGCGTCGCCGTCGATCTTCACGTACGACAGGGCGCGGCTGCGGTCTTGCAGGATCAATGGCAGGTCGGCCAGCTTGACGCGGATGGTGACGTGGGCTTCCTCGACCTTGTCGGCGGCCTCGAACATGCCGTCGCCCGCCACCCGCAGACACAGGCGCACGGCGCCGGTGTCGACGCACACATACTTGCCAGCATGGCGCGCCAGCGCCTTACGGGCCCAGTCTTCCTGGGCCAGCAAGTGGTTGATCACGGCCGCGGCCGGCACGTCGATGGCATGGCGCGGGGACAAGGTGGTGGGCATACTGGGAAACATGGGAGCCTGGGCTAAAAAAACAAAACCGCCCGGGGTAAAGCGGGCGGTCTCGATCTTACCAGTTTGCCGGGCGCAAACCCGGCGACACGAAATGTTTGTCGAAAAATAATTCGACGGGATGGCGTCAAGCCACCTGCTGGATACCGGCCAGCACCCAGCCGCCCGAACCGGCCAACGGCTTGGACATGTTCCACACCTCGACGTAGGGCTCGGCCGGCGCGTTCGGGGCATTGCGGATCATGCCGTTGAACTGCACGCTCGCCAGGTAGTCGGTGGCGGTCTTCTCGATGCCCAGCAGCTGGGCGTCGATGCTGACCACGTCGGTGAAGTCGGCTTCGCCATTGCGTTCCTGGATCTGCATCTTCAGCTCGGCGAACACTTCGGGCGAGGTGAATTCGCGCAGGTCGTTGGTGTCGCCGCGGTCCCAGGCCGCCTGCATGCGGATGAAGGACGACTTGGCATGGCGCAGGAAGCTCTCGCTGTCGAAGTCCGACGGCACGCCCCATTGCTGGTGCGCTGGAGCAGCAGCTGCCGAGCTACCGAAGCCGGTACCCTTGTCCAGCGCAACGCCGCCGTTCTGGCCTTGATAGGCGGTCGGCTGCTGGCGCAGGCCCGAACCGATCTCAGGCGTGGCAACCGCGCCGGCCGGCTGCGGCTTGAAGCCGCCGAAGCCGGCACCCGCGGTCGCGGCCGATGGATTGGCCACGGTGTCCTTGCGGCGGAACATGCGCACGATGAACATGATGGCCAGGCCCAGCAGCGCGATCATCAGGATGGTCGAGATCGCGCTGGCCAGCGCGCCGCCGATGCCGAAGTGCGACAGCAGCGCGCCCAGGCCGAGGCCGAGCAGCGCGCCGCCCAGGATGCCCTTCCACATGCTCGGACGCTTGGTGGCGGCCGCGGCGGCGGCGCCGGTGGCGCCGGCGGCGGCTGCCGGAGCGGCCTGGTTCGGGGTCTGGCGCTGCAGGTTAGGCGTCGGCGCAGGCGCCGGGGCCGGCATCTGGCGCACGGCCTGCGACTGGCGTCCCACCGAGCGCTTGCCGCCCAGCGGTCGGGCGAAGGCGTCAGCGACCATCGAGAAGGCGCTGACCGCCAGAATCGTCGTCACCAAAAATTTTTTCATCGTCTCGTCCTTGGAATGATTGTCCACTTACAGCTTGCTGCACGCTTCGCAGCGTGCCTTACATCTTGATCCCGGTGTGCAGCGCAGCCACGCCGCCGGTCAGGTTGTAGTACTGCACCCGTTCCAGTCCCGCGTCCAGCATCATGCCCTTGAGCGTGTCCTGGTCGGGGTGCATGCGGATCGATTCGGCCAGGTAGCGGTAGCTTTCGGCATCGCCCGCGATTTTCTGGCCCAGCCACGGCAGCACCGAGAACGAATACAGGTCGTACGGTTTCTGCAGCGGCGCGATCACTTTCGAGAATTCCAGCACCAGCAGCTTGCCGCCCGGCTTCAGTACGCGGCGCATTTCTGCCAGCGCCTGGTCCTTGTGCGTCATGTTGCGCAGGCCGAAGGCCACGCTCACGCGGTCGAAATAATTGTCCGGGAACGGCAGCTTTTCGGCGTCACACAACATGGTTGGGGTGACAAGCCCTTTATTCAAGAGACGATCGCGGCCAACGCGCAGCATCGACTCGTTGATGTCGGTGAGCCAGACTTCGCCGCTCTTGCCGGCCTGCTTCGCGAACGCCTTGGCCAGGTCGCCGGTGCCGCCGGCGATATCCAGCACCTTGAAGCCGGGACGCACGCCGGCCTGGGCGATCGTGAACATCTTCCAGGCGCGGTGCAGCCCGGCCGACATCAGGTCGTTCATGACGTCGTACTTCGATGCGACCGAGTGGAAAACCTTGGCGACTTCCTGGACCTTCTGGTCCTCGGCGACGGTCTTGTAGCCGAAGTGGGTGGTATTGGTCATATGTGCATGCGGGTTAGGGTTGCCAGCATTATACAAGCAGCCAAAAGCGGGGGACGCGCCTTGGCTCGCACCGCTGCTCATCGCCGTGGCCGTTCCCCGCCTACGCGTGTTGGGTAGCCACAACGGCTGTCCGGAATGTCATCGCGCAGCGCACGCCGCGCTTCCCTGGCACGCGCAGCGCCCGTAAGATCGGTAGCAATCAAATAATGATTCTGCGTATTGTTCGATATGACATCGAAAACTTTCCGTGCAAGATTGGAAAGTTACTTAAAATTGTATTAATGTTTGTGCGACATGCAGATGCCATTTCGGGTTTAATGGAATCGCTTTTCGTGCCTGGCAGCATGCCGTCTTGCGGCTGCAGGCACCCAAGGTGAGTCATTGCAACATGCACCGGGGCTCACAATAACGAAGCCGCCCCTGATGGAGATGCGGCGATAACGAGGACAACGGTGACAGTCAAACGTCTTATTTGTGTCAGCAGTGAAGGCAGTGCCCGCGCGCGCGCCTGCCATGGCGAACTGCCGGGCTGGGACGTGTGCGTGGTCGACAGCCTGGCGGCGGCGCGCAAGGTACTGGCGCAGCAGCATTACGGCGTCGGCCTGCTGCTCGACCGCAGCGATGGCAACCATCCCGCGACCGATGACGCCGAGCTCGAGCGCTTCCTGCGCCAGCACCACAGCATGCGCTGGGTCGGCGTGTTCGATGCGCCGCGCATCGACCAGCCCGTCCTGCGCGAGCTGATCGCCGCCCACCTGTTCGATTTCCATACCCGCCCGGCCGACACCCTGCGCCTGCAGCATTCGCTCGGCCACGCGCACGGCATGGCGACCCTGGGCAAGGCGGTGCCACCCTATAAACGCATGGCGCGCGACGGCCACATCGACGGCAACTCGGCCGCCATCGTGCGCCTGCGCGCCCACATCGACAAGATCGCCGCGGTCGACGCGCCGGTGCTGATCTCGGGCGAGAGCGGCAGCGGCAAGGAACTGGCGGCCCAGGAAATCCACCTGCGCTCGCAGCGCGCAGCCGGCCCCTTCATCGCGATCAATTGCGCGGCGGTGGCGCCGGCGCTGATCCATTCCGAACTGTTCGGCCATGAACGCGGCGCCTTCACCGGCGCCAGCCGCGACAAGCAGGGCCTGATCGAAGCCGCCTCGGGCGGCAGCATCTTCCTGGACGAGATCGGCGACCTGCCGCTCGACCTGCAGGCCAGTCTGCTGCGCTTCCTGCAGGAGCGCGTGATCTACCGCGTCGGCGGCACGCGCACGATTCCCGTCGATGCGCGCGTGATCGCCGCCACCCACGTCAACCTGCCGCAGGCGGTGGCCGAAGGACGTTTCCGCGAAGATTTGTACTATCGCCTGAGCGTGTTCCCGATCCGGGTGCCGCCGCTGCGCGAACGCAAGGAAGACTTGCCGGTGCTGACCGACCTGATCTTCAGCAAGTACGCGGCCGAGCGCAGCCCGCAATTGAAAGGCGTCAGTCGCGAGGCGCTACAGGCGATGGCGCGCTACGACTGGCCGGGCAATGTGCGCGAGCTGGTCAACCGCGTGCGGCGCGCCATGGTGCTGGCCGAGCACCGCCTGATCATGCCGGAAGACCTCGATCTGCCGGGCGCGGGCCCGATCGTCGCGGTGGCCGAAGGCCTGGGCAGTTCGCGCCTGAGCGCCGAGCGCAGCGCCATCTTCGACAGCCTGAGCCGCAGCGGCAACAACATCAGCCAGGCCGCACGCGACCTGGGTGTCTCACGCATGACACTGTATCGGCTGATGGCCAAGCATTCGATCTCGACGTAAGTGTCGCCCTTCCCCCTTCGTCGTCCTGCTCCTACGCGGTTTCCCCAATCAATTCAAGCACTTCGCTCCAGCGCGCTTGCCACACGGCAGCGCGCTGCGGGTGCTGCATCACTCTATGCGCAGCGCATGGCGTTCACAAATTGATACAGTTTTGTGACGCGAATGACAACTCTGTCGCACTCTTGTGACAATCTCACGCAAGCGCCTTGTCGCCGTTCATCATCCCTTCTCCTACTCACTGAACTCATCAAAATAGTCCTACATAATCAAGCACTTGCAAACTTGGATGGAGCTGGCACGCGAACTGCTAATAGACAGGTGGACCGGGTGTCATGACGACCTCGGGAAACTTAATTCAGTGACATTTAGGGGAGCAACAATGAAGCGCACTATCCTGGCAACCGCAATCGCCCTGGCTTTCGGCATGGCCCACGCACAACAAACCACGCCGACCGACGGCGGCAGCTACACCGACAGCAGCACGGTCACTGATACCCGCAACAGCAACAACACGACTGACACCCGCAACACGTCCACCACCACCAACACCAGCTCGGTCGCCGACAGCAACAACACCAACACCCAGACCGACAGCAGCAACAACAGCACCAATACCTCGACCAACACCAACACCAACACGAACACGAACTCGAGCAACAGCAACAACACCGCCGACAGCAGCAACAACAGCACCAACACGAACACCAACACCACGACCAACACGGCCGACACCCGCAACACCAGCACCAACACCAACAGCAGCACCAACGACAGCAACAACAGCAGCACGGTCGACAACCGCACGACCAACACCAACACCAACACCAATACCAACACCAACAACGAAAACCGCTCGGTGAACACCGACACCCGCAACACCAACACCGAAACCACGACGATCGACAGCAACGACACCACCGACGTCGCCAACACCACGACGACGACCACGACCAACACCGACGACCGTTCGGGCCAGAACAACAGCTCGGGCGACGCCCGCGCCGCTGCGGCCGGCTCGGCCGCTGCCAACGGCGGCAACGCCAGCTCGTCGCTGGCCAACTCGTTCAACACTTCGTCGGCCACCGCGACCAGCTCGCTGACCGGCAGCGTGAACGGCAACACCATCACCAACATTGGCAACACCGCCGCCAACTACGGCTCGGCTGCCGGCGCATCGGGTAACGGCGCAGCGGGCGCGGCCGGCACCGGCGGCTCGGCCACCGGCAACGGCGCGGCAGGCGGCGCAGCGACCGGCGCAGCCGGCGCAGCAGGTGGCGCGGGCGGCTATGCAGCCGGCGGCGCGGCGTCGACCGGCGCCTCGACCGTCGGCAACGCCTCGGGCGGCGCAGGCGGCGCCAGCGGCGCGGCTGATGCGGCCGGCGGTTCGGGCGCGGCTGGCGCGGCTGGCGGCTACGCTGCTGGCGGCAACGGCGCGGCAGGCGGCGTCGGCACCGGCGGTTCGGGTGCGGCAGGCGGCGCAGCCAACGGCGGCTCGGGCGCGGCTGGCGGCGCAGCCACCGGCGGCGCAGGCGGCTCGACCGGCTCGCTGGCCGGCGGCAACGGCGGCGCCAACGGCGCCATCGCTTCGGGCGCCGGCGGCGCAGGCGGCGCCAACGGCGCGGCAACCGGCGGCGCAGGCGCGGCCGGCGGCGCAGGCGCGGCAGGCGGCATGGGCGGCGCGGGCGCGGCCGGCGGTTCGTCGGCAGGCTCGAGCTTGACCGCATCGAACGGCGCGCAAGGCGGCGCGGCTGCCATCGGCGACGCGACCTCCACCTCGGGTTCGGGCGGCATGCCAGGCTCGGGCACTGAAACCGCAGGCACCGGCGGCGCCAGCGGCACCGCCACCAACACCGGCGGCACCAGCACCGCAGGCTCGCCGACCAGCGGCGCATCGAGCAACACCGCGGGCGAATCGATGGCCGGCGCCGGCGGCGCCGGTGCTGCAGGCGCGGCAGGCGGCTCGGGCGCAGCAGGCGGCGCGGGCGCGGCAGGTTCGAACACTTCGGGCGCCGGCGCAGCGGGCGGCTCGTCGACCGGCGGCACCGCCGGTAACGGCGCGGCACTGGCAGGCACCGGCGGCGCCGGCGCCAGCGGCACCGCAGGCGCGGGCGGTTCGGGCGCGGCCGGCACCGGCGGCGCGGGCGGCGCAGGCGCGACCGGCACCGGCGGCGCAGGCGGCGCGGGCCAGGGCGGCACGGCCGGCACCGGCGGCATGGGCGGTTCGGGCGCAGAAGCAACCGCATCGACCGGCACCGGCGGCGCGGGCGGCTCCTCGACCGGCGGCTCGGCCACCGGCGGTTCGGCCACCTCGGGTGACGCTACCTCGGGCGCCGGCGGCGCAGGCGGCAACGGCGGCGCCACCACCGGCGGCGCCGGCGGCAGCGGCGGCGAACTGGTGGCCGGCGCAGGCACCGGCGGCTTCGGCGGCAACGGCACCGGCGGCAACGGCGGCACCGCCAACGTGAGCGCAGGCGAATTCAATATGTCGAACTCGATGAGCGGCATCGCCCAGTCGGCTGCAGGCATCTCGATCATCAGCCAGAACAACGGCTTCTCGTCGCTGATCCAGCAGAGCGTCAACGTGCAGTCGAACATGAACGTCGGCGGCCAGCAGTAATGGCGAATGGGTCTTCAGCCGGGCGTCCACGCGGCGCCTGGCCGGAGGCTCCAGGCATCAATCCGCCACGCGCCATTCGACGCGTGGCGGTTTTTCGAGCGAGGCATCATGAAACGGATTACCCCTCTCCTGCTGGCGGCGCTGGTTGCCTTGCCGGTCGCGGCCCAGGCCGGCGAACCGGACAAGCTGCCGGTGAACGTGAGCTTCCTGGACACGGTGCAGGTCGCACCGGGCAAGGATGCGGATCCGGCCGACGGCTGGGGCAAGACGGCCGACACCGCATCGCTGGGCGAGCTGCGCGGCGGCGCCGACACGGTGTTCACCGAAGCATCGGCGACCCTCAGCGGCACGGTCGGCAGCAACGTCGCCAACAACGTCACCACCGGCTTCAACGTGATCGACAACGGTTCGTTCTCGGGCGCGTCGGGCTTGCCGGTCGTGATCCAGAACAGCGGCGCCAATGTGCTGATCCAGAACGCCACCGTCATCAACCTGCAACTGCAATAAGCATGAAACGAAGCCTCTTGTCTGCTGCTTTGCTAAGCGGCTTCCTGCTGGCGCCGGTCACGGCGTCGGCGCTCGACCTGGCCGTCATCCCGCGCGTCAACGTGCCGGTGACCAGCCTCAAGGACATCAAATTCCAGCGCACCACGCGCCAGCAATACGACTACAGCTGCGGCGCGGCGGCGGTCGCCACCCTGCTTTCGCACCATTACGCCACCCCGACCCCGGAACAGGACGTGTTCCAGCAGATGTACGCCAACGGCGACAAGGCCAAGATCCACAAGGAAGGCTTTTCCATGCTGGACATGCAGCGCTTCCTGGCCACGCGCGGTTTCCGCGCCGACGGCTTCAAGCTGCCGATCGAAAAACTGATCAAGGAAAAACTTCCGGCCATCGTGCTGGTGACCGACCGCGGCTTCAATCACTTCGTGGTGGTCAAGGGATCCGAGGATGGCCGCATCCTGCTGGGCGACCCGTCCACCGGCAACCGCGTGGTGAGCATGGAACGGTTCCAGGAAATCTGGCGCAACAAGCTGCTGTTCGTGATCCACAGCCACAAGGACGGCGTGGCCTTCAACACCCCCGAGGACTGGCGCGGCGCCCCGCGCGCGCCGCTCGGCACCGGGATGCACCAGGACCAGCTCAGCGCCTCGCTGCCGAAGTTCGGCCCGGGCGATTTTTAAAGGACACCGCCATGCGCTGGACCGTTTTCAAACGACTCTCCCTACTGGCCGCAGCCTTTGCTGCCGCGCTCGGCACGTTGCCAGTGCAGGCGTCGGATACCGCGCTGGACGACACCGCGCTGTCCGCCTTCGGCGCACCGGTCGCGGCCGACACGCTGGACGGCGCCCGCGGCGGCTTCGAAGTCGCCGGCGGCCTCAACCTCGCGCTCGGCATCGAGCGCGTGGTGTCGGTCAACGGCGAGGTGCTGTCGCGCACCAATATCTCGATTCCCGACCTGGCGGCGATGACCTCGGACCAGGCGCGCCTGGCCCAGGATGCGCTCGGCTCGGCCAAGCTGATCCAGCTCGGCGGCAACAACTTCGTGGCCAGCGACATCGCCCTCAACAATGGCGCGACCCTGCTCCAGAACACCCTGGACGGCCAGGACATCCGCGCCGCGACCACCATCTCGTCCACCGTCAACAGCATGTCGCTGCTGAAGGACATGAACTTCCAGTCGACGATTCGTGAAGGAATCGTGCGCTCTGCCGGAAACTTGTAAAATTAATAATTATCACACTGGAGAATCCGGATGTACCAACACGTCGCGCGGCTTGGCGCCGCCGGCCTGGCGGCCGCCCTGCTGGCGCCGCCCGTCCTTGCGCAGCAACCTGTGGCCGATTCCGGCGCTCAGGAACAAAAGAACGAACTGTCGCAGCTGAAGAACGAGCTGGCCGAACAGCGCGCATTGGTCAACCGGCTGGTGGAAGAGCTGCAGGCGCAGCGCGCGCAGCTGCAGCGCATGCAGGCCGCCCCTGCCCTGGCGCCCGCGCCGGCACTGGCGCAGCAGGACGTGCCGCTGACCGATCCGACACCGCTGAACGGCGCTCCGTTCGCAATACCGACCGCAGGCGCCGACGGCGTCACGCTGTCGCAGCTGCGCGGCACCGGCGGCGCCGGCTTCATGAGCGGCGACATGAGCGGCCAGGCCCCGGTGGCCCAGCCGCCGCAGTTGCCGCCGGCCGTGACCGGCGTGCCGGCTCCGGTGCCGCCGCAGCAGCGTCCGAATCAACCGACCGTGCCCGCCCCTGCCCCGGCCCAGCCGGCGGCGCAACAGCAGGCGCAGACCCAGCAGCGTCCGCCGCAGCAGGGCCAGCAACCGCAGCAGGCGAACAACAACCAGCAGCCCAACAAGCCGCCCGAGATCGCCCCGATCACCGACCAGCCGGGCGTGCTGACGCCGCGCGGCACCTACGTGGTGGAGCCTGCCGCGCAGTTCGGCTATTCGTCTAGCAACCGGGTGGCGCTGGTCGGCTACACCGTGATCCCGGCGCTCCTGATCGGCCTGGTGGACGTGCGTGAAATCAAGCGCAACACCTTCACCACCTCGATCACCGGCCGCACCGGCCTCTCCAACCGGATGGAAGTCGAGGTCAAGGTGCCGTACGTGTACCGTTCCGACGCCACGGTCAGCCGCGAACTGTTCACCGGCACCGCGGTCGAGCGCGTGTTCGACACCACCGGCAAGGCGATGGGCGACATCGAGGTCGCCGGACGCTACCAGCTCAACAACGGCGGCGCCGACAAGGGCTATTACATCGCCGGCCTGCGCTACAAGAGCCGCACCGGGCGCGATCCGTTCGAAGTCGTGACCGACTGCGACCGCCGCTGCATCGGCGAAAACGTGACCGGCACCGGCCTGCCGCTGAGCCTGCCGACCGGCTCGGGCTTCCACTCGCTGCAGGGCAGCCTGACCTGGCTGTATCCGTCCGACCCGGCGGTCTTCTTCGGCAACCTGAGCTACCTGCACAACTTCAAGCGCGACGATGTCACGCGCCTGGTGCGCAACGGCGAGCGCGAGCCGCTCGGCACGCTCGAGCCGGGCAATGTGATCGGCTTTAACTTCGGCATGGGCCTGGCGCTGAACGACAAGGCCTCGCTCAGCCTCGGCTACGACCACAGCACGATCGCGCGCATGCGCCAGAACGGCAGCATCGTGCCGGGCTCGGTGCGCACCCAGCTCGGCACCCTGCTGCTGGGCTACTCGTACCGCCTCAGTCCGCAGCGTTCGCTGAACATCGCGGTGGGCGCCGGCGTCACCCGCGACACGCCGGACGTGACGCTGACGGTGCGCCTGCCGATGACGTTCTGACGACCTCCCGGCCGCAGTTGGCATGCGGCCGGGATAAGCCTGGAAAGCGTTGTAAAAAAACTTCGCACGATTGCAAAATCTTGCTGAAATTTTATGGATTATCTCTATAATCAGATTCGCAACGTTGAGTGTTTCGCTGGTCCAGTCCTCCGATTCGCCTGCGAAGCATCACAGAGACAACTTAAAAATTTGAGGGAATTAACATGGCGACTGGCATTGTCAAATGGTTCAACGACGCTAAAGGTTTCGGCTTCATCACTCCTGACGGCGGCGGCGAAGACGTCTTCGCGCACTTCTCGGCGATCAACGCCACCGGTTTCAAGTCGCTGCAGGAAAACCAGCGCGTGACCTTCGACATCACCGCTGGCCCGAAAGGCAAGCAGGCTGCCAACATCCAGCCGCAAGCGTAATGTCGCTGTCCGCCTGATTGGCGGGACATAAACGAAAAGAGCACGTCCGCGGACGTGCTCTTTGTCGTTTACGGCAGCAATATCGGTACTTGCGCGATCGCATCACTTGAGCTGGAGGAATTGGTCACACTTGACGGGTTTTTGAATGTCAACATGCGCCTGCAGCGACTGGCGCCACTCAAGGACCCTGCGAATGAATGCTTCCGTGCCTGCCGCCATCCTCACCGATAGCAATCGACCGCTCCGCCTGCGAATCTGGAACCAGTCCGGCGTCAGCGAAGACGTCTTGCTGGTCAAGCATGTCAGTGGAACCGAAACGATGTGCGGAGGGATCGAGTATCACCTCCTGTGCGTCGCGACCCGCGTCGGCATGCCGCTCAAGGAATTCGTCGCCAATCCTGTCGAACTGCAGTTCGTGACCGACACCGGCGACCTGCGCTCTGTATGCGGCATTGTCGCCGAAGCTGCGGAAGGACAGAGCGATGGCGGCCTGGCGACTTATCAGCTGACCGTACGCGACGCCTTTGCGCTGCTCGACAAGACCTGCAATACCCGGGTTTTCCTTAACCTGAATGAAGTCGACATCACCGCCATCCTCCTCAAGGAGTGGCGTGTCGCCAATCCTGTCGCCGCCACCGTATTCGAATACGACCTCCGGCATCTCAAAACCTATCCGGCGCGCGACTTCACCATGCAACTCAACGAGTCGACCGCCGCCTTCCTGCGCAGGCTGTGGAAACGGCGCGGCATTGCCTGGTTCGTCCAGGCCGGCTCGTCGATCGAAGCGAACAGCGACCGCCCGCCGGTGCATACGCTGGTCTTGTTCGACGATGCATGGGGATTGAAAAAGAACGTGGCGGGCACGATCCGCTTCCATCGGGACGACGCCACCGAAACCCGCGACACGATCACCGCATGGCATGCCGTTCGCACGCTGACGAGCGGCGTCGTCACACGCCGCAGCTGGGATGTCGCGCAAGCCCGGATGATCATGAGCCATGAAACCGGATTGAACGATCAAGGGACGTTCGGCAATCGCCTCACTGCCGGCCTGGACGATTATCTGATCGATGCGCCGCATGCAGGCAGCAACAGCGCCGATTACCTCGACCTAGGACGCTCCCGGATCCAGCGTCATGAATACGAAGCCAAGTATTTTCACGGCGAAGGAAGCGACCGCAATATGTGCGTCGGCCAGTGGAACGGCATTGCCGGCCACCCCGAGCTCGACTCGCACACTGCCAGCGAGCGCGAATTCGTGGTCGTCGAATTGCATGTCGAGGCCGAGAACAATCTGCCGAAAGCCCTGGACGAACGCGTGCGCCGTCTGTTCGCGCTGAACCATTGGCACAAAGGCAGCACCAGCCTGCAACAGGCCAGCGCCGAGCGCGGCGTGCGCTATACCAACCGATTTACCTGCGTGCGGCGCGGCATTCCGATCGTGCCGGCCTACGATCCCCGCATCGACCTGCCGCGCACCACACTGCAGTATGTGACCGTGGTAGGGCCGGTGAATGAAGAAATCCATTGCGATGAATTCGGGCGGGTCAAGATCCGCTTTCCCGGCTGCCGTGAAGAAGATCATGAGCACGCCCAGGGTGCAGGCGCATCGGACTCCGACCGGGATTCGGCGTGGGTGCAGGTGGCAAATCCCTGGGCCGGTGCGCAGTATGGGTCGATCTCCCTGCCGCGTGTCGGCCATCAGGTTTTGTGCGACTTCGTTGGGGGAGATCCGGACCAACCGTTGATTATTGGCCGCGCTCATGGCGGCTTGAACCCGCCGCCTTCATTCAATCGCCGCAGCCGTCTGCCCGGAGACAAATATTTATCGGGCATCGTCAGCAAGGAAGGACGCGCCGGGCGTTACAACCAGCTGCGCCTCGACGACACGCCCGGGCAAATCAGCGTCCAGCTGGCCAGCGCACACGGCCAGAGCCAGCTTAATCTCGGCTATCTCACCCATCCTCGCTGCGATGGCAAGGCTAACGCGCGCGGCGCCGGCTTCGAACTGGCGACGAACGACAGCGGCGCGATTCGCACGGCGAAGTCGCTTCTGATTTCGGCATGGAAGCGGCTCGACGCCTGCGGCACGCAACTGAGCGGCGACGAACACCTGGCGCTGATGCAGGATTGCCTCGACCTGTTCAAGTCGCTCGGGCAGTACGCGGCCGAACATCAGGCGTTAGCGGTCGATCCGGCGTCGCAAGAAGAGCTGAAATCCCATCTCGACGCTTCCGGCGGAGCTAAAAACAGCGATGAAAATGACGAACCTACGCTAAGCGTGACGGCACCGTCCGGGGTCGCCTTCAGCACGCCGAAAACCCTGGTCAGCTACGCGGGCGTCAATATCGATTCGGTGGCGCAGCAGCACTTGCAGCTGACCAGTGGAGCGCGCTTCAATCTGAATGCCGGCAAGGGCATCTCGCTGTTTTCTCACATGGATGGCATCACCCAGGTGGCGCACAAGGGAAAGTTTGTGATGCAAAGCCAGCATGACGACATGGGCATCGATGCGGCCAAGGATTTGAAGGTCACGGCAGGCAAGCGCATGGTGTTCATGGCCGAGGACGAAATCACGCTGATCGTCAGCGGCGGCGCTTACCTCAAGCTCAAAGGCGGCGCCGTCGAAATCGGCGGGCCGGGGGCGATGACGATCAAGACCGACGGACACCATTGGAATGGACCGGCCAGCGGCAAGACCGAATTGCCGACCTTCAGCGCCGGCGAATTCGGCCGCATTCCACGGCTGTTGCGAGCGACCGATGGCAAGCCGGTGGAAGGGATGAAGGTGCATGTGGAACGTTCGGGAGATAGCCCTGTTTCGGGCCAGACCAACGGCGCTGGTGAAGCTGAAAAGATCACCGCCGATCACTTGCAGCAGTTGAAGGCTACTTTTTATAAACCGCTGAAGTAACGCCAACCCACGACGACATCATGCTACCTTTTTCTTCTGAACGCGGCGAAATCGCATCCAGCCCGCTCGACGATCCGGCCAATTGTGTACTGGGTTCCGGATGCGGGACGGTATTCGTTACATTAAAGCCTCTCGATGTATTCACGCAGTTACCATTGCCCGGCATCGTGATCTTCGTTCATGGTGTGAATTCGGATGGCGAATGGTATAAGACAACGGAAGAAGGTTTGTGCGAGGGGCTCAATGAGCGCCTGAAGCGATGCAAGGAACATCTGTTTCACGCAACGGCGGCAGGTGGAACTTTGACGCCAGTGAAATATTTTCCTGAGCTTACTCCCGACGGTTTCGTCAATCCAAAGATGGGCGCAACCAATTTCATTGAGCCAACGGAGAATTTTTCGCCAGTCATCCAGTTTCGCTGGGGGTACAAGGCAAGCGCCGAAGAACTGCAAGCCTATAGCGACGGAATCTACCTGAACGAGCATCGTTACTGGGGTGGTGGTCCGTTCGCCAATGGCTGCACGGCACTGGCCGATCTCTGGGGCGATGGCCTGACAAGCCGGCTGTTCCTGTGGATGCATGTGCAGCACCTGAATCCCACTCCTGACCGCAAGGTATATTCCTGTCCCCCGCGCCCGTACTTCGTGCTGGCCGCATTGCGCCTTGCCAAACTGGTCGAATCGATCCGCAAAAAACAGGCCGACGTTCCCATCACGATTGTCTGCCACAGCCAAGGCAATATGATCGGCATGGCAGCTGCCTTCCTTGGTGAACGCCTGGCTTCCGTCACTGACCCAAGGGGACAATCCGGCAGATGTGTCGCCGACAACTACGTGCTGTGCAACCCTCCATATAGCTTGGTCGAAAGCAACTTCAAACAGGCCTGGACAGAACGCGGCATGGAAGACGCCGAGGGAAATAATGGGCGTCAGACAGTAGAAGCCAGGCTCGGTACTCTGCGCGCTTTCTTTGACATCGTTAAACAGCAAGCAGGTACGCAACAGTCGCCTGAGAGCATCGACGAAGCCATGAAAAACGAAGTACACGGTTTCGATGCCAAGACAGACCGCGAAAGTTACGGCTACGGCCCTACGAAATCGACTCACGGTCGTGTCACCCTGTACTTCAATCCCCACGATAAGGTCATTTCATCGACCACCATCCAAGGCATCGGCTGGCGTGGTCTCAGCAAAGAAGAGATCGATGCTGCAGGTGGAGCAGGCGTTTTTTCGCAGCGGGTGTTTGCTCAAGGTTTTGACGTTGGCAGCAAGGGTATCTACGACTTCTGGGACAACCACCACAAAAAACCCAAGCCCGGAAGCAAGGATTTCTGGTTTCCTCACTCCCAGGACGCATGCTATTCCCTATCGAAAGGGATTGATGCCAATCCCACTGCCCTTGGAAAAATCCTGACCTTCTCGATGGCACCGTTCATGATCGTCGCGACCAGTCTGTACAAGGAGCCCATCAATGCCCTGCCCCCCAAGACATGGAAAACACCTTTGTTCGCTCCAGAACTGCCAGTGCCATTCAAGCCGCAAGCGGTACGCTTTGGAACAGCCAGTAAACATTTCGACCAGGGCATGGACGCGCCAGGGGAATACCGCGACAAAAACCAGACGCGCGATGTTGGCTCTCCATACGCGGGCGATCGGAAAATGCCAGAGCATGCGACCGAAGGATCCGGGCTCAAAAACACTGATGCTGCGGCAGGCAATGCCGAAACCGAAGCATCGCTGCTGTATGAGCACCACGCCATGCTGCGAATGGAGGCGAAACGTGAGGGGCTCTACAAAACGTCAGATGACGTCGGAATGGAGGACCGCCCAAAAACTGCTGACGCCAACTACACGAAATGGCGAACCCAAAAAATCAAGGATAGTCTGGCGGAATGCATCGATACCCATGCGACCGATCATTCAACGATCATGACCAATGGCGAACATGCCCGGATGGCTTTGGCATATGACATGGCAATCGGGGTATGCAATATCAAGCAGGAAGATTTTTTGGAGTTTCGAATTGCTGCCGACTGGCGACTTCTCAAAGGACTTAGCAAAGACAAGACGGAGAGCATCTTTCCTGAATATTTTGAACGAGGAGTCGTTAATAAAGTATCGGTTGCCGAGTGGTCAAAAACTGGTGAAGGCGGAATGCCATCTAAGATCATAGATAAACGAAAATTGATTTTCTAAACCAATCGATCATCCATATGAAAACGATTATTGCGAGTCTTTGGTTGCGCCTTACTTATAGTATTTGTCTATTTTTTCTAACTTTAATTATTTCACTCTGGATAATGTGGCACACTGAATCCAGCTCATCACTGCGATTTACCAACGGAGATATCATGATTCGAACATTTTTGATTCCTGCGATGGTTGCACTGTCATTCTTTTCGATATCAACAGCAGCTTCTTCCACGACAAAATCGATTGTAGAGGAACCCGCTAAAGCTTTGCCGACCTCAAAGAAACCATATATAGCGCAAGTAGTAGGGCTGCAATGGCTCAATCCGCTACAAAGAAAAGATTACTCCACCGAATGGCAATTACTTTGGACGATGGGACTCGCACACCCTAATAAGAATGACGATATGGTAAAGTCTGAACCGGAGCTATTCACTTCCGTTCAACCGGTTCTTGCTATTGCCGCCAACCTGGGAGACGAAAATTTCAAAGGATTTTTTTGGAAATACATACATGCAGCAATATCTCCCTTTAGAGACATTTACTTCAGCGATCCCAAATATTTTTACAATGCTCATTCCATCAAAGATAAGACGTCACGCCGAGAACTAGCAGGGATTCGCGTCGAGCATGCTCTTCCTCATGGGAAGATAACAGAAAGTGAAGCCACAGAGATTATTGAGGAAATGATCGTCGGGAGTTTCGATATCGGCAACCCACATTTTCCTAAGTCATGGACACACAATATACCTCCGGACATTCGTCTTACAATGGGAGACACCAACGCTGGCTTCACATCACTTGCACGTGGACTCAAATATCTTGAAGAAAACCCATCAAAAACCGTATGGGTAATGAACTGGGATGCGCCAAGCTTTCCCAAAAGCGGAAAACTTAACGAAAACATTGTCTTGCTCGTGCTTGCCGGTCCCGATTACAAAACCGAACGCGCAGCACTGGCGTGGCTTTCCCATCCTGCTAAGACTGACGTCAGCGCATTCGAATCGGGTTCAAACCTGCCGTCCCAATCGGCACAGGCATGGAAAACTGTTTTCAACGAAGCTGCGCTGAATGCCGGCAAAAAGCCAGCGGACATCGGGTTCCTGATCCATGACGCGAACACTGTCCACCCAAAATCATCCGATCGACTGGCCAACCTCGCCCGTACCGTGACCGAGGAAATTCCCGAGCTCGATTTCATGAAGCAGACGTTCAATACCTCTGCCGTGTTGGGTGAAATGGGAGCCGGTACCGCGCTCACTAACGTCGCCCTCGCCATTGCCTACGCTAATCACTTCGGCAAGAACGTATTGGTAGCAGGAACCAGCGACGAGGCTCAGCCGACGGCAACGGTCGTCCTGCCACCCGCGGTGGTCCGCCCAATCAAGCCGGATGAACCCTGGTTTCGGGCACGAAGTGGCAATTACACTTATTTGACTTGGTGGGGCATACGGCATGATGCGCCGCCGGACGAGCAGGGCTATTCGAGATAAGGACGCCTTTCGCTGCTAGACGGCAGCTGATCTCACCTCGAATCACAGGAGACTAACAATGAAGCGCGTCATCCGATTAGGCGACCCCACCACCCACGGCGGCAAGGTCACCGCCGCCGCGCCCAACAGCACGGCAATGGGCGTCGCCGTAGCGCGCAAGGGTGACCGCTGCTTCTGCCCGATCAAAGGGCATCAAACATGCGTGATTGCAGAAGGCGACCCCAAGGTGCTGATCGACGGAGTACCGGTTGCCTTCGAAGGTCACGCCACGAGCTGTGGCGCAAAATTGATCTCCACTGTACCGAACAGTGGGCGCGGCTAGGCGCGCTGCGCCGCTCGGGGCGAGCGGCGCATCATGTGAAACTTACTTGCAGCCGCAGCTGCCCGACCCGCAACCGCCGCCACCGCCGCCCGACTTGGCAGCCCTGGCCGCCGCCACTTCCGGCAGCAGCGTATCCGGCGCGCGGCCGGTGGCTTCGTCGAAGCCGGCGGCCTGCAGGCGACCCAGGTACTGCTGCCACAGCGACTCCTGGCTGCGGCCCAGCTCGTACAGATAATCCCAACTGAAGATACCGGTGTCGTGGCCGTCGGTGAACACCGGCTTGATCGCGTAGTTTCCGACCTGCTCGACGTCGTTGATGCCGACTTCGCGTTTGCCCACTTGCAGCACTTCCTGGCCAGGGCCGTGGCCTTTGACTTCGGCCGATGGCGAGTACACGCGCATCAGTTCGAATGGAATCGAGAAGGCGTTGCCGTCGTCGTAGGCGATGTCGAGCACGCGCGACTTCTGGTGGAGGGTCAGTTCGGTTGGATTTGGCATGATGACTTCTTTGATCAGTTAAAGCGGCGCGCAATCGCGGCGCCAAGTTGGTTCGACAGCGCGCGGCGCGCCGCCAGGATATCAGGGTCGGTCGAGCGCACCGCCTGCGCCCACACCGGCGCCGGGAAATGCGCATCGTCCGCATAACGCGGAATCACGTGCCAGTGCAGGTGCGGCACCACGTTGCCCAGGCTGGCCACGTTGACCTTCAGCGGCTGCATGACTTCGCGCACCGCCTCTTCGACCTTGAACACGGCCTCGTTCAGCAGCAGCCGGTCTTGCTGCGACAGGTCGCTCATCTCGCGCACGTGGTCGCGCCAGATCACACGGCAAAAGCCGGGATAGCTGGCATCATCGACCACGATGACACTGAACTTGTCGCCGGCCCAGGCAACCGGCACCGACAGCGCGCACAGCTCGCAGCCTGGTTCTCGCAAAGTCATACCAGCACCCTTTCGATGCCACCGTTGTTGGCACGCTTGACGTAATCCGGCAGCCAGTCTTCGCCCAGCAGGTGCTTCGCGATCTCGACCACGATGTAGTCGGCGGTGGTGCCGGCGTCGTCGTTGTAGCGCGACAGGCCCTGCAGGCACGATGGGCAGCTGGTCAGGATCTTGACGTCACCCTTGAAGCCGTCGGCGCGCAGTTTATCGGCGCCCTTCTCCATCTCGCCTTCCTTGCGCGAGCGGACCTGGGTCGCGATGTCCGGACGGGTCACGGCGAAGGTGCCCGACTCGCCGCAGCAGCGGTCGTTCTTCTCGATCTTGACGTTATCAATCGTCGCCACCAGCGCGTTCACGGTCTTGAGCGAATCCTGCATCTTCATCGGCGTGTGGCAAGGGTCGTGGTACATGTAGCGGGTACCGTTCACGCCTTCCAGCTTGACGCCCTTTTCGAGCAGGTACTCGTGGATGTCCATGATGCGGCAGCCCGGGAAGATCTTCTCGAATTCATATGTCGCCAACTGGTCGTAGCAGGTGCCGCACGAGACCAGCACGGTCTTGATGTCGAGGTAGTTGAGCGTGTTGGCCATGCGGTGGAACAGCACGCGGTTATCCGTCATCATCTTGTCGGCCTTGTCGTACTGGCCGGCGCCCCTTTGGGGGTATCCGCAGCACAAATAGCCTGGCGGCAGCACGGTCTGCACGCCCACTTCCCACAGCATCGCCTGGGTGGCCAGGCCGACCTGCGAGAACAGGCGCTCGGAGCCGCAGCCCGGGAAGTAGAACACGGCTTCGGTGTCGGCCGTGGTCTTCTTCGGATTGCGAATGATCGGAATCACCTTGTCGTCCTCGATGTCGAGCAGCGCGCGCGCCGTCTTCTTCGGCAGGTTGCCCGGCATTTTCTTGTTGACGAAGTGGATCACCTGCTCGCGGATCGGCGCCTTGCCGGTGGTCGGCGGCGGCGCCGACGTTTGCGGCTTGGTCAATCCCTTCAGCATGCGGTTGCCCAGGCGCTGCGCCTTGAAGCCCAGGCCGACCATCGCCTGGCGCGTGGCGTTGATGGTGGTCGGATCGGTCGCGTTGAGGAAGAACATGGCGGCGCGGTTGGCCGGCTTGAAGCTGCGCTTGTCCATCTTGCGCAGCAGGTTACGCATGTTCATCGACACGTCGCCGAAGTCGATGTTCACCGGACAGGGCGTGACGCACTTGTGGCACACGGTGCAGTGGTCGGACACGTCCTCGAACTCTTCCCAGTGCCGGATCGACACGCCGCGCCGGGTCTGCTCTTCGTACAGGAAGGCTTCGATCAGGGCGGACGTCGCGAGGATCTTGTCGCGCGGTGAATACAGCAGGTTCGCGCCCGGCACGTGGGTGGTGCACACCGGTTTGCACTTACCGCAGCGCAGGCAGTCCTTGATGCTATTGGCGATCTCGCCGATGTCGCTCTGCTGCATGATCAGGGACTCGTGGCCCATCAGGCCGAACGACGGCGTGTAGGCGTTGCGCAGGTCGGCGTGCGCGCCTTCGAGATTGAGCAGCTTGCCCTTGTTGAAGCGCCCCTCCGGATCGACGCGCACCTTGTAGTCGCGGAAGTCCTGGATCTCTTCATCCATCAGGAATTCGAGCTTGGTGATGCCGATGCCGTGTTCGCCCGAAATCACGCCGTCCAGCGAACGGGCCAGCGCCATGATGCGCTCGACCGCTTTATGGGCGTCCTGTAGCATCGGGTAGTCGTCCGAGTTCACCGGCAGGTTGGTGTGCACATTGCCGTCGCCGGCGTGCATGTGCAGGGCGACGAACACGCGCGAACGCAGCACGCGCTGGTGGATCGCGGTGCACTCGTCGAGGATGCACTTGTAGGCGGCGCCGTTGAAGATCTGGCGCAGCGGCGCGCGCAGCTCCTGCTTCCACGACACGCGCACGGTATGGTCCTGCACAACGTCGAACAGGCGCGCATCCGGTTGCACGATCAGGCGCTGCTCCAGCGCCGCGCCCAGGTGATCGAGCCCGAACGATTCCAGTTGGGCGCGCGCGTCGTTCAACGGCATGTCCAGATTGGCCAGGATGAAGCCCCAGCGCTTGCCGACCAGGTCGACCAGCGCGCGCGCCTGCAGCGGGCGCTCGCCCATGATCTCGTCGCGGTCGACGCCGTCGCCGCTGGCGTCGTCGCTCTTCTCGAGCGGCAGGTGATCGCTGGCGAGATACGCCGCCAGCTGGTCCACTAATTGCAGCTTGTTCTTGATCGACAGCTCGACGTTGATGCGCTCGATGCCGTCGGTGTACTCGCCCATGCGGTTCAATGGGATCACCACGTCTTCGTTGATCTTGAAGGCGTTGGTGTGGCGCGCGATGGCCGCGGTGCGGGCGCGGTCGAGCCAGAACTTCTTGCGCGCTTCCGGGCTGACAGCGACAAAACCTTCGCCGACGCGGGTATTCGCCAGGCGCACCACTTCCGAGGCGGCCAGCGCCACCGCGTTTTCGTCGTCGCCGACGATGTCGCCGAACAGCGCCATCTTCGGCAGCACGCCGCGCTTGGATTTGGTGGCGTAGCCGACCGCGCGCAGGTAGCGTTCATCCAGGTGCTCCAGGCCGGCCAGGCGCAGCGTGGCAAAGGCCGGGTCGCCGTTCTTCGGCAGGCTGTCCAGGTAATCCTTGATCTCGACGATCGACGGAATCGCGTCGCGCGCCTGGCCGAAGAATTCGAGGGCCACGGTGCGCGTGTACTTCGGCATCTTGTGCAGGATCCAGCGGCTCGACGTGATCAGGCCGTCGGTGCCTTCCTTCTGGATGCCCGGCAGGCCGGACAGGAATTTGTCGGTGACGTCCTTGCCCAGGCCTTCCTTGCGGAAGCGCTTGCCCTCGATGGTCAAGGTCTCGGTGCGGAACGGTGCGCCTTTCGGCGCGCCCTTCGGCGACGGATGGGTCCATTCCAGCAGGAATTCGGCGGTCGGCGCATCGTGGATCTTGCCCAGGTTGTGGCCAATGCGGGTGACGTCGAGCCAGTCGCCGTTCGGGTCGACCATGCGCCACGAGGCCAGGTTGTCGAGCGCGGTGCCCCACAACACGGCCTTCTTGCCGCCCGCGTTCATGGCGATGTTGCCGCCCACGCAGGACGCGTGCGCCGAGGTCGGGTCGACCGCGAACACGAAGCCGGCCTTCTCGGCCGCCTGCGACACGCGCTGGGTGACCACGCCGGCGTAGGTGTGGATGGTGGCGTATTCGCGCTCGACGCCCGGCAGCGCGGTCATCTCGACCTCGCCGATGCCGATCAGCTTTTCGGTGTTGATCACGGCCGACATCGGCGTAAGCGGAATCGCGCCGCCGGTGTAACCGGTGCCGCCGCCGCGCGGGATGATGGTCAGGCCGAGTTCGATGCAGCCTTTCACCAGGCCGGCCATCTCGTCTTCGCTGTCCGGAATCACGACCAGGAACGGATACTCGACGCGCCAATCGGTGGCGTCGGTCACGTGCGAGGTGCGGTGCATGCCGTCGAAGCGGATGTTGCGCTTGTCGGTGTAGGCGCCCAGCACCTTCTGGGCGCGCTTGCGCAGGTCGTAGGTATCGGCGAACTCGCGGCCGAAGTCGTCCACCGCGCGCCGTGCGGCCGCCAGCAGCTGCTCGACGGCGGCGCTGCGCGACGCCACCATGGCCGGATCGTCGGCCGCATCGAGCGCATCGACCGTGGTGCGGCGCTTGTCGATCTCGGCCAGGCGGTGGTGCAGGGCCGCGATCAGTTCCGCGCGGCGCTTGGGATTGTCCAGCAGGTCGTCCTGCAGATAGGGATTGCGGCGCACCACCCAGATGTCGCCCAGCACCTCGTACAGCATGCGCGCCGAGCGGCCGGTCTGTCGCGCGCCGCGCAGGCTGTCGAGCAATTCCCATGACGACTCACCGAGCAGGCGGATCACGATTTCGCGGTCCGAAAACGAGGTGTAGTTGTAGGGGATCTCGCGCAGGCGCGCGGGAGCGTTGTCGGCGAGCAGGGTATGGATGTGTGCGGGTGCGTTCATTGGGTGCAGGCTGGAGATGCAGCTGGATGAGTCAACAGTCGGACGGGCCCGAAGGATGTTCATTCTAGCGTATTGCGATGCACCACGCTCGGGCAATGCCGGGGCCGCCATTACCGCTGACCCAACAAAATATTTATGCTAACAATAAAGTGCAAACTTTATTTGCCTTGAACTCGCCCTTTGCAACGTTTATGCAGCGCTACCATGTGAACGGCATATCTCGTCAGGCGGGCTTGATCGTGGTCGGGTCGCCGGCGTCAATGGCCGGCTCGCCGGCACTGACTTCGAAGGCGTCGCCAATCTCGAAGAAATGGCCACCGGCCACGTAGTGGATACTCTTTTTAGCCAACCCGTTGCCACCCTCTTCCAGCTGCCAGTGGCCGTCGCGGAACGCCGCCGGATCGGCCCAGGCCGCGACCACTTCGCCCAGGAACAGGTCATAGGTTTCCTGGATGTGGGGCTCGGGAATCAGGCGGCATTCGAGCCACGCCAGGCAGCCGTCCAGCAGCGGCGCGCCGACCCGCTCGCCAGTCCAGGCGCCGGCGCCGAACGCCGCGAACTTGTCGATTTCGCGGCCGGTGGTCGAACCGACCTGCAGCGTCAGGCGCGCCAGTTCGCGCGACGGCACGTTGAGGGCGAATTCGCCCGAGGCTTCGATCATGCGCCGCGTCAGCGTGCTCTTGTCGAGCACCACCGCCACCTTGGGCGGCTGGAAGTCGAGCGGCATCGACCAGGCGGCGGCCATCACGTTGACGGCTTCGCCATGGCGGCTGGAGACCAGCACGGTCGGGCCGTGGTTCATCAGGCGATAGGCCTTGTCGAGGGGTACGGGAAGGCAGTCGGTCATGCGAGGCATCCTTGAAGCTGCATCAATGGTGCCCCATTATGACCGCCAGACGCAGGCCGTGCCGGACGCTAGCCGAAGATGCTCGTGAGCATGTCGCCGAGCCGGTGCCAGAAGCCGTCCGGGATGTACAGCAGCGCGATCGTCATGGTCAGGTAGCGCATGAACTTGCCGATCAGCATGTACATCACGCTCGGCCAGAATGGCAGGTGCAGCCAGCCGGCCAGCGTGCACAGCGGGTCGCCGACGACAGGCAACCAGGACAGCAGCATGGTCTTGGCGCCATAGCGCTTGAGCCAGCCGAACCAGCGGCTGCGGCGTTCCTTGGCGAACGCCACCTTGGCGCGGTAGCCGAGGAAATAATCGAACGCGCCGCCCAGCGTGTTGCCCAGGGTGCCGACCAGGATGGCCGGCCAGAACATGTCGGGATTGGCCTTGATGACCGCGAACACGGCCGGCTCGGAGCCGAGCGGCAACAAGGTGGCGGATACGAAGCTGACGATGAAGATGGAGGTCAGGCCGACGCTGGGTGCGGCGATGAGGTCCAGCAGCCACTGGACGGCGGATTCGATCATAAGCTTGAGCGTTGGTAATATCGCTCCATTATAATGATCCCTCCTTATCGTAACGACACGATACGTCCAGGCTGCAACCCAGCACTGCGTATCGCCTGCAAGCAACGGTCACCCGCCCGAGCAGAACGGAATGCGTCGTCCGGATTTGCCAGCCTTGCTGGCCAGACTTTTCCATCCCGACCATGACTACCGACTACCTCAAAAAAATCCTGACCGCCCGCGTCTACGACGTCGCCCAGGAAACCCCGCTCGACCTCGCCCCGACCCTGTCCCAGCGCATGGGCAACCGGATTTATTTCAAGCGCGAAGACATGCAGAGCGTGTTCAGCTTCAAGCTGCGCGGCGCCTACAACAAGATGGCGAACCTGACGCCCGAACAGCTCAAGCGCGGCGTGATCTGCGCCTCGGCCGGCAACCACGCGCAAGGCGTGGCCCTGTCTGCCTGCCGTCTCGGCTGCCGCGCGCTGGTCGTGATGCCGACCACCACCCCGCAACTGAAAATCGACGCGGTCAAGGCGCGCGGCGGCGCCAGCGTCGAAGTGGTGTTGCATGGCGATTCGTATACCGACGCCTACAACCACGCGCTGTTGCTGGAAAAAGAGCAGCGCCTGACCTTTGTGCACCCATTCGACGATCCGGACGTGATCGCCGGCCAGGGCACGATCGGCATGGAAATCCTGCGTCAGCACTCGGGCCCGATCCACGCCATTTTCGTCGCCATCGGCGGCGGCGGCCTGATCGCCGGCATCGGCGCCTACGTCAAGCAGATCCGGCCCGACATCCGCATCATCGGCGTCCAGACGCTCGACTCGGACGCCATGGCGCGCAGCCTGCGCGCGGGCGAGCGCGTCACCCTGCCCGACGTCGGCCTGTTCTCGGACGGCACCGCGGTGCGCCTGGTGGGTGAGGAAACCTTCCGCGTGGCCAAGGAGGTGGTGGACGAGATCATCTTGGTCGACACCGACGCCATCTGCGCCGCGATCCAGGACGTGTTCCAGGACACGCGCAGCATCCTCGAGCCGGCCGGCGCACTGGCCGTGGCCGGGGCCAAGGCCTATGTCGAACGCGCGCAGATGAACCGCGAACCGATCCGCGGCGAAACCCTGGTCGCGGTGGCCTGCGGCGCCAACATGAACTTCGACCGCCTGCGCTTCGTGGCCGAGCGCGCCGAACTGGGCGAATCGCGCGAAGCCGTGTTCGCGGTGACGGTGCCCGAGCAACGCGGCAGTTTCCGCAATTTCTGCGCCCTGGTCGGCCCGCGCAACGTTACCGAATTCAATTACCGCATCAGCGATGCACAGGAAGCACACGTGTTCGTCGGGGTGCAGGTGGGCAACCGCAGCGAATCCGGCCTGCTGGCACGCACCTTCGAGCAGCACGGCTACAAGACGGTCGACCTGACCCACGACGAGCTGGCCAAGCTGCACATCCGCCACCTGGTCGGCGGAAAAAGTCAGCTGGCGCACGACGAATTGCTGTATCGTTTCGAGTTTCCCGAACGGCCGGGCGCCTTGATGCGCTTCCTGGACAGCATGGCGCCGAACTGGAATATCTCCTTGTTCCATTACCGCAACCAGGGCGGCGACGTCGGCCGGATCCTGGTCGGGCTGCAGGTGCCGAAGACCGAGATGGAAGCATTCCGGCAATTCCTGGCCTCGCTGGGTTACCGCTACTGGGACGAGAGCGACAATCCCGTCTACAAATTATTCTTGGGGGCATAAGCCCCATCTTTGATGAATACTCCTGACCAATCCCCTCTCGGCAAATCGTCGGCGTACCAGACCCAGTACGCCCCCGACCTGCTGTTCCCGATCCCGCGCCAGCAAAAGCGCGACGAGCTCGGCCTGACCGGCACGCTGCCGTTCTTCGGCGTCGACATCTGGAACGCGTATGAACTGTCGTGGCTGAACATGCGCGGCAAGCCGCAGGTCGCGATCGCGACCGTGACGGCGCCCGCCGATTCGCCGAACATCGTCGAATCGAAGTCCTTCAAGCTGTACCTGAACTCGTTCAACCAGACCCGCCTGGCCGGCCCCGACGCCCTGCTGGCGCTGCTGCGCGACGATCTGTCGAACGGCTTCGGCGCCCCGGTCCACGTCAGCCTGACCCATCCGGAAGACTACGCCAGGCTCAAGATGGGCGAACTGGACGGCGTACTGCTGGACCGCCTGGACGTCGAGATCGACCAGTACACCCCCTCGCCCGCGTTGCTCAGCGCCAGCCACGAAGAAGCGCCGGTCGAGGAAACCCTGGTGTCGCACCTGCTGAAATCGAACTGCCTGGTTACCGGCCAGCCGGACTGGGGCACGGTGCAGATCCGCTACGCCGGCCCGCAGATCGAGCAGGAAGGCTTGCTGAAATACCTGATCGGCTTCCGCGAACACAACGAGTTTCACGAGCAGTGTGTCGAGCGCATCTTCATGGACGTGCTGCGCCAGTGCAAGCCGAGCCAGCTGGCGGTGTATGCCCGCTACACCCGGCGCGGCGGCCTCGACATCAATCCATGGCGCGCCAACTTCAGCACCCAAAAACCGTCCAACCTGCGTGGCGCGCGCCAGTAAATATCGGTTCCGGGGCAGGATACGGCTGAGCGGCTGTGCCTTTTTGGCGACAGCAGCCAGCCGCGCGCGGTTCCGGAACGGGCCGTGCCATACTGGCCGTCCTGCTCACAACTTGAGCACCGTGCGTGCAAAAATCGGAGAATTCGCCACCGGGCAAGCAATCGCAGGCCTGCGCCGCGAATTCATTCTAGAAATTGCGTGACGAAATAGATGAGCATCATTGGCTTTTCTGCCATGTTTGGCCGGGTGCCGGAAGCCTGTCCGGCGAGGACGGCAAACTGTCGCGAATTCGAGTGTCTCGGGCCGGAAACAGGCCTATAATCCGTGCTCGCTAGCACTCCCACTAGTGCATCGCACCACATGTCATGACGAATCTTAGCAAAATCCTTTCGCTCGAAAATGTGCAGCTCGACATCGAAGTATCGAGCAAGAAACGCGCTTTCGAGCAGGCCGGACTGATCTTCGAAAACAACTGCGGCATCGCCCGCTCGACCGTGTCGGACAACCTGTTCGCACGCGAGCGGCTCGGCTCCACCGGGCTCGGCCACGGCGTGGCCGTGCCGCACGGCCGCATCAAGGGCAGCAAGAGCCTGAAGGCGCCACTGGCCGCCTTCGTGCGCCTGAAGGAAGCGATTCCGTTCGAGTCGCCCGACGGCCAACCGGTGAGCCTGCTGTTCTTCCTGCTGATCCCGGACCACGTCACCCAGCAGCACCTGGAGATCCTGTCCGAGATCGCCGAGCTGTTCTCGGACGAGGCGGTGCGTACGGCCTTGTCGAACGACACCGATCCGAAGTCGGTGCACGAGCGCATCATCAACTGGCAACCCAGCCTGCAAGCCCTGGGTTAAACTGTCTGCTCGGCAATTAAGCCGCGCTTCCAACGACAACGCCATGCTGCAGACTCCGCTGACCATCCAACGGCTGTACGACGACAATCGCGACAGCCTGCAACTCGGCTGGTTCGCGGGTTTCCCCGGCGGCGAACGCCAGATCGCCGGCGACGCCGCGTCGGCCGCGGACCAGGTCGGCCACCTGAACCTGATCCACCCGGGCCGCATCCAGGTGTTCGGCCACCAGGAGCTGAACTATTACCACCGTCTGAAGTCGAATTCGCGCACCCACGTGATCGGCGAGTTGATCGGTGGCGGCCCGCCGGCGCTGATCATTGCACAAGGCCTGGAAACCCCGCCCGACATCCTCGCCATCTGCGACGAGCAGAACATTCCGCTGTTCTCCACTCCGCTGCCGGCGGCGCAGGTGATCGACTTCCTGCGCGTCTACCTGTCCAAGAAACTGGCGCAGCGCGTCATCCTGCACGGCGTGTTCATGGACGTGCTCGGCGTCGGCGTCTTGATCACGGGCGACTCCGGCCTGGGAAAAAGCGAGCTGGGCCTGGAGCTGATCTCGCGCTCGCACGGCCTGGTGGCCGACGACGCGGTCGAGTTCTCGCGCATCGCCCCGAATATGATCGAAGGCCGCTGCCCGCCGCTGCTGCAGAACCTGCTCGAAGTGCGCGGCCTGGGCCTGCTCGACATCAAGGCGATCTTTGGCGAGACGGCGGTGCGGCGCAAGATGCGCCTGAAGCTGATCGTGCACCTGGTCAAGCGCGGCGCCATGGATGAAGAAGTCGAGCGCCTGCCCTTCCACTTCCCGACCGAGGACGTACTCGGCTTGCCGATCCGCAAGGTCGTGATCCCGGTGGCGGCCGGCCGCAACATCGCGGTGCTGCTCGAGGCCGCGGTGCGCAATACCATCCTGCAACTGCGCGGCATCGACACGCTGCAGGAATTCATGGAACGCCAGCGCCAGGCGATGAGTTCGGATTAAGACCTGGCGGTTCCGTCGCAGATGACGACCCGCTGTTGAGGCGACACAAGGTATATTTGACGTAACGCTTGCGGTATCATTCGCACCATGCAAATCGTCCTCATTACCGGTATCTCCGGCTCGGGCAAATCGGTTGCCCTGAACGTCCTGGAAGACGCAGGCTACTACTGCGTCGACAACCTGCCGCCGGGCCTGCTGACGGCCCTGGTCAATACGGTGAACGAGACCGGCACCGGCAAGATCGCGGTGGCGGTCGACGCGCGCAGCGCCGAATCGCTGGTGGAACTGCCGGTGAGCGTGCGCCGCCTGCGCGAGGACGGGCATGCGGTAAAGGTGATGTTCCTGACCTCGAGCACCCACTCGCTGGTGGCGCGCTTCTCGGAAACCCGGCGCAGCCACCCGCTGTCGCACGAGCTGCGCCCGGGCGAGAATCCGGCCTCGCGCCGCACCCTGATCGAATGCATCGCCGAGGAACGCGAGCGCCTGTCGGCGATCGAAAACCTGGGCCACGTGATCGACACCTCGGAACTGTCGGCCAATAAACTGCGCGCCTGGATCAAGGAACTGGCCGAACTGGCGCATGCGCCATTGACGCTGTTCTTCGAATCGTTTGCGTTCAAGGTCGGCGTGCCGCTCGACGCCGACTTCGTGTTCGACGTGCGCGCGATCCCGAACCCGTACTACGACCTGGCGCTGCGCCCGCTGACCGGCAGGGACGGCCCGGTGATCGCCTTCCTCGACGCCCAGCCGAGCGCGGCCGAGATGCTGGAAGACATCCGCAGCTTCGTCGCCAAGTGGCTGCCGTCGTTCAAGACCGACAACCGCAGCTACCTGACGGTGGCGGTCGGCTGCACCGGCGGCCAGCACCGCTCGGTGTACATGGCCGAGCGCCTCGGCGCCTATTTCGGCGAATCCGAGCGGGTGATCGTGCGGCATCGGGAGCAGCCGAAGCATCAGGCTGGCTGAGTCGTTTCACGCGGCGCTCCCGCGCGGCTCGCCCTCCCGGATCAGCTGGCTCAGCGCAGCAGCGGCGCCGCATCCACCACCCGCACGTCGTGCATCTGATGCAGATAGGCTTCCAGGTATCCCTTGTGCGAGGCGCCGACGATCACCAGCATGCGCTCGCCCGGGCGCGTGCCCATCGCGTCGCGGATGTTCGCCGCCATGCGCAGGTTGCGCGTTTCCCAATAGCGCAGGTACTGGCGGCCGAAGCGCTGCGGCGACGGTTCGTTCATGGCGGCGCCGAAGTCGCTGCGGAAAATGAGTTCGCCTTGGCCAGGTGCATTGTCCTCGCGATACAGCTGCAGCAGGCCGTCGGGACTGTCGAGCCGCGCGTACGACACCTTGTCGGCATCGAAGCGCTGTTTGGTGGCCGGGTTGTCCCAGGCTTTCGCCAGCGCGTCGCCAAACGCCTTGCGGTCTTCCATCGCACTGTCGGCGGTATGGTCGTCCATCGGGAACAGGCGTTCGTGGCCGAGCCGCGCGGCCAGGCGCGCGCCGATCATCAGGCTTTCGTCGGGACGCGTCTCCAGCGCCTGCAACTGCGCGACCAGCGCCGCGTCCAGTCCGTCGCCGGTGCGCCGTTCGGCGGCCGGCAGGCGCAGCCATTGCACCAGCGCCGAGCCGCGCTCGCCGCCGGCCAGGAACACGGCCGCCAGGCGGCGGCGCTGGACGGCGCTTGGCGCTTGCGGCCAGCTGGCCAGCATCGTTTCGGCCTCGGTGGCCGCCTGCATCACGTCGAGCCCGGTGGCGGTGCGCGCCGCCGTGGTGTCGTGGCAATAGGGATCCATGCTGTCGCGGTAGCGGCGCGGATTCTGGCGCATGAATTCGCATTGCACGCCGGACAGCGACTCGATCGCGATCGCGTGCGGCTGCCAGCGCGCCAGGCGGTCGATCACGGACTGTATGGCGGCGGGACGCACGGCGGCAGGCTGCAGGTCCTTCGGCAATTGCGACAGATGGGGCGAACCGAGCACCAGCACTTCGCTCAGGGGCCCGGCAACCGGCCCTTTCAGGCGCGATGGATCGAAATCGGGCCGGTAGTCCTGCGCCGCCGCGGCGCCGCACAGGGTCATCGAGACCAGCAAGTGTATCCAGCGCATCGTTCGGGTCCTCATCCGTTCATGAAGGCCCGATGTTCACATCCCGTCCATTGGAAGTCACGCGAAAACGGATATGCATGGGGCGCTTTATGCGAGCTGCCTGAGCGGATGTGCGTAATCCGGCCACACCGGTTCGAAGAAGCGTGCCACCATCTCCGGCGTCACGTCGTCCAGCGCCGGCGGATTCCACTGCGGCGCGTTGTCCTTGTCGATCACCAGCGCGCGCACGCCTTCCAGCACCTCGCCGTGCTCGAAATTGCGCCGCACCAGCGAACGCTCGAGGCGCAGGCAATCGGCCACGCCAAGCATCGCGCCGCGCTTCAACAGCTCGTGGGTCACGCACATCAGCAGGGGCGAACGCTGGCGCATCGCCTTCAGCGCCTTCTGCGCGAACGGCGTGTCGTCGCCTTCGAGCGAAGCCATGATCGCCGCCACCGAGCCCGCGCCGAAGTGGGCGTCGATCGGCGCGCGCTGCGCCTGCAGTTCGCTCGTGCCGACGTGATCCGCGAACGGCGCGGCGAAGGCGCGGATCGCCGCCGGCAATGCGGCGCCCGGCGTGGCGTCGATCAGCGCCCCCAACGCCGGCAACTGCTCGGCGGGAACGAACAGGTCGGCCAGTCCGATGTACAGCGCGTCGGCCGCGCCGATGGTCAGGCCGCTCAAGCCGAGATACATGCCGAGCTGGCCCGGTGCGTGCGACAGGAAATGGCTGCCGCCCACGTCCGGGAACAGGCCGATGTTCACCTCCGGCATCGCCATTTTCGTGCGCTCGGTCACGATGCGCAGGCCGCAATCGGGACCGCCCTGGGCGATGCCCATGCCGCCGCCCATGACCACGCCGTCCATCAATGCGATATACGGTTTCGGATAGAAATGGATCAGGTGGTTCAGCGCGTATTCTTCGGTGAAGAAATCTTCCAGCAGCGCGCTGCCGCCCTGCAGGCCGGCGCGGCCGACTTCATGGAAGAAGCGGATATCGCCGCCGGCGCACAGCGCTTTTTCGCTGCTGCTCTTGAGCACCACCGCGGCGACCGAGGCATCGTCGTGCCAGTCGCGCAGGGTGGCGGCCAGCGTGCGCACCATCTCGAGCGACAGCGAATTCAGGGTCTTGGGACGGTCGAGGGTGATGGTGCCGACGCCGTTGGCGACGCGGGTCAGGACGTGCTCGGTCATGATGAATTCCATGGCAAGAAAGCATGCATTCTACCGAACGCGCCACGCCACGAAAACGTCTCACGCACAACGCAAAAAGGGCGTCCCAGTGGACGCCCTTAGCTAGGGTGCCTCTACGTCTGATTGCCCGGCAATCAGACCGCAGCGGCGTCGCCGTTTTCCGGCAGGCGTTTGATCGCCGTACGACTATGGTCCTGCAGCATCTGTTTGTGCTTCAGGATCTGTCTATCCAGTTTATCCATCAGGGTGTCGATCGCGGCGTACAGGTCTTGCGCGACACTGGCCACGTGCAGGGTCTTGCCAGACACCTGGACATTGATTTCAGCTTTCTGCCTTTTTTCTTTTTCAGTGAGGTTATCGACTGCCAGGAACACGTGCGTGTCGATGACCTGGTCGAAATGGCGAATAATGCGCTCGAGCTTATTCTGAACGTATTCACGGATCGCTGGGGTAACTTCGAGATGGTGACCGCTGATTGTGAGGTTCATACACACTCCTTTGAAGATGTCGCGCCGCGTGGAATCACACCGGCATGACAAGCACGTGGGGTGTGTGCGGCGCTGTTACAAGGCTTTGCGGAGACTGACGGGGGGAATCTTGAGCGCTTCGCGGTATTTGGCGACCGTCCTGCGCGCAATGACCATGCCTTGTTCCCCGAGCATCTCCGCGATCTTGCTATCGGATAATGGATTCCTAGG
This sequence comes from Massilia sp. YIM B02443, assembly GCF_030411955.1. GTDB lineage: Bacteria > Pseudomonadota > Gammaproteobacteria > Burkholderiales > Burkholderiaceae_D > Telluria. Next base: position 170,264 of record NZ_JASNRA010000010.1, read on the forward strand.
GTCTTCTGCTCCTGTCAATTGCGCGATGAGCGCGCGGATCGCCGTCGAGGATGCTTCTCCTCCCGCCTCGGTGGCGACGTGGCTGCCGAAGAAGTATTTCAGCTCAAACATGCCGTGCGGGGTCAGCATGTACTTCTGCGTTGTGACACGAGAAATTGTGCTCTCGTGTAGACCTAGTGTATCAGCAATCTCGCGCAAGACAAGGGGGCGCATGGCAACCGCGCCGTGCGAGAAAAAGTTGCGCTGGCGCTCGACAATCGCCTCGGCCACACGCAGGATCGTGTCGAAACGCTGGCGCATGTTCTTGATGAGCCACTTCGCTTCTTGCAATTGCGCGCCCATCTGGCTCTCGCTCTTGCCCTGCTTCAGCAAGCCCGCGTATAAACTGTTTACACGCAATCGCGGCATCACGTCCGGGTTCAGCGTCACCGCCCAGCCGTTCTTGGCACGGCGCACGATCACGTCCGGCACCACGTAGTCCGACACGTTCGACGCGAACGCCGCGCCCGGGTGCGGATTACACTGGCGCACCACGGCCTGCACGTCGCGCAGGTCGTCGTCGTCGCAGTCGAGCGCCTTTTTCAGCTTGCTGTATTCGCGCTGCGCGAACCAGCTCAGGTAGCCCTCGACGATCTGCAGCGCCATGCGCCGCGTCACCAGCGGCACGCCGGGCAGGCGCCGGATCTGCAGCGCCAGGCACTCGGCCGCGCTGCGCGCGCCCACGCCCACCGGGTCCATGCTCTGCACCAGCGCCAGCGCGCAGCGCAGTTCGTCCATCTCTATTTCGAGTTCCTCCGGCAGCCGTGCGTGGATATCGTCGAGCGGCTCTTCCAGGTAGCCGTTGTCGTCGAGCGCGTCGATCACCAGTTCGGCCAGCGCGCGGTCGCGCAGCGCCAGTCCGGTAGTCCGCACCTGCTCCATCAGGTGCTCGCGCAACGAGACGGCGCCGGCTTCCAGCTGCGGGCGGCCGTCCTCGTCGTCGGCGCCGGAAGCCGGGCCGGCGCTGTTCCAGTCGATGTCGTTGTCGGCCCGTTCCGGGCCGCTGTCGAAGCCATCGGCCTCGTTCGAGGCGCCCTCGCCTTCGGCCGTCTGCTGGCCGGGCGCCGGCGGCGCTTCGCCATTGGCCGGGGCGCTGTTGATGGCGCCGTCGGCCAGCAAACGCACCGAGCGGTCGAGCGGGTCGTCGAGGCGCTCGAGCAAAGGGTTATCGCTCAGTATCTGCTCGATCTCCTGGTGCAGTTCGAGCGTCGACAGTTGCAGCAATCGGATCGACTGCTGCAGCTGCGGGGTCAGCGCCAGGTGCTGCGAAGTGCGGAGTTGCAGGGACTGTTTCATCGCGCTGATCGATTACATGCGGAAGTGTTCGCCCAGGTAGACGCGCCGCACCGATTCGTCCGCGATGATGTCGTCAGGACGTCCCGAAGCCAGCACGGCGCCCTGGTTGATGATGTAGGCGCGGTCGCAGATGCCGAGCGTTTCGCGCACGTTGTGGTCGGTGATCAGGACGCCGATCTTGCGCTCCTTCAGGAAGCGCACGATGCGCTGGATCTCGATCACCGCGATCGGGTCGACGCCGGCGAACGGTTCGTCCAGCAGCACGAAGCGCGGATTGGTCGCCAGCGCGCGCGCGATTTCCACGCGCCGCCGCTCGCCGCCCGACAGCGACAGCGCCGGGTTCTCGCGCAGCTTCTCGATCTGCAGGTCGGCCAGCAGGGTGTCGAGGCGCTCGTTGATCTGGTCTTTCGTCAGACTCTTGCCGTTGTCCTTCTGCAGTTCGAGCACGGCGCGGATGTTCTCTTCCACCGTCAGCTTGCGGAACACCGACGCTTCCTGCGGCAGGTACGACAGGCCGAGCACCGCGCGGCGGTGGATCGGCAGGCTCGAGATGTCGGTGCCGTTGATGTCGATGGTGCCGGCGTCCGACGGCACCAGGCCGACGATCATGTAGAACGAGGTGGTCTTGCCGGCGCCGTTGGGGCCCAGCAGGCCGACCACTTCGCCGCACTCGACCTGCAGCGAGACGTCGCGCACCACCAGGCGCTTGCCGTAGCTCTTTTGCAGGCCCTTGACGATCAGGGTGCTGCTGCCGTCCTGCATCGCGCCTGGTACTGCCGTCATTGCGCGCCTCCGGTGGCGGTGCGCTTGGGCGACAGGATCAGGGTGCCGCGCCCGCCCCCGACCTTGCTCTGGCCGCTGGCGTCGTTGCGCACGGCGGCGATTTCCTTGCGGTTGTCGTAGGAGATGAAGGGGCCGGTGATCTGGTTGGTCATGCGGCTGTTTTCCAGTTCCTTGACCAGCGCGTTCGAATACAGGCGCACCAGCTCGGACCGCTCGTCGTATTCGATGCGTTCGGCCTGGCCTTCGATCCACAGGTCGGGACCGCCGTCGCGCTTCTGGCGGAAGGTGGTCAGGCGGCCGGCGTTGGCGGTCAGGGTGACGCTCATATAGCCTTCCGGGCTTTCCTTGAGCAGGGCGCGGTCGGCCTTGAGCACCAGGGTGCCGCGGGTCAGGATCACGTTGCCGGTCAGGATGCGGGTGCCGCTGACTTCATCGACGTCGAGCGTGTCGTATTCGACGACCGCCTGCTTGAGCGAATCGGCGCGTTCGGCGACTGCCGTCAGCGACAGCAGGGAGAGGAATGCGGCAGCAAATAATTTTTTCATGGTGGATGCTGGTCCTGGGTTAGCACGCGGGGCTGGTTTGAGGTTCGAACGTTCAGCGCGGGCGTGGCGGATAGACGATCTGGCCGCGGCTGGAAAGATGCAGCTGCTGGGTCGCGTTGTTGGCGACCATGCCGGTGCCCTTCACGCTGGAAGCGCCAAGCTGCATCTCGATCGGCTGGTCGGTCTTCAAGATTTCTTCGTCGGGCAGCACGGTGAGCGCCTGGGTGCGCACGCGCAGCGCTTCGGCGGCGGCGGTCTTGGGGCGCTGCAGGTCGACGTCGCCGATCAGTTCGACCCGATGTTCTTCGTGATGGATGCGCGCGTTCTTCGCGACTACCGTCATCGGCGGACGCGCCGGATCGACGCCGCGCAGCAGCGGCGCATCGACGTGCGAGACGTCGCCCTCCGGGATGTGCTCGAGACGCTTGCCCGACAACAGGTAGCTGGGCTGGCCGTTCTCGGTCATGCGCACGAAGGAGAAGTTCTCGACGATGTAATCGGGTTCGTTCGGCGGGCCGCCCAGCTGCGCGTCCGGATCCGACGCCTGCATCAGCTGCAGCAGCCAGAAGCTGCCGAAGGCGAAGAAGACGCCGAGCACGATCATCGCCAGCAGGTTCCAGCGGTGCGCGGTGCGCTTGTTGACGATATGGGTGGCCATCGCTTGCCCTTACGCGAAGTACGGCGCGAGCGCCTGTTCGTAGTTGCCCTGGGCGCGCATCACCAGGTCGCACACCTCGCGCACCGCGCCGCGCCCGCCGCCGTTTTTGGTGACGTAGTGCGCGCGGTGCTGCACCTCGGGGTGGCCGGACGGCACGGCGACGGCGAAGCCGACCCGCATCAACAGCGGCAGGTCGATCACGTCGTCGCCGATGTAGCCGCATTCCTCGGCCGTGACGCCGGTGGCTTCCAGCAGCTTGGCGAAGCCGATGCGCTTGTCGTGGATGCCCTGGTAGACGTGCGCGATGCCCAGGTCCGCGGCGCGCTTGACCACGATCGGCGACAGGCGCGCGCTGATGATCGCGGTCTGCACGCCGGTCTTGTTCAGCAATTGGATGCCGAGGCCGTCGAGCACGTTGAAGGTCTTGGTGACTTCGCCGTCCGGACCATAGGTCAGGCTGCCGTCGGTCAGCACGCCGTCGACGTCGAAGATCATCACCTTCACGCGCGCAGCGCGTTCCATGTGGGCCAGTACCGGGAATTGCGAGCTCATATCAGATCACCTTGGCGCGGGTCAGGTCGTGGATGTGCAGCGCGCCGACCAGGCGGTCGTCGGCATCGGTCACCAGCATCTGGTTGATGCGGAATTCTTCCATCACGGCGACGGCGTCCACCGCCAGCTGCTCGGGGTGCACGCGGCGCGGATTGGCATGCATCACGTCGCGGATCAGGATATTCGAGAAGTCGTGCATGCGCTCGATCAGGCGGCGCAGGTCGCCGTCGGTGAACACGCCGATCGGACGGCGTTCGTCGTCGACGATGGCGGTCATGCCCATGCCCTTCTGGCTGATCTCGAGCAGCGCTTTCGCCAGCGGCGTGTCGGGGCCCACGGCGGGAATCGCGTCGCCGCTGCGCATCACGTCGCGCACGTGGGTCAGCAAACGGCGGCCGAGGGCGCCGCCCGGATGCGACAGCGCGAAGTCCTGTTCGCGAAAACCCCGCACGTCCAGCAGCGCCACCGCCAGCGCGTCGCCCATCGCCAGCGTCACGGTGGTGCTGGTGGTCGGCGCCAGGTTCAGGGGGCAGGCTTCCTTGTCGACGTGGATGTTCAGATGGACTTCGGCCAGTTTCGCCAGGCGCGAGGCCGGCTTGCCGGTCATCGCGATCACCGCGCTGCCCATGCGCTTGACGGCCGGCAGGATGTCGAGCAGTTCCGACGATTCGCCCGAATTCGAGATCGCGATCAGGACGTCGTTCGGCGTCACCATGCCCAGGTCGCCGTGCGCGGCTTCGCCCGGGTGCATGAAGAAGGCCGGGGTGCCGGTCGAGGCCAGGGTGGCGGCGATCTTGCGACCGACGTGGCCCGACTTGCCCATGCCCGACACCACGACCCGGCCCTTGCAGGCGTAGATCAGCTGCGCGGCGCGCACGAAGCTGTCGTCGTCGCCCAGGCGCGCCTGCAGCGCGCGGATGGCGTCGGCCTCGATGGCGAGGGTCTCGCGACCCAGCGCCAGCACGCGCCGGACCTGGGCCTCGTCAAAACTTTTCAACATTGTTTTTTGATCGGTTACACTCATTCCAGAAGTATAAACGAATTGAGAAAGCAAAAAACTTGCCAGTCGTAACAAACTACAACAGACACCACAATCCGGAGCTTGCCCACCCCTGCCGCGGCAAGCGCCCTGCCTTCCTTTCTCTCTCGTTTGCCCGATGCATTCCGGCCTTGAACTGACCTTGCTGCTGCTGGGCTGCGCCGTCCTCGGCGTGGTCGCCTTCCGTTCCCTGCACCTGCCGCCGATGCTCGGCTACCTGGCCGTCGGCGTCCTGATCGGTCCCCACGCGCTGGCGCTGGCCGAGGACAGCCCCACCACCCATGCGCTGGGCGAGTTCGGGGTGGTGTTTTTGATGTTCTCGATCGGACTCGAATTCTCGCTCAACCAGCTGCGCTCGATGCGGCGCATCGTGTTCGGGCTCGGGCTGGCGCAGGTGACCGCCACGCTGATCGTGACCATGGGCCTGGCGCTGCTGGCCGGCTTCCTGCTGCCGCAACTGAACCTGGGCTGGCAGGCCGCGTTCGCGCTGGGCGGGGCGCTGGCGATGTCCTCGACCGCGATCGTGGTCAAGCTGCTCACCGAGCGGCTCGAGCTCGAAAGCGAACACGGACGGCGCATCATCGGCATCCTGCTGTTCCAGGACCTGGCGGTGGTGCCGCTGCTGATCCTGATCCCGGCGCTGGCGCGCGATCCGGAAGACCTGGCGGTGACGCTGGGGTACGCGGCGCTGAAGGCAGCGCTGGTGCTGGCGCTGCTGCTGTTCTTCGGTCAGAAGCTGATGGGACGCTGGTTCACGGTGGTGGCCAAGCGCCGCTCGCAGGAACTGTTCATGCTCAACCTGCTCTTGGTAACGCTGGGTGCTGCCTGGATCACCGAGCAGGCCGGCCTGTCGCTGGCGCTGGGGGCCTTTGTCGCCGGCATGCTGATCTCCGAGACGCCGTATAAGCACCAGGTGGAAGAAGACATCAAGCCGTTTCGCGACGTGCTGCTCGGGCTGTTCTTCATCACCATCGGCATGCTGCTCGACTTGGCGCTGGTGCTGGAGCACTGGTGGGCCGTATTGCTGCTGCTGTTGCTGGCGATCGGCCTGAAATTCGGCCTGATCGCCTTGCTGGCGCGCGCCTTCGGGGCGGCGCCGGGCACCGCGATGCGCACCGGCCTGGCGCTGGCGCAGGCCGGCGAATTCAGTTTCGTGCTGCTCAATCACGCGTCCGAGTCGCGCCTGGTCGACCCGTTCGTGATGCAGCTGGTGCTGGCCTCGATGGTGCTGTCGATGATGGCGGCGCCGTTCATCATCGCCCACATGGACCGCATTGCGCTGAAGGTCGCGGCCAACGAATGGATGACGCAATCCTTGCAACTGACCCAGATCGCGGCGCGCACCATGAAGACCCAGAAGCACGTGATCATCGCCGGCTTCGGGCGCAGCGGGCAAAGCCTGGCCACGCTGCTGGGCGAGGAAAAACTGTCGTGGTACGCGCTCGACCTCGATCCCGAACGGGTGCAGGAAGCGCAGGCGGCCGGCGCCGGCGTTTCCTACGGCGATGCGGCGCGGCGCGAAAGCCTGATCGCGGCCGGCATCCACCGCGCCAGCGCGCTGGTGATCACCTTCGCCGACACCCGCCTGGCGCTGCGCGTGCTGCACCTGGTGCACGAGCTGGCGCCGAACCTGCCGGTGATCGTGCGCAGCCACGACGACGGCGACATGGACGTGCTCAAGGCGGCCGGCGCCACCGAGGTGGTGCCGGAAGCGCTGGAGAGCAGCCTGATGCTGGCCTCGCACGCGCTGGTGACGATGGGCGTACCGCTGCGGCGCGTGGTGCACCGGGTGCAGGCGGCGCGCGACGAACGCTATGCAGCGCTGCGCGGCTACTTCCACGGCGCGAGCGACGCGGCGCACGACCTGGAACCGGGGCAGGTGCGGCTGCATTCGGTGCGCTTGCATGCGCAGGCGCTGGCGGTCGGGATGCGGCTGGCGGGATTGAAGCTGGAAGAGATCGGGGCCGAGGTGACGGCGCTGCGGCGTGGTGGGCAGGGGCTGGAGCCCGAGCCGGAGGTGGTGCTGCTGGCCGGTGACGTGGTGGTGCTGCGCGGGGATGGCGAGGCGCTCAACCGCGCCGAGGAACGGCTGCTGTAGGGTTGGCCTGGGCGGCCCCGCGCTTCGCCGCCGACGCGTCGATTGTTATCGGTTCCGATATCGTGCCGGATGATCTTGCGGCTATCTATCACCGCGTCGGCGGCGAAGCCGCCAACCCTACGATTCATGCATAAGCATGATCAGGCGAACGTGACGACCTTGTTGCGCCCGCCGGCCTTGGCCTGGTACAGCGCCGCGTCGGCCGACGCCACCAGATCCTGCGCCACGGTTTCGATCGCGATCTCGCGCGCGCTCTCGATCGACTGTGCCGGGAACTGCGAAATGGCCAGCGCCGCCACGCCGATCGACACCGTCACGTCAACCCGCTCGCCCGATCCCAGGTCGACCGGCTGCGCCGCCACGCTGGCGCGGATGCGCTGCGCCACGGCGCTTGCGCTTTCGAGGTCGGCGTCGATCAGCAGCACCACGAATTCCTCGCCGCCGAAGCGGCCCAGCGCGTCCGACATGCGCAGCTCGGCCTTGATGCGGGCGCAGACTTCGCGCAGTACGTCGTCGCCGCCCTGGTGGCCGACGGTATCGTTGACCTGCTTGAAATGATCGATGTCGATGTACATGCACGACAGGCGGTAGCCCTGGCGCCGCGCGCGCGCGATCTCTTCCAGCAGGCGCCGGTCCATGTAGCGGCGGTTGTAGACGCCGGTGAGCGAATCGGTCAGGCCGATGTACTTCAGCATCTCGTTGCTGATCACGTTTTCCAGGCAGATCGCGATGATCGAACCCATGTGCTCGACGAAGTCGGTGCCGAGCTGCGGCGTGAAGCGGGTCGGGTCGGCGCTGCCCAGGTTCAGGCTGCCGATCAGGCGCGTGTTGCGCAGCAGCGGCACCAGCGCCACGCTCTGCAGGCCTGCGGGCGGATGGGGGAAGGCGGCGCAGTGCTGACTCGGGGCGTACGGCCCGAGCAGCGGACGCGGGCGGCGCTCGGGCGACATGTCAAAGCCGAGCTCGACCGCGTGCTCGCAGAACATCAGGTGCGGGAACCCTTCGAAATCCACGCCCAGGCGATGCATCACGGTATAGATGTCGGCATCCGGGTCAACCAGCGACAGCGTCACGATGTCCAGTTCCGAGATCACCGGCAGCGTGCGGAAGATGGTCGAGATCAGGTCGGGAAAGCTGCCGGCGCCGACGATCTGCAAGTCGAAGGCCTGGTGGCGGCACATGATTTCATGGTTGCGTTCCGCCTGTTCGAGCAGGTACGCCATGCGCGCGCGCAAGGTCTCGTTTTCCGCCATCAGTTCTCGCGTCGACGCGCTTGGCTCATGCATAAAGCATTCCTTTCAGCAATAACCGTAACATTACGCCATCCCGGAATGCTTGGATATGAAAAACGGATCGCCGTAGACGATAAGCGACACTGTCGCGGTGTTACTGCATAGTACCCGGCGCTTTAGAAGGCCAGCTTCAAGAGGCCTGCTTCAAAAGGCTAACTCAGCATCCAGCTGCTGGCCGACACGCACCGTGTGGCCGATGCCGTCCGCCACGATCACGTTCATGCCGACCGTGACGGCGCCGTCCATGCGCACGTTGGCGCGGTAGGCTTGCAGGATGTCGAGCGGATCGGGGCCGGGAATGCCGGTCGCCTGGTCGATGGCGGGAATCGGGCAGCGCGCGCACGGCTTGACCGGGCGCAGCGCCACGCCGTCGGCGGTGAAGGCGCCGACGAAGTCTTCCTCGAAGGCGTCGATGCCGTCCACCACCAGGTTGGGGCGGAAGCGGTTCATCGGCAGCACGTCGCGCCCTGCCCGCTGCAGGCGTAGGTTCAGGTCGTCGAGCGAGGACTGGCCGATCAAGAGGATCGGATAGCCGTCCGAGAAGCGCGCGGCGGCGCGCACGCCGCCCGTCCATTTGGTGCTGGTCGGGCGCACCACGTCGGGACGGAAGCGCACCAGCCGGCACGGGGCGCCGATCGCGCCCGAGAACCAGAGTGCCGCAGCCTCGCCGCAATCGGCGGCCGACACCCGGTCGTCCCAGATCTGCACCGCCGTTGAGGCCGCGGCGGCGTCGTGCGCCAGCGGCAGCGTCAGGGACGTCATGCCCGGCGCGTTCACCAGCAGCGTGTCGCCTTCGATGCGCGGCGCAATCACCGCCATGCGCGGGAATTCGCGCTGGGTCAGGAACAAGCCGTCGGGCGTAATCACCATCCATTCGCGGTCGTACACGCCCTGCGCCGCGAGGCCGTCGATGCACAGCATCGCTTCCGGCACCGACAGGCCGGCGCAGGATTTGATCGGATAAAGGACGAGTTCGGAGATGGTAGCCATGCTGTCAGCGAAAGAACGGAAACAGGTAAGGCCAACAGTATGGCAGCAAACGGCAGCGCCGGCGCGACTCCGAAAGGCTTAAATCTCTTGTCGGAATCCGCCGCCGGCGTAGCTTGTCCCTTACGCCGCCGCGTCCACCGGCTGCCCGCCGAGGCAAGCCGCCAGCAGACCGGACGGCAGAGCCGGGCGATCGGCGTCGAACAGCTTGCGGTTGCCGATGACGATGAAGCTGTCCTTCGCGCGCGACACCGCGACGTTGAGCATGTTCGGGGTCTGGTCGAAGAAGGCGCTGCCATTGAAGCCGTCGCCGTAGGTGGGCGAGAACAGCACGATGGCGCGCTCGGCGCCCTGCAGCGCGTGCACGGTGCCGACGGTCAGCCGGCTTTCCGGACGCAGCAGGTCCGGCAGCTCGCGCCGCAGGCGCCGTTCGATGGCGCCGGCCTGGGCCGCGAACGGCGTCACGATGCCGACCAGTTTCCACAGCGGCGTCGGCGCGCCGTTCGCGTCCACGTAATGCTGCTCGATGCGCTGGCGGTTGGCCTTGAGCCAGTCGACGAGCGCCGCCGCCTCGCTGTCGTTCCAGCGGCTGCCGCCGCGCCGGCTGTCGCTGCCGGCGACGTGGTGCAGCGCGAACGGCGGCAGAATGCGGTCTTCCGGCGCCAGCGGCGGCCGCTTCGGCTCGAGGCGCCCGCCATAGATCAGCGTGTTGCAGTAGCCGATCAGTTCCGGCACGCTGCGGCGGTGCTCGGTCAGCATCAGGCCGCGCATTTCCGGATACTGCTGCACGGCGCAGCTGCGGTTGGCGATGCGCATCAGGTTGCCGCTGGCCGCGGCATGGCCGGCCTCGGCCAATGCGTCGTAGGCCGGGTCGTGCATCGACGGCGCCAGGCCGAACTTGACGGCGTTGGCGCGATCCAGCGCTTCGCTGCTGTTCCATACCGGTTCGATCTGGAAGGTATCGCCCACCACCAGCGCGCGCCGCGCCAGCGCGAACATCGGCGCGCCGACCTCGGGCGACACCTGCCCCGCCTCGTCCACCACCAGCAGGTCGATGGTGTTCCAGAACGGCATGTCCTCGCCTTCCCAGGCGGTGAAGAACGATGGCGCCATGTGGAAGTTCGACACCAGGCAGGGAGAAAGCTTGGCGAAGCGGCGATACTTGGCTTCCAGCTTGCGCCGGCCCTTGCTGTCCTTGGCGGCGCTGCGGATGCGCTGGCGCACTTCCAGGATCCATTGTCCCGACCAGTACCAGTCGGCGAGCGCGAACATGCGCGTGCGCAGCCGGGTGTCCAGGTAATCGTTCAGGTTGGCCAGGCTGGCGTCGAGCAGGTCCGGGTCGTCGCCCGCCACCGCCTGCCAGGCGCCGAACGCGGCCGCGACGCGCGCCCGTTCCTGCTCGGCCTGGGCCACGGCCGCCTTGTGGGCGTCGACCCCGTCGGCCAGCGCCTGCTTCTGCGCCAGCAGCGACGCCAGCGCCGCGGTCTTGTGCTGCAGCGCTTCCTTCTTGAGCATGTGGAAGTGCCCAGGCACGCCGTCGGCGCGGTGCAGCAAATCCGCAGTGAGCGGATGCGCCAGCAACGCCTGGCGGTCGAGCGCCATGCGCTTGCGCCGCAGCGGCGGGATGAAGCTGAGCAGGTCGAGCCACAAGGGCGAGGCGGCCAGGTAGGTGGTCCACAGTTTTTCGGCCTGCACGATGTCGTCGCGCCGCGCTTCGTAGTCGCGCAGGACGGTGGCGCTGGCCGCGTCGCACTCGTCCATCGCGGCGCGCAGCTGCGCCAGCTCCTGGCTGCAGCGCGCCAGCTCGGCGTTCCAGCTGGCGAGCAAGCTGCGGTAGCCGGCCACGGCGCCGGTCTCGAGGTCCTGGCCGAAGGCATGGAACAGCGCCTGACGCGCCTCGATCAGGGTCTCGATGCGCGCCGCCAGGCCGGCCAGTTCGGCGTGCAGCTCGTGCAGCACGGTGCCCACACCGTCGCTGCGGCGCCGGAAGTGCATCGCCGCGCAATCGAGGTAATGGCGCTCCACCGCCGCCAGTCCCTGCGGCGTTTCGAACTCCTCGAACGGATGGCTTTTGCCGCTCGCCAGCGGATGCTGGCTCTGGCGCGACTCGGACGCCAGGAACAGGCCGAAGCCGCGCCGGTACGGGTGCCAGCGCTTGTGGCCGGTCTCGATGGCGATGCGCTCGAAGCTGTCCAGCACGTTCTCGACCGCCTTCACATTGGTCGAGGCGACCACGATCAGCGGGCACTCGGCGCCGGCCAGTGCAGCGTCGATCCACAGCTGCGCCACCACGCTTTGCAGCAGCGTGGTCTTGCCCGTGCCCGGCGGGCCGTTGACCGCCAGCACCTTCCCTTCCGGCAGACGGTGCAGTTCGTCCATCGCGGTGCGCTGCGATGGCGACAGCGGATAGCCCGGATGCATGTGGCCGACCGTCTTCGCGTGGTACGGCGCGGCTTCCTTCAGCGTGGCCGGGGCGCGCGCCGGGGACTCGGGCAGCGTGCGCAGCGCGTCGAGCAGCGGCGTCGGCGGGCGCTCGGCGATGATGCTGTCGACCAGCTTGACCAGGTGGCGCGCGACCACCGGCGGCTCGTAGGGCATCCCGTGCCAGCCGGATACCAGGTGCTGCTCGTCGAGGGCGAAATCGGGCAGGCGCTGTTCCCCGGCATGCGATGCCAGCGCGGGCAAACCGGCGCCGGTCACCGCCTCGAACAGTTGCGCCGCGATGCGCAGCAGCTCGTCCATGCCGCCCGGTTTCAGCGGCAGGCTGCCGATGAACGCGTCATGGCTGTCCAGCGTGCCGAGCGAGGTGCGGCGCAGCGTCGGCTCCAGCAGATCGCGTGGCATCCACGGCAGGCGTTCCGGGTCGGGCGTGAGCACGCCCTCGCGGTCCAGCCAGCAGGGAATGCACAGCACCGACGCGCCCCGGTGCAGTTCGGCGCCATCTTGCTTGACGCCGTGGCTGGCCGCCGGCGCCAGCCGCGCCGGCACCAATACGAACGGAATCCGGCCGCTGCGTTCGAGCTTGCTGGCGGCGAACTGCTGCTCGACCCAGCCCGGTACGTGGGGCGCGGCACGCGTGACGCGCCATTCGCCGTCGACCTGCCCGATGGCGATCGGCTGGCTGGCGGGCGCGACTTCGGGATGCAGCAGGCTGACTTCGGCTAGCGCGGCGCGCCAGTACGGCAGGGGGATTGACTGATTCATTCTTGCAGAGGAAGGAAAAATACTGCTGAGCACTTAATGCAGAAGCCGAAAAGCAACAAGCCCTTCCGGCTGGGAAGGGCTTGCGAGGGGTTGGGCGCCGCGGCGCCCGATGGATCAGACGTTGAACAGGAAGTTCAGCACGTCGCCATCCTTGACGATGTATTCCTTGCCCTCGGCGCGCATCTTGCCCGCTTCCTTGGCGCCCGCCTCGCCCTTGTAGGTGAGGAAGTCGTCGTACGAGATGGTCTGGGCGCGGATGAAGCCGCGCTCGAAGTCGGTGTGGATCACGCCGGCTGCCTGCGGGGCGGTGGCGCCGATCGGCACGGTCCAGGCGCGCACTTCCTTCACGCCGGCGGTGAAGTAGGTCTGCAGGCCGAGCAGCTTGAAGGCGGCGCGGATCAGGCGGTCCAGGCCCGGCTCGTCCATGCCCATGTCGCCCAGGAAGTCGGCCTTGTCGGCGTCGTCCATCTCGGCGATCTCGGCTTCGATGGCGGCGCTGATGGCCACGATCGGGGCATTCTGCTTGTTGGCGAACTCGGTCAGCTGGTCCAGCAGCGGGTTGTTGGTGAAACCGGTATCCGAGACATTGGCCACGAACATCGCCGGCTTGGCGGTGATCAGGTGCAGCGGATAGATGATCGCCATCTCTTCCTTGTCCAGCCCCATGGTGCGCACCGGCTGGCCTTCGTTCAGGTGCGGCATCAGGCGTTCCAGCAGCGCGACCAGCTTGGCCGCGTCCTTGTCGCCCGAGCGCGCTTTCTTGTTCTCGCGGTGGATGGCTTTCTCGACGGTGCCCATGTCGGCCAGCGCCAGTTCGGTCTGGATGACTTCGATGTCGTCGATCGGGCTGACCTTGCCGGCCACGTGGATCACGTTCGGGTCTTCGAAGCAGCGCACCACGTTGACGATGGCGTCGGTTTCGCGGATGTGCGACAGGAACTGGTTGCCCAGGCCCTCGCCCTTCGAGGCGCCGGCCACCAGGCCCGCGATGTCGACGAACTCGACGATGGCCTTGACCACGCGCTCCGGCTTGACGATGTCGCTCAGCGCGTCGATGCGCGGATCCGGCACTTCGACCACGCCCACGTTCGGCTCGATGGTGCAGAACGGATAGTTTTCAGCCGGGATGCCGGCCTTGGTCAGCGCATTGAACAGGGTGGACTTGCCGACGTTGGGCAGGCCGACGATGCCGCATTTGAGGGTCATGGAGATTTCTTTCGGATTCGGTAAACGCGAGCGGCCAGGCGGGCGCTCTCAAACCCCACATTGTAACCCCGGACGCCCTGCCCTGCCGCAAAAAACGGCGCGGCGCGCGCTGCCGTGCAACGCTTTGCGCTGCATCTTCGTCGCTAGATCGGCAGGATGCGCGCCAGCTCGGGGCGCTCGGCGAAGGCGGCCAGCTCGTCGCGCAGGCGTTCGCCTTCTCCGATGGCGCGTTGCCAGACGCGGATGCGCTCGTCGTGGTTCAGGCCATAGAAGTGGAAATCGTTGCGGTCGGGCAGCTTGCCGTTCGGGAGGGTGCGCAGGAATTCTTCCGACGGCGACACCAGCAGCATGTTGTCGAGCCAGCCGCGGTTCGGACCGCGTGCTACGCGCCGCCAGGGGAAACTCTTGTCGAGCCAGCCCGGCACGATGTGCGAGGTAAAGTGGGGATACAGCACCAGTTCGCCCTGCTCCTGCGCGTCTGTCGGCACGGCCCGCGAATACGGCAGCGCCAGGTGGTAGTCGACGATGCCGCCATCCCAGTAGCTGCCTTCGGGCGCGTCGGCGATGCCGGTGACCGCCTTCATGATCAGCGGCAGCGTGCCCGAGGCCAGCAAGCCCGGCGCCAGGTTATCGCGTGTGAGTGGCGTGAAATGCGTGGTGAAGGCGTCGAAGGGTTCGCGCAGCCAGGGCGCCGGACTGCGTGCGTCGCCTACGCGCATGTCGCCGATCACCACGCGCTCCATCAGGCGCGCCAGCCAGGCGCGCGACGCGGCATTGTGCAGGGCGGCCGAAATGAAGCCGCGCAGCTCGGCATTGCGATGGCCGGGCGCCGCCAGCGAACGGCGGCCGCGCGCGGCGATCAGGTGCAGGCGGTAATGGGGATGGTTGAGGATATCGTCCTCATGCCCGCGCACCAGCTCGGCCAGCAGCGCCTGCACCACCGCGTCGATCTCGTGCGGGGTGGGCTTGAGGCTGGTATAGCGCTGTCCCGCATACAGTTCGCCCAGCAGCGCGAAGGCCCTGGCCGGATCCTTCTGGCAGGCGGCGGCCATGCGCCAGGCGCCGATCGACGCGCCGATCAGGTCGCGTTCGCGTGGCGCCGTCGGAAACCATTCGCCGAACATCCAGCTGTCGAGTGCCTGGAAGATCAGGCCCTTGGGGCCGCCGGCGGCGCCGGGCACAATGGCGATGTCGCGCGCGCGCAAGCCGTGCTCTGCGATGCGCGCCATGGCCAGCGGTCCGGCGTGGAATGTGAGTGCCTTCATGGCGAAATTATCGCAGGTATCGCGGCAGGACGAGAGCGCTTGCGCCGGATCAAGCGCGGCCTTGCGCCGCCCCGTAACATGGGTCGGTCGCGTGCCTGGAGAACACCATGTCCCTGCGCTTCATCGTCATGCTGAGTCTGCTTTTGTGGTCGCTTTCCGACCCGGCATTGGCGCGGGCACCCGGTACCGACCACGGTAGCGACCACGGCACCGACCATTCGGTGACGGTCGAGCGCCACGTCCAGCATTTCGTCGTCGAGCCCGACGGCAGCTACCTGCTCACGGTCGAACAGGTGAAGACCATCGCCACGCGCGAGGCCGTGCACGAACACGCGCAGCACTACATCGCCTACAACCAGTCGCTCGACAACATCGTCTCGGTCGAGGCGCACACCGACAAGGCCGACGGCCGGCGCCTGCCGGTGCAGCCGCACCAGATCCGCGACCAGCAAGAAGCCGCCTCGCTCGACGCGCCGATGTTCCAGGACACGCGCCTCAAGATCGTGGTGTTCCCCGACGTCCAGCCCGGTGACCGGGTGGCGGTGCGCTACGTCGTGCGGCGCCACACGCCGCTGTTTCCCGGCCAGTTCGAAGACCTGACCGCGGCGCGCTTCCACCGGCATCGCGACTTTCGCCTGATCTACGACATGCCGGCGCCGATGCCGCTGCACGCCGACGCAGTGGGGTTCGAGGCGCTGCCCGGTGTGGCAGCGGGCACAAGCGCACCCGGCAAGCGCCGTTACGCCTGGCGTTACGTGGATGGCGACAACGCCCGCATCGAGGCCGATTCGGTCAGCTACCTCGACTACGGCAAGCGGCTCGCGGTCTCGACCTTCCCCGACTACGCCGCCTTCGCGCGCGCTTACCAGGAACGCGCCGCCGGCAAGGCGCTGGCCGACGATGGCGTGGCGGCGCTGGCGGCGCGCGTCGCAGGCGGCATCGTCGACCGGCGCGAGCGCGCGATCGCGCTATCCGACTGGGTGCGCAGGAACGTGCGCTACGTCGGCGTCTACCTCGGCCCGGGCGGCGTGGTGCCGCACGCGGCCACGAGCGTGCTGGCGAACCGCTACGGCGACTGCAAGGACCATGCGACGCTGCTCGAAGCGATGCTGGGCAGCGCCGGCATCGACAGCACGGTGGCGCTGGTCAACAACGGCGACGCCTACCGCCTGCCCGAGGTGCCCACGCTCGGCGTGCTGAACCACGCCATCGTCTACGTGCCGTCGCTGCAGCTGTACCTCGACCCCACTGCCGAATCGGTGGCGGGCGGCTTCCTCCCGCCCAGCCTGCTCGGCAAGCCGGCAGTGCTGGCGCGCTCGGGCGAATTCGCGATGATCCCGTTCTTCCAGCCGGCGCGCAGCCGCACGCTGACGCGCTTCGACATCCGGCCCGACGGCAGCAGCGCCTTCCGGGTCACGCGCACCAGCAGCGGCGCCCAGGCCGAACCGTACCGGCGCGTGGTGCGCGCCACGGCGTCGAGCGAGCGCGAGCGCTTTGTGGAACGCATGCTGCAGGGACTCGGCCACGTGGGCGGCGGCGTACTTGAACCGGGAGACACCGACAGTGTCGGCGACGACTACACCCTGTCCTTCCGTGGCGCCAGCGACAGCTTTGCCCAGCTGCCGGGCCCGGCCGGGCTGGCGACGACCTACAATTTCTGGGGCGGATTGGGCGATGCGATGCAGGCGTTCGCGCAGGAACCCGAGCGGCGCCAGGAATTCGTCTGCCCGGCGATCGACGCCGAGGACGAGTTGCAGTTCAGCCTGCCGAAACGGGCGCGCGTGCTGGCGCTGCCGCGCGCGCTGAAGGTGGACGACGCCAACTTCGCCTACCGCTCGCGCTACGAACGGCGCGGCCTGCTGGTGACGGTGAAGCGCCAGTTGAAATTCCGCCACACGGCGGCGACCTGCTCGCCGGCCGACTACCGGCGCATGCGGCCGGCGCTCGAGCGCATGCTGCGCGACCTGCGCACGCAGGTGGTGGTCAAGGGAGGGTGAAGCTGCTTGCAGGCACGCGCTGTGCAACCATCATGCGCTGTGCAACCGCATCATTGCCGTGTCGAGCTTGCCCTCGCAGACGAGCGGGATGATGTGCAGCGCCTTGTCGATCGACTCGTCGATCAGGCTCTGTTCTTCGCGGCGCGGGCGGTGCAGCACGAAGTCGGCCACCGCCTGCTGCAGGTTCAGGCTGCGCGGATGGCCGATGCCGATGCGCAGGCGCCAGTATTCCTGGGTGCCGAGGGCCGCGGTGATGTCCTTCAGTCCGTTGTGGCCGCCCGAGGAGCCACCCTTCTTGAGCTTGGCGACGCCCGGCAGCATGTCGAGTTCGTCGTGCACGACCAGCACTTCGTCCGGATTGATTTTATAGAAGCGCGCCAGCGCGCCGACCGACTGGCCGGAGCGGTTCATATAGGTCTGCGGTTCGAGCAGCCAGACGTCATTGCCGGCGATCGAGGTCTTGGCCACCAGCGCATTGAAGCGCGATTCGCGCTGCAGGCGGCAGCCCGGCAGGCTGTTGGCCAGGTTGTCGACCAGCCAGAAGCCGGCGTTGTGGCGGGTTTGTTCGTATTCCGGGCCAGGGTTGCCGAGGCCGACGATCAGACGGATGGACATGCGTGCGTGTGAATGTGGAGAAAGAGCGATTATCGCTCAAACATGGGATCGGTGGCTTCAAGGCTTGCGTCCGATTGGCGTAGGGTTGGCGGCTCCGCCGCCGACGCGTTCAACCAGTGCACGCATCGTGGCACCTCAAGCCGGAGTTGGACGCGTCGGCGGCGGAGCCGCCAACCCTTGTATCTTGCTCA
>NZ_JASNRA010000011.1 GCF_030411955.1 Massilia sp. YIM B02443
ACGTGCGGCTTGGTCCGTTCGAATTTACCTTTTGCCATTTCAGACTCCTAAGATCTAACGATATTTTTGGGAATTACCAGGCACACCTGACGGGCGAGTGCTACGACTGCCAACCAAAATTCTGGTGCCCTTGACGTGGATTGAACACGTGGCCTCTCCCTTACCAAGGGAGTGCTCTACCACTGAGCTACAAGGGCTGATTTTTGCGATGTAGAAACCACCGCACTAACTGGAGCGGGTGAAGGGAATCGAACCCTCGTCGTAAGCTTGGAAGGCTTCTGCTCTACCATTGAGCTACACCCGCGAGGTACAACTTCTATCCGACTTCACAGATCTTCTTTTTGGTGGTGGGGGCTGGATTCGAACCAGCGTACTCAGAGAGGGCAGATTTACAGTCTGCTGCCTTTAACCACTCGGCCACCCCACCGCGAAGAACCGCAGAGTATGAAGCAAGCTCAACGTACTGTCAATCAGGTTTTGGTAGAAGATTTTCTACTTCGCCTGACAGCGTTGCTTCGGGGCGTGATTGTAACGGGCCGACTGTAAAGCTGCAAGGGTGATTTTTGCATGGCATGAAAATATTTAATCCCCACCGCCAAACGCGGGCTCAGGCAGGTGCCAGCGCCGCCAGCACCTGTGCCTTGAGCGCCTTGATCAACGCGGTCTCATCTGATGGCACGCCTTCCGGCGCCGGTACGATGCGGTCGGCGTAGAACAGGCCCAGCTGCACCTTGTTCACTACCAAGGGCAGCACGATGAAGCTCTCGGCGTCCGGCAGCAGGGTCTTGTACCAGGCCGGCAGCAAGTCGCGGATCTTGGGGCTGAAAGCGTCGGCGATCATCATGTCGACGTCGTTTTGCAGCGCCAGGTGGAACAGGTCGCGCCGGCTGGCTGCGGGAAACGCGAAGCCGGCCTGCAGCGCTGCTACTTCGCCCCCTGCGCCCTCGCCCAGTGCTGCGCGCGCCCGGTACTGGCTGCTGCGTGCGTCGCGCAGGCATAGCGTGGAGAAGCGGAATCGCATGGCGCCGTGCAGCGTGGACAGGGCCGCCATCGCCACCTCGTGCATCGCGGCCTGACCGGAGCCGCGCAGCAGCGTGACTTCCTGCAGCCCGGCCAGCAGCCGCTCGGCCGCGTTCTTCGGTTTGCCGCTGGGGTGATACTCATCCTCGTCGTCGGCGCCGGCGTCGAGCGAAGCCAGCATCAGCACGCCCGGCAAGCCGTCCGCCGGCGGCGTGTCGCTCTTCGGCGCCCGCTCGAAGCTCAAACTCTGCAGCATGGCGGTCATGCCTTCCTGCACCGTGCCGAACAGGGTCTCGATCGCCTCTTGATCGAGCTCCAGCGCTGCGCCGTAGCGCTCCAGCAGCGCAGCCACCTCGGGCGACAGCGCCGGCTCGTGGCTGCGCCCCATCAGGCGCGCGATGTCGAGGCCGAACGAGGCTACCTGGCACATCCATTCGCTGCGGTCCTGCGCCACCGGCAGCGGGCCCGGCGCCAGCGCGGCCTGGGCGCGCACGATCAGCTCGGGAATGTCCCACTCGACCAGCACCGCTTCGGCCAATGCCGCATAGCTGCAGCCCAGGATCAGTTGCGAGGCCTGCGCCGGCGTGTACTTGTCGGCCGCCACCAGCGCCGCGATCTCGCGGTAGCGCTCGTATTCGTGGCTGGCGACGAGCAGCGGCCCCAGGTTCTTGAACAGGCAGCAGATCGACGCTTCCTCGCCGCCCTTGTACGGGCTGATGCGCGCCATCTCGCGTCCCACCATGCTGGCGCACAGGGCCGCTTCCAGCTCGGCGCGCACGGCGGCGTCCTGCTGGCCGCCGTCGAGCGCATCGACCAGCAGCATGGCCAGCGCGGCGCTGCGCACATTGTCGAAGCCGAGCAGGGAAATCGCGCGCGAGACAGTGGTCACCTGGCTGCCGCCGGCGCTGCGGTATTGCACTGCGTTCGAAAGGCGCAGGATACGCTGGGTCAGGGCCAGGTCGGACATCACGTGCAGCGCCAGGTCTTGCGTGCCGCGGTCGCTGGACGAGGTCATCTCGATCACGCGCGCGACCGCGGTGCCGAGCGCGAACATGGCGTCGTTGCCGGCCACCTTGCGCAGCAAGGCAGGGCGCACGCGGCGCGCGGCGCCGTCCTGGGGAATGTCCGCCATGATGGGTTCAGCCTGGTCAGGTCAGCTTGCCTTGCGCGGGCGCGCCGCGCCGCCCTTGCCATAGCGCTTGAGGATCTGCTGGTGCAGCGCGGTCATGGGAGGCAGTTTCGGATTGAGGGGGTCGAGCTTGCGCACGTTGCCGATCAGGCCGATCGCCTGCTGGCCGAGACGGTCGTCCCAGCCCAGGTGTTCGAGGCAACGCAAGGTAGCCAGCGCGGCGTTGAACGCCACCGCCGGGTTGTTCGGCAATTTCTCCGCCGCCGCCAGCATCAGCTTGACCGCGCCCTGGTAGTCGCCGTTCTTGGCGCGCGCAGCGCCGTCGGCGACCAGGTCGACCACGTGCTGGCGGCTCTGCTGGGCCAGCTCGCGCGCCAGTTCGCCGCGCCCGGCTTTCTCCATCACGCCCATGGCGCGGTTCAGCGCGGCGTCGTTGGCAGCGTTGCGCATCACGTCGCGCACGATGCCGGTGGCGCCCTCTTCCATGCCGTTGTCGAGACAGCTGCGCGCCAGCTCCAGCTTGAGCTCGGACGACAGTCCCGGCGCATCCTTGCAGGCGGCCAGCGCGCTTGTGAGCGACTCGCCCAGGCGCACTTCGTTTCCGGTGTATTCGTGCACCAGGGCCGAGGCGATTGCGCTGCACAACCCGATATTCGTGCGTCCGCCCATCGAGCGCTCGAGATCGCGCACCACGGTGGCGGCCGACACCGGGTCGCCCTTGGTCACCAGCGCGCGCACCAGTTTCACATGGTCTTCGGGATCGCGGAATTCCGAATACTTGGCCTTGCCCACCACCTGGCGCAAGGCTTTTTCGGCGGTGTCGACGTCGCCCGCCTCGAAGGCGGTGTCGGCCAGCGTGCGCAGGCGCCGCACCGCGTGCGGCGACACCGCCACCGCTTCGCTCAGCACAGCCTGCGACTTGTCGAGTTCGCCGGCGGCGGCATGGGTGCGCGCCAGCCAGTCATAGGCGTCGACGAAGTTGCGGTTACTGTCGACCAGGTCTTCCAGGATGTCGCGCGTCTCGGCGTAGCGCTTGCGCAGGAATAGCGTCTTGGCCAGGCCTAAACGTGCCCAGGCGATGGCCTTGATCTCGACCAGCTCGCGGTAGATCGGCTCGGCCTGTTCGGCTTCGCCCAGGAACATGTGCAGCTCGGCGCGCAGGCGCAGGAAGTCGATCGCGTAACGCGTGTGCAGGCGCTGGCCGTCGATGCAGGCCTGGATCGCTTCGTGCTGGTCGCCCGCTTCCATCAGGGTATAGACCGGCAGGAAGGCATTGCGCTTGTCGAGCGCGCGCGCGATGCGTTCCAGCAGGCGCTCGGCGGTGAACGGTTTCAGGACATAGTCGGTGGGCGCGAGTTCGGCGGCGCTGACCACCTTGCTGTGGTTGCCTTCGGCGGTGACCATGAAGAACATGGTGGCGAGCGGCATCAGCTTGTGATGACGCAGGTCTTCCAGCAATTGCTGGCCGTCCTGGCCGCCTTCCAGGTCGTACTCGCACAGGATCAGGTCGAACGAACGCAGGGTCAGGTGCTTGACGGCCTGGTTCGAGGTGCTGGCGTGCTCGATCCGGGTAATGCCGCACAAGGTGAGCATGCTGTGGATGCTGGCCCGCATCCCGGCGTGGGGCTCGATGATCAGGGCCGACAGGCCTTCCAGTTCGTTCATTGTTATCCGTATAAGCCGTGGCGGCACGGGCGCGTGGCGTCGGATCAGTATATTACGACCGGGAAATAAATTAAGCTAAATCGGGTAAAGACGCGGCGCCGTAGCGAGCGATGCGGTCAAAAAACGACAGCGCAGTGGGCCGGGGCCGGTTTTCAGGCTTCCGGCGTCGGCGCGGTGGCCTGGTACAGGGCGGTGCGGCGGTTGGCGTCGCAGTCCGATTTATTGGCGCCGACGATGATGTTCTGGTAACGCACTTCGTACTTGCCCGCGGCCAGCTTGTCGATATTGAAGGTCGAGCGCGACTGCACGTAGGCGTGGCGCACGTTCGAGCGGCGGTCAAGGTCGTACAGCTTGACGAACACCGGAGAGGCGTTCGCGCTATTGTCGATCAGCACCTGCATCTCGGTGCCGTCGTTGCCGACCGGGTAGCCGGGCAGGTAGCTCGATTCGACCGGCCACGGGTCGCCGCTGGGTGCGCTCAGGGTGTGCAGGTCGGTGCCGCAGTCGGGCGCATGTTCCGGCACCACCAGCTGGGTGACGGCCAACGCGCGCACCTCGGGCGGCGGTTCCTTGACGCCGAGCGCCGAGCCGGTGCCTGCAGCGCTGTTGGCGCCGGCGCCGCTGCGCCTGGCCCAGCCGTCGGTGCTGGCGTCGCGGCCGGGCTCGTCGGCATGGGCGACGCTGAGTGCATCCGCCTTGGCAACCGGCTTCGCCTCCGCCTTGTCCAGGCCGCTCCAGGCCAGGGCGCTGGGCAGCATCTGTGGCTGTTCGCCGACCATCACCGCCACCGACGCCCCGGCGATGAAGGCGCCCATCAGGCCCAGCCACCAGCGCGAATCGCGCGCCAGGCGGGCACGGCGCGGGCGCGGCGGCGGCTGGGCTTCCCAGGCCGCTTCCGGGCCCTTTTTCGGCGCGCCGTCCTTGGCGTTGGAGCTTTCCACCCACTCGACTTCCCATTCCTCGGACGCGATCCAGTCGTCGTGCTCCTTGCGCCGGATCGGGTCGGACAGGATGTTGTAGGCGGTATTGACGATCGCCATGATACGGGCGGCCTTTTCGTCGCCCGGATTCTTGTCGGGATGGTATTTCTGGCTCAGGGCCTTGTAGGATGCACGAATCACTTCCTGCGGCGCATGACGCGACACCTTCAGGTTGTCATAGTGTGTGTGAATCTTGGCCATGGTGTGTCAAGTCTGCCCGCTCGTGCCTGCCGCCGTCATTGTCCTCAGCCGATTCTGGTTGCCCATCAGGCGCGGAGAATATCTGACCGTCCAGTCTCACAGCTTAGCCGGATTTGTGTCCGCTGTGCAAGATGACAAATAGTCTACAACCTGTGGCTGCGGTCCGCGCGCACGATTGCATCGGGCAATTGCACATCTTTACCAACTATCAGCACCTTGAACAACTCCCCCATTTCAGCAGGAGAGACCAGCTTTTGCACTGCCCTGGAATGGGGTAGATACGAAATCGCTTGTTCAGGGTCGTATTCCAGCAACAGTTCGCCAATGCCGGCGCCGAGCAGGAAGGCGGCCTGGCTCATGTAGCCCAGCACCGGCAGGCCGGCATCCTGGGCCGCCAGCGCCATCGCCGTGAAGTCGACGTGGGCCGTGATGTCCTGCAGGCCCGGCAAATAAAACGGATCCGGGTGGGCATGATGGCGGTAGTGGCACATCAGGGTGCCGCCAAGGCGCTGGTCGAGGTAGTACTCGTGGGCCGGGAAGCCGTAGTCGAGCAGGATGGCGGCGCCGCGCCCGCCGGCGAACATCTGCGCCAGCGAACCCATGAAGCCGGTGCCGACCGGATGCAGCTCGGTGACATAGCCTTCCAACATGTGCTGGTGCTCGGGCACTTGACGAATCAATTGTTCGTGCAGCTCGGGGCCAAGGGCTTCCTGCACGAAGGCGAACGCGCCGTTGTCGACGGTGACCATCTGGCGCATCCAGCCGCCGGCCGTGCGGATGACCAGCTCGACCGGCATGGCGTCCAGCACCTCGTTGGCCAGCACCACGCCGCTGAAGATTTCCGGCATCGCGTCCAGCCAGCGCACCTGCGGCAAGTCGGCCAGCGCTTCCTGCTGGCGCGCGCGCAGTTCGCCCGACAGTTCGATGATGGTGTACGAGTTCAGCCCCACGCCCTGCTTCTCCAGCGCGGTGATGACGTCGCGCGCCAGGCGGCCGGTGCCGGCGCCGAACTCGATGATGTCGGGCGCGCTTTGGGCGATAATAGCGGCTGCCACGCGCGCCAGGGTCGCGCCGAACAGCGGCGTGATCTCGGGCGCGGTGGTGAAGTCGCCCGCCGCGCCGAGCTTGGACGCGCCGCCACTGTAATACCCGAGCCTGGGCGCATACAGCGCCAGTTCCATGAACCGCGAAAACGCGATGCTGCCGCCTTGTTGTTCAATCTCGGCGGCGATCAGGCGTTGCAGGGCTTGGGACGCGGCGAGCGCGTCGGGGTCGGGTACGGGCAGGGACATCGCGTTATTTTAATGAAGAACCAAGGGCAAACCGCCATTCTACCGATGGCGCGCCAACATTGATGAGCACAACCTCTTCCACATCCTCCAAAGTCGCCAAAGTCGCGCTGGTCACCGGCGCCGCCAAGCGGCTGGGACGCAGCATCGCGCTCGAACTGGCCGCGGCCGGCTGGGACATCGTGGTCCACTATGGCGCCTCGCGCGATGACGCCGAACGCACCGTGGCCGAGATCCAGGCCCTGGGCCGGCGCGCCTGCGCCCTGCAGTGCGAGCTGGCCGACGAGGCCGCCGTGCGCCGCTTGTTGCCAGAAGCGAACACTTTATTGGGGCGGGTCAGCTGCGTCGTCAACAACGCCTCGCTTTTCGATTATGATGCCGCTCTCGATTTCTCGCACGCGCGCCTGGACCGCCACATGCACATCAACCTGGCGGCGCCGGTCCTGCTGGCGCAAGCGCTATACGAGGCGACGCCCGAGGGCGAGCAGTCGGTGGTGATCAACCTGCTCGACCAGAAGCTGTACAACCTGAACCCCGACTTCCTGTCGTACACCCTCTCGAAAGCGGCGCTGGAAAGCGCCACCACCATGCTGGCGCAAGCGCTGGCGCCGCGCGTGCGCCTGGTCGGCGTGGCGCCGGGGCTGACATTGATCAGCCATTTGCAGACCGAAGAACAATTCTGCGCCACCCACGCGCTGTCGCCGCTCGGAGAGTCGAGCCGGCCGGACGAGGTGGCGCAGGCCGTTGTGTTTGCCGCAAGCAACCGGGCATTGACCGGCACCACGCTGCTGGTCGATGGCGGCCAGCACCTGATGCCCATGTCCCGCGATTTCAGCCTCATCAACAGGAATACCTAATGTTCATTCACCCGCGCCTGGAACACTGCCGCCGCCTCTTCATCCGCGATTACCGCCTGGACATGGAGATCGGCGCCTATTCCCACGAAAAGAACAAGTCGCAACACGTCGTCGTGAACATCGAGTTCTGGGTGCCGCTGGAGTGGAACACCCCGATTTCGGACGACCTGGACGAAATCGTCAACCACGACTTCGTGCGTCCCGGCATCCAGGACATCATCAGCCGCGGCCACATCAATCTGCAGGAAACCCTGTGCGACGCCATCGTCAACCTGGTGCTGGCGCATCCGAAAGTAGTGGCCGCGCGCGTGATGACCGAAAAGCGCGAGGTGTATCCGGATTGCCTGTCCGCCGGCGTCGAAGTATTCAAATTCAAAGAGTAATTTATGAACAGCATGACCACGGAAAACCTGGAACAGCCGGCCTCCGACGAGGTGTCCGCCAAGCGTCTTGAAAAGATCGCGCACGAAAACAACAAGCTGCACAAGCGCCTGTGCCGCCTGGTGGGCCAGGCGATCGGCGACTTCAACATGATCGAAGACGGCGACAAGGTGATGGTCTGCCTGTCCGGCGGCAAGGACAGCTACGCCCTGCTCGACATCCTGATGACGCTGCGCGAACGCGCGCCGATCCACTTCGACATCGTCGCGGTGAACCTGGACCAGAAGCAGCCCAACTTCCCGCCGGAAGTGCTGCCGGCCTACCTCGATAAACTGGGCGTGCCGTACCACATCGAGAACCAGGACACTTACAGCATCGTCAAGCGCCTGATCCCGGAAGGCAAGACCACCTGTTCGCTGTGCTCGCGCCTGCGCCGTGGCATCCTGTATCGCGTGGCCGACGAGCTGGGCTGCAACAAGATCGCGCTGGGCCACCATCGCGACGACATCCTCGAGACCTTCTTCCTGAACATGTTCTTCGGCGGGAAGCTGAAGGGGATGCCGGCCAAGCTGGTGTCGGACGATGGCAAGCACATGGTGATTCGTCCGCTGGCCTACGTGAAGGAAGCGGATACCGAGCGCTATGCGGAAGTAAAAGGGTTCCCGATCATTCCGTGTGACCTGTGCGGCTCGCAGGAAAATCTGCAGAGGAAGCAAATCAAGGCCATGCTGCGCGAGTGGGAGAAGAAGCATCCGGGCCGCGTCGAGAATGTGTTCTCGTCGCTGTCGACCGTGGTGCCGTCGCACTTGCAGGATCGGGATCTGTTCGGCTTCGTGGGCCTGAAAACCGATGGCGTGCCCAATCCGCTGGGCGATATCGCGTTCGATGAAGAACCGTGCTCGACGCCGACCAGCAATACGATTTCGTTGACGCAGCTTTAATCGACACGACCGGCATTGATGAAAAGGCAGGGCCAGGTGGCCCTGCTTTTTTTCGCCTGCCGCGCGGTGCGGCCGTGGTACGCTGCCGTTTCCTTACATTTGCCGTAGCGACAAAGATGCGCCAGCCATTCCGTGTATTGCGACAACTGTCCCTTGCCCTTGCCGTCTTGTTGCCCTGCGCCGCAATGGCGCAGCCGAGCATGATCTACCTGGTTCGCCATGGAGAAAAGGCTGTCGGCACAGACCCAGAGTTGATAGCGCAAGGCCAACTGCGCGCGCAAAACATCGCCACGACGCTGCACCGTGCCGGCATCCAGGCCATCTTCAGCACACCGACCACGCGTACGCTGCAGACCGCGCAGCCACTGGCGCAGCGCCTCAAGCTGCCGGTACAACAGTACGCGGCGGAGACGCCGAAGGTATTGGTCGAGAAAGTGAAAGCGCTGCGCGGTGCGGTGCTGGTGGTCGGCCACTCGAACACGCTGTCCGAGCTGGTGACCCTGTTCGGCGGCGCGCCCGGCGCGGAGATCGCGGACGATGAATATGACCGGCTGTATCAGCTGATCAATGGCGCGGATGGAAAGGTGACGACGGTGCTGCTGACGTCGCTGCCGGCGACGCCGCAGCAATAAGCAGACGAGCGGCGGTCAGCGCTCGCAGCTGTCGAACGAGGTATCGAGCCAACCGTCCGGCTGGCACTGCCCTGCCACCAGCGCGGCGATCCGTGCGGCACGGCGTGCATGTTCGACAGGCGCCTTTGAAGGGTGATATTGGTTGGGCGCCTTGATCATCGCCACCAACCCAATGAATTCCTGTTCGTTCAACTGCGCCAGCGGCTTGTCCACGTAGCGTAGCGCGGCATCGGGCAAGCCCTGTACCTGCGCGCCGTCGTGCGTGCCCATGTAGACCGAGCCGGCATACAGCGCCAGCTGCTGCGCCTTGGATAGCTTCGCATCCACGACCAGCGCCATCACGTCGCGCCCGAGATCGATCCGTTTGCAGCAGTTGAACACGACGCGATACAGCGACTGCAACGCGCCGGCCGCGCCATCCAACCGCTCGCCATACAGGAACAGGTCGCGTGCCAGCGCCGACGAGATGGTGGCCAGGCCCTGCCCCTTTGCCACGCTCAGGCCGGAGTGGGTGAGGAAGTTGGGATCCTCCACCCGCAACAGGATCGCCGTCTGACGCTCCGTCAGCAGCGTCCTGCTCTCGGCCGATACCTGCTTCAGTAGCGCATCCGCATTCAGCCAGGCCCAGCTTGCGGCAGTCAAGAGATACGCCGCGAGCAGCAACGGCAACCACAGCGCCCGCCGCAGCCACACGGCCATGCGCGACATCGCCGATGGCCGTGTGCCGAACAGGCGCCGCATGGCGTGTTACAGCGCCACGTCGGTGCGCAGCACCGGATACAGGTTCAGGCGCTCGTCAAAGGACGAATGGCGCTTGGCGAAGAACGCCAGGCGCGCCTGCGGGTTCCTGGCGAACGCCGGATCCGTATCCAGCAGGCGCTGGAATTCGGCGGCCACCGCCGGGTCGCTGGCGAGCTGCTCGCGCGCCACGTCTTCGGCCACATAGTCTTCCATGTATTCCTTGCGCTCGAAGGCAGTGTTGAACATGCCCCAGGCGACCAGCGCGTCCGGCGCCTGCGGCTCGAACATCGCCACCACCAGGCGCGCCTTCGGCTGCGCGATCGGCACGAACAGGGCGCCGGCCGCGACCTTGCGCGGTTCGGCTTTCCACTTGCCTTCCAGCGTCAAACGCTGGTGGCCTTCGAGCGTACCGGCGCCGAAGGTGGCCTTGTCGGCGCGGAAGGTCTGGGCATCAAGACGCTCGACTGCCTTGTCCAGCTTGCGGAACGCCACGCCGTGCTGGCGCAGCTTCTCGCCGACGATCGCGGCATACGCGGCCGGCACAATGTAGCCGGCGCGCGGCGCCTTGACTTCCAGGTCGGCCACGACTTCTTCGCGCAGCGGCACGTGCCACACCTGCGGCCTGGATTCGTCGTAGCGCGTCATCAGGGCGCCCGAGATCTCGGACGGCTTGCGGGTGTAGGCATAGCCGTTGAAGTCGACCATCTGGGTTTTGTCGGTGGTGCGGTAGGTCAGCGCCACCGGCTTGTCGCCCAGCCTGGCGGCGCGGGCGTCGGCCGCGTAAGCGGCCTGTTGCCATTGTTTGCCATGCTTGGCCACCTGGTCCAGCACCGAAACCACGGTGTTGCGGGTGATGCGCACGCGCACCGGGTACTCTTTCCACGAGTGGGTTTCGACCAGCATCGCCATGCGATTGCGCAGCTGGAAGTAGCCGGTCGAGAAGCGCGGGTCGGACACGCTGTCCATGAAGCCGGACATCGGGTCGTCCTGCTTGACGAACGACATGTAGTAGGACTGCGGCGTCGAGCCCTCCTTCGCGATGTCCTTGATGACGTTGGTGCGGAGCAGCAGGCCGGCCTTGCGCAGGTCGGCGTCGCCCGAATACACCGGCTCGACCTGGATCGAGATGTCGTGCTGGAACTTGGCGCCGTTGGTGGCGTGCAGGTCGACGTAGGTCAGCGGATCCCAGGCGTTGACCAGGCCCAGCATGGCCTGCATCTCGGGCGCGTCGGCCTTCAGATAGTCGCGGTTGAGGTTGAAGTTCTGGGCGGTGGTGCGCCAGCCCATTTCGACCGGGCCGCGCTGGTTGGGGCGGTTCCACTTGCCGAAGCGCTCGTGGCCGTCGACGTTGAACACCGGGACGAAGATGAACACCTGCTTGTCGAGCGCGCCCTTGGCGGCGCTGCCTTCCAGCACTTGACGCAGGGCCAGGAAGCCGGCGTCCTTGCCGTCGATTTCACCGGCGTGGATGCCGCCCTGGATCAGGGTGACCGGCAGGCCCTGCTTGCGTGCTTCTTCAGGCGTGAAGGCATTGGTGTTGCTGGCGATGAGGGCCTTCATCGGACGACCTTCGGGGGTGGTGCCGAAGTCGATGCAGCGGATCTGTTTCGGGTAGGCCTGCTGGAAAGCGTCGCACAGGGCGATCACCTCATCGTAGCGGCCGGTGGCCTCGAAGCCGGAACGTTCGGAGACGGTGGTCAGGTTCGGGGCGGCGTGGGACAGGGGGACAGCCGACAGCAGGGCCAGCAGTAATGCAGAACGGATCATTGATGAAACTCCGGCAATTGATGAGGTGACAAAAGCTGGAGATTATAGACCTGTTCGTGCGGCAATTATCGGTGCATTGCCGCCGGCCATTCGCTCAATTGCGCGTGCGGATCGCAATCTCCTTCACCTCCGGCCTGACGATCTGCATCGGCACCATGCGCGCGCGGCCCGTCGAGGTCGGGCAGGCATTGGTGCTGCGGTAGGCCAGCGCCGCCGCCAGCAAGCCTTCGGCCGGGTCGCCCACCGCACGCGACAGATCGTCGCTCACGGTGCAGGTCGGCGCGAAGCCGTCGGCGAAGTCACCGAAGCCTTTATGGTTGACGCCCTTGAACTCGATCGAGAAATAGGTGGTGCCGCAGTTGGGTACCGGAGTGAAGCCGTATGGCTTGCCGCAGGTAGCGCCGCCGATCTGGATCACCTCGACGTCGGCGCCGCGCAGGCCGTTGATGATGGCTTCGCTGGCCGAGCAGGTGCCCTGCGTGCTGAGCACGGTCACCCGCTTCAGGCCCAGCGTCGGCAGCGGCGTGCCGGCGCGTACTGGATTGGGCGAGTCGAAACCGTAGGCGGTCGCGCGGAACGGGATCGGGTCCTCGGCCGGCCTCTTGTTGTTGACCTGGGCGCGCTCGAACACCTTGCCGGCCGTGTTGGCGGGGCCGGCGATCATGTAGGCCAGTTCGCTGGCGACGTACAGCAGGCCGCCGCCGTTGTAGCGCACGTCGAGCACCAGGTCGCTCACGCCGGCGTCGCGCAACGTGGTGATGGCGTCGATCAGCTGCTTTTCGGATACCGCGTTGTGGGTGTCGAAGGTCAGGTAGCCGACCTTGCCGCTCGGCGTATCGATCACTTTCACGTTCTTGACCGGCGCCACGCGCACTTCCGATGCGGTCATGCTGACCTCGTAGGGTACGCCGCTACGCTGCAGCATGAAGCGGTGCGTGCTGCCGGCGGCGTCGGGGAACAGGCCGGCGTTGATACGCGTCACCGACGCCGCATCGCTGGCATTGACGAAGTCGACGCCGTCGACCTGCGCCAGCATGTCGCCGCGCAGCAGGCCGGCCGCGGCGGCGGGCGAACCCGGCTCGACGGCGGTGATCAGCCAGGTGCGCGGCGCGGTAGCGCTGGCGTTGCGTGTCCAGGTGATACCGTAGCCGAGGTCGATGCCTTCGTTCTGCATCGCGTCCCACTCGGCGCTGGGGTAGGTGAAATGGTATTCGTCCCGCGCGCGGCCGGACGGGGTGATGGCCGGCGTCTTGAGCACGTTGAAATAGGTCACCGGATCGCTGAAATCGGCCATGCGGAAAGTGTTCGGCACTTCGTCGTACCAGAGATAGCTTTCGTTGGTCCAGGCGCGCAGGAATTTCAGTTCGTCGAGCAGCGTGCCTTGACGGTCCGGGAAGGCGCGGCCGCTACTGTCGACGCCGGTGCGCGGCTTGGCGCACAGGTTGGCGTAGCTGGCTGAGTTCGACAGCAGGTTCGGGTTCAGGTCTTCCGGCGTGGCCTGCGATGAGACAGGTGCCGGTGTAGTCGGCTGCTGTGCGGCCGGCGGTCGGGCGCCGATGCCGGGCGACCCGCCACCGCCGCCGCAACCGGCGAGAACGAGCAGCGCGGCCAAGGCGCTGAAGGACTGGCGAAAGGGGCGAAATGGCGAGCTCATCCGACCAATTATAGAGGCGGAATAGCGGCCGAAGAACAACCGAATGTCACGACTGCGGCTAGATCACAACGAAGATTATTGCGATGACAAGAACGCGTGGACGGCTATGCCGTTAACGCGTTCAAGCCACGCCGAAAGAACGATGACGCGTTCTTTACGCCGCGCGTGGCGCCGCCCCGGCCGGCGCATGGAACGCCGCCACCAATCCCGCTTCCTTCTCCTTGGCCGCCTTCAGGTGGCGCGCCTTGACGTGCCCGTAGCCGCGGATCTCTTCCGGAATGCTGGCGATCGCCACCGCCTGCGCCAGATTGTCCGCCGTCAGCTTCGGCAACAGCGCCGCCACCGTCTCGCGGTATTGCCCGATCAGGGCACGCTCGGTGCGGCGCTCGGCGGTGTAGCCGAACACATCGAACGCCGTGCCGCGCAGCCCCTTGAACCTGGCCAGCATGCCGAACGCGCTCATCATCCACGGACCGTATTCGCGCTTGATCGCGTGACCCTGCTTGTCGTGCTTGGCCATCAGCGGCGGCGCCAGGTGGAACTTGATCGAGATGTCGCCTTCGAACATGCCGGCGATCTTGTCGCGGAAGGCCGGATCGGTGTGCAGGCGTGCGACTTCATACTCGTCCTTGTACGCCATCAGCTTGTAGAAGTAGCGCGCCACCGCTTCGGACAGGCGCGTGCCCTTGCCCAGCCTGGCTTCCTCGGCGCGCACGCTGTCGACAAAACCCTTGTACTGCACGGCATAGGCGGCGTTCTGGTAAGCGGTGAGCAGCTCGACGCGGCGGTTGACGATCTCGTCCAGCGTCTGGGTGCGCTTGAACTCGATCACCTTGGCCGGCGCCGCGACCTTGGTCACCGCGGCCAGGTCGTGCGCGGCCGAGCGGCCCCAGTTGAAGGCGGCCTTGTTGAACGCGACCGACACGCCATTGAGTTCGATCGCCTTCATCAACGACGCTTCGTGCAGCGGTACGTGGCCCTTCTGGAAGGCGTAGCCGAGCATGAACATATTGGTAGCGATGGCGTCGCCCATCAGCGCGGTGGCGATTTTCCCGGCGTCGACGAAATCGACGTTATCGGCGCCGCAGGCTTGCAGGATGGCGCCGCGCGAACCTTCGGCCGGGAACTGCCAGTCCGGGTTCTTCACGAACGCGGCGGTGGTGGCGCCGGTGGCGTTGACTGCGGCCCAGGTGCGGCCCTCGCCCATGCGCGACAGCGCGTCGCGGCTGGCGGTGACGATCTGGTCGCAGCCGATCACGAGATCCGCGCTGCCGGTGCCGACGCGGGTCGAATGCAGGTCGGCCTGGTGCTCGGCCAGGCGAACGTGCGACATCACCGGACCGCCCTTCTGGGCCAGGCCGCTCTGGTCGAGCACGACGGCGCCCTTGCCTTCCACGTGGGCAGCAACGGCCAGGATCTGGCCCACGGTCACCACACCGGTGCCGCCGACGCCGGCGACCAGGATGCCGAACGGGGTCTCGACCGACGGAATGCGTGGCTCAGGCAGCACTGGTGGCGCCGCTTCGGCCGTGGCCGCCTTCTTCGGCTTCTTCAGTGCGCCGCCTTCGACCGTGACGAAGCTCGGGCAGAAGCCCGACACGCACGAGAAGTCCTTGTTGCACGAGGACTGGTTGATCTGGCGCTTGCGGCCCAGTTCGGTTTCCAGCGGTTCGACCGAGAGGCAGTTCGACTGCACGGAACAGTCGCCGCAGCCTTCGCACACGGCTTCGTTGATCACGGCGCGCTTGGCCGGGTCGGGGAATTCGCCCTTTTTGCGGCGGCGACGTTTTTCCGAAGCACAGGTCTGGTCGTAGATCACGGCCGACACGCCCGGCATCTCGCGCAGCTCGCGCTGCACGTCCATCAGTTCGGAACGGTGGCGCACCGTGGTGCCCGGCGCCCAGTTGTAGTCGCTTGGGTATTTGTCCGGCTCATCGGTGACGACGATGATCGGCTTGACGCCCTCGGCCGCGATCTGGCGGCTGATCATGCCCGGGTCGAGCGGACCGTCGACGTTCTGGCCGCCGGTCATCGCCACCGCGTCGTTGTACAGGATTTTATAGGTGATATTGACCTTGGCCGCGACCGAGGCGCGGATCGCCAGCGCGCCCGAGTGGAAGTAGGTGCCGTCGCCCAGGTTGACGAACACGTGCTTTTCATTCGTGAACGGCGCCTGGCCGATCCAGGTCGTCCCTTCCGCTCCCATGTGAGTAAAGGTCGAGGTCTCGCGGTCCATCCACAACACCATGTAGTGGCAGCCGATGCCGGCCATGGCGCGCGAGCCTTCCGGCACCTTGGTCGAGCTGTTGTGCGGGCAGCCGGAGCAGAAGTACGGGATGCGATCCGTTTCCGGGTTCGGCTTGGCCGGGATGCTCTTCAGCACCAGTTCCTTGGCTTCGAGGAAGGCGATGCGTTCGCGCACCCGTTCGGCCACCGGATGGCCGGCGCAGTAGTGCGAGATGCGCGAGGCAATGGCGCGCGCAATCTGCGCCGGGTTCAGCTCATAGGTCGCCGGCAGCAGCCAGTCGCCGTGGCCCATGCGGTCCTTGTTGCTCCACTCGCCGGTGTCGTCGAATTTGCCGACCACGCGCGGGCGCTGGCCGTCCGGCAGGTTGTACAGCGCTTCCTTGAGCGCGTATTCCATCACCTGGCGCTTTTCTTCCACCACCAGGATCTCGTCCAGGCCGCGGGCAAATTCGTGCACGCCTTCGGATTCGAGCGGCCAGGTCATGCCGACCTTGTAAAGGCGCAGGCCGATGTCGCGCGCGGCCTGCTCGTCGATGCCGAGGTCGGCCAGCGCCTGGCGCGTGTCGACATAGCTCTTGCCGGCGGTGATGATGCCGATCTTCGGCGTCGGGCTGTCCCAGATGATGCGGTTCAGTTTGTTGGCGCGGGCATAGGCCAGCGCCGCATACCACTTGAAGTTGCTCATCCGCACTTCTTGATCCAGCACGGCGTCCGGCCAGCGGATATTCAGGCCGCCCTGCGGCACTTCGAAGTCGGTCGGGGTGACGATCTGCACCCGGTTCGGATCGAGGTCGACCACGGCGCCGGATTCGATGATGTCGGTGACGCACTTCATCGACACCCACAGGCCGGTGTAGCGGCTCATGGCCCAGGCGTGCAGGCCATAGTCGAGGTATTCCTGCACCGAGGACGGGTACAGCACCGGGATGCCGCAGTGGGTCAGGATATGGTCGGACTGGTGCGCGGTGGACGAGGATTTGGCCGCGTGGTCGTCGCCGGCCAGCACCAGCACGCCGCCGTGCTTCGACGAGCCGGCGTTGTTGCCGTGCTTGAACACGTCGCCGCAGCGGTCCACGCCCGGGCCCTTGCCGTACCACATGGCGAACACGCCGTCGTACTTGGCGTCCGGATACAGGTTGGTTTGCTGGGTGCCCCAGACCGAGGTCGCGGCCAGGTCTTCGTTCATGCCGGGGTGGAACTTGACGTGGTGCTCTTCGAGATACTTCTTGGCCTTCATCGCGGTCTGGTCGACCGAGGTGACCGGCGAGCCGCGGTAGCCGGTGATGAAGCCGGCGGTGTTCAGGCCGGCCTTCAGGTCGCGCTCGCGCTGCAGCATCGGCAGGCGGATCAGGGCCTGGGTGCCGGTCATGAAGGCGCGGCCGCGCTCCAGCGTCCATTTGTCATCCAAAGAAATGGCGTGCTCGGGCAGCGCGAGCTGGGCACGGTCCAGGGGTGCGTTCATTGCTTGTCTCCAATGTCCTCGTGGCGAAAGGTTGGGTGCGGTACATTGCCGTTCCCTGTCGATCTGCCATCCTGCGCCGTCGCGCCGCCGGCTTCTGGCGAGCCGATTCTGTGCGCTGACGGCAGGCCTGGTCAGTCCCCTCCCGTAAGGAACCCAGTATAGTCCTGGGCCTCCAGCATTAAATTCCAATCAATTCCCCCCGCCCGTTGAATTGCGCAATAAAATTGCGGTACGCAAGAGCAATCAGAGGTGTGTATGTCAAAAATTGAGCTGGATAAAACCGACCGCAAGATCCTGGAGATCCTGCAGAGTGATGGCCGGCTGTCGAACCAGGATGTGGCGGAGCGGGTGAACCTGTCGCCATCGCCCTGCCTGCGCCGCATCAAGCGGCTGGAAGAAGCGGGCGTGATCCGCCAGTACGTGGCGCTGCTCGATCCGGACAAGATCGGGCTCGGGCTGCTGGCGTATGTCAACGTACGCCTGGAAAAGCATAGCGAGGTGGCCAGCATCAGCCGCGCGCCGGGCTTGCCGGCGACGTCGCCGCGCAACGATTTCGCGGTGTCGGTGGGCACCTGGCCGGAAGTGGTGGCGTGCTATGCGATGACCGGCGAGATGGATTTCCTGCTGCGGGTGCACGTGGAAGACATGGACCACTTCTCGCGCTTCATGATGGGCACGCTGCTCAAGCATCCGGCGGTGCTGGATGTGAAGTCGAGCTTTGCGCTGCAGCGGATCAAGGAAACGACGGCGATGCCCTTGGTGTGATGCGATGGCCATGGGCTGCCGCTAACCCGCGTTCCTTGTTTGCCAGAAAACCGTCGTTCCCGCGCAGGCGGGAACCCAAGTTTGCATGCGCACTACTTCAGTTTGATTAAGTGGTACGCGTAAAACTTAGGTTCCCGCCTGCGCGGGAACGACGGTTTTTGGGTTAACAAAGGGAAGTTCAGGTTCACGATGGATGCGCATCAACGCGGCGTTTTCTTGGGCGTAAAGAACTTCACTGCCGCCCTTGCATTCGCCTTGACCGTGTAATCGATCACCGCAAACTGCTCCTCCAGCGCCTCGGCCATCACGCTGCCCGGGCTGGGCGGCGGCAGTTCGAGGTGGGCGTCGGCTTCGCCATACTCGCGCTTGATGCGCATCCCGGCCTTCTTGGCGATGTGCATCATGGTCTGGTTCGATGTCAGGCACTGCATGTACAGCGTGTCGACGTCCGAATTGCGGCAGTGGATCGCGGCGCGCTGGAACAGGCGGGTACCGACGCCCTGCCCGCGCGCCGAGCTTGAGACCGACACGCCGAACTCGGCGATCTGTTCCTTGTCGGTCTTCTTCCCGTCCGACGGCGCAAACGCCAGGTGGCCCACGCCCACCAGCTGGAACACGCTGTTCACTACGCCGAACACGATGTCGCGCGAGAAGTCGATCTTGCCGACATAGGCCGTGATTCCCTCGTCCGGCACCATGCTGCCGAAGCGCAGCAGGCGGTCGCCGCTGTCCAGCGCCAGCAGGTGGCGCAGGATGCGCCGGCGGTCGCGCTCGCCGAGCTCCTTGACCAGGATCGGGGCCTGGCCCTTCTTGCCGCGCAAGCCCTGGATCCAGCGCTGTAGTGGATTGTCCAGCATGTTCACGTCCTCGTTGTGCACTGCAACCGGTCGATTCTAGCCGATCGGGTCGGCGTCCACGCCATTCGCCGTATCGGCGCCGATGGTGCGCGGCAATTCCCGCGGCAGTTCGCGCGGCGCCGGTCCCAGCCATTGGGATTGCGGGCTGACCACGAAGCGCCCCTTGCCGGCCTGTTTGGCTTCGTACATCGCCTTGTCGGCGTCGGCCAGCAGCGCTTCCTGCCCGCGCGCCGCGCCGGCCTGGCCGCGTGCGCTGGCGATGCCGATGCTGGCGGAAATGCTGACCGGATGGCCGTCGGCTTCGACGATCGACTCGATCTGCTCCAGCGCCAGCCGCGCCACGCGCAGGGCGCCGTCGCGCGAGTTCACGTCTTCGAGCATGATCACGAATTCGTCGCCGCCGAGGCGCGCCAGCGCGTCTTCGGCGCGCAATTTCTCCTGCACCCGGCGCGCGACCAGTTGCAGCACCATGTCGCCGGTGGCATGGCCCCAGGTGTCGTTCACGGCTTTGAAACCATCGAGGTCGATGAACATCAGCACCACCACACTGTCGCGGCGATCGGCGCGCGCCAGCGCCCGTTCCAGCAGGCGCGTGATCTGGCGGTAGTTGATCAGGCCGGTCAGGCTGTCGTGCTGGGCCAGGCGTTCGAGCTGGCGCGACTGCGCTTCCAGTTCGGCGGTGCGTTCGGCAACCCGGTGTTCCAGCGTCTCGTTGGCCGACTGCAGGCTGGCATTGACCTCGCCGATGATGCGGTAGCTGCGGCGCAGGCGCCAGCCGGCCCAGGCCAGCAGCACCAGCAGCACGGCCGAATACGCGAACAGGTAGCCGCGGTAGCGCTGGCGTTCCAGCAGCACGGCGTCGAACGAGCGGTCGAACTCGCGCTCCAGGCGCTCCAGCGCGGCGTCGCTGCCGGTGGCGGCGATCTGCGCTTCCAGCATGTTTTCCAGCGGACGCTTTTCCAGGATCACGCGGCAGCTGTGGATCACGGCATCCATCTTGTCGATCACGGCCGGAGAGAAGGCGATCTGCTGGGCGGCGACGTCGCCCAGGATCTCGTCGATGCGGGCCGCCAGTTTGGGCGTCGGGGCGATGTTGTAACGCAGGGTCTCGGTCAGCAGCGCGTTGAGGGTGGTGTCCAGCCGCACCACGATGCGCGCCGGCGCCAGCGCTCCTTCGATGCCGCTCAGCTCGGTCTTGAGGTCGGCCACCGCCGGCGGCATGTGCAGCAGCGCCGCGCGCAGCGGCGGATTGTGGACGGCAAACTGGCCGACCAGCATTTCCTTGTTGCGCAGCGCGGTTTCCAGATTGCCGAAGGCGGCCCGGGCGGCGCTGCCTTCGGCGCGCGGCAGGGCGTCGCGCAAGCGTTCCATCAGGTCGCGCATGCGCGGCAGCTGGGCGGTCAGCTTGGGGTCGGGCGAGGGGCGGCCGAT
The DNA here is from genome assembly GCF_030411955.1 of Massilia sp. YIM B02443. Lineage (GTDB taxonomy): Bacteria > Pseudomonadota > Gammaproteobacteria > Burkholderiales > Burkholderiaceae_D > Telluria. The sequence goes on from NZ_JASNRA010000011.1 coordinate 20,020, forward strand.
GTGGGCGCGCAGGATGTTGGCGTCCCATTCGGCGTCGAGCTTTTCCAGCTCGCGCAGGTTGAGGGTGACGCGATTGCTGATGGCGGGGTCGACCGATTCGGTGCGGATGTAGAGAAAAGCCAGCATCAGGGCCAGCGCAAGGACGGCCAGGCTCGCCAGCAACAGACGTCGGCGATGACTCCAGTTCGAGATGCGCCGCGCCAGCGGGGTGAACATGGTTTTTCTCCAAGGCAACGAAAAAGGGTTCCTCGAAGCATAACAAAACTTGGGGCGCGTCTGGTTGGAGCGTGTAACTACATGTAACAAGCAGCCATGACAGTGTCACAATTGTATGGATGTAAAATCAATCGTGTTGGCTTATATATCATGACTGCTGCGATGCAACGCCCGGATGCTGCCTTTATTCGGTCCCCTGCTCCTCCAGTTGCAACGCCACTTTCACGGCCTCCACCCTTGCCTGATGCACTGCTTCGGGAATGCTTGCGCGCTGATCGGCCAGGCGTCCGGCAATCTCGCCCGCATTCACGCCGCGCGCCGCGTTCAGCGCTTTGAGCAGGAAAACGCGCTGCGGACCCGGTTCGACGCGCAGCGCATGCCCGTCGCCGCCGCCTCCGCATGTATCGCACTCGGCCGCCAGCAGCATCTGGTCGAAGCGCTCGGGCTTGCGCAGGCCGTCGCAGCGCTCGATCAGGCTGACGACCGCTTCGTCGCCCAGCGCCAGGGCGCGCTTGACGACGCCGTGCTCGCGCGCGGTCATCAGGGCCAGGTCGCGGCATTCGTTCGGCACCTTCAGGCGCTTGCACACGGCGCCGATCAGCGTGACGCCCTCGACATCGCGGCCCAGGCTGTGCATCAGGGCGGCGAAGCGGATTTCCAGCGCGTAGTCCTGTTCTGCGGCGTAATCGATCACGCGCATCACGTGCGTCCCGGTGTCGATCCCGGAATCGTGCGCGGCCGCTTGCGGCACGCCCCATAACGCATCCAGTTCGGGCAGGATGCGCGCCAGCGCGCCGCAGTCGCGCAGCACGGCCAGCATGCGCGACGGACGGCGCTCCATCAGGCCGCGCGCCAGTTCCTGCCAGACGCGCTCGGGCACCAGGGCGTCGACTTCGCCATCGTCGACCATCTTTCTCATCAGGGCGTTGGTATCGTCCGCAACGCGAAAATCAGGAAGGCGCGCGGCGAAGCGGGCGATGCGCAGGATGCGCACCGGGTCTTCGGCGAAGGCCTCGGACACGTGGCGGAACAGGCGCGCCTCGAGGTCGCTCCGGCCGCCATAAGGATCGACGATGACGCCGTCGTCGCCCAGCGCCATCGCATTGATGGTCAGGTCGCGCCGCACCAGATCCTGCTCAAGCGTGACGTCGGGCGCGGCGTGGAAACTGAAGCCGTGGTAGCCGGGCGCGGTCTTGCGCTCGGTGCGCGCCAGTGCGTATTCCTCGTGCGTCTTCGGATGCAAAAACACCGGAAAATCCTTGCCCACCGCGCGGAAACCCGCGTCCAGCATCTGTTGCGGAGTGGCGCCAACCACCACGTGATCCTTGTCCTGCACGGGCAGGCCCAGCATTTCATCGCGCACCGCGCCGCCTACGACATAACTGCGCATGCGATTACTCCGGCAGATCGGCGTCGTGCAGCGGGGTCGGATCGGTTTCCGCCATCGCCTCGCTCACCCAGCGCGCCACCGCCGGGTGGGCCAGCATGCGGTCGCAATACGCCTGCAGCGCCGGCGCCAGTGCCACGCCGTAGGTCTTGAAGCGCATCACCACCGGCGCGTAGAAGGCATCCGCGATCGAGAACGCGCCGAACAAGAACTGGTGATGCCCGAAGCGCGACAGGCAGTCTTCCCAGATCTCGCAGATGCGGCCGATGTCGGCCTGGGCGCCCGGCGTGCGGCCACGGCCCGGCAGATAGGACTGGATGTGCATCGGCATCGCATTGCGCAGCTCGCCGAAGCCAGCATGCATCTCGGCCACGATCGAGCGCGCCAGCGCGCGCGCCGCCACGTCCTGCGGCCACATGTGCTTGTCGGGGAATTGCTCGGCCAGGTATTCGACGATGGCCAGGCTATCCCAGATCGTCATCTCGCCCGAGATCAGCACCGGCACCCGGCCCGCGTGCGAGTAGCGCGCGATCTCGTTGGCGGTGTCGCGCTGGTCGAGCAGGACCCGGATCTCGGTGAACGGAATGCCGAACGCCACCGCCGCCACCCACGGACGCATCGACCACGAGGACAGGTTCTTGTTGCCGATGACCAGGGTGAGGCCGGGCTGGCGCGCCTGTTCCAGGGTGTGCGAGAGGATCGGGTCGAGGTCGATGGTCTGCATGGTGTCCGAGAAAATTCAAAAACCGGTTAAAAGAAATGTCTGCGCGCGACGGCGGCCGGGGCCACCGACAGCATGCCGCAGCGCTCGCTATCGGCGCCCTGCCCGGTCAGCGTCCTGCATGCGTCCGATAGCTGTCCAGCCGGTCGCCGCCCGCCAGGTAGTGCGGCGCGATCGCTTCGATCGACGAGAGCTTGAGTCCCAGCGCCGCGGCTGTCAAGGCGCGGGTGTCGGGCGCCACCACGTTGTCGACCCGCATCGAGTCGAGATTGTCGCGGCTGATCAGGGGGTCGCCCGGCAATAACTCGAACAGGCGCGCCTGCAGCCGCGCCACGCCGTCCGGCAGCCCGATCACGCGCCGCTCGTGGCCGCTGTAGCGTCCCGCCAGCCGCACCAGCTCGGCCAGCGTGTACACGTTCGGACCGCCCAGCTCGACGACCGCACCGCGCGTGTCGTGGCGCATCAGCGCCATCGAGAAGGCGGCGGCCACGTCGCCCACCCACACCGGCTGGAAGCGGGCCGTGCTGCCGGCCAGCGGCACCACAGGCAGGTGGCGCTGCAGGCGCGCGAACATGGTCAAAAAGTGGTCGCCCTCGCCGAACACCACCGAGGGCCGGAAGATGGTGGCCGCGACCGTGTCTTCGGCGCGCGCCGCGGCCTCGCCGTCGGCCTTAGAGCGGCCGTACATCGAGGGGCTGGCGCCGCTCGCTCCCAGCGCGCTCATGTGCAGATAGCGCGGCACGCCGGCGGCCGCGCAGGCGGCGGCGATGCGGCGCGGCAGGTCGACGTGCAGGCGCCGGAAGCCGCTGCCGTACGGCCGGCCATGGCCGCCATGCAGCACGCCGACCAGGTTGATCACGGCGTCGCGCCCGGCTGCCAGCCGGCGCAGCACGGCGTCGTCGTGGATGTCGGCGACCTCGACGTCGACGCCCGGCAGCATGGTGAGCGCACGCGCCGCTTCGTAGTGGCGCGCCGCCACCAGCACGCCCACGCCGTCGTCGGACAGGCGCGCGGCCAGGTGCTTGCCGATAAAGCCGGTGCCGCCGATCAGCAGCACCCTGGGCGGGTTGACCGTCATGACTGCCTCGGATGGGCAAATGGCGCCGGCATGGTCGGCCTTGACATGGTCTTGCTCCTCAGTCGAGCACGGACGCGCTGCCGCCGCGCGGGCTGATCGTGCCCAGGCGCGCCTTGAGCGACTGCGGCTTGCCCTCGAAGATCGAGGCGTAGTTGGTGGCGTTGGCCATCACGTTGCGCACATAGCCGCGGGTCTCGGTGAACGGGATGGTTTCCACGAAGATCGCCCCTTCCATCGGCTTGTCCAGGCGCCCGCGCCAGGTGCGCGAACGGCCCGGCCCGGCGTTGTAGGCGGCGGTGGCCAGCACGTAGGAACCGTCGAAATTGCCCAGCACCATGTTCATGTAGTTGGCGCCGAGCGTGATATTGGTGCGGATGTCGTTGAGCATATCGTGCACAAAGTTGTCCAGGCCAATCTTGTTCGCCACCCATTTGCCGGTGGCGGGCATCACCTGCATCAGGCCGGATGCGCCGACGCCGGAGCGTGCGTCGCGGATGAAGCGCGACTCCTGGCGGATCAGGCCATACACCCAGGCCTTGTCCAGCCCGAGCCCCTGGGCCGTGGGCTTCAGGAGTTCGAGGTGCGGCGCCGGGAAGCGCTGGTCGTAGCTGAGTTCGGTGCGCGTGCGCAGCGAGGTTTCGACCATGCGGTCGAGCAGTTCGTTGCGGCGCGCCAGCTCGGCGGCGGCCAGTAACTGACGTTCAGACAGGTTCCGCAAGCCCCAGTTCCATTCGCGGTTGCCTTCCGCGCGCAGGCTCAAACTGTAGAACTTCAGCGCCCGTTGCAGGCTCGGATTGGCGCTCGCCTGCGCCAGCTCGGCGGCCGTGATCGGCGCCACCGGCGGCGGCGCCACCACCAGCCGGCCCAGCTCTTCCTGGGCCAGCTGGCCGTAGAAGGTCGATTGGGCGGCGATGCTGCCAAACAGATCGCGTGCCTCGACCGAGCGGCCCTCGGCCTGGTGCGCGCGCCCCAGCCAGTAGACCCAGGTGGAATCGCCCCGCAGCGCGGGCGGCATCGCCTCGATGCTGGCGCGCACTTCCTTCCAGTCGCCGCGGCGCAGCGCCATGCGCGTCTGCCATTGCATCTGGAAGTCGGACAGCGGCGCACCCTTGGCGCGGCGCCAGTACTCGTCGGCCTCGGGCGCCAGTGCGATCGAGGCGGCCAGCGCCACGTTGGCCCAGCCGATCGCGCGCTCTTCGGCGTCCAGCTTGGGGCCGTTCTTTTCCAGTCCCACCGCCGCCAGCTTGAGGCTGGTGCGCGCCATGCGGCCCACCGCCACCAGGTACAGTTCCTGTTCGGCGCGGGTCTTGCCGACGCCGCGCGCCATGGCCACCGCCGGCAGGTCGACCGCCTGGGTAGCGCGCGCCTCGGGCAGGCCGAGCAGCACGGCGGTGCGGCGCGCGGGACCGGTGGCATTGGTTTCGCCGGCCAGGCGCAGCTGGCGCAGCAGGTCGGCCTGGGTGAACTGGCCGTTGCGGGCCAGCTCGGCGATCAGGGCGGCGCAGCCGTCGCCGTAGCTGGGCGGATTGACCAGCAACGCGCGCGCATCCTGCGCCACCGCTTCGCCGCGGCTGGCGCGCGCCAGCAGGGCGTAGCAGCGCACCTGCAGGTCGCCGGACTGGCCCAGGCTGCCGACTTCGCGCAGGAAAGTGTTCCATTCGCCGCGCTTGCCGAGCTCGACCAGCCAGTCGTTGCGCAGGCGGTCGGCCACGGCCGTGCCCTCATGGCGGCGCAGCACTTGCAGCACCTCGTCCTGGATGGCCTCGCGCAGGCGCGGTTTCAGACGATAATAGTCGACATACGGCGCCAGCAGGTAGTTGGGCGCCAGGCGCGAGGCAATGGCGTTGGCGCGCGCGCCGTCGTTCTGGCGCGAGGCTTCGCGCAGCAGCATGAAGTTATCGTCGTCGGCGCGCGCGTCGTTTGGCGCGGGCGGCAAGCCCTGCATCGCCGGCGCACTCGGTGCGCTGGGAGCGCCGGCGGGAACCGGCGGCAGCGCCACTTCGGGCGCGGGGGCATCGGAGTCTTCCTGCGCCAGCGCGGCGGGCGGCAGCGCACAGGACAGAACAAGGGCAATGGCGGCCGGTATTGCGCCGGCTGACAATTTCGATTGAAACATCCACAACTCTCACATTACGCTGCATTGAAACCATGACCGGCGAACCAAGAATACCACGCGGCACCGAGCCCCAGCCACCGAAGGTCGAGGACGATGTCTCGCTGCAACAGCTTACCCAGGCGCTCATGACGCAGGACAAGTCTGCCCTGCGCAGCGCCCTCAAGGCGCGGCGGCGCGCGATCGACCCGGCGCTCAAAGCCGCCTGGGACGAGCGCATCGGCGCAAGGGTGCTGGCCTGGTGGCGCGAGCATGCACAAGCATTTTCCAGCGCACATCCGGGTGCGCAGTTAGCTGTTTATTGGCCTCTGGCCGGCGAACCGGACTTGCTGCCAGCGTACGCGGAATTGGCGCGGCAAGGCGTACGGCTGGCGTTGCCGGTGGTGCTGGAGCGCCACGCGGCGCTCGGATTTGCCGAGTGGATGCCGGGAGAAGCAACGGTCAGCGACCGGCTCGGGGTGGCGGTGCCGGCCAGCCTGCGGCTGGTGGAACGCCCGCCGGCGCTGCTGATTCCGTGCCTGGGATTCAATGCGCTGGGTTACCGGGTGGGGTATGGCGGCGGGTTCTACGACCGCACCCTGGCGCCTGAGCCGCGGCCGGCCACGGTCGGGATCGCGTACACCTGCCAGCTGGTGGAATTCGATGGCGACGCGCATGACGTGCCGTTGGATCGGGTGATTACCGAGGAATGAAAAACGCCGGGCAGTGCCCGGCGTTCGATCAACGCAGGCGCTGCCAGATCGCCGTCGTCGGCGCGGCCTGGTTCATGCTGTAGAAATGCAGTCCCGGAGCGCCGCCCGCCAGCAGCCGTTCGCACAGCCCGGTCACCACGTCCAGCCCGAAAGCGCGGATCGAGGCGCTGTCGTCGCCGAAGCTGGCCAGTTTCAGGCGCACCCAGCGCGGGATCTCGGCGCCGCACATGTCCGAGAAACGCATCAGCTGCATGTAGTTGGTGATCGGCATGATGCCGGCCACCACCGGCACGTCGACGCCCAGCTTGCGGGTGTTGTCGACGAACTGGAAATACGCGTCCGCGTTATAGAAGTACTGGGTGATGGCGGCATTCGCCCCGGCCTGCACCTTGCGCGCGAACGCCTGCAGGTCGTCCTGCGGCGAACGGGCTTGCGGGTGCATCTCGGGGTAGGCCGCGACCTCGATGTGGAACCAGTCGCCGGTTTCCTGGCGGATGAATTCCACCAGCTCGCTGGCATAGCGCAGCTCGCCCGCGCCGCCATAGCCGCTCGGCAAGTCGCCGCGCAGCGCCACCAGGCGCCGGATGCCGCTGTCCTTGAACTGCTGCAGCACCTCGCGGATCGAGTCGCGGGTGGCGCCGATGCACGACAGGTGCGGCGCGGCCTGGTGGCCTTCGGCCATGATCTCGCGCACCGTCTGCAGCGTGCCCTGCTGGGTGCTGCCGCCGGCGCCGAAGGTCACCGAAAAATACTTTGGACCGAGCTCGGCCAGCTTGGTGCGGGCCAGGCGCAGCTTCTCGGCGCCTTCAGGGGTCTTGGGCGGAAAAAACTCGATACTGAAATCAGGAGTTTCCATTGTCTTTATTTGAAAGAAGCAAGGTGGAAAGCGCCCACGAAATGATGCTGTACAGGATTGCCGCCAGGAAGGCCGACCAGAATCCCGCCACCTGGAATCCGCCCACCAGGTTTGCCACCAGCCAGAACAACAAGGCATTGATGACCAGGATGAACAGGCCCATCGACAACAGCGTGACCGGCAGGGTCAGGATCACCAGCAGCGGACGGATCAGGGTGTTGACCAGCCCCAGCACCAGCGCCGCGATGAGTGCGGTGCCCAGGCTCGAGACTTCGACGGAGTGCATCAGGTAAGGCAGGGCCATCAGGGCCGCGGCATTGATCAGCCAGGTAATCAGGAGGCGCATCGTGACAATCGACTTTCATGGTACGCGGGCGCCATGGCGGCACCCGGCTCGTGGAACAGCAAAGCGCCCGGGGAGCGCTTCGCGTGGAGTACAGCCGAACGACTGCTACCGGATTAGTAGCGGTAGTGTTCCGGCTTGTACGGGCCTTCCTGGCTCACCGAGATGTAGGCGGCCTGCTCTTCGGTCAGCGTGGTCAGCTGGGCGTTGAGCTTCTTCAGCTGCAGGCGCGCCACCTTTTCGTCCAGCTTCTTCGGCAGCGTGTACACGCCCACCGGATACTGCGCGGTGTTCATGAACAACTCGATCTGGGCGATGGTCTGGTTCGCGAACGACGAGCTCATCACGTACGACGGGTGGCCGGTGCCGCAACCCAGGTTCACCAGGCGGCCTTCGGCCAGCAGGATGATCCGCTTGCCATCAGGGAAGATGACGTGGTCGACTTGCGGCTTGATGTTATCCCACTGATATTTCTTCAGTGCCGCGACTTCGATTTCGTTGTCGAAGTGACCGATGTTGCAGACGATCGCCTGGTCCTTCATCTTGAGCATGTGCTGCTCGGTGATGACGTGGTAGTTGCCGGTGCAGGTAACAAAAATGTCGCCGTGTTCGGCAGCGTAGTCCATGGTCACGACGCGGTAGCCTTCCATCGCCGCCTGCAGTGCGCAGATCGGGTCGATTTCGGTGACCCACACTTGCGCCGACAGGGCGCGCATGGCCTGGGCCGAACCCTTGCCGACGTCGCCGTAACCGGCGATGACGGCGATCTTGCCCGCGACCATCACGTCGGTGGCGCGCTTGATGCCGTCGACCAGCGATTCGCGGCAGCCGTACAGGTTGTCGAACTTCGACTTGGTGACCGAGTCGTTGACGTTGATCGCCGGGAAGGCGAGTTTACCTTCCTGGTGCATCTGGTACAGGCGGTGCACGCCGGTGGTGGTTTCTTCGGTCACGCCGCGGATAGCAGGCAGGCGCTTCGAGTACCACTGCGGATCACGCGCCAGGCGGCCCTTGATCGCGTTGAACAGGCAGATTTCTTCTTCCGAGCCCGGCTTGTCCAGCACCGAGATGTCCTTCTCGGCGCGCACGCCCAGGTGCAGCAGCAGGGTGGCGTCGCCGCCGTCGTCCAGGATCATGTTGGCGTGGTTGTCGCCCGGCCACTCGAAGATGCGGTGGGTGTATTCCCAGTATTCGTCCAGGGTCTCGCCCTTGACCGCGAACACAGGGGTACCGACCGCGGCGATGGCGGCGGCGGCGTGGTCCTGGGTCGAGTAGATGTTGCACGAGGCCCAGCGCACGGTGGCGCCCAGCGCTTCCAGGGTACGGATCAGGACCGCGGTCTGGATCGTCATGTGCAGCGAGCCGGCGATGCGCGCGCCCTTCAGTGGCTGGGCGGCGGCGTATTCTTCGCGGATCGCCATCAGGCCCGGCATCTCGGTTTCGGCGATGCGGATTTCCTTCTCGCCCCAAGATGCCAGGGTGATGTCGGTGACGATGTAGTCTTGGGAATCTTTGAGTACGGCGTTCATCACGCCCTCCTTTCAATGTTTAGAAAAAAGTAACGTGAGCGCGGTGTTGATATCCGAGCCTGGCCAGATGAGGAATTCTGGTCGCAACGCTCCTCGGAACGGGGTAGTTTAGCACGCAAGCGTCCGGCAGTCATGCTCTGATTGAGCGCGACACGTGCCGGCACATCGGCTCAGCGCCCGTCCATGCACACCTTGCAGGCGGCCTCGGTGAAGCGGGAGCGGCAAACGCCCTTGCCGGGATATTGCTGCTCCAGTTTCTTGTAATCGGTGCAGGTATCCGGCGTCATGCTCACGGCAGGTTGTTGCAGGTGGACGCCGTTCTTGTCGGCAAAGCTCAGGCGCGCGCCATTCGTGTCCGAACGCAGCTCGACCGATCCCACCGGGCTCCACAGGCGCAGCGCGCTGGCCTGGCTGTCGTCGGGTCCGGCCACGAACAGGGTCGACTGGCGGTACTTGGAGTCCAGGGTCAGCATCACGTTGCTGCCTTCGTCCTGGGTGACATAGCCGCCGCGTTCGATGCCCTGCTCGTCGTACAGCATCACGCCGGCCGCCTTCGATCCGCGTTTCGCCACGTGGCCATTGGCCATGACCGCATCGGGCAGGTCGCCGCTCAGGCGGGCGCGGATCACGCCCTTGCTGTCGACCACCGCGATTTCCCTGGCAGAGATGCTGTCGAAGCTGGCCTGCTTCAGCGAACCGCCGGCGATGGCGCCGCCGCCGGCCACCAGGAAGGTGGTGAACAGCCACATGCTGCGCTGGCGTGCGAGCTGCTTGCGCAAGCGCTCATTGCTTTCTTCGCAGGCTTGAATCCGTTGTTCGAGGGTCGTCATGGCATGTCTCCGCGCGCGTGGTCAAAAACGAAACGCACCAGCTTAGCAGCATGGAGAGTGCGCCTGCAATGCCCGCGGCAGATCATGCAGGACGCATCCGCGTGTCCATGAAAAAACGGCGCCGCTGTCAGGCAGGCGCCGTTTCGGTGATGCTGGCAGGCTGAACGATCAGTTCAGGCCGGCCGCCGCGCGCAGCGCAGCCGCCTTGTCGGTGCGTTCCCAGGTGAATTCCGGCTCTTCGCGGCCGAAGTGGCCGTAGGCCGCGGTCTTGCAGTAGATCGGGCGCAGCAGGTCGAGCATCTGCACGATGCCCTTCGGACGCAGGTCGAAGTGCTCGTTGACCAGCGCCGCGATCTTCTCGTCCGAGATCACGCCGGTGCCTTCGGTGTACACGGTGATATTGATCGGACGCGCCACGCCGATCGCGTAGCTGACCTGCACCTGGCACTGGCGCGCCAGGCCGGCGGCGACGATGTTCTTGGCCACGTAGCGGGCGGCGTAGGCGGCCGAGCGGTCGACTTTCGACGGGTCCTTGCCCGAGAACGCGCCACCGCCGTGCGGGGCTGCGCCGCCGTAGGTGTCGACGATGATCTTGCGGCCGGTCAGGCCGCAGTCGCCCTGCGGGCCGCCGATGACGAAGCGGCCGGTCGGGTTGACCAGGAAGCGGGTGTCCTTCAGCCATTCGCGCGGCAGGGTCGGCTTGATGATCTCTTCGATCACGGCTTCTTCGATCTGCGAGTGCGAGACGTCTGGGTGGTGCTGGGTCGAGAGCACGACGGTGTCCACGGCCACCGGGCGGCCGTCGACGTAGCGCAGCGTGACTTGCGACTTGGCGTCAGGACGCAGCCATGGCAGGCGGCCGTCCTTGCGCAGCTGCGACTGGCGCTCGACCAGGCGGTGCGAGTAGTAAATGGCGGCCGGCATCAGCTCCGGGGTTTCGTCGCAGGCATAACCGAACATCAGGCCCTGGTCGCCCGCGCCCTGGTCGAGGTCGATGCCGGCGCCTTCGTCCACGCCCTGGGCGATGTCTGGCGACTGCTTGTCGTAGCAGACCATCACGGCGCAACCCTTGTAGTCGATGCCGAAATCGGTGTTGTCGTAACCGATGCGCTTGATGGTGTTGCGCGCAACCTGAATATAATCGACGTTGGCGTGCGTGGTGATTTCGCCGGCCAGCACGACCAGGCCGGTGTTGCACAGGGTTTCAGCGGCGACGCGCGCAGTCGGGTCTTGCTCGAGGATGGCGTCGAGAATGGCGTCGGAAATCTGGTCCGCGACTTTGTCGGGATGGCCTTCGGAAACGGATTCGGAAGTGAAGAGGTAGTCGTTCGACATGTAGGCTCCATGTTACGGGTCAATGGGATCTGCCGCAGTAACTGGGTACCTGCGACGCTTTAGCGACATTTATATTCCGCTTCGCAAGTTGTCTATTAACTCGGCGGATCCTGCATAAAGTGGTATTTTACGCTTCCTTGGAATTTTGGTGTGGAAACACGCGCGCCATTCAACCCTGATCAATCGCATGCTAGTTGTAATTTTCCGTACGTTATCTATATTTCCCTTGCCCATCTTGCACGCGCTCGGCGCGGCCATGGGCTGGCTGGTCTACGCCTTGTCGCCGTCGTATCGGCGCCGCCTGCGCGCCAATTTGCAGCAAGCCGGCTATGACGGCCACTGGCGCCAGGCGGTCGGCGAAGCCGGCAAGGCCGCGATCGAGCTGGCTTTCGTCTGGTGCGCCAATCCGGAACGGGTTGCCAGGCATGCCACGGTGGAAGGCTGGGAGCTGGTCCAGAGCCGCCTCGACGCCGGCCGCGGGATTGTGTTCCTGACGCCACACCTGGGCTGCTTCGAGATGACGGCGCAGCAGATCGCGCTCAAGACCGCGCTCACCGTGATGTACCGCCCGCCGCGCAAGAGCGCCCTCAAACCGCTGGTCGAAGGCGCGCGCGCGCGCCATAACCTGCACCTGGCGCCGGCCAACCTGGCCGGGGTGCGCATCCTGGCCAAGACCCTGAAAGGCGGCCAGCCGATCGGCCTGCTGCCGGACCAGGTGCCGCAGGAAGGCGAAGGCGTCTGGGCGCCGTTCTTCGGCCGCAGCGCCTACACCATGACGCTGCCGGCCAAGCTGGCCCAGCTCGGCAAGGCCGACATCCTGCTGGTGTACGCCGAGCGGCGTCCGCGCGGCGCCGGCTACATCGTGCGCTTCGTGCCCTTCGAGGGCGACCTGGGCGGCACCGCGGCCGAGCAGGCCACGGCGATCAACCGCGCCATGGAGCAACTGATCGCGCGCGCGCCGGCCCAGTATTTCTGGAGCTACAACCGCTACAAGCAACCGGAAGGCGTGGCCGCGCCAGGAAGTGACAAAAGCGGTGAGGCTGCTGTATGAGGGTGTTGCTATGGTTGATGTGGCTGCTGCATTTCCTGCCGCTGCCGATCCTGGGGCGGCTGGGCGAAGCCGTTGGCAGCCTGATGTTCATGATCATGGGCCGGCGCCGCCACATCGCGCTGACCAATCTGCGCCTGTGCCTGCCTGAACTGGACGAAGGCGCGCGGCGCAAGATCGCGCGCGACCATTTCCGCGCCTACGCGCGCAGCATCTTCGAGCGCTCGATCCTGTGGTGGGCGCCTGAAGAACGCGTGCGCAGCCTGATCCATGTCGAGCCCGCGGTGCCGCAGGCCGAGATGGAGTCCGGCCCCACCATCCTGCTGTGCCCGCACTTCGTGTGCCTGGACGTGGCCGGCGTCGCCTCGCGCGTGATTCCGGTGTGCAGCATGTACGTGCCGCAAAAGAACGAAGCCTTCGACCGCCTGCTGCGCCATGGCCGCGAACGCTACGGCCCGGTGCGCCTGGTGACGCGCAAGGAAGGCATCAAGCCGATCCTGCGCGCGCTGCGCGACGGCCTGCCCTATTTCATGCTGCCGGACATGGACTTCGGCGAAAAGGATGCCGAGTTCGTGCCGTTCTTCGGCGTGCCGGCAGCGACCCTGACCGCGCTGGGCCGCATCGCCGCCACCACCGGCGCCAAGGTGATCCCGGTGATCGCCACCTACCTGCCGAACTACCAGGGCTGGCGCGTGCGCTTCTATCCTTCGTGGGAAAACTATCCGGGCGACGATATGGTGGAAGCAACGCGGCGCATGAACGCCTTCATCGAAGAGCGCGTGCGCGAAGCGCCGGCCGAGTATTTCTGGACCCACAAGCGCTTCAAGACCCGTCCGCCGGGCGAACCTTCCTTGTATGATTAACAGCATGAAACTGAAATTTACCAAGATGCACGGCGCCGGCAATGACTTCATCGTCATCGACGCCATCAACCAGCCGATCGACGTCGATGCCTTCGGCGCCGCGCTGTGGCGGCAGCTGGCCGACCGCCGCTTCGGCATCGGCGCCGACCAGATCCTGGTGGTCGAGCGTCCCGACCAGGACGGCGTCGATTTCCGCTACCGCATCTTCAACAACGACGGCGGCGAAGTCGAGCAGTGCGGCAACGGCTCGCGCGCCTTCGTGCGCTTCGTGGTCGACAAGGGCTTGACGCGCGAACCCAGCATCCGCGTGCAGACCATGTCGGGCATCATCAATCCGCGCCTGGAAGCGGACGGCAACGTGACGGTGGACATGGGCGCGCCGCGCCTCGATCCTGCCGAAGTGCCGTTCGACAGCGCCGGCCTGGACGGGCTGCCGGAAGCCGATGACATGCTGTGGCCGCTAACGCTGTCCTTGTCCTCACCTGCCGGTGCGCAGGAAATGGTGGTGCCGGTGTCGGTGGTGTCGATGGGCAATCCGCACGCGGTGCAGGTCGTGGACGACGTCGACGCCGCCCCGGTCGAGCAGACCGGGCCGCTGATCGAATCGCATGCGCGCTTCCCGAAGCGGGTCAATGCCGGCTACATGCAGATCGTCGACCGTCATCACATCCGCCTGCGCGTCCATGAACGCGGCGCCGGCGAAACGCTCGCTTGCGGCACCGGCGCCTGCGCGGCGGCGGTGGCCGGCATCCGGCGCGGCCTGCTCGATTCGCCGGTGCGCGTGTCCGCCCGTGGCGGCGAACTGAGCATCGCCTGGGCTGGACCGGGCCAGCCGGTCTACCTCAGCGGACCGGCGGTGTCGGTGTTCGAAGGCGAAGTCGAGATCTGATCTCATTCCTGGCCGGCGCCGCCGGTCAGGCAGGTAGCGGACCGCGCTTCTGCTCAGGCCGCCAGTTCGACGTCGGACGCTTCCTCTGCGCCCCGCGCTGCCGCATCCCCCGCGGCGTCGCCGGCCGCGCCACCGATCAGCGTACGCAGCCGGTATAGACGCTGACGGTAATTTCCCTCCGGCCCGGCCGGGCCGCAATCGACCTGCTCGAACAGCTGCACGATGCGGTCCAGCGCCTGGCGCTCGGCTGCCGTCTCGACCATCACCAGCCGCCGCTTGCTGCGTCCGTAGCTGGCGCGGATGTCGATCACCAGGCAATGGCCCTGGTCGGCGGTCGCTACGTCCAGCAGCAGCGCCTCGGCGCGGGTCAGGTTGAACAGCGCGGCCAGCTCCAGGCGCGCGCCCAGCAGCGGATGGCTGCCCGGCAGGCCGGCGTGGCCGGCCAGGCGCCCGGTCTCGGTAAAGGGCGCGGTGAGCGGACGCGGCGCGATCTTGCGCAGCAGCTCGACCGCCTCGCGTGCGCCTTGCGCCGCCGCCTTCTGCAGCCAGTAGACGGCGCGCACGTCGTTGTTCTCGTTCTCGCGGCGCGCGCGCCATGCGTTGTGGCCGCATTCGAGCTGGGCGTCGCGGTAGCCCATCTCGGCCGCCCGCTCCAGGAAACGCTGGGCATCGGCCACGTTACGCTGCGAAAACTCGGGCTTGATATAGATGCGCGACAGCGCGTACCAGGCCTCGGCCAATCCCTGCTCTCCCGCCAGCGTCAGCCAGCGGATCGCCTTCTTGAAGTTGGCGACATGCGCGTTGGCGACATGCGCGTGGGCGACATGCGCGTTTGCGACATGCGCGTTGGCGACATGCGCGTGGGCGACATGCGCGTGGGCGACATGCGCGTTGGCGACATGCGCGTTGGCGACGTGCGCGTCTGCGATGTGCGCGTTGGCATCCGCCGCATCCGCCGCTCCCGGCTTCGTTCCCTGCGCCACGCGCCGCCCGTCGATGCGCATGCGCGCGCATCGCAGCCCCATCGCCAGCTGTGCATGGCGGTCATGCTCGGCCGCCGCCAGTTCCCACAAGCCGGCCGGCTCCCCCGGCTCGAGCACCACGTTGCCCGCTGCCTGGGCGCCCTCTTCCTGTTCCATCACTCCGAGCGCCGGATCCAGCAGGCGCGCGCAGCGCGATAGCAAGGCGATCTCGTCCGGGGCGAAGCGCCGCATCTCGCCCTGCTCGCCACGTTCGCGCACCAGGGAACGCGCCAGCGGCAGCGCACGCGCCAGGTACTCGTTCCACTGGCGAGCGTCCCAGGCCTGCTCCAGTACGCCGAACTGGGCGTCGGCGACGCCGTTGTCGGCCGCGCGCCGCAGCCAGCCCTGGGGCGCGGGACGGGCCGGCGGCTGGGCGGCGGTCGGCGCCGCCGTGCGCGCAGGGGCCGCGGCATCGGATGCGGTGGCCGGGGCGCGCACCGGCGCCGGCCGCTTGTCCTGCTGCGCCAGCAGCCACTGCGCATGCGGGAAGCCGGCGCGCGCCGCGTCTTCCAGCGCGCGCACCGCCTTCGGGTGCGGCGCCGCGCCCGGGGCCATTGCACCCAGCACCAGCTGGGCGAATACCAGCCCGGCGTGCACGCTGCCGTCGTCATAGGCGCGCTCGTACCACGGCGCCAGCGCGGCCGGGTTGCGTTGCGCGATTTCGAGGGGAATATGGTCGCCGATCAGTTGCCAGGCGGGAGAACACTCCTGGCGCGCGGCGCGCTCCAGCCAGTGCAGTGCCGTGGGCAGGCTCTGCGGCAGTCCGGCGCTGCCGAACAGGTACAGCTTGCCCAGCTCGAGCTGGGCAGCGACGTGCCCGGCGCGGGCATTGCGAATGATCGCCAGTTCTTCGCGGTTGGCCATGGTTGGAGTCTTGGTGAGTGGATCGGCAGCACTCGGTGGCGACACCGGCAGCAGATTGTTGCACGCCGGTTAAGTTGCCAATATACAAGGCATTGACAGGCTGCGCCGCCTCCGACGCGGTTTTTGGCAAAAGTCTAAGCCGCCCCTGTCCCCGATTCGATGCGAATCCCGGCTCTCTTGATGGGTCGCAAATCTGTGTAAAGCGGATGAAACCGGCGCCATGGCATGCATGACAACCCCGTGTCAGGGCCGCGCTGGATGCGCTTGCCGACGGGTCGTCGTGTACGGTTTTGCACCGGTTTTGCCGTATTTTGCGGTGTCGGCGGGCGCGTATCCGGCATTTGTGACATCGGCCATGACACGCGTTTCAAAAATACAACAACACAATTGGTTTTCTTGGCTTTCGACCCAGCGCCCCCGCCATAATTGACCAAATAGCATAGCTTGATGCTTGAAACATATAAGGTGCACGTATCCGGTGTCCAGCCAGCGTCTCGACGCCGGAATGAATGCGTTTACCGTCACAGGAACACCCATAATGAAAAAAACCCTCCTGGCAGTCGCACTCTCCGGCGCATGTGCCGGTGCGGCCCATGCCCAGAGCGCGGTTCAGATCTACGGCACCATCGATGCCGGCGTCATCAAGCGCAGCGGCGACGCGGTCAGCATCGGCAAGCGCTCGGCCAACACCCTCGGCTTCAAGGGCACCGAAGACCTGGGCAATGGCCTCAAAGCCTTGTTCCACGTCGAGGTGCGCTACGAATCGGACACCGGTTCCAACGAAATCGGCAGCAACGGCACCCAGCGCCCGCTGTTCCAGGGCCAGAGCCGGGTCGGCCTGCAGGGCGACTTCGGCATGCTGCGCATCGGCCGCGGCCTGACCCCGTTCCACGAAACCATCGGCGCCTTCGAGCCGTTCCACGCGATCCCGACCCCGGGCGGCTTCTATACCGACCTCGCCGTGGCCGGCTATTCGTCGCAGGCGCTCGATCCGGTCGGCTATTCCAACAACCGCTGGTCGAACGCGATCTGGTACAACTCGCCGCTGATCAACGGCTTCCAGCTCAATACCGCGATCGCGACCAAGGAAAACAACGGCGGCCCGGCGATCATCGGCCGCGGCAGCGCCGCCGCGCCGCAATATCCGCTCGGCGCCGAAGGCTCGGCCAACCCGTTCTCGATCACGGCCACCTACAACAACGGCCCCGCCGCCTTCATGGCCGGTTACGAGCGCAACGCCATCGAATCGAAGGTGTGGTCGATCGGCGCCTCGGTGTTCGCGACCCCGGAACTGAAGCTGATGGCCACCTACGCGCGCCAGGACCAGGACAACACGCGCCTGTTCAACGCCGAGACCAGGTCGTGGGTGCTGGGTGCGAACTACACC
This sequence comes from Massilia sp. YIM B02443, assembly GCF_030411955.1. Taxonomy (GTDB): domain Bacteria; phylum Pseudomonadota; class Gammaproteobacteria; order Burkholderiales; family Burkholderiaceae_D; genus Telluria. Next base: position 37,193 of record NZ_JASNRA010000011.1, read on the forward strand.
ATGGGGCCGGGCAAGTTCCTGGCCGGCTATGGGCAGAAGGACACCGACGGACTCGACAAGGTCAAGCAACTGTCGGTCGGCTACGAATACAGCCTGTCGAAGCGCACCTACCTGTACCTCGACGCCTCGCGCAAGAAGGGCATGGTCCCGACCGCGACCAACCCAGGGACCGTCAATCAGTACGACATCGGCCTGAATCATTCGTTCTGAACGGCGCGGGCCAAGGCCCCGTCGCACTCCACAGGGCGGACATCGCACAGGTGTCCGCCCTTGTCATTAGCGCGCTGCCTGTCGCGCCACCTTCTCTGCGCTGCCGATTCTTGTGCAGCGCGCCATGTCGTGTTTCCACAACGCAGCGAAAGCGCCACCGGCTTTGCGCACGGGCGTTCTGTACAGCCCGCCGGTCGGGTGGCATATTGGCAAAGCGAGCTCAAGCATCGCGCCATAAAAAACATCACGGAGACCCCATGAAGAACAGCCTTCCCGCCACCGCGTTGTGCGCGGCGCTATGCGTCCCATTTGCAAGCCCGGCAATGGCCCAGTCCAGCGTCCAGATCTACGGCATCGCCGATGCCGGCGTGATGTGGCAGAAAGGCGGCCCGACCAAGATCTACAGCGGCGGCGCCGACGGCTCGCGCATCGGCTTCCGCGGCAACGAAGAGCTGGGCAACGGCTACAAGGCCATCTTCAACCTCGAGGCGCGCGTCGAGCTCGACACCGGCGGCAACCAGCCGGCCCTGATGAACGACAACCCGGGGCGCTATCTGCTGCGCGGCATGCAGGGCATCCCGCAACCGATCCTGGACCGCCTGCAGGCCACCATCCAGCCGCCCGGCGCGCCGGCCGTCAACCAGGAGAAAGCGCTGTTCGACCGCACCGCCATGGTCGGCCTGGTGACCCCGATCGGCGCCATCCTGCTGGGCCGCATGTACACTCCGGGCTACGAAGTGTTCAACATGGCCGACGTGTTCGAGTCGGGCACCGCCGGCACCTGGGGCCACATCACCGGCGGCACCGCCGGCTTCACCGCGCTGGGCGCCGACATCCGCTCGCAGGAAGCGATCCAGTACCGCATCGCCCACCCGAGCGGCTTCGGCGGCTCGGTGATGTACGGTCCGGAAGGCTCGGGCTACCTGGGCCGCTACAAGAAATTCCGCGCCGTGGCCGGCACCTATAAAGCCAACGGCTTCGACGTCGGCATCGGCTACAACCACGGCTACGACCGCCAGAACCGGCCGAGCCTGCGCACCACCACCGTGGGCGGTTCCTACACGATCAACGACAGCTGGAAGGTGTTCGCCGGTTTCCACAGCCAGCGCAACGACAACTCGGCCCTGCTGCCCGACTACCTGGGCGGCTGGGATGGCGCGGTGGCGCCGGCGCTGACGGCGCAAGGCATTCCGGCCGAAGCCCAGCGTACGCTGCGCGCCATCTTCCAGCGCGCGATCACCGAAAACACGCGCCAGGACGCGAAGAGCTACCAGATCGGTTTCCACTACCGCATCGGCGCCGGCCGCATCATGGCCTCGGTCGCGCACCAGAACGACCGCACGCCGTCGAACAGCGACGCCGACCTGGTGGCGATCGGCTACGATTATTTCCTGTCCAAGCGCACCGACCTGTACACCGTGGCCGCCTTCATCAGGAACGACAACGAAGCCCAGTACACGCCGGGCACCTCGGGCAATCCGGGCGGCTTCACCGAAGCGCCGGGCGCCGACGGCCGCGCGCTGCAGATCGGCATCCGCCACCGCTTCTGAGTCCGCGACGCGTCAATCGAAGGACGCCTGCGGGCGTCCTTTTTGTTCCTCGACGGCACGCCGCCGTCAGGTAAAATGGCTTTGATTCTATTTTCACAGTGACCCCATGAGCACCACACCGGACGCCAGCGCCGTCGCGCAATACCTGATCGACCACCCGCAGTTCTTCGAAGAGCACGCCGGCCTGTTGGGCGAAGTGAAACTGTCGAGCCCTCTGACGGGGCGCGCCGTGTCGCTCCAGGAACGCCAGATGGAAGTAATGCGCGACAAGTACCGCGCGCTCGAGCTGCGCCTGTCCGACCTGTCGCGCCGCGCCGAGGAAAACGCCGGCATCGCCAACCGCTTCCACGCCTGGACCCAGTCGCTGCTGGTCTCGCGCGGCGGCGCCGCCATGGCCGGCGACCTGGTCGAAGGGCTGCGCGAGCACTTCGGCGTGCCGCAAGTCACGCTGCGCCTGTGGAACGTGAAGCCGGAACATGCCGACGCGTCGTTCACCAGGGACGTGAGCGACGACGTGCGCATCTTCGCCAACAGCCTGCGCGCGCCGTATTGCGGCCCGAACAACGATTTCGAAGCGGTGCGCTGGCTGCCGGAAGCGGACACCATCCGCTCGACCGTGATGCTGCCGCTGGGCCAGCCTGGCCAGAGCTTCGGCCTGCTGGTGCTGGGCTCGCCCGACCCGGCGCGCTTCACCACCGCGATGGCGACCGATTTCCTGGTCCACATCGCCGCCACCGCCACGGTCGCGCTGCAACCGCTGCGCGCCTGATCCCGTCCTTGACCGGAACATTCCACGTGGAGACGGCCGCCAGCCCTGACGACTGGGCCACGCGCTACCTGGCCGAGCTGGCCACCGGGCGCCAGCTGTCAGCGCATACGGTCGCTGCCTACCGGCGCGATCTGGCCGAGCTGGCCACGCTGGCCGATGGCGCCGACTGGACCCGCCTGACGCACTTCGACATCCGCCGTTTCGCCGCCAAGCTGCACGCCGGCGGGCAGTCGGCGCGCTCGATCGCGCGCAAGCTGTCCGGCTGGCGCGGCTTCTTCGACTGGCTGGCGCGGCACACGACACTGGCCGCGAACCCGGTCGACGGCGTGCGCGCGCCCAAGCGTCCCAAAACCCTGCCCAAGGCGCTGGCCGTCGATGACGCGGTGCAATTGATGGAAGCGAACACGCGCGGCCACGCCGAACCGTTCGAGCTGTGCAACCGCGCCATGTTCGAGCTGCTGTATTCGAGCGGGCTGCGGGTGTCGGAACTGGCCGGGCTGGACGTGGCCTGGCAGGATCCGCGCGCCGGCGGCCAGGCCTCGCTCGGCTGGCTCGACCCGCAGGCCGGCGAAGTGGTGGTGACCGGCAAGGGCAACAAGATGCGCCGGGTGCCGGTGGGCGGGCCGGCGCGCGAGGCCCTGGCGGCCTGGCTGGCGGTACGCCCCGCCGCGCGCGACGGCAGCGCCGCCCTGTTCCTGTCGGCACGCGACACCCGCATTACCCCGCGCGTGGTGCAGGGGCGGCTGAAACAGCATGCGCTGCGCGCCGGCACCCCGGTGCACGTTCATCCGCACGTGCTGCGCCACTCGTTCGCCTCGCATTTATTGCAATCCTCGGGCGACCTGCGCGCGGTGCAGGAACTGCTGGGCCATGCCAGCATCACCTCGACCCAGGTATACACCGCGCTCGACTTCCAGCACCTTGCCGCGGTATACGACAAGGCCCATCCGCGCGCGAAAATGAAATAAGCGTGAAATAAGCGCGAAATAAGCAAACCAGGCGCAAAGTGGGCGGCGCACGTCACGCCCGCCGGTCATTGGTTTGAACTCGATCAAGTCGCAACACGGTTGATGGTGAGGTTGCAAGAATTGCGGCATAATCCCCCGGTTCTTTCGTCCCACCCCGACATTCACTACGAGTAGCGAACCAATGGACCTGATCCCCAGCACCATCCTCACCGGCTTTCTCGGCGCGGGCAAAACCACCCTGCTCAACCGCATCCTGCAGGAAGAGCACGGCATGCGCATCGCCGTCATCGAGAACGAGTTCGGCCAGGAAAACATCGACAACGAAATCCTGGTGCAGGAGACGGGCGAGCAGATCGTCGAAATGAACAACGGTTGCATCTGCTGCACCGTGCGCGGCGACCTGATCGTGGCGCTGAACAACCTGGCGCAGAAACGCGCCGCCGGCGAGATCAGTTTCGACCGCGTGGTGATCGAGACCACCGGCCTGGCCAACCCGGGACCGGTGGCGCAGACCTTCTTCGTGGACGAGGAAGTGGGCGCCAACTACCTGCTCGACGCGGTGGTGACCGTGGTCGATGCGCGCCACGCGATGGACCAGCTGGACCAGCACGAGGAAGCCCAGCGCCAGGTCGGATTCGCCGACAAGATCCTGCTGTCCAAGACCGACCTGGTCGATGCCGAGGCGGTCGAGCGCCTGAAGACGCGCCTGCACCGGATCAACCCGCGCGCGCCGATCTCGACCAGCGACTTCGGCCGCGCGCCGATCGCCGAAGTGCTCGACCTGCGCGGCTTCAACCTGAACGACAAGCTGGAACTGGATCCGGACTTCTTGCTGGTGGAAGAAGGCCACGACCACGACCATGAGCACGGCCACGATCACGACCATGCCCACTGCGGCCACGACCACGCCCATGGCGAAGCCTGCAGCCACGACCACCACCATGGCCACCACAGCGACGACATCGCCGCCTTCGTGTTCAAGAGCGAGCGCGCCTTCGATCCGGAGCGCCTGGAACAGTTCCTGGGCAGCCTGGTGCAGGTATTCGGCCCGCAGATGCTGCGCTACAAGGGCGTGCTGCGGATGGAAGGAGTCGACCGCAAGGTGGTGTTCCAGGGCGTGCACCAGATCATGGGCAGCGACGTCGGTCCCAAGTGGGGCGATAGCGAAAAGCCCGCCACCAAGATGGTGTTTATTGGTAAAAATTTACCAAAAGACGTATTTATCCGCGGTTTGGAACAGTGTTTGGTATAAACTACATCAGTTTGACTGGTCTGTCCGGCGCCGGTTGACGACTGTCTCGACAGTTGTCGGCGCGCCGGACCGCAGGCACGGGCTCGCTGCCCGTGCGTGGCGAACCGCCCCAGCCGCGCATGCGGCGCGGACGGAGAAGGGATGGCGCAGCGTCGCCATCAAGGCAGCCTGCTCCGCAGTGCACCCGCACACGTGCTGCCGGGTGTCACTGCAGAGCAAGCTGATAAAATGAAAACCTCTGTCGTATCGAAGGCATCATGACTAAAACAACGAAACCGAATACCGCCCAGCCCGAAGAACGCCTCCTGACGGAAGAAGAGATTCGGGCGATGAGCGATGACGACTACATGAATCCGGCCCAGCTGGCGTTCTTCAAGAATCGCCTGCAAGAGCTCGAGAAGGACCTGCTGAAGAACGCCGGCGAAACCACCGAACACCTGCGCGAAACCGTGCTGGTGCCGGACCCGGCCGACCGCGCCACGATCGAAGAAGAGCACGCGCTGGAACTGCGGACCCGCGACCGCGAGCGCAAGCTGCTCAAGAAAGTGCAGCAGTCGATGCAGGCGATCGACGCCGGCGAATACGGCTGGTGCGAAGAGACCGGCGAACCGATCGGCATCCCGCGCCTGATCGCGCGTCCGACCGCGACCCTGTCGCTGGAAGCCCAGCAGCGCCGCGAACTCAAGCAGAAGCTGTACGGCGACTGAGGCGAGCCCATCGCCCCGACAAGAAAAGCATGCGGCCTTCCACGCATGCTTTTTTTGTTTCAACGCTCGCCCTTTCCTCCATCCCACCCCGCATCCAGGCCGGCCGCGCACGCCTCATCCGTGCTGCAGTCGGTTTTATTTCCCTTCGGATACACTAGACGTGGAGCGTGCGCACAGCACGCGTGGCGCCGGTCCGTGCTACCGTCATGCACGAGCAGGCCGACTGATGACAGCGGGGACCATGGGGCTTTTCTCCTTCCTGAAGAGAAAGAACGAAGCGGAACTGCGGCCCGGCCTTGCGCCGCTGCCGCCCGACCTTGCGCCGGCGCCCGACACGCGCCTGCGCGGCGAACCGTCGCGCCTGGGCACCGAAGCCGAGCGCGCGCGCCAGCGCGAGATCGCCCGCGCCACCGCGGCCAAGATCGACGAGATCGAGCTGGCCTTCGCCTCCGACATCTTCAGCGACGAGCCGGCCTGGGGCAGCGGCGCGCGCCATCCCGCCTCCAGCGCGCCGGCAGCAGTCGCCAGCGTTGACCAGCCGGATCCGGCCGCGGCGCCGGCCAGCGCGCCGGCGGTCGACGAAAGCGCGATCCTGTACGCCAACGGCCAGGTCGCGACTGCCGAGCAATTGCTGCGCGAATCCTTGAGCACGCTGGGCCGCCATGAACGCTTGCCGTGGTGGATGCTGTTCGACCTGTACCAGGCCGACGGCCGCGAAGAAGCGTTCGAGAGCATCGCGATCGACTACGCCAGCCATTTCGAAACCTCGCCGCCGGCCTGGAAGCCGCTGCCGCCGACGGCATCCGACCGCCCCGCCGCCGTGGTGGCGCTGGCCGAGACATTCGACGCCAGCCTTGGCGCCGCGGTCGCGCCGCGCCTGAAACGCCTGCTCGATGCCGACGCCCCCACCGTGCGCCTGGATTTCGGCCGCGTGACGCGCATCGACCTGGATGGCGCCGCCTGCCTGCTGGCGGCGCTGCAGACCCTGCGCGCACAGGGGCGCGAACTGGTGCTGGCCGGGGCCGACACCCTGATGGCGACCCTGCGTTCGATGCTGGCGATCGGCGTGCGCCAGGCCAGCCAGGCGCCCTGGCTGCTGCTGCTCGAGCTGCTGCTGTTGACCCACCGCGAAAAGGAGTTCGAGGAAGCGGCGATGGACTATTGCGTCACCTATGAGGTCTCGCCACCCTCGTTCGAGGCACCGCGGCGGGTGTCCACCGCCCCTGCCGCGCCCACAGCCGGCGCCGGTGCGCAAGGCGAGCGCTTCATGCTGCCGTCCGTCGTCAGCGCGCCCGGCGGCGTGCTGCTGGACGCGATCGACGCCTATGCCGCCGGACGCGAGGTGCTAGTGCTGGATTGCTCGCGCCTGGCGCGCATCGACTATGCTGGCGCCGGCCTGTTGCAGGCGCGGCTCGACGCCCATGTGCTGGCCGGCGAGCGGGTCGAGCTGCGCGAGCTGAACCACCTGGTGGCGGCGCTGCTGCGGCTGCTGGGCATGGGCCGCCGGGGCGCCGGTGCCGAGGATGGCGCCATCGTGCTGTATCCGCACCGCTACTGACGCGCGTATCTTTCCCGGATCAAAGCATCCCGAACGCCAGCAACAGCAGCAAGGTCACCGCCAGCGACACCAGGATCGAGCCAAGACAGCCGAGCTTGTTCGAAAAGAAGAGAAACATGGTCACCTCATCGGCTGTTGAACGTCACGACAGCGTAGCGCCTGATGTCATTGAAAGGCGCACGAGGTACCGCACAGTCGCAATATTGCTGAGCTAACCTTGCAATCCGGTCCGGGAACCCCACCTGCGGTTGGCTAGAACATCACGAGGTCAAAATGGAACAATTTCACGGTACCACCATCGTCAGTGTGCGGCGCGGCGCCCAGGTCGCGCTCGGTGGCGATGGTCAGGTTACGCTGGGCAACGTCGTCATGAAGGGTTCGGCGCGCAAGGTGCGCAAGCTGTACCAGGGCAAGGTCTTGTGCGGCTTTGCCGGCGGCACCGCCGATGCATTCACGCTGCTCGACCGCTTCGAGGGCAAGCTCGAGAAGCACCAGGGCAATCTGCTGCGCGCCTCGGTCGAACTGGCCAAGGACTGGCGCACCGACCGCGTGCTGCGCCGCCTGGAAGCGATGCTGCTGGTGGCCGACCGCGAGTCGACCCTGATCATCACCGGCAATGGCGACGTGCTCGAGCCCGAAGACGGCATCGGCGCCATCGGTTCGGGCGGCGTGTACGCCCAGTCGGCCGCCAAGGCGCTGTACGAGAACACCGACATGGCGCCTGCCGAGGTGGTGAAAAAAGCGCTCACCATTGCAGGCGAGCTGTGCATCTACACGAACATGTCCCACATCGTCGAAACCCTGGATTGATATGAGCAGCATCATGAACATGACCCCACCCGAAATCGTCTCGGAACTCGACAAGCACGTGGTCGGCCAGGGCAAGGCCAAGAAGGCAGTCGCGATCGCCCTGCGCAACCGCTGGCGCCGCCAGCAGGTGGACGAGTCCCTGCGCCACGAGATCACGCCCAAGAACATCCTGATGATCGGCCCGACCGGCGTCGGCAAGACCGAAATCGCGCGGCGCCTGGCCAAGCTGGCCGACGCGCCCTTCATCAAGATCGAAGCGACCAAGTTCACCGAGGTCGGCTACGTCGGCCGCGACGTCGACACCATCATCCGCGACCTGATCGACATCGGCGTCAAGCAGACCCGCGCCAGCGAACAGAAGAAGGTGCGCCAGCGCGCCGAGGACGCGGCCGAAGACCGCATCATCGACATCCTGGTGCCGCCGGCGCGCGACTTCGGTTTCAATACCGGCAATAGTGGCGACAGCAAGGACGGCGACGCCACCCGCCAGACCTTCCGCAAGCGCCTGCGCGAAGGCTCGCTGGACGACCGCGAGATCGAGATCGAAGTCGCGGAAGGCGCGCCGCAGATGGAAATCATGGCCCCGCCCGGCATGGAAGAAATGACGGAACAGATCAAGTCGATGTTCGCCGGCGTCGGCAATGCGCGCAAGAAGCCGCGCAAGCTCAAGATCAAGGAAGCGATGAAGCTGCTGATCGACGAGGAAGCCGCCAAGCTGGTCAATGAAGACGAACTCAAGCAGAAGGCGATCGCCAACGTCGAGCAGAACGGCATCGTGTTCCTGGACGAGATCGACAAGATCGCCACCGGTTCCGAACGCGGCGGCGCGGACGTCTCGCGCGCCGGCGTGCAGCGCGACCTGCTGCCGCTGGTCGAGGGCACCACGGTCAATACCAAGTACGGCATGATCAAGACCGACCACATCCTGTTCATCGCCTCGGGCGCGTTCCACCTGTCCAAGCCGTCGGACCTGATCCCCGAGCTGCAGGGGCGCTTCCCGATCCGGGTCGAACTGGAGTCGCTGTCGATCGAGGACTTCAAGAGCATCCTGACCTCGACCCACGCCAGCCTGACCAAGCAGTACGAAGCGCTGCTGGCGACCGAAGGCGTGAAAGTCGAGTTCCTGGACGAAGGCATCCATCGCCTGGCCGAGATCGCCTATTCGGTTAACGAGCGCACCGAGAACATCGGTGCACGTCGCCTGTACACGGTGATGGAGAAGCTGCTGGAGGAAGTCTCGTTCAGCGCCGGCAGCGAGAAGGAACAGCTGGTGCGGATCGACGCGGCCTACGTCAACGAACGGCTGGACGCGCTGGCGGTCAACGAAGACCTGTCGCGCTACGTCCTGTAATTCGTGCTGTAACAGCATCAGGAGAGACCCGCATGGCAAACAAGGCACTGGCGACACGGCAAAAGATGCGGCTGCGCGTGGAACCGTCGCAGCAGTTCGGCAAGCCGCGCAATCCGATCGCGGCGCTGGCCAAGGCGCGCGCCGCCGGGCCGCACGCCAAGCCCTTGTCGAGCGAGCGGCACGAAGCCAAGCGGGCGCTCAAGAAAGCGAAGCTGGTGGCGGACGACGACGATTGAAATCGCGCCGCGCCGGTGTATGCTCTGAAGCGGACACAGCTGTGTCCGCTTTTTTTACGTCCTCTTTTGAACGCACCGCATGAGTTCACCCGACCTGATCCTCGACTCCCTGCGCGCCCGCCTGCGCGCGGCCGGCATCACCCACAAGGCGCTGGCGGCGCGCATCGGCGTCAGCGAATCGAGCGTCAAGCGCATGTTCAGCCAGAAAGACATGGCGTTGACGCGCCTGGCCGAAATCTGCCAGGCCACCGATATCGCGCTGGAAGACGTGCTGCGCGGCGCGCTCGACACGCAGGCGCAGCCGGACGCCCTGAGCCTGGCCCAGGAGACGGCGCTGGTGGCCAACCCGCGCCTGCTGCTGGTGGCAATCTGCTGCCTCGGCCACTGGAGCGTGGAACAGATCGTCGAGACCTACCGCCTGACGGTGCCGGAATGCGTGAAGCTGCTGGCCGAGCTCGACCGGCTGGGCCTGATCGAACTCAAGCCGCTGAACCACTACCTGCTGCGGGTGTCGAACGCCTTCCGCTGGCTGCCGGACGGACCGGTGCAGCATTACTTCCGCGAACACGTGGTGGAGGATTATTTCGCCGGTCGCTTCGACGGCGCGGGCGAAACGCTGATGTGCCTGCCGGCACGGCTGTCGCGCGCGGATGCGGCGGAACTGTCGCAGCGCATCGCGGCGCTGGCCGAGGACCTGGCGCGCCTGCACCAGCACAGCCGGCGCCTGCCGGCCGGCGAGCGCGAAGGCTATACGCTACTGCTGGGATTCAGGTCGTGGGAACTGGCGGCGTTTACCGCGCTACGGCGCTGAGGCGCTGAGCCGTTGATGCGCTGACGTTGGCGCCGGGTTGCCTGGGCTGATGTGCCGATGCAGCTCAGCGAACCGGGTTCTGCTGCGACGGCTGGTTCATCGGCGCCGCGTTCGGCGGCATCTGTACCTGGTTGCCTTGTTGCTGCTGTTGTTGCTGCAGCTGTTGTTGCTGCTGCTGGAACTGCTGCTGGGTATCGGGCGTGTTCGGATCGTAGCCCGGATCCATCTGCGGCTCGGGCACGAACTCGGCGTTCGCGGGCGTGGTCGGGGTGCCCTGCGGCCCGCCGCCGGGCGGCGGCACGCTCTGCATCGTGGGCGGCGCACTGACCACGCCGGGTGCGGTTTGCTGCTCCATGCCCGGCGGCACCGTCATCGGCGCCGGCGCCGAAGCGGTCATCGGGGTCGGCGCGTTCATGCTGGCCGGCGCCCGGCTGTCGGAGGCCAGGTCGACGCGCTTGGGCACGCCGGCATCAAGCAGCATGATGTAGCGCTGGTGCACTTCGGACACCACCACGCCGGGCGCCACTTCGCGCCCGATGCGCACCGCCACCGGCGGGGCGCCGTCGGCGACGATGATGGCGGCGCTGTTGGCTGAGCCGGCCGCGACCACGCCGGTGAGCTGGAAGTTGGAGATCGCCGCCGCCATCGGCTGGCCGCCGAACAGGGTGGCGGCCGCGTCCGGGCTTGGCTCGGGCTGGCTGACGACCGGGGCCGCCGCCAGCGGACGCTGCTGCGGCTGGTACAGCTGCAGCACCCAGTAGGCGATCGAGGCCGCCAGCAGGATCAGGGCCAGCAGGCTGAGGAGAATGGGCAAACGCTTGTTCATGGTTTCTTTCGGATCAACGCACCAGCTGGTTGATTTCAATGATCGGCATCAGGACCGCCAGCACGATCAGCAGCACCACCAGGCCCATGGCCAGGATCAGCACCGGCTCGAGCAGGCCGGCGATGGTCAGGGTGCGGCGCTCGAGGTCGGCCTGCTGCGAATTCGCCGCGCGCTCGAGCATGGCGGGCAATTCGCCGGTGATCTCGCCGGCGCGGATCATGTGCACCAGCATCGGCGGGAAGTGCTTCTGCGCCGACAGCGCGCGCGCCAGGCTGACGCCTTCGCGCACGCTGCCGGTGGCCTGTTCGACCAGCTCGGCCATGGCGACGTTGGACAGCGTTTCGCGGCTGGTGTCGAGCGCGCGCAGGATCGGCACCCCGGAACCGGTGGTGATCGCCAGCGTGCTGGCGAAGCGCGCCGTGTTCAGGCTGCGCTCGAACTTGCCGTACACCGGCGCCGTCAGCAGCCAGGTGTGCCAGCGGCGCTTGAGCACCGGGTTGCGCAGCGCGCGCCGCCACAGCCAGAACGCGCCGCCGACCAGGATCGCGACGTAGATGCCGTAGGCGCGCACGAAGTCCGAGACCGCCAGCATGATCACGGTCAGGATCGGCAGCTTCTGCTTGGTATTGGCGAACACCGAGACGATCTGCGGCACCACGTAGGTGAGCAGGAAGATCACGATCGCGAACGCGACCACGGTGACGATGGCCGGATAGGTGAACGCCAGGCGCACCTTCTGCACCAGCGCGTTGCGCCGTTCGATGTAGTCGGCCAGGCGCGACAGCACGCGCGCCAGCTGGCCGATCTGCTCGCCCGACGACACCAGCGCACGGTAGATCTCGGCGAAGTCGCGCGGATGGTGCGCCAGCGCCGTGGAAAACGCCGAGCCGCCCATCACCTCGCTGCGGATCGAGGCGATCAGGTCGCGCATGTAGGCGCGCTCGGCCTGCTCGAGCAGCGCGGTAAACGCCTGCTCCAGCGGCAGGCCGGCTTCCAGCAGGCTGGCCAGCTGGCGCGTGAACAGCGCCAGCTCGTTCTGCGACAGGCGCTCGCCGATGCCGCGCGCGCGGGTGGCGCCCGACGCATCGACCTGGGCCGCGATCGCGTCCACGCTCAGCGGCGTCAGGCCCTGGGTGCGCAGATCGGCGCGCGCCGCGCGCGGGCTGTCGGCGTTGACCACGCCCTTGCGCGTGGCGCCACCCGCGTCGACCGCTTCGTAACGGAATGCCGGCATCAGTGAATCCTCATCCCTAGTCCTTGGTCACGCGCACCAGCTCGGCGCGCGTGGTGGTGCCGTCCAGCAGCCAGCGCTCGCCGTCGTCGCGCATGGTCTTCATGCCGGTTTTCAAGGCGGTGTCGCGGATCTCGGCTTCGGACGCCTGGTTGTGGATCTGGGCCCGGATCTCTTCGGTGGTCTCGAGCAGCTCGTAGACACCGACCCGGCCATGGTAGCCGGTGTGGCCGCAGCGTTCGCAGCCGACCGCGTGCCAGGTGGAGCCGTCGAAGGTCTTGCACTGCGTGCACAGTTTGCGCACCAGGCGCTGCGCCATCACGCCCAGCAGCGACGAAGACAGCAGGAACGGTTCGATGCCCATGTCCAGCAGACGCGTCACGGCCGAGGCCGCATCGTTGGTGTGCAGCGTGGCCAGCACCAGGTGGCCGGTGAGCGAAGCCTGGACCGCGATCTGCGCCGTTTCCAGGTCGCGGATCTCGCCGATCATGATCACGTCCGGGTCCTGGCGCAGGATCGCGCGCAGGGCCTTGGCGAAGGTCATGTCGATGCGGGCGTTCACCTGGGTCTGGCCGACGCCGTTCAGGTCGTACTCGATCGGGTCTTCCACCGTCATGATGTTGGTGGTGGCCGCGTTCAGGCGCGACAGCGCCGCGTACAGCGTGGTGGTCTTGCCGGAACCGGTCGGGCCGGTGACCAGCACGATGCCGTGCGGCTGGTTGATCAGGCGGTCGAACTGCGGCAGCATCTGCGGGTCCATGCCCAGGTGCGACAGGTCGAGGCGCCCGGCCTCTTTATCGAGCAGACGCAGCACGGCGCGTTCGCCGTGGCCGGTCGGCAGCGTCGAGACGCGCACGTCGACTGGTTTACCGCCCACGCGCAGCGTGATGCGGCCGTCCTGCGGCAGGCGTTTCTCGGCGATGTCGAGCTGCGACATGATCTTGATCCGCGAGATCAGCGAAGCGTGGATCGCCTTCTTCGGCCGCACGATGTCGCGCAGCGCGCCGTCGATGCGGAAGCGCACGACCGAGGTCTGCTCGAACGGCTCGATGTGGATGTCGGACGCGCCTTCGCGCAGCGACTGCGTGAGCAGCGCGTTGATCATGCGGATCACCGGCGCGTCGTCGGACGACTCGAGCAGGTCTTCGATGGCCGGCACGTCCTGCAGCAGCTTGGTCAGGTCGAGGTCGGCGTCGAACTCGTCGGCCACCTGCGAGGCGTCGCCGCCGCCGCCGGCGTAGGCGCTGGCGATGGCGTCGTCGAGCTCGCCGCGTTCGAGGCGGCGCAGCACGATGCGGCCGAAACGGCGCGACACTTCGGCGATCGCGGCCGGCGCGGTGGCGCCGGAGACCAGCACTTCGACGCTCTGCCCCGGCTCGCCGCTACCGCGCGCCAGCACGCCGTGGTCGCGGGCGAAGGCATAGGGCAACAGGTTGTTCATGGTTCACTTTAGGATCGTTGGGTCATTGACCCGAATTAAGCGGCCGGGACTGCGAAGCCGGCACGTTGGCGGGGCCTTGCTCAGACACCGCTGCGCCGGGAACAGTTCCTGCCGCTGGGGTGGTGGCCGGTGCGATCCCGCCCGGGAAGCTTGCACCCGGCATGCCGGCGCCCGGCGTCCGTGCTCCCGGCGCACCCGTCCCCGGACGGGCGGCGCCGTCGAGCGACGCGCCCGGCGCGGCCTGGACCGGCGGTTGCGCCTGCACCGGCACGGTGGCCATGTTGCCGCCCGCCGGCGGCTGGCCGCCGGTCAATGGCGGCAGCAGCGGCGCGCCGAGGTCGCGCAGCAGGGCCGAGCTTTCCGGCTGGCCGGCGGCGCCGGCGGCGCGCATGTATTCGTAGCGGTCCATCGCGATCGAATTCGAGGCGTCCTTGCTGCGCACCACCACCGGGCGCAGGAACACCATCAGGTTGGTCTTGTTGCGGGTGCGGGTGCGGTACTTGAACAGATTGCCCAGCACCGGGATGTCGCCCAGGCCGCGCACCTTCTCTTCGCCGTCGCCCTCGGTGTCTTCGATCAGGCCGCCCAGCACGATGATCTGGCCGTCGTCGGCCAGCACGTTGCTCTCGATCGCGCGCACATTGGTGGTCAAACCCGAGGCCGCGTTGCGGGTCGAAGCGTCGACGCTCGAATTCTCGTGGTAGATCGCCATCTTGATGGTGCCGCCTTCCGAGATCTGCGGCCGTACTTTCAGCAGCAGGCCGACGTCCTGGCGGTCGACGGTCTGGAACGGGTTGCCGCCGCCGGTGGTGGTGTTGGTCGCATACGAGCCGGTGATGATCGGCACGTTCTGGCCGACCTTGATGGTCGCCAGCTCGTTGTCCAGCGTAATCATGTTCGGTGTGGACAAGATGTTGGCGTTGCCGTCGGTTTCAAGGGCGCGCGCCACCGCTCCCAGGCCCAGCTCGCCGCCGACCTGGCGGAACAGGCCGAAGGTCAGGCCGCTCGGCAGCGACGGCACCGAGGTGCCGCTGGTGCCCTGGCTGGCCGCCAGCGCCAGGTTGACGATGCTGTTGCTGCTGCCGCCGCCGCTGAAGTTCTGCAGGCCGCCGACGCGGTACTTGCTGTCCGAGTCGCCGCTGGCGCCGACCCACTGCACGCCGAATTCGGAGGCTTTATTGGAGGTGACCTCGACCACCAGCGCCTCGATGTAGACCTGGGCGCGGCGCACGTCGAGCTGGTCGATGACGGCGCGCAGGTTGCGGTAGACCGCGTCCGGCGCCGTGATGATCAGGCTGTTGGTGGAGGCGTCGGCCTGGATGAAGCCGGAGCCCTGGCCGCCGCCGGCGCCCTGCGCAGTGAGCTGGCTCTGCTGGCCGAAGGTGTTGCCGGTGCCGCCCATGCCGGTGCTGCTCTGCTGGCCCTGCTGGCCGCCGAGGCCGCCGCCACCGTTGTTCTGGCTGCCGGTGGCGGAAGTGATCGAGCTGCCCGAGGTGCCCTGCTGCTGCACCGGCACCGCCGATGCGTCCTGCGACACCACGGCGCGCAGGGTCTGGGCCACGCGGCTGGCGTCGGCGTTCTTCAGGTAGACCACGTGGATATTGCCCTGGGCCGAGCTTTGCTGGTCCAGGCGCGCGATCAGGCTCTTGGCCAGGTTGGCGCGCGCCTGCGACGGCGCGCGCACCACCACCGAGTTGGTGCGCGGATCGGCCAGCACCGTGACCCGGCCCGAGTCGCCGCCGGCGGCCGGTTCCATCAGGCGCGACACCAGCTGCGCGACGTCGCTGGCGATCGCGTTGCGCACCGGGATCACGTCCAGCTCGGCCGCCACCGGCGCATCGAGCGCGGCGATGATGCGCGCCAGGCGGCGCAGGTTGTCGGCGTAGTCGGTGATCACCAGGGTGTTGTTGCCCGGATTCGCCATGATCGAGTTGTTGGGCGAGATCAGCGGACGCAGCACGGCGGTGAGGTTGGCCGCCGATTCGTACGACAGGTAGAACACCTGGGTCGCGATCTGGTCGCCGGTGGCCTTGCTGGCGCGCACGCCGCCGACCTGGGTCGGCGAGGATTGCAGCTTGGCCTCGGCCTCGGGCACCACCTTGGCGTAGCCGTCGCCACTGGTGACCACGGCGAAGCCCTGCAGGCGCAACGCCGAGGTCAGCAACCCGAAGGCCTGGGTCTTGCTCAGCGATTTTTCGGAGACCAGGGTCAGCGTGCCCTTGACGCGCGGGTCGATGATGAAGGTCATGCCGGTGTAGTGGCCGATCGCCTTGATCACCGATTCGATGTCGGCGTTCACGAAGCTCAACGCCGCGGCGTTGGCGCTTTCCTGGGCCAGCGCCGGCAGCGGCAATGCCAGCGTGGTCGCGGCGCAGCACAGCATGGCGCCGGCGGCCAGGCGGCGCAGGGCCGGCAGTTGGGTTTGGACGGAGGTGGTACGGTTGGTTTTATTCATTATCTGAACTCGAGTGCGATTACGTTTTTGCCGTTCACCATCCGGCGCTGTCCCAGCAGGTTCAACATGTTCCCTAGAGTATCTTCGTAGCCGTCGGCGGCGCTGGCCTGGCCATTGAAGCGCAAGCGACCATTTTGCAGCATCCCCGCGCCCGACAGCAGCAGAGCGCCACGCACGGTGCGCAGCGTCAAATCGGCCTGCGGACCGCGCCAGTCCATCGTCATTTCGTAGCTGCCGAGCGGATTGACTGGCGACATGCGCGAGCCCATATTGCTCATCGACAGTACAGTGCGGCCCTGCACGATCACGCTGTTGGTCTGGCGCAGCAGGTCGAGCGTATTCCACGACAGGCGGATCGCGCCCGACGGCGCCAGCGTATTGAGCGGCGCGCCCAGGCCGGACAAGCCCTCGGCCGGGAGCAACAGCTCACCGCTGCTAACTTGCCACTGCGACCAGCTGCCGCTGACGCGCACCGGATTGGCCAGCGCCTGCGGGTTCTCGAGCGTCATGTCGACCTGGCCGAACACCACCAGCGGCGACAGGCGCCAGCTGAACCGGCCCGGCAACAGCGGCGTCACCGCCCCGCCCTCGCCCGGGGCGCCGCCCACGAAGGCCGAGCCGCGCCACAGCGTACCTTGCGCATCCCCCAGAGTCAAACGGCCCCCGGTCTGGCGCTCGACCATCGGTCCGAGCCAGGCAGCGGGCAGAAAAGCCAGCACGGTCACCACCACCGCCAGCGCCACCAACAGGCCCCACGTCAGCGCGCGCCTCATGAAGCGGCGTTGCCGCTCTGGCGCAGCGTCAGGGTGGCGTCGACTTGTCCCGGGGTGGCCAGGGCCTTGAACTGGGCGTCCTGGACGTCGAGGCGGCTGTCGCGGCGCTGGGCGTCGAGCCAGGCCATGACGTTCGCGAACGACACGCCATTCAATTGCACGCGCGCGTATTCGCCGGTCAGGGTGAGCGAGGCCGGATCCAGGCCGCGCGCGGTCATGCTGGCGGCCAGCGCCTCGCGCGTCAGCGGCGCCGCCTCGACCGCCGGCTGGGCGGCCAGCGCCTGCGCTTCGCCGGCCAGGGTCTGCAGCTGGGCGGCCTGCTGGCGCAGCTCGGGCAGCGAGCGGCGCAATTGTTCGCGGCCTTCGAGGGCCGGCGCCAGCAGCACCAGGTACAGCAGCGCCAGCAGCACGACGGCGGCGCCGACGGCGAGGAATTTGCGCTCCTGCTCGGTGCGCGCGATCCAGTAGGCGAGTGCGCGTTCGCGCAGCTCGCCGGCTTTGGTGGCGATGCTCATGAGGTGGTTCCAGGTTGGGGGGTGGCCGGGGCTGCCGACGCGGCGCCGCCGGCACGGATGACCCAGGTGGCGGTGGCGGTTTCTTCCAGGCTCAGGTTGCGCGGCGCCAGCGCCGCCTTCAGCGCGCTGGCGGCGCCCGGATCGAAGCTCTCGGGTTTCAGGCGCACGGTGAGCGCGCGTTCGCGGAATTCCATGGCCGCGATCGCCGGCGGATTGGGCAGCGTGCGCAGCGCTTCGCCGAAGGCGGCCGCGACCCAGGTGAAATCGTCGGCGCCGGCCACGCCGCTGCCGGCGCGCGCGCGCGCAATGCCCTGACGCATCTGCGCCACCGGGTCGATCGCGGGCTGGTTCGGATACACCGAGCGGAAGGTCTGGGTCATCTGCTGGCGCACGGCGTCGGCTTCGCGCTTCAGGCGCAGCCATTCGACGTTCAGGCCGACGATGTTCACCAGCACCGCCAGCAGCACCAGCCGGATCGGCCAGCGCCAGCGGCGCCAGTCACGGCGCGCCACGCCGGCCGTGCCCAGCCCCGGCACCAGGTCGAGCGCCGCGCCACCATTTTTCGCTCCCGCGATCCAGTGCGCCCAGTCGTCACCCTCGAGCGTGATGCCGGGGCCGGCTTCGGCCAGCAGCATCTGGTATTCGCCTAATTGATCATGCGCCACGTACAGGGTGAGCGGCGCATCTCCGGCCAGCGCGCGCGCAGTCTGCAGCGCGGCCTGGGCGCTGCCGTCCAGCGACAGGCCCAGGCCTTCGTACTGGCTCCCGCGCAGGATCAATTCTCCGTGGCCGATGGCGGCGCTGACGCTGCCCGGCTGCAGCGGCAGGCACAGTTGTTCCGGCACCGCCGCCACCGCGCGCGCGCCCATCGACAGCAGGATGCGTACGAGCGGCTCGAGCCAGGCCTGCTGCACCACCGCCACCGGACGGCGGCCGTCGGGCAGCGCCGGGCCGGCCACCAGCACGCAATCCTCGGGGTCGCCCAGCACGTGTTCTTCGACCAGGGCCGGCAAGGCCGCGCGCAGGCGCGCGCCGCTAAGTGGCGGGGCCTGCACGACCAGCAGGGTGACGTCGCTGGCGGCCAGCAGCAGCACCACGCGCCGGCTGGCGGCGACCAGGTCGCCCAGATTGCGCAACTGGCCTTCGCCCTGCTGCCCGATGGCGCCGTTGTCGAGCGCCAGGGCGAAGCGGCACAGCGCGCCTTCGCCCTGGGCGCGGGCCGGATGCCGAATATAAAGTGTACTCAAACCGTCTCGCTTTCTTCTAGTTCTGGCGGGTCCAGATCACCGACACCCCGCCGCCGCTGATCATCGGCGCGATACCGCCGCCGCGCCGCACCAGCGATTCGGCGTCCAGCGCCGCGCGGTCGAGCCGGATGCGGCTCTGCACCAGGAAATAATCGCTCCTGACGTCGAACTGCGCTTCCTGCATCTCCGGCGTGGCCTTCAATTCCGTGCGCAACTGCGCTTCGTCGTTCCACGGCGCGCGCTTGCGGCGCTCGACCAGGGTGTTCGCCTCGGACAGCGAATAGCCCGGCAGCACCGCCGCCAGCACCTCGGCCGGCGCAGTGTTGACGTTGACCCTGGTGCCCCCGGCGGGCAGCACGATCACGAACGGACGCAGGCGCTCGACCGTCTCCGGCGTCACGCCCTGCACCGCCAGCAAGTCGTCCACCCGCAGCAGCGGCATTTGCGTGCCGGTGCGTCCGGCCGGGATGACCACCGGCTTGGACGGATCTTCCTGCGGCGCCAGCGGCTGGCCGTTGGCGACGAAGTCGGCGATCGGGCGCGCCAGGCGCGCTTCCAGCCGCAGGTTGGTCAGCAAGCGTTGCAGCACCTCGACCTGCAGCGGGTCGCGGATGCCCTGGCTGGCCAGGTTGTTCAGATTGTAACGCGAGCAGGCATCAGAAATCTGGCCCGACAGCGTGGCGGCGAAATTTTCACCTTCGACCCGCTCGCGTTCGATGTACTGGTCGAGCCGGGTCTCGGCCAGCGGCGTGGCCCACACCTGGTCGAGCGAGATGCGCTGGCCGTAGTTCTGGCGCAGGATCACGCTGGCCCAGTCGAGCGCGCCGCGCTGGATCCACTTGGTCTGCAGGTGCAGGCGCTGGTTTTCCATCGAGCGCACCTGCACCTGCTGTTGCCAGAACAGGCTGGCCACGATCGATACCGCCAGCGTGGTCAGGAGCAGCGCGGTGACCACCGCCACGCCGCGCTGGCGCCGCAGATCCGTCGAGAAACAGCGCATCAGGTGCCTCCCAGCAGGAAGGCCTTGAGCATCGGCTGGGCCAGACCCGGCACCGTGAGCGCCACCCGCACCCCGGTCGGCAGCACGATCTCGCCCGCCGGCGCCGTCGGCTGCAGCGGCTGGCCGGCCTGGCCATCCTGGCCGTCCTGATTGCCGCGCTGGGTCAGGTCATCGCGCCAGGCGCCATTGAGCCAGCCCTGCACCGCCATCGACGCCACGCCGGTCTGCAGCACCACCGCCGGCGCGTTCTCGGCCGGGGCGTCGGTGAGCATCGCCTGCCACAGCTGCTCGACCTGGGCCAGGTCGCGCGTGCCGGGCGACTCGCGCCGCAGCAGCTGGCCGCCGACCACGCGGTAGCTCACCACCTGCAGGCGCGACGGTTCGTTCTCGACGTACGCCTTGCGCACCAGGGTCAGGCGGTCAAGGCCCCACTGCAGCGTGGCGCGGCGCGCCATGACGTCGGCGCCGGCCAGGTGCTCGCAATCGCTCTGCATCTGGGCAAACGCCAGCTGCATGCCGCGCGTGGTTTCCATGTCGGCCGTGAGCGCCACGCGCGCGCGCACGATGCCGTCCAGCCCGCGCCAGCCGAGCACCGCGACCATGGCCAGGATGCCGATCGCCACCAGCAGCTCGACCAGGGTGAAGCCGGCGCGCCGCCGCTTGTGGTGGATGCCCGCATTCATACCGGTGACGGCCTCAGGACCAATTGGATCAGTTTGACAATACGGCGGCCGGGATTGTCGGCATCGAATACCGAAACTTCGATGCGGCGCAACAGTGGGTTGGGGCTGGTCAGGACTTCTTCCTCGCACACCAGGTTGAGGTCGCCCTGCGGGCAGGGGAAGCTGCGCTTGCCGACGGCGGGGAATTCGCGCCCGATGCGGATCTGCACCAGCCGGTTCTCGGCCGACCAGGTCGCCATCATCGAGGCGCGCAGGCCGGCGCTGTTCGAGGTCAGGCTGCCGACCGCGCGCAGGCCGGCGGCCAGCGCGGTGCCGACGATGACCAGCGCCACCAGCACTTCGAGCAGCGTGAATCCGGATGGACGGCGTGGCATGGTGTTCATTCGACGGTGAAATGGCCGACCCCGTCGGCGCGGATCGCGACCGCGTTGGCGCCCGAGGCCAGGGTCAGGATGAAGGGCTTGTCGACCGGCTCGCGGCCGAAGGTGATGCGCATCAGGTCCGGGCCGCCCGTGCCGGCCGGTTCGAGCACCAGCCGCAGCGGCGCGTTCTTGAACTGACGTTCGCGCAGCAGGTCGTCGCGCGTGACCGGCTCCCAGCCAGTGTCGCCGCGCACCATGAAGCGGTAGCGCTCGCCATTCGCCTCGAACGCCACCAGGCGGTTGCGCACGATGGCTTCGTCGCGCGCCAGCTGCAACAGCAGTGCCAGGCGCTGGGCTTCCTGTTGCAGGTCCTGGCGCGGGCTGGGAATGGCGTTGAGCGTGGCCAGCCCGAGCGTGATGCCGATGATGACCATCACCACCAGCAGCTCGACCAGGGTAAAGCCGGCGCGGGCGCCGGCACGCTGCGGGCGACGAGCGGACCGGGCCGCCATGGGACGAATTATTCCCAGGAACCGACGTCGGCGTCTTCGCCGGTGCCGCCGGCCTGGCCGTCGGCGCCGAACGAGAACACGTCGACTTCACCGTGGATGCCGGGCGACAGGTACTGGTACGGCGCGCCCCACGGATCCTTCGGCAGCTTCTCGATGTAGCCGCCAGCCTTCCAGCCGTTGGCGGCCGGACCAGCGGTCGGCTTGGTGATCAGGGCGTTCAGGCCCTGTTCGGTGGTCGGGTAGCGCTGGTTGTCGAGCTTGTACAGCTTGAGGGCCTGCATCATGGTGGCGATGTCGACCCGGGCCGCGGTCACGCGCGACTCGCCGGTACGGCCCAGCAGCTTGGGCACGACCAGCGCGCCGAGGATGCCGATGATGACCACGACGACCATGATCTCGACCAGGGTGAAGCCGCGTGAACGCTTGGCGGCGCGGGAGTGATGCAAGGTGCGTTGCGAATCCATATACATAGTTTCTAGGCAGGTGAATCGGTGGAACCGGAACAGTATAAGCCCGAATTATGACAACCGTACCGGCCGTGGGTGTGCAATTGTAAGCCACCTTCGCCGGGGCCGACACCTTTAATCGGACCCGCTAAGCCACCGCTAAGTCCTGCTTGTCGGTCGCTTACCGGGCCGGCGCGTGCGGTCGCGCCGCGCACACCGGGCAGGCCGGATTGCGCGCCACGCCGATCGCGGTCCACTCCATGGCGCGTCCGTCGAGCAGCAGCAGGCGTCCCACCAGCGGCTTGCCGATGCCGATCACCAGCTTCATCGCCTCGGCCGCCTGGACCGTGCCGACCACCCCGACCAGCGGCGCGAACACGCCCATGGTGCTACAGGCAACGTCCTCGGCGCCACTATCTTCGGGAAAGACGCAGGCGTAGCACGGGGCTTCCGGCTGGCGCGGATCGAACACCGACAACTGGCCGTCGAAGCGGATCACGGCGCCCGAGACCAGCGGCGTGCCGGCCTCCATGCAGGCGCGGTTGACGGCATGGCGGGTGGCGAAGTTGTCGCTGCAGTCGAGTACGACCGTGGCCGAGCGCGCCAGTTCCAGCAGGCGCGCAGGGCCGGCGCGTTCGCGCAAGGCGGTGACCTCGATCTCGGGGTTGATGGCGAGCAGGGCTGCGCGGCCGGACTCGGCTTTCGGCTGGCCGATGCGTTCGGTGGTGTGCATCACCTGGCGCTGCAGGTTGGTGAGGTCGACCGTGTCGTCGTCGACCAGGGTGATGCGGCCGATGCCGCTTGACGCCAGATACAGGGCGGCGGGCGAACCGAGGCCGCCGGCGCCGATGATCACGGCGTGGGCGTAGAGCAGGCGCTGCTGGCCTTCGATGCCGATCTCGTCGAGCAGGATGTGGCGCGAGTAGCGCAGGAGTTGGGTGTCGTTCATCGGGTGGTGGAACCTGCAGTGCGCCTGAATTCCCGGTCGGCGAGGATTCGAGCGCACCCAATCACATGGCGTTATTTCTTCGGCGCTGCATTCAGCTCAGGCGGCTTGTGCTCCGCCCCCGGCAACGCCTTCGGCGCCACCTTCTGCTCTTCCGGCACACCCTTGGCCAGCTGCACCGGCAGTCCCTTGAAATGGTTGAGCGCCTGCGCCAGCTGGAAATCGTCCTTGCCGCCGAACTCGAGCGGCTTGCGGTCTTTCAGCAGGGCCAGGGCGCGCTGCTGCTGCGCCAGGTTGGCCGTGACTTCCTTGCCAGCGGCTTCTTTCTTCTCGCCCTCGCCCATCAGGTGGCGCTGCAGGTCCGATTCGCGCACCCGCAGCGCGTTGAGCAGGTCGCCTTCGGCGCTTTCGTCCACCCGCATGTCGGGCGTGACGCCGGTGGCCTGGATCGGGCGGCCCTTCGGCGTGTAGTAGCGCGCCGTGGTCAGCTTGATCGCGGTGTCGGCGGACAGTTGGCGCAGCGTCTGCACCGAGCCCTTGCCGAAGGTGCGGCTGCCCATCACGATCGCGCGCTGGTAGTCCTGCAGCGCGCCGGCCACGATCTCGGAAGCCGAGGCCGAGCCGCCATTGACCAGCACCACCATCGGCACCGTCTTGAGGCCGGCCGGCAGGCCGGCCAGCGGGTCGCCGCGCTGGGCGTAGAATTCGCGCCGGCCGTAGAAGGCCTGGTTCGAGTCGGGCAATTGCCCCTTGGTGGTGACGATCACCTGGTCGGGCTTCGGCAGGAAGGCGGCCGAGACGCCGATCGCGCCCGGCAGCAGGCCGCCGGGATCGTTGCGCAGGTCGAGCACCAGGCCCTTGATGTCGGGCTGTTCGGCGTACAGCGCCTTGGTCTTCTTGGCCAGCTCTTCCAGGGTGTTTTCCTGGAACTGGCTCACGCGCACCCAGGCGTAGCCGGGCTCGACCATCTTGGCCTTGACGCTCTGTACGTTGATCTGCTCGCGCGCCACCGGCACCACCCACGGCTTGTCCTCGCCGGGGCGGGCGATGGTCAGGGTGACCTTGCTGCCGACCTTGCCGCGCATGCGCTTGATCGCTTCGTCGGCCGACATATTGCGCACCGGGACGTTGTCGATGCGGGTGATCAGGTCGCCCGCCTTGATGCCGGCTTTATAGGCCGGCGTATCCTCGATCGGCGACACCACCTTGATGGCGCCGTCCTCGTTCGAGATCTCGACGCCGACGCCGACGAACTTGCCCTGCACCGCCTCGCGCATGTCGCGGAAGGCCTTGGCGTCGAGGTAAGTGGAATGCGGGTCGAGCGAGGCGACCATGCCGCCGATCGCTTCGCTCAAGAGTTTCTTGTCTTCGACCGGTTCCACGTAGTCGGTCTTGATCAGGCCATACACATCGGCCAGCTGGCGCAGCTCGTCGAGCGGCAGCGGCGCCGTGGCGGCGGCCTTCTGCGCATGGGCCGAGAACTGGAACGAGGCGGCCACGCCCAGCGCCATGCCCAGTCCGATGAAGCCGAATTGCTTTGCTTTGCCCATGTGTTCGCCTGTGCTTACTCTTGATTGACCGTCGGTTCTAGAATCTGACCCATCCTGCCGGGTCGAAGGCCTTGCCGCGATGCCTGAGCTCAAAGTATAGCCCCGATTCCTCGTTGCCGCCGGTGTTGCCCGCGCTGGCGATGGTCTCGCCGGCGCGCACCGTGTCGCCCAGGCGTTTCAGCAAGGTCTGGTTGTTTCCGTAGATCGACAGGTATTCGCCGCCGTGATCGATGATGATCAGGTTGCCGAAGCCGCGCATCCAGTCGGCGTGCACGATGCGGCCTGCCGCCACCGCGCGCACTTCGGACCCTTCGGCGGCCTTGATGAAAGTGCCCTTCCAGGTCGGACCGTCGCCGCGGCGTCCGCCGAAGCGCGCCACCACGCTGCCGCTGACCGGCGCGCCCATGCGGCCTTTCATGGCCACGAAGGCGCCGTTCGGTGCGGCCGGGGCCAGGGTGACTTCCGGCGGTGGCGCGGTCTCGGCCACCGGTTTTTCGACCGGACGCGGCTGCTCGGCGATGACCGGCTCTTCCTCGCGCGGCGCCGGAAGCGGCTCCTGCTTGGCGCCCGGCTTGGCGTTCTGGCGCGCGATGCGTTCGCGCTCGGCCCGTTCGGCCGCGGCCTTGGCGCGCGCCTGGGCCAGCGCGCGGGCCCGGGCTTCGGCCCTGGCCTTGGCTTCCGCTGCAGCCTTGGCTTTGGCCGCGGCCAGCGCGATCTGGCGCTTGCGCTCGGCTTCGGCCTGTTCGCGGATCAGGCGCGTCAGGCGGTCGACCAGGCCCGACATGCGTTCTTCATCCTGCTCCAGGCGGCTGGCCTGCTTGCGCTGGTCGGCCAGCTGGCTCGACAGCGAATTGAGCAAGGCAGCGCGGCGCGCCTTTTCCTTTTCCAGCAGCGCTTTCTGGTCGCGCTGTTCCTGGGCGATTTCTTCCAGCTCTTGCTGGGCGTTCTCGACCTTGTCGCGGTTGGCCTCGACCTGGGCCAGGTTGCCGCGCAGCGACTCCAGCAGGCGCGCCTGGGCCTGCGAGACATACGCCATCAGTTGCAAATCGCGGCTGATGCGGTTCGGGTTGTCGCCCGACAGCAGCAGCTTGATGCGGTCTTCGTTGCCGGCCACGTAGTGTTCGCGCATCAGCTTGCCAAGCTGCTTCTTCTGGGCAGCGATCGTCTGCTCGAGCTCGGCGCCCTGGCGCGCCAGGTCTTGCAGGCGCGTGTTGGTCTCGCCCTGCTCGGCGTCGAGGTCGCGCAGCGCGCGGTTGGCGTCCGAGATCGCGGCTTCGGATTCGGCCAGCGTGTCGGCGGCGTCTTCCTTGGCGCTTTCGGTGCGGCTGATGTCGCGCTTGATCGCTTCCAGCTTTTGCTGGATGCCGGCGCGCTGTTTCTCGGCCGCCGCCTTCTGGCGGCTGCGCTCGGTCTGGCGCTGGGCCCAGGCGTCCGTGGCGAACGCGCCCGAGAGCGCGACCGCCAGCAGCGTGGACAGCAGCGCGCCGCCGTACTTCGTGAATGGCAAACGCAAGACTTACTTCGCCTTCCCTTGGTTGGCCACGGCCGCCATGGCGGCGGCGATCGCTTCCTGGTCGCCCAGGTAGTAATGCTTGATCGGCTTGAGGTCGGCGTCCAGCTCATACACCAGCGGCTGGCCGTTGGGGATGTTCAGGCCGACGATGTCGGCGTCGCTGATGTTGTCCAGCATCTTGATGATGGCGCGCAGGCTATTGCCGTGCGCCGAGATCAGGATCTTCTTGCCGGCGCGGATGGCCGGCGCGATTTCTTCGTCCCAGGCCGGCATCACGCGCGCCACGGTGTCCTTCAGGCATTCGGTGAGCGGGATCTGGGATGCGTCCAGCGACGCGTAGCGCGGGTCCTTGAACGAGGTGCGCTCGTCGCCCTTTTCCAGCGCCGGCGGCGGGGTGTCGTAGCTGCGGCGCCATACCAGCACCTGCTCGTCGCCGAATTTCGCGGCCGTCTCGGCCTTGTCCAGGCCCTGCAGGGCGCCGTAGTGACGCTCGTTCAGGCGCCAGTCGTTCTTGACCGGCAGATACATCATGTCCATCTCGTCCATCGCCAGCCACAGGGTGCGGATCGCGCGCTTGAGCACGGACGTGTAGGCGACGTCGAAGGTGAAGCCGGCTTCCTTGAGCACGCGGCCGGCGGTTTTCGCCTCAGCCACGCCTTTGTCGGTCAGGTCGACGTCGGTCCAGCCGGTGAAGCGGTTTTCCAGGTTCCAGGTGGATTCGCCATGGCGCATGAATACGATCTTGTACATGTGGTCTCTTCTCGGGGAAAAATTTCTGGTTGAAGTCCGGTCCGGCATCTATTTTATAATGCTCCGATTCAGTTCAACCAAACGGAAGCCTTGTGAATTTCATAGTCGATAATATTTTCATTGTGGCGATCGCCGTGATCTCGGGCGGCGCCCTGCTGTGGCCGGCCCTGGCGCCGCGCGGAAAGCGCGCCACGCCGCTGCAGCTGACGCAGATGATCAACCGCGGCAAGACGGTCGTCGTGGACGTGCGCAGTGCGGACGAGTTCGCTGCAGGCCACCTGCGCGACGCGAAACACATCCCGCTGGCAGACTTGGCCAATCGCATCGGCGAACTGGACAAGTCGAAAAACCGCACCGTGGTGGTGGTCTGCCAGACCGGCGCCCGCGCCGACAAGGCCGCGCGCCAGCTGCAGGCGGCCGGCTTCGAGGACGTCTACGCCCTGGAAGGCGGCCAGGCGGCCTGGATCGCTGCTGGTTTGCCGGTAACCAAGTAACCGATCGGGCGAGTAGCCTGATCAAGATAAGGAAGGAAACACCATGTCAGCCCACGTCGTTCTGTACCACACCGCCAGCTGCCCTTACTGCGTGCGCGCCGAGCGCCTGCTCGAAGCCAAGGGCGTGACCGACATCGAACGCATCCGCATCGACCTCGATCCGGAACAGCGCCAGATCATGATGCAGCGCACCGGCCGCCGCACCGTGCCGCAGATTTATGTGGGCGAAACCCACGTCGGCGGTTTCGATGACCTGTATGCGCTGGACCAGGCGGGCCGTCTGGACCCGCTGCTGAAGGAGGAGTAAGCTGGGACGCGGCGGTCGGAATCGGTGCGCGGCAAGCGATGCACCGATTCCGATCGCCGCGTGACTGGTGGCTGAAACGGCCTGATGCAGGTCGGGTTGGTTAGTTACGATTCTGTCCGTGACCTCTAAAACGCCTATTGCAAGCAAATTGATTTTGCTACAATTGTCCGCGTTTGGCCCCGCAGTCGCGACCGACCCAGTACCCGGGGCGGCGATCCGCTCCTTACTATTATTAGAAAGCGTTCCATGTCTGACGAAAACCTGCAACCAGTATTCCAAATCCAACGCGTCTACCTGAAAGACATGTCGCTGGAACAACCGAATTCGCCGTCGATCTTCCTGGAACAGGAAGCTCCGGCCATCGAAGTGTCGCTCGACGTGGGCGCTGAAAGCATCGCCGAAGGCATCTACGAATCGACCGTCACCATCACCGTGACCGCCAAGGTCAAGGACAAGGTTGCGTTCCTGGTCGAAGGCAAGCAGGCTGGCATCTTCGAAGCCCGCAACATCCCGGCTGACCAGATGGATCCGCTGCTGGGCATCGGCTGCCCGAACATCATCTACCCGTACCTGCGCGCCAACATCGCCGACGTGATCAGCCGTGCCGGCTTCCCGCCAGTGCACCTGGCCGAGATCAACTTCGAAGCGTTCTACCAGCAGCGCGCCCAGGCCATGGCCGAAGCCGCCGCCGCCGCACCGGCAAACTAAGTCTTGCCCGCGGGCGCAGCACGGCTGCGCCCGCATCAGTTCCAGCCTCTCCGGCGTCCCGGTTCCACCCACAACCCAGGCCCGCCATGTTCCCTTCCCGCCCTTTCGTAAGCACAACCCTGGCCGCCGCATTGGCGTTGCCGCTGGCATCGCTGGTCGCGCCATGCGCCTCGGCCTCGGCCTTCGACTTCCGGACCGTCGGCGCCAACCCGGCGATCCTGTACGACACCCCCTCGGCGACCGGCGTCAAGCGCTACCTGGCGCCGCCCGGCATGCCGCTGCAGGTGATGCTGGCGTACGGCGAATGGGTCAAGGTGCGCGACATGAACGGCGACGTGGCCTGGACCCAGGCACGCAGCCTGGTCGCCCGGCGCAACGTGCTGGTGCGCACGCCGGGCGCCCGGGTCCATGCCGGTCCGAACGACGGCGCGGCGGTATTGATGACCGCCGACAAGGGCGTACTGCTCGAACTGGTCGATCCGAATGCCGCGCCATGGGCGCGCGTGCGCCATCGCGACGGCATCGCCGGCTATATCAGGGCCACCGACCTCTGGGGCCTGTAGCCAGTCCAATCGGTTCGGCCCAGATTCACTCCAGGAGTACCATGCAACAGAATAAATCCCCTTCCAAGATCACCGTCCTCGGCGCCGGCGCCTGGGGCACTGCCGTCGCCATCGCGCTTGCCGGCCGCCACGACGTGCTGCTGTGGGGCCGCAATCCGCAGCAGATGGCCGAGATGGACGCCGCGCGCGACAACCTGGCCTACCTGAAGGGCCATCCGCTGCCGGACAGCCTGAAGGTGAGCGCCGACTTCGAGGCGGCGCTGGCGCATGTGGTCGAGGCGCCGGCGGACAGCGCGCCGATCCTGATCCTGGCCAGCCCGGTGGCCGGCCTGCGTCCGCTGCTGGAGCAATTGCGCGGCCGCGCGATCCCGAACGTGGTGTGGCTGTGCAAGGGCTTCGAGGCCGGCACCGGCCTGCTGCCGCACCAGGTAGTGGCGCAAGTGCTGGGCGACAGCGTGCCGGGCGCGGCATTGTCGGGGCCGTCGTTCGCGCAGGAAGTGGCGCGTGCGCTGCCGTGCGCGCTGACCGTTGCCTCCGCATCGTCCGAACTGCGCGAACGCGTGGTGGCGGCGGCGCACGGCGACAACCTGCGCGTCTACTCGTGCGACGACATGGTCGGCGTGGAAGTGGGCGGCGCAGTGAAGAACGTGATGGCGATCGCCACCGGCACCGCCGACGGCCTTGGCCTGGGATTGAATGCGCGCGCGGCCCTGATCACGCGCGGCCTTGCCGAGATTACCCGCCTGGGCGTGGCGCTGGGGGCGCAGCCGGGCACTTTCATGGGCTTGAGCGGGATGGGCGACCTGATCCTGACCTGCACCGGCGACCTGTCGCGCAACCGGCGCGTGGGGCTGGCGCTGGCGCAGGGCAAGGCGCTCGACACCATCGTCGCCGAACTGGGGCACGTGGCGGAAGGCGTGCCGTGTGCCAAGGCGGTGCGCGAACTGGCGCGCGGGATGGGAGTGGATATGCCGATCACCGAGGCGGTGGCCGGGGTGTTGTTCGATGGCGTGGATGCGGGGGAGATGGCGGCAAGGCTGCTGGCGCGTGATCCGCGCATTGAAGTGGCTTGATGCTGTATTTGGCCACGATTGTTGGTCGTGGCCGTTGATGCCGAACTTGGGTTCTCGCCTTCGCGGGAACGACGGTTTTTAGTGAGGTGGCTTAGGCCGATGTGGCGGACTTTCTGCGGCCGAAGTCGCAAACTGTCCTACTCCCCACGCTGAACCAACATCATCCCCGCGAAGGCGGGGACCCAAGTTCGCAGCACACCAATACCTTCAATCGTCGGCCGACAACGTCATCACGTCGCCCGCCAACATCATGAGTTCGCCGCCCCGCGCGGATCGTGCGTCGGCCCGCCCGAGCGCACCGGCCCCATCAGGATGGTCATCAGGGCCACCGCATCTCTGGTGGCGCGAATCGTATGCGGCTCGCCGCCCGCCAGGTACAGCATCTCGTTCGGCTGCAACGTCACCGTGCGCCCGTGGGCGTCGACCGCGATCTCGCCTTCCAGGCATTGCAGCGTCACTTCGCCATCCACCTTGTGCTCGGGGATCGGCCGTTCGGTCGGCAGCACCAGCCGGATCAGTTCCATGTGCTCGGTCTTGACCAGCGCCACCGAGGTGAAATGGGCGATGTCGTCGTCGCCGCGCTGCAATGCGATCTTCTCGCCCGATACTGCGTGTTGCAAGGCCATGTCGCCCTCCTCTATTCGTCGTCTGCTTGTTGTTCAGGCACTCCGCGCAGCCAGGTGACCAGCGCGAAGGCGTCCTCGAATCCCTGCGCCAGCCGCGGCACCAGTTTCTCCGGCGCGTTGAGCTCCAGATCCACTTCGGTCCACACGAAAAAGCTCTTCAGCTTCAGGTACTCGACCAGCGGATGATCCGGGTCGAAGCCCTTCGGAGGACGCTGCAACTTGTCCTCGTCCAGCAGGTCGCCGTAGGTGGCGCGGAGATGCTTATTCTTCAACACTTTGGTAAATCCCGTCGCATCGTTGACCACGTGCTCGCGGATCGCCTTCAGGCGCGGCGCCGGCGGCAGGTATTCGCCCACGCCGATGCCCAGCTTGCCGTTGCGCTCGATCTGGAAGTAATAGGTCGAGCCGCCGCCGGCGCTGGGACGGCGCTTGTCGTTGGGCGTGATGCCGGCCGAAAAGCGCGTTTTATAAGGCGTCTTGTCGTTCGAAAAACGGATGTCGCGGTTGATCCGGAACATGGCTTTCTTGGGATTGCAGGCCGCTACCGCCTTGTCAAACCTGGTGATCGCGCGGATCAGTTCCGTCACCACCTC
The DNA here is from genome assembly GCF_030411955.1 of Massilia sp. YIM B02443. Taxonomy (GTDB): domain Bacteria; phylum Pseudomonadota; class Gammaproteobacteria; order Burkholderiales; family Burkholderiaceae_D; genus Telluria. The sequence continues at coordinate 68,029 of NZ_JASNRA010000011.1, forward strand.
TTCGAACTCTTCGCGCAGGATGTCGTAGCGCGGCTTGTTCATGATGAACCAGGGACGGTTGTTGGTCTGGTGCAGTTCGGTCAGGTATTGCGTCAGGTCGCGCAGGTGCATGTTCGGTCTGGAAAGTGGATGTTACGGCGTCTGGCGCGGGCGGCGGCCAACGGTCACGTCGAGCGTCGCTTCGCGCCGCTTGCGCAGGATGGTCATCGGGGTCTTGGCGCCCGGTTCGAGACGGGCGATCAGGTTCAGCATCTCGCTGGTGTCGGCCACCGGTTCGCCGGCCACCGCCACCAGGATGTCGCCCGGCAGGATGCCGGCGCGCTCGGCCGGGCTGCCGCGCACCACGCCGGCGATGATCGCGCCGCTGCGCTTGGGCAACCCGAAGCTGTCGGCCAGCTCGGGCGTGATGTCCTGCGATTCGATGCCGATCCAGCCGCGCACCACGGCGCCGTGCTCGACGATCGATTCCAGCACCATCTTGGCGGTGGAGACGGGAATCGCGAAGCCGATGCCGACCGAGCCGCCGGTCTGCGAATAGATCGCGGCATTGATGCCCAGCAGGTTGCCGTTGGTGTCGACCAGCGCCCCGCCCGAGTTGCCGAAATTGATCGCGGCGTCGGTCTGGATGAAGTTCTCGAAGTGGTTGATGTGCAGGTTGTTGCGCCCCAGCGCCGAGATGATGCCGAAGGTGACGGTCTGGCCCACGCCGAACGGGTTGCCGATCGCCAGCACCACGTCGCCCACACGCGCCCGCTCCGGGTCGCCCAAGGCCATCACCGGCAGCTTGTCTTCCTTGATCCGGATCACGGCCAGGTCGGTCTCGGGATCGGTGCCGACAATGCGCGCCTGCGCCTTGCGGCCGTCGGCCAGGCCGACCTCGATCGCGTCGGCCCCGTCGATTACGTGGAAATTGGTCAAAATATAACCGTCGCTGCTGACGATCACGCCCGAGCCGAGGCTGGCCAGCTGCTCGTCGGGCGGCGCGCGGTCCCCAAAAAAGCGGCGGAAGAACGGGTCCTTCAGCAGCGGATGCGACTGGCGCGACGCCTTGCTGGTGTAGATGTTGACCACCGCCGGCATGGCCTTGGCGGCAGCGTCGCGAAAACTGCCCGCCACCGGCTGGCTCGGGGCCTGCAGCACCGGCACGCCGTTGCCGGGGCCGCCGACCTGCACCTGCTTCGGTTTGCCCTCCAGCCATTCCGGTTTCAGCGCGGCCACCACGAACCACAGCGCAAGCGCCACCGTGACCGTCTGCGCGAACAGCAGCCAGAAGCGGCGCAACGGATGCGGCCGCCGCAGGTCGTGGAGTACGTCGTCTTTCACTTCTTTTCTTTCGGTCAGGCGTTAGAGCGCGTCTTTCGGATCGCGTTTGTCGTTTTTCAGGGAGTCCCTGATCTCGCGCAGCAGCAAAATGTCTTCCGGCGTCGGCGCCGGCTTGGCGGCCGCGGCTTCGGCCGGACCGCGCAGGCGGTTAATCAGGCGCACCATCTGGAAAATCACAAAGGCCAGCAGGATGAAATTCAGCAAGATCGTGAGGAAATTCCCGTAAGCCAGCACCGCGCCCGCCTTCTTGGCTTCGGCCAGCGGCAGGTGATAGGGCTGGTGGTTGAGAGGAATATAATAGTTGGCGAAATCGAGACCGCCGAACAGTTTCCCGATCGGCGGCATGATGACGTCCTGCACCAGCGAATCCACGATGCGGCCGAACGCGCCGCCAATGATCACGCCCACGGCCAGGTCGACCACATTGCCGCGCATGGCAAATTTCTTGAACTCTTCCAACATCGCCATTGGATTCCCTTCATTGTTATTGATACAAGCGATTGCATGATACCCGAAGGCCCACGCGGGCGCGTTTGACTGGTCGCCGCGGGCCTGCTTATGCACCCGTCATTTTTGCTGCACCTGCACATTTTTTACGCATATAACCGTGACAATTTTTTCCAACAGGTATTGCCAATCACATATAATTTTCGATGCTGGAAGCTCTGTATTAATTCTTAAAATTCGTATATTCACGGAAATGGGGTTGGTATGAGTATTGAAAAGCAGGTCGATTCAGGTCGACGCGGCTTGCTGGTCGCCACATGCGCGGCCGGCGGCGTCGTCGGAGTAGCCACGGCGGGAGCCCTGGTCAGCACCTTCCAGCCTTCCGAGCGCGCCAAAGCGGCCGGCGCGCCGGTCGAAGTCGACATCTCGGACGTCGCGCCGGGCGCGATGAAAGTCGTCGAATGGCGCGGCAAGCCGGTCTGGATCCTGCGCCGCACACCCGAGATGATGGCCACCCTTACCAAGGACGAGGGCGAACTGGCCGACCCCGCATCGGAAAAAGAATTCCAGCTGCCGATGCCGGAATACTGCAAGAATCCCCAGCGCGCGCGCAAGGAGCACCCCGAAGTGCTGGTCACGGTCGGGATCTGCTCGCACCTGGGCTGCTCGCCCTCCTCGCGCCTGGCCTCGGGCCCGCAGCCGAACCTGCCGGACGACTGGCCGGGCGGCTTCCTGTGCCCCTGCCACGGCTCCACCTTCGACTTGTCGGCGCGCGTGTTCAAGAACAAGCCGGCGCCGACGAATATGGACGTTCCCCCGTACATGTATCTCTCCGATACCAAACTGGTGATCGGCAAGGACGAGAAAGGCGAGGCATAAAAAATGGGCGCATACGAGGAGACCAAGCTACCCGCCGACGCACCGGCCAGCGCAAAAGCGCTGGCCTGGGTCGATGACCGCTTTCCGCTGTCGAAGCTGTGGAATGACCAATGGGGCAAGTACTACGCGCCGAAGAACTTCAACGTCTGGTACCTGTTCGGCTCGCTATCGATGCTGGTGCTGGTGCTGCAGATCGTCACCGGCATTTTTCTCACCATGCACTACAAGCCGGACGCGGCGCTCGCCTTCGGCTCGGTCGAATACATCATGCGCGAAGTGCCGTGGGGCTGGCTGGTGCGCTACATGCACTCGACCGGCGCTTCGGCCTTCTTCATCGTGGTCTACCTGCACATGGCGCGCTCGCTGATGTACGGCTCGTACCGCAAGCCGCGCGAGCTGATCTGGCTGTTCGGCTTCGCCATCTTCCTGTGCCTGATGGCCGAAGCCTTCTTCGGCTACCTGCTGCCGTGGGGCCAGATGTCGTACTGGGGCGCGCAGGTGATCGTCAACCTGTTCGGCGCGATTCCCGTGATCGGCCCGGATCTGTCGGAGTGGATCCGCGGCGACTACGTGGTGTCGGACGCCACCCTGAACCGCTTCTTCGCCTTCCACGTGATTGCCCTGCCGCTGGTAATCCTGGGCCTGGTGGCGGCGCACCTGATCGCACTGCACGAAGTCGGCTCCAACAATCCGGACGGCATCGAGGTCAAGCAGCACCTGGGCGAGGACGGCCATCCGCTGGACGCGATTCCGTCGCACCCTTACTACACCACCAAGGACCTGTTCGGCGTCTCGGTGTTCCTGCTCTTGTTCTCGGCGGTGGTGTTCTTCGCGCCCGAGATGGGCGGCTACTTCCTCGAGTACAACAACTTCCTGCCGGCCGATTCGATGAAGACGCCGCCGCACATCGCCCCGACCTGGTACTTCACGCCGTTCTACTCGGTGCTGCGCGCCACCACGGCCGACTTCATGTACGTGGTGATGGCCGCGGTCGCGGCCATGGTGGTCTTTATCTGGCTCAAGTCGAAGCTGGCCTACCGCACCAAGGTGGCGATCGCCGTGATCGGCATCCTGCTGATCGTCGGCATGCTGCCGCAGGTGCTGGACGCCAAGTTCTGGGGCGTGGTGCTGTTCGGCTCGTCGGTCGTGATCCTGGCCTTCCTGCCATGGCTCGACCATTCGCCGGCGCGCTCGCTGCGCTACCGCCCTTCCTGGCACAGCTACCTGTACATCGTGTTCGCGCTGGTGTTCGTGACGCTCGGCTACCTCGGCACCCAGCTGCCGACGCCGGCCTTCACCATCATCTCGCAGGCCTGCACGCTGGCCTATTTCGCGTTCTTCCTCCTGATGCCATGGTGGAGCACGATGGGCACGTTCAAGCCGCTGCCGACGCGCCTGACCTTCACGCCGCACTGAACCCGGACCGAGGACAATCCATGAAAGTTTTTGCAAAGAAACTGATCGCGGTCCTGGCGCTGGTGCCGGGACTGGCATTCGCGGCGGAAGGCGGCTACCCGCTGGACCGCGCACCGGAGCGCAACGACCTGGCGTCGCTGCAGAACGGCGCCAAAATCTTCGTCAATTACTGCCTCAACTGCCACTCGGCGTCGGCGATGCGCTACAACCGGCTGCGCGACCTGGGCCTGAACGACGAGCAGATCAAGAACAATCTGTTGTTTTCTGCCGACAAGGTCGGCGCCATGATGACCACCGCCATGCGGCCTGACGATGCGCGCGCCTGGTTCGGCGCGGTGCCGCCGGACCTGTCGGTGATCGCGCGCGCCAAGTCGTCGCCGGCGGGCTCGGGCGCGGACTACCTGTACACCTACCTGCGCACCTTCTACAAGGACGATACCCGCCCGACCGGCTGGAACAATATGGTGGTGCCGAACGTGGCCATGCCGCACGCGATGTGGCAGCAACAGGGGATACGCGCCGCCAGGTTCACCGATCAACCGGATCCGCACGAGCCGGGCAAGACGGTGCACGCCTTCGCCGGCTTCGAACAGGTGGAGCCGGGAACCATGAGCCAGCAAGACTTCGACACCGCCACCGCCGACCTGGTTGCCTACCTGTCGTGGATGGCTGAGCCGGCGCAACATACGCGTAAAAGGCTGGGTGTGGTGGTGCTGATTTTCCTGTCGATCTTCTCGTTTTTGGCCTGGCGCTTGAACGAATCGTACTGGAAACAAGTGAAGTAATTCGCTTTCATTGCCCGGTTGGCTATAATACGGGCAATCATTTCTCTGGGGTGAGTGCTTGGCGCTGCACCCCTTTGTTTCTTAAGGAACTATAAACCATGATGGTTCTCTACTCCGGCACCACGTGCCCGTTCTCCCAACGCTGCCGCCTGGTCCTGTTCGAAAAGGGCATGGACTTCGAGGTGCGCGACGTCGACCTGTTCAACAAGCCGGAAGACATTTCGACCATGAACCCGTACGGCCAGGTACCGATCCTGGTCGAGCGCGAACTGATCCTGTACGAATCGAACATCATCAACGAGTACATCGACGAGCGCTTCCCGCACCCGCAGCTGATGCCGGCCGACCCGCTGATGCGCGCCCGTGCCCGCCTGATGCTGTTCAACTTCGAAAAAGAGCTGTTCGTCCACGTGCACACGCTGGAAAGCGAGCGCAACAAGACCAACGACAAGAACCACGACAAGGCGCGCGCCGAAATCCGCGACCGCCTGACCACTCTGGCACCACTGTTCCTGAAGAACAAGTACATGCTGGGTGACGAGTTCTCGATGCTGGACGTGGCCATTGCCCCGCTGCTGTGGCGCCTGGACCACTACGGCATCGAACTGTCGAAGACCGCGGCCCCGCTGATGAAGTACGCCGAGCGCATCTTCTCGCGTCCGGCCTACATCGAGGCGCTGACCCCGTCCGAGAAAGTGATGCGTCGCTGATCCGACGCCATTGATCGGACGTCAGTATCGCGTGAAGCGGAACCTGCGTTCCGCTTCACGCTGCGCACCTTACACGCCAGACATACCGCGCCTCCTGGGCGAATCCGGTAGACTGGCGTGACCGCTGTAATCAAGACAACAACACCATGGCAGAGATCTCCACCAAACCCTACCTGCTGCGCGCCATCTACGAATGGTGCAGCGACAGCGGCTACACGCCCTATATCGCCGTTAAGGTCGATGGGGCAACGACAGTGCCGATGGAATACGTCAGGAAGGGCGAGATCATCCTCAACATCAGCTTCGGCGCCACCTCGCGCCTGAAGATGGACAACGAGGCGATCCACTTCCATGCGCGCTTCAATGGCGTGTCGCGCGAGATCTATATCCCGGTCCAGAACGTGCTGGCGATTTATGCCAACGAAAATGGCCAGGGGATGGCGTTCGAGGTGAACACGACGGCGGCCGAGATGCCGGCGCCGGAAGCCGAGAGCGCGCCTGCAGCGCCGTCGCTGTCGGCCGTGCCGTCGAAAGGTGTCGATTCGCCGGTGGTCAGCGAGACCGCATCGACGCCGTCGGATGGCGACGACGAACCGCCAAAGAAAGGCGGACGTCCGACGTTGACCCGCATCAAATAGCGTATAATTGTTGTTCTAACGATCACGTGCCGACTTAGCTCATCAGGTAGAGCAGTTGATTTGTAATCATCAGGTGGCGGGTTCGAGTCCTGCAGTCGGCACCACAGAATCAAGCACTTAGCCCAGCCAATATGGTTGGGCTTTTTGTTTTTCAGGCCACGCGCAATCGGTACGTCCGTAGCGGCATGTTTTTATTGCGGCCCGCTTTATCGACGACAGGCGTGTGACTCACTGACTACCGACGCTTCGGGACTGCACTGACAACCATTCCCATCGGCCGCAACAGTTTTTCGGTCGTTGCGAGTGTCGGACTTGATTGTTCGCGTTCGATATCCTGCAGCGTGCGCGCCGATACGCCGCATAGTTTCGCGTATTCCGCAATCGTGAGTCGTAACGCACCCCGGATTTTCCTGATAACAGTTGGAATCGGCATCGCGGGATCGGCTGCGAGTTCGTCAGCCAGTGCCCTGCGCGCTTCGATCGCCTCGGCAGGTGACAAGGGTTTGAAACGCTTGTCCATTTACAGTCTCTCCAGTTGGGAACGGACATTTTCGACTGTCTTGGCCAATGGAGTCAGGAACTCTTCCTAACCGGCGTGCATCGTCCAATACCGTCGCCACTGGCATTGCCATCGTTCTTATCTCGCTGCGCACCCTGGCTTCATCGATCTGCGCTGCTGCGCATGCCTGTACGACGACACTGGCCCAATCTGGTGCGCCGCCATCATCGGCTTGCCACCGAATACGCCTGGCGATGCCATCCGGATGCAGCCACATCGGCGCGAAATCGAACAAAGGCGTCAGCGCTATCCTGCCGTCAGGCCGGCGTTGAATCGCCGTATTGCGCCCGTGATTATCCTTATTTCCCAAGACAATATGCGCGATATCCCTTTTGGCGTATTCAATGACCTCACGCACGGGATCGGTGGCGACCTTGCCTAAACGCCGGCATACATCGTTATGGCTCGTGACTGTTAATGGTTGTCGATGGATATCTGCAGAGTACGTGTGGTAGCGTCCATATACACAGAAGAGTATCAGGAATAGCCCAGAACCCGCATTCGAAAATGATAGAAAAGTGTGTAAGTAAAGAGTATATACATCAAGCTGCTGACGTGCTTAGCTCTGCAATTTTGTTCTCCGATCAATTCACAATCAGTGTCCGATCCGTGTCAAAATTACACACTGCAAGATTTGTTTGACCCTGATTTAACCCGATGCTATAGTCGGACCAAGCCGATGGTAACGTTTCCAAACGTACTAAAAAAATAACGGCTGACACGGAGACACAATGGTCACACCTCGCACGATGGCTGCAGCCTGCGCACGGCTGTGCGCCGCCGCTTCTGTGCTATCCCTGACGTTGCCTGCCGCAACGGCCCACGCTTCGGCCAGGGCCGAGGTCATCCATTGGTGGACCTCGGGCGGGGAATCAAGCGCGGTCAAGCAGGTCGCGCAAGCCTTCCGCAATGCAGGCGGCGTCTGGATCGACAGCGCCATCGCCGGCGGCGACCAGTCGCGCGCGGTGACCATCAACCGCATCATCGGCGGCAATCCGCCCACCGCCGCCCAGTTCAACACCTCCAAGCAATTCACCGACGTCATCGAGCAGGACATGCTGAACAACGTCGACCTGGTGGCCAAGGCCCAGGACTGGGACCGCATCCTGCCCGAGCCGCTGATCGACGTGATCAAGCACGACGGCCACTATTACGCGGTGCCGCTCAACATCCACATGCAGACCTGGATCTGGTACTCGAAGGCCGCCTTCGCCAAGGCCGGCATCGAGCGCGAGCCGGCCAGCATGCCGGAACTGTTCGCGGCATTGGACAAACTGAAAGCCGCCGGCCTGGTCCCGCTGGCCCACGGTGGCCAGTCATGGCAGGAGACGGTGCTGTTTTCAAGCCTGCTGGCCAATATCGGCGGGCGCGAACTGTACCTGAAAGTGATCCGCGACCGCGACCAGGCCGCCATCAAGTCGCCGGCCTTTCGCGACGTGCTGCTGGCCTTCAAGCGGATGAAGTCGTACGTGGACGCCGGCTCGCCGGGCCGCAACTGGAACGACGCCACCGCGATGCTCATCAGCGGCAAGGCGGGCTTCCAGATCATGGGCGACTGGGCCAAGGGCGAATTCACCAACGCCGGCCAGCTGCCCGGCCAGCACTACGGCTGCATCGCCGGCCTGAAGCCCGACACGCCTTACCTGATGCAGGGCGATGTCTTCGTGTTCCCGCGCACGGACAACCCCAACACCGTCAAGGCCCAGCAACTGCTGGCGAACGTGGTCTCGCAGCCCGAACTGCAGGTCACCTTCAGCAAACTAAAGGGCTCGATCCCGGTGCACACCGATGTCGATGCAACGCAGCTGGACATGTGCGCGCAGAAGGGCATCGAGATCGTCAAGGACCGTTCGCGCCAGCTCGGCGTGACCGAGGTCTATCTGACACCCGACCAGAACGGCGCGCTGCAGGACATCCTGACCGCCTACTGGAACATGGACACCAAGGTCGACAAGGTCCAGCGCAGCATCGCCAACGCCCTCAAATACTGACGCCATGCTCGCACGCCGCCTCGCCAAGCTCAGCCCCCACGTCGCCTTGCTGCCCATGGCGCTGACGGTGCTGCTCGCGTACATCGGCGGCGCGCTGTGGACGCTGCGCACCTCGTTCACCGCGGCGCGCACCTTCCCGTCCGAGAAATTCATCGGCGCAGCCCAGTACGTGCGCCTGTTCGACAACGAGCGCTGGCTGCTGTCGCTGCACAACCTGGCCGTCTACGGCGCGCTGTTCATCATCGCCTGCATGATGCTCGGCTTCTTGCTGGCCGTGTTCATCGACCAGAACGTCAAGGGCGAAGGCGTGCTGCGCACCGTGTTCCTGTACCCGTACGCGATGTCCTTCATCGCCACCGGCCTGGTATGGCAATGGCTGCTGGCGCCGGGCAGCGGCATCGAAGGCGCGGTACGCCAGATGGGTTTCACGGGCTTCTCGTTCGACTGGATCGTGCACCAGGACCTGGTGATCTACACGGTCGTCATCGCCACCGTGTGGCAGGCCTCCGGTCTGGTGATGGCGCTGATGCTGGCCGGCCTGCGCGGCATCGATCCCGAGATCTACAAGGCAGCGCGCCTGGACGGCATCCCGGCCTGGCGCACCTATCTGCAGATCGTGCTGCCGATGCTCGGACCGACCGTCGCCACCGTGTTCCTGCTCTTGACCACCGCCGTGGTGAAGCTGTTCGACGCCGTGGTGGCGATGACCCAGGGCGGCCCCGGCATCGCCAGCGAAGTGCCGGCCAAGTTCATCATGGACCACCTGTTCCTGCGCTCGAACATCGGCCTGGCGTCGGCCGGTGCAGTGACGCTGCTGGTGCCGGTGCTGGCCTTGCTGGCCCCCTATGCCTATGCGCGCAGCCGCCGCGCGCGCGCGGGAGGAGCACACGCATGAGCCACCATTCGCTGCAGGCGATCGCCCCGCCACTGCCGGTCGGGACAACGACGGCAATGAAGCGCAAGCGCCACTTCACGCCCGCCCGCATCGGCGTCTACGCCTTCCTGTTCAGCGCAGCCCTGTTCTTTTTGCTGCCGCTGTACGTCATGATCATCACCTCGTTCAAGCCGATGCTCGAGATCCGCAGCGGCAACGTGTTCGCCCTGCCCGCCATGGCCACGCTCGACCCGTGGCGCCAGGCCTGGGGCGCGGTCAGCCAGGGCTTCTGGAACTCGGTGGCGATCGCCGTGCCCAGCACCGTCATCCCGATCCTGCTCGGCGCGATCAACGGCTACGCCTTGTCGTTCTGGCGTCCGCGCGGCGCCAACCTGCTGTTCGGCGTGCTGCTGGCCGGCGCCTTCATTCCGGTACAGGTGATGATCTATCCGCTGGTGTGGATGATGGCGCGCGCCGGCGTGTTCGGCTCTCTCCCTGCCATCGTGCTGGTGCACGTGGTGTTCGGCATGCCGCTGATGACGCTCCTGTTCCGCAACTACTACGCCTCGGTGCCGCACGAGCTGTTCCAGGCCGCGCGCATCGACGGCGGCGGCTTCTGGCGCATCTTTTTGCAGGTGATGCTGCCGATGTCGCTGCCGATCGTGGTGGTGGCGGCGATCATGCAGGTCACCGGCGTCTGGAACGACTACATCCTGGGCCTGGTCTTCGCCGGCCGCGAGAACCTGCCGATGACGGTCCAGTTGAACAACGTGATCAACACCACCACCGGCACCCGCCTGTACAACGTCAACATGGCCGCGACCATCCTCACCGCCGCGGTGCCGCTGGCGATCTACTTCATCTCCGGACGCTGGTTCGTGCGCGGCATCGCCGCCGGCGCCGTGAAAGGTTAACCTCGGAATGTCGAACGTCACCCTGCGCAAACTGTGCATCACCCGCGGCGACAACCAGATCCTGCGCGACCTCGACCTGCAGATCGAGCCGGGCGAGTTCCTGGTGCTGCTCGGGCCATCCGGCTGCGGCAAGTCGACCCTGCTGCACAGCATCGCCGGCCTGATCGACCTGTCGAGCGGCGCGATCGAGATCGGCGGGCGCGACATGAGCCATGCCGATCCGAGCGAACGCGGGATCGGCATGGTGTTCCAGTCGTATGCGCTGTACCCGACCATGTCGGTCGAGAAGAACATGTCGTTCGGCCTCAAAATCGCCGGCACCCCGAAGGCGGAAATCCAGCGCCGCGTGCGCCGCACCGCCGAGATGCTGCAGCTCGACGCCCTGTTGGAGCGCAAGCCGTCGCAGCTCTCCGGCGGCCAGCGCCAGCGGGTGGCGATCGGCCGTGCGCTGGTGCGCGAGGCCGGGGTCTACCTGTTCGACGAGCCGCTGTCGAACCTGGACGCCAAGCTGCGCGCCGAGCTGCGGCGCGAACTCAAATTGCTGCACCAGACGCTTGGCTCGACCATGGTCTACGTGACCCACGACCAGGCCGAGGCGATGACGCTGGCAACCCGCATCGTGGTGATGCAGGGCGGCCGCATCCAGCAGATCGGCACCCCGGCCGAGGTCTACGACCGGCCGGCCAACCGCTTCGTGGCAGGCTTCCTCGGTTCGCCGTCGATGAACTTCGTCGAAGGCAGCGTCGATGCGCAGGGGCGCTTCAGCGCCGGCGCATTGAACATGGCGCTTCCCACCACTAAACAAGGCGCGGTAACGCTGGCGGCGCGCCCGGAACACCTCCATATCGACGACAATGGTCCCATGAGCGGCGCCGTCACGCTGGTCGAGCCGATGGGCAATCACCAGGTGGTGTGGATCGATTGCGGCGGCCAGGCGCTGTCGCTGATCGAGCACGATGCGCGGCCGCTCGCCAGCGGCCAGACAGTGCGCTTTACCATCGATGCGGCGCGCGTCTCGCTGTTCGACCAGGGCAGCGGCCAGCGCTGGTAAAACATGCCGTATGCATGGCGAATGCAGTATGCTTGACGGTTGGTTAACTTAATATTTTTGGATAGGAACCGTAGGTGGCAACAATCAAGGATGTAGCGCGTCTGGCCGGCGTCGGCCTCGGCACCGCTTCGCGCGTGGTCAGCGGCAAGGGCTCGGTGTCGCCCGCCACGCTCGAACGCGTGCGCAAGGCGATCGACGAGCTGGGCTTCCGCCCGTCGCATGCGGCGCGCGCCCTGCTGTCCGGCACCAGCCGCATGGTGGGCGTCTACATCCCGGTGTTGTCCGGCACCTTCTACACCCCGATCCTGCAGATCATCGACACCGAACTGCGCGCCGCCGGCCTGCACATGGTGGTGGCGTTCGGCGTGGGCCTGGGCGACGCCCGGCGCCAGGCCATGGAAGGGATCGAGTTCCTGATCGAGCGCGGTTGCGATGGCCTGATCATGATGACCAGCGCCCTGCTCGACGAAGACATCGCGGCGCTCGGCATCAAGCAGCGCCAATTGGTCGCGCTGAACCACGACTTCAACGCGATTCCCGAGCAGTGCTTCACGGTCGACCATACGCTGGGCGGCCGCATGGCGGCGCGCACCCTGCTCGATTACGGCCATCGCGACATCGCGGTGATCAGCGGCCCGAATGCGCTGGCCGACAACGTGGCGCGCACCGACGGCTTCATGCAGGAACTGAAAAGCGCCGGCATCGACACCGGCAAGCTCTGGATGGTGGAAAGCGACTTCTCGCCGCAGGGCGGCTGGCTGGCGGCGAAAGCGCTGATCGAGTCCGGCGCGCCGTGCAGCGCCCTGTTCTGCGCCAACGACGAGATGGCGGTCGGCGCCCTGTCGTACTTCCAGGAAGCCGGCATCAGCGTGCCGCGTGACCTGTCGGTGATCGGCTACGACGACACGCCGAGCGCCGAATTCTCGGCGCCGCGCCTGACGTCGGTGCACATGCCATGGCGCGAGATGACCCAGAACGGCATCAACGCCCTGCTCAACCGCGTGTATGACCTCAAGCGCCCGGTCACGCGCAGCTTCCCGGTCGGCGTCACCATGCGCGCCTCGTTGGCCAAGGCGGCAGGAAGCAAGGGCAAGGCCAGAACCAAAGGAGACAAGGCGCAGCGCTGACGCGTCCCACACCCCGCGGCCGTGCGCGGCCTTTTTTTTGAACCGAAACTGGAAAGCTTTCCAACGGCATCGCAAGGCTTTCCCTGAATATTGTTTAGACCAACGTCACTTCACCAAAAGCGAATCATGACCACTGCCAACCGCCACCAGCGACCTGAATCTGCCGCACCTTCCCCTGCACCGCAGCGCAGCGACTTCGCCTCCGACTTCCTGTGGGGCTGCGCCACCTCGTCGTACCAGATCGAAGGCGCCGGCCGCGAAGACGGCCGGGTCGAGTCGATCTGGGACCGCTTCGCCGCCACCCCGGGCCGCGTGAAGGATGGCTCGAACGGCCTGGTCGCCTGCGATCACTACCATCGCTGGCCGGAAGACTTCGACATTGCGCAGGACATCGGCCTGAATGCCTACCGCTTTTCGATCGCCTGGCCGCGCATCTACACCGGCGAGCACGGCCAGCCGAATCAAAAGGGCCTGGACTTCTATTCGCGCCTGGTGGACGGCATGCTGGAACGCGGCTTGCAGCCATGGGCCACGCTGTACCACTGGGACCTGCCGCAAACGCTTCAGGATGCGGGCGGCTGGGAAAACCGCGCCACGATCGACGCTTTCGTCGACTTCGCCGATGCCATGACGCGCACGCTGGGCGACCGCGTCAAGCACTGGATCACCCACAACGAGCCATGGTGCACGGCCATCATCGGCAACTACGAAGGCTGGCACGCGCCGGGCAACACCAGCCTGAAAACGGCGCTGCAGGTGGCGCACAACGTGCTGGTCTCGCATGGCAAGGCCACGCCCGTGATCCGCGCGAATGTGCCGGACGCGCAAGTCGGCATGGCGGTCAGCCTGCACCCGCTGCGCGCGGCCAGCGGCAGCCCTGAAGACCAGGCGGCGATGGAACGCCACGACGGCCTGCGCTACCGCTGGTTCCTCGACCCGCTGTTCGGGCGCGGCTATCCACAGGCCACGCTGGACCTGATTGGCGACGCCGCACCGGATGTCGTAGCCGGCGACATGGAAGCGATCGCCGTGAAGACCGACTTCATGGGCGTGAACTACTACTTCCCCGAAGTCGTCGCCGACGCTCCCGATCACGCGCCGTTCCGCGCCAGAGTGCTGCCGACCACGCAAGGAGAAATCACCGCGATGGGCTGGCCGGTGGCACCAGAAGGCCTGAGCGAACTGCTCACGCGCATCGAGAACGACTACCACCCGGGCCCGATGTACGTCACCGAGAACGGCTCGGCGTTCGACGACACGGTCGATGCGAATGGCGAAGTGGACGACGTCCAGCGCCGCCAGTACCTGATGCGCCACCTCGCCTCGCTCAAGGACGCGATCGACAACGGCGTGCCGGTGAAGGGCTACTTCGCCTGGAGCCTGCTCGACAACTTCGAATGGGCCGAGGGCTACCTGAAGCGCTTCGGCCTGGTCCACATCGACTACGAGACCCAGCAGCGCCGCCTGAAGAACAGCGGCAAGTGGTACCGCGCTTTCCTGCGCCAGGAATGATTGAACACTCCATCAACAACGACGAGACACGACCCATGACCCTGAAACTTCGCACCTGCACCCTTGCCATCGCCCTCGCCCTCCCCGTTCTGTGCGGCGCAGCCACCGCTACTCCTGCGCTGAAGGACTGGCCGCAGGTGCGCAGCGCCATCGCCAGGGATGCGGCGCTGGAAAAGCGCGTGCAGGACATCGTCGGCAAGATGACGCTGGCGCAGAAGATCGGCCAGATGACCCAGCCCGAGATCAAGGCCGCCAAGCCGGACGACGTGCGCAAGTACTACCTCGGCTCGGTACTGAATGGCGGCGGCAGCTGGCCGAACGGGAACAAGAACGCCTCTGCGAAAGAGTGGCTGGCGCTGGCCCAGGCCTATCATGAAGCATCGATGAAGACCGACATGGCTGTTCCGGTTCCGGTGATCTGGGGCACCGACGCGGTCCATGGCCACAACAACGTGCCGGGCGCCACCCTGTTCCCGCACAATATCGGCCTGGGCGCGGCGCGCAATCCGCAGCTGGTGCGCGAGATCGGCGCCGCCACCGCGAAAGCCGTGCGCGCCACCGGCATCGCCTGGGTGTTCGGCCCGACGCTGGCGGTGGTGCGTGACGACCGCTGGGGACGCACCTATGAGAGCTATGGCGAGAACCCGGAGATCGTGCGCAGCTACGCCGGCGAATACGTGAAGGGCATGCAGGGCACGTTCAAGGATGACGCCAACACCATCGCCACCGCCAAGCACTTCATCGGCGACGGCGGCACCGAGAACGGCAAGGACCGCGGCGTGACCAAGGCCACGGCGAGCGAACTGCTGAACATCCACGGCGCCGGCTACCTGCCGGCACTGGAGGCGGGTGCGCAGACGGTGATGGCCTCGTTCAACAGCTGGACCGATACCGCCACCGGTACCGAATACGGCAAGCTGCATGGCAGCAAACCGGTCCTCACCGGCATCCTGAAGGACAAGACGGGCTTCGACGGCTTCGTGGTCACCGACTGGAACGGCCAGGGCGAAGTCAAAGGCTGCCGCAACGACAGCTGCGCCCAGGCGATCAACGCCGGCGTCGACATGGTGATGGTGCCGGACGACTGGAAGGCCTTCATCGCCAACACCATCAAGCAGGTGGAAAGCGGCGAGATTCCGATGGCGCGCATCGACGACGCCGTCACCCGCATCATCCGCGTCAAGCTGCGCGCCGGCCTGTTCGACAAGAGCCCGGCCCAGAACGCGTATGCCGGCAAGGACGACGCGATGCAGGCGCGCGCGCTGGCGCGCCAGGCGGTGCGCGAGTCGCTGGTGCTGCTCAAGAACGAAGGACCGGCCTTGCCGCTCAAGCGCGGCCAGAAGATCCTGGTGGTCGGCAAGAGCGCCGACGACCTGTCGAACCAGAGCGGCGGCTGGACCATCACCTGGCAAGGTACCGCCAACACCAATGCCGATTTCAGGAACGCCGACACCATCCTGGCCGGCCTGCGCGAAGCGGGCGGCAACGAGAACGTGACCTTCAGCGCCGACGCCAAGGGTGTCGACGTCAGCAAGTTCGATGCGGTGGTGGCGGTGATCGGCGAGCGTCCGTATGCGGAAGGCGACGGCGACATCCACCCGTCCGGCACCCTGCGCCACAGCAGCCGCTATCCGGAAGACCTGGCGGTGCTCAAGGCGGTGGCCGGCAAGGGCAAGCCGGTGATCACGGTGATGGTGACCGGCCGTCCGGTGTACGCCAACGACCTGCTGAACCTCTCCGACACCTTCATCTCGGCCTGGCTGCCGGGTTCCGAGGGCAAGGGCGTGTCCGACCTGCTGGTGGCCGGCAGCCAGCACCACGACTTCAAGGGCAAGCTGCCATTCTCGTGGCCGAAGTCGGTGTGCCAGACCAAACTGAACGTGGGCGACAAGGAGTACGCGCCGCTGTTCGCCTACGGCTATGGCCTGCAGGCCGGCACACGTTCGAAGGTGGGCAAGCTGGATGAAACGATTCCGGCGGGCGGCTGCAGCGCCAGCAACACCTTCTCGGTCTTCACCCAGGCCGACCGCACCAGCTATCCGCTGGCGATCAGGAGCGGCCAGCAGAGCACCGTGCTGGGCGCCGACCTGAACGCCACCTTCAAGCTGCCGAACGTGACTGCCGCCACCGCGCAGGTCAATACCCAGCAGGATGCCAAGCTGATTACGTGGAGCGGCCCGGCCACCTTCGAGGCACGCGGCGCGCGCGCCATGGTGCTCCCAAGCGCGGCGGCAAAGGACGGCGCACTGCGCTTCGATACCATCGTGTCCAAGGCGCCAGACGGCAAGGTGACGCTGGCGATGGGCGCTACCCAGCTCGACGCCACCGCCCTGTTCAAGCGCCTGGCCGGCATCGGCAAGCAGACCGTCAATATTCCTCTGTCCTGCTTCCAGGCCAAGGGCGTGAACCTGGCCAAGGTGGACACGCCGTTCAGCGTGACCAGCGATAAAGCCTTCGCTGCCGCATTCGCCAACATCGAGATCGCCGGCGGCGGCGCCAGGGATGCCGACGCCGTGCGCTGCGAGGAGCTGAAATGACCCGGGAGCTGCGCCTGCTGGCCGACATCGGCGGCACCAACGCGCGCTTCGCCCTGCAGTCTGGCGCTGGCGGCGGCTTCGACGACGTCGAAGTCCTGCCCTGCGCCGCCTACCCGACGCTGGGCGAGGCGATGCGGGCCTACCTGGCCAACGCCCGCGCGCGCGGGCTGGCGGTCGACGGCGTGCACCACGCGGCGCTGGCGATCGCCAACCCGGTCGAGGGCGACGCGGTCAGGATGACCAACCACCACTGGAGCTTCTCGATCGAGGCGCTGCGCCAGGAGCAGGGGCTGGCCACCCTGCTGGTGGTGAACGACTTCGCGGCGCTGGCGATGGCGCTGCCGCACCTGGCGCCGGAGGGTAAACGCCGGATCGGCGGCGGCGTCGAACTGGCGGGCCGTCCGATCGGTTTGATCGGGCCCGGCACCGGCCTGGGTGTCTCCGGCGTGATCCCGGTGGAGAACCGCTGGGTTGCGCTGGCCGGCGAAGGTGGCCACGTCAGCTTCGCCCCATGCAACCGCGACGAGGTGGCGATCCTGGAAGCGCTGTGGAGCGAGTACGGCCACGTCTCGGCCGAGCGCCTGCTGTCGGGCATGGGTCTGGAACTCATCCACTGGGCGCGCACCGGCAAGCGTCTCAAGGCGGCCGACATCACGCAGGCGGCGCTGGACGGCTCCTCGGGCGACTGCGCCGGCACGGTGGACGCGTTCTGCGCGATCCTGGGCAGCGTGGCCGGCAACGTGGCGCTGACGCTGGGCGCCACCGGCGGCATGTACATCGGCGGCGGCATCGTGCCGCGCCTGGGCGGCTTGTTCGAACGCTCAAGCTTCCGCGCCCGCTTCGAGGACAAGGGGCGCTTGAGTGACTACCTGGCGCGCATCCCGACTTACTTAATTACTGAACAATACCCCGCATTGCGCGGCGTTTCGGCTATGCTGTCGGATCGAGTCAAACCTCTGCAATAACAACGGAGACCGCATGCAGAACCCAGTACAGAATCCGGCCGTGGCCAGCGCCGCCGCGGACGGTGAACACAATCAGCACACCGGCGCGCTGGTCATCGTCACCATCCTGTTCTTCATGTGGGGCCTGATCACGTCGCTCAACGACGTGCTGATCCCGCACCTGAAGTCGATCTATACCCTCACCTACATGCAGGCGATGCTGGTGCAGTTCTGCTTCTTCGGCGCCTACTTCATCGTGTCGCTGCCGGCCGGCGCCCTGATCCGGCGCCTGGGCTACCAGAACGGCGCCGTCACCGGCCTGATGATCGCGGCCGCCGGCTGCGCCCTGTTCTATCCGGCCTCGAACGGCGGCTACGGCATGTTCCTGTTCGCGCTGTTCGTGCTGGCCAGCGGCATCACCATCCTGCAGGTGGCGGCCAATCCCTACGTCACCGTGCTGGGGCCGGCGCGCACCGCCGCCAGCCGCCTGACCTTGACGCAGGCCTTCAATTCGCTCGGCACCACGGTCGCGCCGGCGCTGGGCGGGATCCTGATCCTGTCGACCGTGGCATTGACTGCCGACCAGCTGGCGCTGCTGCCGGCCGCCGAGCAGGCTGCCCACCGGGCCGCCGAAGCGGCCGCCGTGCAGGGCCCTTACCTGGGCCTGGCCGCGGCGCTGGCGCTGCTGGCGGTGCTGTTCGCGGTGGCGCGCCTGCCCAAGATCGCGTTCGAGGAGACCACCGTCGCCGTCGACGGCAAGGGCGGCGCCATGGCCTACCGCCACCTGGTGCTGGGCGTGCTCGGCATCTTCCTGTACGTTGGCGCCGAGGTCAGCATCGGCAGCTTCCTGATCAACTTCATCGGCGAGCCGCACATCGCGGGCCTGAGCCACGCCGACGCCGCGCACTACGTCAGCATGTACTGGGGCGGCGCCCTGGTCGGCCGCTTCATCGGCTTCGCCGTGATGCGCTACGTCAGCCCGGGCAAGTCGCTGGCGGTCACCGCGCTCGGCTCGATCCTGCTGGTGCTGACCGCGACCTTTACCGAAGGCAGCCTGGCGATGTATGCCATCATCGCCGTCGGACTGTGCAACTCGATCATGTTCCCGACCATCTTCAGCATGGCGCTGCACGGCCTGGGCAAGTTCACCGGCCAGGGCTCGGGCTTCCTGTGCATGGCGATCGTCGGCGGCGCCGTGGTGCCGTTCATCCAGGGCATCCTGGCCGACACCATCGGCCTGCAGATCTCGTTCCTGGTGCCGGCCGCGTGCTACCTGTTCATCCTGTACTACGGCGTCAAGTACGCCAACCTGCACAAGCAGAAGGTCGTGGTGGAGTGATCATCACGCTGTAAAGAAAAATGCCCGCGATTCGCGGGCATTTTTTTTGAGCCGTACCGGGCTTATTTCGGCGCGGCGCAGTAACGCCGCACGTACTGCTGGTGCGACGGCAGCTGGCTCACCGTCTGGTCGACCGCGCCCTTGATCGATCCAAGGAAGTGGCTCAACTCGGCGTCGCCCATCAGGTCGGCCGATTGATGGTGCTGCAGCGGCATGATGCCCTGCCCGATCATCACCTGGATCCACGAATTCTCGGCGAACAGCTCGTTCGGCACCCGGAACACGCGCCCGGTCTGGCGGAACAGGTCGATGCGGTGCTGCAACGACGGCGGCACGGTCATGTCGCGCGCCTGGCGCCAGTACAGGGTGTCGGCGCGGTTGGTCACCTTGTAGTGCAGGATGATGAAGTCGCGGATGTGCTCGACCTCCGTCGCGGCCTGCCGGTTGTACTCCTCGATGTCGCTGTGGGCGATGCCGTCGGCCGGGAACATCTGCATCAGGCGCACGATCGAGCGCTGGATCAGGTGGATGCTGGTCGATTCGATCGGCTCCAGGAAGCCGCTCGACAGGCCGACCGCGACGCAGTTGCCCTTCCAGACCTGCCTGCGCTGGCCCGGCGTGAAGCGGATCACACGCGGCTTCATCAGGGCTTCGCCCTCGACGTTGTCCTGCAGCGCTTCAATCGCCTGGTCCTGGTCCACGTGGCGGCTGGAAAACACGATGCCGTTGCCGACCCGGTGCTGCAGCGGGATGCGCCACTGCCAGCCGAAGCCGTGCGCGATCGAGCGCGTGTACGGCACCGCGTCGCCCACGGACATCGTCTGCAGCGCGGCCGCGCTGTCGTTGAACAGCCACTGCGACCAGTCCTCGTACTCGACACCCAGCGCCTGCCCGATCAGCAGCGCCCTGAAGCCGGTGCAATCGATGAACAGGTCGCCCTCGATCTCCGCGCCCGAATCGAGCGTGAGCGAGCGGATGTGGCCCGTCAGCGCGCTGGTGGTGACGTCGATGATCTTGCCTTCGATGCGCTGCACGCCGAAGCGCTCGCTGAACGCGCGCAGGAATCTGGCGTAGGCGGTGGCGTCGAGGTGGTAGGCGTAGTTCATGCCGCCGCGCGGCAGGTGCGCGAAACGGTTTTCCTGGGCCGCACGCAGCTCCAGGCAGTAGTCGCCGTAGTCGCCGGCCAGGCCGCGCTCGCGGCCCTTGCGCCAGAAGTGCTGGAAACCGGCGGTCCAGTGGTCGGTGCCGGTCATGCCGAACGAGTGGATGTAATCCTGGCCGACGTCGCGCCAGCCTTCGAAGCCGATGCCGAGCTTGAAGGTGGCGTTGGTGGCGGCCATGAACTCCTGCTCGTTAATCTCGAGCAGGTTGTGGAAGTTGATCAGGCTCGGGATGGTGGCTTCGCCCACGCCCACGGTCCCGATCTCGTCGGATTCGATCAGCTTGATCTCGAGGCGCTTGCCGAGGATCTTCGAGATGCACGCGGCGGCCATCCAGCCGGCGGTGCCGCCACCGGCGATCACCACGCGCCGCACCGGGCGGCCTTTCAAGCCTGTCTCGCTGTTTTTATTCTCCACCTGTTGTCTCCTGTCAGCGATTAAGTTAGCGATTGAGCCGCTTTAATAATTGGGCGCGGATCGCGCGCGCCGTGTTGTCGTCGATCGGTCCCAGCATGCGGCGCGCGGCCGGCGGGATGTGGCTCGCGGTTTCATCGTCCGCTTCGAACACGTAGTGGCGGAACAATTCGGCCCAGGCCTGGCGCTGCGCCGGCGGCAGGTCGCGCACCGACAGCAGCGCGTGCATCAGGGCGTTCATCGGCGTGTCCATCCACTCCGGAGACTGGCGCCACCAGTAATTCACCAGCACATTGAAGCGGTCCAGCGCCTCGACGTGGTGCCACCACATGCTGGGAATGAACAGGGCGTCGCCCGGCGCCATCTCGGCCACCTGGGCGTGCTCCATCGCCTGCGCGAAGCGCGGGAAGCGCTCCAGGTCGGGCCGGGCGAAATCGACCAGGCTGATGGCCTGCCCGGCCGGCGTGAAGTCGAGCGGGCCGACGTACAGGTTGTGCTGCTGGCCCGGCGGGAACAGCGTGAAGCGGCGCCGGCCCACCGCGACGCAGGCCAGGTTGTCCGGCAGGTCGTAGTGGGCCGCGATCACGGTGTGGTTGCCGATCCAGATGCTGGCCAGCGCGTCGCGCCCTTTCAGGTCGACGTCGTTCTCGCCGAGGAAGCCCGGCAGCGCACCCTCGATGCTGGTCGAGCCGACGTAGATGGTCGGCGACGGTTCGGTCGCCCGGTGCTTTTCCAGCTCGGCCAGCACGGTATCGAGCCGCACCCGCACCGGATAGAAGTTGAAGCCGGTGAGATCGTCGTTGTAGCCGAAGCGGCCGTCGATCTCGGGCGCGCCGAGCATGGCGTTGACGGTGGCGTCGCCGTAGAAGCGGCGCAGGTAGGCGTCGGCCGCCTGCGGCGACTGCAGCCCCGCCTGCACCATCGGCCAGTCGCGCACCAGGCCGCGCAACAGCAGCGGCTCCGTCGATGTCAGTATGTCGTCACCAAGATCGCCCGGACGCAGGCCGCTGATTTCGCGGATGGGTTTAGCGGCGGGCAGCATCGCGTTTGTTCTTTCGGTCGACCAGGTTGCGGAAGTTCGACAGCGAGGCCATGGCGAAGTAGATCTGCTGCAGGTAGCCGGCCTTGTGCAGTTCGTCCACGGCCGCCGCATCGAGGCCCGCCAGGCGCTCTTCGGCGATGGTGAAGAAGCCGGCCAGGCGGTGTTGCGAGCCGTCGTCCAGCGTCAGGTCGAAGGTGAAACCTTCCAGCAGCTGGTGGCGCATCAGGGCCTCGATGAAGCCGACGTTGGCCTGCACGCCATGGTGGATGGTCGACAGCACGTCGTTGACGTGCTGCAGGTAGTCGCTCGAGCCGCCGTGCTCCTTGAAGATCGGCTGGCCTTCGGTCTTGCTCACGCGCGGGTTGTCCAGGTCGATCTGGATCATCAGCTCGTCGCCGTTGCGGCCGATCAGGAACGGCTGGCGCTCGAGCAGCATCGGCACCGTGTGCGCGTCCCAGCGGCCGTCGACCAGGAACAGGTTCTCGTCTTCCATGAAGCCGAGCAAGGCGATCGCTTCGAAGCGCTGGCCGTCGTCCGACTGGCGGAAGATGATCGGATAGTGTCCCTGCAGGGCGCGGAATTCGGCGCCGAAGGTCGGCGCCCAGGCGACGTCGCTGCCCAGGCCGGGGCGGTGGCCGGTGATGACGCGCAGGTCCTTGTGCTCGATGTTGTTCAGCAGGGCGATGTTGGGCATGTGAGTCTCGTTGTCGTCGTTGTTGTCATGCGCAGGCGCGCTTGGCTCGGATCAGGCGCGCGCAAAGAAAATGGCGGCGGACCGGTTCGAAACCGGCCTGCCGCCATCTTGATACGACGCAATGCGTGGTGTTCTTCACTACGGTGCTTCCCGAGAAACCGATCAGGCAAGTCTACCCCGAAACCCGGCCGCGGCGATACTGCCCGCGGCCGGTTTTCAGGCGGCCGGTCGATCAGAACTTGTAGCGCGCGGCCACCATGTAGCGCGGCCCCGACTGGGTCACGAACAGCGCCTGCGACTTGTTGCGGCCATGGATGCGCTGGATCTCGTCGGTCAGGTTGATGCCCTCGAACGAGACGCTCAGGTTCTCGTTGACGTTATAGCCGACGCTCAGGTCCAGCTGGCCGTAGGCTTCGACATATTGCGGGTTCGGACCGGCGTCGTCGGCAAGCGAGGTCAGGAACTTGTCGCGCCAGTTGTAGGCCGCGCGCACGCTCCACTTGTCGTTCTCGAAGATGCCCACCAGGTTGGCCGAATCGCTCAGGCCGGCCAGCGCGAATTGCTGGCTGACGTTGGCATTGTCGTACTGCAGGCCCGACTTGACGTAGGTGTAGTTGGCCTGGACGCCGAAGCCGCTGTTGCCGAACATGTGCTGGAGATTGAATTCCAGGCCACGGATGCGGTCCTTGCGCTGGTTCGCATACGACGAGATGCGGAAGTTCGCGATCGGGTCTTCGGCGAGGGCGATGATGTCGCCTTCCGCGTTCCCGGAAGGGTTGTCCGGGCGGTTGACGATGCCCGGTTGTCCCGCATAGGTGCGCAGGATGTAGTTGCGGATGCAGGTGGTGTCGGCGGTCGCGCAGCCATTGGCCAGGGCCGCGTTCCAGCGCGGACCGCCGACCGGCGTGCGGATCCCGAACGGCTGGTCCTGGATCTGGATCTGGCCGGCGTAGTTTTCCAGGTGCTTGCGGAAGTGGTTGACCGAGACGTAGCTCTGGCGATCGTAGTACCACTCGAGCGCCAGGTCGATGTTCTTCGACTTGACCGGCTCCAGCGACGGATTGCCCTGCGAGCCGGTGCCGCCGTCGACACGTGCCTGGCGGTCCAGCACCTGGCCGCCGGCGATCTGGTCGTAGCGCGGACGGCCGATGGTTTCGCCATAGCTGAAGCGGCCCTTGATGTCCGAACGCAGCGCGATGTCGGCATCGAAGCTCGGCAGCACGTGGCTGTACTTGCCCTTGAGCGTGGTGAAGTTGCGGCCGTCGAACATCACGCCCAGTTCGTTCTGCGACACCCATTGCAGCGCGGTCGGCGTCTGCACCAGTGCGCTCGAGGTGACGTCGGTTTTTTCGTAGCGCACGCCGAGGGAGGTGGTGACCGGGAAGCGGCCGTCGAACTCGGTGTTGAACTGCAGGTACAGGCTCTTCGACTTTTCTTCGGTGCGCTGGTCGTTGTCGTAGGTGGTCTTCGGCAGGTACTCCTCCGGCTTGCCGGTCGCGGCGGCGGCGAGCTGGCGCACCTGGTCGAAATTGAAGGTGTTGAAGGTATTGAACAGGGCCGGATTGCCGCTGCCGTCGATGTTGTCGAAGTACTTGGCCAGGGTCTCGGCATGGAACACGCTGGCCGGGTAGTCCGCCGGGCTGGTGGCGCCGCCCCAGGTGTCGCGCTGCATCACCGAGAATGCCGAGCGGTAGTCGAGCTTGGTCGCGCCCAGGCCGAACTTCAGTTCGGACGCTTCCAGCACCTTCCAGCTGCCGTGGGTCTGGATCTGGTCGATCTCGGTCTTCATGTAGCCGTTTTCGAACACCGAACCGGTGACCTGTTGCGGCGCGCGATTGAAGTCGGCGCCCTGGATGCTCAGGACCGGGAAGTCCTCCCGGAAGTCAACGGTGGTGTCACCGCGGCTGAAGCTGGCGGTGCTGAGCGTATTGCTCGAGCCGAACGGGCTGTTCGGGGTCGACTCGGCCGACGAGCTGTGCATGTCGAGCTCGAGGCGCACGTCGCTGTTGACACGCCATGCGGCATTGAAGCCGAGCGACTTGTTCTCGTTCTTGGTCGCGAAGTCGGCGCCGCCCATGGCGATGTCGGAGTTGGCCCCAGGGATGAATTCGGTATACACCAGCGGCGCGGCGACCGGGCCGTCGCTCCAGGTGCTCGACGACGGGCCGAAGTTGAACCAGGCCGACATGTCGGCGCGGCGGGTGTGGATCTTGTTTTCCGAGTAGGTGTAGTCGACGGTGGTGGTCAGGTCCTTGTTCGGGGCGAACTGGAACACCACCTGGCCGTTGGTGCGCTCGCGCTGCACGCCGTTCATGCTGTAGTTCAGGTTCTGCGGCAGCTGGTAGATGTCGTCGGGACCCGGGCGATTGACGATGTTCTCGGAACCCGGCTGGCCCGGCTGGGGCAGTGGACCGGCGCCGTTGAGGGGGCTCGGGTACGGGCCTTTCCAGCCATTCGAGACCGCGGCGCGGTTGAAGCCCAAGTTGCGTTCCTGGTAGCTGGCCGAGAGACCGATGCCGAAGCGGCCGTCGGCCGACGTATTGCTATAGATGCCGGACAGCTCCGGGGTGACCTTGTTGCCGTGCTTGATATCGTCCGGCAGGTTGCTGGCCGAGGTGTCGTGCACGCCCTTGACGCCGATGCTGGCCTGCATGCCGGGACGCGACAGCGGACGCGCGGTGACCACATTGATGGTGGCGCCGATGCCGCCGGTCGGGGTTTCGGCACGGCTCGATTTGTAGACCTGCAGTTGCGAGATGGCTTCCGAGGCGAGGTTGGCGAAATCGAAAGCGCGGCCGTTGCGGTCGCTCAGGCTCGAGTTCGGCATCTGGCGGCCATTGAGCAGCACCAGGTTGAAGTCGGGACCCACGCCGCGCACGGTGACGCGCGAACCTTCGCCGATCGCGCTGCGATCGATCGACACGCCCGAGATGCGCTGCAGCGATTCGGCCAGGTTGGTATCGGGGAATTTGCCGATGTCTTCGGCGACGATGCCGTCGACGAAGCCCTGCGCATTGCGCTTGAGGTTCAGCGACGATTCGAGACTGGCGCGCAGGCCGGTCACGACCACGGTCTGGGCGCCGTTCTGGGCCGGGCCGGTGATCGAACCGGTCGGGTTGCTGGCGGGGTCCGTCGCCTGGGTCGAGGCGCTGGTCGGGCTAGGCTCGGCGGCCTGCTCTTGAGCGTAGGCCGGCATGAATGCGGCGCAGGCGCTGGCGACTGCCAGGCTCATTAAAGTCTGTTTGGCCTTCGGGTAATACATGTGTTCTCCTGTCTTTTTTTATAAATATGACCGTCACCCATCCACGGTGTCTCCTACCAACGCAGGCTGCGCCCGCGTGCACTGCCGCCTTGCCGCATCCTTACCGCATCCTCACTCCCGGACACCTCCTTGCCGGGACAGTCCCGCCGCCACCGCCGGCAGGCGCCGGCCGTCCCGGCCGGGCCGGGGTCCGTTGGCATCGCGCATGGAAGGAACAGCAACGACGACACCGGCGGTTGCCGGAGTCGTCGTTGCCTTGTTTCCTGTCTCGCCTGTCGCCAGGCGCGCGGTGCGCTGTTTCATGTGTCCTCGGGTCCTTGGCGCATGCGCCGTTGGGGTCGAAGCCAGCTCATTAGGAGCATGGAAACGTTTCCATGTAAGTTGTCTGAATATTAGGGTTAGGAAAATAAATTGTCAACGGAATATCCATACGGAGCGGGGGTGGATTGACGTAGTTTTGCAACACATTGGTGCAGATCCCAGAGTGAGAACTGGTCGATAATCGCTTGGTCCGGCGTGGTGTTTCCCGCGTTGACACCCGATTTTTGCGGCTGATATAGTCGCGTTGTTGATTTGGTAACGATTCCAAACTGGAGCACCGATGCACCGTTTTCTTGCCACCGTTCTTCTTGCGCTCGGCGTCACATTCGCCAATACGCTGGCCCGTGCCGACACCTTCACCTGGCCCGGTGGCGCCCGCGCGGCGGTCAGCCTGGCATATGACGACGCGCTCGATTCGCAGCTCGACAACGCGATCCCCGCGCTCGACCGCCATGGCCTGCGCGCCACCTTCTACCTGCAGCTGTCGAACCCTCCGGTAGGCGCGCGCATGGAAGGCTGGCGCGCCGCCGCCCGGCGCGGGCACGAGCTGGGCAACCACAGCCTGTTCCACCAGTGTTCGGGCGCCGGCGCCGACCGCGCCTGGGTGGCGCCGCACCGCAACCTGGACACCACGAGCGCCGCGCAGATGCGCGACCAGGTGGTGCTGGCCAATACCATGCTGATGGCAATCGACGGGCAACGCGAGCGCACCTATACCGCGCCCTGCGGCGACGTGCTGGCCGGCGGCACGGACTACATCCCATTGCTGCACGGGGAGTTCGTGGCCATCAAGGCCGGGCATGGGCGGCCGCCGGTGCCGGCGTCGATGGCGGCGCTCGACCCGTTCATGGTCGGTTCGGCGGGGCCGGTCGGCGCCAGCGGCAAGGAGCTGATCGAACTGGTGAAGCAGGCCGGCGCGCGCGGGACCATGGTGGCGTTCACCTTCCACGGCATCGGCGGCGACCACCTGAGCGTGTCGAGCGAGGCGCACGAGGAACTGCTGCGTTTCCTGGCCGAGCACCGCAAGGAGTACTGGACCGATACCTTCCTCAACGTCATGCGGCACGTGCGGCAGCAGCAGGCGCCGCGGCCGGCGGCCCCCGCTGGCTGGACCCTGGCCTGGAGCGACGAATTCGACGGCGCTGCGCTCGACACCGGCAAGTGGGTGGCGGAAACCGGCGGCCATGGCTGGGGCAACCAGGAACTGCAGTACTACACCGGGCGGCCGGAAAACGTGCGCGTGGGCGGCGGCATGCTTACCATCGAGGCGCGCAAGGAACGTTATGAAGGCAGCGAATACACCTCGGCGCGGCTCAAGACCGCGGGCCTGAAGGAGACGCAATACGGGCGCTACGAGGCGCGCATCAAGATCCCCAAGGGCCAGGGCATCTGGCCGGCGTTCTGGATGCTGGGCGCGAACATCAAGCAGGCCGGCTGGCCGAAGAGCGGCGAGATCGACATCATGGAAATCATCGGCAAGGAGCCGGGCAACGCGTACGGCACCCTGCACGGGCCTGGCTACTCGGGCGAGCACGCGTTCAGCAAGGCGATCGCGCTCGATGGCGCCGAGTATGGCGACGACTTCCACGTGTTCGCGGTGGAGTGGGAACCGGGCGAGATCCGCTGGTACCGCGACGGCATCCACTTCCACACCGCGCGGCCCGACCTGGTCAAGGGCGAGTGGGTGTTCGACCATCCTTTCTTCGTGCTGCTGAACCTGGCCGTGGGCGGGCTGTGGCCGGGCTATCCGGATGCCGGCACCGAATTCCCGCGCCGGATGCTGGTCGATTACGTGCGCGTGTACCGGAAGCAGGCAGCTGCGCAATGATGCACTGAACGATCCCGCCGTCCCGGCGGGAGCGTGAAATGCGGGCGTGCCCTGCACATAATGCGCGACAGTGAGAGAATGCGCGACCCGGCGAAAATTTTGCCCATGCCATCCATGGGAACCGTTCGCCGGCATCTCCGACATCCATCGTCACGGCTGCGCGCCGGCCGGTTCTTCCGGCCCGGCGCCGGCCACGCCGACCGCATCAGAAAGAGCATCATGACCGCATTGTTTACCCCCTTCGAACTCAAATCCGTCCGCCTGCGCAACCGCATCGCGGTGCCGCCGATGTGCCAGTACAGCGCCGTCGACGGCGTCACCAATGACTGGCACCGCGCCCACTACGCCTCGATCGCGCGCGGCGGCGCCGGCCTGGTGGTCGTCGAAGCCACCGCCGTCTCGCCGGAAGGCCGCATCACCCCGGGCTGCACCGGCCTGTGGAACGACGCCCAGGTGGCCGGCATGGCCGCCATCGCGCAAGAAATCAAGAACGGCGGCGCCGTGGCCGGCATCCAGATCGCGCACGCCGGCCGCAAGGCCAGCGCCAACCGTCCGTGGGAAGGCGACGACCATATCCCGAATGAAGATGCGCGCGGCTGGCAGACGGTAGCCCCGTCGGCCGTCGCCTTCGGCGCCAACCTGCCGAAACAGCCGCAGGCCCTGGGCCTGGACGACATCGCCCGCATCAAGGACGACTTCGTGGCCGCGGCGCGGCGCGCCCTGGACGCCGGTTTCGAATGGCTGGAACTGCACTTCGCGCACGGCTATCTGGGCCAGAGCTTCCTGTCGCCGCATTCGAACCAGCGTGACGACATCTACGGCGGCGACTTCGAAGGCCGCAGCCGCTTCTTGCTGGAGACCCTGGCCGCGGTGCGCGCGGTCTGGCCGAACCACCTGCCGCTGACCGCGCGCATGGGCGTGATCGAATTCGACGGCCGCGACGAAGAAACGCTGCAGGAATCGATCGAGCTGACGCGCCGCATGCGCGCCGGCGGCCTGGATCTGCTCAGCGTGAGCGTCAACTTCACCATCCCGCAGACGAATATCCCGTGGGGCCCGGCCTTCCTGGCGCCCTACGCCGAGCGCGTGCGCCGCGAAGCCGGCATCGCCGTGGCGTCCTCGTGGAACATCGACGATCCGAAGGTGGCGAACCGGGTGGTGGAACAGGGACAGATGGACCTGGTGATGATCGGCCGCGCCTTCCTGGCCGATCCGCACTACGTGTACCGCGCGGCGCGCGAGCTGGGCCTGGAGCAGCCGTGGGACGTGCTGCCGCCGCAGTACGCGCACTGGCTGTCGCGCTACCGCCAGGCGTAAGCCCGGGCTTCCCCGGTCTCAGCCTGCTTTGAGCGGGCCAGGGGCCGGGCGCAGCGGCGTGGGGTGACCGGCCAGGTCGCGTCCCAATACCAGGCGCAGGTCGGAACGTTCGCCCTGCTCCACCTGGCGCAGTTCGGCGCTGCCCAGGCGCCGCGCCAGCTTGCGCGCGGCTCCGTGCCGTCCGGGCCCGTACTCGATGCGGGTCTGGTCCACGCCGAAGCCCGGCTCGTTCGACAGCCGCGTCACCTGCAGGCCCGGTTCGTCGATGCTGCGCGAAACGGCGCGCGCCATGCCGGCGATGCCGTTGCCGTTGCTGATCTCCAGCAGCGCCACGCCTTCCGGCGCCACCGATGCAGGGGCCGCTGCAGGGGCGGCGGCGACTTCTTCTTCGCGCCCGCTGGTGCGCCGCAACTCCATCATCCCGTCCACGCCCGCCTGCACGTAGGCGCGCGCCCAGCCCGCATCTTGCGGCGGCTCGGGTGTCGATGCCTGCGCCGGTGTCGGCGCCTGCAGCGCCTGGCCGAGCGCCGCCACGGCGGTCCTGCTGCCGGTGGACGCGATGTCGGCGCGCAGGTCATGCTGGCGCAGGGTCGCGGCCTGGCGCAGCATCGATTCGGCGCGCGCTTCCTGTCCTTGGCGGCGCAGCGTCTCGCCCAGCAGCTGCCAGGTGCGGTGGTTCAGTGGATCGAGCAGGCAGGCTTTTTCCAGCGCCGCTGTCGCCGATTCAAGCTCGCCGTTCAGGATATATGCGCGGCCCAGGTTGCTGAACAGGTAGGCGCTGGCCGGTCCCGAGGCCATGTTCAGGGGGGCGGTCAGCTCGCGCCAGATCGCGATCGCCTGCCCCAATTCGCGCCGTTCGACGTGCAGCGCCGCCAGGCCGTTGCGCGCGTCCTGATGCGTCGGCGCGATCCGCACAGCCTCGAGGTAGGCCGCGCGCGCCAGGTCAGGCCGTCCGGCCAGGTGGTGCCCGCGGCCGGCGCGGTAGTCGCCGTCGGCCTCCAGCACCGATGCGGCGCCGGCACGCTGCCCGAGCGGCGCGCACGAGGCCAGCGCAGCGCACAGCAGGGCCAGGGAAATCGCTCGTTTCATGACAACTCCAATGGTTCAGCGCGCGCCGGGCAGTGCGCCCAGCGTGCGCGAGATTTGCATCGCGGCCGGGCCCAGCAGGACCATCAGCAGCGTCGGGAAGATGCAGAAGATCAGCGGGAACAGCAGCTTGAGACCGATCCTGGCGGCGTGTTCCTCGGCCAGCACGCGCCGCTTGTGGCGCAGGTTTTCGGCATGCACGCGCAGCGAGTCGCCGACGCTGGTGCCGAAGCGTTCGGACTGGATCAGCATCGCCACCAGCGTGTCGACGTCGTCCACGCCCGAGCGCAGCGCGAAGTTGCGCAGCGCTTTCTCCTTGCTGAAGCCAGCGCGCATCTCCATCAGCACCAGCTGCAGTTCCTGCGCCAGCACCACGCTCTTGATGTGGATTTCGCTGGCCACCTTGACCATCGCCCGCTCCAGGCTCAGGCCGGCCTCGACGCACACCGTCAGCAGGTCGAGGGCGTCCGGCACGGTCTCGAAGATCTCGCGCCGGCGCCGCGCCACCAGCCGCGCCAGCACTGCGTTCGGCAGGTAGTAGCCGAACGAGGCGGCGCCGAGCAGCAGCGCCAGCACCTTGCCGCCGCCCAACGCGCTCCCGTACAGCACCAGGAACGGCGCCGCCAGCGCCGGCAGCAGCAGCGCCAGCGCGGTCTTGGATGCGAAGTACAGGGTCGGCGCCGACGGGTGGCGCCAGCCGGCGTTCATGAAGCGGGTGCGCAGGGTCGACTTCTCCCAGCCTTCCTCGGGAATCGACAGCTTGGTGAGCGGCTTGGCAACGCTGGCCACGCGCTCGATCCAGCGCACCCCGGGCTCGCCCTCGGCGCCGCGCCGGCCCAGGAACAGGCGCAGGCGCTCGCGCAGCGCCAGCGGCGCGAACAGCGCGAAGCCGAGCCAGGCCAGGGCGCAGGCGACGACGAAGACGATCAGCAGGAAGACGAGTTGGGTCGATTGCATGGGGGCCTCACACGCGGATGCGGATGATCTTGCGCAGCCAGAGCACGCCGAACGCGATCATGCCCAGGCCGGTCCACAGCAGGCGCATGCCGCCCGGATCCTTCCACAGCATGGCGACGTAGGCCGGGCTGCTGAACATCATCACGCCCATCACCGCGAACGGCAGCAGGCCCAGGATCCAGGCCGACATGCGCCCTTCGGCCGACAGCACCCGCACGTGCGCGACCAGCTTCAGGCGGGCGCGGATGATCTGGCTGATGTTGCCGAGGATTTCTGCCAGGTTGCCGCCCGACTCGCGCTGGATCAGCACCGCGATCACCAGGTAGCGCAGGTCGGTCAGCGGGATGCGCGCGGCCAGCCCGTGCAGCGCCTCGTTCATCGGCACGCCGTAGTTGATCTCTTCGCGCGCGACCCGGAATTCGCCGGCCAGCGGCTCGGGCAACTCGTTGCCGACGATCTGCAGCACGTTGGTGAACGAGTGGCCGGCGCGCAGCGCGCGCGCGATGAAGTCGGCCGCCTCGGGCAGCTGGTGCTCGATGCGCACCAGGCGCCGCATGCGCATGCGCCGCAGCAGCACCCACGGCAGCAGCAGGCCGCCGAATCCGGCCAGCGCGCGCGCCGGCGCCGGAATCGCCATCGCCGCCGGCAGCGCGAAGCTCAGGGCCAGCGCCATCAGCAGGCAGGCCAGCGAGCAGGCCAGGAACTGGGTGACGGTCCAGGTGGCGCCGGACTGCACCAGCAGCGCGTCGATGCGGTGCGCCGGCTGCCAGCGGTGCAGCAGGCGGTCCAGCGCCGGCGCACGGCTGTACCGGCGCTGCTTGAGGATCGAGATGCGCTCGCCGGTGCGCGCGCCGATTCCGCCGGACATGATCTGCAGCCGGCGCGCGATGCGGCGCGCGGCCGCGCCGTGGGTGCTCATCCACCACAGGTAGATCCCCTCCACCGCCAGGATCACGGCCGCGAACAGCAGCACCACGAAGCCGTAGAAGAATGCGTCCATGGCGCCCCTTTCAGTCGAACACGCGGTCGGGATCGAACGCGTCTTCCGGCACCGGCGCGCCGAACAGCTTGAGGCGGTCGGCGAAGCGCGGGCGCACCCCGGTGGCGCAGAAGTGGCCCAGCACCTTGCCCTCGGCGTCGACCCCGCGCTGCTCGAAGCGGAAGATCTCCTGCATCGAGATGATCTCGCCTTCCATGCCGGTGATTTCCTGCAGGCTGACCACCTTGCGCGTGCCGTCGGTCAGGCGCGACGCCTGCACCACCACCGTCACCGCCGACACGATCTGCTGGCGGATCGCGCGCGGGGTCAGGTTGACGGCCGCCATGCTGACCATGTTCTCCAGCCGCGCCAGCGCGTCGCGCGGGGTGTTCGAGTGGATCGTCGCCAGCGAGCCTTCGTGGCCGGTGTTCATCGCCTGCAGCATGTCGAGCGCCTCGGCGCCGCGCACCTCGCCCAGGATGATGCGGTCGGGGCGCATGCGCAGCGCGTTCCTCACCAGCGCGCGCTGGGTCACCTCGCCCTTGCCCTCGATGTTCGGCGGGCGCGTCTCGAGCCGCACCACGTGCGGCTGGCGCAGCTGCAGTTCGGCCGCGTCCTCGATCGTCACCACCCGCTCGTTGCCCGGGATGAAACCGGAGATCAGGTTCAGCAAGGTGGTCTTGCCGCTGCCGGTGCCGCCCGAGATCAGGATGTTGACCTTGGCCACGCCCAGGCTTTCCAGCACCCGCAGCATGGGCGGGGTCAGGCTCTTGTAGTCGAGCAGGTTCTGCGGCGTGAGCGGGCTGGCGCCGAAGCGCCGGATCGACAGCAGCGGGCCATCCACCGCCAGCGGCGGGATGATCGCGTTCACGCGCGAGCCGTCCGGCAGGCGCGCGTCGACCATCGGACTCGATTCGTCGACCCGGCGCCCGACGCGCGAGACGATCTTCTCGATGATCTTCATCAGGTGCGCGTTGTCGTGGAAGGTGACGTCGGTCAGCTCGAGCCGGCCGTGGCGCTCCACGTAGACTTTGCTGGCGGTATTGACCAGGATGTCCGATACGGTGGGGTCGCCCAGCAAGGGTTCCAGCGGGCCGAAGCCGAGCATTTCGTGCTGGATGTCGAGCACCAGGTGGTGCCGCTCGTGCTGGTTGAGGACGATGCGCTCTTCCTCGATGATGCGCTGGACCAGCAGCGCCAGCTCGTGCTTGAACTGCTCGGCGGTCAGGCGCTTGAGGCGCTCCAGGTCGATCCGGTCGAGGATCATCTGGTGCATCGACTTCTTGAGTTCCTGGTAGGCGTGGGCGGCGGCGTCGAACAGGTCGGCGCCGGCGGCGCGCTCCTGGCCCGACTGCGCAAGGCGTTCGCGAAGTGACATGGGTGCTCCAGAAATGGCGTTAAGGAGAATCGGGCTGCGGCATCAGGATTCAGCGTCGAGCCGCCCGAACAGCCGGTCGAGCAGGCCCTTGCTTTCCTGGACCCGGCGCGCGGTCACCATCGCCACCATCTCGGCCAGGCTGCGCGCGGCCGCGCTCGAGCGCGACAGCTGCAGCACCGGCACGCCCTGGTTGACCGAATCGGTGACCGCGATGTAGTCGTTGGGGAAGGTGTGCACCACCTCGCAGCCGAGCGCCGCATGCAGGTCTTGCAGGCGCAACTTGCCGCCCTTCTCGTAGCGGTTGACGATCAGGCGGATGTTGTCCAGCACGTAGCCGAGCGAGCGGAAGATGTCGAGCAGGCGCCGGGCGTCGCGGATGTCGGGCAGCGCCAGCTGCAGCACCGGATAGATGGTGTCGGTCACGTCCAGCGCGCGCAGCGACACCGCGTCGATCTGGCGCCCGACGTCGAGCAGCACGTAGTCGTAGTGCTGGCGCGCCACCCGCAGCACGGTGTCGATGTGCTCCGGCTTGGCCTCGCGCGCATGGCCCGGGTCGTCGGCCGCGGCCAGCACCCCGAAGCCGGGCGTGACGTGCACCACGCACGATTCGAGGAAGGGGCCGTCCACGCGCGCAATCTGGCCGCACACGTCGGACAGGGTCATGGCCGGCTTCTGGTCGGACACGTACAGCGCGGCGTCGCCGAACTGGCCGTGCAGGTCGATCAGCAGCACCTTCTTGCCGGCCAGCGTGGCCAGCGCGTAGCCGAAGTTGGTCGAGATGAAGGTGGCGCCGCTGCCGCCCTTGCAGGCGATGAAGGCCAGGATCTTGCCGTCGCGCATGGCGGTGACGCCGGCGGCGGCCGCGATCCGGTCCATCGCCTCGTGCAGCGCGCGGTGCACCAGCGGCAGCTGCAGCACTTCGCGCACGCCGGCGCGCATCGCCGTGATCAACAGCTCGTGCTGGTGCTGGTCGGTCAGCAGCATCAGCTGCGACGTCGGGTACTGGCGCCCGAGGCGCTCGAGCAGGCCGGCCTCGGACGGGTCGGCGTCGCTGGCGTCGACGATCACCAGCTGCGGGGTGTCGCTTTCGGGCCGGTCGAGCGCCTCGCGCAGGCTGGCGCGGGTGGACGCCAGGTGCAGGGGCGGCACGCGCGCGGCGCCCTGGGAGGCGAGTTCCGCGTACAGGTGGCTGTCCCGGCTGATCAGGAGCGCTCTCATGGAATCCTCTGGGTTGTCCGGTGTGGCCGGCTAGCGGTCGCGCACCAGCGCCGCCGGCTGGGTGGGATTGGCGTAGGAACGCTGGTAGGCCTCGTAGGCGGCGCGCGCGGCGCGGCCGTCGACGCCGGCGGCGGGGTTGGCGGCATTGGCGGGCGCGGGGTCGATCACCTGCGCCGCCAGGTTGGCGCGGGTGGCGTCGCCGAAGCGGGCGTCCCACTGCGGGGTGGGCGCCACGCAGCCCTGCAGGCAGCCGCCGGCCAGGACCAGCGCCAGTGCCGCCAGCCGGCGCGCCGGCCGCCGTGTCGATCGTGCTTGCATCGCGTTCTCCTATTTCAGTTCGAAGCCGCCGGCGGTCTGCGCCGGTGCGGACGGCGCAGCCGCCGGCCGGGATGCCGGTGCAGGTGCGGGCGCCGCCCCTTCCAGCCGGCCGCCCAGCAGCACCTCGGCGCGGGTCGGCACCGGCACCGCGTCGGTCGGCAGCGCGTAGGCGGCGCCGGGCAGCGGCTTGACCAGGCGCGCCGTGATCAGGAACACCAGTTCGCTGCGGTCCTGCTGGTAGTCGGTGCTGCGAAACAGTGCGCCCAGCACCGGCACTTCGCCCAGTCCCGGCAAGCCTTTCAGGCTGGTCACCAGGTTGTTGCGCACCAGCCCCCCGATGGCGAAGCTCTGGCCGTCGTACAGCTGCACCGTGGTGCTGGCGCGGCGCGTGGTCACCAGCGGCATGATGGCGGTGCCGTTGATGCCGGCGGCGCTGATGCCGACCCCTTCGCGCGACAGCTCGGACACTTCCGGCGCCACCTTCAGGTTGATGCGTCCGCCGGCCAGCACGGTCGGGGTGAAGCGCAGGCCGACGCCGAATTCCTTCTCTTCCAGCGTGACCTTGTTGTTGTCCTGCGCCACCGGAATGTAGAACTTGCCGCCGGCCAGGAAGGTGCCTTCCTGGCCGCTGATCGCCAGCACGTTGGGCTCGGCCAGGATGCGCACCAGGCTGTCCTGCTTGTCGGCGCCGACACCGAAGGCGTTGCCGTTGGTCTTGATGCCCGACAGGCTGCCGCGCGCCATCCCGCTCAGGAAGTCGGTGGCCAGCGTGGTGGTCCAGCTGCCGGAACCGAAGCTGAAGCGGGTGCCGGTTTCCAGGCGCTCGATCAGGCCGCGCGCGACTTCGGCCACCTTGACCTCGAGCTGCACCTGCTGCGGCGCGCTCACCGCCAGCATGTTCACCACCCGCGTGGTGGCGCCGCTGCCGCTGCCGCCGCCAGTTCCCCCCGCGCCGGCGGGCGCGATCACGCCGTCGGTATCGTTGTCCTTGTTGATGGCGCTCAGCTGGCGCAGCGGGCGGCGCACGTAGGCGCCGGCCAGTTCGGCCGCGCGCGCCACCGCGGCGGCGTCGCTGACGGTGCCGGTCAGCACCAGCGAGTCGGCGGCGGCCAGCACCTGGATGTCCTTCTCTTCGGGCATGGCGGCGGCCAGGGTGGCGCGCAGCGCGGCCGGGTCCATCGCCACCGTGATGTCGATCACGCTGCAGGCGCCGCTCCTGCCCTGCACGATCATATTGGTGCTGCCGACGTCGATCCCGGCGATGTACAAGGTGTCGGGCGCGACCAGCATGGCCTGCACCACGGCCGGATTGCCGACGCTGCGCCGGGCGACCCTCTCGGGCAGGCGCAGCATGGTCGACTTGCCCATCTGAAGCGCCATCGCGGCCGGACGCGCCGCTTCGCCGGTGCAGCCGGCGTCGCCGCGCGCTGCCGGCCACGGGTCCTGGCGCGCTTCCTTCGGCGCATCCTTCGGCGCCGCGGCCCGGGCGCGCCTGTCGACCGGCCTGGCGGCTTGTGCAGCCTGGGCCGCCTCGGCTGCCTTGCCCGGCGGGACGGCCGCAGGCGTGGCAGGCGTGGCGACGGGAGTGGCGGCAGATGCGGCGGCGGCGGCGGCCCCGGCGCCGGGCGCCAGCGCCAACCCCGCCAGCAGAAAGGCGCAGGACGCGATCGTGGAACGTCTGTTCATGATGGCTCCCGTGTGGAACTAGAGGCATTCCTGCGATGCGTGCAGGCCGTTGATGACGGGGATGCAGTCGCGCCGCGGCGGGGCCGGCGCCCGCGCCGGCTGCACCCGCGGTCGTGCCGGCCGTGGCGCGCCCCGTGGTGGCGGCGCGGCGGGCGGCGGCGGCAGCAGGTTGTCCTTGGTCGCGCCCTCGGTCGCGGCGGCGGCCGGATCGACCTGGTTGCGCAGCGCCAGCGACAGCGTGCCGACGCTGCGCGCCAGGTCGAGCTTCTCGGCCTGTTCGGGCGTGACCTCGAGCGTGACGGCGTTGACCACCTTCGGCTTGGTCTCGTCACGGTTGACTTCCTGCGCCACCGCCAGCACCAGGATCCGCTCCAGCACGATCTTCGAGATGCTGCGCGCGCGCCCCTGGGCCGCGTTCGGATCGGGCACGGTCTCGGTGCTGACGATGATGTCGACGTAGTTGCCCGGCAGCGCAAAGCCGGCCACCCCGATCACGTCGTTGACGCGCACCGTGATGGCGCGCTTGCCTTCGGTGATCAGGGCCGACAGTCCGCCCAGGGTGCCGGCCGGGGCCAGCTTGGATTCGCTCAGCGGTTCGCCGGCCAGCACGCTGCCGCGCACCACCCGCCCGCTCAGCTTGGCCGGATCGGTGAACGCGCCCTTCGGCACGCTGTCGGCCGGCCAGTCGGCCAGCTTGAGCATCTCCGGCGCCAGGCGCTGGCCGATGTCGATGTCGGCGCCGGCGACGACGATGCGCCCGGTGCTGGCGACCGGCGCATTGAGCAGCCAGCGCGCGGCCAGCGCCACCGCCGCCAGTCCGAGCACCACCGCCAGCGCCATCATGACCACGGCTCGCTTGTTCTTCATCGCGCATCTCCACAGGCCGTGCCGCTACCGGCTGCGCCGTTCGCGGCCGTCCCTTGCGAAGGCGCCGCCAGCGCGGCGGCGCCGAACATGCTGCTCCAGGCCTGGGCCAGGGCCTCGGGATCGGCGCGCGGCGCGCGCCCGGCGAAGCCCGCGAAATCGGCGATCCGGCCCAGCAGTTCGTGCGGATAGGCGGCCAGCAGCGGACGCCGCGTGCGGCGGTGCAGTTCGCCGACCAGGTAGTCGAGCGCGGCGTCGCCCAGCTCGATGCGGCGCAGCAGCGCCTGGCGCCGCGCCAGCGCCCGGTAGCTGGCCTCGGACAGCGGCCCGACCGGGATCCGGTAACCGATGCGGCGCAGGCAGGCGTCGTCCAGCACCGCTTCCGGCGTCTGGCCGGAAGCCAGCACCAGCACCACGTCGAACGGCAGCGCCAGCGTGGGGCCGCCCGGCACCGCAACGTGGTCCTGGCCGCTCTCCAGCGCTGCCAGCCAGCGGTGCAGCAGTTCCGCCGCCGGCACCCGCTGGCGGCCCAGGTCGTCGACCACCAGCAGGCCGCTGTTGGCGCACAGGTGATGCGGCGCGCGCAGCACGCCGGCGGCGGCGTCCGGACGCAGTTCCAGCATGTCGCGCGTCAGCTCGGCGCCCAGGTGCACCAGCGGACGCTGGCTCAGCATCCAGCGCGCGTCGACGCTGCGCCGCTCTTCATGGCTGCGCGGCTGCAGCGGCGCCGGGTGCAACGCCGGGTCGTACAGCTGCACGATCTCGCTGTTGACCAGCACCGCGTGCGGCACCGCCACCGGATCCTGGCGCAGGCGCGCCAGCTTGCGCGCCAGCGTGGTCTTGCCGCTGCCGGAAGGACCGTACAGCAGCAGCGGGCGCTGCGAATGCAGGGCCGCGCCAACCAGTTCGCGCACGGCCGGCTCCAGGCCGTCTTCGTGCAGCAGCGCTTCCAGCTCGCCGCGGCCGACGCGCAGCGCGTCCGGCCGGCGCTGCGACTGGCGCGCCAGCACCGTGCGCCAGGCCGCCAGCGTCACCGGGGCCGGGCCGACATAGCGCGACTCGAGCAGGTGTTCGCTCGCGGCGCGCTGGCCGAAGGCGGTCAGGCTGTAATGGACGTCGAGGTCGCTCTCGCCCGACCACGCGATCTCGGCCTGCTGGGTGGCGATCAGGCCCTGCAGCACTTCGCGCACCACGCCGCCGGACAGGCGCAGGCGTCCGGTCAGCACCGACAGTGGGGTCTTGCCGCCCGCATGCAGGGTCTTGAGCACCAGGGCGGTAACGAAGCGCGGATCGAGGCCGGTGTCGCGCACGGTGCGTGGCTGGCGCGGCAGCACGGCGGCCGGATCGCCGTCCGCGAGGCCGGGCGCACCCGGCGCATCCGCCGCTTGCGGCGCGCGCAGGTCCTGCGCGGCCGCGGGAGCGGCGGCCGATAACGCTTGCATCATGACACCTCCTGCGAATGCGGATGGTCTGAAGACTGGTTCTGGAGGATAAATTCTGGAGAACCTTGGTTTGACGAACCTTGATCTGACGATCTTGATTTGATTCTAGCGAGCGGCCCCGGCAGGCACTTGATACCTGACAAAGGGCGAACTCAGCAGTACAGCCGTCGCGGCGCGGCCGTGCGCCGCTCAGCCATAGCGCCCAAGCAGGACCACCAGGGTGCCGCCCGCGATCGCCACGCCGTAGGGAATCGATCCGGCGCTGGGCCGCTCTGCGGTGCCGATCGCCGGCGCCCGCAGGCGCAGCAGCGCGGGACGCAGGATCGCCCCCAGGTTGGACAGCGCCATGCGCAGCCGGCCTTTGACGAGCAGCACCGCCAGCGCCATCACGCCGCCGGCGCACCAGGCCAGGATCGCGATGTGCAGCGCCTCGGCGGGGCCGGTGAAGGCGCCGACGGCAGCCATCATCTTGACGTCCCCGGCAGCCATGCCGCGGATCAGGTAAAAGGGAAGGAACAGCAGCAAGCCGGCGCTTGCGCCGCCCAGCCAGGACAGCAGCGCGCGCAGCGGCTGCGGCGACAGCAGGTGCAGGACCAGCGCACTGGCCATGCCGGCCAGCAGCAGCAGGTTCGGAATGCGCCGGCTGGTGAGATCGTTGATCGCGGCAGCGGCCACCATCAGCAGCAGCAGCGTGTCGAGCCAGGGTGCGACAGCCATGATGGGCTCCAGAAGAAAACCCCGGGGCCGGACAGCAGCCCCGGGGAACAAGGCGATTATTCGCCGGCGCCAGGTGCAGCCGGTTGGACCACGATGGCGTCACGGATGTACTCGAACGCTTCGCGGATCTTCTGACCCACTTCACCGGCGACGCTCGCCATCACGACCCCGATGAGGGCGGCGATCAGGCCATACTCGATGGCGGTGACACCGTCTTCGTCGGCGACGAAAGCTTTGATGGCAGAGGTAATCGTGCTCATGACAAACTCCTTATGGTGGTTGATAAAAACTGGCGGCGACCGGGCCCTGTCGCTGTTGCTGTGTTGCGTTTGCCAGTGAGTTCACTGTACTGATTAGTGCCGTACGGCAAGTTGACTCTCCACAACTTTTCCACATGGAAATGAAAGATTCTTTTAAAGAATGAGTCCGG
This sequence comes from Massilia sp. YIM B02443, assembly GCF_030411955.1. Classification (GTDB taxonomy): domain Bacteria; phylum Pseudomonadota; class Gammaproteobacteria; order Burkholderiales; family Burkholderiaceae_D; genus Telluria. The sequence continues at coordinate 108,188 of NZ_JASNRA010000011.1, forward strand.
CCTTGAATGCGTCTCCCAATCCGGAAAATATGAATAAAAACTGTTAAGAATAATTGCCTGTAATACAAAAAAAGGCTATCCTGTTTTGCTTGACCGCTGAAAAATGCGGCACCGCTGATAGCGATGCGCTGTGCCTTGCCCGACGACTTTTCTGTTGTTCTAGATCTGTAACGACATGGATTCCCTGCTGAGACACATGGTGGACATGACCGGCCACCGCGATCACACCATGCTGGACTTTTCCGTCATCTCGGCGGTACAGGAGCTGTCGGGCGCCGCCTGGACCCGCGTGCTGAACATCGCCACCGTCGGCGGCCAGAAATTCGTGCGTTCGCGCGCCTGCATCCATGCCGGCGGCGTGGCCTGCCCCGAAGAAGCCCAGGACAGCGGTCCCGGCGAACCGATCGCCGGCTATCCGGAACTGGAGCGCTGCCTGCGACAGCACGACATGCGCGCCGAAAGCGCTGGCGGCCCCGGCGGCGACGGCCTGCGCCGCCTGTGGCTGCCGATCTGGTTCGGCGACAAGGCCGACACCTGCCTCGAGATCGCGCATGGCCATCCGTTCACGCCGGAAGCGCTGTACATGGTCAACGGCATCGTCAGCGTCTACCGCAACTTCCAGAACCTGCTCGACTACAGCGAGCGCGACTCGCTCACCGGCCTCTTGAATCGCAAGACCTTCGACGACCAGCTGGCGCGCATGCTGCATGCCAGCGACCTCGATACCGAACGCGGCGCCGGCATTGCCGAACCAGCCGGACACGCCGAGCGGCGCCATCAGAACGGCGAGGAAAGGCAGTGGCTGGCGGTGGTCGACGTCGACCACTTCAAGAGCGTCAACGACCGCTTCGGCCATCTGTACGGGGACGAAGTGCTGATCCTGATCGCCAACCTGCTGCAGACCTCGTTCCGTGCGCAGGACCGGGTATTCCGCTTCGGCGGCGAGGAATTTGTGGTGTTGCTGCGCTCGACCACGCTGGACAATGCGCGCCGCATCATCGAGCGCTTCCGCGGCGACGTCGAGGCGCACGCCTTCCCGCAGGTGGGACGGGTCACGGTCAGCGTCGGCTTCACCAGCGTCAGCGCCGCCGACTCGCCGGTGGTCACGCTGGGCCACGCCGACCAGGCGCTGTACTACGCCAAGGCCAACGGCCGCAACCGCGTCTGCCACTACGAAGAGCTGGTGGCCGGCGGCCTGCTGCAGACCGTGGCCGTCAACGACACCGCCGAATTCTTCTGAAGTCGGGCCGCCCTCAGTCGTCGGCCAGCTGCATGAAGCGCAGCGGGTCGACGTTCCAGGCCTCCGGCGCGACGTGGCGCAGGATGCGGTCGCCGCCGCCGAAGCCGAGCCCCTTGGACAGGTCGACCGTCTCGGGCCGGATGTAGGCCCGGGTGCGGGTGTGGAAGAACACGTTGACCTTGGGCGTGAGCAGGTTGGCCGGATGGGCTTCGATCACCACGCCCAGCCGGCCCGACTCCAGCAGCACCAGCGTGCCCACCGGGTAGATGCCGACGCAGCGCATGAATTCCTGCACCAGGACCGGATCGAAATGGGCCTTGCTCCATTCGTAGAGTTTGCGCATCGCCTCGGCCGGCGCGATGCCCTTGTGGTAGCAGCGGTCCGAGGTGATGGCGTCGTAGACGTCGACGATCGCCGCCATCTGCGCCAGCTCGCCGATCGCTTCCCCGGCCTGGCGGTCGGGATAGCCGCTGCCGTCGCGCCGCTCGTGGTGGTGCAGCGTGATGTCGAGCGGGATGGGACCGATGCCGGGCGCGCGCAGCAGCAGCTCGTGGCCGTCGCGCGGATGGCGCTTGACGATCTCGAACTCGGCATCCGTCAGGCGTCCCGGCTTGTTCAGGATCGCGTCCGGCACCAGCGCCTTGCCGGTGTCGTGCAGCAGGCCGCCGATGCCGGCCTGGTGGATCAGCGCCTCGTCCATGCCGCGCGAGCGGCAGAACGCCACCAGCAGCGCGCACACGCTGACCGAGTGCTGGAAGGTGTAGTCGTCCTTGTTCTTGATCTGCAGCAGGCCGAGCAAGGCGCCGCTGTTGCGCAGGATCGATTCGGTGATGTTCTCCACCACCGGCGCCACCTCGTCCAGTTCGACCGCCTTGCCCAGGCGCGCATCCTGCATCACGCTGCGCACCACCTCGACCGCGCGCCGGCGCACGCTGGCGGCGCGCTCGAGCTCGACACCCAGCGGCGTGCGCACGGACGCGCCGGCGCGTCGACGCGCGTCGGCCGCCAGCGCCACCACCTCGGCTTCGGTCTGCGCCGCCGCCTCCGACACGGTCGGCGCCTCGTCCAGGTCGAGGCCACGGCCGCAGTCGATCACCACGCCGCGGATGCGCGCCGCCGTGATTTTCCGGATCTCGTCTTCGCTGGTGAGCAGGAAGCGGTTGCGCACGAACGGATGCTCCATCCAGCCGCAATCGAGATCGTGGATGAACATGCCAACCTTGAGCTGCGAAGAATCCAGTTTTTTCAGCATCGTGTTCGTCTCTTGTCGATGGCGCCGCAGGACGCCTTTATGCACGCGGTATAAGCGCCACATTACCTGATATAACTAAATGTTGCCACCAAGATAGAACTGCATTTCTGGCAAGGCCGGGCTGGCTTGTTGCGGCGAACATCCGGATGCGCGACCCGTGCTTGACGTTAACGTTAACGTCATATACCGTACCAGCATCCTCGTCCTCTCCGAATCCAGGGACCTTCCATGAACGACATCACGTCCGCCGCCCGGCTCGAGCTTCCCGAGCAGCCCGCCCTCGCCAACAAGGTCCGCTTCGTCACCGCCGCCTCGCTGTTCGACGGCCACGACGCCTCGATCAACATCATGCGCCGCATCCTGCAGTCTAACGGCGCCGAGGTGATCCACCTGGGCCACAACCGCTCGGTCGACGAGGTGGTCACTGCGGCGCTGGCGGAGGATGCGCAGGGCATCGCGATTTCCAGCTACCAGGGCGGGCACGTCGAATACTTCAAGTACATGATCGACCTGCTGCGCCAGCGCGGCGGAGCACACATCAAGGTGTTCGGCGGCGGCGGCGGCGTGATCGTGCCGCACGAGATCGAGGAACTGCATGCCTACGGCGTGACGCGCATCTTCAGCCCCGAGGATGGCCAGCGCATGGGCCTGGTGGGCATGATCCGCTCGATGCTGGAAGCCTGCGACGTCGACCTGTCCGGCTACGCCCCAGCCTCGCTGGCGCCGCTGCGCGAAGGCGACATGGCTGCGCGCCACCGCCCGCTGGCGCAGCTGATCACGGCCCTGGAAAGCGGCAAGGCCGCCCCGGCCTTGCGCAAGGAGATCGTCGACTTGGCCGACCGGCTGGCGGCGCCGACCCTGGGCATCACCGGCACCGGCGGCGCCGGCAAGTCTTCGCTCACCGATGAACTGATCCGCCGCATCCGCCTCGACCAGGACGACCGCCTGAACATCGCCGTGATCTCGATCGACCCGTCGCGCCGCAAGTCGGGCGGCGCCCTGCTGGGCGACCGCATCCGCATGAACGCGATCAATCCGTGGAACGGCAACGCGCGCGTGTTCATGCGTTCGCTGGCCACGCGCGACGCCGGCTCCGAGATCTCGCAGGCGCTCCCTGGCGTGATCGCCGCCTGCAAGGTGGCCGGCTTCGACCTGATCATCGTCGAGACTTCCGGCATCGGCCAGGGCGACGCCGCCATCGTGCCGCACGTCGACACCTCGATGTACGTGATGACGCCGGAGTTCGGGGCCGCTTCCCAGCTCGAGAAGATCGACATGCTCGATTTCGCCGACTTCATCGCCATCAACAAGTTCGACCGCAAGGGCGCCCAGGACGCGCTGCGCGACGTCGCCAAGCAATACCAGCGCAACCGCGAGCTGTGGAGCCAGTCGCCCGACCAGATGCCGGTGTACGGCACCCAGGCCTCGCGCTTCAACGACGACGGCGTCACCGCCCTGTACCACGGTCTGCTGCCCAAGCTGGCCGAACTCGGACTCAAGATCCTGCCGGGCAGCCTGCAGGCCCCTGGCCAGAAGTACTCGAGCGGCAAGAACGTGATCGTGCCACCTAGCAGGGCGCGCTACCTGGCCGAAATCGCCGACACGGTGCGCGGCTACCACCGCAACGTGGGCAAGCAGGTGACGTTGGCACGCGAGCGCCAGCAGCTGAGCGAAGCGAAGCGCATGCTGGCCGCGGCCGGGCGCGAGGTCTCGTTCGACGACCTGATCGCCGGGCGCGACAACGCCATGAGCGGCGAAGCGAAGGAACTGGTCGCGTCCTGGGCCCAGCTGCAGCAGACGTATGCGGGCGACGAGCACGTGGTGAAAATCCGCGACAAGGAAATCCGCACCCGCCTGGTCCACACCACGCTGTCGGGCAACCCGATCCGCAAGGTGGCGCTGCCGCGCTTCGAAGACCATGGCGAGATCCTGCGCTTCCTGATGCTGGAAAACGTGCCCGGCGCCTTCCCCTACACCGCCGGCGTGTTCCCGTTCAAGCGCGAAGGCGAAGACCCGACCCGCATGTTCGCCGGCGAAGGCGACGCCTTCCGCACCAACCGTCGCTTCAAACTGGTGTCGACCGGGATGGACGCGAAACGCCTGTCCACCGCCTTCGATTCGGTGACGCTGTACGGCGCCGACCCGGCGCTGCGTCCCGACATCTACGGCAAGGTCGGCAACTCGGGCGTGTCGATCGCGACCCTGGACGACATGAAGGTGCTGTACGACGGTTTTGACTTGTGCAGTCCGTCGACCTCGGTGTCGATGACGATCAACGGCCCGGCGCCGACCATCCTGGCGATGTTCATGAACACCGCCATCGACCAGCAGATCGACAAGTTTGCGCAGGAGCAGGGCCGCGCCCCGAACGACGAAGAAGTGGCGAAGATCCGCGCCTGGGTGCTCACCGCCGTGCGCGGCACCGTGCAGGCCGACATCCTGAAGGAAGACCAGGGCCAGAACACCTGCATCTTCTCGACCGAGTTCTCGCTGAAGGTGATGGGCGACATTCAAGAGTACTTCGTCAGGCACGGCGTGCGCAATTTTTACTCGGTGTCGATCTCGGGCTACCACATCGCCGAAGCGGGCGCGAATCCGATTTCGCAGCTCGCCTTCACGTTGTCGAACGGCTTCACGTTCGTGGAAGCCTACCTGGCGCGCGGCATGCACATCGACGACTTCGCGCCCAACCTGTCGTTCTTCTTCTCGAACGGCATGGACCCGGAATACACGGTGCTGGGCCGCGTGGCGCGCCGCATCTGGGCGGTGGCGATGCGCGACAAGTACGGCGCCAACGACCGTTCGCAAAAGCTGAAGTACCACATCCAGACCTCGGGCCGCTCGCTGCACGCGCAGGAGATCGACTTCAACGACATCCGCACCACGCTGCAGGCGCTGATCGCGATCTACGACAACTGCAATTCGCTGCACACCAACGCCTACGACGAGGCGATCACGACCCCGACCGACGAATCGGTGCGCCGCGCGCTGGCCATCCAGCTGATCATCAACCGCGAATGGGGCCTGGCCAGGAACGAGAACCCGAACCAGGGCGCGTTCATCATGGACGAGCTGACCGACCTGGTCGAAGAGCAGGTACTGCAGGAATTCGAGCGCATCGCCGAGCGCGGCGGCGTGCTGGGCGCGATGGAGACCGGCTACCAGCGCGGCAAGATCCAGGAAGAGTCGATGCTGTACGAGCACAAGAAGCACGACGGCTCGCTGCCCATCATCGGCGTCAACACCTTCCGCAACCCGAAGGGAGCGAACGCCCCGGCGACGATCGAACTGGCGCGCTCGACCGACGAAGAAAAACAATCGCAGCTGCAGCGCCTGGACGCCTTCCACGCGCGCCATGCCGATGCAGCCCCGGCCGCGCTGGCGGCGCTGCGCCAGGCCGCGATCGACAACGACAACGTGTTCGCGCGTCTGATGGACGCGGTGCGGGTATGCTCGCTGGGTCAGATCACGACCGCGCTGTTCGAGGTGGGAGGGCAGTACCGGCGCAATATGTAAGGGATGTACGACAGCGGCATGACGGCAGGCATCCGGCGCGTGCGCAGTGTCCGGATGCCACGCCAATGTGGTATCAGCATGACAACACGCTTGCCATTTCCATAAGAACGCACCCCTGACTTTGACGCGTGGTAACATCGCGTCAATTTCTTAATCTTTTGGCAGTCATGCGTACCCGCGTCTGCATCACCATCGACACCGAATTCACGATCGGCGGCGCGTTCGCGGACGCCGCACGCCATCCGGTTGCCGAACAAAACGTGTATTGCAACGTCCAGGACCGCTCGGAAGGCCTGGGCTTCATGCTCGACACCTTTCAGCGCCACGACGTGCAGGCGACCTTCTTCGTCGAGACCGTCCAGCGCAACTACTTCAAGCACGATCCGATGCGCCCGATCGCGCAGCGCATCGCCGACGCCGGCCACGAAGTCGAGCTGCACACCCATCCCTGCTGGAACGTGTTCCGCCACGACGACTGGCGCGAGCGCGCACGCACCGCCAAGCGCATGGACGACTTCAAGGACCGCCCGCTGGAAGAGTCGGTGGAACTGATCGGGCAAGGCATCGCCACCTTCGCCGAATGGGGCCTGCACAAGCCGAAGGCTTTCCGCAGCGGCAACCTGCAGCACGACGCCACCCTGTACAAGGCGCTGGCCCAGGTCGGCATCCCCTACAGCTCGAACATCGGCGCCGCCATCTTCGACAGCGGCGACCCCGACTACCGCCTGTACAGCGGCCACCACGAACGCCATGGCGTGGTCGAATGCCCGGTGCTGTCGTTCTCGGACTGGTCGCTGGGCAGCAGGAAGCACATGAAGTCGCTGACCATCGCCGGCACCAGCTTCGGCGAAACGCGCACGCTGCTGGAAAAGGCGCGTGCGGCAGGCATCCCGACGGTGGTGATCCTGACCCACCCGTTCGAATACATCCACTGGGGCGACTACGCGCTGACCCGCACCCGCGCCCACCACGTGACGCAGCAGCGCCTGCGCCGCCTGTGCGCCTGGCTGCAGCAGAACGACGACCGCTTCGAGGCCTGCGGCCTGGTACACGCGCTCGATGCCGACGCCACCACTTCCGACCGCAACATCCTGCTCGACGTCTCGCTGCTGCAAAGCGTGCCGCGCATGGCCGAGCAGGTCATCTACGACAAGTACGGGCGCTGGGCCCTGAGCCGGCAACCCGCCAGGGCATCATGAAGACTTTCATCCGACATCGCTTCGGCACCTTCCGCGGCCTGGTACGCACCATGCTCGGCTACGCCGAACTGGCCAGCGGCCGCCTGTCCCCGTTCAAGCTGCGCGACCCGGCCGCGGTGCGGCGCGTGGTGTTCGTCTGCCACGGCAATATCTGCCGCAGCGCCTACGCCCACATGATCGCCAACCGGCTCGGCATGCACGTGGCCTCGCTCGGGCTGTCGACCAGGACCGGCAACGCCTCGCCCAAGCCGGCGCTGGCCGCGGCCACGCGCCTGGGCGTGGACATGAGCGCGCACCGCGCCTGCGCGCTCGAGGATTTCGCCATCCAGCCGGGCGACCTGTTCCTGGTGATGGAAGTGCGCCAGGCGCACAAGCTGCGCCGCCTGCTGGGCAGCCGCCGCGACGTGCACGTCAGCCTGCTCGGCCTGTGGGGCCGGCCGCCGATGCCGCACCTGCACGACCCGTACACGCTGTGCGCCCCGTATTTCGAGACCTGCTTCAAGCGCGTCGAACTGGCGGTGGAGCGGCTGGCGCAGGCGCTGCCGCACGTGCGCGCCCCTGAGGGGCAAGGGCAAGGCCAGGGCGCAAGCGCGGCGGGCGCGGATGCCATGCCCGCCGCCGCCATGGCGCCGCAGGGTTGAGCTCATGAGCGCAGCCGCTGAACGCATCCTGCCCGCCGTGGTGGTGGGCGTCGACACCCCGATCGGCCTGACCGTGGTGCGCGACCTGGGCCAGGCCGGGGTGCCGGTGGTCGGCATCGGCCGCAGCGCGACTGCGCTTGGCCTGAGCTCGCGCTTCGTCACGCGCCCTCTGGTGCGCGCGCGCGACGCCGAGGCTTTCATCGAGCAGCTGGTACAGCTCGGCGCCGAGCTGGGCCCGGCCTGCCTGTTCGCGGTGTCCGAAAGCGACATCACCCTGCTCAACCGCCACCGCGAACGCCTGGCCGGCTTCACCATCATGTTCGCCGACCAGGCGCGCATGGATTCGGTGCTGAACAAGGACCAGACCTACGCCGCCGCCGCCCGCGTCGGCATCCGCACCCCGCGCACCGGGCAGCCGGCCTCGCTGGCCGAAGTGCGCCAACTGGGCGCCGAACTGCGCTTCCCGGTGGTGCTGAAATGGGCCAATCCGCACGAGGTGGCGGCGCGCCTGGGCGCGGCCGGGCTGGCGCTGGACAAGACCCATTACTGCCACTCGGCCCGGGAATTGCTGGATTACCTGGCCCCCTACGAGCGCGCCGGCGTGTATCCGCTGGTGCAGGAATACTGCGCCGGCTATGGCCTGGGCCAGTTCGTGCTGATGAAGGATGGCCAGCCGCAGTACACCTTCCAGCACCGCCGCGTGCACGAGTGGCCGCCGGAAGGCGGCTTCTCGAGCATGTGCGAGTCGCTGCCACCAGGCGCCCACGCCGAACAGATGGCGAAGTCGGTGGCGCTGCTGCGCGAACTGCGCTGGGAAGGCATCGCGATGGTCGAGTACCGCCACGATCCGGCCACCGGCGAATCGGCGCTGATGGAGGTGAACGGCCGCTTCTGGGGCAGCCTGCCGCTGGCCTGGCATGCCGGCGCGCGCTTCCCGAGCATGATGCACACGCTGTGGGGACGGCGCCAGCCGATCACGGCCCCGGCCTACCGTAGCGGCGTGCGCTGCCGCTACATGCTGCCCGAGACCAAGCGCCTGCTGCGCATCCTGTTCGCGCAACACAAAATCGCCGACAAAAACCTGCGCTTCCGGCGCCTGCCCGAGCTGCTCGGCTACCTGGGCGGCTTCGTGCGTCCGCGCAGCCGCTACTATGTGTTTTCGCTGCTGGACGCCCGCCCCTTCTTTAGCGACGTCGGCCAGATGCTGAAGAAGGCCGCCGGCGCCGTCGGCGCGCGCCTGCCGCTGGCGCGCCGCGGCGCCCCGGCCTCGACCAAATAAGTCACCTGGACTGTGCCGGCACGTGGCCGCCGGCCGCCGCCCTGCCGTAGAATGGAGCGGTCGCGTTCATTCGAGGGTCCCCATGCCGATCCAGCCGGAACAACTCGCCGCCCTGATGGCCGAAGTCGAGCAGGAAGATCCGATCGACTTCGCCGACCTGCCCTTTCCCGAACACGAACTGCGCCTGCTGGTGGCCGGCCACCTGTGCGAGATGGCGGCGTCGATGGAGAACTTCAGCGCCGAAGACCGCCTCATGACGCTGCTGGCGGTGTCGGCCAAGCTGGTGCTGGAAAACCTGGTGCTGCACGTGCAGCTGCTGCGCCGTCATGGCTTGCCGGTGGGCGACAACGTCGAAGCCCTGCTCAGCCGCTTGCGCAAACCCGACGGCGGCTGAAGGCCGAAACAAGGGCTTGATGCACGGTCACGGCCGCTGGCAAACGTTAATTTTGCCACCCGGAAATGACCTTTTCATGTAACGCATCGCATTTGCAACACTTGTTCCGTTTTGTGCGGTTCTACATGAATTCCTTCGGGTATTATTGTTGTCGAGGAAACTCGTCCACTTTCCGGACGACATCCAGACCAACCGAGGAAGCCATGCCGCGTCACGTTTCGATCCCTACTCTCACCGCCGCCCTGCTGTCCGGCGCCCTGGTTCTTGGACTGGCCGGCTGCAGCCGCGACCAGTCGACCCCGACCCTGCTGGCCGAGGCCAAGCAATACCAGGAAAAGGGAGACCTGAAAGCCGCCCTGATCCAGCTGAAGAACGCGGTCGCGAAGAGCCCGGACGACGCCAACGCCCGCCTGCAGCTGGGCACGCTGTACCTGGAAACCGGTGACGCGGTCTCGGCCGACAAGGAACTGCGCCGCGCGGCCAGCCTCGGCACCAACCCGGAACAGGTGCTGCCACTGCTGGCGCGCGCGCTGCAGCAGCAGGGCAAGTTCAAGGAATCGCTGGAAGAGCTGAAACCGGAGACGGTGGCCAAGTCGGCGCCGCTGCTGGCGCTGCGCGGCGACGCCCTGCTGGCCACCCAGCAGCCGGATGCAGCCAAGGAAGCCTACCAGGCGGCGCTGGCGCTGGCGCCGAACAACGGCGCTGCCCTGACCGGCATGGCACGCCACGCCATGCTCGCCGGCAGCCGCGAAGAAGCCGAGCTGTACGCGATCGCCGCCACCGAGAAGGACGCCGGCAATCCCGACGTCTGGAACTTCCGCGGCGCCATGCTGCGCGCCTCCAACAAGCCGGACGAAGCGCTGGCCGCCTACGACAAGGTGATCGCGCTGCGCCCGAACGACGTCAACGCCCGCATCGAGCAGGCCTACCTGCACATTAACCAGGGCAAGTACGACCTGGCCAAGGCCGACATCGACGCGGCCCGCAAGGCCGCCCCGAATTCGCTGCTGGCGACCTATGCCCAGGCCCTGCTCGACTACAGCCAGGGCAAGCACGCGCAGGCGCGCGACGCGCTGCAGAAGGTGCTGAAGGCGGCGCCGGAACACATGCCGAGCATCCTGCTGGCTGGCGCGGTCGAACTGAACCTGGGTTCGCTGCAGCAGTCCGAGCAGCACTTGCGCAAGTACCTGGACAACGACCCCAACAACGTCTACGCACGCAAGCTGCTGGCCCAGACGCTGCTCAAGAGCGCCCAGCCGCGCGACGCGGTGGCGGTGCTGGCGCCGACCCTGGAAAAGGGTAATGCCGACGCCCAGCTGCTGGCGCTGGCCGGCGAGTCGTATATGCAGGCGCGCGAGTTCGGCAAGGCCACCGGCTACCTCGAGCAGGCCGCGAAACTGGCGCCGGAAGCGGCCGTGGTGCGCACCTCGCTCGGCCTGGCGCGTTTGAACCAGGGCCAGCCCGGCCCGGCGATCGCCGACCTGCAGCGCGCCACCGAGCTCGATCCCAAGTCGCCGGCCGCACTGAGCGCGCTGGTCGAGGCCGAAACCGGCCTGAAGCACTATGACAAGGCGCTGGACGCCGCCAGCCGCCTGCAGGCGCTGCAGCCGGACAGCCCGGCGCCGCTGAACATGATCGCCACCGTGCACCTGGCCAAGGGTGACCAGAACGCCGCGCGCGCGGCGCTGGAAAAAGCGGTGGCGATGCAGCCGACCTACTTCCCGGCCGTGACCCAGCTGGTGCGCCTGGACCTGGCCGCCAACAAGCCGGAGGACGCGAAGAAGCGTTTCGAGGCGCTGCTGGAAAAGGACAAGAAGAACTTCGGCGCCATGGTCGGCCTGGCCGAACTGGCGATGCTGCAGAACCGTCCCGAAGAAGCCACCCGCCTGCTGGAAAAGGCCCAGGCCGAGAACCCGGACGCGGTCGCGGCCGCCATCAAGCTCGGCGGGCACTACCTGAACACCAAGCAGGAACAGAAGGCGCTGACGCTGGCGCGCAACCAGCTGACCCAGCACCCGACCAACCCCGACGTGCTCGACCTGCTGGGTCAGGCCCAGCTGGCCAACAAGGACGCCGGCGGCGCGCTCGATACCTATACCAAGCTGATCAACGTGCTGCCGAAGTCGGCGCTGGCGCAGATGCGCCTGGCGCAGACCCAGGCGCTGCTCAAGAACGACAGCGCCGCCGCCGAGGCGCTCAAGCGTGCGGTGGCGCTGCAGCCCGACCTGCTGCAGGCGCGCATTGCCCAGATCGAACTGGCGATCCGGCGCGGCCGCACCGACGAGGCGCTGACCCTGGCGCGCGAGGTGCAGAAGGAAAAACCGGATGCCCCGACCGGCTTCCTGCTGGAAGGCGACCTGCACCTGGCGATGAAGAAGCCGAATGAGGCGCTGGCCGCCTATGACAAGGCGTTCGCGATCCAGCCGACCCCGGGCCTGGTCGTGCGCAGCGCCGGCGTGCTGCGCCAGCAAGGCAAGCACGCGGAAGCACAGGCGCGCGTGGCGAACTGGCTGAAAAAGCATCCCGACGATCCGCAGGCGCTGATGTTCCAGGCCGAGATGCACCTGGCGGCCAAGCAGTTCAAGCCGGCCGTCGGCATCCTGGAACAGATCGTCAAGCGTCATCCGAACAACGTCCCGGCCCTGAACAACCTGGCCTGGGCCCAGCAGCAGGAAAACGATCCGCGCGCGCTGGCCACCGCCGAGCAGGCCTACAAACTGGCCGCCAACAGCCCGGCGGTGATGGATACCCTGGGCTGGCTGCTGGTCGAGCAGGGCAATGTCGAGCGCGGCGTGCCGCTGCTGCAAAAAGCAGCGGCCGCGGCGCCGACGGCGCTGGACATCCGCTATCACCTGGCGGTCGGCCTGAGCAAGGCGGGGAACAAGCAGGGCGCGCGCAAGGAGCTCGAAGCGCTGCTGGCGCAGAACAAACCGTTCGCCCAGATCGAGGACGCGCGTTCGTTGCTAAAAACCCTGTAACCGACTAGTATCCCAGTAGAAAAAAATCGACAGGACCGCGCACGGACTGGCATCAAAAGCGCGGCATTGCGCCAAAACGCCACCCGCTTGGCGGCGGGTGGTGGAACCGAGGATTTCCTGCCATGACCAATCAAGCGAACCGCATGGAATCGGAGCCGGAAGGCTCCGCCGCCGAATTTCTATCGAACACTCACATTGCTGAGGACCGGGATAAGATAGCGGACTTAGAAACTGAGGATGTTATCGTGAACCAAGATTCGTATGGAATCCGGCTTACCGATACGCCGAATGGGCGCAATTCGGCCAGCATGTTGGTGAACAAGATGTATGCGTGGCGCGGTTATGCGGGCACGCACCAGCTGACGGATGATCCGAACCGCATTACGCTGACCGCGACCGACAAGGGCGACGTGGTGGGCACCCTGACGATCGGACTGGATACTCAGATCGGCCTGATGGCCGACCAGATCTTCCGCGAAGAACTCGACATCCACCGTCAACGTGGCGCCAAGCTGTGCGAATTCACCAAACTCGCGTTCGACCCGTCGGTGCGCTCGAAAGCCTCGCTGGCCAATCTGTTCCACCTGGCCGTGATTTATGCGCGCGATATCCACGGCTGCACCGATATCGTGATCGAAGTGAATCCGCGCCATCGCCGCTTTTACCAGCAGATGCTCGGTTTCCAGCGCGAAGGCGAAATGAAAACCAATCCGCGCGTGAATGCGCCGGCCTACCTGCTGCGCATCGGCCTCGATTATGTCACCGAGCAGATCAGGCAATTCGGCGGCACCTTCGCCGAAGACACCAGCGAACGCTCGTTTTATCCGTATTTCTTTTCGGCGCGCGAAGAAGAAGGCATTATCAGCCGCCTGCGCCGGATCGACGAACACCAGGCAGTCTGAATGGCGCCGCGGCTGTCAAGGCCGCGGTATCGTTTCGCCATTTCCAGTGCACGCACCATCGCGCCGCCGCACCAGATCACCATCGCAGCACATCTCTATTTCACCATGACGAAACCATTTCGCTATGAGCAGGCGTTTGCCCGCAACATCGGCTGGGTCACGCCGGCCGAGCAGCAGCAGCTGCGCAACAAACGGGTCGCCATCGCCGGCGGCGGCGGCGTCGGCGGCGTCCACCTCTTGACCCTGGCGCGCCTGGGCGTGAGCAAGTTCCGCATCGCCGATTTCGACACCTTCGACGTCGCCAACTTCAACCGCCAGGTCGGCGCCATGATGTCGACCCTGGACCAGCCCAAGGTCGAGGTGATGGCGCGCATGGCGCGCGACATCAATCCCGAGATCGAGATCGAGGTGTTCCCGCAAGGCATCGACGCCGGCAACCTGGACGCCTTTTTGAAAGACGTCGACCTGTACGTCGACGCGCTCGACTTCTTCGCCTTCCAGGCGCGCAAGGACACCTTCGCCACCTGCGCCCGGCTCGGCATCCCGGCCACCACGGTGGCGCCGCTGGGCATGGGCGCGGCCCTGCTCAACTTCTTGCCGGGCGGGATGACCTTCGAGGAATACTTCCGCTGGGACGGACTGGCCTCGGACGCCGACAAGGCGGTGCACTTCGTGGTCGGGCTGGCGCCGGCCGGCCTGCACCGGCCCTACCTGGTGGTGCCGGAAGCGGTCAATTTCGTCGAGCGGCGCGGCCCCTCGACCATCATGGCCTGCCAGCTGTGCGCCGGCGTGATGGGCACCGAGGCGCTCAAGATCCTGCTGGGACGCGGCAAGGTGCTGGCGGCGCCCTGCGGCGTGCAGTTCGACGCCTACCGCAACAAGGTGGTGCGCACCTGGCGTCCGGGCGGCAACCGCAATCCGCTGCACCGCCTGATGATCGCGGTCGGCAAGCGCCAGCTGGCCAAGGACCTGGCGGCGGCGGGAGCGGCGGCATGAGCGCGCCCGACACCGACAGCCCGGCGTACAGGATCGCCGACCTGGCGCGCTGGGCGCCCAGCGGCGACAATATGCAGACCTGGGCGTTCGAGATCGCCGCGCCCGACCACCTGGTGGTGCACGCGCACGACACGCGCGACCACTGCGTCTACGACCGCGACGGCCACCCGAGCCAGATCGCCTTCGGCGCCCTGCTCGAGACGATCGCCATTGCCGCCACCGGCCTCGGCCTGCGCGCCGAGATCACGCGCCGTCCCACGGCGGCGGCGCCGGCCAACGGCGCCGAACCGCTGCGCCTGCAATTCGACGCGCGCTTCGTGCCCGAACCCGGCCTGGCGCCCGACCCGTTGATCGCGGCCATCGAAAAGCGCACCGTGCAGCGCCGGCCGATGCGCACGCGTCCTTTGACGGACGAGCACAAGCGCATCCTGCAGGCGGCGGTCGGCGACGGCTACGAACTGGCCTGGATCGAAGGCAGCGGCCCGAAATGGAAAGCGGCGCGCCTGATGTTCGACAACGCCCGGCTGCGCCTGACCATGCCGGAAGCGTTCGAGACCCACCGCTCGATCATCGACTGGAATGCCTGGGAGAGCACGCACCGGGTGCCGGACCGCGCGCTCGGCGTCGATCCGGGCACGCTCAAGCTGATGAAATGGGCCATGGGCAGCTGGGGCCGCATGTCGGTCGTGAACACCCTGATGGGCACCTGGGCGCCGCGCCTGCAGATGGACCTGGTGCCGGGCCTGGCCTGCGCCGCCCACTTCGTGCTCAAGGCGCGCAGCAGGCCACAGACGATCGACGACTACGTCGCCGCCGGCCGCGCGCTGCAGCGCTTCTGGCTGAGCATGACCAATCTGGGGCTGTACATGCAGCCCGAGATGACCCCGCTGATCTTTTCGAAATACGTGCGCGAGAACGACGACCGCTTCACTGCCAAGCCGGGCCTGTGGGAATACGCGCGCAAGCTCGAGCGCCAGACGGCCGAGCTGGTGTTCACCGATGCGCTGCATCCGGTCTACATGGGACGGCTGGGCTATGGTCCGGCGCCGAAGGCGCGCTCCAAGCGCAAACCGTTGACCGAACTGCTGGTGAATTGAGCAACAGCGGCAGGAACGAGGCGGGCTGCGGCCCGCCTTTTTTGCGCCCGTCAGCGCGAGCAGCGACAAGAACCGGCACAAAACAACAGACGAAAAAAAAGAGCGGGCAATGCCCGCTCTTCTTCATTCACGCTGGAGAAAGCTTAGGCTTTCTTGGCGCGCTTGCGGCTGATCACGCCAGCGCCCAGCATGGCGATGCCGAACAGGGCCAGCGAGCCTGGTTCCGGCACTTCAGCCAGTTGCTCGCCCAGTTTGAACTGACCGTTGTTGCCAACGAAGAAGTACTGGCCAGGAGCATTGGCGTAGCTGCCCGAACCGCAGCCAGGACCGCTGAAGCCGGCGAATTGGCAAGCGACTTCCGACACCAGGTTGCCGCGTGGGGTTGCCAGGGTGTTGGCGTTGGTGAACGCGAACGACAGGACCGATTCCATCGACAGGTCGTTACCGTTGCCACGGAAGAAGTAGCCAGCTGCCAGGCCGCCTTCGACGGCGCGCGCGGTCACGCTGACCTGGCCGTTGTTGGTCGGGCTGCCGTTGGCGTCGACGGTGCCGCCGCCGCCTGGCAGGACTTCGAATTCGGCGATCAGGTTGCCCACATTGGCGCCGTAGATGCCGTTGGTCGAGGTGAACTGGTTGGTGTCCGACTGGTACATCTTGATGGTGCCGCCGGTGAAGCTGAAGGCGCCGCCGAAGGTGCCGGTGCCGGATGCTTCGAAGGTGGCGGTGATGTTACCGCGCGGATTCAGCTGGTTGAAGTAACCGGTCTGCTGGTTGTCGCCGTAAGGCACTGCGAACACGGCGTGTTCGCGGAAGTTGAAGCTACCGGCGCTCGAACCGGCCGACAGCTGGATGAATGCGTTGCCGGTGATGTCCAGGTATTCGCCGATCGTGACGCCGTTGGCGAAGCCGGTGCCTGCCGGGTTGAACACCCAGTCGTTCATCACGGTATCTGCATTTGCGGAACCAGCCATTGCCACGGTCACAGCTGCAGCGCAGCCCAGTTTCTTCAGGAAATTCATGTTCGTCTACCTCGCTCTAGGTTAATCGGTTGCACACACACACGTCCTTCTATTAGCAATCCCCGTGCCAGCTTTTCGACTTCTTTTAAAATCAAAGACTTAAACTAGATAGTTAGAGAAGAAACAAGAGCTATGTAAAAATTCCCGACAGTTTACAAGCTGTTTCCAGGGCTTACACCACCAAATCTTGCTTCGGTGAAATGAAAGCTTTGTGGAATAGATGACCAGATAACAATACAGGCGGCTGAGGAACCAATTGCCTCGGATGGACAAGACGACGCGTGCGCCCCCGCTGAAGCGATCGCCGCATGCAGGGGTTGGCGGCTGCAGGGCGCGCAGGAACAGCGCGTCCATCAGTACCAGCAGCGCCAAGTTCGGACGGCCGGCCTCGGCCGCCACCAGTGTCGCTGCCGGGATCATGGCGCCCAGCACCCGGCGCAGGTAGCGCAAGGTATAGAACAGCGGTCGTGTCAGTTCCAGCTCGGCCGCGCGCCCGGCCTTGGCCAGGCGGCGGCGCGCCGCGCCGTGGCCGTTCAGCGCTGCCGGCGGGTGTGCGGATTCAGGGTGGATGCGCTTGCCATGCGGTGTCCTCGAAATAAGGCAGCCATACGCCGCAAGCTCGGGACAAGCAAGGCCCATGGCAATCCGGCATGAAAAACATTTCGTGCGCGGCCGTAAAGACACAGCAAGAAGCGTGCCTTTGGATTGCCAATAGGAAAAACTACTTTATAAACAGGAATATAGCGACACGACCGAACCGGCATTCATTGCATTAGCAGTAAGAATGAATGCCGGCTGTAAATTTATCGCCAGGAAATCAGAAGAAGCTTTCCGGGATGATCAGCACGTCGCCCGGACGCATCATGACGTTGGCCGAGATGTCGCCGTCGCGGATCAGGTCATCCAGGCGCACGGTCAGTTTTTCCTGCTTGCCGTCGACATTGCGCACGATGCTGGCCTTGTTGCCGGCAGCGAATTCGGTAACGCCGCCGACCGCGATCAGCACGTCCATCAGCGACATTTCGCGGCGGTACGGCAGTGCCTGCGGACGGGCGGCCTGGCCGATCACGCGGATCTGCTCGCCATAATTGCCGACGAAGTTGGTCACCACCACGGTCACCACCGGCTGCTGGATGAACTTGGCCAGCGCCTGTTCGATATCGCGCGCCAGCTGGGTCGAGGTCTTGCCCGCGGCCGGCAGGTCTTCGACCAGCGGGGTAGTGATCTTGCCGTCAGGACGCACCGGCACCGACATCGACACTTCCGGATTGCGCCAGACGATGATGTTGACCGCGTCGCCCGGGCCGATCAGGTAGTCGGGATTGACCGGCGCCAGCGCCGCGGCGCTGGGAGCGGGTGGCGTCGCGCATCCGCCCAGCAACAGCAGGCAGCCTGCGGCGCCGGCCGCCATCACGTGTTTCATCCACTGCGTCATCTTGATCACCTCGACTCCTTGAGCCCGCGCCTGGCATCGTGCCGGCTGCAGGTTGCAATTTTAAAAATTGTTATTTCACCATCAAAACAGCGTTATTGTATATCAGAGTCT
Source organism: Massilia sp. YIM B02443 (assembly GCF_030411955.1). GTDB lineage: Bacteria > Pseudomonadota > Gammaproteobacteria > Burkholderiales > Burkholderiaceae_D > Telluria. The sequence goes on from NZ_JASNRA010000011.1 coordinate 126,247, forward strand.
TTCTGGAAACCCCGTGCACGAATGAAATTGTTAGTTCATAGCGCAACACCTTGCTTACGCCATCGGCGTACGACCGGGCCCTACGGCCGCTGCAACAGGGCGCGCACGTGGCGCACCGGCACTGCATAGGTGATGCCGCTCGGGTTGGTGATCGCCGTTTCCTTCAAGCCCTTGACGAACACCATATTGACCACCGCCAGCACCGTGCCCGTGTCCGGGTCGTACACCGGGCTGCCGCTATTGCCGGGATACGCCGTGCCGTCCAGCTGATATACCATGAACGGCGCCCGCTGCAGCTGGGCGATGGCGCGCGCATCCAGCCCGCGCGCGCTGAGCGACGGCCGCACCACCGGCGTGATTGCCGCCAGCAGCGCACGATGGGTGGCTGGATACAGTCCCAGCACCATGCCGAGCGGGAAACCGGTGAACGCCAGTTCCTGTCCTTCACGCGCATCCTCGCGCTCGGCCAGGTTCAGGGCCGGCAGCGGTGCGCCTTCCAGGCGCAGGTGCGCCAGGTCATGCTCGCGGTCGAGCGCGACCAGGGTGGCCGGGCGGAACGCGGCCGCGGCGCCGTCGCCCACCACCACGCCCAGGGTTTCCTTGCGCGCGGCGTCGAGCTGGTCCGGCACCACGTGGGCATTGGTGATCACGCTCAGGCCGTCGCCGACCACGAAGCCGGTGCCGGCGAAGGCAACCGCCGGGCTGCGCGTCTGCAAATGGGTGCCGACGCCCACGATCGAGCGCTTGACGCGCGCCACGGTGTCGGGCAGCGCGGCGCCAGTGGCGAGCGGCGCCGCCAAGGCGCCGGCGGCGAGGAACAAGGCGCTGTGGCCGAGGAAGATTCGTCGTTTCATGGGCAATTCACATTCATCCGGTACACCTGATACAGGGCTGCGTCAATCGTGCAAGCCCTTTCCAATTTTAAACATTACAATAACCATGTTTGATTTTCAGCAACTATCAACAGCGCTGTCCTCATCCACTTCTGCATCGTTCACATCGGGTTTGACGTCGTTACAAAGTTTCGCAAATTACAACGAGCAAAAGCGTTGATTGTTTGCGATAATGCAACACTATGCGTTCAGAAACCGTGGAGCGATAGCAAATCTGTCGTTGCAACAAAGAATTTGTGTTGTAAGACGTTTGTATTTGAGCTAGTAACTGCGTAATTTTCCAGCACGCAATTGCAATTGCTCACTCTACAAGCGATCATGCAGGGTGTTTTATCTACTGTGTCCGGCCCCCGCCGGACCGTGACTGGCGAGACCTAAGATGGCCGAAATCACAGCCTTGATTCTGAATTTCTTAAAAGCAATTGGCAAGTATCGCTGGCATGCGGTGGCGATCACCTGGGTGGTCGCACTGGCCGGCTGGGCCGTCGTGCTCAAGCTCCCCAACCAGTACCAGGCCTCGGCGCGCGTCTACGTCGACACCCAGAACATCCTCAAGCCGCTGCTGTCGGGCATGACCACGGTGCCGAACCTGGACCAGCAGGTGCAGTTCATGCGCCGCACCCTGCTCAGCCGTCCGAACGTGGAGCGCGTGATCCGCGAAGTCGACCTCGACGTCCAGGCGAGCAACAGCCGCGAGATGGACAAGCTGGTCGAGGAAATGACCTCGCGCATCAAGATGGCCGGCACCCAGCGCGACGACATCTATACCATCACCTATACCGGCGCCAGCGCCAAGGAAGCCAAGGACGTGGTGCAGGCCTTCCTGACCATCTTCGTCGAAGGCAGCTACACCGGCAAGCGCCAGGATTCCGAGAAGGCGGTACAGTTCATCGACGACCAGATCCGCGGCTATGAAGAGCGGCTGGCGGCGGCCGAGAATTCGCTCAAGGAATTCAAGCTGCGCAATATGGGCATGCTGCCGCGCGAAGGCGCCGACTACAGCGCGCGCATGGCCGCCACCAACGAAGCGCTGAACCAGGCGCGGCTGGAACTGAGCGAAGCGGAACAGGCACGCAATGCGATCCGGCGCCAGATCTCGGGCGACACCAGCGGCGGCCCGGGCAAGCGCGCGCTGCCGGTGCCGACCGACCCGGCGCTGGAAGAGCGCATCGCCGCCACCAACAAGACCCTGGACAGCCTGCGCACCCAGTATACCGAGCAGCACCCGGACATCATCGCCAACAAACGCCTGCTCGAACAGCTGCTGGCGCGCAAGGCCGATGAAGCCAAGAACATCAAGCCGAGCGGCGATCCGGGCGCCAGCTACAGCCCGATGCTGCAGCAGCTCAACGTGCAGCTGTCCGACGCCGAAGCGCGCGTGGCCTCGCTGCAGGCGCGCGTGGCCGAATACAGCAACCGCGTGGCCACCCTGCGCTCGCAGAGCCAGCAGGTGCCGGAGATCGAGGCCCAGCTCGCCCAGCTCAACCGCGACTACGAAGTCAACCGTTCGAACTACCAGCGCCTGGTCGAGCGCCGCGAGTCGGCCAAGCTGTCGGGCGACCTGTCGTCGGCCACCGACATGCTGACCTTCCGCGTGATCGACCCGCCGACCGCGCCGCCGCTGCCGTCCGGCCCGAACCGCCTGCAGCTGTTCTCGGTCGTGTTCGTCGGCGCGCTGATCGCCGGCCTGGCGGGCGCCTTCCTGATGAGCCAGCTGCGTCCGACCTTCCTCAGCCAGGCGTCGCTGCGCGACACCACCGGCGTCCCGATCCTGGGCTCGATCAGCATGAACTGGACCGGCGAGCAGACCGTGCGCCGCAAGCGCCGCCTGGTGGCGCTGGCCGCCTCGGTGGTGCTGCTGTTCGGCGCCTATGGCGCCGGCGTCGCCGCCATCCTCGTCCGTCCGATGTAAGGCCGCAGGCCAAGGAGCACATGTGAGCATTATCGAAAAAGCGGCCAGCCGCATCGACCAGCAGCGCCAGGCTGCCAACAGCGTCGTTTCCGCGAAACCGGAAACGGCAACCGAGCAGGCCGGCGCCCAGGCGCCGCTGCCCGTGATCGAACTGCCGGCGGCAACGCCGGCAACTGCGACCGCGCCGGCAGCGGCCCAGCCCGCCGCGCCACAGCCTGCGGCGCAGTCCGCCGCCGAGCCGGTGTTCGCCGAAGCACCGGCCGCGCCGGCTGCGTCGGCCCGCGGCGGCGCGCGCAAGGTCGAACTCGACCTGGCCCGCATGCGCGAGCTGGGCATGGTCACCGCCGCCGGCGGACGCACCAACCTGCTGGAAGAATTCCGCATCATCAAGCGCCCGCTGCTCAAGCGCGCCTTCGCCGAACGCGGCCCGAAGGACAATCCCGGCAACCTGATCATGGTCACCAGCTCGCTGCCGGGCGAAGGCAAGACCTATTGCTCGATCAACCTGGCGATGAGCATCGCCATGGAACTGGACCACACCGTGCTGCTGGTCGACGCCGACGTTGCGCGTCCTTCGGTGCTGCGCACGCTCGGCCTGCCGGCGCACCGCGGCCTGATGGATTGCCTGATCGACGACCAGCTCGACCTGCAGGACGTGCTGCTGCGCACCAACGTCGACACCCTGTCGATCCTGCCGGCCGGCACCAGCACCGGACGCGCCACCGAGCTGCTGGCCAGCTCGACGATGACGCAGATGCTGCACGAACTGGCCAACCGCTATCCCGACCGCATCATCATCTTCGATTCGCCGCCGCTGCTGCTCACCAGCGAATCGCGCGTGCTGGCCAGCCACATGGGCCAGATCGTGGTGGTGGTGGAAGCCCAGACCACGACCCAGCATGCGGTCAAGGAAGCGCTGCACAAGCTGGAAGGCTTCGAGAACGTCAATCTCATCTACAACAAGACCCGCGACATCCCGGGCATCGAAGAGACGTATGATTATCACTATGGCTGAACGCCGGCCTGTCGCCCTGCCGCGCCTGCTGCCGCTGGCGGCCGCCGCCATGCTGCTGGCGGCGCCGGCGCACGCCCAATGGGACGTCACGCCCAGCGTCAGCCTGAGCGGCACCTGGACCGACAACGTCGACCTGCGCGAAGACGACCTGGCCGAATCGCAGTTCATCACCGAGCTGCGCCCGGCGCTGGCGGTGAAGGGCAAGAGCCGGCGCCTGAACGTCGACGCCGTCGCCAGCTGGGAACGCTACGCCTACAGCGACAAGGACGCCATGCTGCGTCCGTCCGACGGCCGGCGCGCGTATTCCGCCAACCTGCAGGGCACGCTGGTCGAGCAGATGCTGTATGTGGACGCCTCCGCCAGCCGCACCCGGCGCAGCATCCTGGCGTTCGCGCCGGGCGGCGACGAGAATCCGTATTCGCTCGAGAACACCACCGAAGTCAAGTCGTGGAGCGTCAGCCCCTACCTGGTGCGGCGCTTCGGGCGCGACGCCACCATGCAGCTGCGCTACAGCCGCGACGCGGTCGACGGCGGCCTGCGCAATGTGTACGGCAACAGCACCGGCGACACCGTGCTGCTCAACCTGGCCAGCGGCACCTCGACCAAGGCGCTCGGCTGGGGCCTGAACTACGTGCGCCAGGACCTGGACAACCAGCTGGTCGGCGAATCGTCGTCCCAGAACCTGAACGGCTCGCTGCGCTACCAGTTCAACCGTGCCTGGGCCGCGACCATGACGGCCGGCTACGACAAGTACGACTTCGAAGGCCCGGGCGGCGACAGTTCCGGCCGCAGCTGGTCGGTGGGCGGGGTATGGACTCCGAGCGCGCGCACCAATGTGCAAGCCTCGGTCGGACGCCACCTGTACGGCCAGACCGGTTCGCTGCTGGCCACGCTGCGCAGCCGCCACACGGCCTGGGACGTCCAGTACAGCGACATCATCACCTCGTCGCGCCGCCAGTCGCTGCTGCCGGCGTCGATCGACACCGCCTCGATGCTCGACCGCATGTTCAACAGCGTGGTGGCCGACCCGCTCGAGCGCGAGCGCCTGGTGGCCGCCTACATGCTGGCCAACGGCCTGCCGGCCAGCCTGGCCGAGAGCATCAACTTCCTCAGCAACCGCTGGGCGCGCCAGAAGGAACTGCGCGCCTCGGTGGCCTGGCGCGGCGGGCGCAGCAGCGCTCTGTTCAGCGCCTACCGCAGCGAACGCATCGCGCTGTCGGACCAGCAGAGCGACAGCGCGCTGCTGGGCAGCCAATTCAGTTCGCTCAACGACAACGTGCGGCAGCACGGCGCCAACCTGAACTTCTCGTACCGGGTCGGCCCGCGTTCGCGCCTGAACGCCGGCGCCGACTACAGCCTGCGCGAGTCGCTCACCACCGGTCTCGAGACGCGCCAGCGCGAGCTGTACGTGCGCCTGAACCGCGACGTCGGCCGCTACCTGACGACCAACCTCGAGCTGCGCCGGCGCAGCGGCGGCACCGACTACGTCGGCCGGCGCGACTACACCGAACACGCGGTGGTGGCTTACCTGAACATGAAGTACTGATCGGAAAACCAGCACGATGTACGAATCCTATTACGGCCTCTCGGCCAAGCCCTTCCAGCTGCGGCCCGACCCGCATTTCTTCTTCGGCTCCAAGGGCCACAAGCGCGCCATGGCCTACCTCGAGTACGGCCTGTCGCAGGGCGAAGGCTTCATCGTCATCACCGGCGAAGTCGGCGCCGGCAAGACCACGCTGGTGCGCAACCTGCTGGGCCACCTGCCGCTGGACCAGATCGTGGCGGCGCACATCGTCAACACCAGCCTCGATCCGGAAGACACGCTGCGCATGGTGGTGTCGAGCTTCGGCCTGCCGTACGAAGGCGCCAGCAAAGCCGAGCTGCTCAATCGTCTGGAACAATTTTTGCGCGGCGTGGACCGCCAGGGCAAGCGCGCCCTGCTGCTGATCGACGAAGCCCAGAACCTGAACGCGCGCACCGTGGAAGAGCTGCGCATGCTGTCGAACTTCCAGACCGACGACCGCTCGCTGCTGCAGACCTTCCTGCTCGGCCAGCCGGAATTCCGCGCCACCCTGCACAGCCCGACCATGCAGCAGCTGCGCCAGCGCGTGATCGCCAGCTACCACCTGGGCCCGATGGATGCGCAGGAAACCCGCGCCTACATCGAGCACCGCCTGGCCACCGTGGGCTGGAACGGCGACCCCGCCTTCGACGACGGCGCCCACGCCGCGATCTACGCCTACAGCGGCGGCATTCCGAGGAAGACCAACACGCTGATGGACCGCGTGCTGCTGATGGGCTTCCTGGAAGAGCTGCACGCCTTCAGCGAAGAGCACATCAACGACGTGGTGCGCGACATCGCCGAGGAATTCCAGGCGCCGGACGCGATCGGCGAGCCGGACCCGGACAGCGAATACGATTCGCGCCTCAACGGCAGCGAGCAGCGTGGCGCCATGCGCGTTGGGGACGCGCGCCAGGGTGACATGCGCGTAGGTGACCGGCGCGCGGCCAGCGTCGAGATCCTCGACGAGCGCATGATGCGCCTCGAGAAATCGATCGTCTCGGTGCTGTCGATCCTGAAGAAGATCGTCGCCACGCCCCAGGGCCAGAACGCCCTCCATGCGGACCACCGCGCCGAACAACGTACGGACCACCAGGAATAAGCCATGCAAATGACCGCTCCCGCAGCCCGGCCGCGCCCAGCACCGGGTGAACGCATCCGCAACGCCATGACCTGCGACGTCGAGGACTACTTCCAGGTCTCGGCCTTCGCCCCCTACATCGACCGCGCCAGCTGGCCGACGCGCGAATGCCGCGTCGAAGCCAATATGGAACGCATCCTGGCGCTGTTCGAGAAGAACGGCGTGCGCGCCACCTTCTTCACGCTGGGCTGGATCGCCGAGCGCTATCCGGCCATGGTGCGCCGCATCGTCGAGCAGGGCCACGAGCTGGCCAGCCACGGCTACGGCCACCTGCGCGCCTCGGACCAGAGCCGCGCCGAATTCGACAACGACATCCGCTCCGCCAAGGCGCTGCTGGAAGACATCGGCGGCCAGGCCGTGCTGGGCTACCGCGCCCCGAGCTTCTCGATCGGCCACGCCAACCTGTAGGCGCTGGACGCCCTGCACGAAGCCGGCTACAAGTACAGCTCGAGCATCTATCCGGTGCTGCACGACCACTACGGCATGCCGGATGCGCCGCGCTTCGCCTTCTATCCGAACGGCCCGGACGGCCTGCTGGAAGTGCCGATCACCACGGTCAAGATGGGCGGGCGCAACCTGCCGGCCGGCGGCGGCGGCTACTTCCGCCTGCTGCCCTACGCCCTGTCGCGCTGGATGATGGAAAAGGTCAATCGCGAAGACCAGGAGTCGGCGCTGTTCTACTTCCACCCGTGGGAAATCGATCCGCAGCAGCCGCGTCCCGAAGGCCTGGGCGCCAAGGCGCGCTTCCGCCACTACGTGAACATCGAGCGCATGGAGCGCCGCCTGGAACTGCTGGCGCGCGATTTCAAATGGGACCGCATGGACCGCATCTTCCTGGACAAGCCATGAACGCCATCCTCGACGCGGCGCAGGCGCGCCGCGCGGCCCCGAGCGCCGCCGCCGCCCCGCAGACCCTGCACCTGCTGCAGAAACAGGACTACGCCCGCTGGGACGCTTTCGTGCGCGCCTGCCCGTCCGCCACCTTCTTCCACCTGTCGGGCTGGCAGCCGGTGATCGAACAGTCGTTCGGCATCAAGACCTGGTTCTACTACGTCGAGCAGGACGGCCAGATCCAGGGCGTGCTGCCGCTGGCCGAGATCAAGAGCCGCCTGTTCGGCCACTCGCTGGGCGCGATGCCGTTCTGCGTGTATGGCGGCGTGGCGGCGACCGATGACGCCGCGCGCGCCATGCTCGACGGCGCCGCCCACGCACTGGCGCAAAAGCTCGGCGTCGGCCACCTGGAATACCGCGGCATGCAGCGCGCCCACCCGGGCGACGCCAGCTGGCACACCAAGGAACTGTACGTCACCTTCCGCAAGGAGATCACGGGCGACGACGAGACCAATATGAACGCCATCCCGCGCAAGCAGCGCGCGATGGTGCGCAAGGGGATCAAGCTTGGTCTGAAAGGCGTGGTCGAGGACAACGTCGACAATATGTTCACGGCCTATGCCCACAGCGTGCTGCGCCTGGGCACCCCGGTGTTCCCGAAAAAATACTTCGCCCTGCTGCAGAAGACCTTCGGCGACGAATGCGAGGTGCGCTCGATCTATACCGCAGACGACAAGCTGGTCGGCTCGGTGCTGTCGTTCTACTGGCGCGACGAAGTCGTGCCCTACTACGGCGGCGGCATGGACCTGGCGCGCTCGGTGGCCGGCAACGACTTCATGTACTGGAACCTGATGCAGGCCGCGGCAAGCCGCGGTTGCCGCCTCTTCGACTTCGGCCGCAGCAAACTCGGTACCGGCGCCTACGACTTCAAGAAGAACTGGGGCTTCGAGGCCACGCCGCTGCCGTACGAGTACAAGCTGTACGCGTCGACCGCGCTGCCGGACAACAATCCGCTCAATCCGAAGTACCAGCTGTTCATCAAGGTCTGGAAGAAGCTGCCGCTGCCGGTCGCCAACTTCATGGGCCCGTTCATCGTGCGCAACCTGGGGTAAGCCGTGGAAGACTTGCTGCTGCTGATCCACCGCATCCCGTTCCCGCCCAACAAGGGCGACAAGATCCGCTCGTACCACCTGCTCAAGCACCTGGCGCGCGACTACCGGGTGCACCTGGCCACTTTTGTGGACGACGCCGACGACTGGCAGCACGTGCCGACCGTGGAAAAGCTGTGCGCCAGCAGCCATTTCGCCAGCCTGAACCCGACCCTGGCGCGGGTGCGCAGCCTGGGCGCGCTGGCGGCCAACCGTTCGCTCTCGCTCGACTATTACCGCGACGCCAGTCTTGGGCGCTGGGTCGACCAGACCGTGGCCGCGCACAATATCAAGCGCGTGCTGGTGTTCTCGTCGGCGATGGCGCAGTACGCCGACAAGTACCCGCAGGCGCGGCGCGTGGTCGACTTCTGCGACGTCGATTCCGACAAATGGCGCCAGTACGCCGACAAGAAGCCATGGCCGATGAGCTGGCTGTACCGCCACGAGGCGCGCCAGCTGCTGGCGTATGAGCGCCGCGTGGCGCGCGACTACGACGCCTCGCTGTTCGTGTCCGAGCCCGAGGCGGCGCTGTTCCGCGAACTGGCGCCAGAGAGCGACGCCCGCATCGGCTACTTCAACAACGGCGTCGACACCGATTACTTCACCCCGCACGCCGACTACGCCAGCCCCTACGCCGCCGGCGAGCAGGCGATCGTGTTCACCGGCGCCATGGATTACTGGCCGAACGTCGACGCGGTGCAGTGGTTCGCGGCCGAGGCGCTGCCGATCCTGCGCGCGCGTTACCCGAAACTGGCGTTCTACATCGTCGGCGCCCGTCCCGCCCCCGCGGTGCAGGAACTGGGCAAGATCGCGGGCGTGACCGTGACCGGCACCGTCCCTGACGTGCGCCCGTACATTGCGCATGCGCGCGCCGCGGTGGCGCCGCTGCGCATCGCGCGCGGCATCCAGAACAAGGTGCTGGAAGCGATGGCGATGGCGACGCCGACGGTGGTCTCGCCGCAGGCGCTGGAAGGCATCCGCGCCGAACCGGGCCGCGAACTGCTGCTGGCCGAAGACGGCGCGGCGTTTGCCGATGCGGTGGCCATGCTGCTCGAACGCCAGGACAACGCCATGGGCCTGGCCGCACGCGCCAGGGTCGAAAACCACTACAGCTGGCCGAGCAACCTGGCCTGCATCGGGGAGCGCCTCGAATGCTGATGACCGAATCGCGCAGCGCCGCGCTGTCCCCTTCCGCCACCGCCGCCGTTCCGCTGGCGCGCGCCGGTACCCCGGCGATCGCCCTGATCGTGCTGGCGCTGCTGGCGCCGTTTGCGCTGTACTTCGGCACCGCGAAGTCGATGGTGGACATCTGGAACAGCTCCGACACCTTCGCCCACGGCTATATCATCCTGCCGATCAGCCTGTGGCTGATCTGGCGCCGGCGCGAGCAGTTCGAGCGCATCCCGGCGCGTCCGTACGGGCCGGCGCTGCTGCTGCTGGCGCTGCTCGGCGCCGGCTGGCTGGCCGGCCGCATGGGCGGCGTGCAGGTGGTGATGCAGTACGCCTTCGTTGCCATGTTCCCGGTGGCGGCGCTGGCCCTGCTGGGTCCGCGCCTGGCCGGCGCCTTCGCGTTTCCCTTGCTGTTCCTCCTGTTTGCGGTGCCGTTCGGCGAAGTCTTCGTCGAGCCGCTGATCCACCTGACCGCCGACTTCACCGTGTGGGCGGTGCAGGCCACCGGCATCCCGGTGCTGCGCAACGGCACCCGCTTCGACCTGCCGACCGGTTCCTGGTCGGTGGTGGAAGCCTGCAGCGGCATCCGCTACCTGATTTCCTCGATCACGCTGGGCAGCCTGTACGCCTACCTGACCTACACCAGCACCACCCGGCGCGCCGTGTTCATCGCGCTGTCGATCGTGGTGCCGATCGTGGCCAACGGCCTGCGCGCCTACATGATCGTGATGATCGGCCACTTCAGCAGCATGCAACACGCCACCGGCGTCGACCACCTGGTGTACGGCTGGCTGTTCTTCGGCCTGATCATGTTCATCATGTTCTGGATCGGCAGCTACTGGCGCCAGGACGAAGCGCCGGCGGCGCCCGCCAGCGCCAACGCGGCGCGCACCCGCATGCAGGCGTCCGGCGCAGCGTCCATCCAATCCGAGACGCCGGGCCTCAAGCGCATCGCGCCGATGGCCTGCGCCGTGATCGCGATCGCCGCCGTGTGGCCGGCCTTCGCCACCTTCAACGACCGCGCCAACCACAATCCGAAGCCGGTCGACCTGGCGGCGCCAGGCATCGGCTGGGAGCAGACCGGCGGCTTCCCCGACTGGCAGGTGCGCTACATGGAACCGGACATGCGCCTGGCGCGCACCTTCCGCGCGGCCGGTTCGGACCGTCCGCTGCGCCTGGAAGTGCTGTACTACCGCAACCAGGACAAGCAGAAGGGCCTGATCAGCTCCGTCAACCGCCTGACCGGCGACAAGGACCCGTTCCACGTGGTGTCGAGCGAAGTGCGCCGCGAACAATCGGGCACGCGCACGGTCCCGCTGCGCGAGACCGTGCTGCTCGGACCGCAGCAGAAGCTGCTGGTATGGCAGCTGACCTGGATCGACGGCGACTACCTGACCAGCAACGTGGCCGGCAAGCTGCGCCAGGCGCAGGCGCGCCTGCGGTTCCGCGGCGACGACGGCGCGCTGGTGGTGCTGGCCGCGCCCTACACCGACGACCCGCAGGCGGCGCGCGCCACCCTGCAGGCCTTCTTCCAGCAGCACTTCGGCGCGCTCGACGCGGCCCTGGCCACCACGCGGGAACGTTGAGCATGGCCGCGGTTATCCACTCCACGTCCCCGGCGCTGCCACCGCTGGTGGTGCACCTGATCTACCGGCTCGACATCGGCGGCCTGGAAACGCTGCTGGTCGACACCATCAACCGCATGCCGGCCGAGCGTTACCGCCATGCGATCGTGTGCCTGACCGACTACACCGATTTCGCCCAGCGCATCACGCGCCCGGGCGTGGAGCTGTTCGCGCTGCACAAGCCGCCCGGCCAGGCGCTCGGCACCCACGCCACCCTGTGGCGCCTGCTGCGCCGCCTGCGGCCAAGCATCCTGCACACCTATAACCTGGGCTGCAACGAGTACGCCGTCACCGCAATGGCGGCCGGCGTGCCGGTGCGCGTGCACGCCGAGCACGGACGCGACGCCGGCGACCCGCAGGGCCTGAACCGCAAGCACAACCTGCTGCGGCGCTGGGTATCGCCCTGCATCGACCGCATCGTGCCGGTCTCGCGCGACCTGCGCGACTGGCTGCAGAACGTGGTCGGCATCGCCCCGCAGCGCCTGCAGGTGATCGACAACGGCGTCGACACCGAACGCTTCCAGTCCGGCCTGGCCGCGGAGAGCTGGTCGGACGATCCGGACACCTTCGTCATCGGCAGCGTCGGCCGCCTGCAGGACGTGAAGGACCAGGCGACCCTGATCGACGCCTTCGCCCTGCTGCGCGCCATGCTGCCGGGCGAGAAGCTGCGCCTGGTGCTGGTCGGCGACGGCCCGCTGCGCGGCAAACTGCAAGAACGCATCGACGCCGCCGGCCTTGGCGGCAGCGCGCTGCTGGCCGGCGCGCGCGCCGACGTGGCGCCGGCGATGCGCGGCTTCTCGCTGTTCGCGCTGTCCTCGATCGCCGAGGGCACGCCGGTGACCATGCTCGAAGCGATGTCGAGCAGCCTGCCGATCGTCTCCACCGCGGTCGGCGGCATCCCGGACCTGGTCCAGGATGGCGCCATGGGCAAGCTGGTGCCGCCATCGAACCCGCAGGCGCTGGCCGATGCCTTGGCCGGCTATGTGCGCGACCGTGCGCTGGCGCGCAGCCACGGCGCCGCCGGGCGCGCCCACGTCGAGCGCCGCTACAGCATGCGCGCCATGCTCGACGCTTATCTATCCCTGTACGACGATTTGCGTCGGTCCAAGATCAAATCTCATAAAGCGATCACACCATGTGCGGAATAACCGGATTGTTTGACACCCTGGGCAGCCGCCCGATCTCGCCCGAGCTGCTCAATCGCATGAACGAGAGCCAGTTCCACCGCGGACCGGTCGAGGGCGACCTGCACCTCGAACCGGGCCTCGGCTTCGGACACCGGCGCCTGTCGATCATCGCCCTGGAAGCCGGCCTGCAGCCGCTGTTCAACGAGGACGAGACGCTGGCGCTGGTGTTCAACGGCGAGATCTACAACTTCCGCGAACTGCGCGCCGAGCTGCAGGGCCTGGGCCACGTGTTCCGCACTCCGTCGGACAGCGAGACCATCGTCCACGCCTACGAGCAGTGGGGCGAGGCTTGCGTGCAGCACCTGCGCGGCATGTTCGCGTTCGCGATCTGGGACCGTCCGAATAAAACCCTGTTCCTGGCGCGCGACCGCCTCGGTATCAAGCCGATGCACTACGCGCTGCTGGACGACGGCCTGTTCGCCTTCGGCTCGGAACTCAAGTCGCTCCTGTGCCTGCCGAACCTGAAGCGCGAGATCGATCCGCTGGCGGTGGAGGACTACTTCGCCTACGGCTACGTGCCGGAGCCGCGCACCATCTTCACGTCAGCCAAGAAGCTGCTGCCCGGCCACACCCTGACCCTGCGTGTCGGCCAGCCAGTTCCTCAGTCGAAGCAGTTCTGGGACGTGCCGTTCACCGCGCACGCGCCGATGAGCGAGCGCGAAATGGAAGAGGAACTGATCGTTCGCCTGCGCGAAGCGGTGCAGAGCCACCTGATCTCGGACGTGCCGCTGGGCGCCTTCCTGTCGGGCGGCGTCGATTCCAGCGCGGTGGTGGCGATGATGGCCGGCGTGTCCGACAAGCCGGTCAACACCTGCGCCATCGCCTTCAATGACCCGGCCTTCGACGAATCCGAATACGCGCGCCAGGTCGCCGAGCGTTACAAGACCAATCACCAGGCCGAAACGGTCGACAAGGACGACTACGGCCTGATCGACACCCTGGCCGCGCTGTACGACGAGCCGTATGCCGACAGCTCGGCGATCCCGACCTACCGCGTGTGCCAATTGGCGCGCAAGCGCGTGACGGTGGCGCTGTCGGGCGACGGCGGCGACGAGAATTTTGCAGGCTACCGCCGCCACCGCATGACGATGGGCGAGCAGCGCGTGCGCTCGATGCTGCCGCTGGCACTGCGCAAACCCGTATTCGGCGTGCTGGGCAAGGTCTATCCGAAGGCCGACTGGGCGCCGCAGATGTTCCGCGCCAAGACCACCTTCGAAGCACTGGCGCGCGACCTGACCGAGGGCTACTTCCATGGCGTGTCGGTCAACAACGACCGCGTGCGCAAGCAGCTGTTCTCGTCCGGCTTCCAGCAGCGCCTGCAGGGCTACCGCGCGGTCGAAGTCATGCGCGGCTATGCGGCCAATGCCCCGACCGACGATCCGCTGTCCCTGATCCAGTACCTGGACATGAAGACCTACCTGCCGGGCGACATCCTGACCAAGGTCGACCGCGCCAGCATGGCGCACGCGCTCGAAGTGCGCGTCCCCCTGCTGGACCACCAGTTCGTGGAATGGGTCTCGGGCCTGCCGTCATCGAGCAAGCTGCGCAACGGCGAAGGCAAGCACGTGTTCAAAAAGGCGCTGGAGCCATATCTGTCCGAAGACATCCTGTACCGCAAGAAGATGGGCTTCTCGATTCCCCTCTCGGCGTGGCTGCGCGGTCCGCTGGCCGACAGCATGCGCCGCGCCGTGCTCAATCCGGTGCTGCTCGACACCGGCATCTTCAATGCGAATTACCTGCAGCAGATCGTCGACGAGCACCTGGCCGGCACCAAGGACCACGCGGTGACGCTGTGGTCGGTGCTGATGTTCGACGCCTTCCTGCGCAAGAACGGCGCCGCCACCAGCCCGGCGCCGATGGCCGAAGCGGCCTGACAATAGTACACAGTTTCGAAAGCACACCATGCGCGTCCTTCACGTCCTCGACCACTCGATCCCGCTGCACAGCGGCTACACCTTCCGCACCCGCTCGATCCTGCGCGAACAGCGCGCGCTCGGCTGGGAGACCTTCCACGTCACCGGCTCCAAGCAGCACTCGGGACAGCAGCTCGAAGAAACCGTGGACGGCCTGCACTTCTACCGCACCCCGACCTCGACCGGCGCGCTGGCCAAGCTGCCAGTGCTGAACCAGAAGGAAGTCATCGACGGCCTGACGAAACGCCTGGCCGAGATCATCCCGCTGGTGAAACCCGACGTGCTGCACGCCCATTCTCCGAGCCTGAACGCGGTGGCCGCCCTGCGCGCCGGCAAGCGCTTCGGCATTCCGGTGGTGTACGAGGTGCGCGCGTTCTGGGAAGACGCCGCCGTCGACCACGGCACCAGCAGCGAGAATGGCCTGCGCTACCGCGCCACGCGCGCGCTCGAGACCTGGGCCCTGAAGCGCGCCGACGCCGTCACCACCATCTGCGAAGGATTGCGCCGCGACATCGTGGCGCGCGGCATCGCGGCCGACAAGGTCACCGTGATCCCGAATGCGGTCGACATCGACAAGTTCTCGGTCGGCGGCAGCGCCGACCTGGCGCTCAAGGAAAAACTCGGCCTGCAGGGCGCGCGCCTGATCGGCTTCATCGGCTCGTTCTATGCCTATGAGGGCCTGGACATCCTGCTGCGCGCGGTGCCGGCACTCAGCGCGCGCATTCCCGACCTGCGCGTGCTGCTGGTCGGCGGCGGCCCGCAGGACGCCCAGCTGCGCCAGCTGGCCAAGGACCTGAAGATCGAGGACAAGGTGGTGTTCACCGGCCGCGTGCCGCACGACGAAGTGCAGAAATATTACGACCTGCTCGACGTGCTGGTCTACCCGCGCCTGTCGATGCGCCTGACCGACCTGGTCACGCCATTGAAGCCGCTGGAAGCGATGGCCCAGGGCCGCATCCTGGCCGCATCCGACGTCGGCGGCCACCTGGAACTGATCGAGGACGGCAAGACCGGCGTGCTGTTCAAGGCCGACGATCCGGCCTCGCTGGCGGACAAGGTCGGCGCCCTGCTGGAAGCGCAGGACAGCTGGCCGGCGCTGCGCGCCAACGGCCGCCGCTACGTCGAAACCGAGCGCAACTGGCCGGTCAGCGTCGGACGCTACCCGGCCATCTATGGCCGCATCACCGGCAAGGGCGCCAAGCAGGCTGCATGAACATCACGACTATCAGCGCTGCGCCCGCGGCAGCTGCCGGATTGCGGAATCAATAATGGAATCGATACTCTGGGCCCTCGACCTGGTCGCCGTCGCTTACCTGTGTCTCTGGGCACTGCGCGAAGACAAGAAGCCGATCACCGACGACGACGGAAAGCAGGACTGAACGATGCGCGACCTGTTCCTGCTGGCAGTGCTGCCATTCCTGATATACGCAATGGCCAAGCGTCCCTTCATCGCGCTCGGCATGTGGCCGTGGACCGCGCTGTTTTTCCCCAACGGCTGGGTCTACGGCCCGGCCGGGCACATCCGCTACAACCTCCTGATCGCCGGTATTACCATCGTCGGTTACCTGGTCTACAAGCACAAGCCCAAGGTGCACATGGGAATGCTGGGCATGCTGGTACTGATGTTCTTTGCCTGGACGACGCTCAGCACCATGGTGACGATTGGCCGTCCCGAAGTGGCCTGGGTCTTCTGGAACCGCTTCCTGAAGGTGATCGCATTATTCGTGTTCGTGGTGCTGATCGTCGAGAAGAAGCTGCACCTGGACGTGCTGCTGTGGGGTGTGGTGCTGTCGGTCGGCTTCTACGGCACACTGGAAGCGCTCAAGTTCATCGCCAGCGGCGGTCACCACATGATCTCCGGCATGTACGGCCACGTACTGGGTGACCGCAACGAACTGGCGGTGGCCTTCGTGATGACCCTGCCAATCTGCATGTATCTATTGGGCGAGTACGGCCAGCGCGCGCGTATCCTGCAGCTGGGCCTGATCGGCGTGATGTGCATGCTGGTGTTCGCCGTGATCGGCACCCAGTCGCGCGGCGGCTTCATCGCCATGCTGACCCTGGCCGGCTATCTGTTCATCAAGAGCGACCGCAAGATCCTGCTGTCGATCCTGGCCATCATCCTGGTCGCGGTGCTGGCCAACTTCGTGTCGGACGACTGGACCTCGCGCATCGACACCATCGAGACCGCCAACGAGGACGCCTCGTTCATGGGCCGGGTGGTGGTGTGGAAGCTGAGCTTCATCCTGGCCATGGACAATCCGTTCTTCGGCGGCGGCTTCAAGGCAATCGAGAACTTCTCGGTGGCCCAGGACCTGGCGCGCGACTTCTTCCGCTATCCATGGTTCTACACCGGCGATGCGCTGCCCCAGACCACGTTCGCGCGCGCCGCGCACAGCATCTACTTCCAGGTGCTGGGCGACCAAGGCTTCGTCGGCCTGGCGCTGTACCTGGGCTGCCTGTACTTCAGCTGGAGCAAGGCCGGCAGAGCCGCCCGCACCATCCGGCGTGCCGGCGGCGCGCGCTGGCTGTCCACCGTCTCGACCATGATCCAGCTGAGCATCTTCGCCTTCGCGGTGGGCGGCGCGGCGCTCAGTTTCGCCTACTTCGACCTGATCTTCACGCTGTTCGGGCTGGTGATCATCATCGAGTACCGCCTGGTGCCGGCCGAACTGGCGCGCTTGGCGAAACTGGCGAAACTGGCCAAAGAGGGCAAGACGGCGCCGGCGGCGACGCCGGTCGCGGCAAATGCACGCCCCAACCGACTGGCGCTGCAACAACGATGACGACCCGACCGACCAATTCGCGCCTGGTGCGCCAGCTGCTGCGCAGCGGCGGCGACGCGTTGGCGCGCGGCCCGGCGGCCGGTCGCATCTGCGTCATCAGCTACCACCGCGTGCTGGAAACCTACGATCCGCTGCTGGCGCCGGAGCCCGACCTGGCCACCTTCCGCTGGCAGATGGCGCTGCTGGCCCAGAGCTTCAACGTGCTGCCGCTGCGCGATGCGCTGGCCGCGCTGGACGCCGGCCGGGTGCCGCCGCGCGCCGTGTGCATCACCTTCGACGACGGCTACCGCTCGATCCACGACCTGGCGCTGCCGGTGCTGCGCGAATTCAAGCTGCCGGCCACCGTATTCGTCACCAGCGGCCACGTCGACCAGGGCAATATGTGGAACGACCGCATCATCGAGGCGGTGCAGGCGCTGCCCGACGGCGAGCTCGATCTGGGCGCGCTGGGCCTGGGCGTGTATCCGCTGCGCGGCCTGGCCGACCGCATGACCAGCATCGGCCAGCTGACCGAGCGCACCAAGTACATGCCGCCGGCCGGACGCCAGGCCGTGATCGAACATCTGAGCGCACTGGCCGGCCCCGCCGTATCGACCGACCTGATGCTCACCAAAGAGATGCTGCTGAATCTGGACCGCAACGGGGTCGAGATCGGCGCCCACACGGTGACCCACCCGATCCTCACCAGCCTGGACGACGACAGCGCGCGCGCCGAAATCGCCGGCGGCAAGCAGGCGCTGGAAGCGCTGCTGGGCAAACCGGTGCGCCTGTTCGCCTACCCCAACGGCAAGGAGGGCAAGGACTTCGACGCCCGCCACGCGCGCATGGCGCAGGAAGCCGGCTTCGACGCCGCTTTCACCACCGCCGTTGGCGCGATAAGCCGCGGCAACCACCGCTATCAGCTGCCGCGCAGCCGTCCATGGGACGCCACCCCGCTGATGTTCGGGCTGCGCCTGCTACGCTGGCTGAGCGGGAGAATCTGATGGCCTACCTGAAAAAGTCGCTCGGCCTGTCGTTCGCCACCCAGTACACCGAGATGGCGATCCAGTTCGTCGGCGTGATGTTCCTGGCGCGCCTGATCACGCCGGAGGAAATCGGCATCTATTCGGTCGCCGCGTTCCTGATGGCGTTGCTGCAGGTGTTCCGCGATTTCGGCGTCGGCAAATACCTGATCTCGGTCGACGAACTGACTCCGGACCGGATCCGCTCGGCCTACGGCGTGGCGATCATTCTGGCCTGGGCCATCGCGCTCTTCCTGCTGTTCGCCGCGCCTTACGTGGCCGACTTCTACGACGAGCCGCGCGTGGCCGACATCCTGACCGTGATGTCGGCCAGCTTTGCCATCACGCCGCTGGGCAGCCTGTTGACCTCGATCTTCCGGCGCCATATGGAGTTCAAGAAGGTGCTGGTCGTGCGCATCACGAGCGCGATCTGCCACGTGATCACGGCGGTGTCGCTGGCTCTGCTCGGCCTGGGCGCATTGAGCCTGGCGTGGGCCAACTTCGCCGGCATCCTGGGCTTCGGCGTCACCGCCATGATCCTGCGCACCAGGGGCACGCCTTTCATGCCCAGTTTCAGGAATATCGGCGAGATCTTCTCGTTCGGCAGTGTCAGCAGCCTGGGCAACATCGCCACCGTGCTCGGCACCAACGGCCCGGACGTCATCATCGGCAAAGCGATCGACCTGGCGGCGTCGGGCTATTTCAGCCGCGCCAACGGCATGATCCAGATGTTCCGCGCCCTGATCAGTGGAGCGGTCGGCCCGGTGATCCTGCCGTTCTTCGCGCAGCTGCGCCGTGACGAAGGCGACGTCAGGCAGGCCTACGGCATGGCGATCGCCTACCTGACCGTGATCGCCTGGCCGTTTTTCGCCGTGGTCGGCCTGCTGTCGCTGCCGATCATCCGCGTGCTGTACGGCCCGCAATGGGACGTTTCGGCGCCGGTGGCGCAGGTGCTGTGTCTGATGGGCGCGGTGGCGGTGCTGGCCACCTTTGCCGGCGACGTCATGATCGCCCATGGCAAGGTTGGACAGGCCACCGCCAGCCAGGTGCTGACCCAGCCGGTGCGGGTGCTGGCGGTGCTGGCGGCCAGCCCGTTCGGCCTGGTCGCGATCGCGTGGGCGCTGGTGCTGGTCGAATGCTACACCGTGGCGGTCACCTCGCGCCGGCTGCATGCGGTGACGGCGGTCGGCTTCATGGATGTGATGCGGGCCGCGTGGAAGAGCTTCCTGGTCACGCTCGCCAGCACCATCGCGCCGGCCGTCATGATGCTCTCGCTCGACCCGGGGCGCCATGCCTGGCTCGAAGTGACGCTCGGCGGCGCCGGCGCGCTGGCCGGCTGGCTGGCCGCCATCCTGTGGACCGGCCACCCGGCCAGGGACCATCTTTATCAAGCCCGGGACTGGGTCGTCGTGCGGATGCGCGGATGACGGCCGGGCCTGCTGACAACATTGACATGACACCACGCTCCATCAACATCGCGTTCTGCGAGAACGGCGCAGGCTATGGCGGCGCGATCATCTCGCTCGAAGCCTTCCTGGAAAAGATCGCGGCCCCGTTCGTCCCGCACATCTATACCAACTTCGATACCGACCAGTATCGCCAGCTGGCGCGCCTGGGCGCCTGGCGTCACCTGGCCCCGGTGAGAACCGTCGACCCGACCTGGCTGCGCCGTACTGCGCTGCTGTCGAAATTCGCGTCGCCGCTGGAAAACGTGGCCAACCTGCTGCCGTACGCGCTCAAGTATTACGCGCGCTTCAGGCAGGACCGTATCGACCTGGTCTACCTGAACAACGACTGCACCAACAACCTGGCCGCCACGCTCGCCGCCGGCTGGGCCGGGCTGCCGACCGTGCTGCACGCGCGCGGCTTCCATGCCGACACACGTGCTACCCGTTGGGTGCTGGGGAAGGTCGACCGCTGCATCGCGGTGTCGCATGCGGTCAAGGACGAACTGTTCGCGCTCGGCTTCCCGCCCGCCAAGTGCACGGTGGTGCCGGAAGGGCTGGACCTGAGCGTGTTCCATCCGCGCGCGCAGCCCGCACCCGGGGCACTGCGCGCCGAACTGGGCCTGGACGCCACCCAGCCGCTCGTCACCCTGGTGGGCGGGCTGGTCGATTGGAAAGGCCAGGACGTGCTGCTGGCTGCGGCACCGCACATCTTCGCCCGCATTCCCCAGGCGCACATCCTGCTGGTGGGCTCGGCCTACGGACGCGACAAGCGCTATGCCGAAACCATCGCACGCGATGCTGCCGCGCCTGCGATGGGTGGCCGTGTGCACATGCTGGGCGCGCGTCAGGACATTCCTGCGATCCTGGCAGAGAGCAGCGTGGTGGTGCATGCCTCGACCACGCCCGAGCCGTTCGGCCGCACCTTCCTGGAAGGGATGGCGATGGGCCGGCCGACGATCGCGTCGAAAGAAGGCGGGCCGCTCGACGTCATCGAGCACGAGCTCGATGGCCTCCTGGTGCCGCCTCGTGACCCGGCCGCCCTGGCGGCCGCGATCGTGCGCCTGCTGTCCGATCCCGACTTCAGCGCGCGCCTGGGCGGCAATGCCGCCGACAAGGCGCGCCGCTATTCCATCGAAAGCCATGCCGACATGATCGGCAAGGTGCTGCATTCCATCTTCGACAAATAACGCCATGTCTACCACCACCACGATGCAGGCGCAGGAAAGCCGCGCGCACACGATGACGGTGAAGATCAGCCTGATCATCCCGTCCTACAACCGCGGCGCGCTGATCGCCGAGACGATCGACAGCGCGCTGGCGCAAACCGAACCGTTCCACGAGATCATCGTCGTCGACGACGGCTCCACCGACGACACGGACACGGTGCTGGCGCGCTACGGCGCGGCGATCCGGGTGATCAAGCGCGCGCGCGGCGGCGTGCAGGCGGCGCGCAACGCCGGAGCGGCGCTGGCCACGGGTAATTTTCTGGCGCTGTGCGATTCGGACGACCTGCTCGAGCCGGGTTTCCTGCAATGCGCAGCCGACTGGTTCCGCGCCCATCCCGACTACGACGCCTTCTACAGCAACTTCGTCACCTTCAACGATACCGGCATCCAGCGCGACAAGTTCGCCGGCGCGCCGCAGGGCTACTTCGACGGCGCGAAGCGCGAGGGCGACTACCTGCATGACATCCCGGGACTGTACGGCCGCACCGTACAATACCAGCCGCTGTTCATTTCGGGCGCGATCGTCAGCCGCGTCCTGTTCGACCGTATTGGCGGCTTCGATGTCCGCTTCAACGACATCGGCGGCGAGGACTGGGAATTCACGCTGCGCGCGATCGGCGCCGGCAAGGTCGCGATGACCGCGCTGCCGCTGGTGAAGATCAGGAAGCACGACTCGAACCAGTCGAAGGATTCGGTGCGCTCGGAGCGCGGCACCGCGCACATCCTGGAGCATGCGCTCGAGCATCATCCGGGCGCGGCGGATTTCCGCGACCAGATCCGCACCAGCATCGAGGCGCGCCGCCTGCGTGCCTTCAACGGCGCCTTCGAGACCGCCAAATTCGCGGTAGCCGAAGAGATGCTGTCCAAGCTGCGCCGGCCTCCGACCGACCTGCGCTTCCGCCTGAAAGTGCTGATCCTGGGGATGCCTGCGCCGCTACGCCACTGGCTGTGGCGCCTGACACAGGCGCGCTGAAGCCCGGATTACACCAGCACTTCGCGCGGCGCCGGGTGGCCCAGGAAGCCGGTCGGGCTGGCGCTCAGGCCATACGCGCCCGACTGGAACACCACCACCAGGTCGCCTTCCTGCGCGTCGGGCAGCGCCACGTTTTCGCCCAGGATGTCGAGCGGGGTGCACAGAGGGCCGGTAACGGTGGCCGGCGCGCCAGGGGCCGCATCCATGCGGTTGCCCACGGCCAGCGGATAATTCTTGCGGATCACCTGGCCCAGGTTGCCCGACGCGGCCAGGTGGTGGTGCATGCCGCCATCGGTAATCAGAAAGGTCTGGCCGCGCGAGACCTTGCGGTCGACCACGCGCGCCACGTAGATGCCGGCCTCGCCCACCAGGTAGCGTCCCAGTTCGATCGCCAGCGCCGCCTGCGGCAATGCGCTCTTGACCTGTTCCAGCAAGCGTTCCAGTCCTTCGGCGATCGGCGCCAGGTCGAGGCGCGCCTCGCCCGGGAAGTACGGGATGCCGAAGCCGCCGCCAATATTCAGCAAGCGTGGCGCGCTGGGCGCGTGCTGGCTCAATTCCAGCGCCAGTTCGACGCTGCGCGCCTGGCATTCGACGATGGCGTCCGCCTTCAGGCTTTGCGAGCCGCTGAAGATGTGGAAACCATGGAAGTCCAGGCCCAGCGCGGCGATGTGCGCCAGGTGCTCGGGCACCTGCTCGCTGTCGATGCCGAACGGCTTGGCGCCGCCGCCCATGCGCATGCCGGACGCCTTCAGCTCGAACGGCGGGTTGATGCGCACCGTGACGCGCGGGCGCACGCCGAGGCGATCGCCGCAGCGTGCCACGGCATCGATCTCGCGGCGCGACTCGACGTGGATGTTGATCCCGGCCGCCACCGACTGCATCAGCTCCGCCTCGCTCTTGCCCGGTCCCGCGAAGCTGATCGCGTCGGGCGCCTGGCCGGCGTCGAGCGCCACCCGCAGTTCGCCGCCGGAGGCGACGTCGATGCCGTCCACCAGCCCGGTCATGTGGCGCACCACGGCCGGCATCGGGTTGGCCTTCACCGAGTAGTGCAGGCGCAGCGCGGACGGCAGCGCCTCGCGCAGGGAGGCCACGCGCGCATCGAGCAGGGCGCGGTCATAGGCATAGAACGGGGTGCTGCCGACGCGCTCGGCCAGGCGGCTCAGGGGCAGGCCGCCCACCAGCAGCTCGGCGCCGTCGACGGCGAAATGGATCTGGTCCGCGTGGACCGGCTTGGCGATGCTCATGATGACGTTTTTGCGGATGGATCGAACAGGGTAAGGAAACCGGACTGCAGCGCCTTGCGGTCGATCTTGCCGTTCGGGTTGCGCGGCAGCTGGCCGGGGTGCAGCGCCACGTGCAGCGGCACCATATAAGCCGGCAGGCGGCGCTTGCATTCGGCCAGCAGCGCCGGCACGACCGCGCCGTCACCGGCGACGACCAGCACCACCGCTTGGCCCAGTTCCGGATGCGGCACGCCGAAGCACGCCGCCTCTTCGACCAGGCCGGTGGCGCTGACGACTTCCTCGATCTCGGTCGGGCTGACGCGGTAGCCGGACACCTTGATCATCTCGTCGCTGCGACCGATGAAGTACAGATAGCCTTCTTCGTCGGCGCGCACGGTGTCGCCCGACCACACCGCCATCTCGGGCAGCGGCAACGCCGGGTCCTGGCTAGGTGCCGGGCGAAAACGCTCGGCGGTCTTCACGGGATCGTTCCAGTAGCCCAGCGCCACCAGCGCGCCGCGGTGCACCAGTTCGCCCGGCTCGTGCGGCGCGCAGCGGCTGCCGTCCGGGCGCACCACCATCACCTCGGCGTTCGGGATCGCGCGCCCCATCGAGTCCGGGCGGCGCGCCAGTTCGGCGGGCGGCAGGTAGGTCGAGCGGAAGGCTTCGGTCAGGCCGTACATCAGGAACAGCTCGGCGTGCGGCAGGCGTTCGCGCAGCGCGTCGACCGTGGCGCGCGGCAGTGCCCCGCCCGAATTGGTGAGATAGCGCAGCGAGGTCGCGGCGCTCCAGTCCAGCCGCGCCAGCTGGCTCCACAACGGCGGCACGGCGGCCAGGCCGGTGATGCGCTCGTCGACCACGGCTTTCACGACATCGCGCGCGAACAGGTGATTCAGCAGCACGGCGCTCGCGCCGCAGAGAAACGCGCAGGTCAACTGGCTCAGGCCATAGTCGAAGCTGAGCGGCAGCACCGCCAGCAGGCGGTCGCCTGGCGCGATCGCCAGGTAGCCGGCCACGCTGCGCGCGCCGGCCGCCATATTGCGGTGCGAGAGCACCACGCCTTTCGGACGGCCGGTGCTGCCCGAGGTGTACAGGATGGCGGCGACGTCCTGGTCGATGCGGCGCGCTGCCGGTTCTGCGGCGTCGGCATGCGTCGCCAACGCGGTATCCCAGGCCAGCACCGGCAATGCGCCGCCCGCACCGGCATCGGCGCCGGTGACGAACACGGTGCGCAGGTCCGGGCAGGCGGCCAGCGCCGGCTCCAGCTGGCGCAGGCGTTCGGGCGAGGTGACCAGGATGCGCACATTGCAGTCGGCCAGGATATAGGCCACCTGCTCGGGCTTGAGCAGCGGATTGACCGGCACGAACACGGCGCCGGCGGCGGCCGCGCCGAACAGCGCGCTGACGGTCTCGATGCGCTTTTCCAGATAGACGGCGATGCGCTCGCCGCGCCCCACGCCGGCCGCGGCGAATGCGGCGGCGGCGGCGCGCACGGACTGCGCCAGCGCACGGTAGTTAAGGCGCTCGGCGCCATACACCAGCGCTTCGGCGTCGGGCGTCTTGCGCGCCGTGTCGAATATGAAGTCTTGAAGCAGCTCGCTCATCGAATCAATCCAGGGTTCCACCAGATCAGGGCCCGGCGCCATGCGCCGTCGGCCAAGGCGCGATCTTACCAGCTTGGGGCGCAGGCATGCCCGCACGCGCCATGTTGCACCGCGACGAAATTCGTTGCAAGCTTTATACTAGTCGCCATGCTCCACCGTCCCTCTCCCGCCGTCCGCGCGCCGATCGCGCCAGTGCTGTCGCGCGCCGCCTTCGGCCCGCGCAGCGGCGCCGGATCGTCGTTGCCGGCGCTGACCGACCTGGCGCATACGCGCCTGGTCACCAGCGGCCGGGTGGCCCTGGGTCTGGCGCTGCGCTGCGCCGGGGTCGAGAATGGCGACACGGTGTTGATCCCGTCCTGGCACAGCCTGTCGATGCTGGGACCGGTGCAGGACCGCGGCGCATCCGCGCGCTTCTACCGCATCGGACAAGACACCGCGCCCGACCTGGAGCACGCGCGCGAACTGCTCGATGCCACGGTCAAGGCGCTGGTGGTGGTGCACTACTACGGCTTCGTGCAAGACCTGGCGCCGGCGCGCGCCTTTTGCGACGCCCACGGCCTGGCCCTGATCGAGGATTGCGCGCATGCCTTCTTCGGACAACGCGACGGCCGCGCGATCGGCGTCACGGGCGACTACGCGATCGGCAGCAGCATGAAGTTTTTCCCGCTCTACGAAGGCGGCTGCCTGGCGTCGCAGCGCCATGCGCTCGATGGCGTGGTCTTGCGCGGCGCCGGCGCCGGCTTCGAAGGCAAGGCGATGCTGGCCACGCTGGAAACCAGCTTTCGCCATGGCCGCCTGCCGCTGCTGCGTGCGGCGCTGCGTCCGGCGCTGGCGCTGAAAGACGCGCTGTGGAACGCGGCCAAGGCACGGCGCCCGCAGCAGGCGCGCGCGCTGACGCCTGATTCGTCCGACAGCGGCTTCGACTTCGATCCGTGGTGGCTGGAGCGGCGCTCGTCGCTGTTCTCGCGCCTGGTGCTGCGCCTGGCCTCGCGCCAGCGCATCGTTTCCCGCCGCCGCGCCAACTACCTGCGCCTGGAACAGGCACTGAACCAGCTGCCCGGTTGCCGGCCGCTGTATCCGGCGCTCCCTGGCGGCGCCTGCCCGTGGCAGTTCCCGCTGCTGTTCGACCATCCCGAACCGGTGTTCGCACAGCTGGTGGCGCAAGGCGTGCCGGTGGTGCGCTTCGGCCGTCCGCTGGCGCCGCAGGTCGACGCCGCCCTGTGTCCGCACGGCGCCGCCTTCTCGGAACGGGTGATGGCGCTGCCCTGCCACCAGGAGCTCAGCGAGGCGGAGCTGGACTGGATCATCGAGCGCGTGCGCTCGGCGGTGGTTCCGACATGAAGTGGCGCTTCCATCCCGCTGCGCGCTTCGGCGACTTCGCCGACGCGTGGAGCGCGCTGCATGGGGCCGGCCCGGCCTCGCCGCTGCTGCACGCCGATTTCGTGCGCGCGCTGCTGGCGGCGTTCGGCGACGGCGCGCAGCTGGCCTGCTGCGAACAGGATGGCGCGACGATGGCGATGGCGCTGCTCGAACGCAGCGGTGGCGGCGCCTGGCGCAGCTTCCAGCCGGCCCAGGCGCCGGTCGGCCTGTGGCTGGCGCGTCCCGGCGTCGCCTTGCCGGCCTTGATGGCGGCTCTGGTGCGCGACCTGCCCGGCTGCGCGCTGCTGGCCGGGATCAGCCAGCTCGATCCGATGCTCGATCCGCGTCCCGCCGATGGCCCGTGTCTGCAGACGCTGGACTACATCGACACCGCGCGCATCACCATGGACGGCGCCTTCGACGCCTATTGGGCGGCGCGCGGCAAGAACCTGCGTTCCAACCTGAAGAAGCAGCGCGCGCGCCTGGAACGCGAAGGTATCGCCACCCATTGCGAAACGCTCACCGCGCCGCAGGACATGGCGGCGGCGGTGAACGACTACGCTGCGCTGGAAAGCGGCGGCTGGAAGGGCCGAGACGCCACCGCCGTGCGTGCCGGCGACGCCCAGGCGCGCTTCTACACGCTGCTGCTGGAAGCATTCGCACGGCGCGGCGCGGCGAAGGTGTATCGCTACCGCTTCGACGATCAGGTGGTGGCGATGGACCTGTGCGTCGAGAGCAGCGACTGCATCGTGGTGCTGAAGACGGCGTACGATGAAAGCGTGCCGGCGCACTATTCGCCGGCGCTGCTGATGCGCGAGGAAGAATGCCGCGCCCTGTTCGACGAAGGACGCCTGCGGCGCATCGAGTTCTACGGCCGCGTGATGGAATGGCACCGGCGCTGGACGGACGAGGTGCGCTGTCTATACCATCTCAATTATTACCGCTGGCCGCTGCTGCAGCACCTGCACGCGCTGGGGCGCCGCCGCGCTGCAAAAGACAAGGCGGGCCCGCGGTCGCAACCAACCATGGAGTGAACATGCAACTCGAAGAAGTCAAAGCCGTCCTGGTCGACGTGCTCAACCTGGGCGACGCCGGCGCCTCGCTCGGTCCCGATTCCCCGCTGCTGGGCGCCCTGCCCGAACTCGATTCGATGGCGGTGGTGAGCGTCATCGCCGCGCTGGAAGAACGCTTCGGCATCATGGTCGACGACGACGACATCAGCGCCAGCACCTTCGCCACCCTGGGCAGCCTGAGCGCCTTCGTCGCGGACAAGCAGGCGCAATGACCATGGCAGCGGGCGAACTCCCACCGGCCGAGCCGCTGTTCCTGGCGCGGCCCGATGGCGCCCGCTTCGCCCTGTTCCACGCGCCGGCCGGGCCCTGCCGCGCGGCCGTGCTGTACCTGCATCCGTTCGCCGAAGAGATGAACCGGGCGCGCCGCATGGCCGCGCTGCAGGCGCGCGCGCTGGCGGCGGATGGCGTGGCGGTTCTGCAGCTCGACCTGCACGGCTGCGGCGACAGCAGCGGCGACTTCGCCGATGCGACGTGGGACGGCTGGCTGGGCGACGTCGCCCATGCGGTGGACTGGCTGCGCGCGCGCTGCGGCGTGCCGGTCACGCTGTGGGGCCTGCGCCTGGGCGCCCTGCTGGCGCTGGCGCATGCGCGGCGCGATCCGGCCATCGCCGCGCTGCTGCTGTGGCAACCGGTGCTGGGCGGCGCCACCCACCTGACCCAGTTCCTGCGCCTGCGCGTGGCCGGCGACATGCTCGGCAACGCGGAAAAGTCGGGCGGCACCGCCGCCCTGCGCGCCGCGCTATCGGGCGGCGCGACGCTGGAAGTGGCCGGCTACATGCTGGCGCCGGCGCTGGCGTTGGGCATGGAAGCCGTCGACGGCGCCGCCCTGGTTCCACACTGCCCGGTGCACTGGATCGACGTGACATCGTCACCCGAACGTGGACTCGCGCCCGCCAGCCTGCGCGTGGCCGAGGCCTGGCGCGCCGCCGGCGTCGCGGTCGGCCTGCAACAGGTTGCGGGCGAGCCATTCTGGAATACCCAGGAAGTCGCCGTCTGCCCGGCCCTGATCGACGCCACCCTGGCCGCACTGTCCGCCCCGGAGCCCTGCCATGCATGAAGAACGCGCCTTCACCTTCGCCTGCGGCGACGAGCGCCTTGTCGGCATCCTGAGCCTGCCGGCGACGGCGCAGCAACCCGCCACGCGCGGCGTGGTGATCGTGGTCGGCGGTCCGCAATACCGCGCCGGCAGCCACCGCCAGTTCACACTGCTGGCACGCAGCCTGGCCGACGCCGGCATTCCGGCGCTGCGCTTCGATTACCGCGGCATGGGCGACAGCGAGGGCGCGCAGCGCGACTTCGAGACGGTGGAGGCCGACCTGCGCGCCGCCATCGACGCCTTTTTTGTCCAGCAGCCGCAATTGCGCGAAGTCGCCCTGTTCGGCCTGTGCGACGGCGCCACCGCCGCCGCCCTGTACGCGCCGAACGATGCGCGCGTGGCCGGCCTGGCGCTCGTGAATCCCTGGGTGCGCACCGAGGCCGGCGCCGCGCGCGCCACGGTCAGCCACTACTACACCGGCCGCCTGCTGCAGGGCAGCCTGTGGCGCAAGATCGCGCGCGGCGAGTTCCGCCTCAAGCCCGCCCTGCGCTCGGCCTGGAACAACTTGGTGTCGATGTTCGCCAAGAGCGACGACGATGCCCTGCCCGCACGCATGTACGCGCGCCTGCAGCGCTTCGACGGCGCCGTGCTGCTGGTGCTGAGCGGGGCCGACCTCACGGCCCAGGAATTCGCCGGCGTGGCCGCCGGCTCGCGCGGGTGGCGGCGCCTGCTGGCGCGCCCGCGCGTGACCCGGCGCGACCTGGCCGGGGCCGACCACACCTTCTCGCGCCGTCCGTGGCACGACAGCCTGACCGAGTGGACGCGCGACTGGATGCGCGCATGGTGAAGCGCGCGAAATCAGTCCTCATGATCGCGTTCCACTTCCCGCCGCAGCGCGGCAGCAGTGGCATCCAGCGCACCCTGCAATTCGTGCGGCGCCTGCCGGCGCTGGGCTGGCAGCCGCTGGTGCTGAGCGCCGCGCCGCGCGCCTATGAAAACGTCGGCCCGGACCAGCTGGACGAGATTCCGCGCGACGTCACCGTGCGCCGCGCCTTCGCCCTCGACACCGCGCGCCAGCTGGCGTTCAGGGGCCGCTACCTGGGCTGGATGGCGCTGCCGGATCGCTGGGTTTCGTGGCTGCTGGGCGCGGTCCCGGCCGGCCTTGGCCTGATCCGGCGCCACCGCCCGCAGGCGATCTGGTCGACCTATCCGATCGCCAGCGCGCATTTGATCGGACTGGTGCTGCGGCGCCTAACCGACCTGCCCTGGATCGCCGACCTGCGCGACCCGATGATCGACGCCAGCCACCCGACCGGCCGCGCGCGCCGGCGCGCGGCAAGCTGGGTCGAGGCGCGCACCGTACGCCATTGCAGCGTCGCGGTGTGCACCACGCCGGGCGCGGTGCGCAGCTACCGCGAGCGCTATCCCGAGCTGCCGCCGGAGCGCTTTCGCCTGATCGAGAACGGCTACGACGAAGCCGCCTTCGCCGGCGTGACGCCGCAAGCGCGCGCTCCGGGGCCGCTGCGGCTGCTGCACAGCGGGATCGTGTATCCGTCCGAGCGCGATCCCGGTCCGCTGTTCGCCGCGCTGGCGGCATTACGCGCTCGCGGACGCATCGACGCCGCCGGTTTCCGGCTGGTGCTGCGCGCAGCGGTGCACGAGGACTTTCTGGCGCGGCTGGCGGAGGAACACGGCGTCGCCAACCTGGTCGAGATCGCGACGCCGCTGCCCTACCGCGCGGCCTTGAGCGAGATGCTGGGCGCCGATGCCCTGCTGCTGCTGCAGGCGGCCAACTGCAACGATCAGGTGCCGGCGAAATTGTACGAATACCTGCGCGCCGCGCGGCCCTTGCTGGCGCTGACCGATGCGCGTGGCGACACTGCCGCCGTACTGAAAGGCTGCGGTATCGATACCGTCGGCCCGCTGGACGACAGCATCGCCATCGAAACAGTGCTGGAACGGTTCCTGGACCTGGTAGCCGCCGGACAGGCGCCGCTGGCGCCTCAGGAAGCGGTGCGCGCCTGCGAGCGCGGCGCGCGCGCCGCTCAGTTGGCGGCGTTGCTCGACGAAGTGGTGACGCAGGCCGCGAAGTCCTCGAAGGCGCCGTAGGCCGGATTCGCCGCGCGCTTCTGTCCGCACAAATCAAGGCGGTCAACCGCGCCATCCCGGCGCGGCGTCTCATCCTTCCACGCCAGGTCGCCCACTTCCCACTCGCGGAACAGGCCGCGCACCGGATGCCGTCCGACATACGACCAACCCAGCGCCGTGCTGCGGTTGTCGCCCAGGCGCAGCACGCCGTCGTCGCGGCTGCGGATCGGACCGTCGACCAAGTTGCCCTCTACCGTGGCGCTGCTGGCCGGGTAGCGCACGTCGATGCCAACCGTGTCGACCAGGGTGTTGTGCTCGACGCGGCTGCCCGAGGCGCTGTTCAGGTAAATCCCGACGTCCGAGCACGAAGCGACCAGGTTGTCGCGCACCACGCCGTCCTGCTGCTCGTTGACGCACTTGCCGTCGCGGCAGTACGGCTTTTCGGTGCCGCCGCCGCCCAGCGACAGGCCGACGCGCTGGCCCGGCTGGCCGCGCAGGCGCGCCTCGCACCAGACCACATTGCGCTCGAATACCGTGCGCGCGCCGACGCCCTTGGCGAAGGCACCGTAGCTGACGCGGTCGCCCCCGTCCTTGATGAAATCGGTGATCAGGTTGCCGCGCACGGTCCAGTCGCTGGCGCCGACCAGGTCGATCGGCGTGACCGGATTGCGCGTGCGGCGCGGCGCGCTGTTGCTCAGGGTGTTCGATTCGATCAGGCCATGGTCCGGGAAGACCCGGGTACCGCCGATCCCGATGCCATTGATCTTGAAGTGGGCATTGAAGTCGAGGATGGTGTTGTTCACCGCCGCAAAGTGCGTGGCGCCGCCGACCACGTGGAAGGCGTGCTCGCACGAGGCATCGTTGCCGCACACGCCGCGGATGCTCAGGTTCTCGAAGCGCCAGTGCGGCGCGCGCACAACGAAGCCTTCGACCGTGGCGAATTCGATCGTCACGCTGCCCGGCTGCGCCGCGCGCACCGTCACCGGCACCCCGGCCACGCCGGGACGGTTCGCCGTGACGGCGTGGTTGAAACGGTAGACGCCCGGCGCCATGGTGATCACGTCGCCCGGCACCGCCGCCGCCATCGCGCGCAGCAGCGTCTCGTTCGAATCGACGTCCTTGATCGCGCCGCCCTTGCCCTGCGCCGGCGTTGGCTGGGCGCCGGCCTTCAAGGCGGGCAGCACCAGCGGCAGTCCATCGCCGCGGTCGACCGTGCGCAGGTGCGCGCCGAGCCGCTGGCCGCCGTCGGTGATCAATGGATTGTGGCCCGCGCTGCGCCGCTCGACGTAGGGCGCGAGCGCGCGCGGCGCCACGCCCTGCTCCTGCAGGTACAGCACGGTGCCGACCGCACCGGCGGCAGTAGCCGCGATGCCCAATGCGCCGAGCAGCGCGACACCCTTCATCCACTTCATCCGGCCGCCTTGATCCCGTGGCGCGCCATCAGGTCGTACAGCGTCGGCCGGCTCACGCCCAGCACTTCCGAGGCCTTGACGATATTGCCGTCGACCCGCGCCAGCGCCTTGACGATGGCCTTGTATTCGGCCTCGTCGCGCACCTGGCGCAGGTTGATCGGCTCTTCCTGCGCGCCTTCGCCCGGCAGGCCCAGGTCGTCGGCAACAATCGTGTTCCCGTCGGCCATGATCACGGCGCGCTTGATGTAGTTTTCCATTTCGCGCACGTTGCCGGGCCAGTTGTAGCCTTCGATGGCCGCGATCGCGTCCGGCGCGAAGTGCAGCGACGGCCGTCCTTCCTGGCTGCAGAACTTGTTCTTGAAGTGGTGCGCCAGCAGTGCCGCATCGCCTTCGCGCTGGCGCAGCGGCGGGATGGTGACCACGATCTCGGACAGGCGGTAATACAAGTCTTCGCGGAAGCGCCCCTGTGCGCACAGGTCCTTCAGCTTCTGGTGCGTGGCGCAGATGATGCGCACGTCGACCGGGATCTCTTCGTGCCCGCCGATGCGCTCGATCACGCGCTCCTGCAAAAAGCGCAGCAATTTGGCCTGCAGCGGCATCGGCAGGTCGCCCACTTCATCCAGGAAGAAAGTGCCGCCGTGGGCCAGTTCGACCTTGCCCTTGGTCTGTTTGGCGGCGCCCGTGAAGGCGCCCTTTTCGTAGCCGAACAATTCGCTCTCAAGCAGGTTCTCGGGAATCGCCGCGCAGTTGATCGCCATGAAGCGTTCCTTGGCGCGCGGCGACAGCGCGTGCAGCGCGCGCGCCAGCACTTCCTTGCCGGTGCCCGATTCGCCCAGCACCATCACCGAGGCCGAGGTCGGGGCCACCTTCTCGATGGTGCGGCACACCTTGAGCATGCCGGGGTCGCGCGAGATCACGCCGCCCAGCGGCGAATCGGCGCTGCTTTGCTGCATGCGGCGGTTTTCCTGCTGCAGGTTATGCAGAAAGAAGGCGCGCTGGATCACCAGGTTCAGCACCTCGGGGTCGACCGGCTTCTGGTGGAAGTCGTAGGCGCCCATGGCGATCGCCTTGACCGCGTTGCTGTGCTCCTGGTTGCCGGTCAGGACGATCACCCGCGTCTCCGGCGCCAGGGCCAGGATCTGCTGCAGCGTGGCCAGGCCTTCGGTCGAGCCGTCCGGATCGGGCGGCAGGCCCAGGTCCATGGTCACCACCGCCGGCTCGTGGCGCCGGATCTGGGCCAGCGCCGCCTCGCGGTCGCCCGCCAGCACCACGTCGTAGGCGTCCAGGCTCCAGCGCAGCTGCTTTTGCAGGCCCGGATCGTCCTCGATGACCAGCAGTTTCGGTTTAGGTTGCGTCACGCTTGATTCCTCGCTTGGCTGTTGGCTGCATGTCAGGCGGCGCGTCCAGCAGCCGCCTGCATGGCGTGTTGGTGAAGCGGCAGCAGCACCCGGAAGGTGGTGCCCTGCCCCGGACGGCTCGCCACTTCGAGGCGGCCGCCCAGTTCGTGAATGTATTCGCGGCTCTCGAACACGCCGATGCCCATACCGGCCGACTTGGTCGACTCGAACGGCTTGAACAGGCGCTCGCGGATGAACTCTTCGCTCATGCCTTCGCCGGTGTCGGCGATTTCGACCAGCACGCCACCATCGTGCTGCGCTACGCGGATGGTGACGCTGCCGCTGCGCGGCGTGGCCTCGATCGCGTTCTGGATCAGGTGGCCAAGCACGCGCTCGAGCCGTTCGCGCTCGGCCAGCACCGTCAGTCCCGGCGCCTCC
This sequence comes from Massilia sp. YIM B02443, assembly GCF_030411955.1. Taxonomy (GTDB): domain Bacteria; phylum Pseudomonadota; class Gammaproteobacteria; order Burkholderiales; family Burkholderiaceae_D; genus Telluria. The sequence continues at coordinate 159,647 of NZ_JASNRA010000011.1, forward strand.
ACCCGCAGCTGCGGATGCGGCTCGAACGCGTCCTTCAGCGCCAGCGCCTGGCGCACCACCTTGTCGATCGCCAGCGGCGCCGACTGCTCGCCCGACGCGCCGCGTCCGAGCTTCTGCAGCAGCAGTTTCATCTTCTGCACCGAGTATGACACGGTCTCCAGCATGTCGGCCTGGAATTCCGGGTTGTCCTTGTGGCGCGCGGCGTTCGCGTTCATCAACGACAGTTGCGACACCAGGTTCTTCAGGTCGTGCACCACGAAGGTCGACATGCGGTTGAACGATTCGAACTGGCGCGCCACCAGCAGCGCGTCGGCCGCGTCCTGCTGCGCCAGGTGGGCGGCGGCCTGGCTGCCCGCGATCTCGAGCAGGTCGATGATTTCCCAGTTCAGCTTGACCGGGCTGCGCGGCGTATGCAGCAGCACGAAGCCGGACAGGCTGCCGTGCAGGATCAGCGGCACCACCAGCCAGGCGCGCGGATAGTCGGCCAGCCAGGCCGGCAGCGCCAGCGCGTCGTACTTGTCAGGGCTATGGCTGTATTCGTGCAGGTCGACCACCCACTGGCTCGATTCCAGGAACTGGCAGAACGGCGAATCCGCCGGCTCGGACGCCGTCAAGGCCGGCATGTGCCAGTGCGCGCTCGGCTCGTAGTGGCCGCCGTTCTCCCCACCTTCACGGCGCTGCCACAGCGCGCCGCCGGGGCTTTCGACCAGCGCCGCCACCGCCTCGATCACGCGCACGCCCAGGCCGGGGCCGGGCTGGGCCAGGGTGCGCGTGAAGCGCATCCATTCTTCGCGGTAGTCGTAGTTGTAGCGGTAGAAGTGCTTGCTGATAAAGACCTTGAGCCAGGCGCGGAAGGTGCCCGAGAACAGGGTGCCGACCAGCAGCACCAGGGTCCCGAACAGGAACGCGACCTGCATCACCGTGCCCCAGCTGCCGCCGACGAAGCGCAGGTAGTAGCCGGCCGAGCCCATCGCCAGCAGGTAGGTGGCGGAGCCGAACAGCGCGGCCGAATGGAATACCGCGCGGCGCGACAGCGACAGCGGCGAGGTCCACGAGCGCGAGCGGCCCAGCGCCACCGCCACCAGCGGCACGCTCAGGGCGTTGACCAGGCCGCGCGCGGCCCAGATATCGGGATCGACCTCGCGGAACAGCATGGTGTGGCTGTACAAATAGAAGTCGTAGGCGAACAGGCCGCCGACGCCGAGGCAGGCGAATTTGACGGCCCAGCGTTCCTGCACCGAGCGGTTGCGGTACACCTGCTCGACCAGCAGCATGCCCCACACCGCCATCGCCACCCGCAGCGCCGCCGGCGCCTGGCTGTGCTCGCGCACCAGGGCCAGGTCCCAATGGCCCATCAGGTTGGCCAGCAGGCAGCCCAGGTAGACCAGGGCGGCGATCGCCAGCGACGGCCGCAGGCCGAACGGCAGGCGGCTGCCGGGCGCGCGCCAGTTGTCCAGCAGCGCCAGCAGGAACAGCGACCAGCCGGCGTTGCGCAGGATCTCGAAGCCGTCGGTCAGGCTCGACCACAGGGTGCCGTTGCTGGCCTCCCAGGCCAGCGAAACGGCCCACAGCAGCGTGAACAGGCAGGCCAGGCCGAGCGCGAAGCGGTGCGACGGCTCGATGCGGATGCTGCGCAGGGAAGCATCGCGCGACGCAGCGCGCGATGCAACGCGGGATGCGCGCAGCGGCAACAGCAGCAGCGCGAAGCAGACCGCGGCCAGCGCGTGGCTATAAACGACAATGCTGGTCAGCGAAGCGACGTCCATGGGAAGCAGGTGATGCAAGGTGGGGCCGGCGGCGGGGCCGCCGGCTGGCGCGAACGCGGGGTCAGCGGCCGCTGCGGAACAGGACCACCTTCAGCGTGTTGATCAGGATGAGGATGTCCAGGAACAGGCTGTTGTTCTTCACGTAGTACAGGTCGTACTGCAGCTTTTGCAGCGCGTCCTCGGCCGACGAGCCGTAGCCGTAGCGCACCTGGGCCCAGCCGGTGATGCCCGGCTTGACGCTGTGGCGCACGTTGTAATACGGGACCACTTCGATCAGCTGCTCGACGAAGTACTGGCGTTCCGGGCGCGGGCCGACGAACGACATCTCGCCCTTGAACACGTTGAGGATCTGCGGCAGTTCGTCGATGCGGGTCTTGCGCATGAAATTGCCGACGCGGGTCACGCGCGGATCGTTCTGGGCCGCCCACTGCGGCTTGCCGTTCTTCTCGGCGTCGGCGCGCATCGAGCGGAATTTATGCACGCGGAACGGCTTGCCGTCCTTGCCGACCCGTTCCTGCGAATAGAACACCGGACCGCGGTCTTCCAGCCACACCGCCAGCGCGGCGGCCAGCATCAGCGGGAAGGTCATGACCAGGATGATGCAGCTGCACACCAGGTCGAAGCTGCGCTTCATGAAGGTGCGCACGAAACTCTGGTCGAAGCCGCCGCCGAACACCAGCCATGAAGGCTGCAGCGAGTCGACCCGGATCTGGCAGGTCTCGCGCTCGAAGAAGGTGGCGGCGTCGGTGACCTTGATGCCTTGCAGCTTGCAGTCGAGCAGCTCCTTGATCGGGAAGCCGCCGCGCCGGTTCTGCACCGACACCACGACTTCGCTGACGTTGTTCTTGCGCGCCAGCGACACCAGCGAGTCGCCTTCGCGCATCGCCAGCAGCTTGGAAGAAGAAACGCACAGCTCCTCGTTCGGATTCGGGATGAAGCCGGCGATCTCGTACTTGTGGTAGCGCGACTTGCGGGTGGCCAGCTCGCTGCATTCCTTGGCCAGCGGACCGCCGCCGAGGAACATGATGCGGGTCTGCAGCAGGCGCGCCTCGGACGTCTTGAAGAACACCATGCGCGCCAGGAAGATGCCGCAGCCGGCCAGCGCGAACACCAGCAGCATGGTGCCGCGGCCCAGGTACAGTTCGGGCGCCATGTAGAACACCAGCGCCAGGATGATGAAGCCCATCACGAACGAGGGCATCAGCTTCATGAAGAACGGATGGCGCAGGCCTTCGTCGTAGTCGAGCTGGTACATGCCCATCGCGCTCATGCTGAAAATAATGGCGGCGGCAAAGGCAAAGGCCGAGGTGAACAGGTGGTCGAGCTGGTGGATCGAGCCTTCGTATTCCATCATCCGCAGCGCCACGCCGATGTAGGCGGCGCCGAGCAGCACCAGCAGCTCGACGAACAGGAGCACGAAAACGATTTTCGACACGTAGTGATTAGAAATCCTGAACACGGTGACCTCCGGGCTTCTTGTTGCTATTCTGGTTCTGCATCGCGTAATTCTTCATTGGTGCCGGCGCGTGGCCGGCTCATTGCGCCACATGACGGACATACCAGTCCATCGTCTGCTTCAATCCTGCTTCCAGGCGGTGCGTGGGCTGGTAGCCCAGCAGCGCCGCGGCCTTGCCGACGTTCGCCTGCGAGTGGCGCACGTCGCCGCGCCGGAATTGCCCGTACTGCGCCCGATGCGCGGCCAGGTGGCCGAAGCGTTCGGCCAGCCCGGCGCGCATCATGCCATACAGCGCGTTGAGCGTGGTGCGCTCGCCGACGGCGACGTTGTACACCCGCCCCGCCGCCTCGTCCTCGGCCAGCGCCGCCAGCAGATTGGCCTGCACGACGTTGTCGACGTAGCAGAAATCGCGGCTGGTCTCGCCGTCGCCGTTGATCACCACCGCGTCGTTGCGGATCAGGGCCTTGGCCCAGCGCGCGATCACGGCGGCCCCCGGGCCGTCCGGGTCCTGGCGCGGGCCGAACACGTTGAAGTAGCGCAGTCCGATCGACGCCAGGCCGTAGCTGCGACCGAACACGCTGGCATACAGCTCGCCCACGTATTTGCTCACCGCGTACGGCGACAGCGCCTCGCCGATCCGGTCCTCGGCCTTCGGCAAGTCCTGGTCGTCGCCGTAGGTCGAACTCGAGGCGGCGTACACGAAGCGCTTGACGCCGGCGTCGCGCGCCGCCACCAGCATGTTCAGGAAGCCGTCGACGTTGGTCGCGTTGGTGGCGATCGGATCGTCGAACGAGCGCGTCACCGAGCCGAGCGCCGCCTGGTGCAGCACATAATCGACTCCGCCATCGACGCCGGCGCAGGCGCGCGCGCAATCGCCGAGCTGGCGGATGTCGCCTTCGACCAGTGCGAAGCGTTCCCACGCCGCGGCGCCGACCGCGGCGCGCACCCCTTCCAGGTTGCGCTGGTGGCCGGTCGCGAAATTATCGAGGCCGACCACCCGCTGATTCAGTCGCAGCAGCGCCTCGACCAGGTGCGAGCCGATGAAACCGGCCGCACCGGTGACCAGCCAGCGATGGCTGTTCTGGGTGAGGTGCTGCTGCACTTCCTGGAACTTGTTCACATTAAAAGCACTTTCTGAGTTGCGCCGTCCGCCGCGCGCTGTCACGCATGGCGGGCCGCGCCTTCCTGCTTACAGGCGCCAGACGCAATAACCCGCTTCGCCCAGCGCTTTCGGATCGAACTGCGACTTGACGTCGATGAAGCAGCCGCCCGGGTTCAGCTTGGACTGGAAATCGTTCAGCGACAGCGCCAGCACTTCCTTGTGCGGCACCGCCACGATCAGGGCGTCGGCCTTCGGCAGGCTGTCCCAGCTCTCGAGCTGGATGCCGTATTCGTGCTGCGCCTCGTCGGCTTCGGCGATCGGGTCGAACACGTGGACGTCGATGCCGTAGCTTTGCAATTCATAGACGATGTCGGCGACCTTCGAGTTGCGCAGGTCGGGGCAGTTTTCCTTGAACGTCAGGCCGACCAGGTTGACCTTGGCGCCCTTGATGCTGACGCCCGACGAGATCATCGACTTGACGGTTTTCTCGGCCACGAACTTGGCCATGCCGTCGTTGATGCGGCGGCCCGCCAGGATCACCTGCGGGTGGTAGCCGATCATCTCGGCCTTGTGGGTCAGGTAGTACGGGTCGACGCCGATGCAGTGGCCGCCCACCAGGCCCGGGCGGAACGGCAGGAAGTTCCACTTGGTGCCGGCGGCCTTCAGCACTTCCAGCGTGTCGATGCCGATCTTGTCGAAGATGATCGCCAGTTCGTTCATCAGCGCGATGTTCAGGTCGCGCTGGGTGTTCTCGATGACCTTGGCCGCTTCGGCCACCTTGATGCTCGAGGCGCGGTAGACGCCGGCGGTGACCACGGTCTCGTACATCTGCGCGATGCGCTCGAGCGAATCCTCGTCGTCGCCCGACACCACCTTGAGGATGTTGGTCAGCGTGTGTTCCTTGTCGCCCGGGTTGATGCGCTCGGGCGAGAAGCCGACGTTGAAGCCTTCCTTCCATTTCAGGCCCGAGTGCTGCTCCAGCAGCGGGATGCAGACTTCCTCGGTGGCGCCCGGGTAGACGGTCGATTCGTAGATCACGACCGCGCCGCGCTTGAGGTTCTTGCCGACCGAGGTGCTGGCGCCGATCAGCGGCGTGAAGTCCGGCACGTGGGCAATGTCGACCGGGGTCGGGACGGCGACGATGACGTAGTCGGCCTGGGCCAGCATGGCCGGGTCGGTGGTCACTTCAAGGTGACGCGCCGCCTGCAGCTGTTCGGTCGAGACTTCGCCAGTGGGGTCGACGAACTGCTTGTAACTCTCGGTTTTACTGACGGAAAGATCGAAGCCGATAGTGCGTACCTTCTTGCCAAATTCCACTGCCAGCGGCAAGCCGACATATCCGAGTCCTACTACTGCTACGACCTCATCTGCTTTCATTATGGTTCCGTTCGAGAATTGGGTTTTGCAATTATGCTAACTTTACTATAGCACGGGGGCTTGGGCGACCTCAACCGAAGCCCAGCCGTTTTGTCGGGGAGTAACAACAATAACGTTTTATTGTTACAATTATTTTACGTAAATACACGAATTATCAACACTGCGTGCCAGAACTGTCGTTTTTTGAGCCTGGCAGCGACTTAAGGTATTGAATCTTTTACATCGTCATGCGCAAATGCAGTTCGCATTGCGAAAAAGAACTTGCTTAGTTAGCACGTCTGTACTTCTTGTGCAATATTAGCATTTTCTAGTGGACAATCTTTTGTTTGCGTGAATCGTGCGCGGGGGTATCGAACGATACTTGATCTAAATACATGTTCTGTTAGAACGCCAGACGCATGTTCACGACCAACGGTCAATGCGGACTGTGTCCGCCGGCCAGTTCCGGCGTTGCCCGGCGCTGGTCCGACTCCCCGCCGCGCGCTGCGCGGCCACCGGTAATGAAGGCAAAGGCCGACGGCATCAGGTAGGCGGCGATGCGGTAGACGACCGTCAGGAGCGCCACCACCAGCAGCGGCGCCCCGACCCAGTAGACCACGTACGGCACGTGCCCGCTTAGTTTCTGAAACACCATCCAGGTGACCAGCAGGATCGGCGCATGGGCAATGAAGATGAAGAAGCTGTATTTGCTTTGCTGCTGCAGCCAACGGCCGACGGCGCTGCCGTTCAGCAGCGAGGCGGCCGGCCAGATCAGGAACGGCGCGACCAGGCCCAGATAAGTGACATTGGTCACGCGCCAGTGCAGCATCGCCAAGCAGCTGAGGACGAACGCGGCCAGGCACAGCCAGGCATAGCCGTCCAGCGCCTGCAGGTTCCAGCGGCGCACGGCGGCCATGCCGCCAATATAGAACATCACCGGCATCAGGCCGCGCAACACCAGCAAGCCGTCGACATTGTTCAGGAACACCAGCGCCACCACGGCCAGGCCCAGCCACGGTGCCTTGCGCAGGAACAGGCCGAACAAGGGTGCGAGCAGCATCAGGACGATCAAGTCGCGCAAGAAATTGAGCGGATAGTTGATCGGAGAGCGGGTGAGGCCGAAGGCGGCGTCGAGCCAGGTGCGGGCGTCGAACGGGATCAGCTCATAGCTGGTGGTGATGCCGGTGGCGCGCTGCAGCGCGTAAGCCGCCGCCAGCAGGCCAAGATTAAAGACCAGGAAGGGAACCAGGATGGTGCGCGCTTTTTTCGTGGCCAGCTTGTGCCATTGCTGGTCGAGGCCGGTGCGAAACAGCAGGAAGCCGGAAATCAGGGTCAGGACCGGCACCGTGGCGCGAAAGCCCGCGTTCTGGAAGAAAGCCTTGACCTGATCGAACAGCGAAGGGCCGATCTCGGAATCGGAACGAAGGGCGGCGTGTGCAGCACGACAATGCCAACGATCATCAGGTAACGAAGCATTGCTATACGCTGGGCAGTGTCCTGGTGCATAGGTGCGGCTCCGATCGTTGCAAGAATTGAAAGAATGCAAAATTCATTCTAGCGGAATCCTGCAATGATTGCAGATTAACTTTGCTAACGAACAATACAAGAACAACACTGTACGCAGCCAGTAACAGGCCGGTAACACAAGCAGCAACGCAGCTGGCGAATTGAACGTCGAGGAAGAAAAACGGAAAGGGAAACGGGAGTGGCGCGGCTGGCTGGGATCGAACCAGCGACCCTTGGCTTCGGAGGCCAATACTCTATCCACTGAGCTACAGCCGCGCGGGAGGGTGAAACGAGTGAGCGAAGGATACAGACTTTCCGCCGCGCCGTCCATGGGGAACTGCCGTGCTCTGCTTTCAATTTTAGTTACAGTCTGCAAACTTTCAGACTATAATCGGCCGATTGCCGGACTTTGCAATTCGGCATTGAAATTGTCGTCCCAACGTCAGAGTGGCAGGTTTTTTTAATAGCTATTAAGGAAATCATGAGCGACGCACATCACGAACACCAATCCCTGATCCGCACGCCGAAGCAGCTCGTCATCGCCGTCGCCGGTTTCTTCCTAGTTATTGTTCTCGGCATTATCCTGCTGGTTTCCTTCGTCACCAACGTGCCCGTGACAGGCGCCGGTACCGATGGCCAGCAGGCAGACGCCATCGCGGCCCGATTGCGCCCGGTGGCCGAAGAAGGTTTTACCCTGATCGACCCCAACGCGCCGCGCGTGCTGCAGGCCGGCGCCGCCGTGTATGCGGCCACCTGCGCCGCCTGCCACGACAGCGGCGCGGCGGGTGCGCCTAAGACCGGCGACAACGCCGGCTGGGGAGCGCGCCTGGCACAGGGCTACGACACTCTGATCAAGCACGCGATCGAAGGCATCCGCGCCATGCCGGCCAAGGGCGGCAATCCCGACCTGGACGAGGTCGAGGTGGCGCGCGCCGTGGTGTTCATGACCAACAAGAGCGGCGCCAGCTTCAAGGAACCGGAAGCACCCACAGCCACGGCGCCGGCAACCGCTACCGCTGCGGCCCCAGCCGCCGATCCATCTGCTCCGGCTCCGGCCGCGGCTGCTTCCGCGCCGGCTGTCGCAGCACCGGCCCCAGCAGTTGCCACTGCCACTGCCGCAACCGCGGCAGGTCCGGCCGTGGCCGTAGCCGACGGCAAGCGTCTCTACGACAGCGCCTGCATGGTGTGCCATGCGGCCGGCGTCGCCGGCGCGCCGAAACTGGGCGACAAGGCGGCCTGGAGCGCCCGCATCGCGCAGGGCAACCCGACGCTGTACGAACACGCGATCAAGGGTTTCCAGGGCAAGACCGGCTTCATGCCGCCGAAAGGCGGATCGCCTGCTTCCGATGCGGAGGTGAAATCCGCCGTCGACTATATGGTGGCCGCCGCCAAGTAATATTTCGATTGCTTACAAACTAGGTTACTCAGAGTAAATTCTGGCGTTGACTGCATAGTCATTGCTGCGAAATAATTTCTCTTCATCATGGTCTGTCCTAGGCCTTGTCACAATTGCTTGTCTGTTGTAATCAAACAAAATAAATCTGCCAATGCAACGGTTTTCATACGAATAATATTCGTTAAATAGCGAATAAGTTTGTGTTGCATTTGGGAGAAATTCCACACAGAAAGTTTGATTCCTATGGGAATCTCTTTTGCTTTGGCGTAACCTTCTGGTTGTCCCGTGGCGGAAAATTCTCACAGCCACAGCAACCACTGAAGAGATTACATGTCCACCTCCCTGAACACCCTGGTCGTACGTACCCTGTCTGCCACCCTGTGCGGCACCATCCTCGTCGCCTGCGGCGGCGGTAGCGGCGATGCGGCTACCGGCAACACCCTCTCGAGCAGTGCCGCCAGCGTCAGCGCCAGCGGCACCGTGACCACCGACGCCGCCGGCGTCGCCGCCACCGATGCAGTCACCAACGCATCCATGGGCACCACCGCATCCAGCATTTATTCGGGTCGCGGCGCATCGGGCCAGACGCCTGCAACCGGGGTCAAAAGCCCGGTCGCTGCGGCGCCAGCCCGTACCATCACCAATGTGCGCCTGGAAAACGGCGCCGCCGCAGCCCAGACCAGCGTCCCGTTCACCTTCGGCCAAGTGTTCGCCGCCGGCGACCTGGCCAAGGACACCGCGCTGGTCGGCCGTTTCGACAACGGAGAAACCCTGCCGCTGCAAGTCGACGCCAAGGCCTTCCATCCGGACGGCACGGTGCGCCACGCCATCATTTCGGGCGTGATTCCGACCATTGCCGCCAGCCAGACCCGCAAGATGGACCTGGTGACCGCCGGCAAAGCGTCGACCTCGACCGGCGTGACCACCGCCTCGCTGCTCAATAGCGGCTTCAACGCCTCGGTCAGCGCCACCCTGAACGGCGTGCGCTACAGCGCCTCGGCCGACGAACTGATCAAGGCCGGCAAGACCAGCAGCTGGCTGGCCGGCGCCTCGGTCAACGAATGGCTGGTGTCGGCGCCGCTGAAGACTGCCGGCGGCGTGCAGCACCCGCACCTGACCGCGCGCTTCGCCGTGCGCTGGTACGACGCCGCCAAGAAGGCGCGCGTTGACGTTACCGTCGAAAACAACTGGGCTTATGAACCAGCGCCGAGCAACTTCACCTACGATGCAGAAGTGCTGGTTGGCGGCAAGAGCGTGTACACCTTGCCCGCTCTGACGCACCTGCATCATGCCCGCTGGCGCAAGGTGTTCTGGCAAGGCAATGCCGCTCCAGACGCGATCAATGTCAAACACGATGCCGCTTACCTGATCAGCACTGGCGCTGTCGCCAACTACGACCAGAGCATCACCGTCAAGGAATCGACCCTCGCCAACCTGAAGAACGGTTGGACCGGCGAAAAGACCACCCCGATGCACGTCGGCAGCGCCATGCGCTACATGCCTACCACTGGCGGCCGCGAAGACATTGGCCTGCTCCCGGCATGGTCGGTCCTGTATCTGCTCAGTATGGATGCACGTGCCAAGATGGTCACGCTTGGCAATGGCGACCTAGCCGGCAGCTGGTCGATGCACTACCGTGACAAGACCACCGACCAGCCGATCAGCATCATCGACTTCCCGTATATGACGCTGCTCGGCCGCCAGGGCGACACCCTGAACCCGACCACAAAAAAATACGAGTGGTTCCCGTCGTGTGCGACCAGCGGCGGTTGCGCCACGCCGTTCACCCACGATACCTCGCACCAGCCGAATCTGGCCTACCTGCCATACCTGGTCACTGGTGACTACTACTATCTGGAAGAGCTGCAATTCTGGGCTTCGCACAATGTACTGCAGTACAACCCGCGCTACCGCGAATACGCCAAAGGCATCCTGCAGTCAAATCAGGTGCGCGGCCAAGCCTGGACCCTGCGCTCGATCGCTGAAGCGGCCTACATCACGCCGGACAGCGACCGCCTGAAGTCGCACTTTACCGGTTTCGTCAACAACAACCTGGCTTGGTACAACTCGACATATACCGATAATGCGCAGGCCAACAAGCTGGGGGTGCTCACTAACCAAGCATTTGCCTACCGCGAAGGCACCGGCATCGCGCCATGGCAGGATGACTTCTTTACGCAGTCGGTCGGCCATGCGGCAGACCTGGGCTTCACCGAAGCCAAGCGCCTGCTGACCTGGAAAGCCAAATTCCCGGTGCAGCGCATGACTGATAATGGCCTTTGCTGGATTGACGGCGCGATCTATTCGTTGGCAATCAAAGCTACCTCGTCGGGTCCGCTGTTCACCACACTGAAGGATGCTGCAAACCAGACCCAAAGCCAAGCCCTGCGTAGCTTGGCATGCGGCAGCGCCGAGATGGGCAAGCTGCTGGGCCTGAAAGTGGGCGAAATGACGGGTTACTCGTCCTCGGCAATGGGCTACCCGTCGAACATGCAGCCGGCCCTGGCCTACGCCGTGACCGCCTCCGGCGCTGCCGGCAAGGCAGCGTGGGACAAGTTCATGGCCCGCAGCGTCAAGCCGGACTATTCGGGCGCACCGCAATTCGCGATCGTGCCGCGCTGATCCGAGGCCGGCCTTCACCAACGAACCCGACAGCCGAAAGGTTGTCGGGTTTTTTCATGTCTGCGCAGCACCAATAGCATCCCCTCCCGTTACCGCTTCGTACAAACTGCGAGTTAACCGCAGTTCCGATAAATGACGTTTTTTGGCGACGTTTTAGACGGTGATAAGAACACAAGCAATCATCATATTCCCTATGGGAATGCCTGCGCAGCACCTTCTTCTTACAATTGGTAACGTTCTTTCCGAACGGAATTAGGGTATTCTGAATGTGTCGCAGGAAATTTTCAGATTCCACAATCGCAAGGACATCCCCATGCAAGCCCAACTTTTCTTTTTGTCGCGCCTGTCGCTGGCTGCACTGTCGCTGGCCGCTATTGTTCCGGCTTCGGCCGCTACCTTGTCGGTTGGCGCCGGCAAGACCTACGCTACTCCCTGCAAGGCGTTCGCCGTGGCCAAGGCCGGCGACGTCGTCGAAATCGCCGGCAATGCCACCTACAAGGGTGACGTGTGCGGCATCAAGCCCGCCAACCTGACCATCCGCGGCGTCAACGGCCGTCCGAAGATCGACGCCGCCGGCAAGAATGCGATGGGCAAAGGTATCTGGGTCGTTCAAGGCAACAACATCACGATCGAAAACGTCGAGATGTACGGCGCCAAGGTAGCCGACAAGAACGGCGCCGCGCTGCGCCTGGAAGGCACCAACTTCACGCTGCGCTCGGCCTTTTTGCACGATAACGAAAACGGCATCCTGACCGGCGCCAACAGCGCCAGCAACATCGTCATCGAGAACAGCGAGTTCGGCCACAACGGCCAAGGCAGCGGCCAGACCCACAACCTGTACATCGGCAAGGTTGCCAGCCTGACCTTCCGCTACAATTTCTCGCACGACGCCGTGGTCGGCCACAACCTGAAGTCGCGCGCGCTGGTCAACACCATCGCCTACAACCGCTTCTCGACCACCGCCCCGGGCGAAAAGAGCACCACCGCCACCGGCAAGCCAAGCTACGAGATCGACCTGCCGAACGCCGGCACCTCTTACGTGATCGGCAACGTGATCCAGCAGCCGGCCTCGCACAGCAACCCGGCGATGTTGTCGTATGGGGTGGAAGGCGCCAGCAATCCGGGCCACGACCTGTACGTGGTCAACAATACCTTCCTGAACGACGACAGCGCGCGCGGCAACTTCGTGTTCGTCGGCAGCGGCGTCACCAAGAAGGTCTTGTTGCAGAATAATATCTTCGGCGGCACCGGCACCCTGACCAACCAGGTCGGCGCGGTCGAGAAGACCAACTACCGTTCGGTGGCGCCGGGCTTCATCAACCGCCTTACCTACAACCTGATCCCGACCATCAATGCGCTGGTGATCGGCGCCGCGTCGGATCCGGGCAAGGCGGCCAGCGGCTTCGCGCTCAAGCCGACCGCGGTCTACAAGCACCCGGCCGCCGGCGCAACCCGTCCAGTCGTGGGCAAGCTCGATATCGGCGCCTACGAATCGGCACTGTAAATCGGCGCTGCACGCAGCGTCTGTACCCAAGCGCTGCGGGAGCAGCGCTGCAATAAAAAAGGGCAGCCTCGGCTGCCCTTTTCCTTTTGTGCCCGATTGCCGCGCTCAAGCGCGCCAGCTGCGGTACCAGTCGCGGTAATGCGACAGCCCGGTTTCCAGCGCGGTCGACGGCCTGTAGCCGACCCATTCCTGCAGGCGGCTGGTGTCGGCGTGGGTGGCCGGCACGTCGCCGGCCTGCATCGGCTGGAAGTCCAGCTGTGCTTGCACGCCCAGCACGCGCTCGAGCGTGCGCACGAAGTCCAGCACCATCACCGGCTGGTTATTGCCGATGTTGAAGACCGCATGACGGGCCTTGCCACCTTGTTCCGGCTGCGGCTTGAACAGCAGGCGCACCACGCCTTCGACGATGTCGTCGATATAGGTGAAGTCGCGCGTCAGCTTGCCTTCGGCGAAGACCGGGATCTTTTCGCCGCGCACCATCTTCTCGGTAAAGCTGAAATAGGCCATGTCCGGCCGGCCCCATGGACCGTACACCGTGAAGAAGCGCAGGCCGGTGGCCGGGAAGCCGTACAGGTGGCTGTACGAATACGCCATCAGTTCGTTGGCCTTCTTGGTGGCGGCATACAGCGAGACCGGTTCGTCGACCTGGTCGGCTTCGCTGAACGGCACCTTGGCGTTGCTGCCGTAGACGCTGCTGCTGCTGGCGTACAGCAGGTGTTCGATCCGGTGCCGGCGGCAGGCTTCGAGGATGTTGCCGAAGCCGACCAGGTTGGACTGGATATACGCCGAGGGATTCTGCAGCGAGTAACGCACGCCGGCCTGGGCCGCCAGGTGCACCACCAGTTCCGGCTGCACCCGATCGAACAGCGCGCTCAAGGCCGCATTGTCGGCGATGTCGACTTTTTCGCAGGCGATGCCGGCCGGTTGCAACAAGGCCGCGACGCGATCGAGCTTCAGCTGCGGATCATAGTAATCGTTGAAGTTGTCGCAGCCGGTCACCTGGTGGCCCATTGCCGCCAGGCGCGCGGCAACGAAACTGCCGACGAAACCGGCGGCGCCGGTGACCAGGATGCGGCGGCCGCTCATTGCGCCTCCGCCTTCACCGCGCGGCCGATGCCTTCGTAGGCCAGGCCGGCAGCGGCGACGGTGTGCGGATCGTAGATGTTGCGGCCGTCGAACACCGCGCGCTGGGTCAGCGTCCGGGCCAGGAAGGTGAAGTCCGGCGAGCGGAATTCCTTCCATTCCGTCACCAGCACCAGCACGTCGGCGCCGCGCACCGCTTCCTCGGCCGAACTGGCGATGGTGAGCAGCTCGGCGCACTTGCCTTCGCCGTGCTCGGCATTGAGCACGCGCAACGCTTCCTTGCTGGCCACCGGGTCGTAAGCCACCACGCGCGCGCCGGCCGCGAACAGGGCGCGGATCAGCACCAGGCTCGGCGCTTCGCGCATGTCGTCGGTGTTCGGCTTGAACGACAGGCCCCACAGGGCGATGGTCTTGCCGCGCAGCTTGTCTTCGCCGCCGAAGAAGCGGCACACCTTGCGGTACAGCACGTTCTTCTGCAGGTCGTTGACGCGCTCGGTGGCTTCCAGGATGTGCAGCTGCTGGCCGTAGCCGCCGGCGGTCTTGACCAGCGCCTTGACGTCTTTCGGGAAGCACGAACCGCCATAGCCCATGCCGGCGTACAGGAATTGCGAGCCGATGCGCGGGTCCATGCCGATGCCCTGGCGCACCGCTTCGATGTCGGCGCCCAGCAGTTCGGCCAGGTTGGCCAGTTCGTTCATGAAGCTGATGCGGGTGGCCAGCATGGCGTTCGCCGCGTACTTGGTCAGCTCGGCAGAGCGCACGTCCATCACCACCAGTTTTTCGTGGTTGCGGCTGAACGGCGCGTACAGCTGGCGCATCAGGGTGGTCGCTTGCGCATCATCGCTGCCGACCACGATCCGGTCCGGACGCATGAAGTCATTGATGGCGGCGCCTTCCTTCAGGAATTCGGGATTGCTGACCACGGTGAAGCCGACTTGCGCGCCGCGCCGGTCGATTTCGCCTTTCACCGCCTGGCGCACCAGGTCCGCGGTGCCGACCGGCACGGTGGACTTGTCGACGATCACGATCGGCCTGGTGATGCGCTGGCCGATCTGGCGCGCCGCTTCCAGGATGTGGGTCAGGTCGGCGCTGCCGTCCTCGTCTGGCGGGGTGCCGACCGCCAGGAAGATCACGTCGGCATGCGCCACCGCGTCATCATAGCTGGTCGAAAAATGCAGGCGGCCGGCGCCGGCGTTGGCGATGACCATGGTGTCCAGGCCCGGCTCGTGGATCGGGATCTGGCCATCCTTGAGCATCTGGATCTTGCTGGCGTTGATGTCGAGGCACAGGACGTTATTGCCGACGTCGGCAAAGCATGCTCCCGAGACCAAGCCCACATAACCGGTACCGATAACTGAAATTTTCATGAGTGTTCTTATCCAGAGTAGACGCCTGTGGCAGGCACGAGGATTGTAGAGTTGCTTGCGCGAAACCTGCCACACGGTTGCGGCAGACCCGGTTTGCTTCAACGCCGGGTTGTGTTTCAGCACATAAAATGATGATCGGAAATTATTATATTGTAAATTTCCCGTGATTCGATTGAGATTCGATTGAGGTTTGAGAAGAAATGAAATATCTTGCAACAAACATTTCTATACTTGCCTGCGAGCAGTTGCGTGCGCATCACGGTTCTCACCACGCTTCGCATCCCGATTCGCATCACGATTCTTCAGCATGAAACTCCTGACCTTCAGTTCCCTCTTCCCGAACGCCGTGCGTCCCAACCACGGGATCTTCGTCGAGACCCGGCTGCGCTACCTGCTGGCCAGTGGCCAGGTCGAGTCGCGCGTGGTCGCGCCGGTGCCATGGTTCCCGTTCAAGCACCCGCGCTTCGGCGAGTACGCCCACTTCGCCCAGGTGCCGGAGCGTGAGGTACGCTATGGCATCGACGTCCAGCACCCGCGCTACCTGCACTTCCCGAAGATCGGCATGCAGATGGCGCCGAGCCTGATGGCGGCCTGCGTCAAGCCGACCATCGGCCGCATGATCGACGAGGGTTACGATTTCGACGTGATCGACGCCCACTACTTCTATCCGGACGGCGTGGCGGCGGTGAAACTGGGCAGGTACTTCAACAAGCCGGTGGTGATCACCGCGCGCGGCACCGACATCAACCTGATCCCGCAATTCGCCCGCCCGCGCGCCATGATCCTGGAAGCGGCGGCGCAGGCCGACGGCATCATCACGGTCTGCAATGCGCTCAAGGAAGAGATGGTCGGCCTGGGCGTGGCGCCGAACCTGATCACGCCGCTGCGCAACGGCGTCGACCTGCAGCGCTTCGCGCCGCTGGACCGCGCCGCGATGCGCGCCGAGCTGGAGATCGACGGCTTTACCCTGATCTCGGTCGGCGTGCTCGATCCGCGCAAGGCGCACGACATGACGATCCGCGCACTGACCCTGCTGCCGGGCGTGAAGCTCCTGATCGCGGGGATCGGGCCGGAGCGCAAGCGCCTGGAGACGCTGGCGAGCGAGATTGGCGTGGCCGACCGCGTCAAGTTCCTGGGCCCGGTGGCGCAGACCGAACTTAAAAAATACTACAACGCCGCCGATGCGATGGTGCTGGCCTCGAGCCGCGAAGGCTGGGCCAATGTGCTGCTCGAATCGATGGCGTGCGGCACGCCGGTGGTGGCCAGCAATGTGTGGGGCACACCGGAAGTGGTGGCCGCGCCCGAGGCGGGCGTGCTGATGGCCGAGCGCACCCACGAGAAGCTGGCCGAAGCGGTGCAGCAGCTGCGCGCCAACTATCCGGACCATGCGGCGACGCGGCGCTATGCCGAAAAATTCAGCTGGGACGACACCACCGCCGGCCAGCTGGCGATCTTCTCGCGCCTGGTCGAAGGCCGGCGCGGCGCCGCGGCGACGCTGGCGCGCCAGGCAGCCTGAGTCACCCCACTGTTCTTCCTTCGTTAACCGAAAAACCGTCGTTCCCGCGCAGGCGGGAACCTAAGCTTTTGTGCACAGCCACTTCGTTTTGAGCTAGTGGTAAGCATCGAACTTGGGTTCCCGCCTTCGCGGGAACGACGGTTTTAAGGGTGGCGGTACTAAGCGAGGTCCGGCAAGCGAACCTGCCGGCCACTGTCAGCACCAGCCATTTACCAGATGATCACGCGGTCCTTCGGCGCCAGGTACATCTTGTCGCCGGCCTTGACCCCGAACGCCTCGTAGAAGCCCGGCTGGTTCTTCACCGTGCCATTCGCGCGGTACTGGGCCGGCGAGTGCGGATCGGTCTTGATCTGGGCGATCTGCGCCGGTTCGCGCATCTTGGCGCGCCACACCTGGGCCCAGCCCATGTAGAAGCGCTGGTCGCCGCTCAAGCCGTCGATGGTCGGCGCAGGTTTACCCTTCAGCGACAGCTTGTAGGCTTTATACGCGATCGCCAGGCCCGAGTTGTCGCCGATGTTTTCGCCCAGCGTCAGTTCGCCGTTGACGTGGTAGCCCGGCAGCGGGCTGAAGGCCGCGTACTGCGCGATCAGCGCCTTGGTCTTTTCGCCGAAGCGCTTGCCGTCTTCCTCGGTCCACCAGTTGCGCATATTGCCGTCGCCGTCGTACTGCGAACCCTGGTCGTCGAAGCCGTGGCTGATCTCGTGGCCGATCACGGCGCCGATGCCGCCGTAGTTCACCGCGTCGTCGGCCTTGGCGTCGAAGAACGGCGGCTGCAGGATCGCGGCCGGGAACACGATCTCGTTCAGTTCCGGGTTGTAGTAGGCGTTGACCGTCTGCGGCGTCATGCCCCACTCGTCGCGGTCGATCGGTTTACCCAGCTTGTTCAGCTCGCGGTTGTACTCGACTTCGCGCGAACGCATCACGTTGCCCACCAGATCGTCGCGCTTGACGCTCAGGGCGGTGTACTCTTTCCACTTGCTCGGGTAGCCGATCTTCGGGGTGAACTTGGCCAGCTTGGCCTGCGCTTCCTTCTTGGTCGCAGGGCTCATCCAGTCGAGGGTATCGATCGATTGCTTGTAGGCGGCCAGCAGGTTGTTCACGAGCTCTTCCATCCGTTGTTTGCGCTCGGCCGGGAAGTGCTCTTTCACGTACAGCTTGCCGACGGCGTCGCCCAGGCTGCCTTCCAGCGTCGAGACGCCGCGCTTCCAGCGCGGTTCCAGCTGCGGGATGCCGGCCAGCGTGGTGCCGTGGAAGGCGAAGCGCTGGTCGACGAACGCTTTCGAGAGGTAGCTGGCGTAGCCGTTCACCACGTGCAGCTGCAGGTAGGCCTGCCAGGTCGACAGCGGCACGCGATTGAGCACGTCGGCAAAGCCCTTGAAGAAGCTCGGCTGGCTGACGATCACGTAGTCGGTCTTGCCGGCGATGCCGGAGGCGGCCAGCCAGGCGTTCCAGTCGAAGCCCGGCGCCATCGCGGCCAGCTTGCTCAGTTCGACCTTGTTGTAGGTCTTGATCGGATCGCGGTTCTCGACCTTGGTCCACTGCACCTTGGCCAGTTCGGTTTCCAGGTCGACGATGGCCTTGGCATCGGCAGCGGCGTTTTTACCGCCGGCCAGGGTCAGCATCTTCTCGACATGCTGCTGGTACTTGGTGCGGATTTCAAGCAGCTTGGCGTCGTCGTTCTTCAGGTAGTAGTCGCGGTCAGGCATGCCCAGGCCGTCCTGGTGCAGATCGGCCACGTATTTGGTCGAATCCTTGGCGTCCTGGTGGATGTAGAACGACAGCGGCACATTCACGCCGATGCGGTTCAGTTGCGCGAACAGCGCCGGCAGCGCGGCCTTGTCCTTGACCGCGGCGATGCGCGCCAGCTGGTCTTTCAATGGCGCGACGCCCAGCTGCTCGAGGCGCGCTTCGTCCATGTAGCTGGCGTAGAAGTCGCCGATCTTGCGCACTTCGGTGCCGGCAGCGGCGTTCTTGTCGCTTACTGCGCGCTCGATGATGGCGCGCAGCTGCGGCTGGGTGTCGTCGGCCAGCTTGTGGAAGGCGCCCCAGCTCGATTTGTCGGCCGGGATCTCGACGCTCTTGAGCCACTTGCCGTTGACGTGTTCGAAGAAGTCGTCCTGGGCGCGCGCGGAAGGCTCGATGTATTGCGTGGCGATGCCGGTGGTGAGGCCGCTGCCGTTGGCGGCGCCGGTCTTGCCGGCGCCGGTCTGCGCCTGCGCCAGCGAGGCCACCAGCAGCAGTGCGGCGGCGCTCATCAGATGTCGTTTCATGTTCTCTCCGTGTTGATGAAGGAAAAACGGGCCGGCGTATCCTGCGCCGGCCCGTTTTCAAACCTGCTGTGTTACCAGACGATCACGCGATCTTCCGGCGCCAGGTACATCTTGTCGCCCGGCTTCACGCCGAAGGCTTCATAGAATTCCGGCATGTTGGCCAGGGTGCCGTTGGCGCGGAACTGGCCCGGCGAGTGCGGGTCGGTCTTGACCTGGTTGATCTGCTGCGCTTCGCGCATCTTCGAACGCCACACCTGGGCGAAGCCCATGAAGAAGCGCTGGTCGCCGGTCAGGCCGTCGATCACCGGGGCCGGCTGGCCCTTCAGCGACAGCTTATACGCCTTGTAGCCGATCGACAGGCCGGCGTTGTCGCCGATGTTTTCGCCCAGCGTCAGTTCGCCGTTGACGTGGTAGCCAGGCAGCGGGCTGAAGCCGTTGAACTGCTTGACCAGCTTGTCGGTGCGCTGCTTGAAGGCGGCGCGGTCTTCGGCGGTCCACCAGTCGCGCAGGTTGCCGTCGCCGTCCGACTGGCTGCCCTTGTCGTCGAAGCCGTGGCCGATTTCGTGGCCGATCACGGCGCCGATCGCGCCGTAGTTCACGGCGTCGTCGGCGCGCATGTCGAAGAACGGCGGCTGCAGGATCGCGGCCGGGAACACGATCTCGTTCATCGAGCTGCGGTAGTAGGCGTTCACGGTCTGCGGCGTCATGCCCCACTCGGTGTGGTCGATCGGTTTGCCCAGCTTGTTGATATTGCGGTTGTACTCGAAGGTCGAGGAACGCATCACGTTGCCGACCAGGTCATCGGCCTTGATGTCGAGCTTCGAGTAATCGCGCCACTTGTCCGGATAGCCGATCTTCGGCGTGAACTTGGCCAGCTTGGCGCGGGCTTCCTTCTTGGTCTCCGGGCTCATCCACTCGAGGTTGTCGATCGATTGGCCATAGGCCACGATCAGGTTTTTCACCAGTTCTTCCATGCGGGCTTTGCGCTCGGCCGGGAAGTGCTCGGCCACGTACAGCTTGCCCAGCGGCTCGCCCAGCGCGCCTTCGACCGTGGCCACGCCCTTCTTCCAGGTCGGCTGCTGTTCGGTGACGCCGGTCAGCGCGGTGCCGTAGAAGGCGAAGTTCTGGTCGACGAAGGCCTTCGACAGGTACGGCGAATATTCGCGCAGCAGCTGCCATTCGAAGTACGACTTCAGGGTCGCCAGCTCGGTCCTGGCCAGCACGGCGTTCAGCCCGGTGAAGTAGCTCGGCTGCGAGACGATGATGGTGTCCAGCTTGTTGCCGACGCCGGCCGCGGCCAGCGCCGCATTCCAGTCGTAGCCTGGCGCCAGCCTGGTCAGCTCGGCAACCGTCATCTTGTTGTAGCGCTTGACCGGGTCGCGGTTCTCGACCTTGGTCCACTGCACCTTGGCCAGCTCGGTCTCGAAGTCGACGATGGCCTTGGCCTGGGCGGCGGCGTTCTTCTCGCCGGCCAGCGCCAGGGTCCTGGCGACGTGCTGTTCGTAGGCGGCGCGGGTCTCAGCCAGGCGCTTGTCGTCCATCTTCAGGTAGTAGTCGCGGTCGGGCATGCCCAGGCCGCTCTGGCTGATGTAGGTGACGTGGCGGGTCGATTCGCGCGCGTCCTGGCCGACGTAGATGCCGTACGGGGTGGCGACGCCGATCTTCGACAGGTGCGCCGCCAGTTGCGGCAGGCCCGCCTTGTTCTTCAGCGAACGGATTTTCGAGAGCTCGGCGCTCAGCGGCTTGACGCCCAGCGTCTCGCGGCGCGCTTCGTCCATGTAGCTGGTGTACAGGTCGCCGATCTTGCGCATCTCGGTGCCGGCGCCGATGCGGCTCTTCTGCGCGCCCTCGATGATGGCGCGCAGCTGCGGCGTGGTGTCGTCGCGCAGCTTCATGAAGGTGCCCCAGCTGGCCTTGTCGCTCGGGATCTCGGTCTCCTTCAGCCACTTGCCGTTCAGGTAAGTGAAGAAGTCGTCCTGCGGACGCACGCTGGTGTCGATGAATTGGGTGTCGATGCCGGAGATGGGTTCCGCCTTGGCGGCCGCCTTGGCGCCGGCCGTGGCGGCAGCGGCTGCCGCCGGGGTGGCGTCAACGGCCATGGCTGGCGCGGCGAAGGCTGCCATCATGGACAGGGTCAGGGTGCTCAGGAGGTGTCGCTTCACGGGAAAATCCTTACTTGCAATGTGGTTTGCAATGATGTTTTTTGCGGATAAAAATCAGCCTCGCCCGACGCACGCACGGCATCCGGCAGAAAAGCATTCTAGCGGGTGAGAAACAGTCGACGCTGGGCTGGGGGCGTTTTTTACTTTTCGATACATCGTCTGTATGCCATTTGGCATATGCATGTGTTGGACGATGACAACAAAATGACAAGCAAACGCGGGCTGATCCGACGACAGGCGAGTACAATCGTTTGCAGAGGCAGCCTGATCGCCAACGCGCCATGCGCCGGATAGGACGGACCAAAAAAAACCCGCGGTGGGGGCCGCGGGCGAAGACCACTTCAAGAAGTGGAGAGAGAGAAAAACTGGTTCCGACTATAGGCTGCCTCCCCCCAGCTCGCTTGCATTCTTACAATTGCTTACTAACGGCATGTGAAGTGCAACACGTCTTTACTTCTCGCAACTTCCCTGCTTCTCGCAACTTTCCCGTGTCCTGATTCTGTTTCCCGAAGCATTGTGGGCGGGCGCCTGTGCGCCGGCGCGCCAGTCGGTGCCGGGGCCCTGCTCCGCAGCGCCGCGCAATCGGGTTTATACTGATCCTCCATGGGCTCCACATTCAAGAATTCCTGCCTCATCGGCCTGGGCGCGATCGCCGGGGTCGGCCTCACCATGCAGTTCTCGGCGCTTGCCCTCAAGCCGCCGGTCGAGGCCAGCATGCCCATGGCCGAGCTGCGCCAGCTGGCCGACGCCTATGGCGTGATCAAGTCCGACTACGTCGAGCCGATCGAAGATAAACATCTACTCTCGCAGGCGATCGCCGGCATGGTCGAATCGCTCGACCCGCACTCGGCCTACCTCGACCCGCGTGCCTACCGCGAACTGCGCGAGGGCACCGAAGGCCGCTTCGTCGGCCTCGGCATCGAGATCGTCGAAAGCGAAGAAGGCTATATCGAGATCGTGGCGCCGATGGAAGATTCGCCGGCCGAGCAGGCCGGCATCAAGGCGGGCGACCTGATCACGCGCATCGACGACTTCGCGGTGCAGGGCGTGCCGCTGGACGACGCGATCAAGCGCATGCGCGGCGAGCCGGGCACCCGCGTCACCCTCACCATCGCGCGCAAGGACGCGCCCGCGCCGCTGCGCCTCACCGTCGAGCGGCGCGAGATCGTCCAGAAAAGCGTCAAGGCCAGGATGGTGGAGCCGGGCTACGGCTGGCTGCGCATTTCGCAGTTCCAGGAACCGACCGTGGACGACATGGCGGCCAGGCTGCAGGCCCTGTACCGCGAGGATCCGGACATGAAAGGCCTGGTGCTCGACCTGCGCAACGACCCTGGCGGCCTGCTGCAGGGCGCGATCGGGGTCGCCGCCGCCTTCCTGCCCAAGAATGCCGAGATCGTCTCGACCAACGGCCAGCTGGAAGAACAGCGCCAGCGCTTTTATGGCCGCCCCGAGTTCTACATGCTGCGCAGCGGCGCCGATCCGCTGGCGGCGCTGCCGCCGGCGTTCAAGACGCTGCCGATGGTGGTGCTGGTCAATACCGGCTCGGCCTCGGCTTCCGAGATCGTGGCCGGCGCGCTGCAGGACTACAAGCGCGCCGCGATCCTGGGCAGCCAGACCTTCGGCAAGGGCTCGGTGCAGACCATCCGCCCGATCGGCCGCGACGCCGCCGTCAAGCTGACCACGGCNAAGCGCGCCGCGATCCTGGGCAGCCAGACCTTCGGCAAGGGCTCGGTGCAGACCATCCGCCCGATCGGCCGCGACGCCGCCGTCAAGCTGACCACGGCGCGCTACTACACCCCGGCCGGACGCTCGATCCAGGCGCGCGGCATCGTGCCCGACTTCCCGGTCGACGAAACCGCCGACGGCGACGGCCTGAACGCGCTGCGCATGCGCGAAGCCGACCTGCAGCACCACCTGTCGAACGAGAAGGCGCAGGAAATCGCCACCCGCGAGGACGAGATCGAAGAGCAGATGCGGCTGCTGGCGGCGTCGCCCGCGGCGTCGCGCCTGCGCAAGCCGCTCGACTACGGCGGCAGCGACGACTTCCAGCTGGCGCAGGCGCTGCGCCACCTGAAAGGGCAGCAGGTGGCGCTGTCGCCGCGCGCTGGCGGCGCCACGCTGGCACGCCACGCGCGCTGACCGCCGCCGCAGTTGGCCACAGTTTGCCCGCAGTTTGCCCACAGCGGGTCCGCGCAGTGCCCCCGCAGTGCCGCCCATTGAGCCAGCTCGCATGCGTTCGCCGGCAGCCTCCGAGTAGCCAAGCCGCCAATTCCCAGGCTGGGTCCGAGCGTGTAGAATCGGCGCATCTTGCGGGCAAGTCCCGTTATTTCCTTTGAAAGTTTCAAGAACATGAAACCTGTCGTGATCAGCGGCACCGGCCTGTTTACGCCGCCGCACTCCATCTCGAACGATGAACTGGTGGTGGCCTTCAACGCCTACGTCGAACTGCACAACCAGGAAAACGCGGCCGCGATCGCCGCCGGCGAGATGACCGCGCTGGAGCCGTCGAGCAGCGCCTTCATCGAAAAGGCGTCCGGCATCAAGTCGCGCTACGTGATGGAAAAGAGCGGCATCCTGGATCCGGCCCACATGACCGCGCGCATCGCCGAACGTCCCGACGACCAGGTGTCGCTGCAGGCCGAGATGTGCGTGGCGGCGGCGCGCGAGGCGATGGAGCGCGCCGGCAAGGGGGCGCCTGATATCGACATGGTGCTGGTCGCCTGCAGCAATATGCAGCGCGCCTATCCGGCGATGGCGGTCGAGGTGCAGGAAGCGCTCGGCATTGACGGCTTCGGCTTCGACATGAACGTGGCCTGCTCCTCGGCCACCTTCGGCATCGCCACCGCGGTCGACGCGGTGCGCGGCGGCCGTGCGCGCGCGGTGCTGGTGCTGAACCCGGAAATCACCAGCGGCCACCTGAACTTCCGCGACCGCGACAGCCACTTCATCTTCGGCGACGCCTGCACCGCGATCATCATCGAAGCGGCCGACACCGCCACTGGCGCGCACCAGTGGGAAATCCTGGACAGCCAGCTCAAGACCAGCTTCTCGAACAACATCCGCAACAACTTCGGCTTCATGAACCGCTTCGACGAAGCCGGCGTCGGCCAGCCCGATAAACTGTTCCGCCAGCAGGGGCGCAAGGTGTTCAAGGAAGTCTGCCCGATGGCGGCCGAGACCATCGCCAACACGATCGCGGCGTCCGGCCTCACCACCGCCGACGTATCTCGCTACTGGCTGCACCAGGCCAACCTGAACATGAACCTGCTGATCGTGCGCACCCTGCTGGGACGCGACGCCGAACCGGGCGAGGCGCCGGTGATCCTCGACAGCTATGCCAACACCTCGTCGGCCGGTTCCATCATTGCCTTCCACAAGTACCAGGATGACCTGCCGGCCGGCAGCAACGGCGTGATCTGCTCGTTCGGCGCCGGCTACTCGATCGGCTGCGTGGTGGTGCGCAAGAAGTAAATCTTCCGCGGACGCGCGCACCCGGCGTCAGCCCGGGATTGCGCGCGCCCGATCAATCAAGCCAGGTGGCTTTCGCGGTCGCGCAGTTCGGCGAAGCTTTCGATGCTGCCGATGCTGACCACCACCGGATTCAGGCTGGCGCCCGGCGACATCGAGCGCCACGCGAACTGCCATTCCTTTTCGCGCGCCTGGCCCGGGCTGCGGGTGAAGGCGGCGCCCAGCGGCGAGCGGCCGCCATAGGCGATGGCGCCGTCGATGCCGGCCCAGTTGGGCAGCAGGCGCTGCACCGCGCGGTGCAGGCGCTCGCCGAATTCCTCGGTATTGTGGATCACCAGGCAGGCGTCGCTCGGCGTGATGATGTCGAACAGGCGCTTGTCCCAGACGGTGGAAAACGACAGGTTGAGGAAGCCGCCGTTCGGCTCCAGGCGGAACTGGCCGCTCTTCAGCGAGTGCTCGAGTTCAGTGCGCAGTGCGTAGCGGTGCAGGGTCGGTGGGCGTTGGTAGTCTTGCATGACGATCTTTCTGGTGATGCCGTTGGCAACGGCCGCGTCAGCGCGGCTGTTGCTGGAGCGAGTTCTGGTGCTGCATGCGCATGAAGCGCGCCGAGAGGAAAATCTCGCGCAGGAAATACACGAAGCTGCTGGTCAGGCCCAGCATCGCCAGCACGAAGCAGGCCGCGATGTACTGGTCGAGCACGATGCCGGTGGTGTCGCCGGCGAACAGCATGGCGATCACCACGCACACCAGCAGGCCGCAGGCGGTGCTGGAAGCGATCGCGAAGTTGACCAGGTGCGAGCGCCGGTACAACAGCTCGAGTTCTTCCGAGTATTCGGCGTTGGCGCTGACCTTCAGGCGGTCTTCCAGCACCCGGGTGCGGTCGATGATGCGCGCCAGGCGGTTGGTCAGCACGGTCAGCTTGGTGGCCACGCCGGTGAGCAGGAAGACGGGGGCGATCGCCAGCTGGATGACGTGGCCGATGTCGCTGATCTGGATATTCATGAAAACACGTTCGAATTGTTGTGATGTGCCTGGGGCCTAGTGTAGCAGTGAGCGCCCCGGGGGACGGTGATCATTCGAAGCGGCCGAGCCGCTTGAACTGTTCGGTGGCCGCCACCAGCGCGCGCGCGATGCCGGCTTCCAGCGCGCCGTGGCCGGCGTCGGGGATCATCGACAGCTTCGAGCCCGGCCAGGCCGCGTGCAGGCGCCAGGCCGACAGCGGCGGGCAGATCACGTCGTAGCGGCCCTGCACGATGATCGCCGGCAGGTGCGCGATGCGCTTGAGGTCGCGCACCAGCTGGTCGTCCTCGATGAAGGCGCCGTTGAGCATGTAGTGCGACTCGAGCCGGCCCACGCCCAGGTCGAGCGTGTCGGAGGCGACTTCCTCGGGCTGCGGCAGCAGAAAGACGCGCCGTCCCTCGAAGCGGCTCCAGGCGCGCGCCGCCGGCCAATACACTTCCGGATCGTGGCACAGCAGGCGCCGGGCGTAGGCGCCGAGCAGGTCAGACCGTTCTTCTTCGGGAATCGGGGCCACGAATTCGGCGTACAGCTCGGGGTGGAACCATTGGGCGCCGTTGATGAACCAGTCGACTTCGGCGCGCGTGCACAGGAAGATCCCGCGCAGCACGAAGCCCAGGCAGCGCTCGGGATGCGCTTCGCCGTAGGCCAGCGCCAGGGTCGAGCCCCAGGAGCCGCCGAACACCAGCCATTTGTCGATGCCGAATTGCTCGCGCAGGCGTTCGATGTCCTCGATCAGCAGTTGCGTGGTGTTGTTGCGCCATTCGCCCAGCGGCGTCGACTTGCCGGCGCCGCGCTGGTCGAACAGGATCACGCGGTAGGTATGCGGATCGAAGAAACGCCGGTGCTGCGGCGACAGGCCGGCGCCCGGGCCGCCGTGCAGGAAGATGACGGGAATGCCGTCCGGATTGCCGACCTCTTCCCAGTAGATCGTGTGCAGCTCGTCGACCGCGAGCATGCCGTGGCGCAGGGGCTGGATCGGAGGAAACAGGGACGGCGGCGTGACGGGCATGGCGGCTCTTTTCAACGAATCAAGGTGCCGATTGTAGCGTACCGACGCACGATTCCAGAAGCGCGCCGCCAGGCTGCCCGTCAGTGCCGGCGCGCGGCCGGCATCACTTCAGGTTGGGAGCGGCGACGATGTCGAGCGCCGGCTGCCCGGCCGGACGCGCCAGCTTCTTTTTCTTGTAGCAGCCGGTGGCGAAGGCGAACGCCGGACCGAGGGTGGCGTCGAACAACTTCCACAGCACCACCAGCAAGGCCACGGTCAGCAGCGGGGTCGCGAACCAGAACAGCGGCGCCGGCACCAGCGCCTGGTAGCGCTTGTAGACGAACCAGGCCCCGGCCAGCACCGGCGCGTGGGCCAGGAAGATGAAGAAGCTGTACGAGCTCATGCGCGTCATCCAGATGCCGGCGCGGGTATTCGAGAGCAGCGAGGCGGCCGGCCACACCAGGAATGGCGAGACATAGACCAGGTAGTCGAGATTCTTGACGCGCAACTCCACCACCGCGATGCAGGCGATGCAGAACAGGATCAGCGCCGGCACCCGGTATTTGTCGAATGCCAGCATGTTCACCGGCAGCAGCGCGGCCATGCCGCCTAGGTAGAAGGTGATCAGCATATTGTTGCGCAGCAGGATCGGACCTTCGAGATTGAAGTGGCCGATGCAGAACACGACAGCCAGGCCGACGAAGGGCGCACTGCGCAGCAGCATGCCCAGCAGCGGCGCGACCAGCACCAGCACCACCAGGTTGCGCAGGAAGTGCAGCGGGTAGTTGACCGGCGAATCGCGCAGGCCGAAGGCGGCGTCCATCCATTCCATGAAGTCCGCATTCAGCAGTTCGCGGAAGATGTGGATGTTGAGGTAGCGCTGGCAGATCCAGGTGAAGGCCAGCAGGCCCAGGTTGAAGAAGATGAACGGCACCACCAGGCTGTAGAACTTCTTCTTGTACAGCTTGAGCGGGCTGCGATCCAGGCCCGCCGTGAAGATCAGGTAGGCCGAGATGAAGGTCAGGATCGGGACCGTGGTGCGGAACACCGCGCCCTGGAAGAAGGCCTTGAAATGCTCGAAGAAGGTGACAGGCTGCTCGCCCAGCGCCAGGAACGGCGGCGTGTGCAGCACCACGACGCCGACGATCATCAGGAAGCGCAGCATGTTCATGCGCTGGCTGACTTCCCTGTTCAATTCCATGATACGTACCCGGATTTCATAAAGCCTCGCTCTAGGTGATGCCTGAGAGCATTAAAAAAATGATATTTATTGACTCTAGCACATGTCACAGGGTGCACGTTTCACGATGCAATAAATTAACAAATTATGCTTTTTGAAACGATTGCGTTGCAGTTCTGCTTCCCAGGTACCTGATTCAGGTACCTGATTCCTGGTGGCTTGGAGCTATGTCGGATGAGGGTTCTAACAGTTAGCGAGGAACTCATTCGAACATATGC
>NZ_JASNRA010000012.1:0-53191 GCF_030411955.1 Massilia sp. YIM B02443
AGCTAACCACCAATATGAGCAAGATACAAGGGTTGGCGGCTGCGCCGCCAACCCTACGATGCATTTGTGCGGGTGTTAGAACTGCTCTTCCGGCAGCAGATAACGCCACTGGCCTTCCGGCAGATTTCCCAGCTTGACGCGGCCGATGCGCACGCGCTTCAGGCCGATCACCTTCAGGCCCACCATATCGCACATGCGGCGGATCTGGCGCTTCTTGCCTTCCTTCAGCGTAAAGCTCAGCTGGTCGTCGTTCTGCCAGCGCACCTTGGCCGGCAGCAGCGGTTTGCCGTCCATCCACAGGCCGTGGTTCAGTTTCTTGAGGTCGGCGTCCGGCAGCTTGCCCGGCTTGGTGTAGCGCACCCGCACCAGGTATTCCTTGTCGACCGAGGTGTTCTCGCCGATCAACTGCTTGGCGATGCGGCCGTCCTGCGACAGCACCAGCAGGCCGACCGAGTCGATGTCCAGACGGCCGCACGGCACCAGGCTGCGCAACTGGGTCGGGTGGAACTGCTCGTTCGATGGATCATCAAGCCAGCGGTTCTCGGGCTTGATCAGCGCCACCGCCGGCGTATAGCCGTCCTCGGCCTGGCCGCTGACGAAACCGACCGGCTTGTTGATCAGCACCGTGACGCGCTTGGACTGCTCGGCCGCGGCCTGGCGCTCGACCGTGATGCGCTGCGTCGGCAGCACCTTGCTGCCCAGTTCCGACACCACCTTGCCGTCCACCCGCACCCAGCCGCGGGCGATCCAGTCATCGGCTTCGCGGCGCGAGCACAGGCCGAGTTCGGACATACGTTTGGAGAGGCGGAGCGGTTCGGTCATCGGTGAAGCTTTGCAAAAATAAGTGGATCGAAATACGGGAAAGGAAAGATCAGACCTTGAGCGCGTCGAGCAGGTCGGTCTCGAGCTGTACCTGGGTGCGCGCGTTGTTCAGCGCCGGGCCGTCGATCAGGAACACGTCCTCGACGCGTTCGCCCAGGGTCAGGATCTTGGCGGTGTGCAGGTTGATGCGATAGCGCGTCAGCACGCTGGCGATCGCGTACAGCAGTCCCATGCGGTCGTTGGCGGCGATCGACAGCACGTGGAACTGGCCGCGTTCGTCCGGCCGCAGTTCCACCGTCGGCGTGATCGGGAAGGTACGCGACATGCGCGACAGCCGGCCGCGTACCGCCGGCGGCAGCGCTTCCTGCGACACCAGCAGCGCGCACAGTTCGTGCTCGATCAGGCTGATGATGTCGCGGTAGCTGCCGGCGAAGTTCTCGTCCGCCACCAGGAAGCTGTCGAGCGCATAGCCGTGGCGCGTGGTGTGGATCTTGGCGTCCAGGATGCTGAAGTTCTTGCGGTCGAAGTAGCTGCAGATGCGCGCGAACAGGTCGGGCTGGTCCTTGACGTACACCGCCACCTGCAGGCCTTCGCCGATCGGCGCCAGGCGCGCCTTGACGGTCGGCTTGTCGCTGTCCACCTTCTCGATCAGGGCGCGCGTCTGCCAAGCGATGTCGGAGGCGTCGTGGCGCAGGAAGTAGGCGACGTCGAGCTGCTTCCACAGCGCTTCGTGGGCGTTGGCGTCCAGGCCGAACAGGCGCAGCGTGGCCAGCGCTTCCTTTTGCCGCGTGCGCAGTTCGCGGTCGGCGCTGTGCGGTTCACCGCCCAGCACGCGCAGCGTGACCTTGTACAGGTCTTCCAGCAGCTTGGCCTTCCACGCGTTCCAGACCTTGGGACTGGTGCCGCGGATGTCGGCCACGGTCAGGAGGTAGAGCGCGGTCAGGTGCCGCTCGTCCTTCACCACGGCGGCAAACGAGGAGATCACGTCCGGATCGGACAGGTCCTGCTTCTGCGCCACCGTGGACATGGTCAGGTGCTGCTCGACCAGGAACACCACCAGTTCGGTGTCTTCCTCGCTCAATCCGTGGGCACGGCAAAACTGCTCGGCATCTTCCATGCCCAGCTTCGAGTGGTCGCCGCCACGGCCCTTGGCGATGTCGTGGAACAGGGCCGCCACGTACAGCACCCAGCGGTCGTGGAAGTCCGCGATGAGCTGGCTGCAGAACGGGTATTCGTGCGCGTGCTCGGGCATCGTGAAGCGGCGCAGGTTGCGCACCACCATCAGGATGTGCTGGTCCACGGTGTAGACGTGGAACAGGTCGTGCTGCATCTGGCCGACGATCTTGCGGAAGGCCGGCAGGTAGCGTCCCAGGATGCCGAATTCGTTCATGCGGCGCAGCGCGTGCACCAGGCCGCGCGGCGCTTGCAGGATGCGCAGGAACAGCGCGCGGTTGCCCGGGTCGGCGCGGAAGGCGTCGTCGATGCGCGTGCGCGCATGCCACAGGGCGCGCGTGGCGCGCGCGCTCAGGCCCTTCAGTTCGCGCCGCTCGGTCATGGCCACGAACAGTTCCAGGATCGCCGGCGGATGGCGCTCGAAGGTCTCGTCGTGCACCACGTCGATCAGGCTGCCCACCTGGTTGAAATAAGGGCCGATCGGGAACGGCACCGCCGGCTGCGGGAACAGCTGGGCCTCGATGTCCTGCAGCAGGATGGTGTTCAGCTGGGTGACGGTCTTGGCGGCCCAGTAGTAGCGCTGCATCAGGAATTCGCTGGCGCGGCGCGCGTCCGGGCCTTCGCCGGCGTCCTCCAGCCCGAGCGTTTTCGCGATCGCGGTCTGGACGTCGAACACCAGCCGGTCTTCGCGGCGTTTGGTGTGCAGGTGCAGGCGGATGCGGATGTCCTTGAAGGCGCGCTCCTTTTCCATCAGCTGGCGCGCTTCCATGCGCGTGATCAGCCCGCGCGTGGCGAGCTGGCCCCAGCTGTCGGCCAGGCCGGCGGCCTTGGCCACCCACAGGATCACCTGCAGGTCGCGCAGCGCGCCCGGGCTTTCCTTGCAATTCGGTTCCAGCGCAAAGGCCGTGTATTCGTACTTGGCGTGGCGCAGCCGCATCTCGGCGGTCTTGGCCTGGAAGAAGGCTTGCGGATCGAGCTGGTCGCGGTAGCGCCGCTGCAGTTCTTCGAACAGCGCGCCGTCGCCGGCTACCTGCCGCGCTTCCAGCAGGCTGGTTTGCACGGTGATGTCGGCGTTCGATTCGACCATGCACTCGTCCACGGTGCGGATGCTGTGGCCGATCTCCAGCCCCAGGTCCCACAGCAGCTGGACCAGGCTTTCCAGGCGCGCTTGCGTGATCGCGTCAGCCGGACGGCCGAGCAGGATCAGGAGGTCGACGTCGGAATAGGGAAACAGTTCGCCGCGTCCGTAGCCGCCCACGCCGACCAGCGCGGTGTGTTCGGGCAAGCCGGCCGCGCGCCAGGCGTCGGTGAGCACGCCGTCCACGCACTGGCGCAGGTTGCGCAGCAGCTTCTCGGGCTTGCCGTCCTCCTGGAACGCCTGGAAGATCAGCTGGCGTTCGGATTTCAGGCGGGCGCGCAAGGTAGTGCGCGCGGCTTCGAGGACGGCGGCCTGTCCCATGGTGTTACGCCGCGACTGTGGAAGCTGCGGCAGCGGCTTGCGGGATCGCCGCTTCGCCCAGCAGCGGCAGCACGATCGCGGGCGGCGGCGGGCTGCCGGCCGACATGGTCAGGACTTCGACCCCGGTTTCGGTGACCAGCACCGTGTGCTCCCATTGCGCCGACAGGCTGCGGTCCTTGGTCTTGATGGTCCAGCCGTCCGGCATTTCCTTGATGTCGCGGCGGCCGGCGTTGATCATCGGCTCGATGGTGAAGATCATGCCGGGCTTGAGCTCTTCCAGCGTGCCCGGACGGCCGTAGTGCAGCACCTGCGGCTCTTCGTGGAACACGCGGCCGACGCCGTGGCCGCAGAATTCGCGCACCACGCTGTAGCCGTTCTTTTCCGCGTGCTTCTGGATCGCATGGCCGATGTCGCCCAGGTGGGCGCCCGGCTTGACCGCGGCGATGCCGAGCCACATGCACTCGAAGGTGATCTCGGACAGGCGGCGCGCCATGATCGACGGTTCGCCGACCAGGAACATGCGGCTGTTGTCGCCGTGGAAGCCGTCCTTGGTGATCGGGGTGATGTCGATGTTCAGGGCGTCGCCCGATTTCAACACGCGCTCGCCCGGGATGCCGTGGCAGATCACGTCGTTGAGCGATGTGCAGATCGAGCCCGGGAACGGCGGATAGCCCGGCGGCGCATAGTTCAGCGTGGCCGGGACCGTGCCCTGGACGTTGACCATGTAGTCGTGCGCCAGGCGGTCGAGCTCGAGCGTGGTGACGCCGGGCTTGATGAAGGGGGTGATGTAGTCGAGCACTTCCGAGCCGAGGCGGCACGCCACGCGCATGCCTTCGATTTCTTCCGGAGTCTTGATGGGGGAGACCATGGGGTGTCGTATCCTGCAAAAACGGTTGAGCCGGGCGCTTGACGTCGAAGCTTGCCCGGACGATATCGGTTCATTATAAGGGAAGTCGACTGCCCCGAGGAGCGGGTCGCTTTTTGCCGGTCTTTGCACGCTTGAAAAAATGGACAAATCCCGCTAGAATCTCGGGTTGCTCCGATTCGCATCGGGCAATGTTGTAAAAACAGTCTTTTATTTTTAGTGAAATCGCGAGTGTGGCCCTACAAGGGTGCCTATTTGGTGACTGGCCACATTCAAGACCCAACCCTGGAGAATTACATGTCCGTTACTATGCGTGAAATGCTGGAAGCCGGTATCCACTTCGGCCACCAGACCCGTTTCTGGAACCCAAAGATGGCACCGTTCATCTTCGGTCATCGCAACAAGATCCACATCATCAACCTGGAAAAAACCATGGCGATGTACCAGGATGCGATGAAGACCATCAAGCAGATCTCGGCCAACCGCGGCACCATCCTGATGGTCGGCACCAAGCGTCAAGCACGCGACATCATCGCTGCTGAAGCGCAGCGCGCCGGCGTGCCATACGTCGACCAGCGCTGGCTGGGCGGCATGCTGACCAACTTCAAGACCATCAAGACCTCGATCAAGCGCCTGAAAGACATGGAAGCCCAGATCGAAGACGGTTCGGTCGAGAAGATGTCGAAGAAAGAAGCGCTGATGTTCTCGCGCGAAATGGAAAAGCTGCAGAAGTCGATCGGCGGCATCAAGGACCTGGGCGGCGTGCCTGACGCGATCTTCGTCGTCGACGTCGGCTACCACAAGGGCGCGATCACCGAAGCCGGCAAGCTGGGCATCCCGGTCATCGGCATCGTCGACACCAACCACTCGCCAGAAGGCGTGACCCACGTCATCCCAGGCAACGACGACTCGTCGAAGGCAATCACCCTGTACGCACGCGGCGTCGCCGATGCGATCCTGGAAGGCCGCGCCAACGCCACCAACGAAGTCGTTGAGATGGTCAAGGCCGGCGGCGACGACTTCGTCGAAGTCTCCGAGCAGGCATAATTCCTTGCGGGCGTGACGCCCGCACGGGAATCGAAGGGGGCGCCGCACACGAGCACCCCCTTTTTTTAAGCTGAAGAATTTACGCGGGTCGCCTTGCATGGCGGCCGGCACCCTGGATAACCATTTAGGAGAACAGAACATGGCAGCGATTACTGCAGCAATGGTGGGCGAACTGCGCGCGAAGACCGACGCGCCAATGATGGAATGCAAGAAGGCACTGACCGAAGCCGACGGCGACATGGGTCGTGCTGAAGAGATCCTGCGCGTCAAGCTGGGCGGCAAGGCATCGAAGGCATCGGCACGCGTGACCGCCGAAGGCGTGGTCGCCACCTACATTTCGGGCAACGTCGGCGCGATCGTCGAAGTCAACAGCGAAACCGACTTCGTCGCCAAGAACGATGAGTTCCTGGCCATGGTCAACCTGGCCGCCAAGCTGGTCGCCGAAAACAACCCGCTTGATGTCGCCGCCCTGGCAGCCCTGCCGCACGACGGCAAGACCTTCGACGACGTGCGCACTGCGCTGATCGGCAAAATCGGTGAGAATATGACCGTGCGCCGCTTCCAGCGTTTCGAAACCACCGGCAAGCTGGCGTCGTACCTGCACGGCACCCGTATCGGCGTCATCGTCGATTTCGAGGGTTCGGACGAGCAAGTCGGCAAGGACCTGGCCATGCACATCGCTGCCATGAAGCCAGTCTCGCTGTCGTCGGAGCAAGTGCCTGCTGAAATGATCGAAAAAGAGCGTTCGGTTGCACAACTGAAGGCCAAGGAAGACGCGGACGCCGCTGTCGCCGCCGGCAAGCCAGTGCAGTCGGACGAGATCGTTGCCAAGCGCATCGAAGGCTCGATCCAGAAGTACCTGAAAGAAGTCTCGCTGCTGAACCAGGCATTCGTGAAGAACGACAAGCAGTCGATCGAACAGTACCTGAAGGCATCGAACACGACCGTCAAGGGCTTCACCATGTATGTGGTGGGCGAGGGCATCGAGAAGAAGGTCGACGACTTCGCAGCCGAAGTCGCGGCACAGATGGCTGCCAACAAGCAGTAATCGCAAAAGCGGGCCGTGAGGCCCGTTTTTTTAAGGTGGACACCTTGCGTGCGTGGCCATGCTCCTGCGCTGCGCCTTCGTCGCAGCGTCCGCCTTAGAATGCCATCCGTCCCCGACAGATGAGACCAGCGGCCCCGGGCCCGGTCAGACCCGAATTCGAAACAATTTATTAGGAGCCGCTTCATCATGACAAAACCAGCCTACCAACGAGTCCTCCTGAAACTGTCTGGCGAAGCGCTGATGGGTGACGACCAGTTCGGCATCAACCGCGCGACCATCGAGCGCATGGTGGCCGACGTGGCGGAAGTGGCGAAGCTGGGCGTGCAGGTGGCGGTGGTGATTGGCGGCGGCAACATCTTCCGCGGCGTCGCTCCCGGCGCCCAGGGCATGGACCGTGCCACCGCCGACTACATGGGCATGCTGGCCACGGTCATGAACGCGCTGGCCCTGGCCGACGCCATGCGCCACGTCGGCATCACCGCGCGCGTGATGTCGGCGATCGGCATCGAGCAGGTGGTCGAGCCCTACGTGCGCCCGAAAGCCCTGCAATACCTGGAAGAGGGCAAGGTCGTCGTGTTCGCCGCCGGCACCGGCAACCCGTTCTTCACCACCGACACCGCCGCCGCCCTGCGCGGCGCCGAGATCTCGGCCGAGATTGTCCTGAAGGCAACCAAGGTCGATGGCGTGTACACCGCCGACCCCAAGAAAGACCCGAACGCGACCCGCTACGAATCGATCACCTTCGACGAAGCGATCGCCAAGCACCTGCAGGTGATGGACGCCACCGCGTTCGCCCTGTGCCGCGACCAGAAGCTGCCGATCAAGGTCTTCTCCATCGTCAAGCCGGGCGCACTGACCCGTGTCGTGATGGGCGAAGACGAAGGTACACTGGTCCACGTTTGATCAACACTGAAATAACAGGAGAGCAGCATGTCCTTAGCTGACGTAAAGAAAAATGCCCAGGATCGCATGGCCAAGTCCATCGAGACCCTGAAGGCCGACCTGGCCAAGGTCCGCACCGGCCGCGCCCACACCGGCATCCTCGACCACGTGATGGTCGAATACTACGGTTCGCCGACCGCGCTGCCGATGGTCGCCAACCTGACCCTGGTCGATGCACGCACCATCGGTGTCCAGCCATTTGAAAAGAAAATGCTGAGCACCATCGAAAAAGCCATCCGTGACGCCGACCTGGGCCTGAACCCGTCGTCGCAGGGCGACATGATCCGCGTGCCGACCCCGCCGCTGACCGAAGAGCGCCGCAAGGAAATGGTCAAGCTGACCAAGTCGGAAGGCGAAGATGCGAAGATTGCCGTGCGCAATATCCGTCGCGATGCCAACGAAGCGCTGAAGAAAATGGTCAAAGACAAGACCGCGTCGGAAGACGACGAGCGCCGCGCATCGGACGAAATCCAGAAGCTGACCGACAAGGCCGTGGCCGACATCGACAAGCTGCTGGGCGAGAAAGAAAAAGAAATCCTGACGGTGTAAATCCCGTCCAGCCATCCGGCACCCCGCGGACCGGCCCCGGCAACTTGCCGCGGCCGGTCCGCTGCCTTATGATGGGCGCTTTACTGATTAGCCATCTAGCAATACCTGCCGCGCGGCCGTGCCTTGAGCCGCTGCCCTGACGCAGGATTCCTGCCGTAGTCTCGTGGATTTATGATATTCAAAAGTTCGACCGCCGCTGTTCCCGACGCGCCCCGTGTGCCGCGCCATGTCGCCATCATTATGGATGGCAATGGCCGTTGGGCCACTAAACGCCTGCTGCCGCGCGTCGCCGGCCACGTCAAGGGTGTGGAAGCCGTGCGCGGCGTGGTCGAGGCCTGCGTCGAACGCGGGGTCGAGTACCTGACCCTGTTCGCCTTCTCGTCCGAGAACTGGCGCCGCCCGGCCGAGGAAGTCTCGCTACTGATGCGCCTGTTCGTCACCGCGCTCGAGCGCGAAGTGTCGAAGATGCACGCGAATAACATCCGCCTGAAAGTGGTGGGAGACCTCAGCCGCTTCGACCCCAAGCTGCAGGAAATGATCGCCAACGCCGAGCGCCGTACCGCCGGTAACAGCCGCCTGACGGTCAGCGTGTGCGCCAACTACGGCGGACGCTGGGATATCATGCAGGCAACCGGGAAGATGGTGCAGGCCAATCCGGGCGCAACGGAATTTACCGAAGAGATGCTGGCGCCGCACCTGGCGATGGCGTACGCGCCCGAGCCCGACCTGTTCATCCGTACCGGCGGCGAAGAACGGATCTCGAATTTCCTGCTGTGGCAGCTGGCCTATTCGGAACTGTATTTCACCGATACCTTCTGGCCCGATTTCACGCCCGAAGCGCTGGACGCAGCGATCCGCTCCTACCAGGAACGCGAACGGCGCTTCGGACAGACCGGCGCCCAGGTAGCGAACAAGACCAACTAACAGACCACCGCATGCTCAAAACCCGGATCATTACCGCGCTCGTCCTGCTGGCAGTATTGCTGCCAGTCCTGTATTCCAATAACTACATGGCGTTCGCGGTTGTCGCGTCGGTGTTCTTCGGCGCCGCGATCTGGGAGTGTTTCCGCCTCTTCAATCCGGGCAACAAGCGCGCGGTGCTGATCGCGGTCGTCTGGACCGCCGTGTTCGCCTATACTTTCTTCGGTGCCGGCCAGGCCAACCCCACGTTCTGGTTCGCGATCGGGGTGCTGCTGTGGGTGCTGCGCTTCACGCCAACCCTCAAGTTCGGCCTGCCGCCGCTGAACAGCACCGGCAACACGCTGCTCAGCGTCCTGTACGCGCTCGGCCTGGTGGCGTGTTTCGCCGCCATCGTCACCCTGTACCAGTATTCGGCGCTGTTCCTGCTGTCGGTGCTGGCCATCGTGTGGTCGGCCGACATCTTTGCCTATGTGTGCGGCAAGACCTTTGGCAAGAACAAATTGGCCCCGACCATTTCGCCGGGCAAGTCGTGGGAAGGCGCGATCGGCGGCGGCATCGTCACGCTGATCCTGGCCACGCTTACCGTGCTGTTCGGCGGCGAAGCGCTGGCCAATACCTTCGCGGTGCAGGTCCAGGCCAGTTTCGGCTGGCTCGGCCTGTTCGCCATCCTGATCCTCATCGTCGCCGCCAGCATCGTCGGCGACCTGTTCGAATCCCAGCTCAAGCGCCGCGCCGGCATGAAGGACAGCAGCAACCTGCTGCCTGGCCACGGCGGCGTGCTGGACCGGATCGACGCACTGGTGCCGGTCCTGCCACTGGCGGCGCTCGCCGCCACCTGGCTCTAGAAGGAAGTTCACATGCAACGCATCACCATCCTGGGCGCCACCGGTTCGATCGGCGCCTCGACCCTCGACGTGCTGGCGCGTCATCCCGAGCGCTATCAGGTATACGCGCTGAGCGCCCACAGCCGCGTCGAGGAACTGGCCGCCGCCTGCCGCATCCACCGCCCGCAGCGCGCGGTGGTCGGCACGGCGGATGCGGCAGCGCGCCTGCAGGCGCTGCTGCAGGACCTCGCCATCGACATCGAATACGGCGAACAGGCGCTGTGCGACATCGCCGCGTCGCCCGACACCGATACCGTGATGGCCGCCATCGTCGGCGCCGCCGGCCTGGCCCCGACCCTGGCCGCCGCCCGCGCCGGCAAGAAAGTGCTGCTGGCGAACAAGGAAGCGCTGGTGATGTCCGGTCAGCTGTTCATGGACGCCGTACGCGAGCACCGCGCCACGCTCCTGCCGATCGACAGTGAGCACAACGCGATCTTCCAATCGCTGCCGGGCAATTACGCGCGTGACCCGAACGCCGCCGGCGTGGCCAAGGTCCTGCTGACCGCCTCGGGCGGCCCGTTCCTCAATCGCGCCGTCGAGACGCTGGAACAGGTCACGCCGGAAGAAGCCTGCAAGCATCCGAACTGGTCGATGGGCCGCAAGATCTCGGTCGACTCGGCCACCATGATGAACAAGGGCCTGGAAGTGATCGAGGCCCACTGGCTGTTCGGCGCCCCGGCCGACCTGATCGAAGTGGTGATCCACCCGCAAAGCGTGATCCACTCGATGGTGTCGTACGTCGACGGTTCCGTGCTGGCCCAGCTCGGCAACCCGGACATGCGCACCCCGATCGCGCACGCGCTGGCCTATCCCGAGCGCATCGCTTCCGGCGTGGCCCAGCTCGACCTGACGCAAATGGCGGCGCTGCAGTTCTACCAGCCCGACTTCGAACGCTTCCCGTGCCTGGCCCTGGCGTTCGACGCCCTGCGCGCCGGCGGCACGGCGCCGGCATTGCTCAATGCCGCCAATGAAGTGGCGGTGCAGGCCTTCCTCGAACGCCAGATCGGTTTCCGCGACATCGACCGCGTGATCCGGCGCGTGATGGATGCGGTCGCGCATGGCCCGGCATCCTCGATCGAGGCAGTCATGGCGCAGGATGCACGCGCACGCGAGGCTGCCCAGGCCGAGATCGCGCGCCTGCGTCACTGAGCTTTGTCACTGAGCTTTGTCACTGAAATACGGAACTGAACCCGGCCTCGACCTGTCTTCCAAGCTGCCATGAACTTCTTTACTACCGTGCTGGCTTTCGTGCTGGCGCTCGGTCCCCTGATCGTGATCCACGAACTGGGTCATTACCTGGTCGCGCGCCTGTGCGGCGTTCGGGTGCTGCGCTTCTCGGTCGGCATGGGCCGCGTCGTCTGGTCGCGCCGCTTCGGCCGCGACCAGACCGAATGGGCGGTCTCGGCCTTGCCGCTGGGCGGCTACGTCAAGATGCTCGACAGCCGCGATCCCGAAACCGCGCCCAAGGACGACGCCGACCTGGAGCGCGAATTCACACGTCAGAGCGTGTGGAAACGCATCGCCATCGTCGCCGCCGGTCCGATGGCGAACTTCCTGGTGGCGATTGGGCTGATGGCGGCGCTGTATATGCATGGCGTCGACGAACCGTCGGCGCGCCTGCGCGCGCTGCCGGAAACCTCGCTTGCGCACCAGGCCGGCATGCGCGGTGGCGACACCGTCACCGCCGTCAACGGCAATCCGGTGCGCTCGTGGTCCGAACTGCGCTGGCAGGTGATGCATGCGGCGGTCGACAAGCTTGATGCCCGCCTGGAACTGCGCGGCGACCACGGCGGCACCTATTCGGCCACGATTCCCGCCGCCACCGTCGGCGCGCTGGACGTCGAAGGCGATGTGATGGACGCGCTCGGCATGAGCCCGTGGCGTCCGGCGCCGCGCGTGCAGGACGTGCTGGCCGGCGGGGCAGGGCAGCGCGCCGGCCTGCAAAAGGACGACCTGGTGCTGCGCGTCGACGGCCGCCCGGTGGTCGACGGCATCGCCTTCATCGAGGCAGTGCGCGGCGCGCCCGGCAAGACCCTGCAGCTGGACGTCGACCGTGGCGGCCGCACGGTGACGCTGCCTTTGACCCCGGAGAACGACGGCAAGGGCACGGGCGTGATCCGCGTGATGGTGGCGCAGGCGCCGGAAATGGTGACCGTGACTTCCGGCCCGTTCGAGGCCATCGCGCGCGGCGCCGAACGCACCTGGGACACCAGCATCATGACGCTCAAGATGATCGGCAAGATGCTCACCGGAGAAGCGTCGTGGAAGAACGTGACCGGTCCGATCACCATCGCCGACTATGCCGGACAGACCGCGCGCATCGGCCTGGTGAGCTATTTACAGTTCATCGCCTTTATTAGTATTAGCTTAGGCGTAATGAATTTGTTACCAATTCCAGTTCTGGATGGTGGCCATTTACTGTATTATTCGCTGGAAGTTTTGACCGGTCGTCCTCTTCCAGCGCGCGTCGGCGAGATCGCACAGCGCGCCGGAGTCGGCCTGTTGTTCATGCTGATGGCGCTCGCTGTCTTCAATGACCTGGTGCGGCTGTTCTAATAAAGACCGAATAGCGGTCCGATAAACCAGCCCGATGCACCGGCAAAAAACAATATGTATTCGTTGTCCAAATGACTGACCCTTTGATCCAGCCAATGAAATCACAACCAGCTCGTTTTGCACTGCCGTTCATTCGTCGCAGCATGATCGGCGCGGCCGTCCTGGCCCTGTGCGCCGGTAATGCGCTTGCCGTCAACCCGTTCGTCGTCAAGGACATCCGGGTCGAGGGCATCCAGCGCACCGAAGCGGGCACGGTGTTCAGCTATCTGCCGGTGCGCGTGGGCGAGACCTTCGACGACGCCAAGGCGACCACCGCGATCAAGGCCCTGTACGCGACCGGCTTCTTCAAGGACATCCGCCTGGAAGAAGAAAACGGCGTGCTGGTGGTGCTGGTCGAAGAGCGTCCTGCCATCAGCTCGGTGGACTTCACCGGCACCAAGGAATTCGAAAAGGACATGCTGGTCAAGGCGCTGCGCGAAATCGGCGTGGCCGAGACCCGCATCTTCGACAAGGCGTCGGTCGACCGCGCCGAGCAAGAGCTGAAGCGCCAGTATCTGTCGCATGGCCTGTATGGCGTCAAGATCACCACCACCGTGACCCCGATCGAACGTAACCGCGTGACGGTCATGTTCAACGTCGACGAAGGCGAAGTCGCCAAGATCAAGGGCATCAACATCATCGGCAACAAGGCCTTCAGCGACAAGCAGCTGCGCGAACTGCTGCAGCTGTCGACCTCGGGCTGGTTCACCTGGTATTCGAAGGCCGACCAGTATTCCAAGCAGAAGCTGACCGGCGACCTGGAAACCATCAAGTCCTGGTACCTGAATCACGGCTACCTGGAAGCCAACGTCGAATCGACCCAGGTCTCGATCACCCCGGACAAGCGCGACATCTACCTGACCCTGAACATCACCGAGGGCGAGAAGTACACCGTCAGCAGCGTCAAGCTCGAAGGCGAGATGTTCGGCCGCGAGGACGAGCTTAAGCAATTAATTCTGCTGCAGCCCG
Organism: Massilia sp. YIM B02443; assembly: GCF_030411955.1. Taxonomy (GTDB): domain Bacteria; phylum Pseudomonadota; class Gammaproteobacteria; order Burkholderiales; family Burkholderiaceae_D; genus Telluria. The sequence continues at coordinate 13,275 of NZ_JASNRA010000012.1, forward strand.
GTAAAACCTACGTCGGCGACCTGCAGGAACAGACCAACAAGCTGATCTCGGACCGCCTCGGCACCTTCGGCTACGCCTTCGCCAACGTGACGGCCAATCCCGAACTCAATCGCGAGAAGCGCGAAGTCGCGTTTACCTTCTTCGTCGATCCGGGCAAGCGCGCCTACGTGCGCCACATGAACATCTCGGGCAATACCGTGACCCGCGACGAAGTGATCCGCCGCGAATTCCGCCAGTTCGAAAGCTCGTGGTACGACGCCAACCGCGTCAAGCTCTCGCGCGACCGCGTCGACCGCCTCGGCTACTTCAAGGACGTCAAGATCGAGACCCCGGAGTCGCCGGGCACCTCTGACCAGGTCGACGTCAACGTGGTGGTCGAAGAGCGCCCGACCGGCAACTTCATGATCGGCGGCGCGTTCTCGCAGTCCGAGAAGTTCACCTTCACCGCGTCGATCTCGCAGGCCAACTTCGCCGGCAGCGGCAACACGGTCGGCATCGAACTGAACACCAGCAAGTACAACCGCACGATCGCGTTCTCGAACACCAATCCGTACTTCACCGACGACGGCGTCTCGCGCGCCTTCCAGCTGTACCTGCGCACCTCGCGTCCGCCGGCGCTGAACATCGGTTCGTACACGGTGCGCCAGGTGGGCGGCAACATGACCTTCGGCGTGCCGTTCTCGGAAACCGACACCGTCTACTTCGGCGCCGGCCTGGAACGCACCGAGCTGGAAACCGACGCCACGTCGCCGGCGATCTACCAGCAGTTCGTGCGCCAGAACGGCGGCCCGGCCAGCGGCGTCGGCACCGCCACCACCAACGCCATCCCGCTGACCGCGGCCTGGGGTCGCGACACCCGCGACAGCTCGGTGACCCCGACCCGCGGCCGCTACCAGCGTGCCAACCTCGAGGTCGACGCGATCGGCGACGCCAAGTACTACCGGATGGTCTACGAGCACCAGTGGTGGCGTCCGGTCACGCGCTGGATGACGCTGGCCCTGCGCGGCGAACTCGATTACGGCAAGGGCATCGGCGACAGCGCCTACCCGGTCTTCAAGAATTTCTACGCCGGCGGCATCGGCTCGGTGCGCGGCTACGAAAGCTCGTCGCTGGGCGTGGTCGATCCCAACTACTACGATGCGATCGGCGGCTCCAAGCGCGTGATCGTCAACGCCGAGCTGCACTTCCCGTTCCCGGGCAGCGGCACCGACCGCAGCCTGCGCTGGTTCACCTTCGCCGACGGCGGCCAGGTGTTCCAGGAAGACGCCAAGATGCGCCTGAGCGAATTCCGCTATTCGGCCGGTATCGGCCTGTCCTGGATTTCGCCGGTGGGTCCGCTCAAGTTGAGTTATGCTAAGCCGTTGAACGCGCTGCCGGGCGACCGCCTGGAACGCTTCCAGTTCCAGATGGGTACCGGCTTCTGATCGCCGCAGGTCGAGCACATTCGAACGCGGCATCCGGCGTCACCATGAACGATTGCGAGAGACTTATGTTGAAAAATCCACTTAGCTCGCTGCCCAATGCATTGTCCGGCGCACTGGCGCTGGCGGCGCTGGCCGCCACGCTGGCCGCCCCGGCGGCCCAGGCACAGGTGACCACCAGCCGCATCGGCTTCGTGTACACCGAGCGCCTGATGACCGACTCCAAGATGGCGAAGAATGCCGACGCCAAGCTGACGGCCGAATTCTCCAAGCGCCAGAAGGCGGTCGAAGAGATGGTCGCCAAGTTCAAGCAGACCTCGGAAAAGTTCGACGCCGAGGCGGCCGGCCTGGGCGAACTCGATCGCACCCGCCGCGCGCGCGAGCTGTACAACATGCAGAAGGACGTCGAGCGCATGCAGCGCGAGTTCCAGGAAGACCTGCAGCAGCGCAAGAACGAAGAGCGCGCCGCGATTGCGCAGAAAGCCTATAAATTGGTGGAGCAGGTCGCCGAACAGGAAAAGCTCGACGCCGTGCTGGTCGAGGCGGCGTGGGTCAGCCCGCGCGTCGACATCACCGACAAGATCCTCAAGCTGCTCGACAAGTAAGCGGCGCATCAGTGAAAGTAGCGCATGGCGCGCGACACCACGTTTTGACTCATATTTTGACGCACACAGGAAACACCATGATGGGCATTCGACTGGGCGATTTGGTCGAGCGCTTCGGCGGCCAGCTAATAGGCGATGCGGACCTCGAGGTCCAGGCGATCGCCCCGCTGGACAGCGCCGGCGCTTCGCACATCAGCTTCCTCAGCAACAGCAAACTGCGCGCACTGGCCGCGCAGAGCCAGGCGGCGGCGCTGATCCTGTCGCCGCTGGACGATCCGACCGTGGCCGCGACCTATGCCGGCGTGCGCATCGTCACCACCAATCCCTACGCCTACTTCGCGCGCGTGGCCCAGTACTTCGCCTCGTTTACCGAGCACGTGCCGGCGCCGGGCATCCACCCGAGCGCCGTGGTCGACCCATCGGCGACGGTCGATCCAACCGCCCACGTCGGCCCGCACGTGACCATCGAAGCCGGCGCCATCATCGGCGCCCACGTGGTGATCGACCACGGCTGCTTCGTCGGCCGTGAAGCGGCGATCGGCGACGGCACCCACCTGTTCGCGAACGTCACCTTCCACGCGCGCTGCCGCATCGGCAAGCGCGGCATCCTGCATTCGGGCGCGGTGATCGGCACCGACGGCTTCGGCTTCGCGGTCGAAGGCGGCGTGTACATCAAGATTCCGCAGACCGGCCGCGTGCTGATCGGCGACGACGTCGACATCGGCGCCAACACCACCATCGACCGCGGCGCGCTGGACGACACCGTGATCGCCGACGGCGTCAAGCTCGACAACCAGATCCAGATCGGCCACAACTGCCAGATCGGCGCGCACACCGCGATGGCCGGCTGCGTCGGCGTGGCCGGCAGCGCCAAGATCGGCAGCCGCTGCACCTTCGGCGGCGCCGCCATGGTGCTGGGCCACCTGGAAATCGCCGACAACGTCCACATCTCCTCGGGCAGCATGGTCTCGCGCTCGGTGCTCGAGCCGGGCCAGTACACGGGCTTCTACCCGCTGGCCAAGAACGCCGAATGGGAACGCAGCGCCGCCATCGTGCGCAACCTCGACGCCATGCGGGCCAAGATCCGCAATCTCGAGAAAACCATCAAGACTCTCACAGAAGAAAAATGACCACTCCAGAACTGAAGACCCTCGACATCAACCAGATCAAGGAATACCTGCCGCACCGCTATCCGCTGCTGCTGGTCGACCGCGTGCTGGACGTCGAGATCGGCAAGCGCATCACCGCCATCAAGAACGTCACCGTCAACGAAGAATTCTTCAACGGCCACTTCCCGCACAAGCCGGTGATGCCGGGCGTCCTGATGATCGAAGCGATGGCGCAGACCGCGGCCATCCTGTCGTTCATGACCATGGACGTGAAGCCGGACGAGAATTCGGTGGTGTATTTTGTGGGCATCGACAACGCGCGTTTCAAGCGTCCGGTCGAACCGGGCGACCAGCTGAAAATGGAAGTCGAGATCCTGCGCGTCTCGCGCGGCATCTGGAAGTACAAGGCGGTGGCCAGCGTCGACGGCAAGGTCGCGGTCGAGGGTGAACTGATGTGCACCATTCGCGCCAACGAAGGCACCGCCGCCGCGCCTGCAGCCGCGCAGTAAGGAAACGCCATGAGCAAGATCCATCCGAGCGCGATCGTCGATCCCAAGGCGGAGCTGGACAGCTCGGTCGAGGTGGGACCGTACTCGATCGTCGGGCCGAACGTGCGCATCGACGCCGGCACGGTCGTCGGCCCGCACGTGGTCATCGAAGGCCACACCACGATCGGCAAGGACAACAAGTTCTTCCAGTTCTGTTCGATCGGCGCCGCGCCGCAGGACAAGAAGTGGAAGGGCGAGCCGACCCGCCTCGAAGTGGGCGACCGCAACACCGTGCGCGAATTCGTCACCTTCAACCTGGGCACCGTCCAGGACGAAGGCGTCACGCGCCTCGGCAACGACAACTGGATCTCGGCCTACGTCCACCTGGCGCACGACTGCCAGGTCGGCAGCAACACGATCTTCTCGAACAACGCCCAGCTGGCCGGGCACGTGCACGTGGGCGACTGGGCGATCCTGTCCGGCTACGCCGGCGTGCACCAGTTCTGCAAGATCGGCGCCCACGCTTTCGTCGGCATGTACACCAGCCTGACGCAGGACGTGCCGCCGTACGTGCTGGTGTCGGGCAATCCGGCCGGCGCGCGCGGCGTGAATCTCGAAGGTCTCAAGCGCCGCGGGTTTACGCGCGAGCAGCTGGACGGGATCCGCAGTGCCTATAAACTGCTGTACCGCTCCAACCTGACGCTGGAAGAAGCCAAGGCAGCGCTGCAGGCCGAGGAAGAGCGCCTGCCGGCGGCCGCTGCCGACATCCGACTGCTGCGCGACTTCCTGGGCACGGCTTCCCGTGGCATCGTCCGCTGATATGTCCCAGGCCGATGTTTCGCTGGCCCTGGTCGCCGGCGAGGCGTCGGGCGACATGCTTGCCGCGCGCCTGCTGGCCGGATTGCGCCCGCAACTGCCGGGCGCGCGTTTCCATGGCATCGGCGGTCCGCGCATGATCGAGCAGGGCATGGAGAGCGACGTCCCGATGGACACGCTCACCGTGCGCGGCTTGTTCGAAGTCATTCCCCGTTACCGCGAACTGAAGGGCATCCAGAACCGGCTGCGCGACCGGCTGCTGGCCGAACGTCCGGCCGCCTTCATCGGCGCCGACTATCCGGGCTTTAATCTCGGGCTGGAAGAACAGCTGCGCAATGCCGGCATTCCGACCGTGCACTTCATCGGGCCGCAGATCTGGGCCTGGCGCGGTGGCCGCATCAAGAAGATCCAGCGCGCCGTGTCGCACATGCTGGTGATCTTTCCGTTCGAAGAAGCGATCTACCGCGACGCCGGCGTGCCTGTGACGTATATCGGGCATCCACTGGCCGAGACCATTCCCCTGCAACCTGACGTGGCCGCGGCGCGCCGTGCGCTTGGCCTTGCTGCCGATGCGCGCGTGGTCACCGTGATGCCGGGCAGCCGCATGGGCGAGCTGAAATACCTGGCCGAGCCGTTCGTGCGCGCGGTGAAGCTGCTGGCTGCGCGCGATCCGGGCCTGCGCTTCGTGGTGCCTATGGCGGGCGAGCGTCAGCGTGCCTACTTCGATGACATCGTGAGGCAGGCCGGCCTTGCCGATGTCGCGCTACAGATCGTCGACGGCGGTTCGCACACCGCGATCGCCGCCGCCGACGCGGTGCTGGTCGCTTCCGGCACCGCGACCCTCGAAGTGGCGCTGTTCAAGAAGCCGATGGTGATTGCCTATAAAGTGATGCGCGCCTCATGGGAGATCATGCGCCACATGGGCTACCAGCCATGGATCGGCCTGCCCAACATCCTGGCACGCGAATTCGTGGTGCCGGAACTGCTGCAGCACGCGGCCACGCCGCAGGCGCTGGCCGACGCCGTGTGGCGGCAGCTGCAGGACACGGCCGGGCGCGAGCGCCTGGCGCAGCGCTTCACCGACATGCACCACAGCCTGCTGCGCAACAGCGCGCAGGAGAGCGCCGACGCCGTGCTGCGCGTGATCGGGCGCTGAAACTGGTACTGACATGAGAAACAAGAAAGCCAATCTGTATCCCGGCCTGCCGACGCGTGGCCGGCCGTTCACCGTGGACGATATCGTCTGCGGCGTCGACGAGGCCGGACGCGGTCCGCTGGCCGGCCCGGTGTTCGCCGCGGCGGTGATCCTCGATCCGCGCCGCCCGATCGACGGCCTGCGCGACTCCAAGAAACTGAGCGAAGCGAAACGCGACCAGCTGGCGCCTCTAATCCGCGAGCACGCGGTGGCCTGGGCCATCGCCGAATGCTCGTGCGAAGAGATCGACAGCATCAACATCCTGCAGGCGACCATGCTGGCCATGCGGCGCGCGGTCGAGGCGCTGTCGACGTTGCCGACGGTCGCCCTGATCGACGGCAACCGCTGCCCCGAGATGAGCGTGCGCGCGCATGCGATCGTGGAGGGCGACGACAAGGTCAACGCGATTTCGGCGGCCTCGATCCTGGCCAAGACCGCGCGCGACGCCGCGCTGGTGCGCCTGCACGGCCTCTATCCGCAATACGGCTTCGACCAGCACAAGGGCTACGGTACCGCGCTGCACCTGGAACGCCTGCGCCTGCACGGTCCGTCACCCGCGCACCGCCGCTCGTTCGCGCCGGTGCGCGGGCTGCTGCAGGTCGACCTGTTCGGGGATGCAAGCGTCACCACCAGCGTTGCCACCAGCACCGACCTGCCCGTGGCAGCATGAAGACAACGATGAAAATAATCAGCTCGCGCGACAACGCGTTCTATAAAGACCTGAAAGCGCTGGCGACCAGCTCGCAGGCGCGGCGCAAGGCCGGCCGCAGCCTGCTCGACGGCGTGCACCTGTGCCAGACCTGGCTCGACCTGCGCGGCGCGCCGGTGCACTGCGTGGTGTCGGAAGGGGCGCTCGGCAACGCCGAGGTGCAGGCCATCGTCGCGCGCTGCGACGCATTGAACGCGCCGGTGACCGCGCTGCCCGACGCGCTGTTCAACGCCGTCAGCCAGGTCGAACACGGCGTGCACCTGCTGTTCGTGATCGCCACGCCGCAGCCTTCGCGTGCACCGGCGCTGGTCGAAGCAGCCGTGCTGCTCGACGGCGTGCAGGACCCCGGCAACGTCGGCTCGATCCTGCGCAGCGCCGCTGCCAGCGGCGTCAAGCAGGTGTACTGCAGCCCCGGCACCGCCTTTTGCTGGTCGCCCAAGGTGCTGCGCGCCGCGATGGGCGCCCACTTCGTGCTCGACATCTTCGAGCACGTCGAGCTGGCGCCGCTGGTGCGTGAAGCGACGATCCCGGTGCTGGCTACCAGCGGCTACGCCGCGCGCCAGCTGTACGCGCTCGACCTGCGTGGGCCCGTTGCCTGGGTGCTGGGCCACGAAGGGCAGGGCGTGTCGGACGAACTGCTGCACCTGGCGACCGAACGGGTGGTGGTGCCGCACGCGGGCCAGGTCGAGTCGCTGAACGTCGCCGCCTGCGCCGCCGTGTGCTTCTTCGAAGCGCTGCGCCAGCGACAGGCATAGACGACGCCCCCGCCTTCGCGGTAGGCTAGCGGCTGGGAACCTGGAGCATCGATGGATATCGCGCATTTGCATTTCTTGGTGGCGCAAGCCGATCCGGCCGGCCGCAGGGCGCTGGCCGACATGCTGGGCCAGCTCGGCGCCAGCCGCGTCACCGACGTACCGGACGGGCCGACCGCCCTGCAGGCACTGGAATCGGGCCTGCACCCTGCCGCGAGCTTGGCTATCAACGTGGCCATCGTCGACCTCGAGTTGCCGGGGATGGACGCGCTGGACCTGATCCGCCATCTCGGCCAGCATGGCGCGAGCGCGCGCCTGATCGTCACCGGCGGCCAGAGCGCGGGGCTGCTGTTCTCGGTTGAGACCCTGGCCCAGGCCCACGGCGTCGACCTGCTCGGCACCATCGCGCGTCCGGTCACCGCCGCCAAGCTCAAGCCGCTGCTGGAACACTACACGCCGCTGTCGCGTCCCGCGCGTCCTCCAGGCGGCCCACGCTTCACGTTCCAGGAAATCGGCATCGGCCTGCAGAAGCGCCAGTTCGAACCGTTTTTCCAGCCCAAGATCGAACTGGCGACCGGCCAGGTCAAGGGCCTGGAAGCCTTCGCCCGCTGGCGCCACCCCGAGCACGGCGTGCTGGGCCCATCGTCCTTCATCGACGCCCTGGAAGAGCAGGGCCGCATCGACTTCCTCGACTGGAGCATGATCGAGCTGTCGGTCGAGCGCTGCCGCTGGTTCGCGGAGCGCGGCATCCCGGTCCCGATCTCGCTGAACACCGCCCCCGAGACGCTGGCCCATCCCGCATTCATGCGCCAGATCGAAGCGTGCCTGACCCGCCACCAGATCCTGCCCGACTACGTCACCTTCGAGATCCCCGAATCCTCGGTGCTGAACACCGACCCCGACTTCATCGAACGCCTGGTGCGCCTGCGCATGATGGGCTTCGGCCTGGCCATCGACGACTACGGCACAGGAAGATCCAACCTGCAGCTGCTGGCACGCATTCCCTTCACCGAACTGAAGATCGATCGCAGCTTCGTCGACGGCGCCTCGAAACGCCGCCCCTTGGGCACGGTCCTGAAATCCTGCCTGGGTCTCGCGCACAGCCTCGACCGCATGTCAGTCGCCGTCGGCGTCGAAACCCGCCAGGACTGGGACTTCCTGCAAAGCCTCGGCTGCACCTACGCCCAGGGCTACCACATTGCCAACCCCATGGAAGCCGCCGCCTTCCCCGCCTGGCTCGCCGACTGGCGCCAATTCTTCTAACCGCTCCAATTAGGGTCAGAGTCGAATTGTTTGACAACTTTTGAAGTTGTCATTTAATTCAACTCTGACCCTAATTATTTTGCAATAGTCGTAAGTTAAGCTGCGCAGCGATAAATTCTCCGGTTCCGTGTCTTAAGGATATTGGTCAATAATTTGACACTGACCCTCATTGTTTCACGGTCGAGTTAGCGCTATCAATTCAAAAACAATTGCACCTTCACACGCTATTGCCAGCACCCATCAGAATGGCCACTAAAGCCCACCCCAAACAAATAGGGTCAGAGTCGAATTGTTTGACAACTTTAAGAGTTGCCATTTGATTCGACTCTGACCCTAATTATTTTGCAAGAGCCATTAGGAAAGTTAAGCGTCGTACAGTGCTTATGCGCCGTATTCTGGAGATATTGCTCAACAATTTTACTCTGACCCTATTTGAAAGGCGGTCAGTATTCGCGGCGGTCAGGTTTGATTTCCTGGAGGATGGTGGTGGCGATTTCTTCGATTGACTTTGTCGTCGACGAGAGCCAACGGATGCCCTCGCGGCGCATCAGGTGCTCGGCTTCGTTGACTTCGTAGCGGCAGTTTTCCAGCGAAGCGTATTTGCTGCCGGCGCGGCGCTCGTTGCGGATCTGGGACAGGCGCTCGGGGGTGATCGTCAGGCCGAACAGCTTGGCCTTGAACGGGGGCAGCGAAGACGGGAGCTTGCCGCGCTCGAAGTCGTCGGGGATCAAGGGGTAGTTCGCCGCCTTCAGGCCGTATTGCATCGCCAGGTAGAGGCTCGTTGGCGTTTTACCGGAGCGCGAGACGCCGACCAGGATCACGTCTGCCTCGGCCAAGTTCTTGTGCGACTGGCCGTCGTCGTGCGCCAGCGAGAAGTTGATGGCTTCGATGCGGTTCTTGTATTCCTCGCTGTCCACCGCGTTGTGGATGCGCCCGATCGTGTGGGTCGACTTGACCTCGAGTTCCTGCTCGAGCGGCGCGACGAAGGTCTGGAACAGGTCCATGTGCATGCCCTTGGCCGCGCGCAGGACGCTCGACAGCTCGTGCTTGACCAGCGTCGAGAACACGATCGGACGCTGGCCGTCGCGCGCGAAGCTTTCGTTGATGCGGCGCGCCGCGTCGTGCGCCTTCTCGACCGAGTCGATGAACGGCAGCCGGATCTGGCGAAAGCGCATCTCGAACTGGCTCAGCACCGCATGGCCGAAGGTCTCCGCCGTGATGCCGGTGCCGTCGGAGACGAAAAATACCGTGCGCGGCGTGGGGGCGGAAGGCGGGGTGGGATCGCTCAGGAGATCGTCGGTCATGTGATATGGATAACTGAATGCTGACAAAGTAACATCAAAAGTGCGCTGCACATCACCCTGTCGCGGGGTAAAATGCTCTGCAACGGGTTTGGCATTGTGCTGCACGCGGGCCAGAATAACAAGAACAGTCCCCGCACCCAGCCGATGCCCCAACAAATTTCCATCATCAAGTAAGGGTGTTTTACCATGACTAACCTCGCTACTCCAGCATTGACCCCCGACGGTCAGACCGGCGCCGAACGGACCTACGTGGCCTCGTTCGAGAACCTGCGCATGACCGACGTCGAGTCGGTCGGCGGCAAGAACGCGTCGCTCGGCGAAATGATCAGCCAACTGGCCGGCGCCGGCGTGCGCGTGCCGACCGGCTTCGCCACCACCGCCGACGCCTTCCGCGACTTCCTGGACCACAGCGCGGACGCCGGTCCGTCGCTCGGCCAGCGCATCGCGACCCGTCTCGAAGGACTGGACGTCGACGACGTGCGCTCGCTGGCCGCCGCCGGCCTTGAAATCCGCGAATGGATCGTCGCGACCCCGTTCCAGCCGCGCCTGGAACAGGAAATCCGCGCCTTCTACGAGCAGCTGGTGGCCGGCTCCGAGACCGAAGTCTCGTTCGCCGTGCGCTCCTCGGCGACCGCCGAAGACTTGCCGGACGCCTCGTTCGCCGGCCAGCAGGAATCGTTCCTGAACGTGGTCGGCATCGACAACGTGCTGGAAGCGATGAAGCACGTGTTCGCGTCGCTCTACAACGACCGCGCGATCTCGTACCGCGTCCACAAGGGCTTCACCCACGCCGAAGTCGCGCTGTCGGCCGGCGTGCAGCGCATGGTGCGTTCCGACACCGGCGCCTCGGGCGTGATGTTCACCATCGATACCGAGTCGGGCTTCAAGGATGTGGTGTTCATCACGTCGAGCTATGGCCTGGGCGAGACCGTGGTGCAGGGCGCCGTCAATCCCGACGAATTCTACGTGCACAAGCCGATGCTCGCGCAAGGCAAGTCGCCGGTCATCCGCCGCAACATCGGCTCCAAGCTGATCAAGATGGAGTTCACCAGCGAAGCCAAGGCCGGCCGCTCGGTCAAGACCGTCGACGTGCCGATCGAACTGCGCAACCGCTACTCGCTCAAGGACGAGGAAGTGGTCGAACTGGCCAAGTACGCCGTCATCATCGAGAACCACTACGGCCGTCCGATGGACATCGAGTGGGGCAAGGACGGCCGCGACGGCAAGCTGTACATCCTGCAGGCGCGCCCGGAAACCGTCAAATCGCAGCAGAAGGCGACCGACGCCCAGCAGCGCTTCCACTTGAGGGGCACCGGCACCGTGCTGACCCACGGCCGCGCGATCGGTCAGAAGATCGGCGCCGGTCCGGTGCGCGTGATCACCGACCCGTCGGAGATGGAGCGCGTGCAGCCGGGCGACGTGCTGGTGGCCGACATGACCGACCCGAACTGGGAGCCGGTCATGAAGCGCGCTTCGGCGATCGTCACCAACCGCGGCGGCCGCACCTGCCACGCGGCGATCATCGCGCGTGAACTGGGCGTGCCGGCGGTGGTCGGCTGCGGCGACGCCACTGACGTGCTGAAGGACGGCACTTTTGTGACCGTCTCGTGCGCCGAAGGCGACGAAGGCCGCATCTACGACGGCCTGCTGGAAACCGAGGTGACCGAAGTCTCGCGCGGCGAACTGCCGCCGATCCCCACCAAGATCATGCTCAACGTCGGCAACCCGCAGCTGGCCTTCGACTTCCAGTCGGTGCCGAACGGCGGCGTCGGCCTGGCACGCCTCGAGTTCATCATCAACAACAACATCGGCGTGCACCCGAAGGCGATCCTCGAGTACCCGAACATCGACGCCGACCTGAAAAAGGCGGTGGAATCGGTGGCCCGCGGCCACGCCTCGCCGCGCGCGTTCTACGTCGACAAGCTGGCCGAAGGCGTGGCGACCATTGCCGCCGCCTTCTGGCCGAAGCCGGTGATCGTGCGCCTGTCGGACTTCAAGTCGAACGAGTACAAGAAGCTGATCGGCGGTTCGCGCTACGAGCCGGACGAAGAAAACCCGATGCTGGGCTTCCGCGGCGCGGCGCGCTACCTGGCCGAGGACTTCGCCGAAGCGTTCGAGATGGAATGCCTGGCGATGAAGCGCGTGCGCGAAGAGATGGGCCTGACGAACGTCGAGCTCATGATCCCGTTCGTGCGCACCCTGGGCCAGGCCGAGAAGGTGATCGGCCTGCTGGCCAAGTATGGCCTGAAGCGCGGTGAAAACGGGCTGCGCGTCATCATGATGTGCGAAGTGCCGTCCAACGCGATCCTGGCCGAGCAGTTCCTGGAGTACTTCGACGGCTTCTCGATCGGCTCCAACGACCTGACCCAGCTGACGCTGGGCCTGGACCGCGACTCCGGCATGGAGTTGCTGGCCAAGGACTTCGACGAGCGCGACCCGGCCGTGAAAGCCATGCTGTCGCTGGCGATCAAGGCTTGCCAGGCAAAGGGCAAGTACGTCGGCATCTGCGGCCAGGGGCCGTCGGACAATCCCGACTTCGCCGAGTGGCTGGTGGAGCAGGGCATCGAGTCGATGTCGCTCAATCCGGACTCGGTGATCGAGACCTGGCAGAAGCTGGCGGCGAACCAGGCCTCGTAACCGGACCCTGCACAAGCCGCACACTGCGCGCCGCCGGTGCTACACTGGCGGCAATGACGCGCATACCGGACAAACCGACTTTTCACCGACCGTCCGGTGCTGCAAAACCCTCGCTACCCATCCCGGGTAGCGGGGGTTTTTTCATTTCACCGCAACGACAACATCACGACAACAAGGAGACGTATCGCATGTCCGACTGGAGCTACTGGCTGATTGGCGCCGGCATCCTGGTGGTGGCCGAGCTGTTCATCGGCACCTTCTATCTGTTGATGATCGCGCTCGGCCTGCTGGCCGGGGCGCTCGCCGCCTGGATCGGGGCCAGTGGCCCGCTGCAGACCCTGGCCGCGGCCCTGGTCGGCGTGCTGGCCACCGTGCCGCTACGGCGCAGCCGCTTCGCGCGCACGCGCCGCGGCGATGCGGCCAACGACCCCAACGTCAATCTCGACATCGGCGCGCGCATCAGCGTGTCGCAATGGCACGAGCGGCGCGCGCGCGTGATGTACCGCGGCGCGCTGTGGGACGTCGAGCTGCAGGACGGGCCGGAACCCGCGCCGGGCGACTACCGCGTCGTCGAAGTGCGTGGCAACGTCCTGATCGTGGCCCGGCACTGAACCGGAAGCAGCAACCGCAATCGCAACAACGCACACAACAAGAAAGGGATGTACATGGAACTGTCCTTCAGCACCGTCGCGCTGGTGATCTTCGTCATCGCGCTGGTCTTCGTCTTCAAGACCATCAACGTGGTACCGCAGCAGAACGCGTGGGTGGTCGAGCGCCTCGGCAAGTACCACGCCACGCTGGCGCCGGGCCTGAACATCGTGGTGCCGTTCGTCGACCGCGTCGCCTACCGCCACAGCCTGAAGGAGATCCCGCTCGACGTCCCGCCGCAGGTCTGCATCACCAAGGACAACACCCAGCTGCAGGTGGACGGCATCCTGTACTTCCAGGTCACCGACGCCATGCGCGCCTCGTACGGTTCGTCGAACTACATCCAGGCCATCACCCAGCTGGCCCAGACCACGCTGCGCTCGGTGATCGGGCGCATGGAGCTGGACAAGACCTTCGAGGAACGCGACCACATCAATACCACCATCGTCAACGCGATCGACGAGTCGGCCGCCAACTGGGGCGTCAAGGTGCTGCGCTACGAGATCAAGGACCTGACCCCGCCGGCCGAGATCCTGCAGGCGATGCAGGCCCAGATCACGGCCGAACGCGGCAAGCGCGCGCTGATCGCGGCCTCCGAGGGCCGGCGCCAGGAACAGATCAACATCGCCAGCGGCGAACGCGAAGCGGCGATCGCGCGCTCGGAAGGCGAGCAGCAGGCGGCGATCAACCGCGCCCACGGCGAGGCCACCGCCATCGTGGCCCTGGCCGAAGCCAGCGCCACCGCGCTGCGCCAGGTCGGCGACGCCATCAGCGCGCCGGGCGGACTGGATGCGGTCAGTCTGCGCGTGGCCGAGCACTACGTCGACGCCTTCGCCAACCTGGCCAAGACCAACAATACCCTGATCGTGCCGGCCAACCTGGGCGACATGAGCACCGTGATCGCGAGCGCGCTGCAGATCGTGAAGGCGCAGCGATGACACGCGTTGTGGTCATCACCGGCGCATCGGACGGCATCGGCGCCGAGATGGCGCGCCAGCTGGCCGCGCGCGAAGGCGCGCAGGTGGCGCTGGTGCTGGGCGCGCGCGGCGCGCCGCTGCTCGACACCGTGGCCGGCCAGTGCCAGGCGCTGGGCGCGCAGACGCTGAGCGTGGCGTTTGACGCCGCCATCCAGGAAGACTGCCGGCGCCTGATCCGCGCCGCAATGACGCGCTTCGGGCGCATCGACGTCCTGATCAACAACGCCGGGCGCTCGGCGCACGCGCTGTTCGAAGAGGTCGACGATCTGGGCTGGTACGAGGAGCTGATGCGGGTGAACCTGTGGGGTAGCGTCTGGTGCACCCAGGCCGCGCTGCCTCATTTGAAGGACTCACGCGGCAGCATCGTCGCGGTGTCGTCGCTGGCCGGTCTGGTCGGCGTGCCGGGCCGCACCGCCTACTGCGCCACCAAGTTCGCGCTGAGCGGCTTCTTCGAGGCGCTGCGGGTGGAGCTGGCCCCGAGCGGGGTGAGCGTGACGGTCGCCTATCCGGGCGTGGTGGCGACGCGCATCCGCCAGCGCGGTTTCAAAGCGCGCGGCGAAGAGGCGGGCGTCAGCGCGCTGAAGGAAGAGAAGGCGATGCCGGTGGAGGAGTGCGCGCGCCTGATCCTGGCGGCACTGGCGCGGCGCCAGCGTGAAGTGGTGATGACGGCGCCCGGAAAGCTGGGACGCTGGCTCAAGCTGATCGCGCCCGGCGTGGTCGATCGCATGGCGCGCAATGCCGTGAAGGACGATTTGCAGGCGCAGTAAGTCATGCGTTGCTGCGTGCGAGCGTCGCAACGCGTCGGCAGCGGAGCTGCCAACCCTACGCCAGACTGCAGGGTTGGCAGCTTCGCTGCCGACGCGTATCGCGTGCCGGCTTAGAAGCCGACGGTCGCCGACAGCGTGAAGGTGCGCGGCGCGGCCAGCACCAGGTAGCCCGAGCCCGGGTAGCCGCCGGCCGACGCCCAGTAGTCGCGGTCGGCGACGTTGTCGACGCGTGCGCGCACGGTCAGTTCGCGCTCCATGAAGCGGGTGCGGTAGGTGGCGCCCAGGTCGACGCGGGTCCACGACGGCAGTTGCTGGGTGTTGGCGGCATCGGCGTACTGCTTCGCCGTGTACACGGTGCGCGCGTTGAGCGACAGGCCTTCGACGTTCGGCACGTCCCAGTCGGCGCCGATGTTCAGCTGCGTCTCCGGCACGCCGATGGCGTCGTTGCCGTTGTAGGTGCCGTTCAGGGTGCGGCGCTGCTCGGCGTCGAGCAGGGTCAGGCCGCCCAGCAGGCGCAGGCCGCGCACAGGATTGCCGAACACCGACAGTTCCAGGCCGCGGTTGCGCTGCTCGCCGAAGACGCCAAACACGCGGTTCTCGAGGTAGGCGCTCGGCTGGCTGGTGGTGAACAGCGCGGCGCTCACGCCATAGCGGCCGCTGTCGTACTTGGCGCCGATCTCGCGCTGGCGCGACACGTACGGCGCGGTCTTGATGCCCGGGTTGAGCACGGCGCCCGGGTTGTTCGGATCGCGGCCCGGCGCTTCCTGGCCGCGCTGCAGGCCTTCGCTGTAGTTGGCGTACAGCGACAGGTCCTTGCGCGGCTTGAACACCACCGCAGCGAACGGGGTGTTCTCGCTGGCTTCGTAGCCGGCGTTTTCCAGCCCGGTGTTGTAGTCGTAGCTGAAGTCCTTCAGGCGCTGGTGGCGCACCCCGACGTTGACCAGCACCTTGTCGTCCATGAACGACAGCGTATCGGCAATGGCCAGGCTGGACAGGATGGTCTTGCCGGTCACCAGCGGATTCATCATGTCGCCGCCGGTGAAGAAGGCGGATGACGGCGCGGCCACGTCGCGCGGCGCGTAGACATTCGAGGCGAAGCCGGCGAAGTCGCTCATGCCGTAGGCGTTGCGCGACTCGGAATGAAAGCCCGAGGCCGAGGCGCTGAGCATGTGCTTGACGGCGCCGGTGCGCAGTTCGCCGCGCACGCCCACTTCGCCGGTGCGCACCTGGTCTTCGCGGATGTTGTCGAAGCGGCTCATGGTGCCGTCGCCGTTGGCGTTGTTGACCGTGATCGAGGCCAGCTCGTTGTACTCCTGGCCGTTGCGCGCGCCCGCCGCCGCCCAGGCGACGGCGCCGCTGGCCAGGTCGACTTCGGCGCGTACGGTGCCGAAGGTGTGGCGTTCTTCCGAGACGGTCCACGGCTGGGCGAAGTTGCGGTCGGCCTTCGGCGCCGCGATCATCGGCACGCCGGCGCCCAGCGTCACGCTCGGACGGGCGTTGTCCAGCTGGTGGTCCTGGTGGCCGACGTCGGCCGACAGGCGGTAGCCGCGGCCGCGGTAGTCCAGGCCCAGCGAATAGACGCTCAGTTCGCGGCGTTCGCGGTCGACCGCGGTGTCGCCTTCGCGGTGGACGACGTTGACGCGCACGCCGGCGCGGCCTTCTTCGCCGAAGCGGCGGCCCAGGTCCAGCGCGCCGTAGCCCTGGCCGCCGCTCTCGACGCCGAGCGTGACTTCGCTCAGTTCCGTGTTCGGGGCGCGCTTGGGCAGCAGGTTGATCGAACCGCCGATGCTGCCGCCGGCCGGGGCGGCGCCGTTGATGAAGCTGTGCGCGCCGCGCAGCACTTCCACGCGCTCGACCAGTTCGGTCGCCACGAACTGGCGCGGCAGCAGGCCGTACAGGCCGTTGTACGCGGTATCGTCCGAGCCGACCGGGAAGCCGCGGATCATGTACAGCTCCTGGTAGTTGCCGAAGCCGCGCGCCACCCGCACCGAGGGATCGTTCTGCACCACGTCGGCCACGCTGCGCGCCTGCTGGTCCTGGATCAGGGCGCTGGTGTAGTTGGTGCTGTTGAACGGTGTGTCCATGATGTCGACGTTGCCCAGCAAGCCCAGACGTCCGCCGCGCGCCACCTGGCCGCCGGCGTAGACCGCCGGCAGGCCCTGCGCCGAGGCGTCGGCCGAGGCGCTGACCACCACGGTCGACATGGGTTCGGAAGTCGTGTTCTGGGCGAGGGCGGTGCTGGCAACCAGCAGGCCGGCGGCCAGGGCGAGGGGAGTGCGGGCAAAGCGTTGCGGTTTCATGAGGTTGCTCTTCTTATGCGACGTGAATAGTGATGCTGCAAACGCGCATTCTAGACCTCATGCTTGATTATGTAAATGAGAACGATTATTATTCGTGGTCCGTATTTCTCTCTATCGCCATGTCGCCCGTCTCCCTGCGCCGCTGGGGCTGGATCCACAAGTGGAGCAGCCTGGTTTGCACCGTCTTCATGCTGCTGCTGTGCCTGACCGGTCTGCCGCTGATCTACAGCCACGAAATCGCCCACCTGCTCGGCAATGAAGTCGAGCCGCCGGCGCTGTCCACGCCGATGCCGCCTGGGAACGTCGACGCCGTGATCGCCTCGGCCAAGGAGCTGTATCCGAGCAAGAAGCCGATGTTCATCTCGCAGGAAGCCGACGTGCCCGAGATCTGGAACGTGACGCTGGCCGACCACATGCACGACCACGACTACAAGCCGATCGCGGTCGACGCCCGCACTACCAAGGTGATCACCGAGCCGGCGTTCGAGGGCGGGGCCTTCATGTCGACCATGCTGGCGCTGCACGTCGACCTGTTCATGGGCCTGCCGGGCATGCTGTTCCTCGGCTTCATGGGCCTGCTGCTGCTGGTGGCGATCGTCAGCGGCGTGGTGCTGTACGCGCCCTTCATGCGCAAACTCGACTTCGGCACCGTGCGGCGCGAGCGTTCCAGCCGCCTCAAGTGGCTCGACATGCACAATATGCTCGGCATCGTGACCATGGTCTGGCTGTTGGTGGTCGGCGCCACCGGCGTGATCAACACCTGGGGCGACCTGCTGCTCAAGTATTACCAGAACAACGAGCTGGCGCAGATCCTGCACAAGTACGAAGGCCAGGCGCCGCTGCCGCATACGGCCTCGGTGCACGACGCGATCGAGACCGCGAAGAAGGCGCTGCCCGGCATGCGCGTGGCCTTCGTCGCCTTCCCCGGCACCGACTTCAGCAGCGAACACCACTACGGCATCTTCATGAACGGCAGCGAAGCCTTCAGCTCGCGCCTGTACCGTCCGGTGCTGGTCGACGCCCACACCGGCGAATTGACCGACGCGCCGGAGCTGCCGTGGTACCTGACCGCGCTGCTGGTGTCGCAGCCGCTGCACTTCGGCGACTACGGCGGCCAGCCGCTGAAGCTGCTGTGGGCGCTGCTCGACATCGCCACCATCGTGATCCTGGCGACCGGGCTGTACCTGTGGCTCAAGCGCGGCAAGGCGGCCAAGGCGGCTGCCAAGGCCGAAGCGGCCAAGACCATGACGGCCGGCGACGTGCCGGCGCTGGCGCGCGGACAGGAGGCGTCATGAGCAAGACCCCGATGCAGATCTGGGGCGCGCCGATCGTGCTCGCCATCCTCACCACCATCGGCCTGATCTCGGCGCTGCTGGGCGACGGCGTCTGGGACCTGGTGTCGGCCGTGACGCTCGGCATTCCGGCGCTGCTGTGCTTCTGGTACGGTTTGCGGCGCCAGCCCGCGCGGCGTTGAGCGGGGCCTGTACACCACATTTCCTTTCACGCCGGCGCGTTCGCCACGCGCCGCAGTTGGCCCCACCCGGTCCAGGCTGTATACTTGGCGCCTCGACATCGGCGCCGTCGCGTGCGCCTGAACATCTTCGAAAGGGCCACATGTTTGCAGCAGTCGACCTCGGGTCCAACAGCTTCCGCCTGCACATCGGCGAACCCGCGGGCGGGCGCATGCACATCGTGCGCACCGCGCGCGACCCGATCCGCCTGGCGGCGGGGCTCGACAGCGACAACATGCTCAGCGACGCCGCCATGCGCAGCGCGATCCGCTGCCTGGAAGACTTCCGCCGCATCCTCGACGAATACCGCCTCGACGCCGTGCGTGTCGTTGCGACCAACACCATGCGCGTGGCGAAGAACGCCGACGTGCTGCTGCCGCTGACCGAGCAGGCGATCGGCCATCCGATCGAGATCATCTCGGGCGAGGAAGAAGGGCGCCTGATCTACATGGGCGTGGCGCGCGCCATCGAGCGCCCCGACGAGCGGCGTCTGGTGGTCGACATCGGCGGCGGTTCGACCGAGGTGATCGCCGGGACGGGCGCAGAGATCCAGCTGGTGGAGTCGTTCGGCATCGGCACCCAGCCGCAGACGCGCGCCTATTTCGCCGACGGTCGCATCACGGCGCGCAATTTCGACGCCGCCGTCACCGCCGCGCGCGCCCGTTTCGAAGACGCCGCTGCGGCCTACCAGGCGCAGGGCTGGGACGCGGCTTATGGCTCTTCCGGCACCATGCGCGCGATCTCCGAAGTCATCGCGCGCAACGCGATCGGCGACGGCGCCGTGTCGCAGGCCAGCCTGCACGCGCTGCGCGACATCCTGCTCGAACTGGGCCACGTCGAGGCCTTCAACATGCCGGGCGTGAAGCGCGAGCGGGTGCCGGTGATGGTGGGCGGGCTGACGGTGTTGATCGGCGCGATGCAGGAGCTGAAGGTCGAGCGCCTGCAGGCGATCAACGCCGGACTGCGCCTGGGCGTGCTGTCGGACCTGGAACTGCGCGCCAACCGGCGCGACCGGCGCGACGCCGCGATCCGCGCGTTCATGGGACGCTTCCGGGTCGACACCCAGCGCGCGCTGCGCACCGCCGGCATCGCCACGCTGCTGTACGAACGCCTGCAGCCGCAGGCCGACAACCATCATCACTACCTGGCCTGGAGCGCGATGCTGCACGAGACCGGGCTGGCGATCTCGATGAGCGGGGCGCACAAGCATGGCGCCTACATCGTCGAGCACGCGGACCTGGGCGGGTTCACCACGCGCGAGCAGCGCATGCTGGCCACCTTCGTGCTGGGGCAGAAAGGCAATCTGCGCAAGATCCGCGAAGCGCTGGTGGAGCCCGACCTGGCGCGCGCGGTGCTGGCGCTGCGCCTGGCGGTGGTGCTGATGCATGCGCGCGCGGATAACGACCTGGATGGCCTGCGCCTGCGCATGAAGGGCCGCATCGAGATCGACCTGCCGCGCGAGCTGCTGGCCAGGCATCCGACGCTGGCGCCGTGGTTCGAGAAGGAGGAGTGTTTCTGGGGTGACGTCGGAATAGGATTCCAGGTCCGGTAGGGTTGGCCTCGGCGGCCCCGCGCTATGCCGCCGATGCGGCGATTGTTAGCGTCAAGATCATCCGGCACGACATCGGAACCGTTAACAATCGACGCGTCGGCGGCGAAGCCGCCAACCCTACGCGGATGTACGTAGGGTGGACCGGGGCACAGTCGCGTTCCCCGTCCACGCGTTCAACGGACAGGTGCCTGTCAGCGTAATTTGCCGATCACATCCGGCCCCGCCACCAGGCGGATGTAGGGCACGCCGTCGCTTTCCTTGTGCTCGATCCAGAACACCGCGGCCTTGCGGATGCGCCAGTCCTGTTTGCCCCCACACAGCACCAGCGACGCCACTTGGCCCAGCAACGGCTGGTGGCCGACGACCAGCACCGGCTGCCGGTGCTCGGGCCAGCCGGCCGCGGCGATGATCGCTTCCGCCGTCGATTCCGGTCCCAGCTCCTCGACGATCTTGTAACGCCGCCCAAGCGCATCCACGGTCTGGATGCAGCGCGTGGCCGGACTCACCAGCACCCGGCAGTCGTTCGGCAGCTTGCGATCGAGCCAGGCCCCCATGCGCGCCGCGTGGCGCATGCCTTTCGGGGTCAGGGCGCGCTGCAGGTCGCGCTCGGGGTCGTGCGGCTCGGCTTCAGCGTGGCGCCACAGGATCAGCTCCATGGTCTTCTTTCTTGTTGTTGGCGTTGTCGGTGGCGGCGGCTGCTGCTACTGCTGCAGCGCCGAGCATGTCCATCAGCGCCTGCTGGGCGCTGTAGTCGGCGCCCTTGCCGCGCGCCTTGCGCCGGCGGTAGCGTCCGTCCGAAGCGAGTTCCCAGGCGTTGACGTTGTCCTTCAGATAGGGATGCAGGCCCTCGCGCATCACGCGCCGCTTGAGCGCCGGTGCGCGCACCGGGAACGCCACTTCGACCCGGCGGAACAGGTTGCGGTTCATCCAGTCCGCGCTGCTCAAATACATATCGTGTTTCAGGTTGTTGCGGAAGTAGTAGATCCGGGTGTGCTCCAGGAAGCGCCCGACGATCGAGCGCACCTTGATGTTCTCGGACATGCCGTCCACGCCCGGCCGCAGCGAGCAGGCGCCGCGGATGATCAGGTCGATCTTGACGCCCGCGTTCGAGGCGTCGTACAAGGCCTTGATCACCGATTCGTCGGTCAGGGAATTCATCTTGGCGATGATGCGCGCCGGTTTGCCGGCGCGCGCCAGCTCGGTCTCGTTGCGGATCGCGCGCACGATTTCCTTGTGTAGCGAGAACGGCGCCAGCCAGATGCTGGTGAGCTGTTTGGGGCGGGTCATGCTGGTGAGGTGGATGAACACCTCGTTCACGTCCGCGGTCAGGTCCGGGTCGGCAGTGAGCAGGCCGAAGTCGGTATAGAACCTGGCGGTGGTGGTGTTGTAGTTGCCGGTGCCGAGGTGGGCATAACGGCGCAGGCCGCCCGGCTCGCGGCGCAGCACCAGCGCCATCTTGGCGTGGGTCTTGAGGCCCACCACGCCGTACACCACCTGGGCCCCGGCCTGTTCGAGCTTCTCGGCCCAGTTGATGTTGGCCTCCTCGTCGAAGCGCGCCATCAGTTCGACGATCACGGTGACTTCCTTGCCGCGCCGCGCGGCCGCGATCAGCGCTTCCATCAGTTCCGAATTGCTGCCGGCGCGGTAGATGGTCTGCTTGATCGCCACCACGCTCGGGTCGGCCGCCGCGCACTGGATGAAGTTGATCACCGGCTGGAACGATTCGAACGGGTGGTGCAGCAGCGCGTCGTGCTTGCGCAGCGTGGCGAACAGGTCGGGGCCGGACAGCTTGTTCGGATAGTTGGCGACGTAGGGCGGGAACTTGAGTTCGGCCTGGTCGTGGGTGTTGGCGATTTCCAGCAGGCGGCCCAGGTTCACCGGGCCGTCCACCGTGAACAGGCGGCTGCGGTCGATGTCGAACTGGTTCAACAAGAAGTCGGCCAGGTGCGGGGGACAAGCGCGGCCGACTTCGAGGCGCACCGCGAAGCCGTACTGGCGGCTATGCAGCTCGCTCTGCAGCGCCTGGCGCAGGTTCTTGACCTCTTCTTCATCCACCCACAGGTCGCTGTTGCGGGTGACCCGGAACTGCGAGTACGACACCACTTCGCGCCCGGTGAACAGGTCGGCCATGTGGGCCTGGATCACCGACGACAGCAGGCAGTACGACGCGCCTTTTTTGTCGGACAGTTCGTCCGGCAGGCGGATCACGCGCGGCAGCACGCGCGGCGCCTTCATGATGGCGATGCCCGAACCGCGCCCGAACGCATCCTTGCCGGCCAGCTCGACGATGAAGTTCAGGCTCTTGTTGATCACGCGCGGGAACGGGTGGGCCGGATCGAGGCCGATCGGGGTCAATAGCGGGCGCACCTCGCGGTCGAAGTACTGCTTGACCCAGGCGCGTTGGGCCGCGTTGCGCTCGCTGCGGTGCAGCAGGTGGATGCCGTGTTCCGAAAGTTTGGGCGTGATCTCGTTGTTGTACAGGCTGTACTGGCGCGCGATCAGGTGGCGGCACTCGGCGCTGGCGCGTTCGAGGTCGGCGGCCAGGCCGTCGGGCAGGCCGTCGGCGCGGTCGATCTGGTGCTGGGCCAGCAGGCTGGCCACGCGCACTTCGAAGAATTCGTCCAGGTTGCTGGCCACGATGCATAAAAAGCGCAGCCGTTCGAGCAGGGGAATCGCCGGGTCTTCGGCCTGGGCCAGTACGCGCCGGTTGAATTCGAGCAGCGACAGTTCGCGGTTCAGGTAGGCGCCGCCGTCGGGGAGCATCTTCTGTTCAGCCTCGATGGCCTTGTTTTTCATGTCCATTGGTCTGCAGGTCTGCCTCTAAGTCTGTGCGCAGGCAGTGTAGTTGTCGAATATGACAGCGTGGTTACATGTTCCGCAACCGTGCGCGCCGCCTTGCCCGATCATGCTGCGTGCATTTTAAGCAAGATTAAAGCAGGCCTGCGTATAACGGTTGCACCCAACCACGCTATCGAGGAGTCATCCGTGAAAACTTTCCTGCGCGCCAACAAGGGCTTCCTGGCCTTCCTGCTGCTGTTCGGCGTGTTCCGCACCGCCGTGGCCGACTGGAACCCGATCCCGACCGGCTCGATGCGGCCCAACCTGCTCGAGGGCGACGTGGTGTTCGTCAACCGGGTGGCGTTCGACCTGAAGATACCATTGACGGACGTGAGCGTGGCGCGCCTCGGAGAGCCCGAGCGCGGGGACGTGGTGACCTTCGCCTCGCCCGAGGACGGCACCCGGCTGATCAAGCGCGTGCTGGCGCTGCCGGGTGACCTGGTCGAGATGCGTGGCGACCGCCTGGTGATCAACGGCGTCGAGGCGACCTATACCGATATCGAAGCCGTGCGCGAACGCGCCGGCGGCCAGGAACTGGCGGCGCTGCGCCTCGACGAGCACGTGGCCGGCAGCCATCAACGGGTGCAGGTGCTGCCGCAGGCGCCGGCGCGGCGCGACTTCGGCCCGTTGCACGTCCCGGCCGACCATTATCTGATGTTGGGCGACAACCGCGACGACAGCCGCGATTCGCGCTACATCGGCCTGGTGCCGCGCGAGAAATTGATCGGCCGGGCAGTGCGGGTGCTGGTGTCGGCCGACTACCTGGGCAACTGGCTGCCGCGCTTCGAGCGTTTCGGCATGTCGCTGCAGGGCGAAAAAGGAGGCGGCTGAGAAACTAATTGTGGAATGGCGTACAATCCCGTCCCCCTCGGCGCGCATCGTGCGGCGCCGGGTCTGACCTCGAAAGCGCCGTTCCATGCAAAGAATTCTTACAGTCATCCTCGCCTGCCTCGGCATGATCGGCGCCCTGGCGATCGACACCTACCTGCCTTCGATGCCGGCCATCGGCCAGGAATACGGAGTCGGCCCGGTGGCGGTACAGCAGACGCTGAGCGTGTTCCTGTTCTGCTTTGCTTTCATGATGCTGTTCTACGGCACCCTGTCCGACACCTTCGGACGCCGTCCCGTGATCCTGGTGGCGCTGACCGTCTACACGCTGGCGTCGCTGGGCGCGGCCTGGGCCCCGACTTTCGGCTGGCTGCTGGTGTTCCGCGCGCTGCAGGGCCTGTCGGCCGGCGCCGGCTCGGTGATCGGCCAGGCCATCGTGCAGGACCGCTTCGCCGGTCCGCAGGCGCAGCGCATGATGTCGCACATCATGATGGTGTTCGGCCTGGCGCCGGCGATCGCCCCGATCCTGGGCGGCTGGCTGCACGTCAGCTTCGGCTGGCGCTCGACCTTCCTGTTCCTGGCGCTGTTCGGCGCGCTGATGATCGCGCTGTGCTTCAAGCTGCTGGACGAAAGCTTGCCGCGCGAGAAGCGCCAAGCCTTCCACCCGGGCACGATCGGCCGCAACTACCTGCTGGTGCTGCGCAATCCGCAGTTCGTGCTGCTGTCGCTGGCGGTCGGCCTGGCCTTCGGCGGCCTGTCGCTGTAAATCGGCTCGGAGTCCAACTTCGTGATGGAGATCCTGGGCCTGCCCGAAACGGCCTTCGCCTGGATGTTCATCCCGCTGATCGGCGGCATGGTGGTGGGCTCGGCCTGGGGTGGCAAGCGCGCCCACGGCAGCACGCCGGCGCGCATGATGTGGCTGGGCTATGGCGTGATGGCGGCGGGCGTGGCCTTCAATGTCGGCTACAACGCGCTGTTCAAGGCTGCGGTGCCGTGGGCGACGCTGCCGCTGTTCGTCTACACCTTCGGCCTGGCGGTGGCGATGCCGGCGATCCAGCTGACCGCGATGGCACTGTTCCTCAACAACCGCGGCCTGGCGGCCTCGATGGTCGGCTTCATCCAGATGATGTCGTTCGCGCTGGTGTCGGGCCTGGTGGCGCCGCTGCTGTTCGGCAGTGCGCTCAAGCTGGCGCTGGGCGTCGCGGTGGGACTGGCGCTGAGCTTCGCGGCGTGGCGCCTGAGCGTGCTGAGCGCACGCGCGCCGGCGACTACCAAGGTATAAGACGAAAAAGCGCGGCGCCGGAAATGGCGCCGCGTTTTTTTTAAGGGACGGGAAGGGCGACGACGCGAGGCCGCCTCGGAGGAATCAGCGGCGGTTCTGCTTCATCGCCGACGCGACTTCACGCTTGGCGTCGCGGTCGCGCTCGGTGGCGCGCTTGTCGTGCTGCTTCTTGCCCTTGGCCAGGCCGATCTCGCATTTGACGCGGCCTTTCTTGAAGTGCAGGTTGAGCGGCACCAGCGTGTAGCCGGAGCGCTCCACCTTGCCGATCAGCTTGTCGATCTCGGCGCGGTGCAGCAAGAGTTTCCTTGAGCGCAGTGCTTCTGGATGGCTGAAGGTGGAGGTGGTGGTGAGCGCGCTCACGTGTGCACCGAACAGGTACAGCTCGCCATTGCGGACGAGCACGTAAGCTTCCTTGATCTGCACCCGCCCTTCGCGGATGGCTTTGACTTCCCAACCCTCCAGCACCAGGCCGGCTTCGTAGCGGTCCTCGATGAAGTAGTCGAAAAATGCTTTTTTATTGTCAGCGATACTCATGAAAAGGCGAAAATTCGCGTGTCGGTTAAACTACGGCTGTCGCGCCGGGGTGGCGTGACATGCAACTTGACCAACATCATAACAAACGGTTGACCAATGGCAGTAGTGCACAAATCAGTTTTCCTCGGCTATAGCGCAGAACAGATGTTCGATCTGGTGGCCAAGGTTGAAGATTATCCGAAGTTCCTGCCCTGGTGCGGCGGCGTGAATGTCATCGAACGCACCGATGACAAGCTGGTCGCTTCCCTGCAGATCAACTTCCACGGCGTGAAGCAGAGCTTTACCACCTCCAACCACAACCAGCGTCCGACCCAGATGAAGATGCACCTGGTCGACGGTCCGTTCAAGATGATGGAGGGGGTGTGGTCTTTCAAGTCGCTGCGTGAAGACGCCTGCAAGATCGATTTCGACCTGCAGTACGAATTCTCCAGCATCATCCTGGCGCAGATCGTGGGGCCGGTGTTCGGCATGATCGCCAACAGCATGGTCGATTCGTTCTGCAAGCGGGCCGAGGCGGTGTATGGCTGATGTAGAGATTCAACCGGTGGCCGGGCGCATCGGCGTGATGGTCTGCTACGCCACCGCACGCCAGGAGTGGCTGCGTGCGCTCGAGGTGGCGGCCGGCACCACGATCGGCGAAGCGATCGAGCAGAGCGGCGTGCTGCAAGCTTTTCCGGACATTAACCTGAGCACCCAGCCGGTCGGCATCTACGCCAAGAAAAAGACGCTCGACACCGTGCTGCGCGCACGCGACCGCGTCGAGATCTATCGGCCGCTGGTGGCCGATCCCAAGGACTCGCGCCGCAAGCGCGCGGCCAAGAAGGAAGCGGCACAGGGCGCCTGACTTCCAGCGGCCTGGCTCAGCGGCACTCCTGCAGGGCGCGGCTGGCGCGCGCCATGCGCTCGGCGCGCTCTTCGTCCGACAGATAGCGGCGTTCGCCGTCCGCCCCGTATTGCGCGATGCGCGTGCCCGACGCCAGCGTCGCCTGGTTCTGGCGCGCCGTCTCGCAGCGCTCGGCCAGTGCGCGCCCCTTGCGCGCTGCTTCCTCGTCCTTGCGTTCCTGCTCGCTGCGCGCCTTGACCCGTTCGCGGTAGGCGGCGTCGCGTTCGGCCAGCGTCGGCGCGGGCTTGGCGGCGGGGCTTGCGTTGGACCCGGTTTCCTCGGCAGGCGCAGACGGAAGCACGGCGCGGCCGGGCGCCTTCAGGATGCGGCTGGCCGGCGTGCCGGGCGGCGGCGGGCGGTCGGAATACTGGCGCGTGCCGTTCGGCTCGATCCAGACGTACTGGGCCTGGGCGCCGGCGGCGGCGAGCAGAGAAAGGAGGAAGGTGGCGGCGGCCACGCGAGGGCGGTGAAGGGGCATGATCGGCAATCCTGGTCGAGCGCCCGATTTCGCCATGCGCACGGCCTGAAGTCAACCGCAAAGTGCAGCCCAGCAATAATAATTTTGGCCACCCCGGAGACGGCCATGGAGACTTTCTGTATAATTTGCTTTTGCGCCTATAGGAAATACTATGCGTCTCCTCCAAAAAGCACTCACCTTCGATGACGTGCTGCTCGTCCCGGCCTACTCCAACGTTCTTCCGGCCCAAACCTCCCTTCGCACCAAGCTCACGCGTAACATCACGCTGAACATTCCGCTGCTGTCGGCAGCGATGGACACCGTCACCGAATCGCGTCTGGCGATCGCGATGGCGCAGGAAGGCGGCATCGGCATCATCCACAAGAACCTGCGCCCGGCCGACCAGGCGCGCGAAGTGGCGCGCGTCAAGCGTTTCGAGGCAGGCGTGCTGCGCGATCCGATCACGATCCCGCCGACCATGAAGATCCGCGAAGTGCTGGCGCTGTCGCAACAGCACGGCATCAGCGGCTTCCCGGTGGTCGAGGGCACGCAGGTGGTGGGCATCATCACCAACCGCGACCTGCGTTTCGAGGAAGACCTGGACGCGGAAGCGCGCGCCAAGATGACGCCGCGCGAGAAGCTGGTGACCGTGAAGGAGGACGCGGACACGGCTGAAGCCAAGCGCCTGATGAACAAGCACCGCCTGGAGCGCGTGCTGGTGGTCAACGACGATTTCGAACTGCGCGGGCTGATCACCGTGAAGGACATCCAGAAGTCACACGAGCACCCGCTGGCCTCGAAGGATTCGCAAGGCAAGCTGCTGGTCGGCGCCGCCACCGGCGTCGGCCCGCGCGACGAAGAGCGCATCGAGCTGCTGGTCGCTGCCGGCGTGGACGTGCTGGTGGTCGACACCGCCCACGGCCACTCGCAAGGCATCCTGGACCGCGTGAAATGGATCAAGGAGCGCTTCCCGCACGTGGACGTCATCGGCGGCAACATCGCCACCGCGGCCGCCGCGCTGGCGCTGGTCGAAGCCGGCGCCGATGCAGTCAAGGTCGGCATCGGCCCTGGCTCGATCTGCACCACCCGCATCGTGGCCGGCGTCGGCGTGCCGCAGATCACCGCGATCTCGAACGTGTCCGAGGCCTTGGCGGGCACCGGCGTGCCGTGCATCGCCGACGGCGGCATCCGCTTCTCGGGCGACATCTCGAAAGCACTGGCAGCCGGTGCGCACACCGTCATGATGGGCAGCATGTTCGCCGGCACCGATGAAGCGCCGGGCGAAACCATCCTGTACCAGGGCCGCACCTACAAGTCCTACCGCGGCATGGGTAGCCTGGGCGCGATGGCCGACGGTTCGGCCGACCGCTACTTCCAGGAAGCCTCGGCCAAGGCCGACAAGTTCGTCCCGGAAGGCATCGAAGGCCGCGTCGCCTACAAGGGCAGCGTGCTGGCGATCATCTTCCAGCTGATCGGCGGCGTGCGCCAGTCGATGGGCTACTGCGGCTGCGCCACCATCGAAGAGCTGCGCGAGAAGGCGGAGTTCGTCGAGATCACCTCGGCCGGCATGCGCGAATCGCACGTGCACGATGTGCAGATCACCAAGGAAGCGCCGAACTACCGTTCGGAATAAGCTTCACATGACGACGCCGGGTAGGGTTGGCGGCTCTGCCGCCGACGCGTAACGCCGGCATCACGTTGGCCCAGAATTTGTAGGGTGGACGGGTTCCCCGTCCACGCGTCCAATCAACGCATGCACCGGTTGAACGCGTGGACGGCACAACCGTCCACCCTACGCACACCACTACATTCGCTATGCATTCCAAAATCCTTATCCTCGATTTCGGCTCCCAGGTCACCCAGCTGATCGCCCGCCGCGTGCGCGACGCCGGCGTGTTCTCCGAAGTCTTCCCCTACGACGTCAGCGACGAGTTCGTCCGCGAATACGGCGCCTCGGGCATCATCCTCTCGGGCAGCCACAACTCGACGCTCGAAGGCGACTCGCCGCGCGCGCCGCAAGCCGTGTTCGAAGCTGGCGTCCCGGTGCTGGGCATCTGCTACGGCATGCAGACCATGGCGGCCCAGCTGGGCGGCAAAGTCGAGAACGGCCTGAAGCGTGAATTCGGCTACGCTGAAGTGCGCGCCCGCGGCCATACGGCGCTGCTGAACGGCATCAACGACTTCGTCACGGGCGAAGGCCACGGCATGCTCAAGGTCTGGATGAGCCACGGCGACAAGGTGCTGGAGATGCCGGAAGGCTTCAAGCTGATGGGCTCGACCGACAGCTGCCCGATCGCCGCCATGGCCGACGAAGAGCGCCGTTTCTACGCGCTGCAGTTCCATCCGGAAGTGACCCACACCTCGCAGGGCGAAGCCATCATCGGCCGCTTCGTGCACGAGATCTGCGGCTGCAAGTCGGACTGGAACATGCCTGACTACATCGGCGAAGCCGTCGCCAAGATCCGCGAACAGGTTGGCACCGACGAAGTCATCCTGGGCCTGTCCGGCGGCGTCGACTCGAGCGTGGCCGCGGCCCTGATCCACCGCGCCATCGGCGACCAGCTGACCTGCGTGTTCGTCGACCACGGCCTGCTGCGCAAGGACGAGGGCAAGATGGTGATGAACATGTTCGAGAAGAACCTGGGCGTCAAGGTCGTGCGTATCGATGCCGAGGCGCAGTTCATGGGCCATCTGGCCGGTGTCACCGATCCGGAACAGAAGCGCAAGATCATCGGCCGTGAATTCGTCGAAGTGTTCCAGGTCGAAGCGGGCAAGCTGACCAATGCCAAGTGGCTGGCGCAGGGCACCATCTATCCGGACGTGATCGAATCGGCCGGCAAAGGTAAAAAGGGCCAGACCATCAAGAGCCACCACAACGTGGGCGGCTTGCCGGAAACCCTGAACCTGAAACTGCTCGAGCCGCTGCGCGAACTGTTCAAGGACGAAGTGCGCAAGCTCGGCGTGGCGCTGGGGCTGCCGCACGATATGGTCTACCGTCACCCGTTCCCGGGCCCGGGCCTGGGCGTGCGCATCCTGGGCGAAGTGAAGAAGGAATATGCCGACCTGCTGCGCGAAGCGGATGCCATCTTCATCGAAGAACTGCGCAACACCCCGTTCGAAGTGCCGCACGTGCCGGGCATCGACGCCGGCAAGGCGCCGATCAACTGGTATGAGGCGACCAGCCAGGCCTTTGCCGTGTTCCTGCCGGTGAAGTCGGTGGGTGTGATGGGCGACGGCCGTACCTATGAGTATGTGGTTGCGCTGCGCGCGGTGCAGACGCTGGACTTCATGACGGCGCAGTGGGCGCATCTGCCGCACTCGCTGCTGGGCAAGGTGTCGAACCGGATCATCAATGAAGTGCGTGGCCTGAACCGGGTTGTGTACGACATATCGGGTAAGCCGCCGGCGACGATCGAGTGGGAATGAGTTTCATAAAGAGATTATTCTTCTGAAGTTTAAAAAGGCTCGCTTCGGCGAGCTTTTTTACAAGCTTTAGCGTTCTGCCATGTGCTGCCTTGGCGCGGTTTGCAGCTCGGGCGTAAGATGTATCCATCAGCGATGTGCGGTCAACCTTGGTTCGTCCAGCAGTTTCGCCTTGAACGCCATAATCTGTTCGGCGGGTACGTCGAGCCGCTGAAGCCATTCGGTGGCAGCCCGGCCGATGAGCCGCGACTCGCTGTTGGCGGACGCGTAGTGCAGCCCAACCTCTGGAGTGCGAATGCGCTGCAAGAGCATATTGGGTAGTACGAGTAATGCTGGGAGTGGCGCATCTGCCGGCGCGGGCTCGGGCCGTGGACCGGCTTGGATAACAACGCCATCGCCATAACCGTGTAGCCCGAACCAGTCCATTGGCAATTCCGAGCGTAAAGTCGATTCGCCACCTATCTTCTCAAGATAGCCATGGCTGATCGCTGTGAGCCATCCGACAGTCTTGATTCCTTGGTGTGCATTGGTTGCGCCAGCAATTAAGCTTCCTGCGTCGAAACCGCGTAGTTTTGACGTCAGGAACGCCTCGAATGCCTGATTCTCCATGTCGCGCAAGGCCGAAAGCACCAAGCCGTGCCCGGCATAGCCGTGGACGGCGCGCAAGCGTCGCGCGAATTCGACAAACAGGTTTACAAATGTGGAAGGCTGTTCCTCGACGAACAGTAGCGGTACGGCAAAACGCAAGCCGCATAGGCCCCAGTCGCCCATACTGGCTTGCCAAGCCGGTAGGCCAGTCACTCGGAACTCCCACGGCCCGGCGTCATGCTCCTGTTGGCCGCTTGTGTAGTGAAAGCTCAGCCCGTCATCCTCGTCCATGGCCGCGAGCATTGCATCAAGCCGCTTCGCTTTCGCGACCGACTGCTTACTCGGACCCTCAGGAGGATCTTCGCGAAAAAGCCAAGTTAACTCCGGTTTGACCTTAAGCTCGTAGGAATCGAAGCACGCTGCGATAGCGTCACGTACTGCGGATAGGTGCGCGTCAGTAAAAAAACAACGTACCCACAATGGCCGGCACACACCCTACATAGGGTTGCGCCCCCTTTTTGGTCAGCAGCCCGCCGGGTATGTTCATCGCACCAGGGTTATTGCGCATCAGTTCAAGCGGGTCAAACGTTAACTCGGTCATCTCTTATCCTTAAAACGCGGGTTACGCGGCTGGGGGAGGACGTCTGGTCGCTACCACGTAGAGCCGACTAAGCAGCGCCGCCGCTAGGTCAAGTTCTTCACTGGAACCATCGATTTTTCCGGCTCCCGCTGGTTGCAGTCACAATCGTCGAGCTCGAGCTCTACCATTTTGACCGATCCCGGACAATGCGGATGCAGGCATCGCGTTGTCCTGATCCGTATGGGGCGCCTGGAAACTTCATTTCTACCACCTGCTTGATGTTGCCCTGAGTCGGAGGTCTCGCGGGGGCATTAACGATCACGACATCAGGCCCCCGAGTATGCCCGCTGCACGGCGCCCTCACGTGTTCGCTGCGTCGATTGCATGCGGCGACGCGTGCGCCGGCTCGATCCAGAAAAGTCGACAATATGGTCTTATTGATCGAGCAATCATGGTTTCCGATATCCTTTTCAACGCGGCTTTTCACGGTTCCCCAATTGGCCAATATCTGCTGGCCCCGACCGAGAAACTCGAAATTCTTGCGGTCAACGACGCTTTCCTGAGGTCCGTCTCGCGCCGTCGCGAAGACTTGCTGGGCATGCCCTTGTTCGAGGTGCTCGGCGATGACCCGAACGATCCCGGCGTCACTGCGGTGCGCGACCTTGGCGGGTCGATCCGGACGGCCATCGAAACCGGGCAATCCCAGTCGATGCCGGTGCAGCGCTATCCGATCGAGATGCACAAGGATGGACAGACCTGGTTCGAAGACATGTACTGGAGCGCCACCAATACGCCGGTCTACGACGCCGAGGGCGTTCTGACCTGCGTGTCGCACACGACGATCAACATTACCGCCCAGGTGCTGGCCGAGCAAGCCTTGCGCCTGAGCCGTGAGGAAGCGCTGCGCAACGCGCAGATGGCCGAGTCGGAACGGGCTCACCTGGCGGGTGTGCTGCGCGCCGCGCCGGTGGGCGTGCTGGTGGTCGACAACGCGCTATCGGTCTTGCATCGTAACCCGGCGCACGAAGCGATGTTCGGCGCGACGCTGCCGGGGTCGTCGAGACAGATCGACTTCAGCCATTGGCATGGCTGGTTCATCGATGGTCCGCGCGCTGGCCGCAAGCTCGAGCCGCACGAATGGTCTTTACAGCGCGCCCGCGCTGGCGAAGTGGTCGAGCAAAGCCTGTTGCGCGTCAGGACGTTCGGTGTGGAGCCAGAGCAGCGCATGCTGATGGTGTCGGCTGCACCGATCGTCGACGCCGGCGGCGCCAGAGTCGGCGCGGTGGCCGTCGCGATGGATATCGAAGCGAGAGTGCGCGCGGAGGATGCGCTGAAAGAGGCCGACCGCCGCAAGGACGAATTCCTGGCCATGCTGGCCCATGAACTGCGCAATCCGCTGGCGCCGATCGGCGCCGCTGCATCGCTGCTGGCGCATGACGGCGCCAATGTCGATCATGTCCGCCGCTCGAGCGCCGTCATCACGCGCCAGGTGCAGCACATGACGGGCCTGGTCAACGAATTGCTCGACGTCGCGCGGGTGACGCGTGGCTTGATTACCCTGGACAAGGCGGTTCTGGACGCGAAGCGGATCGTCGCCGAGGCGCTGGAACAAATGCGGCCGGTGCTTGAATCGCGCGGGCATACGCTGCAGGTCAGCCAGCCGCCATCGCCTGCCTTCGTGGAAGGCGACCACAAACGGCTGGTGCAGGTGCTGGCCAACCTGCTCAACAACGCAGCGAAGTTCACGCCCGCAGGCGGTACCATCGGGGTCGAGCTGGCGATCGACCCGCACCATGTGCGGATGGCGGTCCAGGACAATGGCATCGGCATGAGCCAGCAACTGATCGACCAGGCGTTCGAACTGTTCTCGCAGGCCGAGCGCACGTCGGACCGCTCCCAGGGTAGCCTCGGCATCGGTCTTGCGCTGGTACGCAGTCTGGTGCAGTTGCACGGAGGGCATGTGAACGCGGAGAGCGCCGGCGTGGGGCATGGCACGCGCTTTACCGTGTGCCTGCCCAGGCTGGACATCGATCGGCTGCCGGCGGCGGCACTGGACCGGACAGATCTTCGCACCGCCCAGCACCGGCTGAGGATCCTGCTGGTCGACGACAACGAAGACGGCTTGATGATGCTGGAAATGCTGCTGGCGTCGATGGGGCACGACGTCGTGAGCACCTCGCAGCCGCGCGAGGTCATGGCGCGCGCGCGCCTTGCAGCCGGACGTCTGCCTGCTCGACATCGGCTTGCCGGACATCGACGGCTTGACGCTGGCCGGCATGTTGCGCGCGGATCCGGTAACGCGGACAGCGGTGTTGATGGCGATGTCCGGATACGGGCAGGAAGCCGACCGGCAGGCGGCGCTGGCGGCGGGTTTCGAGCGCTATTTCGTCAAACCTGTCGAGGTACAAGACCTGACGGAGGCGTTTTCCGCCATCGGACGCCGGGGGCGCGACGTCGTGTGACGCCGGAACGGTCGGCCTCGGTGAAGCAGACAATTCAGAGGCTGAGCTCGCCATCGCGGCGCGCATAGCGCTGCGCGATCGCCGCGCATACCATCAGCTGCATCGGGTGATACAGCATGATTGGCAGCACCACCGCCCCGACCAGATCAGCCGCGAACAGCACCTGGGCCATCGGCACCCCGCTCGCAAGGCTTTTCTGCGCGCCGCAGAACACGATCGTCGCCTCGTCCCCGGTGCCCATGCCAAGCCGGCGCGCGCCCAGCCGGGCAAGCATGATCGCGAGCGCCAGCAACGACGCGACCAGCGCCACCAGGCCGGCCAGGGCGGGCAGTGGCAGGCGCTGCCACAGGCCCTGGATCACTGACGCGCTGAAGGCGGTATACACCACCAGCAGGACGGTGCCGCGGTCGATATGGCTCAGCATTGGTTTGTGACGTCCGACCCAGGCGCCGATCCAGCGCCGCGCGACCTGGCCGGCAATAAAGGGCAGCAACAGCTGCGCCACCACCGGGCCGATCGACGACAGCGCGGCGGCCGGCGCGCCGTGGGTCGCCATCAGCATGCCGGCGATGAGCGGCGTCACGACGATGCCGATCATCGTCGAGGCCGAGGCGCTGCACACCGCCGCCGGCACGTTGCCGCGCGCCAGGGAGCTCAATGCGATCGACGACTGGATCGTCGACGGCAGCGCACACAGGAACAGGACGCCAAGGTACAGCTCGGGCGTCGTGATCAGACCGGCAATCGGCTGCAGCGCCAGGCCGAGCAGCGGATAAAGGACGAAGGTGGTGGCCAGGATGCAGGCATGCAGCCGCCAGTGCAAGGCGCCCTGGCGGACGGCGTCTCCAGAGAGCTTGACGCCGTGCAGGAAGAACATCGCGCCCACCGCGACCTTGGTCAGCACGCCGAAGACGTCGCCCCAGATACCGGAGCAGGGCAGCAGGCTGGCCAGCGCCACCGTGGCCAGCAGGCTGAGCGTGAAATTGTCGGGCAAGTATCGGGGACGCTGCATGCGATGGGCCGGAATCCGAAAGGCGCAAAGGATAGCAGGTCTGGAGCGGCCGACCCAGCCCGATCGCTGGCGCCCGCAACCAGATGCTGCGTCGATCGGCCCGGCTGCCGGCGCACCCAGTCGGCAACGTGCGTGAAGGTCATGCGCCCAGATCCCACATATGCAAATCAAGCGTTGTCCGATGGCAACGAACCGTGACTGAACAGACATCAGTTGTTTTTTCGATTGAATTCGTACGGGGTAAATGGTCCGAAACTGGTAACCTTAGTTCCCCTCGGAAATTTAAGTGGTCGGTGTGGAAGTCGCAGTCTGCGCCGCCGCCTCTTGCCAACACAGTAATAATGACGCCAACCACCACTCTCGCTTCCCTCGACAGCCGGCTCGACCTGGCCCACGCCGCCCTCGACGCGATCCAGCGCACCCAGGCCGTGGTCGAGTTCGACATGAAGGGCCATGTCCTGCACGCCAACCAGAACTTCCTCGACGCGATGGGCTATGCGCTGAGCGAGATCGTAGGCCGTCACCACCGCCTGTTCTGCGCGCCGGACTACGTCGCCTCCCAAGCCTACGAGCTGTTCTGGGAAACGCTGCGCAGCGGCCATCCGGGGCAGGGCGAATACATGCGCCTGGGGCGCGACGGCAAGCCGGTCTGGCTGCAAGCGACCTACAATCCGGTGTTCGACGGCGAGGGACGGCCGATCAAGGTGATCAAGTTCGCCACCGACATCACCCAGTCGCGCCGGCAACAGGCCGAGAACGCGGCCAAGATCGATGCCATCAACCGGGTGCAGGCCGTGATCGAGTTCGGCCTCGACGGGAGCATCCTCGACGCCAACCAACGGTTCCTGGAGACGCTCGGCTATTCGCTCGACGAGTTGCGCGGCCAGCACCACCGGCTGTTCTGCGACCCTGCGTACGCCGCGTCGCCCGAATACGCGCTGTTCTGGGCTCACCTGGGCAAGGGCGAAGTCCACGCGGGCCAGTTCAAGCGCCGCCACAAGAGCGGGCGCGACGTCTGGATCAGCGCCTCGTACAACCCGGTGTTCGGCGCGGACGGCAAGCCCTGCAAGGTGATCAAGTACGCCACCGACATTACCGCCCAGACCGAGCGCAACGCCGAGTACGAAGGAAAGAGCCAGGCGATCGACCGGGTCCAGGCGGTGATCGAATTCGACCTGCAGGGCAGGGTCTTGAGCGCGAACGCCAACTTCCTCGACGCCATGGGCTACAGCCTGGACGAGATCCGGGGCCAGCATCACCGCCTGTTCTGCGACCCGGTGCTGGCCGGTTCGGCCGAATACCTGGCGTTCTGGGACCGCCTGGGACGCGGCGAATTCAACGCCGGCGAATACCGCCGCGTGACCCGTGCCGGCAACGACATCTGGCTGATGGCGTCCTACAATCCGGTGTTCGACGCCGACGGCAAGCCATTCAAGATCGTCAAGTTCGCCACCGACATCACGCTGCAGAAACGCCGCGATGCCGAGATCAAGGGCAAGCTGGAATCGATCGGACGCTCCCAGGCCGTGATCGAATTCGACTTGCGCGGCAATGTGCTGAGCGCCAACGATAACTTCCTGCGCACCATGGGCTATACCGCCGACGAAGTGGCCGGCGTCCATCACAGCATGTTCTGCGATCCGGCGCTGGTCAAGAGCGCCGCCTACCGCCATTTCTGGGCCAACCTGGCGCAGGGCCAGTTCCAGTCGGGGCGCTTCCAGCGGCGCGGCAAGCACGATGCCGACATCTGGATCGTGGCTACCTACAATCCGATCTTCGACGTCGACGGCAAGCCGTACAAGGTGGTCAAGTTCGCCATGGACGTGACCGAGCAGGTGCACCGCGAAGAAATGATCAGCGCCAAGGTGAGCGCCATTTCCGGCGTGCTGAACGAGCTGTCGCAGTCGATCGCGCAGATCGCCCGGGGTTCGGAGAATTCGAGCGGCCTGGCTGCGCGCACCCAGCTGGACGCGGTCGAAGGCAGCAAGCTGCTCGCGCGCTCGCGCCAGTCGATCCAGGCGGTCGAGCACGCGTCCAGCGACGTGCGCGAGATTATCGACACCATCGGCGACATCGCCGGCCAGACCCATCTGCTGGCGTTCAACGCGGCGATCGAGGCGGCGCGCGCGGGCGAGCACGGCAAGGGGTTCTCGGTGGTCGCCAACGAAGTGCGCAAGCTGGCCGAGAAGTCGGCGCTGGCGGCGCGCGAAATCGCCAAGCTGATCAACGAGACCGTGGTTCGGGTCGGCGAGGGCGCGCGGCTCTCGGGCGAGGTCGAGGAGGCATTCGGGCGCATCGTCGAGTCGGCCGAACGCACCAGCGAATCGATCGGCAGCATCCATGCCTCGACCAGCGCCCAGGCCAGCGCCACGCGCAATGCCTCGACCCTGCTGAGCGAGCTCGAACAGATCGCCACGGAGCGCTGAGCAGTGCTTGGGGACAAGCTGCTGCAGCTGGCGCAGGCCGCTGTCGGCGCGGTCTGGATCGGGGTTCCCGCCGCCAGCGTGGTGCAGGCGATCCCGTTTCCGTCCGCACCGGCGCTGCTGCCGCGGCGCCAGGGTGCGCTGGCCGGCGTGGTCGAACACGCGGGGCGGCTGGTGCCGGTGGTCGACCTGGCGCGCTGGGTCGATGTCGGCGCCGCGCCGCGCGCGGCGGGCGCAAAGCCGGCGCCGCTGGTGCTGATCCTGCACGCCGCCGGCCGCACGGTCGGGCTGAAAGTCGATCGGGTCGGCGCGCTGGCGCAGGTCGCGGCGCACGACGTCACGCGCCTGCACCATGACGATGACGACGCGGAAGTCTTCCAGTGCGCGGCGCGCCTGCCTGGCAACGATAGCGGCAATGGTGGTGATCACCACGGCGGCCGCATCCTGAGCCTCCTCGACGTCGACCGGCTGGCGGGCCTGTCCGCGGCCTGGCACCAGGATGCCGCGCCCGCTGCGGCTGCCCCCGCATCGGATGCAGCGCCGTGCGCGGTGCGTTCATATGCCGTGCTGCAGGCCGGCGCGGAGCGGCTGGCGCTGGCCGCCGATGCGCTGGCCGAGGTGCTGCCGATGCCGCAGCTGAACGTGCTGGGCGCCGGTTCAAGCACCGCCTGCTGCATCTGGCGCGGGCGCCATCTGCCGGTGCTGGGGCAGGCCGCATTGGGCCTCGCGCCGGCGCCGGACGACGCCGCTCCCGCGCTGCTGGCGGTGGTCGAGCGGGCTGGCCTGGCGCTCGGACTGCCGGTGCATGCGGTGCTGAGCCTGCAGGCGCTCGACACGGCCGCGCCGGCGCAGCCGGACGACCTGCTGTCGGCGCAGTTCACGCCGGACGGCGCGCCGCTGCGCGTGCTCGACGAGGAACGCCTGTTCGCGCGCTTTCCCGAGGCACAGCTGAGCCGCGATGCCGCTGGCGGCGAGCGCAGCGGCGCCGCCGACGGCGATCGACGGCAGGTGGCCAATACCGCCCCATACATCGTGTTCGAAGGCGGCGGCATGTACGCGACGCCAATCGGGGCGGTGGAGCGTATCGTCAGCCTGCGCGAGGCGCTCACCGATGGCGAGGGCGCCATGGCCTGGGAGGGCCGTCCGATCCGGCTGCGCGACTTGCGCGCCGGCGGCGGCGACGGCGGGGACGTGATGGTGGTGCGCCGCGGTGAGGCGCACGTCGGCTATGTCGTCGCGCGCGTGCATCTGCTGGTGCCGCCCGGCAGTGGACGCATCTACCGCATGGGCGGCCCCGGCGCCGCGTGGGAGTTCATCGCCACCGTCGACGACGGCGCGCAGGCCAGCTACCGGATCGTCGACCTGGAGGCGCTGGCCGCCTGATCCGCCGGGGGCAGGCAGGGGCCGGCGCGGCGCCGCCACCCGGTGTCGCGCAAGGGCCGAACGGTGGTCGAAGGCGGCGCCAAAGGTTATAAAAACAGCATGCATATTTGTGCAAATATGCATTTGGCGTTAAAATGCCCGTGATCCGCTGACGATAGCGGATTGAACAGCGCCGATGCTCCCGGCATCGGCGCCGCGCACCGTTGGCTGGCTGCCCGTCCGCCAGACCGTACTCGGGAGCCGCCACATTGCTGGCGGCTTGTCCGTTCTGAACATCCTGTCCGTCCGCCGCTTGCCCGCATGCACGCCGTTACGTGCCGACGCCGGCTTCGGATTGCGCTCACCGGCCGCGCCCTTGGCGCGCAGCGTGCTGGTGTGGCGCCGCTTTTCTGAAAGACACCATGTTTTCCATGTTCTACGATCACGATCTGGCCGCCCGCGGGCTTGCTTCCACCCTGGCCGGACTTGCATTGCTTGCCTCTCCCGGCGCCATCGCCGCGGAAAATACCGAAAGCCCGTTCACGGTCGGCGGCGCGATCCGCTTCAATTATGGCCACAAGAGCTGGGACGATAACCGCCGCAGCGGCTTCGTCGGCCTGGACACCGCGCGGCTCGACGTCAAGTACGACGACGGCAAGCTGATCGGCTCGGCCCAGTACCGCTACAACCATTACCCCAAAGGGCAGGGCGACTACTGGCAGCATTTCCTGCAGCACGCATGGATCGGTATGCGTTTCGACGATGCGAGCGAACTGCACGTCGGCGTCGACAAGAACCCGTTCGGCCTGATGCCGTTTGCGTCGAACAATTTCTACGAGTCGATCGCGTTCTATGCCGGCCTGGAAGACAAGTACGACCTGGGCGTGACCTATGCAAGCCGTCCCGGCCCGTTCGAATGGCAGCTTGCTTATTTT
This sequence comes from Massilia sp. YIM B02443, assembly GCF_030411955.1. GTDB lineage: Bacteria > Pseudomonadota > Gammaproteobacteria > Burkholderiales > Burkholderiaceae_D > Telluria. The sequence goes on from NZ_JASNRA010000012.1 coordinate 52,936, forward strand.
CCGCGCGACGGCGGCTACTATGGCGGCGGCAGCAACACGGCGAATGCCTCCAACCGCTATTCCTACAACATCGTCGCCGACGATGACGAGCAGGGCTACGGCACCGGCCAGACCGACCGCGAGCGCAACACCGTGGTCGGCCGCATGGTGTGGCGCCTGGGAGCGGACGGCAAGCACGAATTCGGCGTGTCAGGCCTGACAGGCGACATCGACAACGGCCGCGGCGACGACACCCGGCGCCGCGCCGGCGCGGGGC
>NZ_JASNRA010000012.1:53285-173116 GCF_030411955.1 Massilia sp. YIM B02443
GGCGCCGCGCCGGCGCGGTGCACTACCGCGGCAGCTACGGCAAGGTCGGCGTGATGCTGCAGGCGATGCGCTACCGCTACCGCACCGCGCACGGCGCCGACCAGACCTACGGCGGGCTCGACCCCAACAGCTTCGTGATCCTCGGCGGCTTCGGCTATCCTTTTCCGGTGGCGTCGGCGGGCGATATCTATATCGCCAATATCAGCTACGACCTGCCAGGCCGCATCGGGCCGTTCAGCCAGTTCAAGCTGTATAACGACTACAGCATCCTGCACAAGCGAAACAGCGCCTACCGCGATTCGGTGCAAAACGTCACCGGCATGAGTTTCTCGGCCGGGAAGTGGTCGTTCTACGCCGACTTCATGCTCGGCAAGCACCACCCCTATCTGTCGCCGGACCTGGGCGGACTGGCGTCGACCACGTCAGAGCACAAGGGATTCACGCGCAGGATCAACCTGCAGGCAGGTTATTACTTCTGACCTCAGCCGTCGTTGCGCGCCGCCGCAGCATTGCTGCGATAGCGCTCCTGCAGCCAGGCCACCAGGCCCGGCACCAACGACAGCACGATGATGCCGAGGATGACCGCGGTCAGGTTGTCGTTGACCCACTTGATGTTGCCGAAGGCGTAGCCGGCCACCGTGAGCGACACCACCCACAGCACGCCGCCGGCCACGTTATAGGAAATGAAGGTGCGATAGCGCATGCTGCCCAGCGCCGCGACGAACGGCGCCAGGGTGCGCACGATCGGCACGTAGCGCGCCAGCACGATCGTTTTCGGGCCGTGGCGCTCGAAGAAGCGTTCGGTATGGGCAATGTGCTCGGGCTTGATGAAGCGCAGCCGGTAGCCGTGTTTCACGCGGTCGCGGAACACGGTGCCGATCGCGAAATTGACGATGTCGCCGACCACGGCGGCCACGATCAGCAGCGGAATCAGCACCGGCAGCGACAGCATGCCTTTCGCCGCCAGCGCGCCGGTGACGAACAGCAGCGAATCGCCCGGCAGGAAGGGCATGATGACCAGGCCGGTCTCGACGAAGATCACCGCGAACAGCAGCACATAGACCAGCAGCTGGTATTCGGCGGCCAGCATGGAGAGATGGCGGTCAAGGTGGAGGAACCAGTCGAGTACGGTAGTCAGCATATTCTTTGTCGTTGGTGTGGGGCATTACCATGCGGGACGAGCCTGCATGGACCGGGGTGGAACGCGGTATTGTAGCGTGCGGCATGCTGATGCCGCGACAACGCACACATCGCGCGGCCCGACCGATACGCCACACGATGCACCGTCGGCCGGCCCCGGTGTCGACAAGGATCAGGGTTTGGCCGCCGCCCGTGCCTGCGCGATCCAGCTGTCGAACAGCGGCTGGTGGTACTTGATCCAGCCCGCCGTGTGGCGCGCGATGTCGGCCTTCGAGCCTTGGCCGTTGCGCACGCGCTCGTTCTGGGCGTTGATGTCGGCGATCGGCAGGCGCATGATCTCGAACAGCTTGACCGCCGCCGGGTTCTTCTCGGCCCAGGCGCGGTTGACCACGATGCGCGTGGTGTTCACCGAGAAGCCGTAGTTGCTGCCGTCGGCCATGCGGGTGTCAAGGCCCTCCGGGTTGGACGAGGAGGGCACTTGCAGCCACACCACGTCCTTGCCCGGCACCAGCACGCTGCTGACCCAGTACGGCGTCCAGGTGTAGTACAGGATCGGTTCGCCGCGCTGGTAGCGGCCGATGGTGTCGGCGATCAGCGCCGAATAGCTGCCCTGCACGTGCTTGACCGTCGGGCGCAGCTGGTAGCCGTCCATGTGGTGCTCGATCATCGCTTCGCAGCCCCAGCCCGGATCGCACCCGGTGAGGTCGGCCTTGCCGTCGCCGTCGTGGTCGAACAGCCTGGCGATGGCCGGGTCGCGCAGCTGGTCGATGTTCGTGATCTTGTACTTCTCGGCGGTGGCCTTGTCGATCAGGTAGCCTTGGGCGGCCGGGCCGGCATAGGCGCCGATGCGCAGCAGTTTGGCGTCGCCGCCGGCGTTCCGGTAGTAGTCCTGGTGCAGCGGGTCCCAGTGCACCGCCAGGAAGGTGGCGTCGCCGTTGCCGACCGCGATGTGCGCGGTCGGATAGGCGATCTCCTTGATCGGCTGGGTCTCGTAGCCCAGCGCTTGCAGCGCGCGGTCGACCAGCATGGTCTGGAAGGTTTCCTCGGCCAGCGGGCCCTGCAGCGCCTGCACCTTGATGCCCTTGCCGGGCAGGGCGGCGTCCGGCGTTTGCGCCATGGCCAGGCCGGTGCTCAAGGCGAGGGCGGCCAGCAGCAGGCCGGACAGGCGGCGGAAGCTGCGCCGGGCTTTGTAGGTGACGTTGAAGTGGTCAATATGTTGCATCAGTATCCTTTCTTTTATCGTGCGTTGGCGGACGTGGCGGGCGCAGTCGAAGATGCAGGCGAAGGTGCAGGCGTATCCGGACGGGCCGGATTGCCCTTCACCCGGCGCAGCACCAGGCCGACCGGGCCGGTCTGGTACCAGTGGCGCACGCCGCGGCGCGGCTGGCCCATGGCCTGGGTCAGGCGGTCCAGCGTGATGGCCAGCAGCACGATGCCCAGGCCACCCACGGTTGCCAGGCCCATGTCCAGGCGGCCAATACCGCGCAGCACCATCTGCCCCAGGCCACCGACCGCGATCATCGAGGCGATCACCACCATCGACAGTGACAGCATCAGCGACTGGTTGATGCCGGCCATGATCGACGGCATCGCCAGCGGCAGCTGCACGCGGCTCAGCATCTGCCAGGGCGAGGCGCCGTAAGCGCGCGCCGCCTCGATCAGGTCGGGCCGCACCTGGCGGATGCCGAGGTTGGTCAGTCGCACCAGCGGCGGCAGGGCGAAGATGATGGTCACGATCACGCCCGGCGCATTGCCGATACCGAACAGCATCACCACCGGCACCAGGTACACGAAGGCCGGCGTGGTCTGCATCGCGTCGAGCAGCGGGCGCAGGATGTTTTGCGCGCGGTCGCTGCTGGCCAGGAAGATCCCGAGCGGCAGGCCGATCGCCAGGCAGAATGCGAGCGAGGTCAGCACCAGCGACAGGGTGATCATCGCTTCCGGCCACACGCCCAGCAGCGACAGCACCATCAGCGCCACCACGGTGCCGAGCGCCAGCGTACGGCTGGTGAACTGCCAGGCCAGCAGGCCGATGATGGCGATCACCACCGCCGACGGCGCGGCCAGCAGCACGTGGCTGGCGCCGTTCAGCGTGGCGTCGATCGGCGCGCGCACCGCCTGGAACACGGGACGGAAATGCTCGACTACCCAGCCCAGGCCTTCGTTGATCCAGGCTTGCAGCGGCAGCGCGCCGTCGAAGATGTGGGCCAGGTCGAAGCCGGAGGCGTGTTCCGGGGCGGCGGCCGGCACCGCGTCGAGCCAGGAGGTGTCGGCCGGCGGGGATGGCAGCCAGGGATTGGCCTGGCTTGGGTCGACCGGGGCTTGTGCTGCGGCTTGTACTGCAGGTTGTACTGCGGCTGTGCTACTCGACATCATGCTTGTCCTTTCTGAGTCTCTGGAATGGCGGGCGTATCGCGGTCGAGGAACTTCAGCAAGGTGGTCTTGCTGATGGCGCCGCGGAACGCGCCGTCGTCGGCCACCACCGGCACCGCGTACGGCAACTGCGCCACCTGGCCGAACAGGCCGGCGACCGGTTCGTCGGCCTTGATGGTCTGCACGTCGGGCAGGAAGGCGTGCGCCAGGCCGAGCGGACCGGTATGGCCGTCGAGCGCGCTGCGCAGCGAATCGACCGACACCAGGCCCAGGTATTTGCGACCAGGGCTGACGACATAGGCGTAGGCGCGATCCTGTTCTTCCAGCATCGACAGCGCCGCACGCGAACCGCGCGCGGGCGACTCGGACACCACGGTCGGGCTCTTGCGCGCGATGTCGCCGGCCTTGAACACGGCCGCGGCGTCGACGCCGCGCACGAAGTTGCGCACGTAGTCGTTGGCGGGTTTGCGCAGGATGTCTTCCGGCGTCCCGACCTGCACCACGTGGCCGTCCTTCATGATGGCGATGCGGTCGCCGATGCGCATCGCTTCATCCAGATCGTGCGAGATGAAGACGATGGTGCGGCGCTTGATCTGCTGCAGGCGCAGCAGTTCGGACTGCATGTCGGTGCGCATGATCGGGTCGAGCGCCGAGAACGCTTCGTCCATCAGCAGGATCGACGGGTCGCTGGCCAGCGCGCGCGCCAGGCCGACGCGCTGCTGCATGCCGCCCGATAGTTCGTCGGGATAGCTGGCGCCGTAGCCGGCCAGTCCCACCTGTTCCAGCGCCTGTTGCGCCAGCGCGTGGCGCTCGGCCTTGGGCACGCCGGCCAGCTCCATGCCGAACGCGGTGTTGTCCAGCACGCTCACGTGCGGCAGCAGCGCGAACGACTGGAACACCATGCTGATGTCCTTGCGACGCAGCGCGCGCAGCTCGGCGTCGGGCAGGGTGTTGATGTCATGGCCGTCGATCAGGATGCTGCCGGCGGTCGGCTCGACCAGGCGGTTGAGCATGCGCACCAGGGTCGACTTGCCCGAGCCGGACAGGCCCATGATGACGAAGATCTCGCCCGCCTCGATGGTGAAGGTGGCGTCGAAGACGCCGATGGTGCAGCCGGTGCGGGCCAGGATGTCGGCCTTGCCGGCGCCTTCGCGCACCAGCGCCAGCGCGTCGTCCGGCTGGTCGCCGTAGACCTTGAAGACATGGTCGATGTTGATTTGTTTTGCCACGTGTGGTTCTCCTTCGATTTGGCGAATGGAATGAAACCCTGCTGCCATTGGCGCCAGTGGAATCAAGGGACCCCATGCCGGCGGCAATGCAGCGGCGCACGCGCGCGGCAACGAAAGACGGGAAGTCCCGTGCTTGCGGCGCAGCGGTGCCGACGATGGGTGTCGTACGCGTGTTAAAAGAGGCTGGGTGCAGGACTTTTAACGACGCAGGCAACGTGCAGTGCACGGAGCCGGGATGCCGGACGCAGGCAGGTGCCGGTGCTTCGGGCGATTACGGGATACGGGCGCAAGGCCCAGGAATGGATTCCCACGCAAGGCGCGGAAAAACGGGTGCAGCGGAAGTCTTGTGCAGACAATTGTTATTAATTGTCATCAATTGTAATGCAAATACACAACAAAGTCAATTGGCATTCTGAAAAGGATGTGCTAGGAAGGTGCGTTGGCGCACCAAACTCGGCAGTTGGCGGCTTGCGCGCGACTCAGCTTGTTGTTCGCTCCGCGCGTCCTGAAAGTTAGCAGGTCGATGAACTACGCGAAGCGGCAATCGGACTCGTAGCAAAGGTCTTCGGTCAAGGATGGGTAGCGCTATTGGAGTCCGAATCGTGAAGTTAACTATATATTCGAATTCCCAATGCAGTGACAATATGCAATCTTTCGGCCAAGAAAAGCCTGCTAAGCTCGTGTGAAAGTAGATCAATAGTGATTCGACCGATGCATCCCTTAGTGTTCCACCCGCGCCCAACGACAAAAAATGAGTTTGACAAGTTTGAACAGCCACTACTCTTGGAGGCGGGCAGGCCTGCTTCGGATAAGACGCTTCCATTTGATATTCGCGTGCTCAAGGACGGTACTCTGGTTGGCATCTCGATGTCAGGCGAACACCTGTTTCTCCAACAGAGTGAAGTGGATGCTTTGCTGACGGATCCGTCCGGTCTCCCACCCAGGCGCAGAGCCGACATGGCCGCCCGATTTTTCTTGCCAAATCATGGGCGCAACGTCGGCAAGGAGCGACTGCTCGCCGCACGGCGTGCAGCGAAGCACGAGACCGTCACGTCGGGGCCTTCGCTCCATATCATCGTGCCGACGCTTCAATGCGGGCATACCTGCCAGTACTGTCAAGTAAGCCGCGCGCAGACCGACGCCGGGTTTTCCATGTCGCCTGCCATGCTCGATTCTGCATGCGACCGTGTATGGGAGAGCAACGCCGACGATCTGACGGTCGAGTTTCAGGGCGGCGATCCTCTGGTGCGCTTCGATCTGATCGTCCGCGCCGTAGACAAACTGACCCACTTGAACCACGAGGGACGACGGAGGATCCGGTTTGTCGTGGCATCGACATTGCATCAATTGACGCAGGAAATGTGCGAGTACTTTCGCATCAAGGGCGTGGTGTTGTCGACCAGCCTCGATGGCCCGGAGCATCTGCACAACCGCAACCGCCCGGTTCCAGGAAGGGATAGTTTCCGGCGTACTGTTGAGGGCATCAGGTTAGCCCGGCAGCACGTCGGCGAGCATGCTGTGTCAGCCCTGATGACAACGACCCGAGCGTCACTGGCCTATCCGGAGGAAATCGTCGACGAATATGTTCGACAGGGTTTTCCGGAGATATTTCTGCGCCCACTGAGCGTGTATGGATTCGCCAAGCGTAATTTGACACGGATCGGTTATTCGCGCGAGGAGTTCCAGGGATTTTACGATCGGGCGCTTGCACGAATCATGTGGTGGAACGGGCGAGGTGTCGCTCTGCGTGAGGTGTATATGTCGGTCGTCATGAACAAACTGCTGTCGACATTCGACGCGGGCTACGTCGACCTTCAAAGTGAAAGCGGCACTGGCGCCAGCGTGCTGGTCTATAACTACGACGGCTGGGTGTATCCAAGCGACGAGGCGCGCATGCTCGTCGAGACCGGCGATACGAGCCTGCGCATGGGCCGGGTGACGGATTCGCTGGAGCATTTGCTGTCTTGCTCCACGGGCCAGCGAATGCGGCAGGCCAGCGAAGCGGCAGCGGTCGACTGCATTGCCTGCGCCTATCGTCATTATTGCGCACCAAATCCGGTCGATAGCCAAGCGCAGTTTGGAAGGCCCGATGTGCCTGCGCACGAGACGGAGCATTGCCTGCGTCATCAATGGCTGTTCGATACCGCGTTCGCGCTGCTGCATGCGGCCGCACCTGATATGGAAGAAACGTTTCATGACTGGGCCAGACCAAATGCCATGGCGGAGGCGTCATGCGACAGGTGAGCATCGGACTGCCCATGGCGACGGAGCCAGGCATCCTTCGTGTCGTGGACGTGCAATCGCTTGCAGAGCAATGGCGTGACGATCTGCGCTTCCTGGTACTCGCACCAAACGCAGCGACATACGAGCAGGTCGAGCAATGGCGCGCCCGAGGACTGCGCAATATCGCGCCGGTGACCGCAGACGGACTGGAAGAGGGCGATGTCGTCGACTGCAATCCTGATCGCGCCAGGGCCATCGTGCTGTTTCGTGAAAGTGATGCGCACCACAGCTTGTTTCTGACGAACCGTTGTAACAGCTACTGCTTGATGTGCTCCCAGCCACCTACCAGGCACGATGATGGATGGCTGGTCGAGCACGCGATCGAGATCGTACGCCATGCGAGGGTCGCGCCAGCGGTGATCGGCATCTCCGGCGGCGAGCCCCTACTCGCGAGCGAAGGGCTTCAGCGCGTTTTCGCGACCATCAGGAAGTGCTGGCCGGATACCGTGATCGAAATCCTGACTAACGGCCGCCTGTTGCATCAAGCCCGGGTTCGTCAAGCGCTGTTCAGCGAACTACCCACGAATGTGCGTTGGCTGGTGCCGCTGTACGGTCACGCCGACTTCCTGCACGACTTCGTGGTGCAGTCACCGGGGGCGTTTGACGAAACGCTCGAGGGTTTGCTCACCCTGCAGTCGTTGCAACAGCCCATCCAGCTGAGAATCGTCTTGATCGAACCGGTGCTGGACATCCTGGACGAGCTATGCCGCTTTATCGGGCAGAACCTGCCGTTTGTCGAATGCGTTGCGCTGATGGCCTGCGAGCCGACGGGTTTCGCACTTGCCAACCGCGATCTGTGCGAACTGGATCTGCTCGACGCGGCGCCGATGCTGGACCGTGCTTCGCGCATACTCGAGCGTTACCAAGTGCGTCACGTCTTCATGAATGCTCCGTTATGCGCGCTGCCGCCGCGTCTATGGGGACGCGCAACCCGTAGTATTTCTGATTGGAAGAACACCTACGCGGATGAGTGCGCGCGCTGTTCGGTCAAGGATCGTTGCTGCGGGCTGTTCTCGTGGCATGAACGGAATTGGAAACCAACCAAACTCAAGCCGATAGAGGAGACGGCAGTATGAGCAAATTTATCCGGAATATTGCCTTGTTTATTGCCGGACTACCGCTTGCCACCACGCGCGCAGCGGATGTGCCCACACCTGATGCGCCCCGGTACACCGACCTGGATAATGCGGTTTCGCTTCGTCCGCTCAATTTTGACATGGACAATCTGTTTGCATCGCACCGGTCTCACTCCTCCCACCGGTCACATTCGAGCCACCGATCACATTACTCGAGCTCCGGATCGGGCAGTAGCTATGTACCCAGCTCATCTTATGTGACGCCGTCAACGAGTTCGTCGTTGCCATCCTCGTCCACGACACCCTCGACCAGCAGTTACGTCGCCGATGACGTCGAAAGCCGCCCAACCCTGAGCGTGGACGAGAAACTCCGGCTGCAGGTGATTCGCGTGCAGATCAGGCTAAACAGTTTACAGCTCTATGATGGCCAAATTGACGGCGTCTTCGGCGAGGAGACGAAAGACGCCTTAAAACTCTTCCAAAGGGTAAAGGAGCTGCCTGTCACGGGGTTGATGAGTACACCGACCTTAAATGCGCTGGGTATCTCCGCAGTCAAGTAGTCCGAGAATGGTCGGGGCAAGCCGCGTTGAATGGGGCGCGCCAGACATCGCGCAGCCCTGCCCGTAGTCGCAGTTGCGTTGGCCGCTCAGGTCTCAGGCCGCGCAAAACTCGCCGTGGCCCCCTGTTTGCTGAACTGTCTTGTGCTCTCTGTACGACAAGCGCACGCTTGCGTGACAATGTATTTGCAGGCAGTCCGGTCGAGGAGTAAGCTGAATCTACAAAAACGCTTACAGCGGAGACAATCATGAAAATTCGACTCGCATCCCCGAACCTCGCAGCGCTGTTTCATCGTCCCACCCATCTCGGCAGCCACCTGCGCGGCCACGAAGGGATCTTCCGCGTCATTCAACTCGTGCTGATGGTGGTGGTGGCGCTGTTCTGCGCCAAGCTGATCGCCAGCGGCGCCGTGATGGCGTTGCGGGCGCTCAGCGGATTCATCTCCTGAGCGTGGACGCGCCGCCGATCAGTCGGCCGGCGCGCTTGACCCAAGTGCGATGCGTCGGCTCGCGACGCTGCGCACGATGTCCGCATCGTGCGTGACCAGCAGCAGCGCGCAGCGCCGACGCTGCACGTGCTCGAGCAGGAGCGCGAACACATCCTGCTGCGTGACCGGATCGAGGCGCGACGTCGGCTCGTCGGCGAAGATCAGCGCCGGCTGCATGAGCAGCACGCGCGCCAGCGCGATGCGCTGTAGCTCGCCGCCCGAGACCTGGTGCGGCAGGCGGTCGAGCAGGGCCGGTGCCAGGCGCATCCGCGCCAGCAGGGCCTCCAGCTCGGCCCAGTCCAGGCCATGCAGCTGCACCAGATCGCGCAGCGACTGGCGCAGGCGGATGCGCGGCGCGAAGGCGGCGCCGGGATCCTGCTGGATCTTCTGGAACGCGGTTGGGGCCAGGCCCTGCGCGCGCTGCACGCGCCCGCGGTCCGGCCGCGCCACGCCCAGCACGATGTTGCCGAAGGTGGTCTTGCCCGACCCGCTCGGCCCGCTCACGGCGACGATTTCGCCGGCCGCGATGCGCGCATCGACGTCGCCGAACAGGCGCTGACGCCCGAACGACTTGGTGAGCCCCTCGACCTGCACGATCGCGCCGCTACCCGGCGCGAGTATGGACGCGCGCCAGGCCGGCCAGCTGCCCGGATCGGCCGCCAGCAGGCGCCGCGTGTAATCCTGCTGCGGCGCCGCCAGCAGCTGCGCGGCCTCGCCCTGTTCGATCAGCGCGCCTTCCAGCATCACGGCGAGCTGGCCGCCGAGCGCGCGCGCCAGCCAGATGTCGTGGGTGATGCACAGCAGGCTCATGCCCTCGGCCTGCGCCGCGCGCAGCAGTTCCAGCACTTCGCCGCGGCGTTCCAGATCGAGCCCCTTGGTCGGCTCGTCGATGATCATCAGGGGCGCGCCGGCCGCGTGGGTGGCCAGGAAGGCGACGCGCTGCGCCATGCCGCCGGAGAGCATGAACGGATACTTGTGCGCCGCGTCCTGCAGGCCGAGCGAAGCCAGGGCGCGCGCGGCGAGGTCACGCGCGCCGCGCCATGGCGAGCGCCTGACCAGCGCATGGGTCTCGGCGACCTGCTCGCGCACGCGCATGGTCGGGTCGAGCGCCAGCCAGGGTTCCTGCGGCAGCAGCGCCAGGCGCCGGCCCCAGAGCGCATGGCGGCTGGACTGCGCGGCGGCGTTGGTGGTTTCGCCGCCGATCACGACGCGGCCTTCGCAGCGCAGCGGCGCCGGCAGGTTGCCCATGATGGCTTGCGCCAGCAGCGATTTGCCGGAGCCGCTTTCGCCCAGCAGCGTCAGCACGCCGCCGGCCGGAATCGCGAACGAGATGTCGCGCACCAGCGCGCGCTCGCCGTGCAGGACGGATAAGCCTTCGACCGTCAGCGCGGGGATCGTGGAACGGTGGTTCATGCGGCCTCCCGTTCCGGCGCCAGCAGCAGCAGGCCAAGCAGCGTCAGGAACAGCAGCAGCACCGGCGCGCCGATCAGCCACGGCGTTTCGCCGTAGTACGGCAGCAGTTCGATCATCATCACCCCCAGCTCCGGCGTCGGCGGCTGCAGGCCGACGCCGACGAAGCCGAGCGCCGACATCGCCAGCACCGCGCCGGCAAAGCCGAAGCGCATCAGCGTGAGGAGGCGCGGCAGCAGTTCGGGCATCAGGTGGCGGCGCACGATGTAGACCGGGCCGAAGCCGAGCAGGCGCGCCGCCTCGACGTGCGGGCTGGCCAGCAGGATGCGGCCGGCCGCGCGCACCACGCGAAAGTACTCGACCCACAGCGCCAGCGAAATGCCGACGTACAGCGGCCAGAAACCGCCCGGCGTGAACGCCGTCAGGAGCAGCACCAGCAGCAGCCCGGGCAGCGCCAGCACGGCGTCGGCGAAGGCCGCCAGCGCGCGCTCGGGCCAGCCGCCGCGCCACGCCGCCAGCAGGCCAAGCAGGGTGCCGGGAATCGCCGCGGACAGCACGCTCAGGCCCGCCAGCGTCAGCGACAGGCGCGCGCCGTGGGCCAGGCGCGCCAGCATGTCGCGCCCTAGTTGGTCGAAGCCGAGCGGATGCGCCAGGCTCGGGTTTTCCAGGAAGCGTTCGAGCTGCTGGCGCGCCGGGTCGATGCCGACCAGCCAGGGGCCGAACAGGGCGAACAGCCCGATCGCGCCGAGCAGCACGATGCCGGCCAGCTGGGCGCGATTCAAGCGGCGCGCGGGCGCGTCGTCGATGACGAGTTCGGGAGCAAGGTGGGCGTTCATGCGCGGCGGCGTGGATCGATGATGGCGCAGGCGGTATCGACCAGCGCGTTGAACAGGACGAACATCAATCCCAACACCAGCGCGGTGCCCTGGATCATCGGCACGTCGCGGCTGAAGATCGCGTGCACCAGCGCGTGGCCGATGCCGGGCCAGGCGAAGATGGTCTCCACCAGCACCACGCCTTCGACCAGGTACACCAGCTGCACGCCGAGATACGCCACGGTCGGCGCGGCGACGTTGCGCAGGCCATGCCGCAGCAGCGCCTGGCGCATCGTCAAGCCCTTGGTCAGGGCAAAGGCGAAATACGCCGAGCCGCGCACCTGCACCATGGCATCGCGCGCGACGCGGCACGAGACCGCGGCCATGCCGAGCGCCAGCGTCAGCGCCGGCAGCACCATGCTGCCATGGTCGTCGTGCCCGGCCGCCGGCAGCACGCCCAGCTTGACCGAGAACACCAGCACCAGCACCAGGCCAAGCAGGAACGAGGGCAGCGCGCGCAGCACCACCGACACGCCCAGCGTGAAGCGATCGAGCAGGCCGCCCGGCTTCAGGCCGGCCAGCACGCCCAGCGTGGGGCCGACCAGCAGCGAGAAGAACATCGCCAGCAGCGACAGCTTGACGGTCGGACCCAGCTGGCGCGCGATCTCCACCGTGACCGGCTGCGCCGTCACCTGCGACACGCCCAGGTCGAACTGCAGCAGGCGCGCCCACCAGTCGCCCAGCGCCGCCAGCCACGGGCGGTCCAGCCCGAGTTCGATGCGCACCGCCTCTGCGGCTGCGCTGGTCACCATGTCGTAGCCGTAGCGGCCGGCCGCGATGCGGTATGCCATATCGCCCGGCAGCATGCGCGTCATGAAGAAGCACAGCGTGCCGACCAGCAGCGCGACCAGCGCCGCCTGCAGCAGGCGCTGCGCGAGCGCGGCGCCGATGCCGCGCCAGGCAGGGCTGAACCCTGAATCCGTTCTCAATTCCATACCAGGTGCGAAATCCTGTAGCTGCGTTCAAAGGGATCGATGCTGGCGCCGTCGATGCGGCGGCTGGTGGCGCACACCTGCCGGTACCAGACCACGGGGATCAGGGGCAGCTCGGATTGTAGAACGGCGGCCACCCTCGCGCGGTCGGCGCGCGCCAGCGCCGGCGCAGTCTGCGTGCCCGACGCCAGGCGCGCCAGCGTGGCCGGCACCTCGGCGTTGCGCCAGCCCATCGCGCCCCAGTCGCCGCCATCGCGCCCGAAATCCTGCAGCAGCGTCGCCACCGGATCCGGCAGGTTGCCGAAGTTGCGCGCCACCAGTCCCATTTGCAGCGAGCCGCTGCGGTGCCCGGCCGGGATGTCGCTCGAGTTCCCGATCACCACCCGCACGGCGATGCCGATCTGGCGCATCTCTTCCTGCAGCGCGGTGGCGATCAGCGGCAGTTCGGGGCGGTCGACGAAGGTGGTCAGCGACAGCGCCAGGCGCACGCCGTCCCGCACGCGGATGCCGTCGGCGCCAGGCTTCCAGCCGGCCTGTTCGAGCAGGGCGCGCGCTGCGGCCGGATCGGTGCGCAGCGGCGCCAGCGACGGGTCGTGCCAACCCGTCATCGACGGCGGAAACAACTGGGTCGCGCCCAGGTCGGGGTCGCGCAGCAGGGCGCGTGCGATGCCGTGGCGCTCGACGCACAGCGCGATTGCGCGCCGCACCCGCACGTCGGCCAGCAGCGGATGACCGCTATTGAGCTTGATGAAGGTGGTGCGCGGCAGCATCTGCGACAGCAAGACCGCTTTTGGGCTGCGCTGCAGCGCGCGGATGCTGGGCGGGTCGAGCGAGAAGGCGAGGTCGCCCTGGCCGCTCTGCACCAGCAGGGTGCGCGTCTCGGCGCGCGCCACGCTGATGTAGCGCGCGCGCTGGATGCGGCCCGGAATCGCCAGCCCGCCGTAGCCGGCGAAGCGCTCGACGTCGAAACCCTGCGGCAGCGACATCGAGGCGATCCTGAACGGCCCGCTGCCGACGATGCGCACCACGTTGCCCTGGGCGTCGAACGAGGACGGGGCCAGGATCTGGACCGAGTAATGGGTGAGCAGGTAGGGCAGCGGCGCAAACGGGCGATCGAGCGTGATCACGATGGCGCCGGCGTCGAGCGCGATGCTGCGGATGCCGGCCATGTTCAATACCCCGGGACGGGCGTGGGCGCGGCGCAGGCAGGCCAGCACGCTTTCCGGCGTGACCTCGCTGCCGTCGTGGTAGCGGCGGTTGCCGCGCAGCGTGAAGCGCCATTCCAGGCCGTCATCGGACACCTGCCAGCGCGAGGCCAGGCGCACCTGCAGGCGGCCGCGGTCGTCGACGTCGAGCAGGGTCTCGACCACCTCCATGCGCGCGAACATGTAGCCGGAGCGCGAAGGGTCGATGCCGGTCAGTTCCCACGGGCCGACCACGGTCAATACGTCGGCCGCGGCGGCGGTGAAGGTGTGCGAATGCGGGCCGGGACGGTTGTCGGCATTGGCGCCGTGCCACGGCAGCAGTGCGGCGCTGCCGGCCGCCAGCACGGTACGGCGCAGTCGCCGGCGCGATGGTGTGATCGGTCGACCCATGCTCAGAACCGGTAGCGCGCGTTGAGCCGCACGTTGCGCCCGGCGCCGGGCGTCACCCACATGGCGCTGTACGAACTGGCGTAGTAGCGCCGGTCGAACAGGTTGTCCACGTTCAGCGCGAACTGCAGCCTGCGGTTGGGTGCGTACGAAGCCACCAGCATGGCGGTGGTGTACGACGGCAGCATGAAGCTGTTCGAGGCCGCCACGTCGCCCCTGCGCTCGCCGACGTAGCTGACGCCCCCGCCCAGCATCACAACGCCGCCGCCGTCGCCCAGCGTGAAGCGCGGCGTCACCAGGAGGTTGGCGCTGTGCTTCGGCACGTTGGGGAAGCGGCTGCCGGTGAGGATGGCGTTGTCTCCCTGGGTCACGACGGCGTCGGTAAAGGCATAGGCCAGCGACATGCGCACGTGGCGCAGGATGTCGCCGGCCACGTCGAGCTCGACCCCCTTGCTCTCGACCGCGCCGGCCGGCACCGAGAAATCGGTGTTGCGCGGATCGTAGGTGAGCACGTTGTCCTTGGTGATGCGGTACAGTGCCAGCGTGGTGCTGATCTTGCCGTCAAGGCTGTCGACCTTGGCCCCGACCTCATAGGCGCGGCTGCTCTCGGCCGGGAAGGCTTCGTTGTCCAGGCTGATGCCGCTGTTAGGGCGGAAGCCCTTGGCCGCGCTGGCGTACAGCGACAGGGTGGCGCTCGGCTGGTACACCAGGCCGGCGCGCGGGCTGGTGGCGCCCAGCGACTGTTGGCTGGTGCGGGCAAGGCGGCGGTTCTCGACCGACTGGTCGTAGCTGTCGCGGCGTATGCCGAGCAGGGCCTTCCAGCGCGGCGCCAGGTCGAGCTGGTCCTGCAGGTAGAGCGCGCGCGAACGCTGGCGCTCGCGCGTCGATGCCGACAGGGTCAGCGGCGCGGCAATGCTGCCATACACGGGTGCGTAGATGTCGACCGCGTGCTGCGCCCCGGCGCCCGGATTGCGGCGCAGCTGGATGCGGTCGTCGTCGAAGGCATAGGCGTCGGCGCCGAGAAGCACGTGGTGCGTGACCGCGCCGGTGGCGACCGTGCCGACGGCTTCGATGCGTCCCGAGCGGTCGACGCCGGCCCAGTCGTTCAGGCGCCGCTGGCGGCGCAGGGTGCGGCCGTCGGGCGCGATGTCGTTGGCCTGCGACGAGAAGCCGCGCAGCGAACTGTCGCGGTACGACACGCCGCCCTGCAGCGACCAGGCGGCGTTCAGCTCGTGGCGCACGAACAGCTGCTGGCCGACCGACTTGATGGTGACCTTGCCGTCGTCCGGCTCGCCGAGGAAGCGCGAATTGGGTATCAATCCCAGCACGCCGTTCACCGCCACCACGCCGCGGTCGAACGGGGCGCGCTGCCTGGTGGCCTCGATTTCGTA
This sequence comes from Massilia sp. YIM B02443, assembly GCF_030411955.1. Classification (GTDB taxonomy): domain Bacteria; phylum Pseudomonadota; class Gammaproteobacteria; order Burkholderiales; family Burkholderiaceae_D; genus Telluria. The sequence continues at coordinate 68,632 of NZ_JASNRA010000012.1, forward strand.
CGAGATGGTGGTGGCTTCGCCGATCAGCCACACGAACGACGGCGCCATCAACATGCGCTCGATGTCGATGTGGTCGCGGAAGGTGTCTCCCTGTTCGTAGGCGGCGTTCAGGCGGTAGGCGACGTTGGCGCTGACCGGGCCAGTCAGGTCGACCGTGCTGCGCCTGGCGCCGAAGCGGTCGATGCCGACGCTGGCCGCGTAGCTGGGGGCGAACCTTGGCTTCTTGGTGACGATGTTGACCGTGCCGCCCGGTTCGCCCCGTCCGTACAGCGCCGAGGCCGGGCCTTTCAGCACTTCGACGCTGTCGGTATTGGCGCCGTCGCGCACGCCGTTGTACCCGCGGCTGGAGCTGAAGCCGTTGACCATGTAGTCGGAACCGAAATTCGGGTCGCCGGTGAAGCCGCGCATGGCGTAGCTGTCCCACAGGCCGCCCAGGTTGCTCTGGCGCGAGATGCCGCTGGCCAGGTCGAGGGCGCCGGCAAGGGTCGTGACGCCGGCATCGTCCAGCAGGTCGCCGGTGATCACGCGCACGCTCTGCGGCAGGTCCTTCAGGTCGGTGTCGGTCTTGGTGGCGCCGGTGGCCGACAGGCTGCGGTAGTTCTGGCGCTGGCCTTCGATCACGACCTGCTGGTCATTGGCGTGGGCGTGGGCGCCGAAGGGGCAGGCGCTCAGCGCCAGGGCGAGCGCGGTCATGCGCGGAGGAAGAAGGAATCTGGAAGACGTCATCGTTCATGGAGCACGCCGGACCGGCGCCGCGCTTGCTGTCCTGTGAATGTTCGGGCAAGAAGGGGCGCAGTATATCCGGTTCGCAGATGTCGGTAACTAAAAACCGGCGTCGTCGATCGGCTTACCCAGCAGGCCGTCGATCGCCGCCAGCGTCGCCAGCGCGCCGCCGGCGATCCCGACCCCGGGCAGCTTGCCGACCTCCGGCGCGCGCGGGTTGATCCGCACCAGCGCGCCGCCATGGCGCAGCACCACGCGCTGCGAAAAGTGGCGCACGGTCGGGATATCGAGGCCGGCCCCGAGCTCGATCACCACCGGACGGCGCACCCCTTCGAGCCAGGCGCGGCAGCGTACGGCCTGCAGCGCGCGCCGCTCGTCGAGCCAGCCGTAGTCGCCGAACATCAGGATGTTGGGGCGGGCGATGGCGCCGCAGTGCGGGCAAGTCGGCACGGGGCCGAGCAGCCGGCAGTTCGCCTCGTCGACCGCCGGTTGCACCCCCGTGGCCGGCCACAGCATGGGCGAGCACGGCGTCAGGCACTGCAGCCGGTGGATCGAGCCGTGGCATTCGTCGATGCGCAGCGGGTCGAAGCCGGCCTTCTGGAACTGGCCATCGACGTTGCTGGTGAAGACGAACAGGCCATGGCGCCTGGCTTCGCCCCAGCGCCGCAGCAGCCCGTAGCCGGCGTGCGGCGCGGTGCGCCGGTACAGATCGAGCCGGTGGCCGTAGAATCCCCAGGCGCGGGCGGGATCGGCGAGGAAGGCGGCGGGCGAGGCGATGTCGGTGAATTCCGTGCCGGAGGCGGCCAGCGCCGGGTAGGCTTTCCAGAATCCGGTATTGCCGCGAAAGTCGGGCAGGCCGGAATCGACGCCCATGCCGGCGCCGGCAGCGATGACCAGGGCGTCGGCGTCGGCGATCAGCGCGGCGGCGCGCTCGATGGCGGCATCTAGCGATGCAAACGGCATGGGACGGTCTTTCACGAGGATGCCGAGGCAGGGTGCTCGCAGCGCGCCATGAAGGCGTCGAACAGCTGGCACAGGGTGTCGAGTTTCCGCTCGAGCCGGTGGCCGTCCTGCACCAGGTGCAGCGTGCAGCGCTGCAGCCGCGCATAGCGGATCGAGTGCTCGCACGGGATCACGTCGTCGTCCCAGCCGTGCACGATCGCGGTGTGGTCGGCCAGCAGCGGCGGGGCCTGGGTCGGATAGCCCGGCATGTACAGCGCCGGGGCGAGCAGGAACACGCCGTAGGCATCGACCCGCACCGACGCCTCGGCAGCGACCCAGCCGCCCATGCTCGAGCCGACCAGGATCAGCGGTTGTTCGAGGCCGGCGCAGGCGCTGCGCAGCTGCTGCGCCCGCAGCGCCGGATCGACCGTGTGCGAGTAGTCCAGGCTCGCCACGTCCCAGCCGTGACGGCGCGCCACCGTTGAGAGGGCGGCGATCTTTGTGCCATGCGGGCCACTCTCCTTGCCGTGCACGAAGTGCACCAGTCCCTTGCTCATTGTTGCGGTCTCCTTGATCGTTTGCAGGCGTGATGGTAGTCAGTGTACGGGACGGCGCGACAAGCGGCGTCGCGGCATGCCTGGCTACTCCAGCACCGGGCCGGCCGCGACCACCGTGACGTCGTGCATCTGGTGCAGGTAAGCCTCGAGATAACCCTTGTGGCTGGCGCCGACGATGACCAGGGTGCGGCTGCCCGGACGGTTGGCCATCGCTTCGCGGATGTTCGACGCCATGCGCAGGTTGCGCCGTTCCCAGGTGGCGACGTACAGACGCCCGAAACCCTGCGGCGACGGTTCGCCGAGCATCGGGCCGAAGTCGCTGTCGTAGACCAGCCTGGCGTGCGCCGGCGCGTTCAGCACCCGAAACAGCTGCAGCGCCTTGTCCGGGGTGTCGACGCTCGCATGCAGCCGCTCGTAGTCGCGCAGGCGGCGGGCGAAGACGGGATTGTCCCAGGCCTTGGCCAGCGCCGCGCCATAGCCGTCCAGGTGCGTGGGCGGCGCGTCGCCGATCGAGTGGTCGTCCATCGGCACCACGCGCTCATGCCCCAGCATGGCTGCTAGCGGCGCCGCGATCAGGATGTCTTCGCCGCGCGGGCCGCGGCCGAACTGGCGCTGGTCGAGCACGGCGACCAGCTTGTGGTCCAGGCCATCGCCGGCGCGGCGCTCGGTCGCGGGCAGGCGCAGCCACTGCACCAGGGCGGACACCGGTTCGCCGCCGGCCAGGAACAGGGCGGCCAGGCGGCGCCGCTGCGCGGGCGTCGGCGCGGCGGGCCAGTCGGCCAGCAGCTTGTCGATCTCGGCGGTCGCGGCCGGCACGTCGAGGCCGGTAGCGGCGCGCGCCGGGCTCGGGTCCCAGCGGCAGTAGCGTTCGGTGGTGCCGTCGTAGCGGCCGGGATACTGGCGCATGGTGGCGCACTCCGGCCCGGACAGGCTTTCGATCACGATGGCTTTCGGCGCCCAGGCAGCCAGTTTGCGCAGTACGCCATCCAGGCTGGCCGGCTGGAACGTGGCCGGCAGCTGCGCAAGGTGGGCGGTCGCCAGCACCAGCACTTCGTTCGGCTTGCCGTTCGGCGCGGCCTTGAGTGCGCCCGGGTCGAAACGTTGTGCGTACGCCGTTGCAGCGCACAGGGTCATTGCCAGGCAGGCGAGGGTGATGCGTCCGAACATGCTGTGAACCTTCTACAGGGGGTTAGTGTGACGGCGAGGATGCCGCGCCGGCCGATTGTGGCGCAGGCCCGGCCAACGGGCAAGCAGCAACCGATGCATACGTCACGCTGACGGTACGTGCTGATGCGAAGCGCAGAAAATGCTATCGTTTGTATGCAGGGGCTGGTAACCAATCGTCGCGGGACGATGCACGCCTGCCTTGCAGCGCTTTGCGCATCCCGACCGTTCACTCACAGACGACCCGCTCCCATGCCCATGCAAGCCGCCATCGACTACCTTGTCCACCTGTCCATCAGCCGGCGCGTAGTGCGGCCGCTCGTCATCGTCGCGATGCTGCCGCTTGCCGTGCTGGCCGGCTGTTCCAAGCCCCACGAGGTAGCGGGACCGGGCGAAAAACCGGCCGTGCAGGAGGGCGCCGCGCCACGCCAGCTGGCCTACGAGCATACGGTCGGCTTCGATGCGGAACCGGAGCGCCTGCCCGCGATCCACGCCACCGGCCTGGCCGCCTGCCGCGAGGCCGGCGCCGCCGCCTGCACCTTGCTCGAGTCGCGCATCGACAGCGAACCGAAGGCCGAGGCGGTGCTGACATTCCGTGCCCGGCCGCAGGTGATCCCGCGCCTGGTGGCGGCGATGGGCAACCAGGCCGAGCTCGCGCACCAATCCACCAGGGCCGAAGATCTGTCGGGGCCGATCGCGGATACGGGGCGGCGCCTGACCATGCTGCAGAACTACCGCGACCGGCTGGAAGACATGCGCAACAGGGCCGGCAACGACATCGACGCCCTGATCAAGGTGAATCAGGAACTGGCCGAAGTCCAGTCGCGGCTGGAGGAGGCCGACGGCATGCGCGCGGAGCTGGCGCAGCGGGTCGAGACCGAGCTCCTGAACGTGACGATCAGCGCCGAGCGCCACCGCCCGTTCTGGAAGCCGATCGGCCTGGCGCTGCGCGACTTCAGCGGCAACCTGGCCGAAGGCATTGCCTACGCCATCATGACGCTGCCTTACCTGTTGCCGTGGATTGTCATGATCGCGTTCGCCATCTGGGCGGTGCGGCGCTTGTGGCGTGCGGTGCGCCGCCGCGCGGCGGCGCGCCAGGCGCAACGTGCGACGGAGCAGGCTGGGTGAGGGCGTTGTCGTGCTGGAGCACTGTACGAGCAAGTCCTGGCGGCGCAAACCGTCGACGGCCCCGCCTATCACGAGCGCAGACACGATCCGATGGCGGGCCTGAACCTGCTGCGCGCCTACCTGGAACTGGGCCGGATCGAGGAGGGCGAAGCGCTGCTGGCGCGCATGCACGCGCTGGGCAACCCGACCATCAGGCAGCATCTCGATCAGTTCGCGCACGCCTTCGGGCGCCAGCGGGCCGGCGCCTGAGCGGGCGCGTCTCGCCACCGCAAGCGCGCTAGCCGAGCGCGACGCGCAGCTGCTGCAGCAGGTAGTCGACGTCGGCGGCGCCGGTATAGCGCCCGAGCGTGATGCGCAGCGCGCTGCGCGCCAGCGCGTCGTCCAGCCCGAGCGCGCGCAGCACGTACGACGGCGCGCTGCTGGCCGAATTGCAGGCCGAGCCGGCGGAGACGGCAATGTCGGGCAGCCGGTCGGCCAGCGCAGCGGCGCCGCCGCCGGCGAAACTGACGTTCAGGTTGTGCGGGATGCGCTGCTCCAGGTGTCCGTTGAAGCGCACCCCGGGCAGGGCTTCGATGCCGGCGCGCAGGCGCTCTTGCAGCAGCGCGATGCGCGCCGTCTCGCCCGCCATCTCGCGCTGCGCCAGCGCGCACGCTTCGCCCATGCCGACGATCTGGTGGCTGGCGAGCGTGCCCGAGCGCAGGCCGTTCTCGTGGCCGCCGCCGTCCATCTGCGCCTCCAGCGCCACGCCGCTCCTCACGTACAAGGCGCCGATGCCTTTCGGTCCATACAGCTTGTGCGCGCTGAGCGACAGCAAGTCGGCCCCGAGCTGGTCGACGTCGATCGCCAGCTTGCCGCCGGCCTGCGCCGCATCGACGTGCAGCAGCACGCCGCGCGCGCGGCAGATGCGGCCCAGGGCCGCGATCGGCTGGATCACGCCGATCTCGTTATTCACCATCATGACCGAAGCCAGGATGGTGTCGGGCCGCAGCGCCGCCTCGAAGGCGGCCGGGTCGAGCAGGCCGTCGGCTTGCGGCGCCAGGCAGGTGACTTCGAACCCTTCGGTTTCGAGCCGGCGCATGGTGTCCAGCACGGCCTTGTGCTCGGTGCTCATCGTGATCAGGTGCCGGCCCCTGGCCCGGTTGGCGTGGGCGGCGCCCTTCAGCGCCAGGTTGTTCGATTCGGTGGCGCCCGAGGTCCAGACGATGTCGGCGGCCGGTGCACCAATCAGCGCCGCGACCTGCCTGCGCGCGTGGGCCACGGCCAGCGCGGCGTCCTGGCCGAAGGCGTGCGAGGTGCTGGCCGGGTTGCCGAACTTCTCGGTCATGAATTCCAGCATGGCGCGTGCGACGCGCGGATCGACCGGCGTGGTGGCGGCGTAATCGAGGTAGATCGGCAGGGCAGGGGTGGTGTCCGGGCATCGACAGGATGCGGCGGGGCGGCTGGGCGTGAGGGTGTCGGTCATGGCGCGTCGGTCTCCATGGGCAAAAACCCACCTTAACCGCGTTCGCCACGAAACTGAACGACCAATATCGCACATCCATATCCGTTTTGTATGGACGCGCCGCGCAACGAGCGCTCCCGATTACTAAACATGTCGGTTTTGGCAACCCATCTGGTACGCATCTGGTATTCGTCTGGTACATTACCCGATCGCATCAATTGCCGGCAAACACCCATCCAGCGCTCCGAAGGCACGCCATGTCACACCATCACAAGCAACGCATGCACCTGCTGTTCCTCACCGCCATCTGCGGCCTCGGCGGCCTGCTGTACGGGATCGACATCGGCATCATCGACCCCGCCTTGCCCTACCTGCACCGCGCCACCAGCCTGACCGAGGGCCAGCTGTCGCTGGTGGTGGCGGCCGTGATGGGCGGCTCGATCCTGGGCTCGGTGGTGGCCGGCATGCTGGCCGACTGGCTCGGGCGGCGCCCGATGATGGTGGTCAGCGCGCTGCTGTTCGTCGGCAGCGTCACCCTGATCTACCTGTCGCAGTCGTTCGTGCCGCTGCTGCTGGGGCGCCTGCTGCAGGGCCTGAGCGGCGGCGTGATCGCGGTGGTGGTGCCGCTGTACCTGGCCGAGTGCCTGCCGGCCAGCCAGCGCGGACGCGGGCTGGCGCTGTTCCAGTTCGCGCTCACCGCCGGCATCGTGATCGCCGCCTTCATCGGCCACCATTACCTGAGCAACGCCGAGCTGGCGATCCAGGCCGCCGGCAGCGACGCCGTCGCGGTCGCGCGTGCCGCGGACACGGCCTGGCGCAGCATGTTCCTGGCGGTGCTGTACCCGGGCGCGCTGTTCCTGCTCGGTTGTTTCTTCGTGAGCGAATCGCCGCGCTGGCTGATGCTGCGCGGACGTTCGGACCAGGCGCGCGCGGTGCTGGCGCGCCTGCGCCCGCAGGAGCAGTGCGAGCGCGAAGTGGCCGAGATCGGCGCCGCGCTGGCCGAGGAACAGTCGCGTCCCAAACTTAGCCGCGGCGCGGCGCTGGCCGAGATGCTGACCGAGCGCCGCTACGTGCTGCCGTTCGTGCTGGCCTGCGTGATCCTGGGCTGCAACCAGGCCACCGGCATCAACTCGATCCTGCAGTTCATGTCGACCATCCTGCAGCACGCCGGCCTCGATCCGGTGAGCGCGGCCGGCTACGGCACCGCGATCAAGGTCCTGAACATGGTGATGACGGTGTTCGCCATCATGCTGGTCGAGCGCAAGGGCCGGGTGTTCCTGCTCAAGATCGGCACCGCCGGCATCATGGTGTCGCTGTGCCTGCTGGCGCTGCTGTTCCACCGCTTCGAATCGCAGCGCGTCGACGTGCGCGCCGAGGTGGCGGCGCAGGTAGCAGACAATGCGCTCGACCTGAACCTGGCCGACGCCCGCTTCGTGCAGCCGGGCGCGGGTCCGGTGCAGCTGACGGTGCTGTACCAGTACGGCGACAAGCAGCAGGTGGCCGAGGCGTATACGCCGACGCTTGACGCGCAGGCGGTGCTGGCGCGCGAGCAGGCGCTGGTGGCGACGCTGCCCGAGGACCAGCGCGCGCTGCTGGCACAGGCGCGCGCCGCCTGGAGCGGCCGCGCCGATGCTGCCGCTGCCGACGCCGCCCAGCAGATGATCGCCGGCTTGCCGGCGCAGGCGCGCGAAACGCTCGATGCCGCGCGCCGGGTCCACGTGGCGCAGCGCATCGACATCAGCGCCGCCGACGTCGCCAACGGCGCGCCGCTCGAGATCGTGCGCGCCAGCCTGGGGCCGATCCCCGACAAGGGCAGCGGGCTGCTGGCGGCGCTGGCCATCGCCGGCTTCATCGCCGCCTATTCGGTGGGGCCGGGCGTGTGCGTCTGGCTGGCCCTGTCCGAGCTGATGCCGACCCGGATCCGTTCGGTCGGCATGGGCGTGGCGCTGCTGATCAACCAGGGCACCGGCACCCTGATCGCCGGCGCCTTCCTGCCGATCGTGGGCAACTACGGCTTCCACATGATGTTCCTGTTCTGGACCGCCTGCACCGCCGTGTACTTCATCACCGCGACCTTCTTCCTGCCGGAGACCAAGGGCAAGTCGCTGGAAGAGATCGAGCGGTTGTTCGCCAGCCCCAGGGCGGCCAAGTGACACAATATCCGGGCGCATGACGCGCCCGGACAACCCGACGCGACGGCGCCGCGCGTTCGCGTAGAGCAGACCTGGAGAGAGATGTGGGAACAACCAAGATGACGACTGGCCGCAGCGCGGTGGCATCCACCGTGCTGGCGGCGCTGATGATGCTGGCGGCGCCGGTCGCGCTGGCCGAAAACCAGGCGCCGGTTGCCGCCGCTACCGCCGACGGCGCCGCCAACGGCGCCCGGCTGCAGCTGCGCTGGGAACTGCAGCGCAGGCCGGCGAACGACCAGCTGGTGCAGGGCGGCACGCCGGCGCGCTTCATCCTGACCAACGGAGATGGCAAGGCGCTGCCCGCCGCCGGCTGGTCGCTGTACTTCACCGGCATCGACCGCATGCCGGCCGGCGTGCAATCGAACGGCCTGGCGCTGGAGCAGGTCGCGGGCGGCTTCTTCCGCCTGCGTCCGACCCCGGCCTTTCAGGGGCTGGCGCCGGGACAGGCGGTGGAATTCGCCTACCGTCACGTCGACTCGGTATTCATGCCGTCACGCTCGCCGACCGGTCCGTATCTGGTGTACGACGCGGCGCCGGATGCCGGCGTGCCGCTGCAGTACGCGGTGACGCCGCTCACCGAGCCGGCCCAGCGCAAGGTCGGCAGCCCGCATTCGGCGGTGTCGCCGGAAGACACCTACTGGCGCAACGCGCGCGCCGAGCTGCTGCCTGCGGCCAGCGTGCCGCCAGTGCTGCCGACGCCATTGCAGCTGCAGCCAGGCGCCGGTCGTTTGACCCTGAGCGGGCGCCCGGTGATCAGCGCATCGAACGCGCTGGCCAACGAGAGCGCGCTGGCGCGCTCGCTGATGACTGCCAACCTGCCGGCCAGCCTGGCGGCCAGCGGCGGCCCGCAGCTGCGCCTGCGCGTTGGTTCCGTCGAGGGCCAGGCGTCGCCCGAAGCCTATCGCCTGGCGATCAGCGCGGCGGGCGGCATCGACATCGTCGGCAACAGCGCCGCCGGCGTGGCCCACGGCCTGCAGACGCTGCGCGACCTGATGCCGCTGCCGGGCGCCGCCACGCTCGACTTGCCGGAGCTGACGATCGTCGACGCGCCGCGCTTCGGCTACCGCGGCTTCATGCTCGACGTGGCGCGCAACTTCCATGGCAAGGAAACTGTGTTCAAGTGGATCGACCTGATGGCGCGCTTCAAGCTGAACAAATTCCACTTCCACCTGACCGACGACGAAGGCTGGCGCATCGAGATCGGCGGCCTGCCCGAGCTGACCACGGTCGGCGCCGTGCGCGGCCATAGCGCCAAGCCGGGCGTGCGCCTCGATCCGGCCTACGGCTCCGGCCCCGATCCGCGCGACCCGCGCGGCACCGGCCACTATACGCGCGCCGACTACCAGGAGATCGTGCGCTACGCCGCCGCGCGCCACATCGAGGTGATCCCAGAGATCGAGATGCCCGGCCATGCGCGCGCCGCGGTGCAGGCGATGCAGGCGCGCTACCAGCGCCTGAAGGCGGCCGGCAAGCCGGATGCCGCGCGCTACCTGCTCAACGACTTCGACGACAAGTCGGTGTACGTGTCGGCCCAGCTGTTCAACGACAACGTGATCAACCCGGGGCTGGAATCGAGCTACACCTTCATCGACCACGTGGTGAAGGAGATGGCGGCGCTGCACCGCGAGGCCGGCGTGCCGCTCAAGACCATCCACATGGGTGGCGACGAACTGGCCAACGGGGCCTGGGAGAAGTCGCCCGCCAGCCACGCGATGATGCGCAAGCACGGCCTGGAGAGCAGCGCCGACCTGTGGGATTATTTCTATGACCGGGTCGACGCCATCGTGCGCAAGCATGGATTGAGCACCGCGGGCTGGGAAGAGCTGGCCGCGCGCAAGACCCAGCTGGACGGCAAATCGAAGCTGATCCCGAATCCGCGCTTCACCCGCAACGGCTTCACCGCCTACGTCTGGAACAACACGGTCGGCCTCGAAGACCTGGCCTACCGCCTGGCCAACGCCGGCTACGACATCGTGCTTACGCCGGTGACGCGCATGTACTTCGACATGGCGCGCAACGCCAACCCCGAGGAGCACGGCGTCAACTGGGGCGCCTACGTCGACCTGGACACGGTGTACGACTTCATCCCGTTCGACATCATGAAGGATTCTCCCGAGTCGGCGCGCGCCGGCAAGGACCGCCTGACCGACTACGGCAAGCGCCGCGTGCGCGGCATCCAGGCCAACCTGTTCTCGGAAACCGTGCGCGATCCGGCGCGCCTCGACTACCTGGTGATGCCGCGCCTGGCGGCGCTGGCCGAGCGGGCGTGGGCGGCCGATCCGGCGTGGGCCAGCGCGCCGGACCCGGTCAAGGGCCAGGTGTTGCAGCGCCAGGCGTGGACGGGCTTCGTCAATGCGCTGGGCCAGCGCGTGCTGCCGCGCCTCGACCTGGATGGTTCGAACGTGGCCTATCGCATCGCACCGCCGGGACTGGTGCTGGACGGGGGCAGGGTGCTGGCCAACCATGTGCTGCCGGGGATGGTGCTGCGCTATACCAGCGACGGCAGCGATCCGACGGCCGCGAGCAAACGGGTAGATGGTCCGATCGTGGAGCGTGGCACGATCCGCGTGGCGGCGTTCGACCGTAACGGCAGGCGCGGGGCGGTCGCAACGATCGCGTCGAACTGACGGTGGATGCGTGCCCGCATGTCGGGCGCGCTTTGAAGCCACACGATGGGCATCCGCGCCCTCCAGAAAAGTAACTAACCAACAGAGATGCCAGGCCAACCTGAATTGGCACACGCTACGGGCCACGACGGCGACAGCGAGACATCATCGTGGCATCCAGGAAGAGCGCTTACCTGGAGCGGCGTGAGAATGCGCGGATTTTCGTGCAGCAAACGACCGTATTACAGCGGCCGCACCCAGATATTCCGGAAGCTCACCGCATCTCCATGGTCCTGCAGCCTGATCGGCGCAGGCCCGTGCTTGCGGTACGCCGGTTTGCCGGCATGCAGCGACTCTCCCCGCAGCGCCACGTGGTTCTGCACCAGCACGCCGTTGTGCAGCGCCGTCACATGGGCGGGCGACAGCAGCGCGCCGTCGTCGCCGAAGCGTGGCGCGGTCCAGATCACGTCGTAGGTCTGCCATTCGCCGGCTGCGGCGCAGGCGTTCACCAGCGGCGCGTACTGCTTGTAGATGCTGGCCGCCTGGCCGTTCACGTAGGTCTGGTTGTCGCCGCAGTCGAGGATCTGGAGCTCGTAGCCGTTGCCGGTGCCGGTCGACAGGAACAGGCCGCTGTTGCCGCGCCCCTGGCCGCTGCCGGTCAGCCTGGCCGGCAGGCGCCACTCGAGATGGAGTTGGTAGTCGGTGAACGTGCGCCGGGTCTGGATGTCGCCGCTGCCGCCACGCACGGTAAGCGCGCCGTCGGCCACGATCCAGCCGGCGGCTTTTGTTGGCGCTGCCGCCGAGACCCACTCGCGCGCGTCCTTGCCGTCGAACAGCACCAGCGCGTCCGACGGCGCGCGGCTCGTCGAACCCGGAACCACGCGTGCCGGCTCCGGCGTCCACACTTCCGTGCCTTTCGGATCCGGCGTGCCGCCGTCCTGCGCCGCTGCCGGCAGCGCGATCGACAATCCCACCATCACTACCCCCAGTTTCGACAGCATCGTATGCCCTCTGAATGACGTGGCGACGAGCATAACATGCAGGGCGCCGGATGTAGAATGGTCGTGCCTGTCGGATCATGGCGTTCAATCCTGCATGGGAGAACTGTGATGCGTGATGCAATCATCATCGGCGCCGGCCACAACGGCCTGGTAAGCGCGTTCTACCTGGCCCGCGGCGGGCTGAAGGTCACGGTACTGGAACGGCGTCCGGTGGTCGGCGGCGCCGCCGTCACCGAGGAGTTCCACCCGGGTTTTCGCAACTCGGTGGCGGCGTACACGGTCTCGCTGCTGCATCCCAGGGTGATCGGCGACATGGATCTTGGGCGGCATGGCCTGCGCATCGTCGAACGTCCCTTGGCCAACCTCCTGCCGCTGGACGACGGCCGCTACCTGAAGATCGGCGCCGGCAAGACGGCGACCGAGGTGGCGCGATTTTCGCCGCGCGACGCCGAGCGCCTCGAGGACTACCAGCGGCAGCTCGACGGCGCCGCCGAACTGCTGCGCGCCCTGGTGCTGCAAACGCCGCCGAACCGGGTCGAAGGCGGCTGGTTCGCCGTGCTGCCCGAACTGATCAAGGCCGGCCGGCTCGGCGGCCGCCTGGGCAAGCTGCCGCTGGCGACGCAGCGCGAGCTGCTCGACCTGTTCACCAAGTCGGCGGGCGACTACCTCGATGGCTGGTTCGAGAGCGACCCGATCAAGGCCGCCTACGGATTCGACAGCATCGTCGGCAACTACGCCAGTCCCTACACGCCCGGCTCGGCCTACGTGCTGCTGCATCACGTATTCGGCGAGGTCAATGGCAGGAAGGGCGCCTGGGGCCACGCCATCGGCGGCATGGGCGCGATCACGGCGGCGATGGCCAAGGCGGCGCAGGCGCGCGGCGTCGAGATCCGCACCGATTGCGCCGTCGCCGAGGTGCTGCTCGAGCGCGGCCGCGCGGCCGGCGTGGTGACCGAGCGCGGCGAACGGCTGGACGCGCGCGTGGTCGTATCGAACCTGAATCCGCGCCTGCTGTACACGCGGCTGGTCGATCCGGCCGCGCTGCCGGACGACTTCCTGCGCCGCATGCAGGCCTGGCGTTGCGGCTCCGGCACCTTTCGCATGAACGTGGCGCTGTCCGAACTGCCGGACTTTCGCTGCTTGCCCGGCACGCAGGCGGCCGAGCACCACGGCAGCGGCATCATCATCGCCCCCAGCCTGCAGTACATGGAGCGCGCCTACCACGACGCGCGCGCGCATGGCTGGTCGCGCCAGCCGGTCGTCGAGATGCTGATCCCGTCGACGCTCGACACCACCCTGGCGCCGCCCGGCTGCCACGTGGCCAGCCTGTTCTGCCAGCACGTGGCGCCGCAGCTGCCGGACGGGGCGAGCTGGGACGCGCATCGCGACAGCGTGGCCGACCTGATGATCGACACGGTCGACCGTCACGCGCCCAATTTCAGGCGCTCGGTGCTGGGCCGCCAGATCATGAGCCCGCTCGACCTGGAGCGCACCTTCGGCCTGGTCGGCGGCGATATCTTCCACGGCGCGCTGGGCCTGGACCAGCTGTTCTCGGCGCGCCCGATGCTCGGCCACGCCGACTATCGCGGCCCGGTGCCGGGCCTGTACACCTGCGGCGCCGGCGCCCACCCCGGCGGCGGCGTCACCGGCGCGCCGGGCCACAACGCCGCGCGCGAAGTGCTGCGCGACGTCACTGGAAGACGAAACTCCGGATCAGCGTGAGTTCGCCGGGCGCGCGCATCGGCACGCGGAAGGTCTGCTTCTTCTCGCGCGGCGTATTCTCGTGCGCGATCACCGTCACCTGGGCCAGCGTCACGATGGCCTGCTCCTGCCCACCGCCGAAATAATTGACGTACACGTGGTAGTTGCCCGGCGCCGGCGCGGCGCTGGAGAAGATCTCCGGCCCGTAGCCGGTGGTGACGTCGACGTCGAGCGCGCCGCCGTTGGGCATGACCCGCTGTCCGTACCACGCGTGCGCGCCGTCCGGCCCGATCACGTGCAGGTCGAGGTCCGTGCCCGGCGTATCCCACGACAGCACCACCCGCAGGCGCGCCTGGGTCTTGCCCGCATAGGTGTCGAAGAACTGGGCGCGGGCGGCGCCCTGGCCGCCGGGCGCGCGCACCTCGACGTTGTTGGCGCCGCTGCCGAAGCCGTACGGCCGCTCGAACGAGCCGTCCTCGTGCACTTCGATCGGCATCGCCGTGCCGTTCACGATCAAGGTAGCGGGCCGCTCTTTCTTCGCCTCGGCGATGCTGCCGCGGATCTGTGCGCTTTCGCTCTGGCCGGGCTGCAGGCTGACCGAGGACGCCGGATAGTTCACCGGCTGGGTGTAGCTGGCACGGTCGCCTTCCGAGCTGCGCCAACCGCCTTTCGGCGTGTCGATCCGCACCTGCGCACCGGCCATGCCGGCGGCGCAGCAGAGGACGTAGACCAGAACGCGGGCGAATGTCATGGCCTTAATAGACGAACGACTTGACCAGCGTGAGCTGGCCGATGCTGCGCAGCGGCACCACCACATCCTCGCGCCGTTCGCGCGGGGTGTTCTCGTTGAAGACCAGGGTGATGCGGGTGGTGATGACCGGCCGCTGGCGGGTCGATTCGTCGAAGTGGTAACCGCTGTCGCCAAAATTCCCCCAATAGTTGATCCATACCTGATAGCTGCCCCGCAACTGCGAGGTCATCGTGAAGGTCTCGGGCCCCGGACCGTCGACGGTGTCGGCGTCGAGCCCGCCGCCATTGGCCAGGAACGGCTTGTTCCAGAAGGCGTGGCCGCCGTCCGGCGTCAGGACGTGCAGGTCGATCTCGGCCTGGTTGTCGTCCCAGGCCGCGATCACGCGCAAGGTCGGCTGCGGGCGCTGGCGGTCGGCCTCAAAGAACTGCACGCGGCGCAGCGGCTTGCCGTCAGGCGCGCGTACTTCGACGCTGTTCGAGCCGCTGCCGAAGCTGTAGGCGCGCGCGAAGCGGCCGTCGTCGTCGGTGTACAGGGGCGTCGGGTTGCCGTTGACGACCAGCCCGTGGAACGGGCGCTGCGTGCTGGCGGCGCCGAGCCGGCCGCGAATCATGGTGCGCGACTTCTGGGCGCCGCGGTCGATCAGCGAATACGGATAGTTCACCGCCAGCTCATCGGACTTGTCGACCAGGCCGGCGCGCTTCCAGCCGCCGACCGGCGCCTCCAGGCCGACGCTCTGGCTTGAGGCCGAGGCGGCGGGCAGCAGCAGCGCCAGCATCGCGCGATTGAACCAGTGACGGATCATGTCAGTCGCTCCCCACGTTCTGGTCGGCCAGCCGGCGCGCCAGGCCTTCGACGTAGCGTTCGTCCTGCCCGCGCGGATGATGGCGCAGCGCGATATGAAGGTATTCGTGGGCCAGCGTGATGCGGTCCTCGCGCGTGGCGAGCGCACGCATGAAGACCCGGCCGCGCGACTGTTCGGAATAGGGCGCGCCGACGTCGAGCGCACACACGGTCGGCAGCTGCGCCGGCCGTTCGTAGCCCGGCTCGCGCAGCAGCACCCGCTCCCAGCGCGGCAGCATGCGCGCCAGCCACGCCTCGTTCGGATGCAGGCGCCGGCAGCGCTGGCCGCCGACGCCGGCGATCGTCAGGCTGGCGCGCGGGTAGGCGTGCGCCAGGATGGCGTCGAAGGCTGCGCCCTTGCGCGCCTGTTCCAGCGCCTCGTTCCAGGCCAGCACGTCGGTCCCGGCCAGGTCGCGGTGGTAGCGCACCTGCGCGCCTTCCAGCACCAGCGCGTCGGTCCAGCGGGCGACGGCCAGTGCGGGCGAGGACGGGGGATTCGGGCTGACCCGCTGCGTGGCGCTGCTGTCGGCGATGTGCTGGCAGGCGGCCAGCGGCCGCGCGTTCTGCTGCAGATAGGTGCGCGCCGCGATCGCCAGCGCCTTCGCCGCCTCGGTCCGGGTGGCGTCGGCTTCGCGATCGAGCACGCGCGCCACGTAGTCGTTGACGCCGAAGCGGCCCTGGATGCGGATCTTTCCGTTGGCGCCACGCGCCATGGTCATGTCGCCGGCGCCGGTAAAGGCGAGCCGCTGGCCGTTTTCGAAGCGCACCACGTGGCGGCCGCTGAGCGTTCCGGCCCGCGCCGGTCCCGCCGGCCCGTCCAGCCGCGCCACCGGATAGCGCGCGAAGAAATCGACCAGCACGCAGCCGCTGTCGCCACCGGCGCGCTGCTGCAAGGCAGGGCTGGCGGCGAGCTGCGGCGCCCAGCGCTTGAAAATGCCGCTGCTGCTGTCGTCGCCGCTGAACCAGATCGGCGTGCCGTCGGCCAGCCAGCCGGCCGCGCCGCCCAGGCGCGTCTCTGGCTGGCCGGGGCGGTGCCAGGTGAAGGTTTTGACCCGCAGGCGGTTGCCGAACCAGCGCACGCTGCCGGCGCCGCGCCCATCGAGCACGACCCGTAGCAGCGCGGCTTCGGCGCGTTCGCGGCTGGCCGGCGGGATGGCGCCCAGCACCCGCAGCAGGGCGCCGAGCCGGACTTGTCTCCCCGGACCGAGCCGGGCGGGATCGGCGAGCCACGCCAGCTCGCCGCGCGGCGAGGTGCCGAGCAGACGCCCCCAGTAGGCCTGCCATGCGCCGCGCGCCAGCATCAGGCGCGCCGGCGCGAACAGCAGGCCGCAGGATTGCGCCAGTGCGGCGTCGGCGTCGATGCTCCGGCCCGGCTCGCAGCAATAGACTTCGTCCGGAATCCGTCCGCCGCAGTGGTAGTCCGGCATGTCGACACCGGTGTCGGTGGCATACACGTGGACGAACAGCTTCCACAGGCTGCCGAGCGGGACCAGGGTGTTGGCGGTGGGTGGGTGGCCGCCGCGTGACGGCTGCTGGTGCAGCTGGATGGCGCGCAGCCGTCCGCCATCGAACCAGGCGACATCGAGCGCCGCCGCGCCGCCTTGGCCGGAAGCCAGGAAGAGCGCGGCGGACAAGGCAATCCGGCGCATCATTCCACCCGCAGCGCGGCGACGGCCTTGTCCGGCCGCTCGGTCGCGAACTGGTTTGGCTGGTACATGCGGTAAAAGCGCGCCGGCGGCAGCCGGTAGCGTCCCTTCTGGGCGAAGCGCAGCAGGTGGCGCACCTTGATCTCGCCTTCCAGCAGGTCGATCGGCACCGCGTAGCCGTCGCGCCGCTCGACGTGGCGCGCGCGTTCCAGCGCTTCGCGCTTGGCGCCATTGAGGAGGTCGATGCCCCAGGTGGTGGCTTCGACCGAGGCGCCCGGCGGCAGCGCCACCTCGACCAGGCCGAAGCGCGTAGTAGCGCCGGCCGCCGGCGTCAGGGTGATCTCGTCCATATACAGTTCATCGGTGCGCAAGGTTTCGTCGGGCTTGAGCGGCTGCAGCGTGTAGCCGCTGCCGGAGGTCTGCATGCGCAGGATGCGGCGCCGCACCTGCAGCGGCAGGTTGGACGCGAGCGGCGCGCGGCTTTCGAACTGCAGCATGGCGACCGTGCCGGCCGGCGGCGCAGCGGCCAGCTGCAGGCGCGCCGGCAGCGCTTTCGGGTCGGCCCAATGCCAGACCGGCATGCCGGAACGGCGGTCGGCCATGCGCCAGGCGCCGCTCGGGGAAACGTCCGGCAACTGCGCCGGCGGCGCGCCGCCCAGCACTTTCTGGACCCAGATCAGGGCCAACGCGCGGTCGATGGTCGGCAGGTCGGCGCTGGCGGCCGCCAGCACCGAGTCGGCGCCGGCCGCCGGCAACTGGCCGCCCAGCATCAGCAGCGCGCGGGCGGCCGGAGCGCGCGTGGCCGCCAGCGCCTTCCGGGCCGCATCGACCTGGGCCTGCAGCCCGGCCGGCAGCGCGACTTCGTTGGCGGCGGCCACCACCGCCAGCAGGCCGAGCCCCATGGCGTCGGCGCCGCGCTCGGGCGTGGCGCCCAGCACCAGCGAATCGGACATGGCCGGGCGCCGCGCCGGCGCGCCCAGCTGGGTCGCGCCATGTTCTTCGACCAGGCCGGCGGCGAGCGTGCGCGTCGGCAGGCCCATCTCCTGCGCCAGCCACAGCACCAGGGCGCGCTCGAGCAGGGGCTTGCGCGGCCCGTGCTTTTGATACACGGTCACCACGTTGTTCCAGTGCTCGGGCGGCAGCGCGATGCCGAGCGCGCGCGCGGCCAGCCAGTCGGCGTAATAGGCATAGGCCGTGATCAGGGGATCCTCGCGGCTGGCGTTGCCCCACCACCCGAATACCGCCTGCGGACCCGCCATCGCGACCAGCCGCAGGCGCTGCGCCTGCAGCGTCGCGGTCAAGCGCTCGCGCACGTCCGGATTGGCGGCGCCGACGCCGTGCAGGGCCATCGTCAGCGGAATCAGGCGGCTAGCGGTCTGCTCCACGCAGCCGTAGGGATAGGCGATCAAATCGTCGGCGATGCGCGCGAAATGGCTGGCGGCGCCGGCGGCAAAGCTCAGGCGCACGTTGCGCGCATCAGGTGGCAAGTTCAGCGGCAGGTTCAGCGGCAGGTCGACGCCGTTCAGCGCCACCGTTTGCGTGCGCAGCGCACTCCATGCTTGCGGCAACGTGTGCATTGGGGCGTCGAGGGCGTCGACCAGCTTGCCCGCGTGGTGTATTTCGAGGCGCAACGGCCCGGCGCCGGGCGCCAGCGCGAATTCGGTGTAATTGACGCCGGGGCGCGCCTTCAAGATCTGCTTGCTGCGCTGGGCGCCGGCGCCCAGGATGACGTCGAGCGGCTGCTCGCTGCCGGTCTGGTTGAACACCGCGATCGCCGCGCGCGGCGCGTCGCCCTCGCGCATCCAGTCGGGCGCGGTCCACTTGGTATAGAAGGCCTTGTCCGAGCGCAGGTAGGCGCTGCGCTGGCCGACGCGCCCTTGCGCGTCCATGGCGCGCCCGGTGATGCGCCAACGGGTCAGCGCGTCGGGCATCACGAACGACACCCGCGCGCGGCCGTTGGCGCCGGTCCTGAGCGCCGGCGCCCAGAACGCGGTGTCGACTTCGGCGCGGCGCGGCCGCTCCAGCACTTTCACGCCGCGCTCGTTGTAGTTGTGGCGCGCCGGCGCCGCGCCGCCGCGGCCCTGCGCCATGTCGTAGCTGATGAAGGCCAGGCTGGCCGTCGTGCGCACGTTGTTGCGGCGCAGGTGGTGGAAGAAGTCGCCGATGTCGGGCGCGATCTCGGGCTGCAGCACGTAGATCATCTCGTCCACCACGCCCAGCGTCACCAGCGTTTCCAGCGGCTTGCCGTCCAGCTGCGCGAACACGTCGAGCGTGACCGTTTCGCCGGGCTGGTAGACCTCCTTGTCGCTGCTGAACTGCAGCGCGATGCGCGGCTCGATCACTTCCAGGCCGGCGTTCTCGAACACGAATTCGCCGTTGCGCACGTAGGCCACCGAGAACGTCATGTTCGGCCCGTGCTCGGCCCGCACCGGCATGCGCACCCGCCACTGGCGCGGAGCGACGCGGCGCGCCTGGTACCACGGCGCGTCGCCGGCCACCAGGCCGTGCTGCTCGACCTTGTCGCGTTCGAGGGTCAGCAGCGCCTGTTGCACCGGTTCCGGGAAGGTGATCAAGGCTTCGGCGATGTCGCCCGGCGCGTAGCGCGCTCGATCGAGCACGATCTCGATGCTGCCCGGCGCCGCCTTGACGCCGTCGCCCGCCACCCA
Source organism: Massilia sp. YIM B02443 (assembly GCF_030411955.1). Classification (GTDB taxonomy): domain Bacteria; phylum Pseudomonadota; class Gammaproteobacteria; order Burkholderiales; family Burkholderiaceae_D; genus Telluria. The sequence continues at coordinate 87,990 of NZ_JASNRA010000012.1, forward strand.
GTGGCTGGCCGCGGCCAGCAGGTTGCCGCGCTCGTCGCGCAGGTTGAGCTGGTAAGAGCCGGCGCCGGGAAAGTCCAGGTCCCAGTGACGCGCGTTGGGGTCGAAGGCGCCGCCCGTCTTGGTCTGCGATTCGAGCCGGATCAGTTCCCAGCGCGTGGGCCGTTGCATGATCGGACCCTGGGCGGTGAGCGCGAAGCGTACCCGCTGGCCGGGTTCCGAAAAATTACGGGCGGCGCGCAGCTGGTAGCCGGTCGATGCGCGTTCGACCAGCAGCTCGCGCGTGGTCTTGACCCGGTAGGCGGCGCCGTCGGTGGCCAGCACGGTGAGGATGTAGCGCGACGGGTCGGCGGCCGCCGGCAGCGTGAAGCCGATATTGCCGTCGTCGTCGCTGCGCAGTTCCTCGGTCTTGAGTTCGATCGGGAACATGCCGCCGTAGCGCAGCTCGCCCTCGACCATGGTGTTTTTCTGGCTGCGCAGGCTGATGGAAACGTGGGCGCGCTTGACCGGCTTGCCGTCCGGGTAGCGCAGGGCGATGGTGCCGGTGACGGTGTCGCCGGTCTTGAAGTCGGTGCGCGACGGGCGCACGTCGATCTCGAAGTGCGGCTTGATGTATTCGGCCACACGGAACGCCGCGCCATAGGTGTCCTCGCCGTAGCGCATGCGCAGTTCGTAGCCGCCGGCGCCGGCCGACTCGGGCAGGCGCAGGCGCGTCTCGGCGCCGGTGTCGGGCGACAGCTGCAGCGTTTGCGTCAGCACCGGCGTGCCGTTCGGGTCAACCAGCGTGAGGCCGATCGGCCCGGCGGTCGCCGCTTGCGACACCCGCGCCGAAACGAAGTTGCGGGCCAGGATCTTGATGTTGACTTCGTCGCCCGGCCGGTACAGCGGGCGGTCGGTGACGGCGTAGATCTTGGTGTTGTAGATCTCGCTGTCATAGTAAAAATTCTCGGACACGAACACGCCGCCGGCCGGATCCTCGCCCAGCAGATACGTGTGTTCCGGGCTGGCGCGTTCGAGAATGGCGACGCCGTCCGCGCCGCTGCGGCTTGACTGCAGGATGCCGGCGCCGTCGCTCCATGCCACGCTGGCATTTGCCACCGCGGCGCCGTTGTCGCGGCGTGCGGTCCAGGCCAGCATCTGGCCGGACGAGATCTTGGTGACCGCCACCGTGTCCGACACGAACACCAGCGTCGTGGCGCGGTGCTCGCCGATCATGGCTTCGACCAGGTACAGGCCCGGGGCGCGCTTGCCGATCGGGATCATCACGTTGCCGCCGGCGTCGAAGTCGATGAATTCGCTGCTCGAGCCTTCCAGCTTGACGCCGGGCGGCGGTTCGATCGGTTTGGCGTGCCAGAGCGGGTAGCGGAAGCTGTCCACCATGTCGAAGCCCTTGATCGGCTTGTACTGCGGATGGTGGGCGTACACGGTCGGACGGTGGATCGCCGGGCTGGTGGCCAGGCCCGGCTGCGCTTCGGTGACGGCGCGCCGCGCCGGCGCCGAGAACAGCTTGCGCCACACCAGGCGCGACTCCTTCCACCAGGTATCCCACAGGTGGCGCAAGGTATTGGCCAGGCCTTCGCCGCGGTAGTTGCCGGTCACCTCGATGCGGTGCAGGTTGCGCTGTTTCTTCAGGAATTCGAGCGGCTGAGGCACGCGGTAGACCACGATGTCGACGCCGGAATATGCTTCAAGTCCGGCGCGGGCGGCGTCGCGCTCGGGCACTTCCAGCCGCACGCGCGCCACGTCGGCGCTGCCGTAGCTGGTGTCGGACAGCAGGAAGAACGGCGCGCCCTTGAACGGCTCGTAGTTGCTGGGCGGGCGCTCGCGCGTCTCGGCCCGCCCCGGCAGCGCAAGGGCGAACAGCAACGCCAATAGCAGCAGATGCAGCAGCTGGGCTAGGCGAGAAACGCAAGCCGGTACACCCCGGCGAAGTTCGGATTGTCGGCCGAGGGATGCCACCGTGTGTCCTTCCAGTTCATGAGTTGGCGGATGCCGACGCTGCGCAATCCGTTGTCGTCCGGGGTAACGGTCCCGGTGTGGTAAGCGATGTGCGCGCCCATCCAGACCATCAGGTGCTGGGCGTCGCCGTGGTCGTAGAACAGCAGGTCGCCCGGCTGCGCGATGTTGACGTCGCGCCCGAGCGGACGGCTGTTGTGCTGCACCAGCGCCAGCGCGGTGACGAAGTGGCCGACCGTGCCGCCGGTCTGCAGCCAGCGGTTGCGCAGCCTGGCCTGTTCCGGGCTCAAGCCCAGCTCCGGCGGCAGGAAGCGGTTGGTGGCGATGCCGTTGGCGCGCAGCCAGCGCGCGTCGTGCGCTGTCAATGCTTCGGTGACGGCAAAGCGCACCAGGCCGGCGCAGTCGCGGTGCTGCCAGCGCGGAGAAGGGCCGCGCTCGACCTGCACGCGCACGATGCGCACCATCCAGGCGCGGAAGGCGCGGCCCTGCGCCGACGACAGGCGGATCTGCTTGTCCGGCAGCCGGGTCAGGGCACCAGCCGGCGCAAATACGCAAGCGCCGGCCAGTGCGACCAGCAGCTGCAAGCCGTCGCGGCGCGTGCTCATTGGATCGCTTGCCACTCGAGCCGGGTCCAGGCCTTGCCCGACGCTGGCAAGGGCCCGAGCACCATGCGGTAAGCCGGATAGCGCGCCAGCGCATCCAGGCGCGGCGCCATGTGGGTGTCGAAGGCGCCGCGCAGCACCGGCTCGGTGGCGGCCGGCAGCACCTCGGATGCTTCCTTGCGCATCAGTTGCGCCAGCGCGGCCGGGTTGACGATGCCGATCGTGCGCGCCGGCGCCGGCAGGCGGTCCGACGCGGCGGCCGCCCGTTTCGCCTGCACCGCCAGCACCCCGTCGACCAGCGCCGGGTCGGCCGAGAACACGACGGTGTCGCCGCTGGCCGCCAGCGTCGGCGTGAACGCGCCGGCCGGCGTGGGCCGGGCGCGCTGCCAGCGTGCGCCGGCGCCAGCGCTGTCGACGGCATCGCTCGGCCCGACGGTGGCGCCGAACAGGGCGGCGAGCGCCGCGTCGCGATCAGCGCCGCCGCCGGCCTGGGCGCGGCGCGCCACGAACACCGGCGTGTACAGATTCGACGTGCCATACCAGCAGGCCGCGGCCGGACCGGAGAATTGCGCCGCCAGCGGTTCGAGCTGCGCATCGCGTGCCGCGCCCAGGCGTTTCAACACCGGCCGCATTGCCGCCCAGTCGGCCGGCACGCTGAAACAGGCGCTGGCGCCATAGGGCAGGGTGTCCCACAGCGGCCGGCTATCGTAGCCACTGTAGCCGCCTCCCTTGAGCGCGGCGCCGTCGAGCAGCACCTGCGATTGCCACTTGTTGCGGCTGAAATCGAAGCGCAGCGCCTGCAGCGCGCCGAAGAAGGGCTGGTAGCCGAACGACAGGAAGTCGGCCTTGACCGCCACGCTGTGACCCGATGGAATGCCGGCGCCGAGCTGGAACCCCTGGCGCAAGACGCCGTTGTTGCGTGCATCGGGGTCGAGCAGGCCGGCCACCACCTTCTTGGCACGCGCATCGAGCCGGTCTTCCTTGTCGCCGCCGTACAGCATGCCCGGATGCGACAGGATCACCATGCGCTCGCCATGCGCCACGAACAGCAGCGTGCGTCCATGGGCGTAGTCGAGCGCATACACCTGGGCGTTCGCGTCGCCCACGCGCAGTTCGCCGGCCAGGCGCATCTGGGTGTCCTTGAGCGCCACCTTGGCCGCTTCCTCGACCACGCGGCCCAGGCGGCTGCGCGTGACGGCGACGGCGAAGTGGCGCAGCGTGCCGTCGCCGTCGCGCCACAGCGCCATCTCGGCCGGCTGGTCGAGGATCACGCGGATCAATTGGTCGCCCCAGTCCAGCTCGTGCTCGTAGGCGATGCGGCGCAGCGTGCCTTTCAGGCCCAGGCGGTCTTCGCTCTGCTCGTAGTAGAACACCAGGTCTTCGCGCAGCACGTCGCGCGCCAGCGGAATGGTGAGCAGGTCGCGCGGCAGGGCGGCGATGCTGTGGCTGAGGATCAGCGCATCCGGCCTGGACAGGTCGAGGCCGAGACTGTTCACCGGGTCCATGGTGTTCCAGCCGAAGCTGCGCCAGGCGGCCAGGGCGCCGACGCTGATCAGCGCCGCCAACAGATAGGGTCTTGCCGCTTTCAGGTTCATGCCGTCGACGTCGTGAGGGAAGTGACCAGTTGTCGCGCGAAGCTAGTTGCTCAACAATGGAGGTGTCGACGATTCTATGGAAATTCGCGAATGAAACAAGGCGAGCACGGTTCAACGCACGATTTGATGCGCAGCGCATACTTTGCGCCGTCGCTTCGGGTGGCCCCGGCCGCCAAATACGTTTTCGCCGCCGCGCTGGTGCTGACGCTGCCGGTCGCGTGGCTGTATGCCTGGGCCACGGCGCCGGCGCCGGCGATGCCGAATCCGCTGTACACGCTGGGCCTGAGTTCGTGGCTGGCGCTGGCGGCGAACCGGGTGGCCGCATGGGGCAACGTGCGCCACCCGCGCTGGATGGGGCGCGCCGGCGCGGCGCTCGGGCTGGCGGCGTGGTACGTCCAATGGGCGGCCTGGGCCGCGTGGACCGTGCAGCTGGACGCGCGCTCGGCGGCCGAAACCGCGGTCTACTTCTTCCTGCGTCCGGACGTGCTGTTGGCTGCGCCCGCCGTCATCGTGGCCGACACGCCGTCGGTGCCGGGTGGGGCGGCGCGGATCGTGGTGTGGCTGGTCGAACTGGGCGCCTGCGTCATCCCGTCGGCACTGGCCGGCGCGGCGCGTGCGCGCAAACCGTTTTGCGAGCAGACCGGGTCGTGGGCCACGGAATTTAACGTGCCGCTGCAGTTCCACTTCATCCACGATCAGCAAGCCGTGCGCCGCAGGCTGGAGCGCGATCCGGGCGCGGTGACGTCGCTCCTGATCCCGCATGTGGACGAGGCGCCGCTGTTCGCGGAGGTGACGATGTACCGCTGCCGTGGAAACGCGTCGTTCATCACTATCTATAACTATGAAGAAATCCAGCCGCCCGAGGTGCCGCTCCCCGGACTGGCCAACGGTGGCGCGGACGGGGACGAAGGACGCTGCTATGGACAGATCGACGAGCCGGTGGTCGAGTTGCTGCGCTTCCCGGTCGACGACGTGGATGCGCTGGTGCGGCGCTGGGAGCGGGCCGCCGGCGCCGGGAGCACGAGCGCGGCGGCTGGCTGAAGCGGGTTTGCCGAACCATTTTTATTCCCTAAATCCCTGTTTTCACAACGGTTTTTCTCCGCTTTTTCTATGCCGATCGGCTGAAACAACGGATAATGGCGCCCATTTCGTTTTACGCGACATTTTGGAATTCTGATATGGAAATTAAGGTCAACTTCCTCGACAAGCTTCGCCTGGAAGCCAAGTTCGACGACTTCACGGTGATCGCCGACCAGCCGATCCGCTACAAAGGCGACGGCTCGGCGCCCGGTCCCTTCGATTACTTCCTGGCCTCGTCGGCCCTGTGCGCGGCCTATTTCGTGAAGCTGTACTGCGACACCCGCAACATCCCGACCGAGAATATCCGCCTGTCGCAGAACAATATCGTCGACCCGGAGAACCGTTACCAGCAGACCTTCAAGATCCAGGTCGAGCTGCCGCCGGATATCTCCGACAAGGACCGCCAGGGTATCCTGCGCTCGATCGAGCGCTGCACCGTCAAGAAGGTGGTGCAGACCGGCCCCGAGTTCGTGATCGAGGAAGTGGCCAACCTGGACGCCGACGCCCAGGCGCTCCTGACGCTGCAGCCGGATACCGCGACCGCCACCCGCATTCCCGGCAAGGACCTGCCGCTGGAGCAGACCATCGCCAACATGTCGTCGCTGCTGGCGGGCCTGGGCATCAAGATCGAGATCGCCTCGTGGCGCAACATCGTGCCCAACGTCTGGTCGCTGCACATCCGCGACGCCCATTCGCCGATGTGCTTCACCAACGGCAAGGGCGCGACCAAGGAAAGCGCGCTGGCTTCGGCGCTGGGCGAATACATCGAACGCCTGAGCAACAACCATTTCTACGCCGGCGCATACTGGGGCGAAGACATCGCGAACGCCGACTTCGTGCACTACCCGAACGAGCGCTGGTTCCAGCCGGGGAAGGACGACGCGCTGCCGGCCGGCCTGCTCGACGACTATTCGCTCGACATCTACAACCCGGACGACGAGCTGCGCGCCCCGCACCTGTTCGACACCAACTCCGGCAACGTCAAGCGCGGCATCGTGGCGCTGCCGTTCACCCGCCATGGCGACGGCGAGACCGTGTACTTCCCGGTCAGCCTGATCGAGAACCTGTACGCCAGCAACGGCATGAGCGCCGGCAACACGCTGGCCGAAGCCCAGGTGCAGTGCCTGTCCGAGATCTTCGAGCGCGCCGTCAAGCGCGAGATCCTGGAAGGCGAAATGGCGCTGCCCGACGTGCCGCAGGAGGTGCTGGCCAGGTATCCCGGCATCGTGGCCGGCATCAAGGGCCTGGAGGAGCAGGGCTTCCCGGTGCTGGTCAAGGACGCGTCGCTCGGCGGCATGTATCCGGTGATGTGCGTGACCTTGATGAACCCGCGCACCGGCGGCGTGTTCGCCTCGTTCGGCGCGCATCCGAGCTTCGAGGTGGCGCTCGAACGCAGCCTGACCGAATTGATGCAGGGCCGCAGCTTCGAGGGCCTGAACGACCTGCCGCAACCGACCTTCTCCAGCCACGCGGTCACCGAACCGAACAACTTCGTCGAGCACTTCATCGATTCCAGCGGCGTGGTGTCATGGCGCTTCTTCAGCGCCAGGTCCGACTACGACTTCGTCGAGTGGGATTTCTCGGGCAAGGGCAACGATTCCAACGCCGAGGAAGCGGCAACCCTGCTCGCCATCCTGGGAGAGATGGGCAAGGAAGTCTATATGGCGACCTACGATCAGCTGGGCGCCACCGCCTGCCGCATCCTGGTGCCGGGCTACTCGGAAGTCTATCCGGTCGAAGACCTGGTCTGGGACAACACCAACAAGGCGCTGCTGTTCCGCGAAGACATCCTGAACCTGCACCGCCTCGACGACGCAGCGCTGGGGGCACTCCTCGAACGGCTCGACAACAACGAGCTGGACGAATATTCGGACATCGCCACCCTGATCGGCATCGAGTTCGACGAGAACACCGAATGGGGCCAGCTGACCGTGCTCGAACTGCGCCTGCTGGTGCACCTGGCGCTGGGCCAGCACGAAGATGCGCACGACCTGGTCGGGGCCTTCCTGCAGTACAACGACAACACCGTCGAGCGCCGCCTGTTCTACCAGGCGCTGAACGTGGTGCTCGAGGTGACGCTGGACGACGAGCTGGACCTTAGCGACTACGTCGCCAACTTCCGCCGCATGTTCGGCGACGCGCGCATGGATGCGGCGCTCGGTTCGGTCGACGGCAGCGTGCGCTTCTACGGCCTGACCCCGACCGGGATGGACCTGCAAGGGCTGGACCGCCATCAGCGCCTGATGGACAGCTACCGCAAGCTGCACGCGGCGCGCGCGAAGGCGGCGCTGCGCTGAAACCAGGCATACAACGACGCCGATAACGACAGCTACGCGGTCGGCTGCTCCGCCAGCCACGCCGCCAGCTGCGCCAGCAGCTGCGCCGTGTCGACCGGCTTCGAGGCATAGTCCGAGGCGCCGGCCGCCAGGCACCTGGCGCGGTCTTCCAGCATCGCCTTGGCGGTCAGCGCGATGATCGGCAGCCGCGAGAAGCGGGCGTCGGCGCGGATCCGGCGCGTGGTTTCGTAGCCGTCCAGGTCGGGCATCATGATGTCCATCAGCACCGCGTCGATGCCCGCATGGGTGTCGAGCTGGCGCAGCGCTTCTTCGCCCGATTCGACCGCGTTGACGGACATGCCGGCGTCTTCCAGCAGCCCGGTCAGGGCGAACAGGTTGCGCACGTCGTCGTCGACGATCAGCACGCACTTGCCCTTCAGGACCCCGGCCGGCGGGGCCGGGCCGGCCGCGCCCAGCGTGCGCGGGGAGGGCGCGCCGGCTCCTTTCTTGATCCGTTCCAGGAACATCGATACCGCCGCGGTCTTCTCTTCCAGCGACTGGCCGTCGTGGCGCAGCACCTGGGCGTCGAGTCGCGCCACCTGCTCCAGCATGGCGGCGCTCGGCGCGTGCTCGGCATACAGGATCGCCGGCAGCTGCGCCAGCGCCGGATTGCCGCGGATGGTGCGTAGCAGTTCCAGGCCTTCGTCGCCGGGCGGCTCGAGCTCGATCACGATGCCCTGGTAGCTGCGCCGCTCCAGGGCGCCGAGCGCTTCGGCGGCGCTGGACACGACGTCGAACACGCGGTCGGGGCCGGCCAGCGCGCGCTCGATCGCCGGGCGCCGGGCCGGGTTGTCGGTCACCAGCAGCACTCGCAGCGGCGGCACCAGGCGCGCGGTCATCTCGGCGAACACCTGGGCCAGGGTGTCCAGGTCGGCCGGCTTGGTGGTGAAGCTGGCCACACCGTGGCGGCCGTCGCGTCCCGGGCGGTCGCGCACCGAGATCACGTGGATGGGAATCGCGCGCGTCACCGGATCGCTGCGCAGGCTGTCGGCCACGTTCCAGCCGTCGGTGTCGGGCAGCTCGAGGTCGAGCGTGATCGCGTCCGGCCGGTTGCGCTGGGCCAGCAGGAAGCCTTGCTCGCCGCCGGTGGCGACCAGGGTGTCGAAGCCGCGCTCGTGCGCCATGTCCTGCAGCGTGCGCGCGAATACCAGGTCGTCTTCGATGATCAGGAGCAGGGGCGCGTTCTGGCGCGCGGCAGCGGGCGCCGCCGGTTCGGGTTCCGCCTCGTGGCGCTGCGCCGGTTCGGCGCCGCCGCGGTCCTTGCCGGCCGGCGGCGCCTGCTCCATCGCCGGCGCATGCGCGCGCAGTCCCGGCATCTGCTGCGGCAGGTAGAAGGTAAACGTGCTGCCCACGCCTTCCTCGCTGTCCACACTCAGTTCCCCGTCCAGCAGGCGCGCGATCTCGCGGCTGATCGCCAGGCCGAGCCCGGTGCCGCCGTAGCGGCGCGAGGTGCTGGCGTCGGCCTGCTGGAAGGCTTCGAAGATCATCTGGCGCTTGTCGCGCGCGATGCCGATGCCGGTGTCGGTAACGCTGAAGGCAATCACGCGCGGCGCATGCTCCAGGCCCGGCTGGTCGATCTTCCAGCCGCTGCCGGCAATGCGCGCCGCCAGCGTCACGCTGCCGCGGCTGGTGAATTTGAGTGCGTTGGACAGCAGGTTGGTCAGGAGCTGCTTGACGCGCTGGACGTCGGTGCGCAGCAGCGGCGGCAGGTCGGGCGCCAGGTCGACCGTGAATGCCAGCCCCTTGGCCTCGAACTGGCCGCGCATGCTTTTCTCGAGCTCGCGCGCCAGCGCCGCCGGCGCGATGTCGGTGATGTCGAGCGAGATGCTGCCCGCCTCGATCTTGGACAGGTCGAGGATGTCGTTGATGACGTGCAGCAGGTCGCGCCCGGAGCCGTACATCACCTTCACCATCTCGATCTGCTTCTCGTTCAGGTTGTGCTCGCGGTTCTGGCGCAGCTGCTCGGCCAGCAGCAGCAGGCTGTTCAGGGGCGAGCGCAGCTCGTGCGACATATTCGCCAGAAACTCGGACTTGTAGCGCGAGGTCAGCGACAGCTGCTCGGCCTTCTCCTGCAGGTTCTTGCGCGCTTCTTCGATCTGGCGGTTCTTGGCCTCGACTTCGGCGTTCTGGTCGGCCAGCTGGTGCGCCTTGCGTTCCAGCTCGGCGTTGATCTCCTGCAGCTCGCTCTGTTGCGACTTGTATTCGCCTTCCAGCTTCTGGGCCTGCTGGCGCAGCAGCATCTCGGTGCCGGACGCGGTCTCGATCGAATTGAACACGATGCCCAGCGCGTCCGACAGCTGGTCCAGCAGGTTCAGGTGGATCGCCTGGAACGGCTCCAGCGCCGCCAGTTCGATCACGGCCTTGACGTGGCCCTCGAACAGGATCGGCAGCAGCACGATGTTGCGCGGGCTGGTCTGGCCCAGGCCGGAGACGATCTGGATGTAGTCTTCCGGCAAGTTCTTCACCAGCAGGCGCTGCTTCTCGAACGCGGCCTGGCCGACCAGTCCTTCGCCGACGTGCCATTCCTTGGAGAGGTTCTTGCGCTCCTGGTAGCCGTAGCTGGCGCTCAGGGTCAGCACCGGCTGCGCGTTCGGCGTCGTGGTCAGCCCCGAGCGGCCATGACGCGGCAGCTGCATCAGGTACAGCACCGCATGCTGCGCCCCCACCAGCGGCGCCAGTTCCGACAGCAGCAGGCGGGATACCGTCATGATGTCGCGCTGGCCTTGCAGCATGCGGTTCAGGCGCGCCAGGTTGGTCTTCAGCCAGTCCTGCTCGGTGTTGCGCTCGGTGGTCTGCTTGAGGTTGCGGATCATCTGGTTGACGTTGTCCTTCAGGTCGGCCACCTCGCCGCGCGCCTCGACCGCGATCGAACGTCCCAGGTCGCCCTTGGTGACGGCGGTCGCGACTTCGCCGATGGCGCGCACCTGGGTCGACAGGTTGGCCGCCAGCTGGTTGACGTTGTCGACCAGGTCGCGCCAGCTGCCGGCCGCGCCAGGCACCGTGGCCTGGCCGCCCAGCCGGCCCTCGACCCCGACCTCGCGCGCCACCCGAGTCACCTGGTCGCTGAAGGTGGCCAGGGTGTCGACCATGTCGTTGATGGTGTCGGCCAGCGCCGCCACCTCGCCCTTGGCCGGCACCACCATTTTCTGCTTCAGGTTGCCCTGGGCGACCCCGGTCACCACCTTGGCCATGCCGCGCACCTGGTCGGTCAGGTTGGCCGCCATCAGGTTGACGCTGTCGGTCAGTTCCTTCCACACGCCCGACACGCCTTTCACCTGGGCCTGGCCGCCGAGTTTGCCCTCGAGGCCGACCTCGCGCGCCACGCGCGTGACCTCGCCGCCGAAGGCATTGAGCTGGTCGACCATGATGTTGACGGTATTTTTCAGTTCCAGGATCTCGCCGCGCACGTCGACCGTGATCTTGCGCGACAGGTCGCCGTTGGCCACCGCGGTGGTGACGGCGGCGATGTTGCGCACCTGGCCGGTGAGGTTGCTGGCCATCAGGTTAACGTTGTCGGTCAGGTCTTTCCACACCCCGGCCACCGCCGGCACGTAGGCCTGGCCGCCCAGCCGGCCTTCGGTGCCGACCTCGCGCGCCACGCGCGTGACTTCGCCGGCGAAGCCGCGCAGCTGGTCGACCATGGTGTTGATGGTCTGTTTCAGCTGCAGCACCTCGCCGCGCACGTCGACCGTGATGGTCTTGGACAGGTCGCCATTCGCCACCGCGGTGGTGACGGCGGCGATGCTGCGCACCTGGCCGGTGAGGTTGCTGGCCATCAGGTTGACGCTGTCGGTCAGGTTCTTCCATACCCCCGAGGCGCCCGCGACCTCGGCCTGGCCGCCCAGGCGGCCTTCGGTGCCGACTTCCACCGCCACCCGCGTGACCTCGCCCGAAAAACTTTTCAGCTGCTCGACCATCACGTTGATCACGTCCTTGATCTGCAGGATCTCGCCCTGCGCCTCGACCGTGATCTTGCGTCCCAGGTCGCCATCGGCGATCGCGGTGGCCACCTTCGACACGTCGCGCAGCTGCACGGTCAGGTTGCCGGCCATGGCGTTGACGCTGTCGGTCAGGTCCTTCCACACGCCGGACACGTCCTTCACCTGGGCCTGGCCGCCGAGCTTGCCTTCGGTGCCGACCTCGCGCGCCATGCGCGTGACTTCACTGCAGAAGGCGTTCAATTGGTCGACCATGATGTTGACGGTGTTCTTGAGCTCCAGCACCTCGCCCTTGGCGTCGGCCGTGATCTTGCGCGACAGGTCGCCCCTGGCCACGGCGGTGGTGACTTCGGCAATGTTGCGCACCTGGCCGGTGACGTTGCTGGCCATGGCGTTGACGCTGTCGGTCAGGTCCTTCCACACCCCGCCCACGTCCTTGACCTCGGCCTGGCCGCCGAGCTTGCCCTCGAGGCCGACCTCACGCGCTACCCGGGTAACTTCGCCGGCGAAGCTGTTGAGCTGGTCGACCATGATGTTGATGGTGTCCTTCAGCGCCAGCAGCTCGCCGCGCACGCCCACCGTGATCTGGCGCGACAGGTCGCCGCGCGCCACGGCGGTGGTGACTTCGGCGATGTTGCGCACCTGGTCGGTGAGGTTGCCGGCCATCAGGTTGACGTTGTCGGTCAGGTCTTTCCAGACCCCGGCCACGCCGCGCACGTCGGCCTGGCTGCCGAGTTTGCCCTCGGTGCCGACTTCGCGCGCCACCCGCGACACCTCGCTCGCGAAGCTGTTGAGCTGGTCGAGCATGGTGTTGATGGTGTTGGCATTGTTCAGGAATTCGCCGTGCAGCGGGCGGCCTTCGTTGTCGAGCAGCATCTTTTCGGTGAGCACGCCGCGCGCCACCGCGCCGATCACGCGCCCCACCTCGCGCACCGGCTGCACCAGGTTGTCGATCATCGAGTTGATGGCGTCGACCTCGTCGCCCCAGGCGCCGTCGGTCTTGTCGAGCTGCATGCGCTGGCCGAGGCGGCCCTCGAGGCCGACCGCCACCGAGACCCGCTCGACCGCGCCCGCCAGCTTGCCGTGGGTGGCGACGATGTCATTGACGGCGTCGGCGATCTTGCCGTCGATGCCGGGCCAGTCGTACGGCAGGCGCACGCTGAAGTCGCCCGCCCGCAGCGCCATCAGCGCCTGCAGCAGCAGTGCGCGCGAGGCGAGGTCGGCGCCAGCGCCATCTGCCGTGCCGACATGGGCGCCGGCACGCCGTTCGTGCGCCGACCCGTCGAACACCCGCCGCCCCGGCGCGCGGCGCGCCCGGACCCGGCGTTCGGGAGCCGCCTGCTCGGATGTCATGGCCGAATCTCTGTGGGTGGCATGGCGGTCGTGCCGGGGCCGATGCAGAAGGGACCGCGCCGCAACAGGCCGACCGCGTCTTCGTTCGACACCGCCGCGCTGAAATAATTTCCCTGCAATTCGTCGCAGCCGTGTTCGACCAGAAAGGCGACCTGGGCCTCGGTTTCCACGCCCTCGGCGATCACGGTCAGGTCCAGCACGTGGGCCAGGCTGATGATGGCCAGCACGATCGCGGCGTCGCTGGAATCGGTGGCGATGTCGCGCACGAACGAGGCGTCGATTTTGAGCTTGTCGATCGGGAAGCGCTTGAGGTAGGCCAGCGACGAGTAGCCGGTGCCGAAGTCGTCGATCGCGATCGTCATGCCGAGCTGGTGGATCTGGTGCAGGGTCGCGATCGCCTGCGCCGGGTTGCTCATCACCCCCGATTCGGTCAGCTCGACTTCCAGCATGGCCGGGCGCACGTGGGCCAGGTCGACCGCCGCGCCCAGGCTGCGCGCCACGTCCGCGCGCCGGAACTGCAGCGCCGAGACGTTGACCGCGATTGGCACGTCGCCGAAGCCCAGCCCGGCCCAGCGCCCCAGCTCGGATGCGACTTCGCCGATGGCCCAGCTGCCGATCGGGTCGATGCGCCCGGTCTCCTCGGCCACCGGGATGAACAGGCTGGGCGGGATCGGCGCGGCGCCGGCCTGTGGCCAGCGGATCAGCGCCTCGAAGCCGACGATGGCGCCGCTGGCGGCGGCCACCTTGGGCTGGTAGTGCATCACGAATTCGCCGGCGCGGATCGCGCGCTGCAGGGCGTTGCCGAGCGCCAGCCGGCGGCTTGCCGCTTCCTGCATGTGGCGGGTGAAGAAGCAGTAGTGGGCGCCGCCGTCGCGCTTGGCATGGTACATGGCGATGTCGGCGTTGCGCAGCAGGGTGTCGGGATCGGCGCCGTCGCCGGGGAAGATCGCCATCCCGATGCTGGGCATCACATGCAGCTCGCTGCCCTCGATCTGGCACGCCTCGGACACGGTGGCGATGATCTTCTCGGCCACCAGGGCGGCGTCGGCCAGCTGCTGCAATTCCACCAGCATCACCACGAATTCGTCGCCGCCGACCCGGGCCACGGTGTCGCCTTCGCGCACGCAGGCGGCGAGGCGCTCGGCGACCACCTGCAGCAGGCGGTCGCCGGCGGCGTGGCCGAGCGAATCGTTGATTTCTTTAAAGTGATCCAGATCCATGAACAGCACCGCCACCCGCGCGTGGGCGCGTTCGCGGTGCGCGGTGGCCTGGCTCAGGCGGTCGAGCAGCAGCAGGCGGTTGGGCAGGCCGGTCAGGCTGTCGTGGAAGGACTGGTGCAGCACGTAGGCTTCCATCTCCTTGCGCTCGGTGATGTCGCGCGAGATCAGCACCAGCTGCGCCACTGCGCCGTCGTCCGCGCGGATCAGGCTGGCGTCCGACTCGAAGTGGCGTTCGCTACGCCCCAGCACCCGGTATTGCAGGCGCCAGTGCGCTGCGTCGGGCGGCGGATGCGCGAGCAGGGTGCGCAGGCGTTCGCGGTCGGCCGGATGCACGATCTCGAAGTAGGGCGCGCCCGGGGTGCAGGCGGCGCCGAATTCGGCGCGGTAGCTGGGGCTGGTGTACAGCCAGGCGCCGGCGGCGTCGAGCAGGGCCACGTAGTCGCCGGCGTGGTCGAGGATCAGGCGCTCGATGCCTTCGCCCTGGACCGCCGGCGGGCCGCCGCGCTCTACCGGGGGCGCCGCGGCAACCGCGTCCGGGGGGTGGTCGGCCGGCGCCGGTGGCGGGCGCGGCGCCGGCACGACCGCGTGCCGCATGCCGTCCATGGCCGTGGCGCCGTCCGCCTGCGCATCGCCCTGCGGCGCGTGACGGCCGCCGGCCGCGTCGATATAGGCCTGGACCTTGGCCTTGAGCACCTCGGGCGCGACCGGCATGAACAGGTATTCGCTGGCGCCGGCCTCGAAGCCGTGCGTCCGGTCCAGGTCGCTCGCGCGGTGCGAGGTCAGGAACACGATCGGGGTGTCGCGCGAACGCGGGCGGGCGCGCACCAGACGCGCGGTTTCAAAGCCATCCAGGCCGGCCATCTTGACGTCCATCAGGATCAGGCAGAAGTCCTGCTTCAGCAGGCGCAGCAGGGCTTGCTCGCCGGAGCCGGCGGTAACGATGGCGGCGTCCAGGTCGCCCAGCACGGTGCGCAGCGCGAACAGGGCGCCCGGGTCGTCGTTGACCAGCAAGACGGCTGTTTCGGCCTGGCGCGCGGAGGGCGCCAGGATCGGTTGGGACAAGGTCATGGCGGGTCCTCCGCGGGGCGCCCGGCGTGCTGCCTGTGTGTTTGGCGTGCAATCTTGTGGCGACACGCCGCCCCTTCGCCGGATTTGGAACCGGGCGCCGGGCAGAAGTGTACGAAGTGGGCTGGCATCGGAATCGGCTGACGAATGCCGAAAAATTGTACTCCTCCCGGCGCCGATGTTCGATCGCGCGCACCCTTGCCGCCAGGCGCGGTCGTCAGCCGGCGGGCGGCGGCGCCTCGCCGTCCTCGCCCGTAACCGAGCCCGGCCAGTCGATGAAGGCGTCGATCGTCATCGGCGCGCCGGGCGTCGCTTCCGAGTCGCGGAGGCGCTGCACCAGCGCCCCGTTGCGCAGGATGGCGGCGCCGGTGGCGCCGGCCGGGCCGATGTCCATCACGCTTGCGGCTGCGCCATGATCTTCCCGAGCAGGGCGGTGTGCTCGGTCACGGCTTTCCAGAACGCCCCGATCTTGTCGTCGGCGCCGGCGCTGAGCGCGTGGCTGCCGTCGTCCAGCTGCCAGGCAAGCTTCTCGCTGTACAGCTTCAGGCTGCTGCCGGTGGCTTCCAGGAACACGCCCAGGTGGGTCGGGCTCGGCTTGAGCGATCGTGTGCCGTGCGCCTGCTGCTGCGCCAGCAAGCCCTCGACCAGGCGCACCTGCAGCGCATGCTCGGCCACTTTCGGCAGCAGCAGCTTGATCTCGATGTCCTGGTAACTGTTGCGGTAGGCGACGTGATAGAACATCAGCGCGTGCAGCGGCGCCCGGTTGTCGTCGACGTCGACCTGCCAGTCCATCCACGCCGCGGGCACGAAGCGGAAGGTGGCGCGCTTGCCGCCGTCACCGTCCAGACGCTGCAGCGGCATGTCGCTTGCCGTGCCGAGGCGCTCGAGGACGGCGGCGGCGAAGCCCGCTTCGGGCGAGCGCATGCGGCCGATCAGGAGGTCGAACAGCTGGCGATGCGGCCAGTAGCAGCGCGCCCAGTCCGGCAGGTCGAGCCAGGGCAGGATCGGCGCGTTGGCGTCCTCGCGCCGGCGCAGCCGGTCCCTGAGCGCGGCCAGCGGCGCGAAGTACGCATCGGCCAGCGCCTGCACCGTGCCGGCGGCGCCGAAGGCGGTGTCGTCGAGGCGCTCGAGCAGGTGCAGGTAGCGTTGCAGGAATTCGCACAGGGCGCGCTCGCCGGGCGCGCACCCATCCAGCGCCTGGTCCAGAGACGCACCGTAGCGTTGTTCCAGCGCGGCGCGCAGCGCGGTGGCGACCTGGGCGCCCCACTGGATGCCGCTCCAGCCGGGGTTGGCGTCGATCACGTCCTGGTCGGGCTGGACGGTCAGGTACAGGCGGCGCACCGGCTTGGCGTCGCCGAAGCGGCGCTCGAGGTAGCGGCTGTAGTCGAGCAGCTGGTCCTGGCCTTCGCGGCTGTCGATCTTGGCCTCGATCGCGACCGCCCACCCCGCGCTTTCGATCAGCACGTCGAGTTCGCCGGTCTTGCGTGCGGCCGTTCCGCTGTCGCCTTCTTCATCGGCACCGGCGGTCACCGGCGCATGCAGCGCGCCGCCGCCCAGGCGCAGCTCGGCCTGCACGGCGACGGGGCCGGCCGCCAGACCGGCGCCGCAGGTCTGTTCCAGGAAGCGGCGCAGGAAGCCGTCGCCCAGGCCGTGAGTCTGTTCCGGGTCGAGCAGCCAGGCCAGCGTGGTGGTGTGGCGCAGTTCGTAGCGCTCGACTCTCAGCACCTTGAACGGATCGAACTGGCGCATGCGCGCATCCAGTTGCTGGAAGTCGGGTTCGGCGCACAGGCGCAGCAGGTGCTGGTGCAGGTCGGTTTCTTGCATGGAAATCCTCGGTTGTCTTATTCGGCGCCGGCCAGGAAGCGCCACAGGCGCACCATCGCCAGCGTGTCCAGGTGGCAGTAGTCGAGCAGCTGGCGCTCGATGTCGCGCCTGCGTTCGGGCGTGGTGGCGCCGTCCAGCGCCTCCAGGAAAGCTTGCATCGCGCCGCCGCCATTCTGCACGCCGTCGAGCTGGTCGTAGCACAGGTCGGGCGCGATCGCCGGCAGCACGCGCTTGATGCTCCAGCTGCCTTGCTGGATCGGGTGGTAATAGCGGTTGCGCGCCACCGGCAGCAGGTCGACCACGCGCGCGTTGAGCGCCATCAGCGGCGCGGCGAGGGCAGGGAAGCGCTGCGCCAGTTCGGCGATGCGCGCGGTCTCGAAAGCGGCGTTGTAGACGAATACCGGTCCGGCGCCGTCGCAGGCGTCGAGCAGGGCGCCGGCGAAAGCCTGCGACGGGTCGTTGCCCGACAGGTCGAGGAAGGCGCGGTGGTCGAGAGTGCCCTGCGCGTCCATCCGGTGCACGCTGAACTGGAACGGGATCATCTGGAATGGACGGGTGCCCGGCCACACCGGTAGCGCCAGGTTGATGGTCTCGAAGTCGATGAACCAGGCCGGCAGCGTGTGGCGCGCAAGGTCGTTGCGGGCGCCGGCGGCGTCGAAGAACGGCTGGCCGGAGATCGTATGCTGCTTGACGCGCTGCTGGGTGGGATTGAGCAGGTGATCCGGCACGTCGCGCATGTCGCTGGCGCCGGCGGCGATGCACTCCTTGAGTTCGCGCTTGACCACGCGCGGCAGCCAGCTCACCGGGAACTCGGCCTGCGGCGCGTCGGCATGGCAATGCTGCATGAAGCCGCAATCGTAGGGAGCGCTGCACTGCGCGCCCGGCGCGATGGCCGGTTCCGCCGGCAGGGCCGCTACCGCCTGCGCGCGCGCGATCCAGTCCTGCACTTCGTCGGCGCGCGCGAACGCGCTCGCGGTCAGGTCGTGTTCCGCCAGCAGGCCGCGGTAGTCGCCGCCGCCCGGGTACACCCAGTCGCTGTCGATGTGCGCCACCGCGATGGCGGCCAGCGGCACGCCAGCCTGGCGCGCGACGTAGGCCTGGATCGCGGCGTCGTCGCGCTGGTAGTCCTTGACCGAGGTCGAGGATTTCACTTCGACCATGCGCCAGCCGCCGTCGGCCAACGGCAGCAGCACGTCGGCAAAGGCCAGCGCGCCACCGGCGGCGAAGCCGGCTTCGAACACCGGCTGGCGCGCATCGAGCAGAACGCGGCTGCGCGCCAGCGCGGCGTCGAAGCCTTCGCTGTGCGGGTCGAGCAGGACGCCGGCGCCGTCGGGATCGTACAGGCTGCGCGCCACGCCGCCCACCTGGTGGCCGGTGGCGAAGGCGGCGTGGCTGGCGGCGTTGTCCTGGCGCAGCGCCGGTTGGTGGAGTTCGAGCCAGAGACGGCGTTCGCACTGGCGCAAGGCCATGAGCTTGGATTTGGAGAGACGTGGCGGCATGGTCCGGGTCATCTTGTTGTTCCAATAATTATAGTCAGGTGATTGTGCGATGGAAATGATTATTGAATCTTTGTAAGGCGACGTTGTTGTATGCGCTTCCGGCATCGCTCGTTCACACGGCTATTTTCTCCACGCAAGCGACAAGCGGCGTGGTGTGGTTTTTCAGTAAAGCTTGTTCTTCAGCTAATTCGATTTATGCGCGACGCCTAAGCTGACCGGCAGGGTCATCTGTTTTTTGCGGAGCCACGCCATGCGCGATGCCATATCCAGCCTGTTGCCTTCCGGCGTCCAACGCCAGCACAACCGTATCCTGCGGCTGGCCTTTCCACATGACGACGGGCCCGGCGCGGCGCTGCTGGTCAACGCCATCGAAGCGTCCGAAGGCCTGTCCCGTCCCTTCGTCTACACACTCGAGCTGCTGTCCGACGACGCCCACATCGAACTCAAGGCGCTGCAGGGCAAGCTGCTGTGCGTGGAACTGGTGCGCGCCGACGGCACGCTGCGCCACTTCAGCGGCCATGTGTTCCGCTTCGGCCTGACCAGGGTCGACGGCGGCCTGGCCTATTACCGGGCGGTGCTCGGTCCCTGGCTGGATTACCTTGGCCTGCGCAAGGACAACTACCTGTTCCACCACGCGACGCTGTACGACCAGACCCGCAGCATCATGGCCGACTACGGCGCGCTGGCCGACTGGGACTGGCGGGTAGCCGGCGCCGACCGCCCGATGACCGATGCCTGCCAGTTCGACGAAAGCGACCTGAATTACCTGGCGCGGCGCTGGGCCGCGGCCGGACTGTATTACTGGTTCGAGCACAGCGCGCGCGGTCACCGCCTGGTGCTGGCGGACGACTCCATCAGCGCCGCGCCGATCGACGGCGGCGCCGATGTGCCTTACCAGCGCCACGGCGGCGCGATCGAGGAAGACGGCATCGGCGACTGGTCGCCCAGCCGCGACCTGGTGCACGCCAGCGTCGCCGTCGCCAGCTACGA
The DNA here is from genome assembly GCF_030411955.1 of Massilia sp. YIM B02443. Classification (GTDB taxonomy): domain Bacteria; phylum Pseudomonadota; class Gammaproteobacteria; order Burkholderiales; family Burkholderiaceae_D; genus Telluria. Next base: position 107,445 of record NZ_JASNRA010000012.1, read on the forward strand.
CTTCAAGAGCGGCCGCCCGCTGCACACCTCGACCACCACCGTCAACCGCCAGGGCGAGGTGCCGGTCATCGAATCCTACGAATACACCGGCGCCCACGGCTTCGGCGACCTGGCCGGCGGCGACGCGCTGGCGCGCCTGCGCATGGAGGAAACCGAGGCGCGCGCCAAGGCGTTCGAAGGCGGCGGCAACAATCGTCACCTGATGCCGGGGCGCTGGTTCCGCCTCACCGGCCATTTCGACCGCGGCGCCGACGCCGAATTCCTGGTGGTCGAGTGCACGCACCGCGCCACCAACAACTACGGGGTGGGCGAGGAGCTGCCGAGCTACGGGAACCGCTTCACCTGCCTGCGGCGCAAGATTCCCTGGCGTCCGGGGCGCGGGTTTCACTGCCAGCAGACCCGCATCTACGGCATCCAGAGCGCCACCGTGGTCGGCCCGCGGGGCGAGGAAATCCATACCGACGCATTCGGGCGCGTACGGGTGCAGTTCCACTGGGACCGCGAAGGCGCGGGCGACGAGCGCAGCTCGGCCTGGATCCGCGTCGCCACCCCATGGGCCGGCGCGAACTTCGGCATGACGGCGATCCCGCGCATCGGCGCCGAGGTGCTGGTCGCCTTCATGGACGGCAACCCGGACCGGCCCGTGATCACCGGCATGGTCCCGAACGCGAACACGATGCCGCCGTGGACTCTGCCGGCCAACAAGACCCAGAGCGGCATGCTGTCGCGCTCCTCGCCTGGCGGCGGCTATGACAACGCCAACGCGATCCGCTTCGAGGACAAGCGCGGCGCCGAGCAGTTGTGGGCCCAGGCCGAGCGCAACCTCGACACGGTGGTCAAGGGCAGCGAGACCAGGTCGGTGGGCGGCGCGCGCACGGTGAGCGTGGGCGCGGCCAACGCCGAGAGCATCGGCGGCGACGCCACCTGCGATGTCGGCGGCGCCTGCAGCACCACGGTCAAGCGCGACATGACCGTCAACGTGACCGAAGGGCGCCAGGAGAGCACGGTGAAAGGCGACATCATGGTCACTTCACTCAGTGGCGAAGTGATGGTGACGTCGCCGCGCAAGCTCACCCTGAGCGTGGGCGGCAGCTCGATCACCATGACGCCGGACGAGATCACGATCGTCGCCGGCAAGATTTTCCTGAACCCTTGAATCCAACTCAGGAGGAGCCTTTCATGAGCCAGCAGCCGCGATCGACCGGCCAGCCCGCGCGCATCGTCATGCACGAGGGCAGCGTATGCCTGCCGCCCGGTTTCGAGGACCGCAGCGCCAACCTGTTCGTGCCGCGCGATCCGCGCAGCCAGCCCAACCTGAGCGTGGCGCGCGACTGGCTCGGCCCGGACGAAACGCTGCCGGCTTATGTCGAACGCCAGCTTGCCATGCTCGGGGCGCGCCTGCCCGGTCACCGGCTGCTGGCGCGCCGCGATGAACGCCTGGGCCAACCCGCGCCGGCACTGGCGGGTGAGCGTATCGACGCCCAGTACAGGAGCGGCGCGCAGCCGGTGCGCCAGAGACAGGCAGTGTTCGAAATCGGCGCCGGGCGGCTGCTGGTGTTCAGCGCATCCACGCCAGGCGCGTTCGACGAGGCGTTCGATGCACTGTGGCGCGCCTGGCTCGACAGCTTCGAGCCGGCGGCCCTGGCCTGACGCGCGCCATGTTCGAAGCCGCCCGCCTGACCGACCCGATCGCGCATACCTGCGCGCTCGAGGGCTTCCTGGTCGGCGCCGTGATCGGCATCGCGCTGATCGCCGCCGTCGCCTTTGCCACCTTTACCTGCGGCTTCGGCGTGGCGCTGCTGGCCGGCCTGGCAGCCGGCATCGGCGCCACCGCCATCCTTGGCCTGGGAGAGGCGATCGGCAGGTTGTTCTCGCAGCGCGCCGGCGCCATCGCCAGCGCCTCGCCCGACGTCTTCACCAACGGCCGCGGCGCCGCCCGCACCACCGCCAGCGGCGTCGCCTGCGACAAGCACAACCCGCTGCCGCTGGTGGCCGAAGGTTCGGGCTCGGTATTCATCAACGGCTTGCCGGCGGCGCGCAAGGGCGACGCCATCACCTGCGGCGCCAAGGTCGACGACGGCTCGGCCAACGTTTTCATCGGCGGTGGGCGGGTCGGCTACCTGCCGGTGGAGGACGAGGTGCCGGCGTGGCTGCGCTCCGCGGTGGGCTGGGCCTTCGCCCTGGCCGGGCTGGTCGGCGGCCTGGCGGGGCTGGTCAAGGCGGCCGGCGGCCTGTCGAAGGCGGTCGTGCCGTGCGCGGTCAAGTTCACCGGCGGCTTCATGATCGGCGAGGCGGTCGGCCATTACGTGGCCACGCCGGTGGTCACGCGCGTGATGGGCGGCCTGTTCGGGCGGCCGGTGGATGTCGCCACCGGCCGCAAGGTCTTGCTGGCGCAGGACGAAATCGACGCCGTGGTGCCGGGCCCGATGCCGCTGCCGGTGGCGCGCTTCTACGCAAGCGACCTCGCCACCGAAGGCAGCCTGGGTAGGGGCTGGGTGCTGCCGTGGGAACTGCGGCTGCAGGCGCGTGACGGCCAATTGTGGCTATCCGACGCGCAGGGGCGCGAAACCGGCTTTCCAATCGTGCCGCCGGGGCATACGCTGTACAGCGAAGCCGAGCAGCGCTACCTGGCCTGTACCCAGGACGGCCGCTACATCATGGTCGACTTGAACGAGCGCTATCACGACTTCGGCCGCATCGACGTGGCGGCGGGTGAGACCGGCCGGCTGCTGCGCATCGAGGACCGCTGCGGGCAGTGGCAGGCATTTACCCGCGACGACGAGGGCAGGGTGCGTGCGATCGCCTGCAGCGGCGGGGTACAGCTGCGGCTCGACTACAACACCGCGGCGCCAGCGCGCCTGACTGGCATCGAGCGCGTCGACGCCGGCCCGCGCACGCTGGTGCGCTACGAGTATGACGGCGGCGGGCAGCTGTGCGCCGTGAACGACGCCAGCGGCGTTCTTGCGCGGCGTTTTACATACGCCGACGGCCTGATGACCAGCCACACCAACGCATCAGGCCTGGTGTCGCACTATGCGTGGCGCGAGATCGGCGGGCGGCCGCGCGTGACCGCCTGCTGGTCGAGCGAGGGCGAGCGCGCCGAGTTCGACTACGACCTGGATGCGCGCCGCACCACGGTGCGCGATGAACTGGGACGGGTGGCGCAGTGGCATTACGACGCGGCGCTGCAGATCGTCGACTGCACCGACCTCGATGGCGGCGCCTATCGGCTGGCCTACAACGAGGCCGGGCAACCGACCCGCATCGACCTGCCGGGCGAGCGCAGTCTCTCCTTCGAGTACGACAGTGCGGGCCGTATCGTCGTGGAAATCGATCCGCTCGGCCGCCGCACCGGGACGCGCTACGACGGCAACAGCATGCGCATCGCCGAGCTGACGCTGCCGGGCGGCGCGAGCTGGCGTGCCGAGTACGATCACCTGGGACGGAGGCTGGCGACGTTCGATCCGCTCGGGCGCTGCGAGCGTCACGAATACGGCGCCGGCTTGAATCCATTGCCGTTGGCGCGGATCGACGCGCGCGGCGCTCGCCAGTCGATGGCCTGGAACGATTTCGGGCAGATGACCGCCTGCACCGACTGCTCGGGCAAGACCACCCGCTACGACTACGACGAGCACGGGCAACTCGCAGCGGTGACCGATGCGCTGGGCCGGAGCACGCGCTACGAGCGCCTGCCGACCGGAGAGCCGGTGAAGATCACGCTGCCGGATGGCAGCGCCGAGGGACGCAGCTACGATGCGGCCGGCCACTTGGTCGAACTGCGCTATCGCGAAGCGGTCAGCCGCTGGCGCCGCAATGCGCGCGGCCAGGTGCTGGAAGCGCTTGATCCGGCCGGGCGCCAGATCTGGTGCCGCTACGATCCGCAGGGCCGGCTGGTGGAACTGAAGGCCGGCCCCACGATCCGCTACACTTTCGAACATGATGCCGGCGACCGGCTGGCGCGCGAAGTGCGGCCGGATGGCGTGGAGCGGCTGCTGCGCTACGACGCCGCCGGCCGCCTGGCCGGCATCGAGACGCTCGGCGCTGGCGGCGCGCCAGCGCGCGAACGGCCGCGCCGCAGCACCTGCTTCGAGTACGACCAGCTGGGGCGACTGCTGGCGCGGTCGACGGCGACTGCAGTCACGGGCTACGCCTGGGACGAGGCCGATTGCCTGGCGGCGGCGCAGCGTACGCCGACCGCGGCGGGCATCGCGCTCGGGGTGACGGCCAGCAGCGTGACTTTCGACTATGACATCGCGGGCAGGCTGCTCGCCGAACACGGCGCCGAAGGCACGGTCGCCTATGAACAGGACGCGCTCGACAACATCACGGCTTTGCTTCTGCCGTACGGGCAGCGTGTCGACCTGCTGTCCTATGGCTCGGGCCACGTGCACCAGATCCGCATGGGCGAGCGCATCGTCTGCGACTTCGAGCGCGACGACCTGCACCGCGAAGTGCTGCGCACGCAGGGCAGGCTGACCCATCGCACCGGCTACGACGCGCTCGGACGGCGCAGCTGGCAGGCGGCCGGCGCCGATCCGGATGCGCTGGGACCGGGCGCCGGGCAATCGTGGCGCAGCTATCGCTACGACCGGATGGGAGAACTGGCGACCCAGGAAGATGGTGTCCGCGGGCGTATCGACAACCGCTACGATCCGGCCGGCCACCTGCTGCGCCAGACGCGCAACCTCGACGGCGGCGAAGAGCGCTTCGCATGGGACGCGGCCGGCAACCTGTTGGCCGGCGGTGCGGACAAGAGCGCAGGCCTGGTCGAAGGCAACCGGCTCAAGGTCTGGCGCGACATCCGCTTCGACTACGACCCGTGGGGCAACGTCAGCCACAGGCGCAAGGGTTCGCGCCTCGATCAGCGCTTCACGTTCGATGCGGACGACCGGCTGATCGCGGTCACGAGCGAAGACGTGCATGGGGTGACCGAATCGCGCTTCGACTACGATCCGATCGGACGCCGCATCGCCAGCCGCGAGACAAGGCGCGACACAGCGGGAACCAGCCGCAGCGCGTCCAGACGCTTCGTATGGCAAGGCATGCGCCTGGCGCAGGAGGTGCGCGCAGGCAGTGTCAGCAGCTACGTCTACAGTCCGGACCAGATGGTCGCGCCGCTGGCCCGGATCGACGCCGTATTCGACAGCGCGACGCCCGAGGCGAATTGCCACAAGGTGGCGCTTGCAGCGGCCATCTACCATTTCCAGACCGATGCGGCGGGAACGCCGCTCGAGTTGACCGACGAAGCAGGCGGTCTTGCGTGGGCCGGCAAATACACGGCGTGGGGCAAGGTCGAACAGAGCGAGGATGCGCTGCCGCACGAGCGCACCGGGCAGCCGCTGCGCTTCGCGGGGCAGTACGCGGACGATGCGACCGGGCTGCACTACAACACCTTCAGGTATTACGACCCGGATGTGGGAAGGTATATCAGCCAGGATCCGACCGGGTTGTCGGGTGGACTGAATCTGTATGCATATGTTCCGAATCCGGCCGGGTGGACCGATCCCTGGGGGTGGATATCGGAGCATGCGACTGGCTATTTTGTCTATGGTCTGTATGCGCCGGGAAGTACAACGCCCTATTACGTCGGCGTGACCGATGACATTCACCGGCGTGGGCTGGAGCATATCATGAGTGGAAGAAGGGTGGACGGCGTAAGAATCCGGACAATTGCCAGCAACGTTACCTACGGAACGGCACGCGGAATCGAGCAGGCACATATCGAATTTGCGGACACGAAAACTGGGGTCATAGGATCTGACCTGAAACAGGCGGTCACCTTCGAGCAACGCGGTAATAAGGTTGCTTCTTTCGATCATGCGAATACGACCAGGCCAGCGGCACGTCAAGCCTATTTCGAATCAGCTTATCGTAACGAAATGACGCGATTGAACGGCGGATGTGCCTAGATCAGGCAGATATCGATAACTATCGAGACAGGAGGCTACAAATGGGTTGGTGGAGTGCACCGGAAAATTCAGAAATCATGGTCGGCGACGCCGTATTGGACACGGTACGCCATTTTCTCAAAGACTTCACAGCCGAGTTCGAGGAAGACCTCTCAAGGAAGCCAACTTTGCAAGAGCTCGCGTACGCCCTGGGCCTTGCATTCAAAGTGAATGTTGATAACCAGATTGTTTCCGGTTTTGATGAGCTTGAGGTTAAAGAGGTGATCATCAAAACCGCAAAAAGAAAAAAAAGGCAGAAAGTTAGTCCGGGAGATATATTTGCATACCGGTTAGACGATAACCGTTTCGGCTTCGGTCGAATAGTCGCCAATGTTTCGATCGGAGCAATTGCGGAAATCTTCGACTTTTTTTCGAGTCAGCCTATCTTTGATCACAGCTGGGAAGAGAAATGGCTGATTCCTCCGGTGCCTATTGAGAGTTATCCCCTACTCGAAGTCGGCGCATTGGGCGATTGGCGTATCGTTGATCACCAGCCAGGCTATGTCCCAGACGAACGATTCCACGCTTTACGATATGTGTACGGCGCAGCGCCGTTTGCCCTGACCGTCACCGATATCTTCGAAAATAGCCGCCCGATTAGTGCCCAGGAAGCGGAAGGGTTGCCAGAGTTTTCGCCTTATGATGATTTCCGATTCAAGGAGCTCATAATGCAGCTTTGTCCGGTGGCAGCGGATAGTTTTTAGAAGATATGATTTTTACTTGCGATTGGAGAAGAACGATGGGTTGGTGGAACGCGCCGGAAAATCCTGAAATAATGGTAGGTGATGCCGTACTGGATACAGTGCGTCATTTTTTGCGCGACTTCAGCTCGGAATTTCAGGAAGATCTTTCCAGCAAGCCGACATTACAAGAACTCGGGTATGCGTTGAACTTGGCGTTCAAGGTGAACGTCGATAGTGATGTGGTCTCTGGTTTCGACGGATTGGAGGTGAAAGAGGTTCTCATTAAAACAGCGAAGCGAAAAAAAAGACAAAAGGTCATGCCAGGAGACGTCTTCGCCTACAAGCTGGATGATCGCCGCTATGGATTCGGTCGCATTATTGCCAAGGTGTCGATTGGCGCAATCGCTGAAATATTCGATCATTTCTCAAGCCAGCCTGTACTTGATCATGGTACTAAAAAAGAGTGGCTGATTCCACCGGTACCAATCGACTGCTATTCCCTGCTTGAAATAGGCGATATGGGAGATTGGCGCATCATCGAGCGTCAGCCCGGCTTCGTGCCAGGAGAGCATTTCCAGCTCGTTGAGATATGTATATGGAGTTCCGCCATATGCGCTCGTCGCTACGGACATTTTCGGAAATAATAGACCTATCGACGTTGCAGAAGCAAAGGGCTTGCCCGAGTATTCTGCATATAATGATTTCCGATTCAAAAAAATGATCCTTGCGCGTCTTGCCGAGAAAGGTCATACATCAGATCCGAAATTCTCTAAGAAATAGGGCGCGTGGATGGGGTGGTAGCGGTACGAAACCTGCTCGGCTGCCCCGTTCTGCAGAAAGCCCCGCGTTTGACGCATGCTCGCCAGTTACTTTAAGATTAAACGACCTCAACCTCGCAATGCGGCATGCGCGATTCGTCTTCGGCCCGATTCATCCGCTTCCACCTCAAGACCCGGCACCTGGTGCTGCTGGTCGAATTGGGCCGTCACGCCTCCATTCTGCACGCCGCCGAAGCCGCCGGCCTGACCCAGCCCGGGGCATCCAAGCTGATCGGGGAACTCGAGCACGCCCTTGGCGTCCCGCTGTTCGAACGCCTGCCGCGCGGCGTCGCCCCGACCTGGTACGGCAAGGTGCTGATCCGGCGCGCCGGCGCGGCGCTGGCCGAGATGGACGCCGCGCACCAGGAGATCATGCAGGGCCAGGCCGGTTCCGGCGGACGCGTCAGCGTTGGCAGCGTGCGCGCCCCGGCCGCCACGCTGCTGCCGCGCGCGCTCAAGCTGCTCAAGGCACGCGATCCGAAGGTCGAAGTGGCGGTGGCGGTCGACACCAGCAAGACGATGGTCGAGCAGTTGCGCGCCGGCGAACTCGATATCGTGGTCGGCCGCATCCTCGATCCGTCCGCCGCCGCAGAACTCGATTTCGAACCGCTCGCTGACGAACCGCATCGCCTGATCGTGCGCGCCGGCCATCCCTGGTTGCAACGCCCCGACCTGAGTATCGAGGAACTGGCCGGCGCGGCCTGGATCATGCCGCCACCGGGACGCCTGCGAGAGCAGCTGATGGCGTTGTTCGTGGGCAGGGGCCTGGCGCAGCCGGTCGACATCATCGAAACCGTCTCGCTGCCGCTGGTGCCACGCCTGCTGCTCGATAGTGACCGGGTGGTGGCGCTCCCGCCCGAGCTGGTCCAGACCTCACTGGACGCCGGCGCGCTGGCGCTGCTGCCGCTCGACGTTCGGCTGCACGCCGGGGTGTACGGCATCATCACGCGCAAGCGCCATCACCTGTCGCCGTCGGCCGAGGCGATGCTGGCCGCGCTGCGCGAAGCGGCCGGCCTGGCGCCGGGCGCGGGCACACCGGCGGCCGCGCTCATGCATACGGATATGGTATAGCTCGCGCGCATTTCGTTATACAACAGCGGCCGCCGCGGTCCGTATTATCTCTGCCATAACGAGCGTGCACGACACGCCAGCAGAGGAGACGACTGCACATGAACCACCACCTGTCACGCGCCACCGGCGGCGCGCGTGCGCGCCTTGCCGCCCATACCGGACGCCGGCGCATCGCCGGCATCGGACTGGCCGCACTGGTCGCCCTGTGCGCCGCACCGGCCAACGCACAGCCGGTCGCCAGCTCGCTCGGCGACTTCCCCGATCCCTTCGTGTTGCCCGACGGCGGCGGCTACTACGCCTACGGCACCAACGCCAACGAGCGCCATGTTCAGCTGCTGCATTCGACCGACCTGCGCACCTGGCGCGCGCTGCCGGACGCGATGCCGATCCTGGCGCGCTGGGTGCGCCAGCCTGTGCCGCACGTGTGGGCGCCCGAAGTGATCAAGCTGGGCGAGCGCTATGTTTTGTACTACACCGCGCACGATCGCGCGTCCGATCGCCAGTGCCTCGGCGTGGCCGAGGCGCGTGCGCCGACCGGCCCCTTCGTCGACAAGTCGAACGCGCCGCTGGTATGCCAGGCGGCGCTGGGCGGCACCATCGACGCCAGTCCCTTGCTCGAAGGCGGGCGCCTGTACCTGTACTTCAAGAGCGACGGCAACTGCTGCAACAAGCCGACCCACCTGTTCGTGCAGGAGCTGCGGCCCGACGGCCTGGCCACCGTCGGCCAGCCCACCATGCTGCTCACCAACGGGCGGCCGTGGGAGGGCAAGGTGATCGAGGCGCCGACCATGGTGGTGCGCGATGGACAATACACGCTGCTGTATTCGGCCAATGATTTCGGCGCCGGCTCGTACGCCGTCGGCCATGCCAGTTGCGCCGGTCCCACCGGACCGTGCCAGCCGGTGGGCGACGGCCCCTTCCTCAAGAGCCGAACCGAGGTTTATCTGATGGGGCCGGGCCACCAGGGTGTGTTCCGTGCCAACGGCCAGGACTACATCGCCTATCACGCCTGGGAGATGAAGGCCGACGGCACCCGCGCCAATCGCCGCTTCCTGTATATCGACCGTCTCGACTGGGTGGATGGACAGCCGGTGGTGAAGGGCACGACGCTGGTCAAGTAGCGGTATTGACGGGCGCTTTGCGCGCGCTCGTGCGCCACGCCGCGGCAAGAACGAAGACAATAGCAAGGTTGCAATGTCGGCACCGCACCACGGCGCCGCGCGATCACACAGGATATGCGCAGTGCATCAGCGCAGTCCGAACGGACCGGCACAGGTCCGCTGGACCAGAAAAGATACGGAGACCACGTAGTGCAACGCAGACGCTTTCTCGCCGCTTCCACGCTGCTCGGCCTGCCGGGCGCGCCCGTGCCGGCGCAGCCCCGGACGCCGGTCGAGATCCGGATGTGGACCCTGCTCAGCGGCGGCGACGGCGCCCGCATGCAGGCGCTGGTGGACGCCTTCAACGCCGGCCAGCGCGCGGTGCGCGTGGTCAGCACCACCCTGAAATGGGGCGAGCCGTTCTACACCAAGCTGATCACTTCGTCGGTGGTGGGGGCGGGCCCCGAGATCGCCACCATCCACCTGTCGCGCCTGCCCAACCTGGCCGGCGGCGGCGTGCTGCGCCCGATTGCGGACGCCGAGCTGGCCACGGCCGGCCTGAAGGGCGAGGATTACTTTCCGCGCCAGTGGAACAAGTCGCGCCATGCGGGCCGCAACTATGCGATCCCACTCGACATGCACCCGCTGGTCCTGTACTACAACAAGACCCTGGCCGGAAAGGCTGGTCTGCTCGATGGCGCCGGACGCCTGGCGCCGATCGAAGGCTACGAGGCGCTGACGGCGGCGTTCCGGGTGGCGCGCGAGCGCACCGGCCGGGCCGGGCTGGCGATGGAGGCGAACCAGAGCTCGTTCGCGATCTGGCGCCTGTGGCTCTCGCTGCTGGCCCAGCGCAAGGTTCCGCTGATCGAGAACGGCCGCTTTGCCTACGGCTCGGCCGGGGTCGAGGAACTGGCCAAAATCAGTGCCTGGTTCAGCCGCGGCTACGCCCAGGCCGGGCTGAACTACCCGGCCTCGACCAGCCAGTTCATGGGCGGCGGCGCCGCCTTCATGATCAACGGCGTGTGGGAAGTGCCGGAAATGGTGCGCACCACGCGCCAGCGCACGCTCGGCTTCGACTACGGCATCGCGCCGCTGCCGCGCCTGTACCAGGACGCCAGCGTCTGGACCGACTCGCACGCCTTTGCGCTGCCGGCCAACGAGGGCCGGCCACTGTCGCCCGAGAAGCTGCGCGCGGCGCTGGCCTTCGTCGCCTACGTCAGCCGCAACTCGATGGGCTGGGCCGAAGGCGGCCACGTGCCGGCCTACCGCCCGGTGGCCGAGTCGGCGCAGGCGCGCGTCTTGATGCCGAACGCCGAATACGCTGCCGCCGCGCGGAACGTGGTCTACGATCCGGACGGCTGGTACATGGGCGCGGCCGGGCCGGTCGAGTCGATGGCGTCCAAGTTCATGCCGGGCGCGCTGATGGGCCAATTGACGCCGTTCGAAGCGATGCGCATGTTCGAGACCGACGCCGCGCGCCTGCTGCGCAAGGCGCCGCCGCGCTATTGATGGAGAACCGAATGACGACGCCATCCGCCGCCGTGCAGCGCACGACACCAGCTGCCACCACCGCCACCAGGGAGCAGGGCGGTGCGCGCCGCGAAGGCCTGTCCGCCACGCTGCTGCTGGCGCCCTTTGTCGCCGCCTTCCTGCTGTTCTTCCTGGCGCCGGCGCTTCAGACCTTTTGGCTCAGCCTTACCGAGAGCAGCCTGACCCGCACCAGCGGCTTCGTCGGCCTGGACAACTACGCGACCCTGGTGCAGGACCCGGGCTTCTGGTCGTCGCTCGGCAACACCTTCTATTTCTCGCTGCTGACCGTGATCCCGCTGGTCGGCCTGGGTCTGTTGATGGCGCTGCTGGTGCACCGCTTCACGCGTTATCAAGCCTGGCTGCAGGGCGCGTTCTTCCTGCCCTACGTGCTGCCGATCTCGGTGATGGCCTTGATCGCCGACTGGATGCTGCAGCCGTCGTCGGGCGTGATCAATTACATCGTCGGCGGCCAGCGCGCCTGGCTGGCCGACGTCGACTGGGCCATGCCGGCGGTGGCGCTGGGCACCATCTGGTGGACGGTCGGCTTCAACATGCTGATGCTGCTGGCCGGCCTGCGCAACATCCCGGCCGAGCTGTACGAGGCGGCGGCGCTGGACGGCGCGCGCGGCTTCACGCTGTTCCGCACCATCACCTGGCCGCAGCTGCGGCCGGTGGTCGGCACCGCGCTGCTGCTGCAGCTGATCGCCTCGCTCAAGATCTTCGGCCAGACCTACATCCTCACCGTGGGCGGGCCGTTCAACACCACCCGCGTCACGCTGCACTACATGTACGAAACCGCATTCACCTACAGCGATGCCGGCTACGCGGCGGCGATCGCGATGGCCTTCGTGTTCGTGGTGATCGCGCTGTCGCTGCTGCACGCGTGGCTGGTGCGCTCGCTGGCGAGGAGAGGCGCATGAACGGAGCGATGCAGCAACGTTCGCAACTCGGCTGGACGGTCGCCGGCGCCATCGCCTGCCTGGTGCTGGCCGCGCTATGGACCTTCCCGCTGCTGTGGGCCATGTCCACCGCGCTGCGCCCGGAGCACGAGACCGTGTCGGCCGTGTTCCACTGGCTGCCGCAGGACTGGACACTGGATGCCTTCCGCATCACGCTCGGCGCCGGCAACCTGCCGCGCTGGTTGTTCAACAGCGCGCTGGTGGCCTTGCTCGTGACGGTGGTGACGATGGCGATCAGCCTGATGGCCGCCTACGCGTTTTCGCAGCTGCGCTTTCGCGGCCGCTCGCTGCTGTTCGGGGTGGCGATGCTGGCCTTCCTGCTGCCGTTCGAGGCGCTCTTGGTGCCGCTGTTTCGCACCATGAACCAGCTCGGCCTGATCAACAGCTATGCCGGCCTGGTGCTGCCGCAGGTGGTCTCGCCGGTCGTGATCTACGTCTTCAAACAGTTTTTTGATCAGATTCCGGCCGACTTTCGCGAAGCGGCGGTGATGGATGGCGCCGGCCCCTTGCGCGTGCTGTGGAGCGTGTACCTGCCGATCTCCGGCAACATCGTGTGGGCGATGGCGATCGTGACCTTCATCGGGGCCTGGAACAACTTCCTGTGGCCGTTCATCATCGTCACCTCGAACGACATGATGACCATCCCGCTCGGCCTGACCCAGACCTACGACGCCTTCGGGGTGCGCTACGCCCAGCTGATGGCGTCGGCCCTGCTCGGGGCCTTGCCGGTGGGTCTGGCGTATGCGCTGTTCCAGCGTCGCGTGACCCAGGGCTTCCTGGCCGCGAGCGGGCTCAAAGGCTGACAGGGTAAGCAAAGAATAGAGAGACAGGAACGCATCATGGCATCGGTCAGCCTTCGCGGCATCAGGAAGCAGTACGACAATAACCAGGTCATCAAGGGCATCGACCTGTCGATCGCGGATGGCGAATTCGTGGTGTTCGTCGGCCCGTCCGGCTGCGGCAAGTCGACCCTGCTGCGCATCATCGCCGGCCTGGAAGACATCACCGAGGGCACGCTGGAAATCGGCGGCCAGGTCAGCAACACGGTGGAGCCGAGCCGGCGCGGCATCGCCATGGTGTTCCAGAGCTATGCGCTGTATCCGCACATGAGCGTGGCTGAGAACATGGGCTTCGCGCTCAAGTTGGCCAAGGTGCCGAAAGCCGAGATCGCGGAGCGGGTCGGGCGCGCGGCGCAGATCCTGCAGATCGAGCACCTGCTGGAGCGCAAACCCAAGGCGCTGTCGGGCGGCCAGCGCCAGCGGGTGGCGATCGGACGCGCCATCGTGCGCAAACCCCAGGTATTCCTGTTCGACGAACCGTTGTCCAACCTGGACGCCGCGCTGCGCGGCCAGACCCGGGTCGAGCTGGCGCGCCTGCACCGCGAACTGCAGGCGACCATGATCTACGTGACCCACGACCAGGTCGAAGCGATGACGCTGGGCCAGAAGATCGTGGTCCTGAACGGCGGGCGCATCGAGCAGGTCGGCACCCCGGTCGACCTGTACGAGCGGCCCGCCAACAAGTTCGTGGCCGGCTTTCTCGGCTCGCCGCGCATGAACTTCTTCGAGGCCACGCTGGTGGGGGAAGCGGGGCACGGCGCCAGCGTGTCGCTGGCCGGCGGGGCCAGGGTACAGGTGGCGGCCGACGTCGCGCGTGCGCAACCCGGCGCGCGCGTCACGCTCGGCGTGCGCCCCGAGCACTTGCAGATCGTCCGTCCCAACGCCGGCGAAGGGCGCCAGGACGGCGGCGTCAAGGCCACCGTGGCGCTGGTCGAATACCTGGGCGACGTGACGCTGGTGTACGCCCACGTCGAAGGCGGAGCCGGTGCCCAGAGCGAGATGGTGGCAGTGAAATGCGACGCCGACATCGCGCCGCCGGCGCCGGGCAGCCGGGTGGAACTGGTGTTCCCGGCCAGCCGCGCCTTTTTGTTCGATGCCGACGGCATCGTGTTCGCGCCCGGCTGGACCGAGCGCGAAGAAGCGCCCCTGTTGCAGGCGCGCTGACGCTGCGGTCCGCGGCCGATTCGGTCGCGGGCGACGTCATTGTTGAGATGTTGATATGCTACGCGGCCCCGCGCCGGCCAGACCGGCCTGGGGGACTTCATACAGAAACAAGGAGAAAGCATGTCCCGATTGAAAGTCAAGCCGATCTGCGCCGCCATCATGTTGATGTCGGCGTACGGCGCGCCCGCGCTGGCGCAGACCGCTCCCGCGAGCGAAGGCGCAACTACCGCAGCCCCGGCCAGCGCGCCGGCGGCCGTCCAGGTAGCGCCTGCCGCGGCGTCTGCGCAGGCTGCCCAGGCAGCGCCGACCGCGCAAGATGCGGCGGCGCCAGCGCCAGTCGCAGCGCCGGCTCCGGCCAATGCGGCCGTGGTCCAGGTGACCGGCCTGCGCCAGAGCCTGCGCTCGGCCGAGACGATCAAGCGGGACGCGGTGCAGGTGGTCGACGCCATCAACGCCGACGACATCGGCAAGTTCCCCGACCGCGCAGCCGGCGACGCACTGCAGCGCGTCGCCGGCGTGCAGGTGGGGCGCGATCGCGGCCAGACCAGCACCGTGATCATCCGCGGCCTGCCGGACGTGGCCACCACGCTGGACGGCAACGAGATCTTCACCGCGGCCGGGCGCCGCCTGGCCTACCAGGACTTGCCGGTGCAGTCGATCGGCGGCATGGAAGTGTATAAATCGGCCACCGCCAACCAGTTCGAGGGCGGCATCGCCGGCGCGGTCAACATCCGCCTGCGCAACCCGTTCGACAACAAGGGCTTCACCGCCACCGGCTACGTCGAGGACCGCCTGAACAAGACCAACGGCAGCAGCGCCACCAAGAACAAGCACAATCCGGGCGGCGGCTTCCTGGTCAGCAACCGCTGGGACACCGACTTCGGCGAGATGGGCGCGCTGTTCGACGTCGCCGTCAACCGCGAGAACTGGGCCTATCCGGTGCAGTACAACGACCGCCCGACCAATGTGTTCTCGGTGAACCCGGACGGCACCGCCGTGCGCCTGGGCGAAACCGGTCCCTTCACGCCGGCGCGCGCCGGCGACGTGCTGGGCCAGCTGCCCAACATCGGCGGCATCTACAACAGCGGCGAGCGCGAACGTCAGAGCATCCACGGCGCCTTCCAGTGGAAGATCAACCCCAACTGGCAAGCCAGCGCCCAGTACCTGGGCATGGGCTACCAGGGCCGCAACGCGGTCAACTACATCATGAGCAACGTCACCTGGGCGCCGCGCCTGACCGACGTCGTGATGGCGCCCGGTGGTAGCGGCAACTGCGCGCTGGGCGGCACCGTGTGCCCGATCCTGTCGGCCAATGCCCCGGGCGCCCAGTTCGGCGGGGCGTACGACTGGGATCCGTACAGCGCCACCAGCACCTGGGGCCAGAACGAACGCACCACCACCCACTACCTGAACCTGGGCCTGAAGTACGCCAACGGACCGCTCTCGGTCGATTCGCAGCTGGGCTACACCAAGTCGAAATTCGTCAACGACACCCTGATCGTCGACCAGCAGGTGCCTGGCGCCAGCGCCAGCGTCTACGCCTATGGCCGCGACGGCCACGGCGGCTTCAACAGCATCACCACCCCGGGCAGCGCCAACGCCATGCGCGACCCGAGCCAGTACGTGCTGCGCGGCCTGGTGCAGAACTGGAACGAGCAGGCCGGCGACCAGCTGCAATGGCGCAGCGACGCCATCTATCGCCTGGGCGGCGACGGCTTCTTCAACGCGATCCTGGGCGGCGTGCGCCTGTCCTCGCGCAAGGCCAGCTACCACGGCGCCGAAGGCCATTCCGACTTCACCGGCGCGGTGCGTCCGACCCCACTGGGCCTGTTCGGCAGCGACTTCCAGCAGATCGTGCCGGGCCTGGACCGCCTGGGTGGCCCCTGGGCCACGCCGTCGAGCGACTACCTGATCGACAATGCCGACGCCGTGCGCGAGGCGTATGGCGCGGGAACGGGCCGGGTGCCGGACGATCCGGCGCGCCTGTTCGACCAGCGCGAGCGCAGCGCCACGCTGTACCTGGCGGGCCGCTTCAAGACCGACGTTGCAGGCGTGGAGGTCAGCGGTGAAGTCGGCGCGCGCGCGATCCGCCTGAACCGCAAGCTGCAGGGCCAGAGCCGCATCGGCGACGTGGTGTCCGATGTCGACCTGTCGACCTATGAAACCAACTTCCTGCCGAGCGCCTCGGCGGTGGTGGCCTGGACCGACGCCTGGCAGTCGCACCTCTCGGTCGGCAAGACCATCACCCGTCCCGACTTCGGCCAGCTCAACCCGGCCCTGTCGCTGATTCCGCCGACCGTCAACGCACCCGGCAGCGGCGGCGCCGGCAATCCGGAACTCGACCCGACCCGCTCGACCAACATCGACGCCACGCTCGAGTACTACTTCCAGAAGAACGGCTACGCCCAGATCGCGCTGTTCCACCGCGACATCGACGGCTACCTGCAAAGCTTCACCAACGATGAAGTCATCGACGGCCAGACCTACCGCGTGACGCGCCCGCAGAACTCGGGCAAGGGCACCTTGAAGGGCGCCGAATTCGGCATCCAGAAGTTCTTCGACTTCCTGCCGGGCGCCTGGAGCGGACTGGGTGCGCAGTTCAACTACACCTGGATCGACGGCGAGAACGAGTCCAAGACCAGCTTCGGCAGCGACACGTTCACCAAGACGCCGCTGGTGGGCGTGGCCAAGCAGAACTACAACGTGGCGCTGCTGTACGAAGGCAGCGGCTTTACCGCGCGCCTGGCGGCAACCCGCCGCGGCGACTTCGTCGAGCAGATCGCCGAGGCGCCGTACAACCAGGACCGCATCGTCAAGGCCAACACCTTCGTCGACCTGAGCATCGGCTACGAGATCAACGACAAGGTGTCGCTGCAATTCGATGCGATCAACCTGACCCGCGCCAAGTTCGAAAGCGAGCTGGGTCCCTACCAGCCGCGCGACATCCGCTACAACCCGACCACGTATGGCGTGAGCCTGCGCTTCCGGATGTAATGCACGATGTCGGGTAAAACGTAAGCACGCCGCCAGCGTCCACCAGGACCCTGGCGGCTTTTTCATGGAATCCACCCAGCAGCAGGAGCCGCAATGCAGCGAACCTACCAGAACCCGGTCTATCCCGACACCATGGCCGATCCCTTCGTGCTGAAACACGAGGGCGTGTACTACGCCTACGGCACCGCGCCCGGCGGCGCCGACGGACGCCAGATTCCGGTGCTGCGCTCGACCGACCTGGTCGAATGGGAGCCGCTCGGCCATTGCCTGCAGCCGAACGGCGGCGCGCATTACTGGGCGCCCGAAGTGGCGACGCACGGCGGGAGCTTCTATATGTACTACTCGTCCGGCTCGGCGCCGGAGGGCACCGACCAGCAGCTGCGGGTGGCGGTAGCCGACCATCCGGCCGGGCCGTTCACCGATACCGGCCATATCCTGGTCCCGGATCAACCGTTCTCGATCGACGCCCATCCTTTCCGTGACACGGACGGCCAGTGGTACCTGTTCTACTGCGTCGACTTCCTCGAGCTGGAAGACGACCATCGGGTCGGCACCGGCATCGTGGCCGACCGCCTGCTCGACATGACCACGCTGGCGGGCGACCCGCAGGTGGTGGTGCGCCCGCACCACGACTGGCACGTGTTCCGCAAGGGCCGCACCATGTACGGCCGGGTATTCGACTGGCACACGGTGGAGGGCGCGTCGGTGTTGCATCACGACGGCAAGTACTACTGCTTTTACAGCGGCGGCGCCTGGGAGAAGGACAACTATGGCGTCAGCTACGTGGTGGCCGATCATCCGCTCGGACCCTATCGCCGGCCCGAGGGCGGGCACGAGGCGCTCCTGATGCGCAGCCGCGCCGGCGCCGCGATCGGGCCGGGCCACAACAGTTTTACCACGTCACCCGACGGCAGCCAGACCTGGATCGTCTACCACGCCTGGGACGTGGCGCAGACCACGCGCCGCATGTGCATCGACCGGCTGCAGTGGAAGGGCGGCGTGCCGCTGACTAGCGGGCCGAGTCACGAACGGCAGCCGGCGCCCTGACACCGGGACACGGCGGGTCGCACCGCGCCCGCATGTTATACTGGCACCGTTATCATCTCTGACGTGTGTATGCGACGATTATTCGTCATCTGGCTGATCCTGCTGTTTCCCCTGAATGTCCTGGCGATGTCGATGTCGGTCGCCGCGTTCCAGCACGACCAGCCCAGCGCGCTGCAACACGTCGAGCCGGCGACGCCCGTCGCCGACACCTTGTTCTCCCATCTGTTCGACACCCAGAACGGCGGCGACCTCGATTCCGACGAGCCGCCCGCCGTGGCCGACCTGCATGACCAGGTCAATGAAGAAGACAAGCTGCAACTGGTGCTGCTACCCGGCAGCAGCATCGCGGCCAGCGCGCCGCTACCGCGCGCGCAGTCTGCCTTCCCTCCGCTGAAACCGCCTCCCACGCTGTAAGCCGCTGCCCGGCATGGCGCCGCCGCGTGTGTCCTTCGTGACGCGCACGCCGCCGGCCATGCCCGGGCCCGACTTTTTTTCCCGCCGCGCCGCGCGAACGACGTCTTGCATCGTCCCGCCGCATGTGCAGCGGCCGGGAGTAACGTGAACTTATCAAATGAGGCAATGACATGGAATGGCTATTCGACCCGACCATCTGGGCGGGCCTGTTGACACTGGTGGTCCTGGAGATCGTGCTCGGGATCGACAACCTGATTTTCATCGCGATCCTGGCCGACAAGCTGCCGCCGCACCAGCGCGACAAAGCGCGCCTGATCGGCCTGTCGCTGGCGATGGCGATGCGCCTTGGCCTGCTGACGATCGTCTCATGGCTGGTCACGCTCACCACGCCCTTGTTCTCGGTCGGTCCGCTGTCGTTCTCCGGGCGCGACCTGATTTTGCTGATCGGCGGCGTGTTCCTGCTGTTCAAGGCGACGGTCGAGCTGCACGAACGTCTGGAAGGCGTGACCCACGTCGCCACCCAGTCCAAGGTGTACGCCGGCTTCGCCGCCGTGGTGGCGCAGATCGTGGTGCTGGACGCCGTGTTCTCGCTCGACGCGGTGATCACCGCCGTGGGCATGGTCGACGAGCTGGGCGTGATGATGGCGGCGGTGGTGATCTCGATCGGCGTCATGATCCTGGCCTCCAAGCCGCTGACGCGCTTCGTCAACGCGCACCCGACGGTGGTGGTGCTGTGCCTGAGCTTCCTGCTCATGATCGGCCTGAGCCTGGTGGCCGAAGGCCTGGGCTTCCACATTCCCAAGGGTTACCTGTACGCCGCGATCGGCTTCTCGATCCTGATCGAGGCCCTGAACCAGTTCGCGCGCCGTAACTTCCTCAAGAATGAGGCGCGTGTGCCGCTGCGCGAGCGCACCGCCGAAAGCGTGCTGCGCCTGATGGGCAGCCGCAAGCGGTCCGAAACGGTGGAGGCCCCGGAAGAGGGCGAAGCAGCGGCGCAAGACGCGTTCGCGGTCGAAGAGCGCAATATGGTCAGCGGCGTGCTGACGCTGGCCGACCGCTCGATCCGCTCGATCATGACGCCGCGCGCCGACATGTCGTGGATCGACCTCGAAGCCGCGCCCGAAGACATCCTGCGCCAGTTGCAGGAAACCCCGCATGGCCTGCTGCCGGTGTCCCGCGGACAGCTCGATAACGTGGTCGGCATCGCCCGCACCAAGGACCTGATGGGCACCCTGGCCATGCACGGCTGGATCGACGCCACGGCCGGCAATACCATCCGTGCGCCGATCGTGCTGCCCGATACCGCCGGCGTCCTGAAAGCGATCGACACGCTCAAGCGCGCCCACGGCCAGCTGGTGCTGGTGCTGGACGAATTCGGCGTGGTCCAGGGCCTCCTGACGCCGGTCGACATCCTGGAAGCGATCGCCGGCGAATTCCCCGACGAGGACGAGCAGCCGGCGATCCGGCCGCAGGCCGATGGCAGCTGGGAAGTCGACGGCAGCGCCGACCTGCACCTGCTGGAGCAGGTGCTGGAAACCGATGTCCTGGTCAGCGACGACGCCGACTACACCTCGCTGGCGGGCCTGCTGCTGGCGCGCTTCGAGACCATGCCGCAGGTCGGCCAGGCGCTGGAACTGGACGGCCTGCGCTTCGAGGTGCTGGCCATCGAGGAGCGCCGCATCGCGCGCGTCGCGGTGCGCCGCCTGGATCCGACCGCAGAGCAGGACTCGGCGGATGCCGAGACCGAAGCAAAACCCTGAATTATTTTTGAACCCGAAAGGAAATCCATGAAACGCGTTATTTTGTTCCTCGCCACCAACGTGGCCATCATGCTCGTGCTGAGCGTGAGCGCCAGCCTGCTGGGCGTGAACCGCTTCCTCACCAGTAATGGCCTGAACCTGGGCATGCTGCTGGCCTTCGCCGCCCTGATGGGTTTTGGCGGCGCCTTCATCTCGCTCCTGATCTCGAAGCCGATCGCCAAGTGGTCGACCGGCGCGCGCGTGATCGAGCAGCCGTCCAACAGCACCGAGCAGTGGCTGCTTAATACCGTCGCCGCGCAGGCGCAGAAGGCCGGTATCGGCATACCGGAAGTGGCGATCTACGAGGGTGAGCCGAACGCCTTCGCCACCGGCGCCACCAAGAACAGCTCACTGGTTGCGGTGTCGACCGGCCTGCTGCAGTCGATGAACCAGGACGAGGTCGAGGCGGTGCTGGCGCACGAAGTGGCCCACATCGCCAACGGCGACATGGTGACGCTGACCCTGATCCAGGGCGTGGTCAACACCTTCGTCATCTTCCTGGCGCGCATCGTCGGCTATTTTGTCGACAGCATGCTGCGCAAGAACGACGAAGAGTCGTCCGGCCCCGGCATCGGCTACATGGTCACCGTGGTCGTGTGCGAGATCGTGTTCGGCATCCTGGCCAGCATCATCGTGGCCTGGTTCTCGCGCCAGCGCGAATTCCGCGCCGACCGCGGCGCCGCCACCATCATGGGCCGCGCCCAGCCGATGGTCGCCGCGCTGCGCCGCCTGGGCGGCATCGCCGAGGGCGAACTGCCGAAGAACATGAGCGCCTTCGGCATCTCGGGCAAGGGCGGCGCGCTGGCGCTGTTCTCGAGCCATCCGCCGATCGAAGAGCGTATCGCGGCGCTGCAGTCGCGCTGAGCGCCTGAGCGATCGTGCGGTCCGCTAACGCTTCGGCGCGCAGCGGATCGCGAAATCGACGTGGTAATGCTCGTCGTGGCGCACCCACGGCTTGGTCGCCATGAACGGCAGCGACTTGATGCGCGGCCCGGCCGGCGTATCGAACAGGTGCCGGGCCAGCGCCGGATCGAAGATCACGCGCTTGATGGCGGCATTGTGCTTGCGCGCCTGCTGGTTCAGCTGGTCCAGGTGCGCGGCCAGCGCGGCGTAGTCGATGCGCAGCTTGCCCAGCACGCCCTTGCTGTCGAATTCGAGGTCGTAGCCGAAACGGTTGGCGGCCGAGGCGGGCAGGGTGGCCGGGCTGCCGTCGCTGGCGCGCACCGGCACCATGAAGTCGACCGAGGTCCCGGTCTCGTGGGTGCGGTGCGGCGGCATCGGGCCGCCGTTGCGCAGGCCGGTCTCGCCGTACACGTAGGTGACGCCGGGCTGGATCGCTTCCAGCTCGCGGTAGCTGGCGGCGACGATGTCGCGCACCGTCGTGTGCACGTAGGTGCGGCCCAAGTGCACACCCAGGGCCGAATAGGCCGAGAAGTTGCGCCCGGACGCCGGCAGAGTCACGGCGCCTTCGATGCGGCCGCTGTCCGTGGTGCCGAAGCAGGTGCTGGCCGTGGCGCTTGTCGGCGCCAGCAAAGCGGCGCAGGCCGCGGCGGCCGACAACTGCGCCAGGATGCGCGATGCCGCGCGGTGTATGCGTGCCGAATGCTGGTTCATGTGGTGTCCGGGTTCGTCAGAAACATTTAGTTCTATCCGAGAAACTGCCTTGCAGCAATCATACCTCCGCCGTTCGTTTGATCGTCCGCAAGACCCACATCATTCATTCGTCGTGCTGTCGCATTCCAGCCGCGCTTCTCCAGCCTCATTCATTATGGCCGCGCAATGCCCGGCACTCCAACCCGGATCGCGCGCGAAAAATCGGATCCATCGCGGTCGGTCGCCAGCGCGCGCTGGTTGATGTAGCCGCGCTCGTGCAGTTCGGCGAACGGATGGTCCGGCGTCAGCGCGCCCTGGTCGTAGGCGTATTCGGCGAAGTGGCCGGAGGCCAGCAGGCGCCAGTCGAGCGGCAGCCCGGGCGAGATGCGGCGCGCCAGTTCGAACAGGATGGTGGTGCAATTGCTGGTCAGGGTGTTGTACCACTCGGGGTGGTGACGCAGCTTCTCGGCCCGCTCCAGATAGTCGAGCAGCACCGCGCGCAGGTGTTCCGGTTTTGCCCGCAGGCGGTACAGGTAGACCTGCTCGCCGCGCACATTGCTGCGCGTGCGCACGATGTCGCGCTCGTCGGCGGCGACGATCACTTGCTCGAAGTTGCGGAAGAACCCGCCGATGGCGGAGAACGATTCCTGGCGCTCCTTGCGGATCTCGAGCGAGAACACCAGCTTCTTCCCGTCCCTGAACTCGAACGCGATCAGGGTGTGCGCGATGTGCGGCCCCATCCAGTACGACAAGATCAGGTCGGCCGACTCCAGCTTGCGCAGGTCGTACTGGCGGGTCTCCCAGCGCGGCGTGTAGTCGGTCTCGCTGCGCCAGTCGAAGTTGCGCACGTTGTCGATGGTGACGATGTCGCCGTCGACGTGCGCTTCGAGCATCCGGGCGACATCGTCGGCCCACACGCGGTCATGCGAGGGCGTCAAGCCCTGATACCAGGCGCCCATGGCCACCACGCCGACCGCGCAGGCCAGCAGCGCCTGGCGCCAGTAGCGGCGCGCGGGTGCGAGCAGCATCACCGCCAGCACGGCCGATCCCAGCAGGCACCAGACGGCGCCGAAGGCCAGCGCCCATGGGCGCGACAGCTGGAACCACAGCGCCAGCACGCCCCAGCCGGTGACCAGGAGGACGACCAGCGACAGGAGTCCGGCCACAAGACCGCGCGCCCACATCAGTGTTCTCCCGCAGGGTTGGCGTTCGGCGTCTCAGGTAAAAACCAGTTCAGCACCAGCGCGCACAGGCCGCCGGTGGCGACACCCGATTCCAGCACGTTGCGCACCGCGGCCGGCATGTGCACCAGGAACTCGGGCACCTGCGACACGCCCAGGCCCAGCGCCAGCGACACCGCGATGATCAGCAGGGCGCGCCGGTCGAGGTGGACGCTGGCCAGGATGTTGATGCCGGCCGCCGCCACCGCGCCGAACATCACCATCGCCGCGCCGCCCAGCACCGGCTCCGGCACCGCCTGGATTACCCCGGCCACGGCCGGGAACAGGCCCAGGATCACCAGGAACAGCGCGATCCACATGCCGACGTAGCGGCTGGCGATGCCGGTCAGCTGGATCACGCCGTTGTTCTGGGCGAAGATCGAGCTGGGGAAGGTGTTGAAGATCCCGGCCAGCAGCGAGTTGGCGCCGTTGACCAGCACCCCGCCTTTGATGCGCTCCATCCACAGCGGACCGGAGACCGGCTGGCGCGAGACCTTGCTGGTGGCGGTGACGTCGCCGATCGCTTCGAGCGAGGTGACCAGGTAGATCACCAGCATCGGCACGAACAGCGCCCACGAAAAGCCCAGGCCGAAGTGCAGCGGCAGCGGCACCTGGAAGGCCGGCGCCTGGTGCATGCCGGTGAAGTCGAGCCTTCCGAGCCAGGCCGCCAGCGCATAGCCGACCGCCAGCGCAATCACGATGGCGGCGCTGCGCATCCACACCACCGGCACGCGGTTGATGGCGACGATGATGGCCAGCACCACGCCGGACAGCATCAGGTTTTCGCCGTTGGCGAAGCTGCCGTTGGCCATGGCCGTGTAGCCGCCGCCCATGCTGATCAGGCCGACCTTGATCAGCGTGAGGCCGATCATCAGGACCACGATGCCTGTCACCAGCGGCGTGATCAGGCGTTTGACGAAGGGCAGGATGCGCGACACGCCCATCTCGACGAAGGAGCCGGCCACCACCACGCCGAAGATCGCGGCCATCACCGCTTCCACCGGCGTGCCCTGTTTCACCATCAGCGCGCCGCCCGCGATCAGCGGACCGACGAAGTTGAAGCTGGTGCCCTGCACGATCAGCAGGCCCGCGCCGAACGGCCCGAAGCGGCGGCACTGGACGAACGTGGCGATGCCCGAGATCACCAGCGACATCGAGACGATCAGGTTGGTGTCGCGGCTTGAGACGCCCAGCGCCTGGCAGATCAGCAGGCCCGGCGTCACGATCGGGACGATGATCGCCAGCAGGTGCTGCAACGCCGCGAGCATGCCGAGCAGGGGAGCGGGGCGGTCGTCCAGGCCGAGGATCAGTTCCGAATGCTTCTCGTTGGCGTGATAGGACGGGTCGGCGGCGGGCGGCGTGTCGTGTGGGCGCATGAGATTGGTCGGGCAAAACCGCGATTCTACAGGCTGCCGGGCCATGAACACCGTTGTAGAATGCCGCCTTCACGAAGAAAGGACCCACATGAGCCCAGGATTGACCGTTTCACGCATTCTGCATGCGGGCTATGTGTTCGAGTGCGAGGGCGTGCGCATCGCCTTCGACACGATCTTCGAGAATCCCTTCAGCCGCAACTGCCATGCGTTTCCCGACCTGCGCTTCGACCGGGACGCGATCCGCGCCCAGCGTTTCGACGCGGTGTTCATCTCGCATTTCCACGACGACCACTGCTCGCTCGAGAGCCTGGACCTGCTGGCGCGCGACACGCCGATCCTCATCTACTGCATCTTCGACGAATTGTTCGGGATGGTGCGCCGGCTCGGCTTCACCGACGTGCGGCCGCTGCGCCTGAACGAAGCGATCAATGTCGGTCCGTTCGCGGTGACCCCGCGCGAAGCGATGGACGCCGACGTCGACTCGATGTTCCAGGTGCGGGCGGCCGGGATGAACGTGCTGAACGTGGTCGACTCGTGGATCGACGACGGCACGCTGGCGCAGCTGGTGGATGAGGGGCCGTGGGACATGGTGCTGTGGCCGTTCCAGACCATGCGCGAACTGGAAGTGCTGGCGCCGACGCGCGCCGCCGCCGCGCCGCCCGAGCTGCCCCAGGAATGGATCGCGCAGCTGCAGGCGCTGGCGCCGCGCTACGTGGTGCCGAGTTCCTGCCAGTTCGTGCAGGAGCCGTGGTCGTGGTACAACCGCGCCTTCTTCCCGATCACCTACGCCCGGTTCACGCGCGAAGTCGGCGCCGCACTGCCGGATGCGCAGATCGTGCGCCTGAATCCGGGCGTGTCGGTGCGGCTCGACGATGCCGGCATCCATGCGGCGCCATCGCTCGGCTGGATCACGCCCGTGGGCGAGCAGGACGTCGACTACGTCTATGAAGGCAATGCCGCGCCGCCGCCCACGAGCGAGATCGCCCGCCTGCTGGCGCGCGACGGCGCGCAGCTGAACGCAGAACAGCAAGAACGCGTGCTGGATTACTGCCGCGCGGGACTGGCCCAGAAATACGGCGACGTACCCGCCGCCTGCGGCTACTTCGACCGGCCGCGCATCTGGCAATTGACGCTGTTCGACCACGTGGGTAGCGCGACCCACTGGCGCTACCGCCTCGACGGCGACACGGCAACCCCGGTCGGCCCGGACGCCGGCCCGCTCGGCTGGATCACTGAAGTGCCGATGGTGAAGCTGTACGCCGCACTGGCACTGGGCGAGTCGCTGACCTCGATGTACGTGCGCATCAACGCGACCAGGTTCGACGCCGCCACCGAACAAGACCTGCCGGACGCCGACGTGGTCGATGACCCGCTGGTGCGCTGCCTGTTCAGCGACACCTTTGGCGCCTACCAGGCGGCCCAGTTGCGGCGCCTGCTCAATGTGGACTGAGCAGCGCCGACACGTACAGCAGCAGTTTGTCTTCGCTGCGCGCCAGCACCAGCCCGGTCAGTTCGCCGATGCGGCGCAGCCGGTAGTCGAGCGTGTTACGGTGGATGCCGAGGGCGGCGGCGGTGGCGGCCAGATTTTCGTCGCGCGCGAACCAGGTGTCGAGGGTCAGACGCAGCATCGCGCCGCTGCGGTCTTGCGCCAGGCGCGCCATCGGCTGGCGCAGCTCGGTCGCCTGCCAGCCGCTGCCCAGGCTCGCGAGAAGCACCGGCAGCGCCAGCTCGTAGTAGCTGAAGGTCTGCTGCCCGGGCAAGCGCGCGCGGCCCAGGCGCGCCGCCGTGCGCGCGCTACCGTATGATACTGCCGCGCCCTCGATGCCGCTGTGGGCAATGCCCATCGACAGCGTGAACGGCAGCGCGCATTCTTCGCGGATGACGTTCGACAATGCCTGCAGGCGCCGCTGCGGCAAGCCTTCCAGGCCCTTGCGGCCCGGGTCCATCGACTCCAGCAGCACCATCTCGCCCGGCCCCACGGTCGCCGTCAGCGCCTCTTCGCGCCGCGCCTGCAGCCGCATCTGGAGGCGCTGCAGTTCGACCAGCGAGCGGCCGGCGTCCTCGTGTCCCGGCAGCAGCTCCAGCAAAAAGGCCACGTGCACGCGCTCGACGCCAAAGCCGAGGCGGCGCGCCCAGCCTTCGAGTTCGGTGCGTGCGCCGGCTTCGTACCGAATCAGGTTCAGCACGAAAGCTTCGCGGTAGCGCGCATTGCCCTGCAGTTCCTGAGTCAGCGCCGCCTGCTCCAGGATCATCTCGGCGCTCAGGCGCACCAGTTCGCCGAACTGACGCACCTGGCCCGGTTCGCCGCTCAGGTCGATCGCACCGCACAGCTGGCCGTCGGCGCTCAAGGGCAGGTTGATGCCGGGCTGGGCCCCGTGCAAGCCGGGCGCAGACGCGGCGTCGATCTCCACGGTCACCTTGCGCGCCAGCGCCAGCAGGGCGCCGGCATGGACTTCGCCGATCCGCTCCGGCTGGCCACTGGCCAGGATCACACCATTGACGTCCATGACGTTGACGTTGAAGGGAATGATCTGCATCGTACGGGTGACGATGTCCCGGGCCAAGGCGGTATCGAGTGAGTGCATCGTGCGATTGTGACTTTGCACAAGGGATTGCGCAACAGGCAGGCATTGCGTGATTGGAAGGCTGTTGTGCAAATGCATAAAAAAAGCCGCAAGCGGACGCGCCGGATTCGTGCGAAGCGCCGACGCGGCAATCCGGCGACTTGACCGATAATTGTAGATAGTCATGCACGATATTTTGTACAAAACAAACTCGGAGACACCATGAGCAATGCTTCAAACGTTCCCGGCATCAAGGGAACGGATCCGGCGTCCGGCCCGCACGCGGACTTGCTGGACGGCGCCTATCGCAAGGCCACCTGGCGCCTGATCCCCTTCATCTTCATCTGTTACCTGTTCAATTACCTGGACCGCGTCAACGTCGGCTTCGCCAAGCTCGAGATGCTCGACGCGCTGCAGCTGAGCGAAACCGTCTACGGCCTGGGCGCCGGTATCTTCTTCCTCGGCTACGTCGCCTTCGGCGTGCCGAGCAACCTGATCCTGCACCGCTTCGGCGCGCGGCGCTGGATCGCGGTGATGATGGTGGCCTGGGGTTCACTGTCGGCCTGCATGCTGTTCGTCACCACGCCGTTCGAGTTCTATGTGCTGCGCTTCTTCACCGGCGTGGCCGAAGCCGGCTTCTTCCCGGGCATGGTGCTGTACTTCACCAAGTGGTTCCCGTCGCACAAGCGCGGCCAGGTGATGGCGCTGTTCATGTCCGCGATTCCGGTCTCGGGCCTGATCGGCGGGCCGCTGTCGGGCTGGATGCTGAGCCACTTCGCGCACGGCCAGGGCGGCATGGACGGCTGGCAGTGGCTGTTCCTGCTGCAGGGCGTGCCGACCGTGCTGCTCGGCGTCGGGGTCTGGTTCTACCTGAACGACGGCATCAAGGCCGCCGGCTGGCTGTCGAACGACGAAAAGGCGGCGATGCAGACCGCCCTCGACAACGACGAAGCGCAGCGCGCCGCCGGCGTGCACGCGGTGCACTCGTTCGGCCAGGTGCTGCGCGACTGGCACGTGTGGATGCTCGGCTTCATCTACTTCAGCATCCAGATGGGCGTGTACGCGATCAACTTCTGGCTGCCCTCGATCATCAAGGCGCTCGGCTTCGAGAACGCCACCACGGTCGGCTGGCTGAGCGCGATTCCCTACCTGTTCGCCGGCGTGTTCATGGTGCTGGTGGGACGCTCGGCCGACCGCCGGCGCGAACGGCGCTGGCACCTGACAGTGCCGCTCCTGATGGCGCTGGGCGGCCTGCTGCTGGCCGCCAACTTCTCGAGCAATACCGTGATCGTGATGGTCGGCCTGAGCCTGGCGACGATGGGCGCGCTCACCGGCCTGCCGATGTTCTGGCCGCTGCCGGCGGCTTTCCTGGGCAGCGCGGCCGCTGCCGCCGGCCTGGCCCTGATCAATTCGATGGGCCAGATCGCCGGTTTCCTCAGCCCGTTCCTGGTGGGCTGGATCAAGGACGCCACCGGCAGTACCGATGTGGCGCTGTATCTGCTGTCGAGTGTGCTGTTCGTCGGCGCCATGCTGGTGCTGGTGGTGCCGGCGCGCCTGGTCAACCGCTAACGGGGAATCCCTCATGAAAATCGTAATCGCACCCGATTCGTTCAAGGAAAGCCTGTCCGCCATGGAGGCGGCCAGCGCCATCGAGGCCGGCCTGCGCGAGATCTTTCCGCACGCCGAGTACGTCAAAGTGCCGGTCGCCGACGGCGGCGAGGGCACGGTGGATGCATTGACCGCGGCCACCAACGGCCGGCGCGTGGTGTTGCAGGCCACCGGGCCGTTGGGCACGCCGGTCGAAGCCTTCTATGGCCTGAGCGGAGACGCCAACGGCGAGCGCATCGCGGTGATCGAGATGGCCGCCGCCAGCGGCCTGGAACTGGTGGCGCCGGCGCTGCGCGATCCCTTGATCACCACCAGCCGCGGCACCGGTGAACTGATCCGCGCCGCGCTCGACGCCGGCGCGCGCCGTTTCATCCTGGGCGTGGGCGGCAGCGCCACCAACGACGGCGGCGCCGGCATGCTGCAGGCGCTCGGCGCCGGCCTGTTCGATGCGGATGGGCAGGCGCTCGGGCCGGGCGGGGGCGCGCTGGCGGCGCTGGCGCGCATCGACCTGTCCGGCTTCGATCCGCGCATCCGCGACTGCGTGTTCGAGGTGGCCTGCGACGTCAGCAATCCACTGGTCGGGCCGCAGGGCGCGTCCGCCATCTTCGGACCGCAGAAGGGCGCCACGCCGGACATGGTGGCGCAGCTGGACGCCAACCTGCGCCACTATGGCGCCATCGTCGCGCGCGACACCGGCCAGGACGTGGCCGAGGTGCCCGGCGCCGGCGCCGGCGGCGGCATCGCGGCGGCGATGATGGTGTTCCTGGGCGGACGCCTGCGGCCGGGTAGCGAGATCGTGGCCGACGCCGTCGGGCTGGACAAGGCACTGCGTGATGCCGACCTGGTGTTCACCGGAGAAGGGCGCATCGACAGCCAGACCGTCAACGGCAAGACTCCGATCGGGGTGGCGCGCGTGGCCGGGCGCCACGGCAAGCCGGTGATCGCCATCGGCGGCTGCCTGGCGCCGGACGCGGCGGCCGTGCACGCGCACGGTATCGACGCCACCTTCAGCACCGTGCGCAAGGCCTGCACCGCGGCCGAGGCGATGGCGGACGCCGCCTTCAACCTGCGCTCGGCGGCGCGCAACGTCGGCGCCACGCTCAAGCTGGGCATGGCATTGTCGGCCAAGGCCGGCTGAGCGTGACCCCTGGCGCATGCAGCGGCCCGCACTGCCGGGCCCGCTGCATGCACTCCCGTGCGCTCATCCTTCTGCGATGGTCTGGCGCCACATCACCGGCGGGAGATTTTTGCAAAATACCCACAGTCGCTCAACCGTGCGCCGATATGAATTGGTGAACTATAAACTCGTCGAGCGCTCCAACCGGTCTTTGACGCCGCGCCGGCGCATTTCTTTCCAGACCAGGAGGCATTGCCATGCAATCGACGG
Organism: Massilia sp. YIM B02443; assembly: GCF_030411955.1. Lineage (GTDB taxonomy): Bacteria > Pseudomonadota > Gammaproteobacteria > Burkholderiales > Burkholderiaceae_D > Telluria. Next base: position 137,559 of record NZ_JASNRA010000012.1, read on the forward strand.
TCACCATCAATGGAGCAGAGGTCGAGTTGCCGGGCGATCCTCGCGTCTCCCTGCTCGACTTCCTGCGCGAACATTTATACCTGAGCGGCACCAAGAAGGGTTGCGACCAGGGCGCCTGCGGCGCCTGCACCGTGCTGGTCGACGGCGAACGGCGCATCCTCTCGTGTCTGGCGCTGGCGGTGCAGTACCAGGGCCGCAAGATCACCTCGGTCGAGGGCCTGGCGCAAGAGGGCGCGTTGCACCCGCTGCAACAGGCTTTCATCGAGCACGACGGTTTCCAGTGCGGCTACTGCACCCCCGGCCAGCTGTGTTCGGCGGTTGGCATGGCCGCCGAGCTGCGCCGCGGTGTGCCGAGCTACGTCACCGACGACATCGGCACCGATACCATCGAATTCTCGCACGACGAGGTGCGCGAACGCATGAGCGGCAACCTGTGCCGCTGCGGCGCCTACAACGGGATCGTCGCCGCCGTCACCGAGCACAATGGCGGGCAGCCGCGCCGATCGACCGCGCAGGAGGACGCATGACGCCGTTCACCTTCGCCCGCGCCCACGACGCCGCCGAAGCGGTGCGCCTGGGCGCGCCCGCCGGCAGCAAATACCTAGGCGGCGGCACCAACCTGGTCGACCTGATGCGCGAGCACGTCGAGCAGCCCTCGGCGCTGGTCGACGTCACCGGCTTGTCGTGCGCCATTGAGGAGCGGCCCGGCGGCGGCCTGCTGATCGGCGCCGCCGCCACCAACACCGCGCTGGCCGAGCACCGCGCCGTGCGCGAACGCTTTCCGATGCTGGCGCGCGCCATTGCCGCCGGCGCCTCGGGCCAGATCCGGAATATGGCCACCGTCGCCGGCAACATGCTGCAGCGCACCCGCTGCACCTATTTCTACGATCACTCGGGGTCGCGCTGCAACAAGCGCCAGCCGGGGCAGGGCTGCGACGCCCTCGACGGCATCAACCGCAACCATGCGGTGCTGGGCGCTTCCAGCGCCTGCGTCGCGACTCACCCGTCCGACATGTGCGTGGCGCTGGCCGCGCTCGACGCCGTGGTGCACCTGGAAGGCAACGGCGGCGCGCGCAGCGTGCCTTTCACCGACTTCCACCTGCTGCCCGAAGACCATCCCGAGCGCGAAACCGCGTTGCTGCCGGGCGAGCTGATCACGGCGATCGAATTGCGGCCGCTGCCGATGGCGGCGCATTCCACTTACCGCAAGGTGCGCGACCGCGCCAGCTATGCGTTCGCGCTGGTCTCGGTGGCGGCTGCGCTCGAGGTCGAGGACGGCATGGTCAAGGATGTGCGGCTGGCGCTGGGCGGGGTCGCGCACAAGCCGTGGCGCGCCCACACCCTGGAGAACATGCTGCGCGGGCAGCGCGCCGCCTTCGCCGCGTTCGAGAGCGCCGCCGCAGGCGAGATGCTGGCGGCACGGCCATTGCGCGATAACGGGTTCAAGATCGAGCTGGCGCAGCGCACCATGGTGGCGGTGCTGGGCGCACTGGCGGCCGGGGCCGTGCGCAGCTGATTTGGGCCTGAGCCGGCAGCCGACCTATCAGGAGAACACGATGAACATCATCCAGAACGTCCAGAAAGCCGGGCAGGCGATCATGCAGAAGGCGGTCGAGCATGCGCCCGACGTCCTGATCCCCGGCGGCCGGCCCGATCCGCTGATCGCCCAGGACCATGCCCTGGTCGGCGCCCCGGTGTCGCGCGTGGACGGCGCGCTCAAGGTGCAGGGGGCGGCCCCGTTCGCGGCCGAGATCCCGCTCGATCGCATGGCGTATGCGGCGCTGGCCTACAGCACGATCGCCAAAGGGCGCATCGCCAGCCTCGACACCACGCTGGCCGAAGCCGCACCCGGCGTGGTGCTGGTGATGAGCTACCGCAACGCGCCGAAGATGAAGCAGGTGCCGCTGTTCATGAGCAAGCCCAAGGCGGCCGGCGGCGCCGGCCTGCCGGTGTTCCAGGACGAGATGGTGCACTGGAACGGCCAGCCGGTGGCGCTGGTGCTGGCCGAGACCCAGGAACAGGCCGACCACGCGCGCGACCTGCTGCGGGTCACCTACGAGAGCGCGCACGCCGTGACCACGCTCGACGAAGCCAAGGCGCGCGGCACCCGCACCGGCAACTTCCAGGGCGAGCCTTTGGCAGACATCAGCGGCGACGCCGAAGCCGAGCTGGCGGCCGCCGCCTACCAGGTCGACGCGGTGTACACCACCCCGCGCCAGAACCACAACGCGATCGAGCTGCACGCCGCCACCGTGGCCTGGGACGGCGACCAGTTGCGGATCCACGACGCCACCCAGGCGGTGGCGCACACGGCGTGGTCGATGGCGGAAGTGTTCGGCATCCAGGAAAGCCAGGTCCACGTCACGTCGCCATTCGTCGGCGGCGGCTTCGGCGGCAAGGCGCTGTGGCAGCACCAGGTGCTGGCGGCAGCCGCGTCGAAACTGGCCGCACGGCCGGTGCGCATCATGCTCTCGCGCGAGGGCGTGTACCGGGTGGTCGGCGGGCGCACCCTGACCGAGCAGCGGGTGGCGATCGGCGCCGGCGACGATGGCCGCTTCGCCGCCCTGATCCACACCGGCCTGGCCGTCATGACCGAGCATAACAATATGCCGGAACCGTTCATCATGCCGGCGCGCTGCCTGTACGCGGCGCGCACCATGAAACTGGGTGTCAGCACCACCACGATGGACATGGTGGCCAACACCTTCATGCGCGCGCCCGGCGAGTCGGTGGGCTCGTTCGCGCTCGAGTGCGCGGTGGACGAACTGGCCGAGCGCATGGGGCTCGACCCGATCGTGCTGCGCCGGCGCAACGAGCCGGTGCAGGACCCGACCAAGGGCACGCCGTTCTCGTCGCGCCACCTGATCGAAGCCTATCGCCTGGGCGCCGAGCGCTTCGGCTGGCACGCGCGTCATGGCAAGCCGGGGATGCGGCGCGAAGGCGAATGGCTGGTCGGCATGGGCTGCGCCACCGCCACCTATCCGTATTACCGCATGCCCGGCGGCGCCGCCCGCATCACGCTCGAGCGCGACGGCCGGGTGCGGGTCGAGGTGGCGGCGCACGAGATGGGGATGGGCACCGCCACCGCCCAGTCGCAGGTGGTCGCCGCGCGCCTCGGGGTGCCGCTCGGGATGGTGACGTTTTCGTACGGCGACTCGACCCTGCCGGGCGTGATCCTGGCCGGCGGCTCGCAGCAGAGCGCATCGATCGGCATCTCGATCCACGCCGCGCACAAGGCCCTGCTGGCCGAGCTGCTGGCGCTGGCCGGGCGCGACTCGCCATTGAGCGGCCTGAAGCCCGAGGAAGTGCGCGGCCACGAGGGCGGCCTGTGCAAGCTGGACGATGCCTCGCGCTACGAAAGCTATGCGGCGCTGCTGGCGCGCGCCGGGCGCGACCGGATCGAGGTGATGGCCAAGGCGCCGCTGCCGCTCGAGACCCAGCACTGGTCGATGCATTCGTACGGCGCCATCTTCTGCGAGGTGCGGGTGAACGCCGTCACCGGCGAGCCGCGCGTCAGCCGGCTGCTCGGTTCCTTCGATTGCGGCCGCATCCTGAACGCCAAGACCGCCGCCAGCCAGTTCCGTGGCGGCATGATCATGGGGCTGGGCCTGGCGCTGATGGAAGAAACCGTGTGGGACCAACGCAACGGCCGCATCATGAACCCGAGCCTGGCCGAATACCACGTGCCGGCCCATCTGGACGTGCCCGAGATCGAGGTGCTGTGGACCGACATCGCCGACCCGCACGCTCCGGCCGGCGCGCGCGGCATCGGTGAGATCGGCATCACCGGTACCGCGGCGGCGGTGGCCAACGCGGTCTATAACGCCTGCGGCAAGCGGGTGCGCGACTTGCCGATCACGCTCGACAAGCTGCTCTGAGTCTGACGGCGCCGGGCCTGCAGCGCGGAGCGTGGGCTGCATAAGGAAGGCGGCACCCACAATACGGGCGGGGCGGACGCGCAACGTCGAGACAGCATGGATGCAATAGCGCGCCGGGTGCGGATGCACGCCGGCCCGCTGTCGCTTGCGCCTGGATTACTTGGTGATGCGCAGGATCGCCGACGCCAGGCGCGAGAAGCACGGCGTCAGGTCGGCCTCGGTCGCGGCGTAGCAGTACATGCCTTCCGGCTTGGCCGCGTTGTAGCAGCGCGACGGAGCATCCGGCACGTTGGCCATGCATTTCAGGATCATTTCGCCAGTGTCCGTGTCGTAGGCGCCGCCTTTTTTGAGCTGGGCGCCCATGCCGAGCGTAAAGACGACGATGCCTTCGTCGCGCGCCTTGTCCGCCACCGCTTCCGCCAGATTGCGCGCTGCCAGTTCGATGTTGCGCTTGGTCGCGTCGACCGTGCTCAGGTCGGCGGTGACTCTACGCGGCCGGTCGGTTACGATCGGAAATTCGCGTTTGTTATCGTGGGCGTTGTACCACGCCGGCAGGCTGCGCGTCATGACCTTGTTGTTGCGGATTGTGCGGCAGCGGTCGCTGATGTAAGAAAATTGGCTGCTGTCCAGATCACTCATGCCGTAGCCAACCCAGGTCCTCGACTGGTCGTCCACCGTTTTGTCGATAACGCCCGGAACCGTGCAGTCGGCTGCGGTGGCGAACGTGACGACCGATCCAAGCGCGCTTGGGTCGCCGTCCGAAAAAAAGACGATGACGCGCATCGTCGAACGGTTAGCGGTCGGTATCGCGTTCAGCTGATCGCGCGCATTCCACATGCCTTCGACCGATGCAGTGCCGTCGGCGAACACGTAGGCATCGATTTTCTTGAGCATCGAGGCGCGGTTGAAGCCGCGCGCCGACTGGTTGATGGGAAAATCGACTTCCGCGCCGGAGGCGAAATGGATCAGGCTGACGCGGTCCTGGGTGACGTTGAACTTGTTCAGGAACGTCTTGGCGGAAGAGCGTACCGTTGCCGCCTGGGTCTGCAGCGAACCGGAAGTGTCGATCACGAACGCCATGTCGAGGTCGCGCCGGATCGTTTGTGCCGCGGCAACCGGCTTCAATGACGAGAATCCCACCACCTGCATCACCGACACCGGCATCGGCGCTTCGGCGCTGACGTCGATGGTGGCCTGGCCCTGGTCGAAGCTGACCTTGGTGGCGAGCAGCTTCGGGCTGGACAGCAGGAAGCTGGTCGGCATGTTGGCGTTGAAGAAATCGGCCGCCGCGCCCTGGGCGCTGGCGGTCTGCTCGGTCTGGTTATTGCCGGTGGTGACCGCGCGCGCGCCGGCCAGTGCGGCCGAGTCGACCGCCGCGTTCAGGCGCGCCTTGACCAGGTAGGCCAGGCCGCCGTCGATCACCAGGCCGACCACGGCCAGCAGGACGAGCATGGCCAGGGCGGTCATGATGGCGACGGCGCCGCGCTGGCGATGAAGAAGTGGAGTCATGTGATGTCGGACAAAAGATGAGGGCGGTCAGAACACGGTGAACGAATACAGGTCGGGACCGAAGTCCTGCAGGCTGAGGGAGCCGCTGGCGAAGCCGCTGAACAGCATGTCGTAGCGATAGAAGGTTTCCACCACGTACACCACTTCACCGTCGTCGAGCTTGCCGCTCATGACCGCCACCGTGGGACGGTTGCTGCTGGTAAAGGCGGTGCACTTGGCGGTGGTGGCGCTCCAGCTGCCACAGTTGTACACCTTGCTGACCGGGCGGTAGCCGCTCTTGCGCACGCCCAGCGCGCGGGCGGCGTCGTCCCAGCGGTACTGGTCCAGCACCACGCTGCGGGTGGCGCCGTTGCTGGCCACGCCCATCACGCGCGTGATGTAGACCATGGCCTGGTTGTTGACGTCCAGCGGCGGCGCGCTCGACATCAGGGCGAAGATCAGGTCCTGACTGCCGGTGTCGAGGTCGGTATTGCTGCGGGCCACCAGGTTGGCCCCTTCGCGCCCGATATTGGTCATGATGATATTGGCCTGCAACGCGCGCGCGGCGTCGATCATGCCGAACAGCAGCAGCATCAGGATTGGCAGCAGCAGGGCGGCTTCGACGGCGGCGACGCCGCGCTGGCGCTTGCGGTTAGGATAGAGCTGCATGATGAAGTGTCAGCACGTTGAAGGGAAATATTCGTTGCGCATGGTGGTCGCGACAACGAAGGTGTACTTGCCGTCCTTGAAGAACTGCGACAGCAACGGCGTCGTCACCGGCCAATCCGAGGTCAGCTGGATGACCACGATGCTCCCGGCGGCGCCGAACATAGTGTTGTTGTAGCCGCTGCTTGCATAGCTGGTGCCGTTGACCGTGATTCTCGGCGGCAGGCGGTCGTAGAAGCCAAGCGAGTTGTCGCGCATGCTCTGGATGACGGCGTTGAAGCGCTGCTGGTTCGTGGCCGCAGGGTCGCGGTCGCACCGGCCAGTGATGGCGTAGCGCGCGCCCTCGCGCACCGCGTACTGCATGGTGAGCGTGGCGAAGAACATCAGGCTGAGCTCGACAAGCGCCAGCATGACCAGCAGGAATACCGGCGCGATGATCGCCATTTCGACAACTGTGGCGCCAGACTGACGGCGAAGGGATGGAAACATCGGCATTCAGGTAATTTTCGGTTGGGTATGCACGCATCATGCGGTAAGCTTCGTGATTCTACAGGGCAATTTCCGAATTTTCGTATTTTTCCAGGATGAAACACGCCGCTGTCGGCGCCGAGCAACATGACTTGGTATCAACACATCGTCACCTTCCTTTCCGAAGAGCGCCGTCCATTGGGGCGTTCCAACGACCCCGCGATTGATGCGGCAATCAATGCTCCGCTCGACGCCACCGAAGCGTCACCGCGCGCCGCCGCCCCTGACACCGAAGTCTGGATGGTGTTCGGCATGCGCCTGCTACTGGCGGTGTCGGCCCTGCTGACGCTGTACATCGGCCCGGCCAATGTGGCGCTCGATCATCCCGCCAGCTGGCTGGTATTCGCCGCGTACACCGTGCACAGCCTCGTATTGCTGCTGGTCGCGCGTCGCCGCGCCGGCTTCTGGCACGGGCCGCTGGTGTACTGGGTCGACGTCGGCTGGTATGGCCTGATGGTGTATGCCAGCGGCGGCGCGGTCAGCCCGTTCTTCTCGTTCTTCTTCTTCGCCATCCTGGCCGCCTCCTTCCGCCATGGCTTCGATCCCGGAGCGCGTTTGACGCTGGGCACGGTGGCGGTGATGTCGCTGGCGGTGCTTGCCATCCAGGGCGCGCTGGCCCTGCAAATCCTGCTGCTGCGCGCGACCTTTGTGCTGGCGCTGGGCTACATGATCGCGTTCTGGGGTGGGCTGGCGGTGGACCAGCGGCGCCGCCTCGCGCTGCTGCGCGACGTCAGCCGGCTGTCGAATCCGCGCTTCGGCGTGCAGCACACCCTGGACTCGCTGATGCAGAAGATCCTGCGCTTCTATGGCGGCCGCACCTGCGTGCTGCTGATGCAGGACAGCCACGAGCGCTGGATACTCAATACCGTGCACCACCCGAACAGCGGCCGCGCTATCAGGCACAACCGCGCCAGCGAAGCCGCGGTCGAGCCATTGATGGCGCTCGGCAAGGGCGCCGTCCTGTACCGCGCCAGCCTGGCCGAGCTGGCGCCGCGCTGGCTGCCCGAGCGCGTGGCCGACCTGCTGGCGCGCTGGCTGCCGGCGCGTCCGACCGCGCTGCGCTATGCGATTGAGGAGCGCGAATGGCGCGACCTCGACCCGGATGACTGCGCCCAGGTCGCCGACCTGCTCGACAGTGACGCCTTCATCAGCGCCTCACTGCCGCTGCGCAAGGGGGCGGGGCGGATCTTCGTCACCGGCCACGGCCTGCGCCGTGGCGACGCCACCTTCCTCAAGCACATCGTGCAGCAGGCGTTCCCGGTGATCGAAACGATCGACCTGCTCGACCGCCTGGCTTCGGAGGCGGCGTTCCGCGAGCGCCAGACCATCGCGCGCGACCTGCACGACAGCACCATCCAGCCGTATATCGGCCTGCGTCACGCGGTGGCGGCGATCCGCAACCAGGCCGGCGACGACAGCACCGTGGCGCCCGAGCTGGACCGCTTGCTGGCGATGTGCAGTGGCGTGATCGGCGACATGCGCGATTTCGCGCACCGCTTCAAGAGCGGGCGCCAGGAAGAGCCGGAACTGTTGATCGCGCTGCGGCGCCAGCTGCGCCAGGTGCAGACGTTCTACGGTCTGGACGTGATGCTCGAAGTCGATGCGGCGGCCGCGATCAACGACCGCATGGCGGCCGAGGTGTTCCAGATCGTCACCGAAGGCATCAGCAATATCTGCAAGCACACCCGCGCCCGCACCGCGGGCGTGTTCGTGTCTCAGGCCGATGGCCAGTTGGCGATCGACATCTTCAATCCGGCTGCCGACGCCCAGGGCCACACGACCGCACCGTTCCGGCCGCGCTCGATCTCGGAGCGCGCGGCGGCGCTCGGCGGCACGCTCGAGATCGAGTCCGACGCCAAGCAGACCCTGCTGCGCATCCGCATCCCTACCTGAAACAAGAACGCAAGGAGAATCCATGACGATCCGCATCCTGCTGGTCGACGATCACAAGACCATGCTGTGGGGCCTGGAGCGCCTGATCCAGGCCGAAGGCCCCGGCTTCGAGCTGGTCGGCAGCGCCAGCGATGGCATCGAGGCGCGCACCCTGTGCGCCTCGCTCAAGCCCGATATCGTGCTGCTCGACCTCGACCTGAAGGGCAGCAGCTCGCTCGAATTCCTGCCGGCGCTGCTCGAGAACGGCGTGAGCAAAGTGGTGATCCTGAGCGCCAACCGCGACCAGGCGACGCTGGCCTCGGCCGTCAAGCTGGGCGCGCGCGGCGTGGTCAGTAAAGAAGCGCCGACCGAGGATGTGCTGCTGGCGGTGAAGAAGGTGTACGGCGGCGAACTGTGGCTGGATCAGTCGCTGATGCAAGCGCTGCTGGGCCAGCTGGTGGCGCCGGCCGCGCCGAAAGTCGATCCGGAAGCCGAGCGGATCGGCTCGCTGACGGCGCGCGAACGCGAAGTGGTGAAACTGATCGTGCAGGGTAATGGCGCCCTCAACAAGGACCTGGCCGAGCGCGCCTTCATCTCCGAGCGCACGCTGCGCAACCATCTCACCACCATTTACCAGAAGCTGGACGTGGCCAACCGGCTCGAGCTGTACGTCTACGCCACCAAGCACGGTCTGTCCTGACGGGACGCCCGCCGCATGTCTCGAAGGACCGTTCCTACCGGGCGCTAGTACCAAAGTACCAGCCGTCCCGGGCGCAAGGTACTGTTCAAAAAGGGAGTTTTGTCGGATGGCAACACTCATCCGGCTGCGTAAGATGCTCTTCATGCGCTGCGTATCGGATCATGCGGTACGGCGCCAACAGGACGGGAGCAAACGTGTACGACCATCGATACCAGCCGGAACAGCAGTATGAGCGTGGTGAAAGCCCGCTGATGGCGTACGTCGTTCTCACGACCCTGATCGCAGTCGTCTGCTTCATCGCGGCATCGGCCGCATGGACGAGCGCATAAGCCAGGCAGTTATCTCTCTATATTTATTTTCCAGGAACCTCCCATGACCTTCATCAAAAACTTCATCAAAGACGAAGACGGCGTCACCGCGATCGAATACGCGCTGATCGCAGCACTGATCGCCGGCGTCATCGCCGTCGGTGCCGGCCTGCTGGGCACCAACGTCAACGCGCTGTTCAATACCCTGGCCGCCAAGATCAAAGCCACCTGATCTTCGTAACGCCGCCGCAGCGCCGGACCGGCGCCCCCGAATCCGGAACGCTTGCCCGTTCCGGATTTTTTTTTGGGGCGCTGTCACCGATGGATGACTCCGATTGCGATGCACCGCAATTGTTCGACGGAATTGGCCCGCCCAGCATCCAGAGGCCAGTGCCAGCCCAGGTAGTGGGGCCCATTCTCATCCATGTTGCGCGCTTTACCGCGCCCTAGTACCAAAGTACCAGGCGGCCCTGGCACAAGGTACTGTGCAAAAAGGGAGTTTTGACGGATGGCAACCTTTACGCGGCTGCGTAAGATTCAACTCATGCGCTGCGTATCGGATCATGCGGTACGGCGGCAACAGGACAGGAGCAAGTGTGTACGACAACCAGGATCAACCGGAACAGCAGTACGAGCGGAGTGAAAACCCGATCCCGGTCATGCCGTACGTCGTGCTGACGACCCTGATCGCAGTCGTCTGCTTCATTGCGGCAATGGCCGCATGGACGAGCGCATAAAGCCAAGCAGTTTTTAAACATCTATATTTTTATACCAAGGAACTATCATGACCTTCATCAAGAACTTCATCAAAGAAGAAGACGGCGTCACCGCAATCGAATACGCACTGATCGCCGCACTGATCGCCGGCGTCATCGCCGTAGGCGCCGGCCTGCTGGGCACCAACGTGAACACCCTGTTCACCAACCTGGCCAACAAGATCAAAGGTACCTGATTCACTTCCCTGGCGCCGCACCGGCGCCGACGATCCGGAACGTCCCATCGTTCCGGATTTTTTTTTACCCGGAGCTTTCCTTGTCATCTCTTCCACTCCTGCTGCTGTTCGCGCTGCTCGCCGCCGCCGTGATGCACGACGTGCGCGCGCGCCGCATTCCGAATGCGATCGTGTTCCCGGGCGCGCTGGCCGCGCTGGCGCTGCATGCGCTGCTGCCGGCCGGGCAGGGTTTGTTCGGGGTGCCGATGGGCGGCCTCGGCGTCCTGTCCGCGCTCGGCGGCCTGGCCCTGGGCCTGGCGGTGCTGATGCCGATGTACATGCTGCGCCTGATGGGCGCCGGCGACGTCAAGCTGCTGGCGATGGTCGGCGCCTTTGTCGGCGCCGGCGACATCCTGGCGCTGGCGGTGGCGACCCTGCTGGCCGGCGGCGTGCTGGCCCTGGGCTGGGCGCTATGGCAGCGCAGCCTGCGCCAGCTGCTCGGCAATGCGCTGCAGATGGTGCTGCACAGCGGCCTGTCGGGCTTGTCCGGCGGATCGCTGCAGGTGGATGCGCCGGCCGCCGCCAGCGGACGTTTGCCGTACGCGGTCGCGATCGCGGTCGCCACCGTCGGCTGCGTCGTGTGGCTGCGCACCTTCGGAGAGCTGCCGCTGTGAACGCACCGATCCAGGTCCTGCCGTCGGAAATGCGCGCGCCGCGCACAGTCGAAGAGACCGGCCTGCCGTTTCTGTTCCTGGCCGAGCTGCTCTCGAAAGTGCTGTTCCAGCGCGGCCAGATGCGCCTGCCGGAACTGGCCGCGCACCTGAAGCTGAGCGTCGGCGTGATCGACCCGCTGGTGGCCTTCCTGCGCACCGAGAAGCTGTGCGAAGTGGCGCGCGTCGGCGCCAGCGGCACCGACGCCGACCTGTCGTACGTGCTGACCGAGGCCGGCCGCGCGCGCGCCGGCGCCGCCGTGGGCCGCAACGCCTATGCCGGCGCGGCGCCGGTGACCCTGGCCGCCTACACCGCGCAGGTGGCGGCGCAGAGCGTGGCCGAGGTGCACGTCACGCGCGCCGCCATGAACGCCACCTTCGACGGCGTGGTGGTCAACCAGCACGTGCTGGCGCAGCTGGGCGCGGCGATGAACTCGGGCCGCGCGCTGTTCCTGCACGGCCTGGCCGGCAGCGGCAAGACCTACCTGGCCGAACGCCTGCGCGACCTGCTGCACGGGACTATCTCTGTGCCGCACGCGCTGATGGTCGACGGCGAAGTGATTCCCTTCTTCGACAGCGTGCAGCACGTGGTCGAAGGCGAGTGCGAGGCGCGTGCGGGCGCCGTCGGCGGCCTGGATCGCGGCGCGGCGCCGGACGCGCGCTGGGTGCGCTGCGTGCGCCGTCCGGCGGCGCTGGCCGGCGGCGAACTCACGCTCGACATGCTCGACCTGCGCTTCGACCCGCACACCCGCCTGTACCAGGCGCCGCCGCACCTGAAGTCGAACGGCGGCATCTTCATCATCGACGACCTGGGGCGCCAGCGCTGCACCCCGGAAGCGCTGATGAACCGATGGATCGTGCCGATGGACCGCAACGTCGACTACCTGACGCTGCACACCGGCCACACCTTCCAGGTGCCGTTCGACGTGATCGTGACGTTCTCGTCGAACTTCGTGCCGCAGCGCCTGTCGGACGGCGCCTTCCTGCGCCGCCTGGGCTACAAGATCGAGGTGCCGCCGGCCAGCACCACGGAATACGCGCAGCTGTTCCAGCAGGCATGCGCGCGGATCGGCGTGACGGTCGAGGACGGGATGTTCGCGCAGATGTTCGATTACCTGCTCGAACGCCACCGCCGCCACGGCGTGCCGCTGCTGGCCTGCTACCCGCGCGACCTGGTGCGCCAGCTGCGCGACCTGGCGCGCTTCGAGGAGCGCGCGCCGGCCCTGAACCAGCATACGCTGGATTGGGCCTGGGACAACTATTTCGCGGCCGGCGTCCCGGGCCGCGCCGCCGACATGGAACGCCGCGAGCGCGGCACCCTGGTGAAAGACTGGAGAAAGAAAGATGCGTAATTCGAGGGCATTCGTGATCATCGGCGTGGCGCTGGTGCTGGCGCTGGGCGCCGTGGTGCTGGCCGCGAAGTGGATGGGCGAGCAGGGCGCCGCCGGCGCCCACGTGGTGGTGGCCGCCGCCGACATCGGCCAGGGCTCGCGCCTGGCCACGGCCAGCGTGCAGCTGGCCGAATGGCCGGCGGGCGCCATGCCGCCGGGCGCAATCCTTGACCCCAAGCTGCTCGAAGGCCGGGTGGCGCGCACCGACATCGCACGCGGCGAACCGGTGCTGGAATCGAAGCTGGCCCCGGCGGGCACGCTGGGCGGCCTGTCGGCGGTGGTCTCGGCCGGCAAGCGCGCCATGACGGTGCGCGTCAACGACGTGGTCGGCGTGGCCGGCTTCGCGCTGCCGGGCAACTACGTCGACATCCTGGTCAACCTGAACCAGCCCTCCACGGACTTCAACCAGCGCGACACCTCGATCTCGAAGATCGTGCTGGAGCGGATCCTGGTGCTGGCCGTGGCCCAGGACTCGGTGGTCGACGACACCAAGCCGCGCGTGGTGAATGCCGTGACGCTGGAACTGGCGCCGGACCAGGTCGAGAAGCTCGACCTGGCGCGCTCGATCGGCTCGCTGTCGCTGGTGCTGCGCAACCAGGTCGACCCGCAGCCGGCGAATACCGGCGGCGCCACCCGCGAGTCGGTGCTCGGTCTGCCGCCGGCGAAGGCCGCTGCGGCGCCCATGGCCGCCGCAGCGCCTGCGCCGGCTCCCGCCCCGGCGCGCGCCGAACGTCCGGCCCCAGCCCGACAGGCCGACGGCGTGATGGTTATCCGCGGCCTGGGCGCCGCTTCGCAATGATGCACGCAATGATCCGAATGAAGAACGTCATGACTCCTGCTTTCAACAAGACCCTGCTGGCCTGCGGGCTGGCCCTGGCGATGGACGCCAGCTTTGCCGCCGGCGCCAAGACACCCGCAGCGGCGCCGGTTGCCGCCCCGGTGCAGTCGGGCGACTGCATCGACCTGCACGCCGCCAGCGGCCAGCGCATCGCCCTGGTGCGCGGCAAGTCCCAGATCAAGCGCTTCTGCACCCCGGCCGCGCAAGTGACCGTCGGCGCGCCGGAAGTGGCCGACGTGGTGGTGCCAAGCGCCAGCGAAGTGGTGATCGTGCCGCGCAGCGTCGGCAGCACCAACCTGATCGTCTCCGGCAGGGACAAGCGCTCGACCGTGATCGATATCGAGGTCGGCATCGACACCGGCGCCTTGCGCGCCCAGTTCGACGCGCTGTTCCCGCAGGAGAAAGAGATCCGCATCGGCAACAGCGGCAACACGCTGATCCTGTCCGGCACCGTGAGCGACAGCATGGTGGCAAGCCAGCTGGTGGAACTGGCGAATGCCTTCAACGAAGGTTCGCTGCTGGTCTCGGGCGCCGGCGACGCCGGCAATGCCGCGGCGGCCGGCGCCGCCGGCAGCGGCGCGGCGACTGCGCCAACCAAGGCCAGCGCGCCCGACGTCAAGGCCCCGACCAGCAAGGTAATCAACATGCTGAGCGTGGCCGCGCCGCAGCAGGTCATGCTGGAGGTAAAGATCGCCGAAGTGTCGAAGTCGCTGGTCGACCAGCTCGGCGCCCAGGCCGGCTACTCGAAGAGCAACGGCAGCTGGACCTACGGCATCCTGTCCAACCTGCTCAGTGGGGGCGCCGGCCGCCTGAATGCGATCGGCGACGGCGCCAAACGCTTGACCATCGACGGCGAGAACCGCGACGGCCTGGTCAAGATCCTGGCCGAGCCGAACGTGATGGCGATCAGCGGCCAGGAAGCCAGCTTCCTCGCCGGCGGCAAGATCTTTATCCCGGTGGCGCAGAACAACGCCAGCGGCACCAACAACATCACGCTCGAAGAGAAAGAGTACGGCGTGGCGGTTCGCTTCACCCCGACCGTGCTGGGCGGCGGCCGCATCAACCTGCGCGTGGCGCCGGAAGTGTCGGAGCTGAACCGCGACGGCATCGGCGTGAGCCTGAACGGCTCGTCGACCGCCAGCGCGATCCTGCCGGCGTTCACCACCCGCCGCGCGTCGACCACGGTGCAGCTGCAGGACGGCCAGAGCTTCGCCATCGGTGGCCTGATCCGTAACAACGTGACCAGCAACATCCGCCGCTACCCGTTCCTGGGCGAAGTGCCGGTGCTGGGGTCGCTGTTCCGCAGCAGCGACTTCCAGAACGACCGCAGCGAGCTGGTGTTCATCGTCACGCCGCACCTGGTCAAGCCGATGGAAGCGGTGCCGGCGCTGCCGACCGACGCCTATGTGCAGCCGACCCGCGCCGAATTCCTGCTCGGCGGACAACACGAAGGCGCGCCGAAGAACAACCCGAGCGCCGCAAAGGACAAGCCATGATGAACCACTTCCGACTGACCGCGCTGCTCGCCTGCCTGCTCGCCGCCGGCGGCTGCGCCACCGACGGCCCGACGACCAACGGCGCCAGCGTGCGCACCATGGTCGCGCGCCAGATCGCCGACCCGCAGCCGCAGCGCGCGCCGGCCACTATCGACGGCGCCGCCGCCGTCGACATCGTCAAAAACTACCACGGCTCGTACGCCAACCCGCAGCCCCAGGTGGCCGGTTCGGCGTTCGGCCACTAAACGAGCATCGAGAGCTACCCGTGAAGATCGCAGTCCTTTCGCGCGACGAGCGCCACCTGATCGAACTGGCGCGCCAGCTGCGCAACCGCCCTGGCCTTGATGAAGTCGACATGATCGCCGGCTCGCCGGCGCGCCTGGCCACCATGTCCGACGAGGCCGTGCCCGACGTCCTGATCGTCGACCAGCCGCGCGCCGACGAGGGTGAACTCGACCAGCTCGAGAGCATCGGCCAGCTGTTCCCGCGCATGGGCTTCATCGTCCTGACCGGGGACCTGTCGCAGGACTTCCTGCTGCGCGCGATGCGCGCTGGCGTGCGCGAAGTGCTGCCGGCTGCTCCCGGCATCGCGGCACTGGGCCAGGCGCTGGACCGCGCCGCAGAAAAGATGGGCAGCCACGGCGCCGCGCAAGGCAAGGTGCTGGCCTTCATCTCGTGCAAGGGCGGCAGCGGTTCGACCTTCCTGGCCACCAACCTGGCGTATGCCTTGTCGAGCGGCGGCAGCAAGCGCGTGGCGCTGATCGACATGAACCTGCAGTTCGGCGACGCTTCGCTGTTCGTCTCGGACAACAAGCCGCTGGCGACCCTGTCCGACGTGGCCACCCAGATCCACCGCCTCGATCCGTCGTTCCTGGCCTCGAGCATGGTCAGCGTCACGCCCAACTTCAGCGTGCTGGCCGCACCGTCCGATCCGGCCCACGCCAGCGACGTCAAGCCCGAACACGTCGACGCGATCCTGAAGCTGGCGCGCCGCCAGTACGACTTCGTGGTGCTGGACGTCGGCCGCAGCCTGGACCCGGTCAGCATCCGCGCCCTCGACCACGCCGACACCATCTACCCGGTGCTGCAGATGACGCTGCCGTACATCCGCGACGGCAAGCGCCTGTTGACCGTGTTCCGCAACCTGGACTACGGCCGCGACAAGGTGGAACTGGTCATCAACCGTTACGACAAGAACGGCGACATCAAGCTCAAGGACCTGGAAGAAGCGTTCGACACCGCGATCCAGGTCACCATGCCGAACAACTACGATGCGGCGGCCAAGTCGGTCAACCAGGGCGTGCCGGTCACGCGCCTGGCGCCCGAAGCGCCGCTGAGCGCCGCGCTGATGGAGATGGCGCGCCAGCTCACGGGCGAAGCCGCGCCGGTCGAGGCCGAAGGCCTGATGGCGCGCATGTTCAAACGCCGCGTCGGCCCCGCTGACCGTAGAAAGGCCGCACGATGAATACCTCTGCAATTTCGCTGCGCGAGCGTCTCGGCAGCGCCACCGCCACGCCGCGCCCGGTGGCCCAGCGCGGACCGATCGACAATCGGGCTTACCACCAACTGAAGGCCCGCATCCACGAGGCGCTGCTCGACCGCGTCGATCTGGAAAGCATGCAGCGATTGAGTAGCGACCAGGTGCGCCAGGAATTGCGCCTGCTGGTCGAGCGCCTGCTCGAAGAAGAGATGGTGGTCATCAACGACGCCGAGCGCAAGACCCTGACGCGCGACATCCAGAACGAGATGCTCGGCTTCGGCCCGCTCGAGCCGCTGCTGGAAGACCCGACGGTGTCGGACATCCTGGTCAACACCCACAAGCAGGTCTACGTCGAACGGCGCGGCAAACTGGAACTCACCGACGTCACCTTCAACGACGACGCCCACCTGATGAAGATCATCGACAAGATCGTCTCGCGCGTGGGCCGCCGCATCGACGAATCGAGCCCGATGGTCGACGCGCGCCTGCCGGACGGCTCGCGCGTGAACGCCATCATCCCGCCGCTGGCGATCGACGGCCCGGTGATGTCGATCCGCCGGTTCTCGGCCGACCCGCTGCGCCTGGCCGACCTGGTCGCCTACGGCAGCATGACCGCCGACATGGCCGAAGTGCTGCAGGGCCTGGGCAAGGCCAAGGTGAACATCGTGATCTCGGGCGGCACCGGCAGCGGCAAGACCACCATGCTGAACGTGATCTCGGGCTTCATCAACCACAGCGAGCGGATCGTCACCGTGGAGGACGCGGCCGAGCTGCAGCTGCAGCAGCCGCACGTGGTGCGCCTCGAGACCCGTCCGGCCAACATCGAGGGCCGCGGCGAAGTCAACCAGCGCGCGCTGGTGAAGAACGCGCTGCGGATGCGTCCCGACCGCATCATCCTGGGCGAAGTGCGCGGCGAGGAAGCGATGGACATGCTGGGCGCGATGAACACCGGCCACGAAGGCTCGATGGCGACCATCCACGCGAATACCCCGCGCGACGCGCTGACGCGCCTGGAAAACATGATCAGCATGGCGGCGCCGAACCTGCCGCCGAAAGCCATGCGCCAGCAGATCGCCTCCGCCGTCGGCGTTGTCGTTCAGGTGTCGCGCCTGACCGACGGCAAGCGCAAGGTGCTGTCGATCTCCGAGATCACCGGCATGGAAGGGGAGGTGATCACGATGCAGGAGATCTTCACCTTCAGGCAGACCGGGGTGCTGGACGACGGCACCGTGCAGGGACAGTCGGTGGCGACCGGCGTGCGTCCGCGCTTCGCCGAACGCCTGCGCACCTTCGGCGTGAACCTGGCGCCGCACATCTTCGAGCCGCGCTGATTGCGCTGATTTCCTTCAAAGAGCCATGAACACCACCTTCATCCTGTTCATCGTCGTCCTGTTCGCCGCCGTCATGCTGCTGGTGTGGGGCGTGTACGTCGGCTGGCAGGCGCACCGCGACCCGGAAGGCGAGCGCATTGCGCGCCGCCTGCGCAACGTGATCGGCGTCGAGGCGCGCGAGCTGGACGTCACCATCGTCAAGGAACGGCGCCTGAGCGACAGCCCGGAGCTGGACGCGCTGCTGCGCCGCCTGCCTCTTACCCGGCGCCTGGACCGCATGCTGCAGCAGGCCGGCGCCCATTACCTGGTGTCGCGCCTGGTGGCGCTGTGCGCCGGCTGCCTGGCGCCGGGCCTGGCGCTGGCGCTGTGGCTGCGCTTGCCCGGCTGGGCCGTGCCGCTGGCGGCGCTGGCGAGCGCCGGCCTGCCGCTGCTGCAACTGGCGCGGGCGCGCCAGGCGCGCCTGGTCCGCTTCGAGCGCCAGCTGCCGGAAGCGCTGGACATGATGATCCGCGCGATGCGCGCCGGCCACGCCTTTCCGACCGCGCTGAAACTGGTGGCCGAGGAAGTGACGGCGCCGCTGGGCGAGGAATTCAAGATCGCCTTCGATGAGGTGAACTTCGGGGTGTCGATGGGCGACGCCCTGAACAACCTGGCGCAGCGCGTGCCGAGCATAGACCTGCAGTACTTCGTGGTGGCGGTGCTGATCCAGCGCGAAAGCGGGGGCAACCTGACCGAGCTGCTCGGGTCGATCAGCGCCATCATCCGCGACCGCCACAAGCTGGCCGGCCAGGTGCGGGTACTGTCGGCCGAGGGCCGCATCTCGGCCTGGGTGCTGTGCCTGCTGCCGTTCGGCGCCGGCGGCATGATGTACATGGCCAATCCCGGCACCATGGCGGTGCTGGTCAACGATCCGGTCGGGCGCCAGATGAGCGGCGCGGCGATCCTGATGATGATCTTCGGGGTGCTGGCGATCCGCAAGATCGTGCGCATCCGCATGTAAGCCTTGAACCTTACTCTGCAATGAACAACGTACAATTTCTGATCCTGGCCGTGCTGTTCCTGGCGATCTTTGGCGGCGTGGCGCTGGCCATGCTGCTGATCACGCGCGATCCGGTCAAGGAGCGCCTGCTGGCGCTCGACGACCGCGACGGCGCCGCGCGCCTGCCCGAGCGCAACTGGCGCGAGCGCCTGGCGCGCCTGGCCGAGCCGCTGGCCAGGTTGTCGGTCCCGACCGAAGGCTGGGAAGCTTCGCCGATCCGCCTGCGCTTCATCAACGCGGGCTGGCGCGCAGCGTCGACCCCGGGCATGTTCTACGCCGGCAAGACCGCGCTGACGATCGGCCTGCCGCTGGTGGTGTGGTTGCTGCTGCGCCACGACGGCAGCCGCGCCACGAGCGTGACCTTCCTGTACCTGATCGCGGCCGCCGCGGCCGGCTATTACGTGCCGGACATCATCCTCAAGCGCAAGATCAGCCTGCGCCAGCGCGAGATCTTCGAAAGCTTCCCGGACGCGCTGGACCTGATGACGGTGTGCGTCGAGGCCGGGCTGGCGATGGATGCGGCGCTGGCGCGCGTCGGCGCCGAGATCGGCCTGAAAAGCCCGGTGCTGGCGGAAGAGCTGCAACTGGTGACGCTCGAGCTGCGCGCTGGCAGCGCCAAGGAAAAAGCGCTGCGCAACCTGGCGCTGCGCACCGGGGTCGAGGACGTCGACAACCTGGCCAAGATGCTGATCCAGGCCGACCGCTTCGGTACCAGCGTCGGCACCGCGCTGCGGGTGCAGTCGGAGCAGTTGCGTACGCGGCGGCGCCAGTTGATCGAGGAGAACGCGGGGAAGATCGCGACCAAGCTGTTGTTTCCGCTGATTTTTTGTATTTTCCCGGCGTTGCTGGTGGTCCTGTTGGGGCCGGCGGTGTTGCAGATCATGCGGTCGTTGGGGTCGGTCTCGGTGGGGTAGAAGGGATGCGCACCACGCTTTGCATAAGATAGTTGTTTTGTGAATGGCGACTATCATGGATCGCAATTTGATTTCTATCTCTATCGGCGCATACTGTCGTCATTACAGCGCACATACCGAAAGAGAGAACATCATGTCCACCCTGTCCATGCACCCATCTGCCGCCGTTCAATTTTCCGTCATGGCCACCTCGGTCAGCCGCTTCGTGCGCCGCCTGTTCCAGGCAGCGCCGGCGACCCCGGCAGGCAGCGCCGACGTCTGGACCCTGTACCGCATGACGCGCGGCGCCGACGCCGTGTCGCCGGCAGTGGCCGAGCGCCTGGCCCGGCACGCGCAGGCCAAGTAATCGCCAACAGCCAACAGCCGTCATCGGCCGAGGTAATTCGGCGAAGATAAACCAAGGCAGGCCACGTGGCCTGCCTTGGTTTTTTTCAGTCCGCGTGAAACTCGTCGGCCCGGGCAAACAGATCCCACGCCGAGATGAACAGCGCCGCGATCACCGGCCCGATCACGAAGCCGTTGAGCCCGAACAGCGCCATCCCGCCCAGCGTCGACAGCAGGATCACGTAATCCGGCAGCTTGGTGTCCTTGCCGACCAGGATCGGGCGCAGGATGTTGTCGACCAGTCCGATCACCAGCACGCCGTAGGCGGCCAGTACGATCCCTTGCCAGATCGCGCCCGTGGCCAGGAAATAGATCGCCACCGGGCCCCACACCAGCGCCGCGCCGACGGCCGGCAGCAGCGACAGCATCGCCATCACCACGCCCCACAGCAGCGCTCCCGGCACATCCAGGATCCAGAAGATCAAGCCGCCCAGTGCGCCCTGCGCCATGGCCACCAGCACATTGCCTTTCACGGTGGCGCGGATCACGGTGGTGAAATTCTGGAACAGGCGGCCTTTGTACTCGACGCTGAGCGGCACCGCGCGCTGGATGCGCGCCGCCACGATGCGGCCATCGCGCAGCAGGAAGAACAGCAGGTACAGCATGATCGTGGTGCTCACCACGAAGTCGAGCGTATTGCTGCCCCATCGGACGGCGTAGCGCGCGGCCGACTGGCTGATCTCGGCGGCGGCATCGGTGATCTTGGCCTCGAGGGTGGCCAGGTTGGTCAGCTCGAAGCGCTCCAGCAGCGACGTGGCCCAGTCGGGAAGCACCGCGACGATGCGCTGGAAATAGGCGTTGAAGTTGACCTGGCCCGAGCCGACCTGCACATAGATCGCGGCGGCCTGGTCGATCAGCGAAGCGGCGATCATGGTCAGCGGGAAGATCACCATCAGCAGGATCACCAGCAGCGACAGCAGCGCCGCCACGGTCGGCTTGCCCTTGGTCGCGCGCAGCAGGCGCGACTGCAGCGGCGCGAACACGATCGCGAATACCACGCCCCAGAATACCGCGCCGGAGTAGGGCAGCAGGATCCAGAAGAAGGCGATCGTCACCAGCGTCAACAGAAGCAGGAAAGAGTTTTGCGGCAGGGTGTATTGCTTCATTGGTTAGCACTGGTCGTTGTTGTTGCACAATCATAAACCATCGACCCCTTCTGCCCGCGCTGTCCGTACGCCAACGCGCATAAAACAAATTAATGACCCGTGCGTCATTTTCACAACATTTTCCGTCCAATCGTGCGGGTTATCATTGTGTCATCTTGCGATAATTAACTGTCGCTGCGCCAAGAGACCCTCTGGCGGGCATATTGATTTGACCTTGTCATGATTGGAGAATAAAAAATGTTCCGCGCTGATTCCCATACTCGTCCGACCCTGATCGCCAACCTGCTCAAGGGCGCCTTCCTGATGGCCGCCGCCGCCGGCACGGCCCAGGCCCAGACGCAGACCACGGTTTCGCCTGCACTCGACCGCATGGACATCGCGGTCGGCGCGTTCTACGCCGAGCCGAAGATCCATCTGGGCGCCAACACCGAAGAATTCGGCCGCCTCGACACCCCGGACGAGAAGATTGACGAGGAAACCCTGCCGCGCGTGAAGGCCAACATCCTGTTCGGCGCCAATCATGGCCTGCACCTCGATTACTTCCGTTACGACAACGACTACAGCGGCGACTTCGCCGGCAACACCGTCTATGAAGGCCGCGACGTCAGCGGCACCGCCAGCGGCAGCGCCAAGCTGCGCATCGAGCTGGCGCGCCTGACCTATCGCTACTGGTTCGGCACCGGCAACGACGTGTTCGGCGTCGGCCTGGGCGCGGCTTACCTGCGCGGCAAGATCTCGGGTTCGGCCAGCGCCACCGTCACCGCCACCAACCCGGCCCAGACCGAAAGCTGGAGCGGCTCGGCCTCGGCCAGCGACAGCGCCTACGCACCAGTGCTCGATTTCGGCTACCGCCACCAGTTCAACGACCAGTGGCGCCTGGTCGCCGAAGCCTCGGGCGTCAAGAAGAACGGCGGCAGCACCGAAGGCCACGTGTACAGCGGCTCGATCGGCGTGGAATGGTACCCGCACAAGAACGTCGGCCTGGTGCTGGACTACGGCATCCAGAAGATCGCGCTCAAGCGCAACAACGAGCGCGCCGCCGAAATGGACCTGAAACTGACCGGCCCATCGGCCTTCGTCAAGGTCCGCTTCTGACCTGCGCAGGTATCCGCGCTTCGCTGAAACGCGCGCCAAGTTGCTGCCGGTCATGATACATAGTGCTATTGCATGATGAAAGACCGCGCGGAATGAAACCTGGTGAGCTGATCGGCTGTCACGACTGCGGCTGCCTGTACCAATGGCAGCCGCTGGCGGTGCGCGAGCGTGCGCGCTGCACGCGCTGCCGGCTCGAGCTGTACCGCTGGCATGCTTCCGGCCCGACCGCCCAGACCGACGCCATGGTGGCGTTGACGCTGGCGGCGGTGCTGGTGTTCATCCTCGCCCAGGCTTTCCCGATCGTCAATCTGCGACTGGCCGGCATGACGTCCGGCGTCACGCTGCTGCAAGCCATCGGCGTGCTGTGGGGCGAAGGCATGGGCGTGATCGCCACCATGGTGCTGCTGTGCGCCGTGGTGTTTCCCGGTATCGAACTGAGTGCCTTGCTGTACGTCGCCATCGGCCTGCGCCATCGCCGCCGCGTGCCGGGCTTCAACCTGGTGCTGCGCACGGTGCAGGGGGCGCGCCATTGGGCGATGACCGAAGTGCTGATGATCGGCATCCTGATCACCGTCATCAAGATGACCAGCCTGGCGCGGGTGGAGCCGCATCCGGGCCTGTTCGCGTTCGCCTTTCTCACGATCCTGTGCGCGATCGTGATGCGCTACGAACCGCGCGCGCTGTGGGCGCTGGCTGACCGCCAGGTGCCGCAGCCGGACGACGTGCGCCGCCATCAGGCTGCGGCTCGCCACGACCATCACGACCATCACGACCATCATCATGGCCAACCGGCGGAGCTGGTCGCCTGCGATACCTGCGGCCTGGTCAACCGCCTCGACGATGACGCACCCGCTTCGGGTGCGCATACGAATGCCCATTGCTGCCGCTGCGGCGCGGCGCTGCACCGGCGCATCCCGAACAGCATCGCCTGGACCTGGGCCATGCTGGCCGCCGCCACGCTGCTCTACATTCCCGCCAACATCCTGCCGGTGATGTACACCGAATCGGTCGGCGGCACCGAAGGCGACACCATCATGAGCGGCGTGCTGCTGTTCTGGAATACCGGTTCGCCCGGTCTGGCCATCATCATTTTCATCGCCAGCGTGGTGGTGCCGGTCTCGAAGCTGGTGGCGCTCGCGTGGCTCAACGGCTCGGCCCAGCTGCGTTCGCGCGCGGCGCCGCTGGCGCGCACCCGCACCTACCGCGTGGTGGAATTCATCGGCCGCTGGTCGATGCTCGATATTTTCGTGGTCACCCTGACCGTGGCGCTGGTGCGCTTCGACCTGCTGGCGGTGATCACCGCCGGTCCCGGCGCGATCGCGTTCGGCTGCGTCGTCATCCTGACGATGGTCGCCTCGGCACAATTCGACCCGCGCCTGATCTGGGACCCGATCGATTCACATGGAGAACACCGACATGTCTGAACAGGACGGCGCACGCCCGCCTGCATCTTCTTCCGCACCCGGCCCGCTGCCGCCCGCCGCCGGTCCAAGCGACACGCGCGCGCCCAGGCCGGCGATCGACCGTCCCAGCCGCTGGCTGCCGTCCCTGATCTGGATGATCCCGGTGCTGGCCGCCATCATCGGCGCCTGGCAGGTCGCCGTCTGGTTGGGCAACCGCGGCCCGACCATCACCGTCACCTTCGCCACCGGCGAAGGGCTGGAAGCCGGCAAGACCCAGGTCAAGTTCCGCGACGTCGACATCGGCAAGGTGGTGGCGGTGCGGCTCGGCGAAGACGCCAGCCGCGTCGTGGCCGAGATCCAGATGGCCAAGGAGGCGCGCCGCTTCACCGCCGCGGACAGCCGCTTCTGGGTGGTGCGCCCGCAGATCGGCGCCGGCGGCGTGTCGGGCCTGAACACGCTGCTGTCCGGCGCCTACATCGGCGCCGCGCCCGGCGCCAGCGAGGAAACCAGGGACGCCTTCGTCGGCCTGGAGACCCCGCCCGCCGTGCCGTATGGCCTGAAGGGCCGCGAATACCGGCTGCATGCCGACAGCCTCGGCTCGGTGGCGCCGGGTTCGCCCGTGTATTATCGCCGCGTGCGCGTCGGCCAGGTGGCCTCGGTCACGCTCGACGCCAGCGGCAAGGGGATCGACATGTCGGCCTTTGTCGAAGACAAGTACACGGCGCTGGTCGGCCCCGACACGCGCTGGTTCCACGCCAGCGGGGTCGACCTGCGGCTGGACGCCAACGGCCTGAAACTCAACACGCAATCGCTGGCGGCCCTGGCCACCGGCGGCATCGCTTTCGAATCGGTCGATGGCGGCAAGCCGGCCGCGCCGGCGCCGGCCGGCGCCCACTTCGTGCTGGCCGAAGACCGCACCGCCGCGCTGCGACCGCCCGATGGTCCGGCGGTGAGCGCGGTGCTGTACTTCGACGGCTCGCTGCGCGGGCTGGCGGTGGGCGCGCCGGTGGACTTCCGCGGCATCGCGCTGGGCGAGGTGCGCAGCATCGGCGTCGAGTTCGACCGCGCGCGGCGCAAGCTGAGCATGCCGGTGACGGTCGACCTGTACCCGGGCCGCCTGGGCCAGTCGTTCCTCGAGACGCTCAACAGCACCACCGGCGGCGACGCGCTCGGCCAGATGGTCGCACGCGGCCTGCGCGGCCAGCTCAAGAACGGCAACCTGCTCACCGGCCAGCTGTACGTGGCGCTCGACTTCCACCGCAACGCGCCCAAGGCGCAGTTGACCATGAGGGAAGGCCAGCTGGTGTTCCCGACGGTGCCGGGCCAGCTCGACGAACTGCAGACCCAGGTGGCCAACATCGCGCGCAAGCTGGACAAGATCCCGTTCGACGAGATCGGCAATAACCTGAACAAGACGCTGGTCCAGGCCAACGCCCTGATCGCGCGCCTCGACGGCCAGGTGCTGCCGGAGATGAAGGACACCTTGACCGCCGCCAAGCAGACCTTCGCCAGCGCCGAAAGCCTGCTGTCGCAGGATGCGCCGCTGCAGTCCGACCTGCGCCGCGCGCTGCAGGAAGTGACGGACACGATGGAGAAGCTGAACGACCTGGCCGATTATCTCGAACGCCATCCGGAGTCGCTCATCCGTGGCAAACCGCAGGAGAAGAAATGAAGGGATTCCCATTTGCCGGCAAGGTGCAGGCCCTGAGCGTGGCCGCCATCGTGGCGGCGCTGGCCGGCTGCGCCAGCGCGCCGCCGGACCAGTTCTATACGCTGACCGACGGCGCGGCCGCTCCCGGAGCCGCTTCGGTCGCCGCGCCGCTGTATATCGAGATGCGTCCGGTGACTGTGCCCGACCAGGTGCGGCGCAACCAGATGGTGGTGGTCAAGGGCGACGGCCAGGTCGACCTGCTCGAACACCATCGCTGGGCCAGCAAGCTCGATGACCAGATCGGCAGCGCGCTGTCGCTCGGCATCGCCGCGCAACTGGGCGCGGTGGACGTGTACAGCAATCCGGCGCCGCCCGCGGCGGCCGTGTACCGCATCAGCGCCAGCGTGCAGCGCTTCGAATCGAAGCTGGACGACTATGCGTTGATCGACACGGTGTGGAGCGTGCGCCGCACCGGCGAGCGCGCGGTGCTCACTTGCCGCAGCGTGTTCCGCGAAACGGCCGGCGCCGGCCATGCGGGACTGGTCGCCGCGCACCGCGCGGCATTGTCCAAGCTGTCGGCGCGCATCGCCGACGGCGTGCGCGGCCAGGCGGCAGGTCAGGGCGCCGGCTGCTGATCGCGCGATCATTCGAGCAAGACCCTCGGGAGGACACGCCATGCACCGTGCGTTGGATCCGCAGCGTCGCGCCAGGTCGGAAGGGGCGGTAAAGCCGGCGGCGCACTAATGAAGGCGCTGCGCCGCTTCATGTCGCAGCTGCGCTACGCCTGGCTGCTGCGCGCCGAACACCTGCTGCTCGCGCGCCAGGAGGCCACGATCGAACGGGCCTTGGCCGCCGCACCGGTGCGCGAGCTCGGCCCGGCGCACCACCCGCTGATCCGCAGACTGCGCGTCACCTGGGTGCCGATCGAATCCGGAGCGCCAAGCTTGCTGACCATGTTTCCCTTCGGTTGGGGCCAGTCGACCGGGCGCGTCGGCGCGGCGCTGATCGGCAAGCGCGACGAGGCATTGCTGGCGAAAACGCTCGTGGAAGCGAGCGCGGTGATCCCGCAGCTGGCTGCCGGCGCGGCGACGCTGCGGCCCGGGCGCTACGCGATGCCCGCGGACATGCTTGCCTATTTCGAGGCGCCCGAGAGCGGCGTCACCGGCGACGGCATGTTCGATTTCCGCCAAGAGCATGCGCTATTGCTGCGTTACTGTGTCTGGCGTAGGGATCTGCTATGGCGGCCATGTTGGCCGCTGCCGAATGTCGACGGCAAGCGGCCCTATGGCGCCAGCGCGTATGTCGAGCTCGACATGGCGCGCATCCTTGGGCAGCCATTTCCGCTCGACGATGATGGCAGACCGGTCGTCGACGAGGAAGCGGCAGCGTCGTTGCTGGCGTTGCACGATCAGATGACCGCCGCGCTGCAGGTGTTCCTGGTACATGCGGTGCTGCCGGACCGGCTATAGGACAGACACGAAGGACCACGATGAGCTTCGATATCTTTCTCAATGTGTTCGAGCGTGGCGAATTCTCCAGCATGCCGCTGTCGGTGGTCGAAACCGCGTTCGGCAGCGCGATCGTACGGCGCGCAGACAGCGACCATGGCGTCGTTTGGCGTGTCGACTACCCGATCGTCCCCGATCCCGCGCTGCCGGACGTTGTCGAAATGGATGGACGTACTTACCCGAGCGTCGTGTTCGACGGCTCGGACATCTATCTTCACGTGCTGCCGGGTAGCGGGCCTGCCATGACGGCCGGCTTCATGATCACGCGGCCTGCAGCCAATGAAGCGTTCTACAAGTCGTTGCTGGATCTGCTGCAGTCAACCCATTCAGTGCTGTTCTGGCCAGGCGATCAGGCGCTGGTCGTCGGCCAGGCGTCCACCATCGAACACCTGCCCGAGGACATGATCGGCACGCTCGGGAAACCGTTCCTGGCAACCGAGCCCGGGCAAATCCCCGAGCGGATCCGGGCCAGCTGAAGCCGGACCGTGACAGCGAGAGGGCGGATCAGGGAATCAGCCGCTCGGCGCGCAGGCGTTCGAACAGGTCGAAGAACGACGCGTCGGTGGCCTGGTAGGCGCTGAAGCCCAGCCTGCGGCTGTTGGCCATGTCGGTCATGACTTCCAGCGGACGGCCCAGGTCGAGGTCGGTATGCCAGGCCGAGGCCAGGCGGTCCAGGTCCGCCTCCACCAGAGCGTGCTTCTGCGCGATCTCCTTCCACAAGGCGTGGTCGTTGGCCATCGCCGCTTCCAGTGGCTGTATCGTGCCGTTGAAGCCGGCCGCTTCGACGCCGAAATAGGCCGCCAGTTTCGGCCACAGCCAGCTCCAGCGGAACACGTCGCCGTTGACGATGTTGAAGGCTTCATTGCGCGCCGCGTCGGTGTCAGCCGCCCACACCAGCTGTTTGGCCAGCATGCGCGCGTCGGTCACGTCGGACAGGCCGTTCCACTGCGCGCCCGAGCCGGGGAACTGGAACGGGCGGCCGGTCTCCTTGCAGATGGTGGCGTACACGGCGAGGGTGGTGCCCAGGTTCATGGCGTTGCCGACCGCCAGGCCGATGATGGTGTGCGGACGGTGGATGCTCCAGGTGAAGCGGTCGCGCTCGGCGGCGGCGTAGACTTCGTCTTCCTGCGCATAATAGAAATTCTCGAGCGGCAGGCGGGGTTGCGATTCGCGCAGCGGGGTGTCGGGCAGGGTGCCCGAGCTGGCGTAGGCTTCGAACGGTCCCAGGTAGTGCTTGAGGCCCGTGACCAGGGCCACGTGGCGCACGCTCTTGTGCGGCGCCACGGCGTCCAGCAGGTTGCGCACCAGGGCGGCGTTGACGCGGATGTTCTCGGTTTCGGTGTCCTGGCGCATCCAGGTGGTGATGAAGACGTGGGTCGGCGCAGTGTCGACGAATGCGTCGGCGAGCGCAGTCTTCAATGCGGCGGCGTCGAGCAGGTCGGCGGCGACGTGGCGCACGCCGGGCAGGTCTTGCGGCGGACGGCGCGACAGGCCGACCACGTTCCAGCCGTTGGCCAGCAGTTCGCGCGCGACGTGGTTGCCGCCGATGCCGGTGATGCCTGCGATGAGTGCCGTGCGTGTCATGGGTGCTCCCGGTGTGTGAAAAGAGGAGGCCAATTGTAGGCGGCGGGCGCGAATCGTGCCCGCACGGGCGTGTGAATGGCGCGCGTCAATATCCGGTTCAAGCCGGCACCGGCATGGATGCTATGCCGCCGCCAGCCGCTCGCCCGGCGCCTGCTCGCCCGGCATCTGCTCGTCCAGTACCTGCGCGCGCAGCGCCCCCAGCGGCACCGGCCGGCCCAGCAGATAGCCTTGCGCATACTCGCAGCCGGCCTGCTGCAGCCACTCAAGCTGGCCGCGCTCCTCGACGCCCTCGGCCACCACGGTCAGCCCGAAGCCATGGGCCAGCCGGATCACGGCGCTGGCCAGGGTCTTGCCGTGCTCGGGCAGCGGGCGCACGAAACTGCGGTCGATCTTGAGCTGGTTGATCGGGAACGACTGCAGGTAGGCCAGCGACGAGTAGCCGGTGCCGAAGTCGTCGATCGACAACCGCACGCCGAGCGCGCGCACCGCCTGCATGAAACCGATGGCGGCGGCGCGGTCCTGCATCAGCATGCTCTCGGTCAGTTCCAACTCCAGCAGTNACAACCGCACGCCGAGCGCGCGCACCGCCTGCATGAAACCGATGGCGGCGGCGCGGTCCTGCATCAGCATGCTCTCGGTCAGTTCCAACTCCAGCAGTTCGGGAGCCAGGCCACTCGACGCCAGCACCTGTTCGACGCAGCGCAGGAAGTCGGGGTCGCGCAGCTGGCGCGCCGAGACGTTGACCGCCACGTGCAGCGCCAGGCCGGTGTCGCGGCCGAGCGCGGCGATGTCGCCGCAGGCGCGTTCCAGCACCCAGCGTCCGATCTCGACGATCAGCCCGCATTCCTCGGCGATCGGGATGAATTCGTCGGGCCCGATCGCGCCCAGCTGCGGATGGGTCCAGCGCAGCAGCGACTCGACCCCGACCAGCCGCTCGGCGCGGTCGAACTGGGGCTGGTAGTGCAGCGCCAGGCCGCCGCCGGCGAGCGCGCGGCGCAGCTCGCGTTCGAGCAGCGCGCGGCGCTGGCTGGCCTGCAGCATGGCCGGCGCGAACACGCCGACGCAGTCGCGCCCGGCCGCCTTGGCGTGGTACAGCGCGGCGTCCGCATTGCGCAGCAGCTCGTTGCAGTCGGCGGCGTCGTCCGGGAACACGCAGCAGCCGGCGCTGGCGGTGACGCCGACCTCGATCTCGCCCGCTTGCGGCGGTGCGCGCAGCGCCGCCATCAGGCGCTCGGCGTCGGCGCGCAGGCCGGCGCGGTCCGGGGCACGCACCAGCACCACGAACTCGTCGCCGCCAAAGCGCCCCACCATGTCGTCGGCCCCGGCCGCGGCGCGCAGGCGCGCGCCGGCCTGGCGCAGCAGCGCGTCGCCGGCGCCGTGCCCGGCGCTGTCGTTGACCAGCTTGAAGTTGTCGAGGTCGATCAAGACCAGCCCCGCTTGGGCGCCGTCCGCGCGCGCCTGGCGCAGCGCAGCGGCGATCTGCTCCTGGCTGCCGCGCCGGTTCGGCAGGTCGGTGACCGGGTCGGTATAGGCCAGGTATGCCAGGTCGGCTTCGGCGCGCGCCACGCGCAGGCGGCCGCGCCGCAGCAGCAGCGCGCTGGCCAGCAGGGCGCCGAGCGACGCCACCCCGAACAGGGCGGCGTAGTTGCGCAGCGCGGTGTCGATCTCGATGGTCTCGGCGCGCAGCAACAGGCCGCCCAGCGCGCGATCGCGCCAGGCCACCGGATGGCGCAGCGTGGCCGGGCCGAACCAGCGTGGCGCCATGCGCGCCAGTGCGCCGGGCGCGCGCATCGGTCGGCGAAACGCCGCGAACTCGCGCCCGGCGGCGTCGTACACCACGGCTTCGGCCATCACCGGATCGGCCTGGAACGCGCGCAGCACGTCGCGCGCGGCGTCGCGGTCGCCGAACATGAGGGGCGCGACGACGTTTTCTGCGAGCATGCGGGCGTGGATCTCGACATCGGCCTGCAGCCCCTGGCGCAGCGTGACGAACTGGTACGACAGCACGATGCTGCCGACCACCAGCAGGCCGGCGGCGGCGGCCAGCAGCTGGCCGGCGCGCAGAGTGCGCGCGATGCGCGGCGGATGGGGGATGCGAGTATTCATTCTACGGTCCTGGCCAGGCGCAGCAGCTTGGAACTGATGCGCAATCCCGCGCGCGCCACTTCGCGGGTGTCGATGTCGAATTGCAGGTGCTCGTCGTTGTCGACCAGCGTGATCGCGGCAGCGCTTGCGGGCGCGGCGCCGGCGCCGTCGCGGATCACCAGCGTGCCGGCGCCGGCGGCACCGGCGACGGCCGCTTCGGTGCGCCCCAGCACCAGCACGTCGCAGGCCGGCGCTCGCGCCTGCAGGTCGACCAGTTGCCAGACGCGCCCGGCCGCCTGGCGTCCGTCGTAGGCCTGCAAGGCGCGCCCGAGCGCGCTGGCGCGTTCGGCGCACACGGCCAGCGCGGCGCTCGCGGCGCCCGTGGCCCTGGCGGCTGGCGCCGGCCAGCTGGTGAACTGGACGAAGTTGTACACATAGGCCGCCTTCATGTCGGCGTCGCGCACCTGGGCGAGGCAGGCGCCGGAGGCCAGCAGCGCGCCGCCGACGGCCGCGCAGGCCAGGCGAACCAGTGCGCGCCGCATGTCAGAATCCGAACGCCAGGCGAACGAACGCCGAGCGCCCCTGGCGCTGCAGCGCTTCCTGCACGAAGGCGGGGCCGGCCGGGTCGGCGTAGCGGCGGTCGGCCAGGTTGAAGACGCCGGCCGCCAGTTCGGCGCCCGCGACCAGGCGCGTGCTCGACAGGTTCAGGTTGGACACGCAATAGCCGCCCACGGCGCCGCCGGCGCCGGCGCGCGCGGTGAGGCGTGCCGACATGCACTGCAGCTCGGCGCCGAGGCGCGCGCGCAGCGCCGGCAACGGCAGCACGGCGTTGACCTTGCCCAGGAGGCGCGGCGAGTCGGGCAGGGTGCGGCCGGCGCCGTCGGTGGCGCGCTGCCAGGTGGTGCTGGCGCGCACCCGCGCATTATTGTCGAACAGGTGTTCGAACGAGGCTTCCAGCCCGCGCGCGGCGGCGCGCTCGAGGTTGCGGTAGATGAGCAGGCCGCTGGCGGGGTCGGCTTCCTGCGCGATCAGGTCGCGCATGCGGTAGGTGAACAGCGACAGCCGGGCATGGCTGGCGCCGCCGAAGGCGCGTTCCAGCACCGCTTCGGCGGTCGAGATGCGTTCCGGCGCCAGCGCCGGGTTGGGCAACTGGCCGCCGTCGCCGGCGACGTGGTAATACATCTCGTAGGCGTTCGGCACCCGGTACGCCCTGCCGTAGATCAGCTTGAAGGTGGCGCCGTCCGGCACCCGGTACAGCAGCGCCACGCGCGGGCTGTTGCTGCGCGCGCCGGTGCTGTGCTGGTCGTGGCGCAGGCTGGCGTTGACCAGCACGCGCCGGCCCAGGCGCAGCTCGTCCTCGACGAACACCCCGCGCCGGTTGGCCGAGCGCCGGTCGTCGAGCAGGCCGAGATAAGGGGCGGTGTCGTAGTTGAACTGGTCGCGCCGCGCGTCGCGCTGGGCTTCGGCGCCGAACAGGATCTTGTGGCCGGCCAGGCGCGTGACGGTCAGGTGGGCGCCGGCGCCGTACCAGCGCGCGTGGGCGCCATCCACGTTGGGCCGGGCCAGGCCCTCGGCGTCGGCGTAGTAGTAGTGGCCCAGGTAGTCGGTGCTGCCCCAGTGCCCCTGCAGCGCCAGCGCGACGCCGGGCGCCAGTTCGCGCCCGTAGCCCAGCTGCGCGGTGGTGCGCGCATCGGTGGTGTTGCTGGGCGCGCCGAACAGGGCGCCGTAGGAGGCGGTCGGCAACTGCTTGGTGCGGTGCACGTGGTTGGCCGAGAACGTGAAGCCGCCGGCGCGCGCCTTGAGCATGAACTGGCGCGCGCCTTCGCCGTCGCGCCCGCGCGCGACGCCGTCGCCGGCGGCGTCGTCTAACTCGGGGTAGTACAGCGTTTCGCCATCGTGCGTGAGGGCGCTGGCCGCCAGCAGCAGGTCGGCCCCGCGCTGGTCGTGCCAGCCGTAGCTGGCGCGCAGACGGCGCTCGCCGTCGCTGCCGGCGCGCAGCGCCACGCGCGCACCGGACAGCGCATCGCCATCGCGCGTGATGACGTTGATCACGCCGAGCAGCGCGTTCGAGCCGTACATCGCCGAGCCGGCCCCGGGGATGAACTCGATGCGCTGGACCAGGTCGATGTCGACCAGGCCGTCGTTGCCGAGCATGGCCTGGTCATACAGCGCGTCGTTGACCCGCACGCCGTCGACCGTGAGCAGGAAGCGGCTGTTGTAGTCGCCCGGGCGCAGGAAACCGCGCGCGCCCAGATAGGTATAGTTGCGGTCGTCCGTGACGTACAGCCCGGGCAGCGAGGCGAGCGCCTCGGCCAGCGTGCGCCAGCCGTGGGCGCGGATGTCGTTCGAATTCAGCACCGAGACCGCCGCCGGCGCTTCCAGCGCCAGCTGTTCGAAGCGCGAGGCGGCCTTGACCATTTTCATGCCCATCAGTTTTTCGAGCGGCATCTGGACCAGCGCCGGCTGCGGGTCGGCTTGCTGGGCGTGCGCCGGCCATGCCAGGCAGGCAAGTGCGGCCGAGAACGCGGCAAGCCGTGGCCGGGGGCGAACAGGGCGGTGTGGAAATGGTGGATGCATGGTTGTCGGCGGCGTCTGGACAGCCACTGCCCGTGGTTTTTGGTGAGATTCTTAAAGTCAATTAATGATATCAGAGGGAAATCCTGATGTAGTGAATTTTCCGGTTCTCGATGGACAAAATGCGACAGTCACCGGCTCCTCGACAGAGTGGCCACGGCAGCCGTCATGCGCTGGCGTACGCGGCACTAGCGCGGAATATGCGACACTGAAGACGGCGTCAAGGCTCGTGGGAATGTAACGATGAAAAATCAGCAATTCGTGGATCTCGAGGACTTGTGCAACAACGCGACGGTAGCCTTGTTCGTGATGAATGCAGACCAGCACTGCGTCTACATGAACCCGGCGGCCGAGCAACTGACCGGCTACACCCTGGCCGAGGTGCAGGGCGCGCCGCTGCACGATTTCGTGCACCACACGCGCCCGGACGGCAGCCACTATCCGCTCGAGGAATGCCCGATCGACCTGGCCGCCCCGGCCAATATGCAGGAGCAGGGCGAGGAAGTCTTCGTCCACAAGGACGGCACGCTGTATCCGGTGCGCTTCACCGCCAGTCCGATCCGGCGCGACGGCCAGGCGGTCGGCACCGTGATCGAAGTGCAGGATGCGCGCGCGCTACGCAAGCAGCAGCACGAACGCGAGGAACTGTATGCGATCGCCTTGCTGATCTTGCAGGAACTCGACCACGAAAAGATCGTGCAGGCGGTGACCGACAGCGCCACCCGGCTCAGCGGCGCCCAGTTCGGCGCCTTTTTCTACAGCGTGCGCAACGAGGACGGCCAGCCCTACACGCTGTACGCCATCTCGGGCGTGGCGCGCGAGCACTTCTCCAAATTCCCGCTGCCGCGCGACACCCACTTGTTCGGCCCCACCTTCCGCGGCGAAGCCACCATCCGCAGCGACGATATCCGGCGCGACCCGCGCTACGGCCAGACCGGGCCGCACCATGGCATGCCGCCGGGCCACCTGCCGGTCACGTCCTACCTGGCGGTGCCGGTGCGGCTCGGCAATGGTGAAGTGATCGGCGGCATGCTGTTCGGGCATGAGCGGCCGGGCGTGTTCCGCGCCGAGCACGAACGGGTGGTCGAAACGCTGGCGGCCCAGGCCGCCGTCGGCCTGAACAAGGCCTCGCTGTACCAGGACGCGGTGTTCGCGCGCCGCCGCGCCGAGCACGACGCGCTCGAGAAGCAGCGCCTGTACGAAGACGCCGAGCGCGCCAACCAGGCCAAGGACCAGTTCCTGGCGACGGTGTCGCACGAGCTGCGCACGCCGCTGACGGCGATCCTGGGCTGGGCGCAGATGCTGGTGGCCGGCAGCCTGGAAGGCGCGATGGCGCGCCACGCGGTGGAGGTGATCGAACGCAACGCGCGCGCCCAGGCCCAGATCGTCGACGACCTGCTCGACATCTCGCGCATCGTCAACGGCACGCTGCGCCTGAACGTGCAGCTGTTCTCGCCGCAGGCGGCGGTCGAGGCCGGGGTCGAGGCGCTGCGTCCGGCGGCAGCCAAAAAGGGTGTCACGATCGGGCTGCTGGCCGATCCCCAGGCCGGCCCCATCTTCGGCGACCCCGACCGTCTGCAGCAGATCGTCTGGAACCTGGTGTCGAACGCGGTCAAGTTCTCGTCCGCCGGTGGACGGGTGCACGTTGCGCTGCAGCGCAGCCAGGCCAGCGTCCACATCGTCGTCAGCGACAAGGGCGAAGGCATCGACGCCGATTTCCTGCCCTTTATCTTCGACAAGTTCACGCAGCAGGACGCGAGCTCGAACCGGCGCCATGGCGGGCTGGGACTGGGGCTGGCGATCGTCAAGAAACTGGTCAGCCTGCACGGCGGCGCGGTCGAAGCGCACAGCGACGGCCCGGGCAAGGGCGCCGCGTTCGCGGTCAGCCTGCCATTGGCCCCGGCCCCGGCATCGTCCGCCGCGGCCGGCGACGCCGGCCCCGGGCTGCTGGCGCACGACCAGGAATATGGGCTGGAAGGCGTCGCGCTGCTGCTGGTCGAGGATGACGACGACACCCGCGAGATGCTGGTGCGGGTCTTGTCGGGCGCCGGCGCGCGGGTCGAGGCGGCGGCCGACGCGCAACAGGCGCTCGCCATGCTCGATGCGCGGCGCCCCGACCTGATCGTCAGCGACATCGGCATGCCCGGCATGGACGGCCATGGTTTCATCGCCGAGGTGCGCCGGCGCGAGCGGCGCGATGGCGTGGCCGCAACGCCGGCGGTGGCGCTGACCGCTTACGTGCGGGTGGAAGACCGGCTGCGCACCCTGACCAGCGGCTTTCAGATGCACGTGCCCAAGCCGGTCGAGCCGGCCGAGCTGTTGACGGTGCTGTCGACGCTGCGCCATTGGCGCGCCGCGCCGCCGCCGTGACGGCGGCGCCGGGGATCAGAACGCGGCGATGCCGGTCTGTGCACGGCCCAGGATCAGGGCGTGGATGTCGTGCGTACCTTCATAGGTGTTGACCACCTCGAGATTGACCATGTGGCGGATAATGCCGAACTCGTCCGAGATGCCGTTACCGCCCAGCATATCGCGTGCGGTGCGGGCGATGTCCAATGCCTTGCCGCACGAGTTGCGCTTCATGATCGAGGTGATTTC